>NZ_BDBR01000005.1 GCF_001613085.1 Nocardia salmonicida NBRC 13393
GCCGCGGCTGCGTGCGTCCGCCGCGGCCTCGAGAGCGCGGGTATGTGCTGCCCGGGCGTCCTTGAGAGCCATCGCGGCGTCGCGCACCGCCCGACCCTTGTCGGACTTCGCGGTTTCCAGCGCCTGCTGCTGGGCCTTGTGCTGCTCGTAGTCGGCGACCAGGGCCGCGTCCGGTGTGGACGCGTCGATGAACGCCTGGCCACGCTCCTCGCTGAGTCGGTGGGAGAACTCGTCGATCGGCTCCCCGCCGACATGGGTGATCCGCGGCGGATCGCCCGCGGTCTGCACCATCGGGTCGTTCGGGTCCAGCACGCCGAGCAGATGCGCGTCCACACCGGGCGTCCGGCTGAACGGTGCGTTGGCGGTCCCGTTTCCGGGTTCGAGGAACGACATCGCGGCCGGGCGGGTCGGTGGGTCCTGGTCGCTCATGAAGTCGACGAGCTCGCGATCCAGTGGTGGACCGTCGCCGTCGAGACTGTCGCGATCGCGAGTATCGGACGAATCGGAATCCGTTCTGGGCGAGGGTGTATCGCTCGGTGTCGTCGCGGACTCGGGGCTGAACGTGCGCCACTTGCCACCGCGATCGATCACCGGGTCCGAGCCCGGCTCCCGCCGCACACCCACTCGATCGGTCGGCGCGGTGACATCGACACCGAGCTGGTCGGCGATGTACTGCGCCCAGCCCTTGCTGTTGCCCGCGTGACAGGAGAGCAGCCGGATCGGTGTTCCTGGAACGTAATTCGGGTTGCTGCGGATCGCGTCGACGATGTCGCGCGGGTGGACGGGGTCCCCGTTGCTCGGGGTCACCGAACCGTCGCGCCGCCCGTGCACGACCACGTCGTGGGAGCCGTCGTTGCGCACGTTCTCGCTCACCCGGTGCGTGCGGGCATCCTCACCGATGGCCGTGCCGGTCGGATGGTGTACGACGCCTTGGCCGTTGGGCAACTGGGTGTCGTAGACCGGACCGCTGTCGTTGCCGTCGGGCTGCGGCTGCCTGCGATCGTCGCCGGAATCGGTGCGGTCCCGCGGCGAGGCGGTGTCGTCGGCGCCCGGTCGACCGGGACGACTCGTCTCCGGGCCCGGTCGGGGACTCGCGCCCGGATCCGCACCGACGATCGGCACCACCGGCGGGATGTCGGCCAGCGGATCGGACTCCGGCCTGACCTCGGAATCCCCGGCACGAGTCCGTTCGGCGGCAGCCTCGGGCTCGCCTGCACGGGTCGACGGCGCTTCGCCCGGCGCGGCCTGCAGCCCCCGCAGCGGCGTCTCGGCCATACCGGCGCCGCGCTGTTCACCGACCCCCGCGCGGCTTTCACCATCAGGTCGACTCGTCGCACCGGAATCTTCGGCGGTGCCCTGTGGGTCGGCCACCCGCGACTCGTCGACACTCGGGCCGTCGGCTCTGGCTTCCGGTGCGCCGGAACGAATGTCGGATCCGGGTTGTACACCGGGACGGGCAGCGGGCTGCGACCCCTGGGCAGGCGTCGACTGCTGACCCGGGGTCGACTGCTGACCCGGGGTCGATTGTGTTGGCGCAGTATGAGATTGAGTGGGACTCGCGGCAGGCTGACCGGTCGTCGGCGTTGCTGCCTGATTGGTGACCGGCGCCTGACCGGTCGCAGCGGGCGACGGCCCCGCCGTCGCAGCGGGCCCGGCACCTGCCACACCGGCACCGATCGGTGCCCCGGCCTGTGTTGTGGTGTCCCGGTTGGTCGCCGGAGTGTCGTTGACCTGCGTAACCGGCTGACCACTCGACTGCGCGTCGGTGCGCGTCCCCTCGCCCACGCTCGCGCCGTCGGCCTGCTCGGCCTCGCCCACCCGCGACTTGTCCTGACCGGAATCCGTCTGTGCCGCAGGGCTTTCCCCGTCGGCGCGGCTGCCGCCGTCCTGACGACTGCCGTCACCGGCCTGCGATTCGCCACCCTGCACCTCGGGCTCGGACTCCTGGCGCCCCGCACCGGCGCCGCCATCGGCTGAGGACTGGCGATCGTCGCCGGACTGCTGATTCGCCCGTCCCTCTTCGGAATTCGTCGGCCCTTGGGCTTCGCCCTCGGGCGACTGCGTGCTCCCGGCGGGGCGCATCGACTGACCGTCGTCACCGGCACCGGCCCGCGACTCACCGGAACCCTCGCCGCCCATGGCGTCATCGCCCGCACCCGCGCGCACGCCGTCGTCACCACCGGCCCCGGTCCCCTCTTCGTCGGCACCCGCCCGGTTCTCGCCCTCGCCACCGGGACGGTTGGACGACCCGTCGCCGCCCGCACCGTCGTTCTGCCCGAATGTTCCGAGGTCGTGGCCCGGCATGGCATCGCGAACCTGCGAGCTGAAGCTGGGCCGTTCGAACAACCCGGGCTTCATCGCCGACCACGCGGAGTTCGCCCCGGCCTTGTTCAGGCCCGAAAGTCCGCCATTGGTGGCGCCCGCACTCCACATGAGCGGGTCGGATGCCGCGGTCTTCAGGTTGTTCCATGCCTGATCCCAGCCCTGGGTCATCCCCTCGTACCCGAATTGGCCGAGCATGCCGCCGCCCGCGCCGACCAGACCGGCACCGGTGCCGGTGATCGCGCCCTTGAGCCAGGGCGACATGCCGTCGCCGAGCCGCTTGCCGAGGAAGTGGCCGAACGGACCGGCCGCCAGACCACCGGCGGCGGAACTGACAGCGGCCGCCTTCACCTGGTTCCAGTCGACCTCCTTGCGGTGGCCCTGATCGACCTGCCACTGCTGGGCGCCGAGTTCCTGCAGGGTGCCCAGCGCCGTGTCGATCGCCACGTGCTGGCCGATGAACTTCAGGACCCGGGTGATCACGGCCTTCGCGCCGTGCCGCAGGATCGCGGCCAGTACGCGCCCGAAGATTCCCCGCGCCACCACGCGGGTCACGCCGATCGCGGCAGCCTCCACCGCGGGCGCCGTCGGCGGAAATATCCACGCCGCAGCGATTTCCAGCGCCAGCAAGCCCAGCGAGGACAGGAACATGATCTTGGTGTATTCGATCTCGGTGCCGGTCTGATACACCGAGTCACCGAGGATGTCGAACAATTCGCCCA
The DNA here is from genome assembly GCF_001613085.1 of Nocardia salmonicida NBRC 13393. Classification (GTDB taxonomy): domain Bacteria; phylum Actinomycetota; class Actinomycetes; order Mycobacteriales; family Mycobacteriaceae; genus Nocardia; species Nocardia salmonicida. Next base: position 3,045 of record NZ_BDBR01000005.1, read on the forward strand.
GCTTGGTCACCGACTGGTCGCCGCGGGCCATCCCCTCGAAGGCTTTGAGCATGTCTTCGACGCCGTCGCCCTGCGGATATGCCTTGAACGCAGCATCTTTGGCGGCATCGACGTCATCTACCAGTGCACGAAGACCGTCCGCGGCCGTGCGCCAGTCCTCGGCCATGGCCCACATCTCGTCTTCATTGCCCTCCGGCCACTCCATACCGGCAAGAATCGAGAGCCAATGCAGCCCAGATGGGAGATCGATCATGGAGCGCTACGTCACCAACTCGAGTCCGTGAACGTCGCCATCGCCCCTCATCCCTCAATAGTGATGCCCGGTCGAGCACACCACAACTCGTTCGCCTGCGCAACAGAGTGGCAGGTACCGACGAATCCGTGATGACGACAGTATGAACGCCAGGCAGCCGGAACGAACCCCGCGCGGGCGACTTGACGACCAGCCGGTGCGGGCGAAGGATCGGGGTCGGCGGCACTTGAAGCGCAGGCGCGACCTGGCATTCCGCAGCGACGAGCACGCCGAGCCGGACACAGACTCCATGATTCGAGAACGGAACGCACGCAATGGAATTGAAGCCGGTGGCCATGTACCGCGAGATGTACGAGCGCGGGCACGACGAACTGCCCTCGGTATTCGACGCGCCCACCGGCACCGTCGAGGACGACCGCGACCGAATTCTGAACTACATGCGCAAGGTCCGCGCCGTCTTCGACGTCATGGGCGAATCTCCTGACCTGTTCACCCGGGACGCCGACATCGAGGGTGGTCCCTCCCTGTACTCCGACGGCATCTGGATCTGGCGCGAGGACTCGCTGAAGTACCTCGCCGAGCAGGCCCTCGTCCTCCCCACCGAGTTCGTAGAACACGTCCGCGCCCTCGACTACGCTCCCCAGAACTTCGACACCCGCGACCCCGATTTCGACGCGGCGTTCCTGTCGTACTTCTGACCGAGGAAAGGCACCGAATGACGAACTGGCACACGATGCCCGCCGACAAGGCAGCCGATCTGGCGGGTGCACTGCACACACTCGACTGGTCGTGGTCCCTCGACGACGCCCCGGCAGTCGTCGAGAAGTTCGGTTGGCACACCGTCTCCAGCCGACCACGGCGGATCACGCTCGACACCGGACTCGGTCCGGACAGCGGCACGATCCGTGCCAAGAACGGCCAGGTCACCGGCATCGAGCTGCAACTCACCGACTTCGCCGATGCGAGCGAGAACGCGCAGGTCGCAACGGCTTTCGACAGCTTCGCCGCGGCGATCACCGCCAAGCTCGGCGAGCCGATAGCCCGCGTCGCCGGTCCGCCGCTGCAGTACCGGTGGGCCGGGGCAGATGCCACGGTCGTGCTCGAACGCTCCGCCGCCTCGGTGTGGCTGTATCTGGTCACCAATGCGCGTCTGGCCGCCGACGATCGTAATATCGCGCTCGACGAGCAGGGCCTGCTGTGACCGACTGGACCGGGTTCGCACATGGGCTCGCCGCCGAGCTCGCGGCCGCACCCGAGACCACAGTCCTGGTGATCGGTGAATCGGCAGCACCGGGAGCACGACGTTTCGCCCAGTTCCGCAAGACCGGAGAGGCGGTGTCGGCCGAACTCACCGGCGACGAATGGCTCGAGCCCGAATTCCGCCCCGACGGCGACGGCATCCGAATGATCACCGAAGCGGGCTGGCGTCTCCCCGACGAAGCTCATATGGGCAACTGGTGGACCGAGTTTCCCTGGCCGGTCGACACCGACGACTACCAGCGGCTCGCCGCGATCACCGTCGTCGGGCTCCGCGACGGCTTCGGCATCGGCTCCCCACTGACACTGGCCTACAAGGGCTGGGTCGAGAGTGCCGGAAACAGCGACCTGCATCTGCCCGGCCTCGGCATCCCGGACGCGAGTTGACCGACCGCGCTTCTACGTCAAGCCGTCGCGGTTGCCCTTTTCCATCTTGTCGATGTAGTCGGCGCTTTCGGTCTGGCCGTCGGCGAAGTCGCCCATGGACGTGGCCATGGTCTTGACGTTCTCGCTGGTGTTGGTCCAGGAGGAGTCGTAGCCGTCGTCGCCACCTGGTCCGTTGTTGAAGGAACGGCCGAGTTTGTCGTTGCCCCAGACGTTTCCACGGCCGGTCAGCGAACTGTTCAGCGTGTTGATGATGCCGTTGAGTTGGTTGCTGACATTGCGCGACTTGCCGGCCGCGGTCCGGAAGTCGTCGGCGTCGTATTCGAATGTCATCGCGCTCATCCCTCCACAAGTGGTGCCGTTCGAGCACACCACAACTCATTCGCGTGCGCAACAGCCTCGCACGATGGCACGAACCGCGGATGACAACGCTGTGAACGCCGGGTTCGAGCCGGTCCCCTAAGTGCTTGCCTCCCAGTGTGATTCCACCCGCGACATCATGCGCTCGATCGACGCGTCGACCTTGTCGGCCAGGTCGGTCCGCGACATCGGTGTGGCGGTGGGGTTTTCGTTGGGAAGTTCGATGACGTAGCGGCCGTCGCCGGGGAGATCACGCCACACCAGGATGTCGCGATGCATGCCACGCGAACCGAACATGGACTGGTTCTGCAGAATATTGATGGTGCCGGTGCGGTCGGCGGGAACCTCGAAGAATTCCGCGCTGCGGCGCGCGATGCCGGTGTCGGCTTCCTCGAACACCATCGAGGCGCGTGACGCGTAGGGGTCCTGATCGGGTTGCTTATCGGTGACCAGTGGTATCACTCCACCCTTGGCAGGCCCGACCTTCGGCATCATGTCGAGGATCGACTCGGTGAGACCGTATGGGCCACAATCGGTCAGGATGAATCCACCGCTGTGAGCCGGTGTCGCACCGGGCAACTGGCGGATCACATAGCCGTTGGCACCTGCCCGTGCCGCACGGGCTTTGACCCACCGCTGCGCGTCGTCGCGCTCGCGGTCGTTCCAAGCCCGCAGCCGCAGATAGACATCCGGACGCGCCAGCACGTCCAGCGCCGTGCGCAGCCCGGGATCGATGTCGGATTGCAGGCGCTGCCAGGTGTCGTACTTCTCCTGATCGAAGTCGTACATCAGCATGGTGGTGGACAGGAAACTCAGCGGACGCGGCATGTGACCGCCGACCAGCCGATCCCACAGCACCTTGAACTCGACATCGGTGAATTCCCAGGTACGGGTCATGCGTCGGCCGCCGGACGCGCGTGGGCGGCACTGGCGCCCTCGGTGACCTCGCCGCCGTGGGTGACCTCGGCGCCCACCCCGACCGGCTCCACCGGCACCCCGGTACTGGCCGCGATCACCGGTTCCACGAGATCACCGAGCGAGCTGAAATCAGGCAGGCTCGGCAGCGAGGCGCGCGGGAAGGCCGTCCCCGCCCCGGATGCGACCGCTTCCTCGGCCGGGAGACCGGCCACTGCCACCGGCTCCGCCGGTTCCTCGACCGTGAGACCGAGCTGCTCCGCGACGGACTGCAACTGGGGGTTGGATTCCATCAGCTGCGCGAACTCGGGCGATTCCGAGATCGCGGTCGCCAGATCGGGGAACTGGTCGAGCAGCGAAGTGAGCTGGGACAGGTCGGGCGTGGCCGCGGACAAGTCGGTCGAGGCGATTTGCTGCAGGGCCTGGGTGACGCTCGGCAGCGCTTGGGTGAGCGAGGAGACAACCCCGGAGATGGTCGACATCAGCGAGGACATCATGTCCGAGCCGGAACTACCGGTCGAGCTTCCCGTTCCGGCGATAGCGCCGTTGCCGGTTCCGCCGGTTCCCGTCCCCGTACCGGTTCCCGAGCCGGACCCTGATGCGCCACCGGAACCGCTCTGACCTGTGCCCTTCCCCTGATTCGCCAATTCTTGCTGTGCCGCCATGAACCCGGCCGATGGCTGGGTGCTTCCCTGTTGCTGACTGCCGGCCTGCTGGCCACCACTCGACTGCTGACCACCGCCGGACTGTTGACCACCGCCGGACTGCTGGCCACCGCCGGACTGCTGGCCACCGTTGTTCTGTTGGCCGCCGTTGTCCTCTTCCTTCTTCGGCGGCGGCGGTGGTGGTCCGATGGCCCCCTTCGGAGCAGCGGGTGCGACCTCTGCCGGAAACATCTTCTGGGTCTGCTTCAGCCCGTCGATGTAGTGCTTGCGATAGAGCTCCTGGACTTCGCCGACATCGTCACCACAGCCCTCGTCGCGCGAGACCGGCATGCAGGAGTTGGTCGCATACAACCAGTCCGCGGTGTATTGCAGGTTCGCCTGCATCAATTTGAACGACCCGGCGAGATCGGAGACCGACTTGGAGAACCCCTGCACAGCGGTCAGAGCACTTTCGCCGCCCTGGCTCTCCCATTTGGTCGAGGTGATCGTCTGCATCGCCTGGCTCAGGTCGTAGGCGGCGCCCTCGAGCTGGCTGGCCATCGTGCCCCAGACCGGCGCGTCTTCGGTGATCTCGGTCCAGCCGATGCGGTAGCCCAGGTCGTACAGATCGCCCCAGCCCATGCTCGACGGTTCCCGATACGGGATCTCCCCCTCGACCGGTTCGGGCTTGGCCGTCACGTCCTTGGGAACGCTGGCTTTGTCGATATCGTCGTTGTGCTGGACATAGATCTTGCCGTCGCGCGTTTCGATGTCCTGGTTCGCGGGGTTGTAGGTACCCGCGTTCTTGACCGCGCCCGACATGTCCTTGGCGCCAGGTGTCGACGACACGCCGCCGAGGTCGGTCTTCTTCTGTTTCAGCGTCGACAGTTCGGATGCCGAGAGTTCATCGGTGCCGGTGTATTTGTCACCCGCGGCCTTGAACATATCGACCATGTCCACCAGCGAGTCGATGAACTTGCCGAGAGTGTCTTTACACTCGGTGGCTTCGGTGACGAACCGGGGCTGCAATCTCTCCGGGGCGTAGACCTCGGCCCCGCCGAGCTTGGACATCGTGAAGACGTTGAGCTGCCTGCTCTCGATCAGGCCTCGACAGCCCTTGATCACTTCGATCGCCGTACTGCATGCCTTGGCGGCATCCAGCGCGGCACCCGTTTCGACCTTGATCTTCGCCTTGTCTGCCAGCCCCTCGAAGGGAGAATCGCCCACGCCAACCGCTCCTCGCAGCACCCCACCGCCGACCCTCGCAGTCGACTCGATCGCCTCGCATTCTAGTGAGCAATGCGAAATATGCACAGCAGCAAGGAAACACCGGTGTCGATCCCTGATGAACAGACGGTTCCGGCGAACGATCCGACGGCTGACACCGATTTGTGACAGACTCGATCGAAGCGCTAGCGGCCACAGGACGGCCATGAACGAACGAACGATAGGGCCCCAGCTTTGACGTCGCGATGGAACTGCTCATGACCGACCTGAGCGGCCTCGAACGGCGCGTGGCAGCCAATCGCGCCAACACCCGCAGCCAGCACGCCGACGACTACCTTCGCTTGGCCGGTTCCTTGACCGAGCTGGCGCAGGGCCTACTGGCGACCAGGGACGATCCGTCGGGGCGCGATCGCACGGCGGAGGCGTTGGAGCCCGCGCAGGAAGCGGTGGCGATCCGGCTGCACTGGCTGGTCGGCGGGTACGTCTCCTACGAGTACGCGGGTGCGTTGCAGGACGCGTTGCGGTTGTTCGAGCAGGCGACGCGGTTGGTCGGGCATCGGCAGCTCGCGACGAACACCATTCGCAGCGCCTGTTCGGCGTATCGGCAGGTCGCGCAGGACTATCCCGATGTTTCGGCCATGTGCGCCGATGGGCTGTCCAAGTGTGGCGTGTGGTTGATGCGGCTCGATCACGATGCGGCGGTGGCGGCGAGTGAGTCGGCGGTGCGGATTCGGGCGGGAATGTACGCGCGCGCGTCCGAGCAGCCAGGGAAGTATCTGGCGAGCCTCAGTACCCTGCTGCGCACGCTGATGGTGGGGCGCTCGCGCAAGCAGGCCATCGCGAGCTATCGCGCGTTGTATTCCGAGGTGACCACGACAGCGAGTACCGCGAAATTGCGGGAAACCCGGGTCGAGGAACTGGATCTCACGGTCAAGACCACCCAGGCGTTGATCAAGCTGGGCGCGCCGACCTTGGAACGCGCGGGGCGGCTGACTCAGCAGCAGATTCTGTACCAGTCGGGCGGCGACCTGGCCACGATCGACGAGATCAACTGGCGGTTGGCGCTCGTCGGCCTCAAGCCCCTCGCGGCAGGGGCGATGCCGGAACCGCCCTCGCGGCCGGTGGAGATCTCGGCGACCTACGGTGCGATCGCCGTGCGGTGCTCGGCGCCGGACGCGCTCGACCAGGTCCGCACCGCCATCGTCGCCGCGTACGCACAGGACAAAGCGGAACCTGTCGACGCCGGGCGATTCGCCGGCGTGCACGACAAGCATTGGGGCGTCAAGGAACCCAAGACCAACCTCGACACCGAGCTCGGTGCCGATGTGGTGCTCGTCGAGAAGTCCTCCGGCAGCTGGATTTCGGTGAAGAGCCTGAACTGGGAGATCGGCGCACTCGGCAAACACCCACTCGCCGTTGCTCTCTCGAAGAAATGGCCGGTCCTCACCGTCGCCACCATCGAGAAGATCTCCTACGAACTGTGCCTCTACGACAACGGCATCGCCACCCAGTACGCGGCTCTCGGCAGACCCGCCGGTCAGGCGCCTCTCGACGCCCCGCTGGCCCCACTGGATTTCGCGACTCTGGCCGACTACGGCGCCGACTACGCCTCAGAAACCCAGGTCAGAGCCGCCTTCGGTAATGCCGAAATGTTCGCCAAGGTCACCGAGCTCCCCGGCGCCGGCATCCGCCAGGCCGCGGAGAAGGCCCCGCTCACCGACTACGGCCCGAATATTCTCTTCTTCGGCAAGGACTGACCCGTCGCAGCGAAAAGCCGCTGCCTCCCCACCGGGAGGCAGCGGCTTCGTCGTGTCAGGAGTCGCGTCCCGCGTACCGCTTGATCCTGGCGGCGGTACTTCACACCGCTGGAACGGATATGCCGCCCCGAAACGACGTGGAGGACGACCACCCGGCATGATCGGAGTCGTGCGAGTACTGCTGCAGCGTGTGACCAGTGCCCAGGTCAGCGTCGACGATCAGATCGTCGGACGCATCGACCCGGCGGCCACCGGTGTCCCCCACGGTCTACTCGCCCTCGTCGGCGCCACCCACACCGACACCGACGCCAACGCGAAAGCCTTGGCCGACAAGACATATCGCCTGCGAATCCTCGATGGTGAACGCTCCGCCGCCGACCTGGACGCCCCCATCCTGGTGGTCAGCCAGTTCACCCTCTACGCCAACACCGCCAAGGGCAGGCGCCCCTCCTGGAACGCCGCCGCTCCCGGCTCGCTCGCCGAACCCCTCGTCGACACCTTCGCTGAAACACTTCGTGAACTGGGCGCCACCGTGGCCACCGGAAAATTCGGCGCGCACATGCAGATCGAACTCACCAACGACGGCCCGATCACCGTTCTGCTCGAAGGCTGACTTCGTCGGCGACTACTCCGGGCGCAGGGTGAGAATGCGCGGCCCGTCCTCGGTCACCGCGACGCTGTGCTCCCAGTGCGCGGCGCGCGAACCGTCGGTGGTGACCACGGTCCAGTCGTCATCGAGAGTCTTGGTGTCGGTGGTGCCAAGAGTCAGCATCGGCTCGATCGCCAACACCGAACCGACCACCAGGCGCGGGCCCTTACCGGGCGCGCCTTCGTTGGGCAGGAACGGATCCATGTGCATCTCGCGCCCGATGGCGTGGCCACCGTAACCGTCGACGATGCCGTACTGACGACCGTGTGCCTGCTCGGCCGCGCGTGTGCCCAGCTCGATGGCGTGCGAGACATCGGTGAGCCGGTTGCCCGGCAGCATCGCCACGATGCCGGCCTCCATCGAGAGCTTGGTGGCCTCGCTCAGCAGCTGATCGGCCTCGATGATGTTGCCGATGCCGAACGTCCACGCCGAGTCGCCGTGCCAGCCGTCGAGGATGGCGCCGCAGTCGATGGACACGAGATCGCCCTCGGTGAGAATCTCACTCGCCGAGGGGATCCCGTGGACCACACGGTCGTTGACCGAAGAACAGATCGAGCCGGGGAAGCCGTGATAACCCTTGAACGACGGGACAGCGCCCGAGTCACGGATAGTGGCCTCGGCGACCTCGTCGAGCTCCAGCGTCGAAACGCCGGGCTTGGCCGCCGCGCGAACGGCGACCAGCGTGGCGCCGACGATCGCGCCGGCTGCCTGCATGGCATCCAGCTCGCCCGCCGAACGGAACGGCACGACCTTCTTCTTACGGGTGAAGACCATCCGGCCTCAGTACTCCGATCCGCTGATTACTGACCGAGCGCCGCGAGCGCCCGGCCGTTGACCTCATCGACTTCGCCGATGCCGTCGACGGTCACGACCAGACCGTCGTAGTGCTCGAGCAGCGGCTCGGTCTCCTCACGGTAGACCCGCAGCCGGTTGCGGATAACGTCCTCGGTGTCGTCGGCGCGCCCACGGGCGAGCATGCGCTCGACCACGGTGTCCTCGGCGACCACGAAGCACAGCACGGCGTCGAGTGTGGTGCCGTTGTGCTCGAGGATCTTCTTCAACGCGTCGGCCTGGTCGACCGTGCGGGGGTAACCGTCGAGCACGAAACCGTTCGCGGCATCGGGCTCGCCGACGCGGGCCTCGACCATGCGGTTGGTGACGTCGCTGGGTACCAGGTCGCCCGCGTCCATGTACTTCTGTGCCTCACGCCCGAGGGCGGTCTGCTGGCTGATATTCGCGCGGAAGAGGTCTCCGGTGGAGATGTGCGGAACGCCCAGCTTCTCTGACAGCAGGACGGCCTGAGTACCTTTGCCGGCACCCGGCGGACCGAGCAGAACAACTCTCACTTGAGGAACCCTTCGTAATTTCGATTCATCAGCTGGCTCTCGATCTGCTTGACCGTGTCGAGACCCACGCTGACCATGATGAGCACCGCGGTACCGCCGAACGGCAGGTTCGCCGCTCCGCCATTGGCACCCATGTCAAGGAACAGATTCGGGAGAACGGCGACCATACCGAGGTAGATCGAGCCAGGCAGGGTGATGCGGCTCAGTACGTAGTTCAGATAGTCGGCGGTCGGCTTGCCCGGACGGTAACCGGGAATGAAGCCGCCGAACTTCTTCATCTCATCCGCGCGTTCCTCCGGGTTGAAGGTGATCGCGACGTAGAAGTAGGTGAAGAACACGATCAGACCGAAGTAGATCGCGATGTAGACCGGGTTGCCCGGATTCACCAGGTACTTCTGGATGATCTCCTGCCACCAGCTCGGATCCTGGGCCGTGCTCGACCCGGTCAGCTGAGCGATCAGGTTCGGGAGGTAGAGCAGCGAGGACGCGAAGATCACCGGGATGACACCGGCCTGGTTGACCTTCAACGGCAGGTACGTCGATGAACCGCCGTACATTTTGCGACCGACGACGCGCTTGGCGTACTGCACCGGAATCCGGCGCTGACCCTGTTCGACGAAGATCACGGCCACCAGGATCACCAGCACGGCGACGCACACCGCGCCGAAGATCAGGCCACCATCGGAGTCGAGAATCCGCTTGCCGTCGAGGGGCAGCCGGGCCGCGATACCGGCGAAGATGAGCAGCGACATGCCGTTACCGACACCGCGCTCGGTGATCTGCTCGCCGAACCACATGACCAGCGAGGCGCCTGCGGTCATCACGAGGACGATGATGATCATGCCGAAGATGCTGGTGTCGGCGAGGATCGGCTCGTTGCAGCCCTGCAGTAGCTGACCACGAGAGGCGAGCGCGACCAGGCCGGTAGCCTGCAGGACCGCCAAGGCGACCGACAGATACCTGGTGTACTGCGTCATCTTGGTCTGGCCCGATTGGCCTTCCTTGCGCAGTTCCTCGAACCGCGGGATGACGACGGTCAGCAGCTGGATGATGATGCTCGCGGTGATGTACGGCATGATGCCGATCGCGAACACCGACAGCTGCAGGAGCGCGCCACCGGAGAACAGGTTGATGAGCTGGTAGATGCCGGCGGATTCACCGCCGGAGACCACCTTCACGCATTCCTGGACGTTCTGGTAGTCGACGCCGGGGGACGGCAGCGCGGCACCCAGCCGGTACAGCGCGATCAACCCCAGCGTGAAGAGAATCTTCCGCCGTAAGTCCGGAGTCCGGAAGGCCGATACGAAGGCGGAAAGCACAAATCCTCCTGGCGAACGACATGGTCATGCCATGCGACATCGGTTTTACGGAAACGTCAGCCCATGACAAGTGTTGGCAGCCAACGACTGAACTCTAACAGTGACACCGGACGAGTTTGCCACTCGTCCGGTGTCGACTGCTCTTCAGAGTACCGTCAGGCCAGTTCGGTGACAGTGCCACCGGCTGCGGTGATCTTCTCCTTGGCGGAGCCGGTCACCTTGTCGGCGGTCACCTGGATGGCGACACCGATCTCGCCGTCGCCGAGAACCTTGACCAGCTCGTTCTTGCGAACGGCGCCGGCCTCGACAAGCTCGGCCTTACCGATGGTGCCGCCCTGCGGGAACAGCTCAGCGATGCGGCCAACGTTGACGACCTGGTACTCGACCCGGAAGCGGTTGGTGAAGCCGCGAAGCTTCGGCAGACGCATGTGCAGCGGCATCTGGCCACCCTCGAACGCCGCGGGGACGTTCTTGCGTGCCTTGGTGCCCTTGGTACCGCGACCGGCGGTCTTACCCTTGGAACCTTCACCGCGACCCACACGGGTCTTCTCGGTCTTGGAGCCAGGGGCGGGACGCAGGTGGTGCAATTTGATGGTCATGTCTAGACCTCCTCAACTGTTACGAGGTGGCGCACGACGTTGATCAGACCGCGGTTCTGAGCGTTGTCCTCACGAACCACCGACTGGCGGATCTTCCGCAGACCAAGCGTCCGCAGGCTGTCGCGCTGGTTCGACTTGGCACCGATCGTGCTCTTGATCTGAGTCACCTTGAGATCAGCCATGTCAGGCTCCCTGTCCTGCACGCGCACGCAGCATGCCCGCCGGAGCGACATCCTCGATCGGCAGACCGCGACGCGCGGCAACCTCTTCGGGACGCTGGAGCATCTTGAGCGCGGCAACTGTCGCGTGAACGACGTTGATCGCATTGTCGCTACCGAGCGACTTCGACAGAATGTCGTGGATACCGGCACATTCGAGCACGGCACGGCACGCACCACCGGCGATCACACCGGTACCGGGCGAAGCCGGACGCAGCATGACCACACCGGCCGCCGCCTCACCCTGAACCGGGTGGACGATGGTCGAGCCGATCATCGGGACGCGGAAGAAGCTCTTACGAGCCTCCTCGACACCCTTCTGGATGGCCGCGGGAACTTCCTTGGCCTTGCCGTAGCCGACGCCGACCAGACCGTTGCCGTCACCGACGATCACGAGGGCGGTGAAGCTGAAGCGACGACCACCCTTCACGACCTTGGAGACACGGTTGATCGCGACGACGCGCTCGAGCTGGTTCTTCTCGGCCGCGTTACCGCCACGGTCGTTACCACCGCGACGATCGCCACCGCCACGACGGTTGCCCTCGGGGCCACCGGCGTTGCTGTTGTTGTTGCTGTTCGGTCCGGCGGGTCCGCCGCCGCCGTCGCGCCGCTGACGTCCCGGCATCAGACGTTCCTTCCGTTGGAAATAATGGTCATCAGAACTTCAGCCCGCCTTCGCGAGCGGCATCGGCCAGCGCCGCGATACGGCCGTGGTAGTCGTGACCACCACGGTCGAACACGACCGCCTCGACACCGGCAGCCTTGGCACGCTCGGCGATCAGCTGACCGACCTTCGCGCCCTTGGCGGACTTGTCACCTTCGAACGCACGCACGTCGGCCTCGATCGAGGAAGCGGCGGCAATGGTCTTGCCCACCGAGTCGTCGATCAGCTGAGCGTGCAGGTGGCGCGCGGAGCGGTTGACCACCAGGCGCGGACGCTCGGTGGTGCCTTCGACCTTCTTACGAAGACGGAAGTGACGGCGAGTCTTCGACAGACGACGCTTCGTCGAAGCATCCTTGCCGAGCGGAATCCGCTTGGCCTTCTGGTTAGCAGTTTGCGCCATGATCACTTACCCGTCTTTCCGACCTTGCGGCGAACGACCTCGCCGGCGTAGCGGATGCCCTTGCCCTTGTACGGGTCGGGCTTACGCAGTCCGTGGATCACAGCGGAGATCTGACCGACCGCCTGCTTGTCGATTCCGGACACCGAGAATTTGGTGGGCGATTCCACCGCGAAGGTGATGCCTGCCGGGGCCTCGATCGGCACCGGGTGGCTGTAACCGAGGGCGAACTCGAGGTTCGAACCCTTGGCCTGAACGCGGTAACCGACGCCGAAGATTTCCATCTTCTTCTCGTAGCCCTTGGTGACACCCTCGATCATGTTGGCGATCAGGGTGCGGGAAAGGCCGTGCAGCGAACGGTTCGCGCGCTCGTCGTTGGGACGAGCAACCTCGAGCTCATTACCTTCACCCTTGGTGACGATGATGGGCTCGGCCACGGTGTGCGACAGGGTGCCCTTGGGCCCCTTGACCGTGACAACCTGGCCGTCGATGTTGACGTCGACGCCGGCCGGAATCTCGATGGGCTTCTTACCAATACGCGACATTAGTCCTGACCTCCCTTACCAGACGTAGGCGAGGACTTCGCCCCCGACGCCCTGCTTGGCCGCCTGACGGTCGGTGAGCAGACCGGTCGACGTGGAAATGATCGCCACGCCGAGGCCGCCGAGGACCTTGGGCAGGTTGGTGGACTTCGCGTACACACGCAGACCCGGCTTCGAGACGCGACGCAGGCCCTGCAGGCTGCGCTCACGGCTGGGGCCGTACTTCAGATCGACGACGATGGCCTTGCCAACGGTCGCGTCTTCGGTGCGGTAATCGGCGATGTAGCCCTCACGCTTGAGGATCTCGGCGATGTTCACCTTGATCTTCGAGTGGGGCGCCTTCACCTGATCGTGGTACGCCGAGTTGGCGTTGCGCAGACGCGTCAAGAAGTCTGCGATCGGATCAGTCATGGTCATGGTTAGACCTCGACACCTTTCTCGCTGCGGTTCCCATACAACATCTCCCGCACGCTCGCGCGCAGGTGATCGTGGGCCTACAACAATTCGGCTGGTCCGGTCGGCACTTGCCGACCGGATGAGTTCTCTTGCGAGCTCTCGGCGCCTGGCACGGTCCCACTCGCGCCGGAGCGCGCAGCGGACACAGATCTGCCCAGGCAACCGCTCTAGTGTAGGCAATGCCGTGGTCAGGACCAAACCCGGGGGGCGACGAACCGGGGCGATATCCGTCACGCGGCCGTGTGATCGGCCTTCGCGCCCGTCTTGTAGGTGATCAGGATCGCCGAGGCCGAGACACCGGCGGCGACGATCAACATCATCTCACCGCCCACCACCATGCTCATCAAGCCACCGAGCAGGGCGCCGACGGCGAAGGCCGCGTACTGCAGGCCGTAGCCGAGCCAATCGCGCGAGCTACCGCCGCTGACGTGGCTTTCGATGCCCTGACTCAGCTTCACGACCGTTCCGGTGGCGTAGCTGAGCGGAACGCTGGTCTCGCCGTTCTTGACGAACGCGGTGTTGAGCGCACCCACCGCGAAGGCGACGAACGCGATCGGGATGAACCCCACGTCCTGCCCGCCGGTGCGGTCGAGGGCGTAGTCGACGACCGCGGCCACGGCGAGCGCCACGGTGGTCACCACGGACGCCCCGTAGTGGCCACTGCGCCACAGCCGCCGCCGGAGCATCGAGGCCACGAACACGCCGAGTCCGAACGAGAAGAGCAGCGTAATAGCACCGGTGGCCAGCAGTTGATCATTGTCGAACCAGCCGAGAACGGCGCGCTCGGTATTACCGGTCATGAATGTCACGAAATATCCGGCGGAATGCGTATATGCGGCGGCGCCGATAAATCCGGCCAATATCGAAAGAAATGCCACCATCGGCATCGCGCCCGCGGGAATCCCACGTAGCGTCACCCGGTGGGCCACATCACTAGGCTTGTTTCCTGTGGTCAGAGTCACTATTTCACATCCTCTGCATTTACTCCGGCAAGGGATCGACACTGACGCCCATCTGCACGCTGCATTGTCGCGCAACGACCTCGACAGTAGCCACGAAATAAAATTCCTACCAGCTCGGAGATCACATTCTCGGGAAAGACACAGGATTATGAGGTGCCGGTAATGCCGAAGTAACCGAGAATTCTAAATCAATTCCGCCTACGCGCACGCGGGACCTGCGACGATGCCGCCGCAGGGTGGCGGCCGATCCCCACCACCGATCGAATTGTGTTCGATACCAACCACTTTGCGTTCGTAAGCGCTGCTCACGAGTGTGGTAGCTTCGCGAGGTTCGTCGGATCTGCGCAGGAGGCTCTGCCGTTGTCTTCCCACTGTGCGCGCCGCCGGGGCTCGGCTTATCTGCTCGCCGTACTGCTCGGGATCGGCGCGCTCGTCACACCCGCGCGTGCTTCGGCCGATCCCTACGTCGACCAGCTCGCCGAAGCGGCGGCCACCCCGACGCTGGGGTGGGAGGGTTGCGCGGACGGATTCGAGTGCGCGTTAGCTCAGGTGCCGCTGGACTACAACAGCCCGCAGGCCGCCCAGATCGACCTGGCTGTCATCAAGTTGCCCGCGTCCGATCCCGCTCGGCGCATCGGAACACTGTTCGTCAACTTCGGTGGGCCGGGCCCGTCCGGCGTCGACCGTCTCCGCGAACGGGCCCGCTGGCCGTGGCTGTTCTCCGACGAACTGCGCGCCCGGTTCGACCTGGTCTCCTGGGATCCACGCTCGGTCTCGCGCAGCGCGGGCACACAGTGCTTCTCCAGCGCCGCCGAGCAGGACGCGTACCTGGGTTCCTTCCCCGGCACCCCCACCGATCCGCGCGACGAGCCCGCGTTCTTCGCCGCCTCCGCCGATATCGCCGCCCGCTGCGCCGAGAACGCGGGTCCGATCCTGCAGCACGCCTCCACCGCGAACACCGCCCGCGACCTGGACCTGTTACGCCGGGCGGTCGGTGACGAATCCCTGACCTACCACGGCATCTCCTACGGCACCCAGGTCGGCGCGGTCTACGCCAACATGTTCCCCGGCCGGGTCCGCGCGATGGCGCTCGACGGTTCCCTCGACTTCGAGGGGAATGTCAACGGCCACGGCACCGACGGTGTGAACCTGCCCCTCGATACCCGCCAGGGCGTGGCCGCGGGCATCGCCGAAACCTTCGACACCTTCCTGCGTGACTGCTCCGCCGCGGGCCCACGCTGCGCGTTCGCCGAGGGCGACCCGAAACTCAAGTGGGTAGCACTGGCCGAACGAGCACGCCTCGCCCCGATCACGGTCGACGGCACCCCGTGGACCTTCTCCCAGATAGTGAGCGCCGCGGGCAGCCTCTCCCGCCCCGAGACCTACCCCGACCTGGCGACTTTCCTCCAAAGCCTCTTCGACGCGGCAACGGTGCTTCCCGCCCGGGTCCCCGACGCCCTGTTCGCCGAGAACCACCCCGCTAACCGCGTCGAGGCCTTCTACACGATCCAATGCTCCGACAGCACCGTCCCCACCGATCCCGCCGTCTACAGCAGAGTAGCCGCCGCCGAAGACCTGCAGTCGCGCTACTTCGGCCGAACCGCCGTCTTCAACGCCACCCCCTGCGCCTTCTGGCAGGCCGAGGACCGAGACCGCTACACCGGCCCGTGGAACCGCGAAACCGCCGCCCCGATCCTCGTCCTCAACAGCCGATACGACCCGGCCACCCCGCTACAGGGCGCCAAAGCCGGTGCGGCCCAACTGAACCGGGCCCAGGTAGTCGTCATCGAAGGCGCGGGCCACAGCTCCATGTACGTCCAGAGCACCTGCGCCGAACACCTCAAACGCGACTACCTGTTCACCGCCCAACTCCCGCCCGCCGGCGTCAGCTGCGGAATCGACCGCTCACCGTTCAGCTGAACAGGCAGAGCAGGTCGTAGAGCGGCGGCTTCTCCACGCTGCCCGTGGAGAACAACAACTGCGCGATCGGTGAGCAGATCAACTGCGTCTCCGAGGACCCCGATCCACCCCCGGACCCGGAACCGGCGCTGGGGGCGGCGGAGGCAACACCAGGCGCCCCGAGGAGCGCGACGGAAAGAACAGCGACTGTGGCGAACTTCTTCATGCGCCAAGAGAACACACCCACCCCCACCAATGGAGTGAAATGTGCACATTTCATCCAAAGTCCGTGATATCCCACAGTCCCTGGAAATGTGCGCGGGCGCGAACTACCTCGCAGCAGCTAGCCTTTCAGGACACAAATCACGAGGGGGCAGCACATGACCTACGACGATTGCGGATGGCATTCGGACTCGACATCGGAACTGGGTCTCGACACCGAAGCAGGCGCCACGCACATCGGAATCTTCTACGCGTGGGCAGTCGCCAACGACTTGCACTCGCCGACCGTGCCCGTCTGGGGCGAACCGGAGCAACAACCCCGACCGGAGCTGGTGGCCTTGTTCAACCGCACCAAAACACCCGGCCGCTACCTGCTCGACCACTGCTGCGGTGAACTCAACCTCGGCGACCTCAACCCCCGCGGCCGAGCTTTCGCCGACGCCGCCTACCGCGCCTACCTGCGCACCTACGAATACGTCCCCCAAATAGCCCGCCACGAAACCATTTACCACGCACCCGACACCTGGGCAACCTACGAAGCCGTCGCACCACTGCTCGACGAGGCCTGGACCGAATGGACCCGCCACCACGAACACTGACCGACCCCGCGCCCATCATCGAGCCATGACGAACGCGCCTCCCCAGCGCCCCGACCTGCCTGAGTCACCGCTCCACAAGGCCAACAGTTTCCTGGTCGGCGCTTGGTCGCCGACCGACTCCACCGAAATCACCATCGCCTACCCGTTCCCGATCACCATGCCGTGGTCAGAGTTTGTCGCTGTGAACACCCGGTACTTCGAACTTCGCCGAACTAGCCGGTGGCACCCGCCGACCGGACTACGCCCTGGAGATCCGTTCCTTCGGGTCGACCGGCTAGCCGAGGCGGCTCGATACCTGGGGACAACGACCAAGAAGGACACTGTCAACGCCGCGTTGCGCGAGATCATCGATCGTCGGCGCCGAGCTGAGGCGATCGCCCGGATGCGGGCGATGGTAGCCAGTGGCGAGATCGATCTACCGGAAACCGAGCCTGCATGCCCAGGTCATGAGTCGGCGGCGTGACCGAACGGTTCCTCGCCGACACCAGCGCCCTGGTGCGATTCTTTCGAGGCCAGACCGGTGCGCAATGGGATCAGCTGGCCAGTTCCGGTCTGCTGGGGATCTGCGAACCTGTTCGCCAGGAGCACCTACGCGCCGCTGGAGGGCGTCCCGCTTACTACGAGGCAGCCAGTCTGCTGCACGAGATCTTTCCCTACTTCTCGATGCCCGATTCCTGCTGGGAGGATGCCGCGCAACTGCGGGATCGCCTCGCCGAGAAGCGCTGGCATCAGTGCACGAGTCCGATCGATCTACTCGTCGCGGTGACCGCCTCACACCACAAATTGACTGTGCTGCACGCGGATTCGGACTTCGAGACTATCGGCCGTCTCACCGGGCAGCCCCTTCAACGCATCGACTGAGATCACCATGAACGCGGCAGGGCACGGACTCTCGGTCGAGAGTCCGTGCCCTGCTTCGTTATTCGCCTAGACGGCAGCGCTCACTCCGAGCGCAAGCTCACCAGGAGCTCTTGTGCACGCCCGGGAGCTCACCGCGGTGCGCCATTTCGCGGACGCAGATACGGCACAGGCCGAACTTGCGGTAGACCGCGTGCGGGCGACCGCAACGCTGGCAGCGGGTGTAGGCGCGGACGGCGAACTTAGGCTTGGCCTCCGCCTTGATGCGCAGTGCTTTCTTAGCCATGTGCTCAGTTCTCCTTGTCGAAGGCCGATGGAATAGCCGGCGCTTCAGGGAGCGCTCGCTCACGAGAATCCCTGTACCTCCAGGTACCAGATAGTCTGGTCGCCGCCGATGCCTTTAGTTACAGCCGCCTTCGGACTCACGATCGAGTCCGGTGTGGCATAGGTCAGCCGCTTGACAATCGGTCCCCGTTCCCTGTCGTCGTAGGCAAGGACAACTTTGCCATCGTGCACGAACACCTGTGTTGTAGATTCGGAGTGGGTATGCAACCCGTTCCACTTTGCTCCATCTGTTCCCAGGGTTCGATTGAGTTTGTCACTCGTGTTGGGAGAGTTGAAGCTGTACATACGATCCCACGGACCGATCTGGGCACCGGATGATGCGACGATATCGCCTAGCCGGGCGCTTCTCCTTTCGTCCAAAAGTCGAGCGAACGCCGTCGTCAATGCAGGGTTCTCGTCCTGAACGGTGATTTGCTCACCGTTCGATGCGGAACCACACCCGGCGGTCGGGGCGAAGGCTGCAGTCGCAACGAAGGCCAGCAGCAGGCCCCTCATCCGTTTCCTAGTACGCACCGATACTCCTATGCGGTTTCGACACACGCGGTCCAGGTCATTTGGGAGACGGCTTGTTGTCCGGAATCAGGGAGCCTGGCAGTGACTGCTGCTGATCAATCAACTCGGTAGGTGGTTCGTACCCGAGAGTGGTTCCCTTCGGCCTGGCGAGGTTGCCGTTCTGATCGATCACGACCCCATCACCATGGTTCCACGATTCAATGATCTTGTTCTGCAATCCAACAGAACTGAGGCCCGGATTCTCAGTCGCAATTCTTCGGCCGAGTTCATTGTTGTACAGATCCATAGCCTCACGACTCATACGGTTATCTTCTCGGCCCTCATGCTTGGATGTGTACTCCTCGGTCCACTCCGCGCCGAACTCCTCGGTTAGCATTGCGTTCCAATATGCGTGCCGGAAAGCGTCGGCGTGGTTATCCTGGAAATTCCCGTCGTACTGGTCCTCCACCTTCCCCGGCTGTCTGTTCTGATCCAACCCTTCAACGCACCTACAACGCCCAACTCTCGGAGATGCGGGACTCGGTAGCCTCACCATCACCGCGAGACGTTCGTCGTGGGAAATGGGCTTCTTAACGCGCGAGGGCACGGACTCTCCATCGAGAGTCCGTGCCCTACTTCGTTATTCGCCTAGACGGCAGCGCTCACTCCGAGCGCAAGCTCACCAGGAGCTCTTGTGCACGCCCGGGAGCTCACCGCGGTGCGCCATTTCGCGGACGCAGATACGGCACAGGCCGAACTTGCGGTAGACCGCGTGCGGGCGACCGCAACGCTGGCAGCGGGTGTAGGCGCGGACGGCGAACTTAGGCTTGGCCTCCGCCTTGATGCGCAGTGCTTTCTTAGCCATGTGCTCAGTTCTCCTTGAACGGGAAGCCGAGGTGCTTCAGCAGCGCGCGGCCTTCTTCGTTGTTGGTCGCGGTGGTGACCACGGTGATGTCCATACCGCGCGGGCGGTCGATGGAATCCACGTCGATCTCGTGGAACATCGACTGCTCGCTGAGGCCGAACGTGTAGTTGCCGTTGCCGTCGAACTGCTTCGGCGACAGGCCGCGGAAGTCGCGGATACGGGGCAGCGCGATGGACACGAGACGGTCCAGGAACTCCCACATACGGTCGCCACGAAGGGTGACCTTCGCGCCGATCGGCATGCCCTCACGCAGCTTGAACTGCGCGATCGACTTGGTGGCCTTACGGATTTCGGGCTTCTGGCCGGTGATCAGCTCGAGGTCCTTGACGGCACCGTTGATCAGCTTCGCGTCACGGGCGGCGTCGCCGACACCCATGTTCACGACGACCTTGACGACGCCAGGGATCTGCATCACGTTGGCGTATTCGAACTCGCCGTTCAGCGCGTCCTTGATCTCGGCGCGGTAGCGCGCCTTCAGCCGGGGCTGAGTCTGCTCAGAGGTGGTCATGTCAGATGTCCTTCCCGTTTTTACGGGAGATCCGGACGCGCTTGCCGGACTCTTCGTCGGTGCGGTAGCCGACGCGAGTCGGGTTACCGTCGGAGTCGACGACCATCACGTTGGAAACCTGGATGGGGGCTTCCTGGGTGACGATGCCACCCGAGGACGCGCCACGCTGGTTCGCGGAATCCGCGACGTGCTTCTTGATGCGGTTCACGCCTTCGACGAGAACCTTGCCGGTCGCCGGGAAAGCCTGAATGACCTTGCCCTTGGCGCCCTTGTCCTTGCCCGAAATGACGAGCACGGTGTCACCCTTGTGCACCTTCATAGTCAGAGCACCTCCGGGGCCAGCGAAACGATCTTCATGAAGCGCTTGTCACGCAGCTCGCGGCCGACCGGGCCGAAGATGCGGGTGCCACGAGGGTCGTTGTCCGGCTTGATCAGCACGGCAGCGTTCTCGTCGAACTTGATGTAGGAACCGTCCGGACGACGACGCTCCTTGGTCGTGCGAACGACGACAGCCTTGACGACGTCGCCCTTCTTCACGTTGGCGCCGGGGATGGCGTCCTTCACGGTGGCGACGATGATGTCACCGATACCGGCATAGCGACGCGACGAGCCACCGAGCACGCGGATGCAAAGGATTTCCTTCGCCCCGGTGTTGTCGGCGACGCGCAGTCGCGACTCCTGCTGAATCACTTCAGCACCTCCTGGACCTGGATGTATACGTACGCCGGATTGCCGACCCGACGCACATGGTCAGTCACCCTCCGGACGCGCGCCTGCCAGCGGAAATACCTTCCACTGGGGGTTCACTGCCGGATTGCGAGGGCATAGCTCCCGCAGGCAACCGTTCTAGTGTAGGTGAGGCTCCAGGATGAGACGAATCGGGGTGCGTCGACCAATCTGAAGTAGATATGTTTCAAACTAGCTTCGTCGCACACGGCCCGTTGCTAACGTCCCGCCATGAACATCACCCTGCCGATGAAGCGCCGTCTCGCGACCACGGCCACCGCGTTCGCCGCCGTCGTCACCATGGTGGCACCGCACGCAAGCGCGGGTCCCGTCATCGACATGCTCACCGACACGCTGACCGTCGGCTGCACGTCGAAGATCGACGTGGTCGGCCTCGACAACTATGTCGGCGCGCAAGTCGACTTCCTCGCCAACGGCAAGTTCTTCGCCAGCGACACCGTCGAGCTCGAGGTGAACCTCGCGGGCGTCACCGTAGCCAAGGCCACGGCGTTCTATCACGTCGAAACCGAGGTGGAGGTCCAGCTTTCGCTGCTGCTGCACGCCACCGGCACACCGCTGGTGACCAAACGAGTACCCACCGTCATGAAGGTCCTGAACGCGGGCAGCGGACTGGCCTGCGACCTGGCGACGGGTAGCTCGGGCAGCGCCTCCTGACGACAGCGGCCGAGCGAGGCCCGATCAAGGGCTTCGCTCGGCCGCTGGTCGACCAGGTCGAGGTCGTGTCAGCCCGCCACTGGTGCCAGTTCCCACGGACCGTCACCCGCGAGGGTGAGGACTTGGGTGTGGTGCTGGTCGACCGTGCTGCGGTGGGCCACCGAAACGATGATGGTGTCCGGCACCTCGGTGCGGAGCAGGCTGTAGAGGGAGTACTCCAGGCCCTCGTCGACGGCGGAGGTCGCCTCGTCGAGGAAGACCACCTTGGGGCGGGTCAACAGAATGCGGGCAAAGGCCAGGCGCTGCTGCTCGCCCGGGGACAGAATCTTCGCCCAGTCGGCCTCTTCGTCGAGGCGGTCGGCGAGATGGCCCAGGTGGACCTTGGTGAGAACCTCGCGAATCGCGTCGTCGGTCGAGTCGTTGGACTCGGCCGGGTATTCGACCGCGGTCCGCAGATCGCCGAGCGGGAGATAGGGGAGCTGGGACAGGAACAAAGTCTCCGTGCCCGCCGGACGGCTGATCTCGCCGTCGCTGTACGGCCACATCTGCGCGAGCGCGCGCAGCAACGTGGTCTTCCCACTACCGGAGGCGCCCTTGATGACCAACGCGTCAGTGGGGACGAGCCGCAGGGTCAGGTCGTCGATGAGCACTTCCCCATCGGGCTTGCGGACATCGACCTTGTCCAGGCTCACGGCGTCGTCCAGATCCACGGCGGCCAGCTTGGGGAGGTTACGGGATTCACCACTGGCGACCAGCAGGCCGTCGAGACGGATGAGGGAGGCTCGATACTCGGCGAAGTCGTCGTAGGAATCACGGAAGAAGGACAGGGAGTCCTGGATTTGACTGAATGCCGTAGCCGTCTGGTTCATCCCGCCCAGGGTTATCGCGCCGCTGAAGAAGCGTGGCGCCTGGATGAGATAGGGGAACAGGTAGGCGGACTGGGTGACGACGAAGTTCCAGCCGACGAACTTGAGCATCCGGTAGACATAGGCCCACTGCACCCGGATCACTTCGGCAAATCGGCTGAGCAAGCCGGCCCGCTCGACGTTCTCGCCCCGATAGAACGCGACGCTTTCCGCCGCGTCACGCACCCGGACGAGCGCGTAGCGGAAGTCGGCGTTCGTACGCTCTCGCAGGAAGTTGATCCGGATCAGTGGGTGACCGATCCAGAAAGCGATCACGGTCGACACCAGGACATAGGCCATTACGATGACCAGCGCCGCCCGAGGAATCGTGACACCGAGGACCGTCATCGGCCCCGACAGATCCCACAGCACCTTGGTGAACGACACGACAGAGACAATGGCCGTCACCGCGCCGAGCGCCAGCGTGCGGGATTGCTCGGTGAACGTGATGGTGTCGGCCTGGATTCGCTGGTCAGGGTTGTCGATCGTGCTGTCGATGAACCGAGCGCGATAGAAGGCGCTGCCTGCCATCCAGTCCGTGGTGACATGATCGGTCAACCACACCCGCCAGCGGATGTCGAAAGCCAGTTTGGCGTAGAGGTACACCAGCTCTTTGACCGTCCAGATGGTGATCAACAGGGTGAACAGCTTCGCCGAGTCCCAGAACCCGGATTTGGCTTCCGAGAGTGCCGCGTCGTCGCCAGATTTCAACGCGGACGCGGCGAGCTGGAACGAGGCGAACATGTCGTTGCCCCAGTAGCTGAGCAGCACACTCAATCGCACCGTCAGCAGGGCCATCAGCAGCAGGGCGGCGACGAACAGCCAGACGCGCCAAGCTCCGGCGCCACGGAAGTAGTTACCGCTGACGGACCAGAACTGGCGACCCCACTTCGTGAGCCTGAGCAGTAGTGCGGCGATGACCACGAACGCCACCGCGGTGATGAGGAAGGCGATCCCGAGCCATTTCAGACTCTCGAACCACTCGACGCTCCAGTCTCTAGACGTCTCCACGCACGCATCCCATCCCTGACGGCCGAAATCCGGCGCAGTCTAACCCGCCGAACCGGTCTCCGCCGGGCCGCAGCTCGGCCCATCGATTGACCACCGAAAACCGACGTAGGTTAGCCTTGGCTGACTTATGCTGGGACAGGCTCTTCAGGGCCGCTCGAGGAGCACTCCTCGAGATAGAAGGGACGCAACGATGACTGCTCGGACTTCACGCGGGTGGCGCCGCACGGCGGTGGCCGTGCTGGCAAGCACCCTCGCCTTCGGCGGTATCACGGCCTGTAGCTCATCCGACGAGGCGTCGACCGGCGGCGAAGCGGTGACCATCACCCACGCCCGCGGCGAAACCAGCGTTCCCGGTACCCCGAAGAAGATCGTCGCCCTGGGCAACCAGTGGCTCGACACCTCGCTGGCGCTCGGCGTGGTCCCCGTCGGCTACATCGACAACGTCTCCGCCGTCTCCAAGAGCACCCCGCCGTGGACGCCGGAGTCGCTGAAGTCGGCCACCGCCCTCAACACCACCGGCAATCTCGCCGAGCAGGTCGCGGCGCTGGAGCCGGACCTGATCCTGGCCGATCCGTTCATCGCCGACCAGAAGACCTACGACGACCTGTCCAAGGTCGCCCCCACCCTGCCCGCGCTGACCAAAGACGCCGTCACCCCGTGGCAGGACCAGGTCACCGCGCTGGGCAAGGTGCTGCACAAGGAGTCCGACGCGAGCGCGGTGATCAAGAAGGTCGACGACAAGGTCGCCGCCATCGCGACCGCCAACCCCGGCCTGAAGGGCAAGACCTTCGCCAGCACCTGGCTCGCGAGCCCCGCGCAGCTGATGGTGCTGACCGACCCCAACGACGGTTCGGCCAAGGTGTTCACCGCACTCGGCATGGGCATCCCGGCCAACCTCGCCGCGATGCCGGCCAACCAGGGCCGCCTGGCGCTGTCGCCGGAGAAGGTCGACGAGCTCAGCGCCGACCTGCTGCTGGCCGGCTACTCCCCCGGCCTCGACGAGAAGTACCGGCAGCTGCCGGGTTACGCCGATCTGCCGTCGGTGCGCAAGGGTTCGGTCGTGTTCCTGACAACGCAGGAAATCAGCGCGATCAACCAGCCGAGCGCGCTGTCGGTGCCGTACATGCTGGACAAGCTCGAACCCGCGTTCGCCGCCGCCGCGAAATAGGTTCTGCCCCAGACCGGTTCTACCCCCGAGGATTCCACCGTGCTCGCCTCCGCTTACCCCGCCCAGACCCGCTTCGCCCTGCGCGCGGGCGTCACCTGCCTCACGACACCCGCAGGCGCGGTGCTGCTGAACCCGCCGCGCAACGAGAAGCTGACCGGTCTGGGCGCGGGGGCGCTGCAGGCGCTGAAAACCCTCAACCAGGGCCCGGCGACCGCGGCGGAAATGGCGACCGCGGCGGCCGGCGACGACATCACCGCGCTGATGCGCAAGCTCACCGACGGCGGCTGGCTCTCGGTGACAGTCCGCGACGGCGGCCGCGACCTCTACAGCATCCGCCCCTTCGCCGACCCCGCGCCTCGCCCCACGATGGCCCTGCCCACCTGGTCGGCGACGCTGTCGAAATTCGCTGTCCTGCACCGTGACAACCAGGGCTTCGTGCTCGAACACCCGCAGGCGTGGTGCGATCTGCGCATCCACGACCCGCGCCTGCTCGCCCTGCTCGACGGTCCCCTCGCCGCCGATTCCCCGGTGCCCGCCGCCGTGAAAACCCAGTTCATGGCGGACCTGCAGTGGTGCGGTTTCCTGGTCGACGGCGACGAGGAGGAGCGCGAGTTCACCACCCGCTCCTGGAACACCCCCGACCTGTGGTTCCACCGCCGCAGCACCCTCGGCGCCCGCACGGTGACCTGGGACGACTTCGGCCCCACCCGCTGGGCCGACGGCCAGTTCCCCGAATTGCCGCTGCGCCGTGCGACATTCGCCGGTGACCCGATCGCCCTTGCGAAGCCGGACCTGGTGTCGCTGCGCGTCTCCGACCCGAGCCTGGCCGCCGCCATCGAGGACCGCGTCTCCACCCGCGCCTTCGACGACGCCGCCCCCATCACCTCGGTTCAACTGGGCGAGTTGCTGTTCCGCACCGCCCGCACCCGCGAGGACGGCTCCCGCCCCTACCCCTCCGGCGGCGGCGCCTACGAACTCGAGATCTACCCCGTGGTGCGCAACGTCGCAGGCCTGGAAAACGGCATGTACCACTACGACTCGACCGACCACGCCCTACGCCCGGTCGCCCTCGCCGACGCCCCCGCCGTTCAGAAGCTCCTCAAATCCACCTCGGCGACCCTGGCAGGCGGCGCGCAACCCCAAGTCCTACTGCTGGTTTCGGCCCGCGCGGGCCGCGTCATGTGGAGCTACGAACAGGTCGCCTACGCCAACATCCTCAAGCACGTCGGCGTCCTCATGCAGACCGTCTACCTGGCCGCCACCGCCATGGACCTCGGCGTCGTCGCCCAAGGCTTCAGCGACACATCCGCTTTCGCCGCCGCCACCGGGCTCGACGAACTCGAAGAGTGCAACGTCGGCAGCATCATCGTCGGCTCACCGGCGCGCTGATCCGGTCATCGCATCGAGTTCTGATGGACCCACCTCGGCTACGTTCCCTCGAATGAGGGAACTCGCGTACACCGTGTCGAAGTTCGAATGTCACGCTTGTTCAGCCGTTCCCCAGCGGGCGGTGCCTATCTACTGCTCACGATGCGAACGGGCGTGCCGCTCGGCCTGTTCGCGCCGCCTGATCACAGCTGCGCCTACGTGGCGGTGCGCGGATACGGAGGCGGGGAACCCCAGGTGGACATCCTGGTGGAGACAACCGGAATCCCGCGAGAGTCCGTGCGCTGGTTAGCGGGCCACACCGACACCGACGGCCCTCGCGTCGTGGAAGGCCGCGACGCCCACGCCTCGATATCGGCGGCATCGGATCCCCGCCTGCAGCGAGAGCCTGTGACCTCGCGAGAGGAAGCGCGTGAGCTGTTCGGGAACGTGTTCGAAACCGGTCGAGAGTTCCGCGTGTTCGAGTGCGTCCACGGTTGGGTCGGCCGGGCGGTCCTGACCGACGACGAGGTCGCAAGCGGGGCCGGACGCAGTCTCGGAAATTTCGTACTCGACAAGAAGACAGGTGCGACTAGTAACGGCATCTACGAGCTTCGTAATTCCACGGGCCCCTAGCACAAGGAAAGAGTGGAGGACGTGTGGCGATATACGTGGTTTTTCGGAAGACTTCGGAAGATGCGATGGGGGTGAGTTACGAGTTCGGTGGGGCGGATCACCGATTCGATCGGGCGCTGAAGATCAGTTCTGCGGATTATTCGGTCGCGGTGGAGGATGGGCAGGGCGACAATATGACGGTGCGAGTGGCAGGGATGGCGATACGAGGGCATCGGGCCGACGGGGTCTGGCCCAAGGCTGGTATTCACCAAGCGTGAGTCGTCGCCAAATCGGTGCGCCAGGAACCGAATTCGGCGGACCGCAGCCTACATTGCTGTTCAGCCTCAGCACCGACCCCAGGCGGGGGAAACTGCCGATGCACCTCGATGTGAACGCCACCGACCGTGATCAGGACGAAGAACTCCAGCGTCTGCTCGCCGCGGGTGCCCGCAACGTCGATATCGGACAGACCGGTACCGAAACCTGGTACGTGCTGGCCGACCCGGAGGGGAACGAATTCTGCCTGCTGCGGCGGCGAGTGGGGCCGGCGTGAGCCAATGCGTGGCTGGAACGGCTTCGATAGTCGGTCTTCAAGCCTGCACTGGCCGCCGCCAACTATTACTCAGGCGGGGATCGGTTCGGTTCCGTCGAAGGGTGGGTAGGTGTCGCTGGTTGTGCGTTCGGCGGCGGTGATGTAGACAGCCAGGGCGGTAGCCGTTCGGGCTGCGGTGCGCGGACATCAGGCCCTGGGCTTCCTAGTAGCGCAGTTGGTGGGCGTTGACGCCTGTGCGGGTACTCAGTCCGCCGATTCGCATGGCATCCTCACTTGACCTTCATACCGGTATGAACGTTGATGATGCTGCCATGAACAACGCAACCGAAACATCTGTGACTGTCATCGGACTCGGGCTCATGGGCCAGGCGCTCGCCGGCGCGTTCCTCGCCGCCGGACATCCACCGCCGTTTGGAATCGGACGCCCGCCAAGGCCGACCGACTGGTCGCCGAGGGTGCGCGGCTCGCGCCGACCGTCGGTGACGCGCTGCGAGCGGCCTCGATCACGATCATCTGCGTCTCCGACTACCCGGCCGTCCGTGAACTGTTCGACACCACAGAGGTCGGCGGCACGACCTTGCTCAATCTGACCTCGGGTGACTCGGCACAGGCCCGCGAGGTCGATCACCGCGGGTCACGGCGAGGAACAGTATCCCGTGCTGATCGAAGAGTTCGCCAAGCCCCACAGCGACTGACAAGCAGCGTGTGGGTGTACCCGCCCTAACGGTCCAACGCGTCGGCGAGGGTGGTGATCGCCAGCTCCCAGTGTTCGGCGAAGCGGGCGGCCTGGGCCTCCGTGAAGAGAGCGGTACTCCAGCGGAAGTTCGTCGTGAGCGCGGAGCCTTCCGGCGTGGCGCCGATGCCCGCGATGACGTCTACCGCGTAGCGCAGGGGTAGATCGGGTTCCGGGTCGAGCGGAAGTGCGGTGTCGTGTTCGCCGACGAGCAGTGACCAGGGGGCGGTTTCGTTGCCGCTCAAGTCGATTCGGCCGAGGTAGTTGAACTCGACCTGGGGTTCGGCGGCGGTGCGGAGTTCCGCGGAACGGTTGACGTAGCGGAGGAGTCCGTAATCGAGGCCCTGGTTGGGGATTTCGCGCAGGTGCGCGGAGACCGAGTCGAGCAGGGTGCGAGCGGCGGCGGGGTCTGCTTGTGCGCGTGCGACATCCACCGCGTTGTCGCCGACGCCGACGCGTACCGGGAAGACGCTGGTGAACCAGCCGAGGGTGTTGGCCGTGTCGGTGCCGAGGGTGGTGTCGGCGCGGCCGTGGCCTTCCATGGCGATCAACGCGCCTGCGGCCGGGTCGTTTCCGTTGTCGGCGTGCAGCGAGGCCATGGCCATGGTGAGGGCGGTGAGGAGGAATTCGCGGACGCCCTCGTCCTTGCCGACGCGGTTGAGCAGGCGTTCGGTGACCGCGACGGGAGTCGCCACCGTGCTGACCCGCAGGCTGGACCAGGTGTCGGTCGCCGGTGCGGGGTGTCGGGAGCCGAGTGCGGCATCGGGCTCGCGGACCTGTGTGGTCCAGTAATCGCGCTGAGCGAGGACTTCCGGCTCGGACGCGCGCCGCCACATGGCCTCGGACCATTGTCGGTACGAGGTGAACTCGGGCAACATCTTCGGCGTCACGCCCGCTTGGATCTGCTGCCAGGCGGCGGCCAGTGCGTCGAGCATGATGTGCCAGGACACGACGTCGACCGCGAGGTGGTGCACGGCGAGCAGCAGAATGTCCGCGACATCGGAGCCGGCGCCCCGGAACCACACGGCGCGCACCATGTCCCCCGTGCGGGGGTCGATGGCGTCGTTGGCGATCCGCGCGAATTCGGTGACGGCCGAGCCGAGTTCGTCACCGGAAAGGCTCGAGGGCGCTTCGATGACGAGGTCGGCGGCGTTCACCACGCCGGGCGCCCGGGTGACCAAGCGTGGCCCGTCGGTGGTGTCGGTGAGCACCGCGCGCAGGGTGTCGTGCGCGTCGAGCAACGCCTGAAGGGTGGACTCCAATGCCGCACGGTCGATCCCGGCGGGCAGGCGCAGCAGTGCGGTCTGGGTGAAACGGCGGTAGTTGCCGTACTCGTACATCCAGGAGACCACCGGCAGCGGCGGGACCACACCGTAGGCGTCGGCGCCGGACTGCGCGGCGGCGACCGGCGCGTCGTCGACGGCGGCGGCGAGTTCACGAATAGTCGGGCAGGCCAGCACCATTCGCGGATTGAGGGCGAGGCCGCGACGGCGGGCCTTGTTGACCAGGGAGATCGCGACGATGCTGTCGACGCCGAGTTCGTAGAAGTCGGCGTCGATGCCGGGTGCGCGGCCGTCGAAGAGTTCGGCGAAGAGCTCGCTGAGCGCGATCTCCGTTGCCGTCTCGGCGGCGGCGTTGCTGTCGGCGACCGAGAGCGACCGCTCGGCGAGCTCGTTCAGCGCGTGGCTGTCGAGCTTGCCGTTGACGTTCACCGGCAGCTGATCCATGACGACGATGCGCGCGGGGATCATGTACGCGGGCAGGCGTTGTGCCAGGTCGGCGCGCACCCGGCTGACGATCACGGCGCGACCGGCCTTGCCGACGACGAAGCCGACCAGCGACGCACCACCGGCACGGCGCACCACGGTCACCGCGGCGGTGTCGATATCGGCGGAGCGACGAAGCGCGGTCTCGATCTCGCCGACCTCGATGCGATAGCCACGCACCTTCACCTGGGCGTCGGCGCGCCCGAGGTAGCCGAAACGGCCACCGGGCAGCCTGCGCACGAGGTCGCCGGTGCGGTACATGCGCTCGCCGGGGCGCGTAGGGTCGGCGACGAAACGGTCCGAGGTGATGGCGGGTTTGCCGAGGTAGCCGCGGGCCAGCTGCACGCCCGACAGGTAGAGCTCGCCGACGATGCCCTGCGGGACCGGTCGCAGCCGGGAGTCGAGCACGTAGCCGACCATGCCGCCGTTGGCGGTGCCGATCGTGGGGATCTCCGAGGTGGCGACGGGTGCGACCACGGCTTCGACGGTCGTCTCGGTGGGGCCGTAGCAGTTGTACACAGCCGTCCCGGGCAGGGCGCGCAGTCGTGCCCACAGCGCGGTGTCGATGGCCTCGCCGCCGAGGGCGAGCACCGACAGTTCGCGGTCGAGCAGGCCCGCTGCTGCCAACTGCGCCAGCATCGACGGGGTCGTGTCGATCATGTCGATGTCGAATTCGGCCATGCCTGCGACGATTCGGTGCGCGTCACGCATCTCCTCGGCGTCGAACAGATGCAGGGCCTGTCCGGCGAAGAAGCCGACCATCGGCTGCCAGGAGGCGTCGAAGCCGAGCGACCAGGCGTGGGCGATCCGGAGCGGTCGGCCGAGCCGGGCCGTCGCCGGGCGGTAGAAGCGCTCCAGGTGATCGGCGAAGTAGCCCGCCAGCGCGGCGTTCGTACCGACCACGCCCTTGGGCTCGCCGGTCGAACCGGAGGTGAAGATGATGTAGGCGCTGTGGTCGAGCGCGCGGTGGACTGCGAGCGCCTGCGCGGGGCGGGCGGCGATCCGGTCCACGACCGAAGGCGCGTCGAGCGCCAGCACCTGGACCGATTGCCCGAAGTCGATGCCGCCATCGTCATCCACGGACACCGTGTCGAGATTCGTGCCGTCGAGCAGTGCGCGGTTCTCACCGAGGACAAGGGCCAGCGTCGGGTTCGACTGGCGCAGAATCGATTCGATGCGACTCACAGGGAGCGTGATGTCGACCGGGACGTAGGCGGCGCCCGCGGCGAACGTCGCCAGGATCGCGATGATCGAGCGAGGCCCACGCGGGAGCATCAGGGCGACAACTGTTTCCGGGCCGACACCGTGGGTGACGAACTCGCCCGCCATCCGGCAAGCCTCGTCGCACAGCGCACGGTAGGTGAAGACCTCGCCGTCGGTCGTGGTGAGCGCGATCGCGTCCGGAGCGGCCGCGGCCTGCTGCTCGAACAGTTCCCACGGCGTGGCCGTCGGCGCAGCCGTGATATCGGTTGCGGCGCTGCGGAGTTCGGCGTGTTCGGCCTCGGAGAGCAGGTCGATCGACTCGGTGGTCGCGGTGGCATCCAGGGTCGACAGGGTGCGCAGCACGGTGAGCATCCGGGCGCCGAGGTCAGCGGGGTCGAGGTGACCGAGGAGGGCGGGGATCGCCTCGACGAGGACGAGGAGCTCGCCGTCGCTCAGGTGGGAGACCACCGTGAGCGGGTAGTGGGCGAGGCTTTCCATCTCGATCGGGCGGAACTGCGCGCCGTCGGGGGCGGTGACCGTCTGGATGGCGTCGTCGATGGGGGCGTTCTCGAAGACGAACAGGGTGTCGAACAGGGCGCCGTGGCCCGCCGTGCGCTGCAGGGTCGACAGACTGAGGTAGCCGATGTCGCGCATAGTGGCCGAATCACGTTGCAGGCGTGCGCATTGCGCGACGACCGGCTCGACGGGATCGAGGCGGTGCACGACCGGGACGGTGTTGATGAAGAGCCCGACCATGCCTTCGACGCCCGCGAGCTTCTCTGGGCGGCCGGAGATCGTGGTGCCGTAGACGACATCGCGACGGTCGGTGATGCGACCGAGCAGCAGCGTCCAGGCGAACTGGACCGCGGTGTTCAGCGTCATCCCGTTGCCGCGCGCCCACTGCTGCAACTGCTCGGTTTCGTTGGCGGACAACCGGAGTCGCGTGGTCTGCGGAACCGCGGAGCCGCGCTCGCCGGTGCCGTCGGCCAGCACCAGCGGTGCGCTGACCTGCTGTAGGTACTCGGCCCAGCGGCGGGCCGCGGCGTCGTGGTCCTGGGCGCCGAGCCAACCGATGTAGTCACGGTAGGGACGGGGCGCGGGTAGACCGTCCAGGGCGCCGCCCGCCTGGTAGACGGCGAGCAGTTCGGTGAAGAACACCGCCACCGCCCAGCCGTCCATGAGGATGTGGTGGGCGGTGAGGATCATCCGCTTGCGCGGCGCGGGCGCGTCGGTGACGTCGAGCAGCAGCACTCGCAGCGCGGGACCGCGACTGAGCACGAAGGGGACGCGGCGCTCGGATTCGGCGATGGAGTCGAATTCCGTGGACAGCGCGGCCCGTTCGGCCCACGGCAGCTCCGCGCGCGACGGGATGATCTGCACCGGCTTGGGCACATCGGTGTCCCAGAACGCGGCCCGCAGGTTCGGATGACGGTCCAGCATGGCCTGCGCGCTGCGGTGCAGCAGGTCGGTGTCGAGCGGGCCGTCGATATCGACCACGAATTGCATCGTGTACAGATCGATCTCGGTGCCCGTCAGCCGGGACAGGGAGAACAGCCCCTCCTGCAGCGGGCTCAGCGCGAGTACGTCTTCGATCTGCGGCGCACTCATGCTGCGTCCCTTCCTAACTGCTCGTTCATCCCGACGTTCGTGCTCATCCCTGTGCGGACCAGGCGGCCGTCAGCGCGGACAGGGCGTCGGATTCCAGGCCCGACGCGCTCATCGGCGCGTGCGAAACCTGTTCGGGCTCATCGGCTCGAGTCGCGCCACCGGCGGCGTCGACAGCGGCGGCCAATTCGGTGATCGTGGCGCACTCGAAGACCATCTGCGGCGACAGCGGCAGACCGAGGGCGTCGGCGCGGGCCGACCACTGGATGGAGATGACACTGTCGCCACCGAGGGCGAAGAAGTTGTCGTCGCCGACGACCTCGTCGATCTCCAGCAGTTCCTCGATCAGGGCGATCAGGGTGCGCTCGGTATCGGAGTCGGTCGCGGCACCGGTGGCGACGGCGCTCGTCGCTGTGGGGGCAGGCGGGGCGAGCAGGCGCTCGAGATCCGCGGCTGGCAGCACCCGCAGGTCGGCGACCGGCAGGTCAGGTGTCTCGGCGAAGGCGCGCAGCGTGGCGGCGAGCGCGTCGGCGATCAGCGCGGCCGTGGCCGGGTCGTACAGATCGGCGTTGACGACGACGCGCACATCCATGCCGCCGTCGGCGGTCACGTTCAGGCTCAGGTTCAGATCCAGGAACGAGACGTCGAAGTCGGCGGGCAGCACGGTGACGGTGGTCTCGCCCGAGGAGGCGAACGGCAACGTGGTCGGTGCCCAGTCGGCGCCACGGAAGTGGATCATGCTCTGGAACAGCGGGTTCCGTGAGCGTGAGCGGCGCGGGTTGAGCGCTTCGACCAATCGCTCGATCGGGAGCTCCTGGTGGGCATTGGCGTCGAGCACCACATTGCGCGCCCGAAGCACGGTGTCGTGCAGGGTCGGCGCGTTCGACAGGTCGTTGCGCAGCACGACCATGTTGGCGAACAACCCGATCATGGCCGTTGTCGACGGATCGGTGCGCGCCGCGACGGGAGTGCCGAGGGTGATGTCGGTGCCACCGCCGAGGGTGTGCAGCAGAGTGGCGACCGCGGCCTGACACACCATGAATTCGGTGGCGCCGCTGCGGATCGCGAGCGATTCCAGTCCGGAGCGCACGGTGGCGGGCAACGAGAAGTTCACCACTTCACCGCGCTTGCCGAGCACCGGCGGGCGCTGCCGATCGTGAGCGACCGCGATCTCCTCGGGGACGTCGGCGAGCGCGGCACGCCAGTAGTCGATCTGGTCGGTGGCGAACGCGCTCGGGGCGGCCTGGTCGAACAGTTCACGCTGCCACAGCGCGTAGTCGGCGAACTGGACCGGCAGCGCCGCCCAGTTCGGGGCGCCGCCCAGCTCGCATCGAGCGCGGTAGGCGGTGGTGAGGTCGTCGAGCAGCACGCCGAAGGACGCATGGTCGGCGACGATGTGGTGCACGAGCAGCGAGAGCACGTGGGTGTCGGCGTCGAGGACGAGCAGTTCGGCGCGGATCAGCGGCTCACCGTCGAGGGTGAAGTGGTAGTCGCCGATCTCGGCGAGCGCCTCGGTGAGCTGGTCGGACGTGATCTCGCGCACCGGCAGCGGGACCGGAGCGGCGGGGTGCACCACCTGGTAGGGCACGCCGTCGTGTTCGGGGAACGTGGTGCGCAGCGACTCGTGCCGAGCGACCACGTCGTCGAGTGCGGCACGCAGCGCCGCGATGTCGAGTGCGCCGTCGAACCGCATGGCCAGCGGCAGGTTGCCGACCGAGCCCGCACCCTCCATCCGATACTGGAACCACATCGCCAGCTGCGAGTACGACAGCGGAACACGCTCGCCACGCGCGCGCCCACCGATCGCGGGGCGACTGGTGTCGGTGGTCTCGCTCTCGGTCGCGGCGGGGGCGTCGTCGAAATCGTTGTCGACGGCGTCGAGGTCGATGTCGAATTCGGCCAGGAAGCGGGCGACCAAGTTGGCGGCGAGGGCGGCGGGGGTCGGGCTGTCGAAGACGACGCGGACGTCGAGTTCCACGCCGAATTCGGCGCGGACCTGGGCTACCAGCCGGGCCGCGAGCAGCGAGTGGCCGCCGAGCTCGAAGAAGGAGTCCTCCGCGCTGACCTCGTCGAGGCTGAACAGGGCGCCGAACAGGGCGCAGACCTTGCGCTCGGTGGCCGTGGCCGGGGCGCGGTGGGTGCGCACCACGGCGGGGGTCGCCGCGGGCAGGGCGCGCTTGTCGAGCTTGCCGTTGACGGTGAGCGGGATCTCGGGGATCACCGCGAACGCGCTGGGCACCATGTATTCGGGCAGTCCGCTCGCCGCGAACGCGTGGACCTGTTCGAGGTCGACGGTGCCCTCGGCGGGCACCACATAGGCGGCCAGCATCGCGCCGATGGCCGGGTCCTCGGTCACCACGACAACACAGTGGGCCACGGCGGGATGCGCGGCGATCGCGGCTTCCACCTCGCCGAGTTCGATGCGGAAACCGCGCACCTTCACCTGCTCGTCGGCGCGACCGACGAACTCCAGCTCACCGAAGGTGTTGCGGCGCACCAGGTCACCGGAGCGATACAGCCGAGCGCCCGGGGTGAACGGGTCGGCGACGAAACGCTGGGCGCTCAGCGCGGGCCGGTCGAGATAGCCGCGGGCGAGCTGCTCACCACCCAGGTAGAGCTCACCGACGACGCCGTCGGGCACCAACTGGAGCGCCTCGTCGAGGACGTAGGTGTAGACGTTGCGGTTGGGGACGCCGATCGGCACCACGCCGGTACCCTGCGGGCCGGAGACCGGCATGTGGGTGGAGCAGACCACGGCTTCGGTGGGGCCGTAGTGGTTGCGCAGTTCGGCGTCGAGGGTGTTGGCGAAGCGGTCGGCGACCTCGCCGGGCAATGCCTCACCACCGACGGGGATCTGGCGCAGCGACTGCCATTCACTGATCTCGGGCAGCAGCAGGAAGGTGCTCAGCATCGACGGCACCATGTGCAGCACGGTCACCTGGCGGCGGCTGATCAAGTCGGCGACATAACGGATGTCGCGGAAAGCGTTGGGCTTGGGCACGATCAGCTGCGCACCGACGGTCAGCGTGATCGCGATATCGACCAGCGACGCGTCGAAGCTCACCGACGACGACTGCATCAGCCGGTCGGCGGGGGTCATGTTCCAGTCCGCGGTGAAGCAGACGATGTGTTCGGCGATCGCGTTGTGCGGCACCGGAACACCCTTGGGCTTGCCGGTGGAGCCGGAGGTGTAGATGACGTAGGCGAGGTTCGACGGGCGCAGTGGCCGCAGTCGCGCGGCATCGGTGGGCGCCGTCGCGGGCAGCTCGGACGCCGCCTCCTCGGCGGCGGCCAATTCGACCGCCCCGAGCAGTAATCGAGGATTCGCGTCCTCGACCAGGTATTCGATGCGGTCCTCCGGGTAGGCCGGGTCGATCGGCAGGTACGCGCCACCGGCCTTCAGCACCGCGAGCACGGCGACGATGAACTCGACCGAAGTGCCGAGCCGAAGGCCGACGATGTCTTCGGTGCCGATACCCTGCTCGATCAGCCAGTGCGCCAACCGATTCGCGCGAGCGTGCAGCGCGGCGTAGGTGAGCTCCACATCATCGGAGACCAGCGCCCGCGCCTCGGGATCGGCCGCCGCGGCCGACTCCAGCAGGGCGACAAGGGTTGTCGCCTCTTCGTCGACGAGCACGCCGTGCGAACGGTCGAGCAGCGCGGCGCGGTCGGCGTCGCCGAGCATGTCGAGATCGGCGAGCCTGCGCTTCGGGTCGCGCAGGGCGCTGTCGAGG
The DNA here is from genome assembly GCF_001613085.1 of Nocardia salmonicida NBRC 13393. Lineage (GTDB taxonomy): Bacteria > Actinomycetota > Actinomycetes > Mycobacteriales > Mycobacteriaceae > Nocardia > Nocardia salmonicida. The sequence continues at coordinate 38,901 of NZ_BDBR01000005.1, forward strand.
AGACGACCGAAATGGACGAGCAGCTGGTCGATGAGAGCATCGGCGAGCACGTCGGTCTGGTACTCGGCTTCCACCACCGCGCTGCCGTCGGCCTCGAGCACCACGGCGAAGGCCAGCGGCACCTGCGCGCTCGCCGCGCCCAGTTCGAGCTGGGTGGATCGCACGCCGTCGATGGCGAAACCATCGGCGCTCTTGCGCACACTGAAGCCGAGGCGGACCAGCTGATCCATGCCGTCGCGTCCGGCGACACGGTCCGGATTCGCTTCACGGACAACACGATCGATGCCGACCCCACGGCGCGCGAACGATCCGGTGCAGGTGTCGCGCACGCCGGCGACCAAGGTGGCGAAATCGTCGCGGCCACCGATTCCCGCGCGCAGCAGCAGGGTGTTGCCGAAGTAGCCGATGAGCTGTTCGGTGCCGATGGGACGGTCGGTCACCGGGATGGAGACCAGGAAATCGTCGGCGGCGGTGTAGCGGTGTACGAGGGCGTCGAAACCGGCGAGCAGCACCATGAACGGGGTCGCGGCCTGCTCGCGCGCGAACTGTTCGGTGCGGGTGACGAGGTCGGCGGGCAGCCGGTGGGTGCGGCGCCGGGCGTGCCTGCCCGCGCCTGCCGAGGCGGCGCCGGGGAGCTCGAGCGGTTCGGGCAGCGGGCGAAGGGCGTCACGCCAGTAGGCGACGTCGTCCTCGGCGGGCTCGACAGTGGGCGCGATCGCCGCGAACTGCACCGTCTCGGGCTGGGAGCCGGCGGCCGACGCGTCGACAGCGGGTGCGCCGAGCCGGTAGGCGGCGTTGAGTTCGGCGAAGAAGACGGCCCAGGAGTCGTCGTCCCAGCAGATGTGGTGGATGGTGAACAACACGACATGCTCGTCGACCCCGGTGCGGATCAGCGTGGCACGCAGCGGGAGCTCGGTGCCGAGGGCGAAGGGGCGGGCGAAGTCACGCTGGGCCAGCACCTCCACCCGCAGGTCGCGACCCGACTCCGCGAGCTCGGTGACGTCGTGGGTCGACCAATCGGCGCGGGCATCCTCGGCGAACACCTGGAACGGAGTGCCGTCGACATCCGCGCCGTAGGTCGTGCGCAGGATGTCGTGGCGCGCCACCACCGTGTCGAACGCGGCGTGCAGGCGGTCGGCGTCGAGCGGGCCGGTGAGGCGGTAGGCGACGCAGATATTGAGGGCGGTGTCGTCGGCGTCGCGGGTCTGCAGGAACCACATGCGGCGCTGGCCGGGGGTGAGCGGGCGCCGCTCCCCCGCCGGGATCCTCGGTACCGCCACGGGTTCGGCGTGCACGACCGACATGCCGCGTTCGCGCAGCTTCTGCTGCAGCAGCAGTTTGCGGCGTTCCGCGACGGACAGGGTGGCTTCGGTGTCAGACATGTTCTTCGGCCCCTCAGCCCTGGTTGGTGTTCTGTGCCATGAGCAGCACGACATCGTCGAGCGATGCGCCGCCGAGAATCGCCGCGACCGGCAGATCGCGATCCAGCTCCACCTTCACGCGCTTGCGGAAGTCCAAGGCCTGCAAGGAATCGAGGCCGAGTGCGACCAACGGCATGGTGGCGTCGATGGATTCGGCGCTGTCACCGCCGATCACCTTGAGCAGTTCGGTGCGCATACGCAGGTCGAGCGGGAAGCTGTCGATGGGCGCGCCAGCGACGGGAGCCGGTGCGGGTGCGGGTGCGGAAATCACGTCGGCGGGTGCCTGGGTCACCTGCGGTGCCCGCGTCTCGGATTCGAGGCCGGTGAGCACGCTGGCCTGGCCGAACGCCCCGAGCACCTCGCGCAGGAAGTCCCAGTCGGCGGCGATGATCATGCCGTCGCGAACCGGCGCGGCCAGTCCGGCCTCGATCGCGTCGGCGGGCACCATCGGGAACACGCCTGCCTCTTCGACCCGGGCGAACCCGGCATCGTCGAGCGGACCGGCCACACTCCACAGACCCCACTGCAGGCTCGCGGCGGCGATGCCACGGGCGCGGAGCCGGCGGGCCGCCACGTCGAGCATGCGGTTGGTCACCGCGTACAGCACCTGCCCGCGTCCGCCCAGCGTCGCCGCCATCGACGAGCACAGCAGGACCCGGCAGTCCACGGTCAGCGCGACCGCGTCGATCAGGTTGTCCAGGCCGCGCAGCTTCGCGGCGGCGGCGGTGCGCACGGCATCGTCGGTGATCTGCTCGAGTTCGGCGTCCACGTAGTTCACCGCGGCATGGATCACCAGATCCACGGGGCGATCGGCGATCTCGGCGCCGAAGGCGGTCGCGGCCTCGAGGTCGCTGACATCGCAGGACCGCACCACGATCTCGGTGGCGCCGACCGCGCGCAGCCGAGCCAGTTCCGGTGCCAGCGCGTCGGTTTCGCCACTGCGGCTCAGCAGCGTGACCCGGCCGGCACCCGTGCGCGCCAGGTGATCGGCGAACCGCAGACCCAGCTGACCGGTGCCGCCCACGATCACCGCGTGATCGAGATCGGTGCCCAGCGAGCCGGTTTCGTCGGTCGTATCGACGACCAGCCGCTTCACGAACAGCTTGCCCGCCCGCAGCGCCAACTCGGCCTCACCGCTCGAATGCACCGCGCCGACGATCTTGGCGGCTTGCGCGGGCGCGGATTCGCTCGCGGCAAGATCGAGATGGCGGAAGTGGATGCCGGGGTGTTCGATTCCGACACTGCGGAATCCGGCGCTGACGCCCGACTGGAACAGTCCGGGAATCGGGTCACCGTCGTGCACGGTCTCGCCGCCGGTGGTGAGCAGCCAGCACTCGCCGCCGGGGCGAAGTGCGGATACCGCTGGGGCCCAGGCACGTTCGGCATAGAAGTCGACCAGCGCATCGATCGCACCGGTGCTGTCGTCGTCGGGGCTCGGCGGAAGCAGAACGATCACGGTATCGGTCGACAGTTCGTCGCCGGGTTCACCCGCGGCGACAACGCGCGCCTCGGCGCCGTGGCGGTCCGCCGCGGTGACCAACGCGGCGGCCAGCTCGGAGCATTCGCCCGTGTGGTCGACGATGAGCAGGCGACGCGGCGCGGTCAGGGAGCGCCGTTGCAGTGGCGTCCACTGTTCCACCAGCCGTTGGGGTTTCGGAGTGGTGACGGCGAGTTCGGCGGGAGTTTCGTTGGTGCCGAGGGGTGCCCAGAGACGCTTGGGGTTGGTCACGGTGTGCGGGAAGTCGCGTAGCGGCAGGGTCACGGCGTCGTCGACTCGCAGCGCGTCCCAGCGGTAGTCGATGTCGAGCACGGCGACCTGGGCGAGATTGCGGGTGAACTCCGACAGGCCGTCCGCGGTGCGCAGCGAGGTACCGAGGACACGGAAGTCGCGCGCGGGCAGGCCGGGACGGTTCGGGACGAGGCCGAGGTTCTCCTGGATGGCCAGTTGCAGCACGGGGTGTTCGGCGACCTCGATCAGCAGGTCGACGCCGTCACTGCCCGCGCTGACCACGGCCCGGTCGAACCGGACCCGGTTGCGCAGGTTCCAGAACCAGTACTCCTCCTGCTTGAGGTCGGGGGTGATCTTCTCGCCGAGGGTCGCGCCGTAGCAGGCGATCTCGGACTCGGTGAAGTTCGGTGTGCTCATCTCGTCACCGAGGAAGCCTTCGAAATCGGCCCGCACCTCGGCCACGATGGAGGTGTGCGCCGGGAAGGCGACCCGGATCTCCCTGGCGAACTGGCCGCGCGCGGTGGCCGCGGCCACCAGATCGACCACGGCGCCGCGTTCACCGGAGATCGCGATGATGTGCGGCGAGTTGACCACGGCGAGTTCGGCCCACCCCGAGTGCCGCGCCATCAGCGCTTCCACACTCTCGCGGTCCATCCCGAAGACCGCCATCGAATAGCCGCGCGGGGAAAGCCGGTCCGCGAGCAGGGCGCGATGGGTCACCGCGAGCACCGAATCACGCAGCGTCATCACACCGGAGACCGCGCCCGCGGCGAGCTCGCCCTGGCTGTGGCCGACGGTCGCGTGCGGATCCACACCCGCCGCTCGCCACAGCGCGGCCAGGCCCGTCATGTGGAACATCAACGCGGGCTGCACTTCCCACACCGTGTCCTCGTACTGCCCCTCGTGGCCGAGCAGATAGTGCAGCGGCTGGGAGTGCCCGAAGCGTTCGGCGTGGATGGCGGCGCACTCGTCGACCACCGCACGGTAGTCGGCCGACAGCTCGTAGAACGTCGCGCCCATGCCGGGCCGCTGACTGCCTTGACCTGGGAAGACGAACCCGACGCGACGCGCACTCGCCGGCACGTCGCCGTGCACGACGAGCGCGTGCTCGGAGCCGGTCGCGATCGCGTCGAGCGCGAACCGCAGCTCGTCGGTCGTCCCCGCCGAGGGCGCTGCGGCTCGGCCTGCGCCTGTGCCCGGGTCGGCGAGCGACGGCGAGGCCAGGATCAGGGCCCGGCGGCGACGGGCCGTACGGGTGCGGAACAGCATGTCCGCCAACCGTTCCGGAGTCACCTCGGGGTGCGCGGCGAGGTAGTCGCGCAGCGCGGCGGCCTCGGCGCGCAGGCCGTCGACACTGTCGGAGGACAGCAGCACGGGAACGCTGCCGTCCGGCAAGCGGTACTCAGCCATGGTTGGTCTCCTCCAGCACCGGCAGGCCGACGATGGCGTGCGCATTGGTTCCCGCGACACCGAACGAGGACACCGCGGCGTAGCGCAGGCCGTCCGCGCGCGGCGCCCAGTCGGTGAGTTCGGCCGCCAGCCGCAGACTTGTCGCGTCCCAGTCGATGTCGGTGGTCGGGGCGTCGGCCCACAGGCTCGGCGCGATGGCGCCGTGCGCACCGCACAGCAGCACCTTGATCAGCCCGAGCATCCCCGAGGCCGCCTGGGCGTGGCCGGTGTTGGACTTCACCGAACCGAGCAGCGGGCCGTCGGCGCGATCGGGATTGCCGTAAGTCGCTGCCAGCGCGGTCAATTCGAGTGGATCGCCCACGGCGGTGCCGGTGCCGTGGCCTTCGATCAGGCCGATGTCGTCGGCACTGATTCCGGCCGCGGCGACCGTGTCCTCGATCAGCCGCTGCTGTGCGCTCGCGCTGGGTACCGCGATCGGGGCGCCCGCACCGTTGTGGTTGACCCGCGAACCGAGCAGCTGCCCGTAGATCCGGTGGCCCAGTGCCTCCGCCCGCGATTGCCGTTCCAGCACGATGACTCCCGCGCCTTCGGCCCACAGGGTGCCGGTCGGGTCGGCGGCGTAGGAACGGCAGTGGCCGTCGGTGGCCAGGGCATTGTTCTTGGAGAACTCGTAGAACGCGCCGGGCGAACCCATCACGCACACTCCGCCCGCCAGCGCCCAGCCGCACTCGCCGGCGCGGATCGCCGAGGCTGCCTGGTGCACGGCGGTCAGCGACGACGCGCACGCGGTATCCACGCTGATCGAGGGACCGACCAGCCCGAGCCCGTGCGAGATCCGCCCGGCCACCGCACCGAGCGCGGTGCCGGTCGCGCGGTAACCGCTGTACTCGTTCACCGAGCCCACCCGGGGCCCGTACTCGGCCGCCGAGACACCCATCCACACGCCGGCCGAATCACCGTCGAGCGCGCCGGGATTGATGCCCGCGTGCTCGAGCGCGCGCCAGGTCACCCGCATGGCCACCCGCTGCTGCGGATCCATCGCCACCGCTTCGCGCGGTGTGATGCCGAAGTACTGCGCGTCGAACTCGGTGGCGCTGTCGAGGAATCCGCCCGCGTCGCGGACCGGCGCCCAGCCCTCGAGCCTGCCGAGGGCGAACAGTTCGTCGAGGGGCCAGTCACGGTCGCGCGGGAAGGGGCCGATCAGCTCACGCCCGGCGGCCAGTGCGGACCAGAAATCGGGCAGGGTGTCGACGCCGCCGGGGGCTTCGACGCCCATGCCGACGATGACGATGGGATCGGAGTTCATCGCGCGAGCGCCTTGCCGACGAGCGCCTCGGCGATGCCGTCGATGTTCTCGTCGAGATAGAAGTGGCCGCCCGCGAACAGGTTGACCTCGATCTCGGCGGTGGTGCTCTGGTCCCAGCCGTAGAGGTCACGCGGGCCGACGAACGGGTCGTCGTCGCCACCGAGAACCAGCAGGGGGGTCGCGACAGTCACCTCGGGGCCGCACGAGTAGGCGTCGAAGGCACGGTAGTCGGCCTTCAACACCGGCAGCGCCATGCGCATCACTTCACGGCTGGCCATCACGTCGGCACCGGTGCCGTTGAGCGCGCCCATGTGGTCGAGCAATTCGTCGTCCTCGGTGGGATGGCCTGGGAGCTCAGCGATTCGGTGCGGTGCGGCGGCCGCGGAGACCACCAGCAAACGCACGGGCAACCCCGCGGCTTCCGCCGAACGGACGAACTCGAACGCGACGATGGAGCCCATGCTGTGGCCGAACACGGTCAACGGCGCGCCGGTGTTGTGGGCGGACTCGCGGAAGGCGTCGAAGGCACCGGCGGCCAGCTCGGGCAGCGTGTCGGCGGCGGCTTCGCGCGCGCGGTCCTGACGGCCCGGGTACTGCACGATCACGGTGTCGAAGTCGGTGGCCATACGCTTGGCGAACACCCGGTAGGCCGAGGCGCCCGCGCCCGCGTGCGGGAAGACGATCAGCGGCGGGAGGGAGTCGGTCCTGGGGGCCTGAAATTGCCTGATCCAGCCGAGTTCTCTTGCCATGTCGCTCTCCCTTACCGGCCGCACAACGCTGCGCTACCGTTTCGCACTGTCCAACGCCGTGCTCGCGCACGGGCCCGCCCGGCGCGGTCGTCCGGAACCGGGGTGAATCCTGTTGCACCCGAATCCGACCGGACTCGTGGACGGCCCGCTATTACCGGGCGATCGGTCGGGCAACAGTAACACCCGGTCATTAGTATAGGCTAGCCTTACCCATCGAGGTGACCAAGGTTACGATTGAACGGAGCACCGAGTAGATGAACCCCGCCGGGACCCCCACCGCGCTGCCCCGCGAGCAGACCGATCCGCCCGCCGAGGTGGCCGCCGCGCCCGCGCCCGCGCTGCCCGTTTTCGCGGCGCCGTTCAGCTTGCGCCTGGCCGATCCCGACGGCACCGATCCCGAATTGCTCGCCGAATGGATGGCCCGTCCGCACCTGCTCGAATCGTGGGAACAGGACTGGGACGCCGAGCGCCGCCGCGACAACTTCCGCGCGCAGCTGGCCGGAACCTATTCCCGCCCTTGCATTCTCAGCCTGGACTTCGCCCTGCTCGGCGAGCCCGAACTCGGTGTACGCGATATCGCCTACCTGGAGTTCTACCGTGCCGCCAAGGACGAGATCGGCCGCTTCTACGACAGCGATCCCAGCGATATCGGCTTCCATATCGCCACCGCCGACACCGCGGTGATCGGCAAGGGCATCATGTCCGCCTGGATCTCCACCATGACCACCGCCGTCTTCGCGGCCGATCCCGATTGCCGCCGCGTCATGGCCGACCCCGACCATCGCAACGTGGCGATCGCCCGCAGCCTGGCCAAGGCCGGGTTCCAGCAGATCGGCGAGATCGACGTCCGCCCCGACCGGCGGATCGCGTTGCAGTACGTGCCTCGCACTCCGGAAGACGTCATCGCGCCGCGCTGAGCGCGAACACAAAAGCCCCTTCTCGTCGACTTCTCGACCAGAAGGGGCCTTTTGTCTGTGCTCAGCGAGAGATAGCGGTGGCCCGCGCCCGAGCGGGCACCGTCTGCAGCACCCGGTCCGAAAGTTCGCCGAGGCAACTGAGGTTCGGGAAGCCCGGCCCCTGCGCCATCGCGGCCATGTTGGGGAGATAGAGCTTGCCGCCGAGCCCGGTGACGGCCAGGTCGTAGCCGATCGACGATTCGATCCGCGACTGCGTCAACGCTCCGCCGACGGCGAGTTCGAGCAGGTCCGCGGTGCGCTGGTCGAACATCTCGAGGAACCACAGCGGCTGGCCGCCGGTGGCATCCACCACCAGATCGAAGTTGTGCACCTGATCGGCCCGCAACTCGTTGCTGAGTGTCAAAGCCAGCGATTCCCCCTGCGGCGCGATCTTGGTGACCCGGCCCTGCAGGTGATGAACGCGGTTGTCGCCCAACAGGCTTTCCTGCACGCGCACCGAGAACACCCCGCGGTCGGTGCGCCGGATCACGTCGCGGCGTTCCTGAATGCTCAGCGCCGCCCACTTCACGGGATCGCTGAACAGCGAGTTCTCGAAGAAGCTCTCACCACGGGTGTACAGGGTGGCCAGCGGGGAGATCACCGAGATGGTGAGCATCTCGTGCCGAACCAGCTCGTCCAGCGCCGAGCCGCCGGTCTCGCCACCACCGATCACCGCGGCGCGCGAGGCGGCGGGCAGCGTGCGTTTGCCCGCCCTGTCCCAGAATTCGGCGATGCTGAGCACGCGCGGATGGTCGAGCAGGGCCCGGCTGCTGCGGCCGGGGCCGGTGATCATCAGGCCGTCGGCGGTCAGTTCGCTGCGCGCGCCGTCTGCGTCGACCACGTCGACCTGCCACTGCTCGCCGTCGCCGTGACTGATGCGCTCCACGCGACCGAGCACCAGCTCGAGGTCGATGGACTTCGCGACCCACTGCAGGTACTTGGCCCACATATAGTGCTGCGGACTGGGCCTGCCGCGGTCGATCCACTCGGCGTAGGTGCCGTGTTCGATCAGGAACGTGGTCCAGCTGAAGGCGGACATCGCATGGTCGATATCGCGGTTGCGGCCGCGCGCCCAGGTGGAGTGGTAGGGGAAGCCGATGTCCTTCTCGGGACTGGTGCCGAGCCGGTGCTGCCCGTCGGTCCAGCCGCCGGTGGGCAGCCAGTTACCGCCGACGGCGTGCGCCTCGACCACGACAACGCGCGGCGCGGGCATTCCGAGCGAGCGCAGAACGTGCGATTTAGTCGCCACCGCAAGGGCTTTCGGCCCCGCGCCGACTACCAGGAGGGTTTCCACCGGTTCGTTCTCCACTCTCTCACGCACCAGCCCATATTTGCATAGGCTTACCTTATTTAACCACCGAAGCGGACAAACAAGTGTCGTTAGGCTAACCTAACGACATGGGTAAGGGATTGAACGGTCTGATAACCAAGGCCTGGGGCGGTGCCGACTACCGGCTGACGGTGACGTCCAACGAACAGATCACCGACAAGTTCGTCCGCATCGGCTTCACCGCCGGTGGCCTGCTGGCCGACCACCCGGCGCACCCGACCCAGTGGATCCGCCTGTGGATTCCCGACGCGACCAGCGACAAGCTGCACCACCGCGGCTACACCCTGGTCGACCAGAACCCTGACGCGGACACGATGAGCATCGACTTCGCCCTGCACGACGGCCCGGCAGCCGATTGGGCGCGCCGCGCGAAGCCGGGCGACCCGCTCGACGCCACCGTGCTCGGCTCCGACTTCCAACTGCCCGAGCAGACACCCAGCGAGTACGTCATCTTCGGCGACACCGCCTCCCTGCCTGCCATCAACTCGCTGCTCGACGCCATCGGCGACACCCCGGCGCGCGTCTGGCTGGAATGGCAGTACGAGTCCGACCAGACCATCCCGGTCAGCAACAAGCCCCACCACACCCTCACCTGGGTCCAGCGCATCGACGACGGCCGCCTGCTGCGCGAGGCCGCTCAGGAAATCACCTGCGTACCGGGCACTTACGGATGGGTCACCTGCGACGGGCACACCACCCGCTCGATCGTGAAGACCCTCAAGACCCAACACGCCCTGCCCAAGACCTCGATCAAGGCGCAGGCCTACTGGAAGTAAGCCCCGCGAGGCGGGTAGCGACGCGGCGGGATTTCGGCAAGGGTGGGCCGGAAGTTGTCCCCTGCCTGCGAGGAGAGCACCGTGTCCATTCTCGACGCCGCCACCCCCTTCGGCGAAGAAGTCGGCAAGCGGCTGGCTGACGAACACGTGATCTGGTTGACCACCGTCGGCGCGGACAGCACTCCGCAGCCGAACCCGGTGTGGTTCCACTGGGAGAACGACGAGTTCCTCATCTTCACCATGCCCGCGGCGAAGAGGCTGCGCCACCTCGCACACAATCCGCGGGTCGCGCTGAATTTCAATGCCACCGAGTCCGGCGGCGAGGTGGCTGTCTTCACCGGCACGGCGCGAGTGGACGAACCGCCCACCGAGGACGAGATCGCTCACTACGCACGGAAATACACCAAGGGTTTCGTCGACATCAAGATGACACGATCAGAATTCTTCGAGACCTATTCGGTGCCGATCCACATCGCCCCGGACCGCCTGCGCGGCTTCTGAACTGCCGCGGTGCGTGCGCGGGATCCCGGCGAGTACTGTGGCGATCTCCGTCCGTATCACGGTGGGGAGCCGACATGCAGTTCAAACAGTCGAGCAAGCTCGCGAACGTTTCCTATGAAATCCGCGGCCCGATAGCCGAGCACGCCGCTCGACTAGAGGTCGAGGGACACCGGGTGGTCAAGCTCAATACCGGTAACCCGATGCAGTTCGGGTTCGACGCACCGTCGGAGCTGCTGCGCGACATCATCGCCAACCTGCCTGCGTCGGCGGGCTACGCGACCTCGAAGGGGTTGCTGCCCGCCCGGCGCGCGGTGGTGCAGTACTACGAGGACCGCGGCGTGGACGACCTCGATATCGAGAACGTCTTCCTCGGCAACGGCGCGTCCGAACTCATCATGATGGCGATGACCGCGCTCATCGAGAACGGCGACGAAGTCCTCGTCCCCGCACCGGATTTCCCGCTGTGGACTGCCGCGGTGCACCTCAACGGCGGCAGAGCGGTGCACTACCTCTGCGATGAGGGCGCCGACTGGTACCCCGACATCGCCGATATCGCGGCCAAGATCACCGACCGCACGCGGGCCATCGTGATCATCAACCCGAACAACCCGACCGGCGCGGTGTATCCGACCGAGGTGCTCGAGCAGATGCTCGAGCTCGCCCGCCAGCACAATCTGATCGTCTGTTCCGACGAGATCTACGACAAGATCCTCTACGACGACGTGGCCCACACCGTCACCGCCTCGCTCGCGCCCGACCTGCTGTGTCTGACGTTCAACGGCTTGTCCAAGGCCTATCGGCTCGCCGGGTTCCGGTCCGGCTGGCTCACCGTCTCCGGGCCGACGCGTCATGCCGAAAGTTACCTCGAGGGTCTGACGATGCTGTCCGGGTTGCGGCTGTGTGCGAATGTGCCCGCGCAGCAGGCTGTTCAGGCCGCATTGGGCGGGCATCAGAGCATCCATGAACTCACCCTGCCCGGCGGGCGACTACTCGAACAGCGTGATCGTGCGTGGTCGGCACTCAACGCGATTCCGGGTGTGTCGTGCGTGAAGCCCAAGGGCGCGCTGTACGCCTTCCCCAAGCTCGACCGCGCGACCTACCGGATCGACAACGACGAGAAGTTCGTCCTCGATCTGTTGCTGGCCACCAAGATTCACGTCGTCCAAGGCACCGGCTTCAACTGGCCCGCACCCGACCACTTCCGCATCGTCACCCTGCCGCACGCCGACGAGCTCGACCAGATCATCGGCCGAATCGGCGAATTCCTCTCCACCTACCAGCAGTAACACTAGCGGCTGGCGCCGCACTTCTCGGCCCTGTTCCCCGCCTCTTCCCTCCCTCCGGGTACTCCTTCGTCGCACCCTCCACTCAGTCCAGAGGCGGGCGGGCCGAGAAGCCGTCAGGCAGAGACAGGTTCCAGGCGCCAGCCGGTTGCCCGCTCGCGCTCGTTCCAGAACGCGGCGTAGCGGCCGTTCAGGGCGAGAAGCTCGGCGTGCGTGCCGCGTTCGGCGATGCGGCCCTTGTCCAGGAACAGGATCTGGTCGGCGTGGGCGATCGTCGAGAGACGGTGCGCGACGACGAGAACCGTTTTGTCCCTGGTGAGTTGGTGGATGCCACGGACCACGACGGCCTCGCTGTGCGGGTCGAGCGCGCTGGTGGCCTCGTCGAGCAGCACGATCGGGGCGTCCTTGAGCAGGGCGCGGGCGATCGAGACCCGTTGACGCTCACCGCCGGACAGCGAGGTGCCACCTTCGCCGACGGTCGTGTCGAAGCCGTCCGGCAGCCGTTCGACGATCTCGTCCACCCTGGCGGCGACCGCCGCGCGGTGCAGGTCGTCGTCGGTGGCGTCGGGCTTGCCGATGCGGATGTTGTCGGCGACCGAGCGGTTGAACAGGTAGACGTTCTGGAAGACCAGCGAGAGCTGGTCGAGCAGGGTGTCGGAAGGCTGTTGGCGCACATCGTGTTCACCCACCGAGACCGCGCCGGACTCGACGTCGTAGAAACGGGCGGCGAGACGCAGCAGGGTGGTCTTGCCCGAACCGCTCGGCCCGACGATGGCGGTGGTGGTGCCGGCGGGGACGGTGAAGGTCAGGTCCGACAGCACCGGTTCGCCGGGGCGGTAGCCGAAGCTCACCTCGTCGAAGGCCACCGCGGGCGCACCCGGGGTGACCGGTTCGGTGGCGGCGGGCAGCGGCGATTCGGCGAGCAGGTCGGTGATGCGATCGGCGGCCGCGGCGGCCGAGCGAAGGGCCGTCCCCAGCTGGGCGGCCTGGTTCACCGGTTCGATGAAGCGCGCGCTCACCGCGATCAGCGCGATCGCCGCGGCGGCCGAGATCGCGCCATCGGTCACCTGGACGACCGCGATATAGGCGAGCACCAGGAATACGGCCTGCACGAACAGCGCGAACACGGTCAGGCCCGGCACGGTCGCGACCATCATCTTCAGCACGGCCGAACGCTGCTGTACCAGCGCCGAATCCAGCTTCTTGTTGCCCGCGCCGACCGCGCCGAATGCGCGCAGTACCGGCTGGGCCTGCGCGAACTCCACCACCCGCGAGTCGGCTTCGGCCGCCGCGGCGTGCAGCCGGGCGTCGGCGCCGGTATAGGCGCGATTGGCGAGATTGTTCACCAGGTAGAGCACCGGTGCGGCGAGCAACATCGCCACGCCGACGCGCCAGTCGATGAACAGCATCCCGATCGCGACGACCAGCGGCACGATGACGCCGGTGAGCACCTTGGTGAGCAGATAGGCGATCAGGCCCTGCATTTCACGCACTTGCTCGACCATCACCCGCGAGAGCGGGCCCGCGTCGCGATCTTCGAACCAGCCCAGCGGCAACGCGTTGAGCTGATCGCCGAGCCTGGTCTGCAGTCCGCGCTGCATGCCGAGGCCGATGCGCAGACCGATCACGGCCTGCAGGTAACCGAAGACGACCACACCGGCCACGGCGGCGGTCATGCCGAGCGCCCACAGCCACGCGCCGCTCAGGTCGTCGTCGAACAGCGCTTCCAAGACAGGCACCAGTAGCAGATACGCGATGGCCTGGCACAGCGCCTGCACGACGATCACTCCGAGCAGCCGCGAGATCAGGGGGGCGAACTCGTCGGGGACGAGCCGGAAAACCTTGCGAATCATCGTGTTTCCTCCACCAGGGCGAGCGCGCCGAGGGCAGCTTCGTTGATCTCCCACAGCCGCTGATACAGTCCGCCGGCGGCCCGCAGTTGCTCATGCGTGCCCTGTTCGACGAGAGCTCCGTTGTCCAGCACCAGAATCCGGTCGACACCGGTGATGGTGTGCAGACGGTGCGCGATGACCAGCACCGTGCGCCCGGCGACGAGGGCGGCCAGCGCGTCCTGGACCGCGGCCTCGGACTCGGGGTCGGCGAACGCGGTCGCCTCGTCGAGGACGAGCACCGGGGTGTCGGCCAGCAGTGCGCGGGCGATCGACAGGCGCTGCGCCTCACCACCGGAGAGCGTGGCGTCGACGCCGATCTCGGAGTCGTAGCCGCGCGGCAGCGCCAGGATCCGGTCGTGGATCTGGGCGGCCCTCGTCGCGCGCTCGATGGCTTCGGCGTCCGCGTCGGGGCGGGCCAGCAGGAGGTTCTCGCGGATGCTGGCGCGGATCAGGCGCACATCCTGGAAGACGAATCCGACTGTGCGGTAGAGCTCTTCGCTGGTGAACTCGCGAATATCGCGGCCGTCGATGGTGATTCGGCCCGCGCCCACGTCGTAGAAGCGGGGCAGCAGCTTGGCCAGGGTCGACTTGCCGGAACCGCTCGGGCCGACCAGGGCGGTGATGGTGCCGGGGGTCAGTTCGAGGTCGATGCCGCGCAGCACATCATGGCCGGTGCGGTAGGCGAACTGGACGCCGTCGAATCCCACGATGCCGGTCTGAACGCCCGCCGGTGTTTCGGCGATCTCCAGTTCCGGGGTCTGCAGCAGTTCGTGCAGTCGCAGGGCCGCGGCGCCACCGGCGCGCAGGGCCTGCGAGCCGTAGCCGAGGCCGAGCAGCGAACTGCCGATGCCCAGCCCGACCAGCAGGAACGGCAGCAGATCGAGCGGGTCCACCCAGCCGAGGCCGACCCCGGCGAGGCCACCGAGGACCACGACCAGCATGACGAACACGGGCATCACGACGATGTCGGAGGCCGCCTGCACGCGAATGATCGGCGTCTTCATCCGATGCGCCGCCTGGACCTGGCCTTCGACCGCGTCCTGGAACTCCTTGTGCGCTTTGCCCGCCTGACCGAACGCCCGCACCACCTGGATGCCGTCGACGAACTCGACCGTGGCGGCGGACAGGCGACGCTCCCACCGGGTGTACACCGCGAGGCGGTCGCGGCCGTCGCGGTCCATGATCTTGCTGAACAGGATCATGTAGGCGATCAGCGGAATCATCAGCACCAGCGTGAGTCGCCAGTCGACGGTGAACAGGTAGCCGAGGGTGACCAGCGGGACCACCAGCGCGCCGATGAAATCGAGCCGGGCATGTGCGACCAGGAAGTGCAGGGCGTCGACATCGTCGCGCAGATAGCCCTTGACCTCACCGGAGCTGCGCTCACCGAACCAGCCGAGCGGCACCCGGGTGAGCTTTGCCGCGAGCAGCCTGCGCAGCGTGAGCTGGTAGCCGGCGTCGACCGCGTGCGACCAGCTGAGCGCGACGACCTGCAGGAAAGCCCGCACGACGAGCACGAGCACGGCAGCGCCGAACAGCCACCACACCCGGTCGGTGTCGACCGGGGAGTTCAGCAGTTCGCGGCAGGCCGCGACGATCAGCAGGAACGGGACCACCGAGCACACCGAGGCGAGCGCCACGATCAGGCTCGCCACCGTCAGCATCCCCGATACCGGTGCCAGAATCTCCTTGCGCGCCAGCGCTTCCCGCTGCTTCTGCGCTTTCGCTGCCGCCTTGGGCAGCCGATTCCCCGACTCCGCCCCCGGTGGCGGCGCTACCTGCACCGTCATATCGTTCTCGCCTCTCGACCTGTCCGCGGCAACTCCACAGAAGGTAGGTTAGCCTAAGTTGATTGGTTGTGGCCGATCGGGGAAGGTTGTGTGAACTGCCAGTCAACCCGTCGGCATTGCGCAATTTCGCGCGTAATTTCCTCCCTACTTCTTTATCTCGTGTAGCGGTGGGAGAACGAAAATGTTTGTCGCGTCAATCATTTCAGCCATTGCCGATTGCCATTCCGATCCAGGAAAACTGTCGCCCGAACGGGCGCATCGAGCGATGCAGATACATCTGGAATGCAGCGTCGACCTGTGTCGGGTGCGACGGCGTGCGCGCCAAGTCCTCGTCGAAGCGAAACTGATGGTGCTCGATCAGCGGGCGGGCTAGCGATTGGGCGGCGGAATTCAGGGAATGCGTTGGCCATGTTCACTCCCCTGCCACCTTCGGCCGCCTGGTTGCATCGTGACGCGCGCACCGGATTCGAAGTGACATATTTCCGCGACGATGCGCGCGGACTTCTCGTCGAGGGGTGTGCGACGGCGGTCGAGGACGGGATCGTCTGGGCGATCGACTATCGGCTGCGGCTCGACGGGGGCTGGAATACCCGGTCGGCACAGATCGTCGGGCGCTATCCCGAGGGCAGGCGGTCGGTGCATGTGCAGTCCGACGGGTTGGGGCGCTGGCAGGTCGACGGCACGCTCGTGCCCGAGTTCGACGGGTGCCTCGATATCGATCTCGAGGCGTCGGCGTTCACGAACGCCTTACCGGTGCATCGCCTCGGGCTCGTGGTCGGTGACGCGGCCGACGCGCCCGCGGTCTATCTCCGGGCCGCCGACCTCACCGCGGCGCGGCTACCGCAGCACTATCGCCGCATCGCCGACGGGGCCGGTCAGCGCTACGCCTACAGCGCTCCCGACTTCGACTTCGAGGCCACCCTGGACTACGACGAGTCGGGCCTGATCGTGGAGTATCCGGGAATCGCGACGCGCACCGCCTGAACCCCACGGCGGAGCGCGTTCACCGGACAGACCACACTTGCTTCATGCGACGTAGGCAGCAACCGCCGCTGCCGAAACGGCACGGCCTCGATCCCGCCCGACTCCGGCTCCCGGAGGACGGGCAGTGGGCGACCGTGCGCGACCACCTCGTCGAGCGGTTGCCGCGGGTGGATCCGGCCAGGATCGACGCGATGCTGGTGGCGGGTGAGATCGTGGATCTGGAAGGTCCGCTGGCACCGGACGCGCCGTTCGTGCCGGGCGGCGCCGTGTGGTTCCACCGCGATCTGCCCGTCGAGACCGCGGTGCCGTTCGACATCGGCATCGTGCACCGCGACGACGACATCCTCGTGATCGACAAGCCGCATTTCCTGGCGACGATCCCACGTGGCCAGCACATCCTGCAGACCGCGCTGGTGCGGTTGCGCAACGACCTCGAGCTTCCCGACCTGATCCCCGCGCACCGACTGGACCGGGTCACCGCGGGTCTGCTGCTGTTCGTGGTGAATCCGGCGCGACGCGGGGCCTATCAGACGATGTTCCACCGCAAGACCGTGCGCAAGGAGTACGAGGCCATCGCCCCCTACGATCCCGCGCTCGAACTGCCGCGGACCGTGCGCAGCCGGATCATCAAGGAGAAGCAGGTGCTCGCCGCGTATGAAGTGGACGGCGAACCCAATGCCGAGACCGAGGTGGAGTTGGTCGAGCACCGCGACGGGCTCGGACGCTACCGTCTTCGCCCGCACACCGGGCGAACCCATCAGCTGCGGATCCATATGAACGGGCTCGGCGTGCCGATTCTCGGCGATGATTTCTATCCGGTGATCACCGATAAATCGGTCGACGACTACACACGGCCGTTGCAATTGCTGGCGGCTTCGCTCGAATTCTCGGATCCGGTCAGCGGGGTGCCACGGCGGTTCGAGACCCAGCGCACGCTGCGGGCGTGGACCGATCCGGCCGGATGGTCCGGCTCGGCTGTCGAATAGCTCACAGCGCGGCGTATCCCGACGATCTTGATGGGCGAACTCCGGGCCGCTCGAGGCCGGAGTCGGCGCGTTGTCCCGCATTCACCGGACCGTTTTCCTTTCGTGATATTTCCGTACACTCGGTCGGGTGCCCGTACCCGCCATCGCCGATTCCCGGCCGAAGCTGCATGCCTACATCGACATCGCCGTAGTTGTCGTCGTGCTGGCCGGTACCAATCTGATCGCGCACTTCACGACGGCCTGGGCCAATATCGTCACCGTGCCCATCGCGGCATTCGCGCTGTTGGCGCTGATGCGCAAGCGGGGGCTGGGCTGGGCTGAACTCGGACTGTCACCGCGGCACTGGAAGCGCGGGACGGTGTACGCCCTCGGCGCGGTCGGGATTGTGCTGACCGCGGTCGCGATCGGCGCCCTCCTACCGCTCACCAGGCCGTTCTTCCTCGCTGACCGGTACGCGACGATTTCCGGCGCCCTCATCGCGTCGATGATCGTCATCCCGTTGCAGACGGTGATCCCCGAAGAGCTCGCGTTCCGCGGCGTACTCCACGGCACGCTCGATCGGGTCCTCGGCGTCCGCGGGCTCTTCGCCGCTGGCTCGCTGATGTTCGGACTCTGGCATATCGCGTCCTCGTTCGGCCTCACCTCCGGCAACAAGGGACTGTCCAGCATCGTCGGCGGCGGCCTGCTCGGCCAACTGGTCGGCATAGCGCTGGCCGTGGCTGCCACCGCCGCCGCGGGCGTCGTGTTCACCTGGCTGCGCCGCCGTAGCGGTAGCCTCCTCGCGCCCATCGCCCTGCACTGGTCACTCAACGGCGCGGGCGCGCTCGCCGCCGCCGTCGTCTGGCACACCGCCCTGCGCTGAACTCACGCCGGGAAGTCGATCACCACGCTCTCAGCGGGAGTTGTTGTGTAAAAGTCGAACGCCGCGGACGCCTGGTGGTCGAGTGTCCAGAGGTTTGCCGCCGAGGCTATCGCCGCGTCGTGACTGCGTGGAATACTGGCGACCGATTTCTGGCATGACAGCATGCCAGATGTAGCGGTTTCCACCGAGAGGGCATTTTCGCCATGACACGTACGCACACCGGAAGGGTCGTCGCGGTGACCGGCGGTGCCGCCGGGATCGGGCTGGAGATCGCGCGGCAGTTCGCGGTCGCGGGAGCTCGGGTGTGCCTCGGCGATCTGTCGGGAAACGCGGCGCGCGAGGCCGCGGCCGAGCTGCCGGGAACGGTGCACGGGTGCGAACTCGATGTGACCGACGAGCGGTCGTTTCACGATTTCCTCGCCGTCACCGAGGCGATACTCGGGCCGGTCGATGTGCTCGTCAACAATGCCGGGGTGATGTGGGTCGGGCCGTTCGATACCGAACCCGACAGTGCGACGGCGCGGATGCTCGCGGTGAATCTGCACGGGGTGATCCGCGGGGTGCGATTGGCGGCCCCCGCGATGCGGACACGCGGGCGGGGGCACATCGTCACCATCGCGTCTCTCGCGTCCAAGGTCTCCCCCGCCGGTGAAGCGACGTACGCCGCGACCAAACACGGGGTCCTCGGCTATCTGACCGCGGTTCGTGAGGAATTGCGCGGCAGCGGCGTGCATCTGACGGCGATCATGCCGGGCGTGGTCGATACCGAGTTGGCGGCCGGAACCGCTACGGGCGCAGCACAATTACTCCAGCCGAGCGATGTGGCCGCAGCCGTTCTCGATGCCGTCGAGCGGCCGCGATTCGAGGTGACATTGCCCGCGCATCTCGGACCGGTGGTCGGCCTCGTCGGCGTGCTGCCACAGTGGTTGCGCGACATCGTCTTGCGGCGGACCGTGCCGAATCAGGTTGTGGCGGTGGCCGGATCGTCGAACCGCTCCGCCTACGAGAAAAGGCTGCTCCGCGGCGATACCGATTCCTGAAACCCGGCGTGTCGCTACCGGGGATTCGACGGAATCGACTCGTTGTCGTTGACCGGGGCACGGTCGGCGTTTACGCTCTCTGGCAATCACACATATGTTCGATAGTCCATATGTTCGAGTGGCGGAAGGCGCGACATGTCCGACGATCGGTTGAGCGAGAATGCCGCCATCGCGCCGAACACCGAGATCACAGCGCTCGCCCAGCAGGTCGCGACGGCTCGCGACAAGCTCCCCCTGCAACACGACACCGCTCTATACGACGCGCTCTCCGACGACGAGATCCGCGCCGAACGCGAATTGGCCGAATGGATTCGCACACAACGACGCAAACAACGTCGACGTGCCGTTGGGGACGAACTCGCCACCGAACAACGCGACCGCCGCACCAGTGCCCTCATCCGCCGCACCGACGAGGCCGACGCGCGCTGGCATCGCAAGGCGCTGGCCGCACGACGAAGAGTGTCGAGCGCCGACGCGCGCCTGGCCCAGCTGTACCGGCGGTCGGAATGGTCATCGCGTGCGTTGATCGCCGTCGTCGTTCTCGGCATGGTCTGGGCCGGGGTCAATGTGCAACGCAATCTCGTGCCGAGCGGCGACATGAGCGACCCGTTGTACTGGCTCAGCTATGGCATCGAGGCCATGATCTCGATCCCGATCATCGTCATCATGGTCACCGCGACCACCGCTGCCCGCTGGGGACGCGAGCTGGAACGCGGCAAGGTGATCGTGTTCGAACTAGCCCTACTCGGCACCACCATCGCCTTGAACGCGGGTCCCCACCTGGCCGCCGGATCCTTCGGTCGCGCAGCCGAATTCGCCATCGCGCCGGTGATGGTGGGTGTGGTGATCTGGTTGCACGCGTGGGTCTCGGCTCGGTACGCGATGTTGATCGAGAGCGCCTCCGTCGAATTGCCCGGGGACGCCGGGTATGCCCATGTCGAACGGATCGCCGCGACCGTGTTTCCGCAAAAGGCGACCTCGCTGGGTGATGACAGGCAAGCGCTCACGCACACCGTGATGAACGGCGTTGCGCCCGAGCTCCGATCGCCGCTGTCCGACCGCGCCGCTGTCGGCTCGACCGCTCCGGCTGCCGCCGAGGTGCACGACACCCAGTCCTGCGCGATGCCCGAGAAGGATTCCCGCGCAGCCGAAACGGTTCGCGAGACCATCGCGTCGTCCGAGCAGACGAACACCGTGGATAACGAGGCGGTCGAATCGCCGGTCCCGCCGGTCGTCCCGGAGCCAGTGGTCCGCGATACTCCGGCACCGACCGCTGAACCTCTCGTCGCCGAAGCCGAAACCATCGTGGCATCGGCCGCCGAGCGCACCTACCCGCACAGCCTGCGTCGCCCCTCCGCCGATAAGCCGAACGCCCCCGGCACCCTCGAGCTGATCCACAAGGCCGCGGCCGACCACCGCCGCAACGGCGCCGAGCACTCGACCCGGACCAACGGCGCCGCCCCCACCTTGCGCCGAATACCGGTCACCACCGTCGCCCATGCCACCGCGGGCGACGCCACCGGTACCGATCCGGTTCCCGAGGCGACGATGCACGCCGGCACCGTCGCCCGTGACCCTGATGGCGACACCTCGGCACCCACCGATCCGGTAGTGGTGCACAACGATCCACAGCCTCCCGTCGCGGAGCCGGAGCAGCTGACCCTCACCGCCGAACCTGCCGAGCAACTGATCCTGCAACCAGAACCCTCGCGGCGTGAACCTTCGGCACCCGCGCAAGTCTCCGAGCAGACCGAGCCCACAGAACCCGATCCCGTTGTGACTTCCGAGCCGGTCTTGGTCGACGCCGACACCGTCCCGGCCGACATGGCCGACACAGCCGAGCCGGTCGAGCAGGTCGACGTGGACCTCGACGACGAAGAAGACCTCCCCGCCCCGGACGATGTCGACTTCGACGAAGACACCGAGGTCCGCGCCCTTGCCCGCCGCATCGCCCACCGCAGCCCCCTGCGCCTGACCCTCGACCAGATCGAGGAGATCCTCGAGCTCACCGACCAGTCCTGGTCGGCCCGCAGCATCGGCAGCGAAGTCGGCGTCCCGAGCAGCACCGTCACCAACATCGTGGAATTCGCGCACAAGATCCGCCAGCCCTACGCCTTCACCGGCTGACCCACGAGACACAGCGAAGGCCCGCCCCCGGAACATCGGGAGCGGGCCTTTTGCGATGCGACGACAACCGGGTCGTCCAACGACGAAGGCCCGCTTCCCGAGTGGGGAAACGGGCCTTCGAAGAAACGATCTCGATGGATCGAGGAGGGACCTTACTTGGCCTTCTCCAGGACCTCGACCAGACGCCAGCGCTTGGTGGCCGACAGCGGACGGGTCTCCATCAGCTGAACGTGGTCGCCGACGTGGGCGATCTCGTTCTCGTCATGCGCCTTCACCTTGGAGGTGGTGCGAATGATCTTGCCGTAGAGCTTGTGCCGGTGACGGTCTTCCAGCTCGACGACGATCGTCTTGTTCATCTTGTCGGAGACAACGTAGCCGCTGCGTACCTTGCGGCTGTTGCGCTCTTCGGTGTTCTCGCTCATGCCGCATCTCCCTTGCCAGCGGGTGCCGTGGCCAGGCCGAGCTCGCGCTCACGCATGACCGTGTAGATGCGCGCGATCTCGTGGCGGACGACGCGCAGACGACGGTTGTTGTCGAGCTGACCCGTTGCCATCTGGAAGCGCAGATTGAACAGCTCTTCCTTCGACTCACGCAGGCGGGCGACGAGCTCCTCTTCGTTGAGCTCGCGGAGCTCTGCGGCCGGTGTTTCGGTAGCCATCAGAACTGCTCCTCCCTGGTCACGATCCTGCATTTCATCGGGAGCTTGTGCATCGCGCGGCGCAGGGCCTCACGAGCAGTCTCCTCGTTGGGGTAAGACATCTCGAACATGACCCGACCGGGCTTCACGTTCGCGACCCACCACTCCGGCGAACCCTTACCGGAACCCATGCGGGTTTCGGCCGGCTTCTTCGTGAGCGGACGATCGGGGTAGATGTTGATCCAGATCTTGCCGCCACGCTTGATGTGGCGGGTCATTGCGATACGCGCCGACTCGATCTGACGGTTGGTGACGTAGGCGGGCTCGAGAGCCTGGATGCCGTACTCACCGAAGGCCACCGCCGTGCCGCCCTTGGCCATGCCGGAGCGACCGGGGTGGTGCTGCTTGCGGTGCTTGACCCTACGGGGCATCAGCATGCGTCAGCCCTCCTTGTTCTCTGCCGGAGCCTCCGCCACTGCAGTGGCGGCGCGCCCGACCTCGGTGCTGGTCGCGGTGGTGCCAGTGGCGCCGGACCGACGAGGACGGCTCGGACGCTCGCGACGCTGGCGATCCGGAGCGGCGGCGGCGGCGGTCACTTCACGACGACCACCGACGATGTCGCCCTTGTAGATCCAGACCTTGACGCCGATGCGACCGAAGGTGGTCTTGGCCTCGTAGAGGCCGTAGTCGATGTCCGCACGCAGCGTGTGCAGCGGAACGCGACCTTCACGGTAGAACTCCGAGCGCGACATTTCGGCGCCACCGAGGCGGCCCGAGCACTGCACGCGGATGCCCTTGACGTTCGGCGAACGCATGGCCGACTGAATGGCCTTACGCATCGCACGACGGAACGCCACACGGTTGGACAGCTGCTCGGCAACACCCTGAGCAACCAGCTGCGCATCCGATTCGGGGTTCTTGACCTCGAGGATGTTCAGCTGAACCTGCTTCTTGGTGAGCTTCTCCAGCTCGGAGCGGATGCGGTCGGCTTCCGCTCCACGACGACCGATCACGATGCCGGGACGCGCGGTGAAGATATCCACACGGACGCGATCACGGGTGCGCTCGATCTCGACCTTCGAGATGCCTGCCCGCTCCATGCCTGTGGCGAGGAGCTTGCGGATCTGAACGTCTTCCTTCACGTATTCCGCGTACTGCTTGTCCGCGTACCAACGTGACTTCCAGTCGGTGGTGATACCGAGGCGGAAGCCATGGGGGTTAATTTTCTGTCCCATTTACTTTGCCCCTCCCTTCCGGCGGCTACGAGTGTCAGCGCCGGTGGTGGGCACGCTCTCGACCTCGATGGTGATGTGGCTGGTGCGCTTGCGAATCCGGAACGCGCGACCCTGGGCCCGCGGCTGGAAACGCTTCATGGTGGCGCCCTCGTCGACAAAAGCAGTCGAGATGACCAGGGTGGCCGGGTTGAGGCCGAGGTTGTTCTCGGCGTTCGCCGCGGCCGAAGCCACGACCTTGGCCACGGGCTCGCTGGCAGCCTGCGGTGCGAACCGCAGAATGGCCAGCGCGTCCTCGACTCGCTTGCCGCGGACCAGGTCCACGACGCGACGGGCCTTCATCGGGGTGACCCGAACGTGCTTGGCGGTAGCGCGTGCAGTCGGGTTCTGAACCGTTTCGGTATTGGTTTCAGTCATCGCCGCTTGCTCTTCCGGTCGTCCTTGACGTGGCTCTTGAACGTCCTGGTCGGCGCGAACTCACCGAGCTTGTGGCCGACCATGTTGTCCGAGATGAACACCGGGACGTGCTTGCGACCGTCGTGAACGGCGAAAGTGTGTCCGATGAAATCGGGGATGATGGTCGAGCGACGCGACCAGGTCTTGATGACCTGCTTCGTGCCCTTTTCGTTCTGCACGTCCACCTTCGCGAGGAGGTGGTCGTCGACGAACGGGCCCTTCTTGAGGCTGCGTGGCATTTCTTACCTCCTCCTTAGCGCTTCTTGCCGGTCTTACGACGGCGAACGATGAGCTTGTCGCTCGGGCGGTTGGGCTTGCGGGTACGGCCTTCAGGCTGACCCCACGGGGAGACCGGGTGGCGACCACCGGAGGTCTTACCCTCACCACCACCATGCGGGTGGTCGACCGGGTTCATGACGACACCACGGACGGTGGGACGACGGCCCTTCCAGCGCATACGGCCGGCCTTGCCCCAGTTGATGTTCGACTGCTCGGCGTTGCCGACCTCGCCGACGGTGGCGCGGCAGCGCACGTCGACACGGCGGATTTCACCCGAAGGCATACGAAGGGTCGCGTACGGCCCTTCCTTGCCCAGCAGCTGAATGCTCATTCCAGCGGAACGAGCCATCTTGGCGCCGCCGCCCGGACGCAGCTCCACGTTGTGAATCGTGGTACCGGTCGGGATGTTGCGCAGCGGCAGGTTGTTACCCGGCTTGATGTCGGCCGTGGGGCCGGACTCGATCGGGCTGCCCTGCTTGATGCCCTTCGGCGCGATGATGTAGCGCTTCTCGCCGTCGGCAAAGTGCAGCAGTGCGATGTTGGCGGTGCGGTTGGGGTCGTACTCGATGTGAGCGACCTTGGCCGGGATGCCGTCCTTGTCCAGTCGACGGAAGTCGATCAGACGGTAGGCACGCTTGTGACCGCCACCGCGGTGACGAGTGGTGATGCGACCGTGCGCGTTACGACCACCGGACTTGGTGAGCGGGCGCAGCAGCGACTTCTCCGGCGTCGACCGGGTGATCTCGGCGAAGTCCGAGACGCTGGAGCCACGACGGCCCGGCGTTGTCGGCTTGTACTTACGGATTGCCATGAGTTCTTCTCGCTTTCTGGAGTCCCAGGCGCTTACG
The DNA here is from genome assembly GCF_001613085.1 of Nocardia salmonicida NBRC 13393. Taxonomy (GTDB): domain Bacteria; phylum Actinomycetota; class Actinomycetes; order Mycobacteriales; family Mycobacteriaceae; genus Nocardia; species Nocardia salmonicida. The sequence goes on from NZ_BDBR01000005.1 coordinate 63,495, forward strand.
CGACCGGTCCTCCGAAGATCTCGATGGGCTTGCTATCGGCCGAGAGGGTCACGAGTGCGCGCTTGGTGTCCTTGCGCTTTCCGTAACCGAATTTGGTCCGCTTGCGCTTGCCCTGACGGTTGGCGGTATTGACGCTGGTGACCGTGACGCCGAAAACCTTCTCGACGGCGATCTTGATCTGCGTCTTGTTCGAATCCGGGTGCACCAGGAAGGTGTAGGTGCCTTCCTCGATCAGCCCGTAGGACTTCTCCGAGATGACCGGTGCGAGCAGGATGTCGCGGGGGTCGGCGATGGTGCTCACTTGCTCTCCTCCTGGGCCGCCTCGGCGGGACCGTGAACGAAAGCGTTCAGGGCCTCGACGCTGAACACCACGTCGTCGCTGTTGAGCACGTCGTAGGTGTTGAGCTGATCCGGGGCGATCGGCAGCACGTTCTGCAGGTTCGCCACGCTCTTCCACGCGGCGACGTCCTCGCGGCCGACGACGACCAGGAACTTCTTGCGGCCCGAGAGCTCGGCCAGGAAGTCCTTGGCAATCTTGGTCGACGGGTTCTGACCCGAGACCAGTTCGGTGATCACGTGGATGCGCTCGTTGCGGGCCCGATCGGAGAGGGCACCGCGCAGGGCGGCGGCCTTCATCTTCTTGGGGGTCCGCTGGCTGTAGTCACGCGGCTGCGGGCCGTGGACGGTGCCACCGCCGGCGAACTGCGGCGCACGGGTCGAGCCCTGACGGGCGCGGCCGGTGCCCTTCTGGCGGTACGGCTTCTTGCCACCACCACGGACCTCGCCACGAGTCTTCGTGGAGTGGGTGCCCTGGCGAGCAGCGGCCAGCTGAGCGATAACGACCTGGTGCATCAGCGCGACGTTGGCGGTCACGTCGAAGATCTCCGAGGGGAGTTCGACGGTGCCTTCGGTCTTGCCGCCTGCGGCCTTAACGGTCAGCGTCAGGTTGGCCTTCTTGTCGAGGCTGGTCATGCGTGCGCACCACCCTTCACGGCGCTCTTGACGATCACGATGTTGCCCTTGCGGCCGGGGATAGCACCCTTGACCAGGAGCAAACCGTTCTCGGCATCGACCTTGTGAACCGAGAGGTTCTGCGTGGTGACGCGGTCGTTACCCATACGACCCGACATGCGCATGCCCTTGAACACGCGGCCGGGAGTGGCACAGCCACCGATGGAACCCGGGCGACGGTGCACAGCCTGCGCACCGTGCGAGGCGCCCTGGCCCTTGAAGCCGTGACGCTTCATGGTGCCGGCGAAGCCCTTGCCCTTGCTGATTCCGGTCACGTCGACGTAGGTGCCCTCTTCGAAGACATCAGCCGAGAGTTCCTGGCCGATCTCGAAGGTGGAGGCATCCGCGACGCGGATCTCGGTGACGTGGCGGCGCGGGGTGACACCGGCCTTGGCGAACTGGCCGGAGACCGGCTTGTTCACCTTGCGCGGGTCGATGGCGCCGAAAGCGATCTGAACGGCCGAATAGCCGTCGCGCTCCACGGTACGAATCTGGGTGACCACGTTCGGGCCCGCCTTGATGACGGTGACCGGGACGACGCGGTTCTTCTCGTCGAAGACCTGGGTCATGCCGAGCTTGGTGCCCAGGATTCCGGCCTGGGGCCGATTCTTGTTGTCAGTCATGTCTCGAGTCCCCGTCACTGAATGTTGACGTCGACGCTGGCCGGCAGGTCGATGCGCATCAGCGCGTCAACCGTCTTCGGCGTCGGGTCGAGGATGTCGATGAGGCGTTTGTGCGTGCGCATCTCGAAGTGTTCGCGCGAGTCCTTGTACTTGTGCGGCGAACGGATGACGCAGTAGATGTTCTTCTCGGTCGGCAACGGCACAGGCCCGACCACACGGGCGCCGGTGCGGGTCACCGTTTCCACGATCTTGCGCGCTGACGCGTCGATCGCCTCGTGGTCATAGGCCTTGAGCCTGATGCGGATCTTTTGTCCCGCCACGCTAAGTGTCCTTTTCTCCGCTTTCCTTCGTGGTCACAGGAGCTTGCTCCCGCACCACCCTCAATTTGCACAGCCCGAACACAGAAAGACGCCTCAGCGTGGTTTCCCACTAAAGACCCGCAACCAGGGCGCACCAAAAGGCACTACCTAGTCCTCGCCGCTGTTCATCTGTCATGGTTCTCCGGTCCACGCGGTCGGGCGTGTCGCCCTAACTCTTAATCTCCGACCCGGGTCAGTTACTCACCATGGGCCGGAAGTGCGTGGTTCCGAACGTATCCACACCGGCGAGCCGGCGAGATACAAACTACTGCTCCCCTTGCTCAGGTCATCCGCTCCGAAGAGTTGGGGATCCTGCGCAAGGCAACCCGAACAGTATGCACCATGCCGACGACGTCCTTCAAATCGGGGGTCATGAGGTATCGATCACGCCACCAAAGGGGCTACTACCTCGACCACACCGCCGGCTGGGCTGTACCGAGCAATGGTAGCTGGCTCGTCGCCCCCGCTGGTCACCGGAGGGTTCCCCGCTACCTTACTTCTGAGTAAGATAGCGATCATGACACAGGAAACCGCGACCTTCCGCGGCTGGAAGAAGCTGCCCGACAACCGCATCGGACACGCGTTGTTCTCGCTCGGCATGGTCGCCCGGGTCCCCTACTTCGGCACCGTGCTCCCCCAGGTGGTCCGCCTCGAGCCCGGCGTCTGCGAGGTGACCTCCCCGAAGTGGTTCGGCATCCACAACCACCTCGGCACCTTCCACGCGATCGCGGCCTGCAACCTCGCCGAGGTGGCGATGGGCATGCTCAGCGAGGCCACCGTTCCCACCACCCATCGCTGGATCCCCAAGTCGATGAACGTCCAGTACCTGGTCAAGGCGGAATCGGGCCTGCGCGCGGTGGCGAAACTCGACGAGATCCCCGACTTCTCGGCGATCACCAAGGGCCAGGAACTCACGGTCCCCGTCTCGATCTACGACAAGGACGGCATCGAGGTCGTACACGCCGACATCACCACCTGGGTTTCACCGCGCTGATCCCGGCGCGGGAACCCTTGCATCGGTACGGTTGTGGCTCAGGCCACAAAAGACGGGGAGTCCGATGTTGGAAGTCGCCCATGTGACACGCCGGTTCGGGGAGAACGTCGCGGTTAACGATGTGTCGTTCGCGGTCCCGCCCGGCGCGCTGACCGGGTTCGTCGGGGGCAACGGGGCGGGCAAGACCACCACGATGCGAATGATCATGGGCGTGTTGGCCGTTCAGTCCGGCGAGATCCGGTGGGCAGGCAGGCCGGTGACCGAGCTGGATCGGCGCTCGTTCGGATATATGCCCGAGGAGCGGGGGCTCTATCCCAAGCAGCCGGTGTTCGACCAGCTCGTGTACCTGGCCCGCTTGCGTGGGCTGCCCGCCGGCGAGGCGAAGGCGCGCACCGAAACCCTGTTGGAGCGGTTCGATCTGGGCTCGCGCGGCAAGGACAAGCTCGAATCGTTGTCGCTGGGCAATCAGCAGCGCGTCCAGATCGCGGCGGCGGTGATCGCGCAGCCGACGGCGCTGATCCTGGACGAACCGTTCTCCGGGCTCGACCCCGTAGCCGTGGATTCGATGGTGGAGTTGCTGCGCGAGTACGCCGATCAGGGTGTGCCGGTGCTGTTCTCCTCGCATCAGCTGGATCTGGTGGAGCAGCTGTGCGATCAGCTGGTGGTGCTCGCCTCGGGCCGGGTGGTCGGGCAGGGCTCGGTCGACGAGCTGCGGTCCAGCGGTGGCTCACGGTATCGGCTGGTGCTCGAGGGTGATGCGGGGTGGCTGCGGGACTATCCGGGGATTCGCGTGGTCGAGAGTGTCGGGCCGCGTGTGTTGTTCGAGATCGACGGCGGCGGCACCGACGGGGTGCTGAAGGAGGCGCTGTCGCGGGGGTCGGTGCGCGAGTTCACCGAGGCCAGGCCGACGGTCGCCGAAATCTACCGGGAGGTGACAGCGTGAACGGCGTGTGGCGGATCGTTGCCGCGAGGGAGATCGCGGTGAAGCTGCGTGACCGCAACTTCGTCATCTCGACTGTGGTGACGCTGGTGGTGATCCTCGCGTCGCTGGTTCTCACCGGGTTCCTCAGCAGCAGGCCAGACAAGATCGACGTGGCGATCACCGGTTCGGACACCTCGATCGTACTCGAGACGGCGAACACCCTGGCCTCGAACGCGGGGACCGACGTGAGCTTCATCGCGCGACCCGTCGCCGACCAGGCCGCGGTCGAGCAGTTGGTCCGCGAGGACGAGGTCGACGTGGGCCTGGTGCCCGCCGACCCCAGCGGATGGCAGCTGATCGGCAAGACCGCCGAGGACGACAACGCCACCACCTACATCACCGCCGCCGCACAGCAGATCGCGTTGCAGCGCAATGCCGCTGTCGCGGGCGTCTCGCTCGACGAGCTGGCCCGCGGTGCGACCGTGACCTACGACCTGCTGGAGAAGGGCGCGATCGACCCGGGCCTGGCCAAGATCGTCTCGTTCGTCTTCGCGTTCCTCTTCTATCTGGCGTCGGTGCTGTTCGGCATGTCCATCGCGCAGAGTGTGGTCGAGGAGAAACAGAATCGCATCGTGGAGATCCTGGCCAGTGCGATGCCGTTGCGGCAGTTGCTGATCGGCAAGGTCGTGGGCAACGCGGCACTGGCATTCGCGCAGTTGGCCCTGTTCGTCGGGGCGGGGTTGATCGGGTTGGCGGCGACCGGCAAGGGTGCTCAACTGGGCCAGATCGCCGGGGCCGCGGGCTGGTTCATCGTCTTCTTCCTCGTCGGCTTCCTCGCCCTGGCGAGCCTGTGGGCCGTCGCGGGCGCGCTCGCCACTCGCAGCGAAGACCTCCAGTCCACCTCGACTCCGCTCGGGCTGCTCATCATGATCGTGCTGTTCGCGGGCATCTTCCTCACCGGCACGGCCCGTGTCATCGGCTCCTATATCCCGATCATGTCCATCGTCGCCATGCCCGCCCGCCTGGCCGAGGGCACCGCCGCCTGGTGGGAACCCTTCATCGCCCTGGCCCTGATGGCGGTCGCCACCTACGCGATCGTCGTCGTCGCCGAGAAGATCTACCGCCGTTCGCTGATGCAGACCCAGGCTCGCCTGACGATGCGCCAGGCCCTGGCCCTGGAGGACTAGGGCAGCATCGGGGCGAGTGACGACCGGGTCACTGGTGCTTGCGTGGCGACGGGTGGGGCCGATTGAATGCGGACGTGAGTGTTGTGCGGGAATTCGATATCTGCGTGGTCGGGCTGGGGCCGACCGGGCGGGGGTTGGCGCATCGGGCCGCGGTGGCCGGGTTGCGAGTGGCCGCGGTGGATCCGCGGCCGGAGCGGTTGTTCCCGCCGACCTTCTCCTGCTGGATCGACGAGTTGCCGACGTGGTTGCCCGCGAGTGCCATCGCCCAGCGGATCGCCGCGCCGACGGTGTGGACCAAAGGCGAGCATCGGATCGAGCGGCCGTATTGCGTGCTCTCCAAAGCTGGGCTGCACGCGGCGTTGGCCTTGGACGACGCGACCGTCTTCGCGGATCGGGCGCGGCGGGTGGACGCCCACGAGGTGGAGCTCGCGGACGGGACGGTGATCTCGGCGGGGGCGGTGTTCGATACGCGGGGGCTGCCGACGTTGGGCAAGCGCGGGGCCGCCTCGGCCCACGGAATCTTCGTCGACGCCGAGACCGCGGCGCCGATGGTCGCGGAAGGCGAAGGGCTGCTGCTGGATTGGCGGCCGGAGAACGGTGCGGGCCCCGACGAGCCGCCGTCGTTCCTCTACGCGGTGCCGCTCGGGGACGGCACGGTGATCTTCGAGGAGACCAGCCTGGGATTGCGCGGCGGGATGCCGCAGCACGAGTTACGCAAGCGCACCCTCAACCGGCTCGCGGCCCACGGGATCACTCTCACCGGCGACGAACCGCACGAGGCCGCCCACTACCCCCTGGATCAGCCACCGCCGAAGAAGGGCACCGCGGTGGCGGTGCCGTTCGGCTCGCGCGGCGGGATGATGCACCCGTGCACCGGATACAGCGTGGCCGACTCACTCGCGCTGGCGGACACCGCGGTCGCCGCGGTGCAGCGCGGCGAGAATCCGATCGAAGCTCTGTGGCCGTGGCGGGCCAGGGCCGTGTACTGGATGCGGATGCGTGGCCTGTGGGGTCTGGGTCGACTCACCACCGACCAGTCCATCGCCATGTTCGACGCCTTCTTCACCGAATCCGAACGCCGCCAGCGCGCGCTGCTCTCGGCCCACGACGACTACTCCGCGCTCGGCGCCGCCCTGTTCAACACCGTCGCCCACACCTGGCCGTTCCGGTGGCGCTACGACCTCGTCGGCTGGACCAACCGCGACCGCTGGGTGGACTACCCCTTCGCACCCGCAGGCGCCGACTCACCCAGCCGATAACGCACTGATCGCCGCCACAGCGTTCGTGACGGCGATCAGCATGCGACGGTCTCAGGACGACTCGGCGGCCTTCTTGTAGCCGACGATCGCCGGGTAGGCGAAGACCACGACCATCCCCACCGTCCAGGCGACGGTCTTGAGCAGCGGTTCAGCGACCGGCCCACCGTAGGACAGCCCCTTCATCGCATCGATCGCACAGCTCATCGGCTGATTCGCGACCACGTCCTGCAACCAGGTGGGGTAGGCGAAGACCGGAACGAAGCCGGTGTTGAAGAACATCAGCAGCGTATTGAGAATGCCGATGAGGCTGATCAGCATGACGCCCTCGGTGATCGTGGCCAGGGCGGTCACCATCACCGCGAACCCGATGCCGAACAGCACCGGAACCAGGACCAGCGCGATATTGGCGAGCGGGTCCTCCATGAACAGGAAGCCGAGCGGCACCGCGACGAGCAGCACGATCAACGTGGTGATCAGGATGCGCAGCATCTCGGCCAGCAGCCGACCGGTGAGCAGCGAAGCCTTGTTCAGCGGCATCGTGTAGAACCGGCTGAGCAGTCCCGATGCCTTCTCCCGTTTGAACCCGAGCGCACTCACCACCGCGCCGGTCATGGCCGCGACCAGGGTCAGCAGCGCGGCCTGGCCGTAGATGCTGGGAGCGCCGGTGGCCGCGGTGATGGAGTCACCGAGCACGATGCGGAACATCAGCAGGGTCACCGCCGGGTAGGCGATGGTCTGGATGGTCGTCGAGGGGTCACGCAACCACACCATCAGCAGCCGCTTGGTCTGGATGAGGCTGTGGGTGAACCACACCGACACCGAACTCTCCGGCTTGGGATGCACCACCGGCAGGTCGGCCGCGGCCTCCTCGACCGACGACTTCTCGATTGTTGTCATGATCGCCTCACACTCGCCCACACAGCCAGTGGGAGGAAGAAAACAGCCAGTCCGCCGAGCCACGCCAGCGACACCCACGTGCCTGCCCAGCTCAGATGGCCCGCGGCCATATCGCTGAGGGTCTGGGCGAACTGGGAGATCGGCTGGTTGCGCGCGAACGGCCGCACCCACGCCGGGAAGCTGGCCTCCGGCACGAACCCGGTCGACATCATGCCGAAGATCAGAATCGGCAGGGTGAGGGCCTGGCTGAGCGCCTCGGGGTTCTTGGTGAGGCTGCCGAGCGCGTCGGCGCCGAGCGTGAGCACCACGCCGACGGCCAGCGCGAATCCGCAGAACGCGAGCGCCTGCAACCAACCGCCGGTGAACCGGAAGCCGATCACGTAGCCGTAGGCGACGGTCGCGATCAGCGAGACGATCGACCGCACCAGACCCGCGCAGATCCGCGACATCAGCGGAACCAGCGAACCGATCGGCATCGTCTGGAGTCGGGTACTCAACCCGGTGAGCGCTTCGAACGCCGCGAGCTGCGCGTTCGACATCATCGTCATGGCCATCGTCTGCAGCACGACGATCGGCATCACGTACTGCGCGTAGTCGATGCCCTGGACCTTCATCACGTACCGCAACGGCAGGTAGAAGGCCACGGTGACCACGAGCGGGGTGAGCACCGCGACGATCAGCTCGCCCTTGGTGGCCATGGTGCGCACGATGCGCCCGGTCAGCGCGCGCCACTGCGCGAAACTGCTCGGGTGCACAGCGGGTAGCTCGGCGAACAACGTGTTCGCCGCGGGGGTGGACACGCTCACTAGTGGCCGCCCGAGTGACCGGTGATCGACAGGAACACGTCGTCGAGCGAGGGCCTGCGCAGCGCGATGTCGGCGAGGTCGATGCCCGCGTTGTCGAGCCTGCGCAGCGCCTCGGCCAGGGTGGCGGCGCCGTCGGGGGCGGGGATGGACAGCTTGTCGGCGCCGTCGATATCGGCGGCGACGACAGCGGGCACCAGGTCACCGAGGGCCCGAACGGTCGCCGGGAGGCGGCTCAGGTCCAGCGGGACGATCTCGCAGTAGCTGCCGCCGGTCTTGGCCTTGAGCTGGTCGGCGGTGCCTTCCGCGATGACGGTGCCCTTGTCGATGACGATGATGTTGTCACTGAGGACGTCGGCCTCTTCGAGGTACTGCGTGGTGAGCAGCACCGTGATGCCCTGGTTCTTGAGCGCGGTGACCAGGTCCCACACGCCCTGCCTACTGCGCGGGTCGAGGCCGGTGGTGGGCTCGTCGAGGAACACCACCTCCGGTCGCACGACCAGTCCGCAGGCGATGTCGACGCGACGGCGCATGCCGCCGGAGTAGTTGCGCACGGCTCGCTTACCCGCGCTGACCAGGTCGAACTCTTCGAGCAGCACCTCGGCGCGCTTGCGCGCGGCCGATTTGGTCAGGCCCATCAGGCGACCGAACAGCTCGAGGTTCTCCCGGCCGGTCAGGTTCTCGTCGAGGGCGGCGTACTGACCGGTCATCATGATCGAGCGACGCACGCCCGCGGCGTCGGTGAGCACGTCGTGCCCGGCGACGACGGCGGTGCCGGAGTCGGGGCGCAGCAGCGTCGACAACACCTTGACCATGGTGGTCTTTCCCGCACCGTTGGGTCCGAGGATGCCCAGCACACTGGCCTTTTCGGCCTGGAAACTGATGCCCTGCAGGGCGTGCACGTCACCGAACGACTTGCGCACGTCGGACACCAGCACCGCGGGTTCACTGTCGCGCGACGCGACGCCACCTGCGGGCGAATCCACTGAGATCGAACTCGGCATCAACTCTCCACCATCGGCCGGGTGCGCACGGCCCTGAACGAGACGAGCGCACGCGGAAAAATTCTTCCCGGTAAGTGATCCATACCGTTCGGCGCGATGTTACCGGTCCGGCGGTTTTCCCGGCCCAGGTCCGCGTCGATGCGCCCAGTTTGCCGGGGCATCCTTCGCCTGCCCCAGTGGCGTTACTCACGTGGGCAGTGCAAGGGCAGTGCGTTGACCTTGTCGGCCGGGCCGCACACCCATACGCTGACAGCGGGGAAACACTCGTCTCACCGGCCCGCACGCGGGCGTGTTCGATCTTGTGGGGAGGTGACCATGGTCGAGTCGGCTTCCACTGCCGCGCCGATCGGTCGATCCGATGTGCTCACGGCCTTCGATCCGCGCACCGGTGAACAGCTCGCGCAGTATCCCGTCCACGGCACCGCCGAGGTCACCCGTGCGGTACGCACCGCCCGGGCCACCCAGAACTGGTGGGGCGAACTGGAATTCGGTGAGCGCAAGCGCCTGTTACTCGAGTGGCGTCGTCAGATCGCCCGCAACGCAGGCGAATTGGTGGAGATTCTGCGCAGCGAGACCGGCAAACCGGAGGCCGACGCCACCCTGGAAGTGATGCTGGCGGTGGAGAATCTGGACTGGGCCGCCCGCAACGCCGCGCGCACACTGGGTCGCCGCCGCCTGTCCACCGGCTGGTTCACCCGCAATCAGCACGCCTCCGTCGGCTATCTGCCGCTGGGCGTGATCGGGGTGCTCGGCGCGTGGAACAACCCCGTGTTCACACCGATGGGTTCGATCGCCTACGCCATGGCCGCCGGCAACACGGTGGTGTTCAATCCGCACGAGCTCAGTACCGGTGTCGGCACCTGGCTGGCCGACAGCTGGGCCGCGGTCTCGCCCGAACAGCCCGTACTGCAAGCGGTTACCGGTAATTCGCGGACCGCGACCGCCCTGTGCAAGGCCGAGGTGGACAAGATCGCCTACGCCGGGCCCGAGGCTCGCGGACGCGAGGTGATCGCCCTGTGCGCCCAGTCGCTCACGCCGGTGGTGGTGGAGAACAGCGGCAAGGGCAGCATGATCGTGCACGTCGACGCGATGCTCGACGCGGCAGCGGAGGCGGCGGTGTTCGGCGCGATGGCCAACGCCGGGCAGAACTCCTCCGGCATCCAGCGCTGTTATGTCGCCGATTCGGTCTTCGACGACTTCCTGGCCAAAGTGGCGGAGCGGGCGGCCAAGCTGCGTCCCGGCGCCGACAATCGCGCCTCCTACGGACCGATGATCAATGCCGCCCAGGTCGACGTGGTGCGCAGACAGGTTCGCGACGCGCTCGCCCACGGCGGGCACGCGGTGCTGGGCGGACTCGATTCGTTCCGCGACCCGTATGTGGAGCCGATCGTGCTGGCCGAGGTCCCCGAGGACAGCATCGCGATCACCGGCGAGGGCATCGGCCCGGTGCTCGTGGTGAACCGGGTCGCCGACCTGGCCGACGCGGTCACCCGGGTCAACGCGGCGGGCAACGGCATCGCCGTCACCATCTTCACCCTCGACATCCCCAGCGCCGAGTTCATCGCCGAACAGCTGAAAGTGGGTGTGGTGACCGTGAACTCGTCGACCGCGTTCACCGGCATCCCCGCCCTGCCGTTCGGCGGGGTCGGCGAATACGGACAGGGCCACAGCCACGGTCAGCAGGGTCTGCACGAATACAGCCGCACGATGTCGATCGCCCGCAGGCGCTACCGGGCGCCGATCCGGCTGTCCACCTTCGACCGTCGCCCTGGGCACCTACAGACCGCGAGAGCGATCTTCCGCCTCCGCCACGGCCGCGGCTGACCTGCTAGTTCTCGTCCGCCGAGCCGCTGCCGAGCAACACCGCGTCGGTGAGTGCGGTGAGGCGGGCCAGTTGTTCGGGGCGCGAGTCGAAGCGCAGCAGGCGACCGACGTCGATGATCTGGCCGACGGCGGCGTGCACGCGGAAACGCGCTTCGATCGGGTCGTCGTCGAGCAGGTTCGCCCATTCGAGGATGTTCTGTCGCTGGATGGCGCGCAGGCGGTGTTGCTCGGCCTGCGGGAGATTGCTGAACTCCGCGTAGTAGACCGGCATGATCTCGGGCGTCGCGAAGGTGAGGCGAGCGTGCTGGTCGGCGATGCGGCGGGCAGCGTCGGCGCGGTCGTCGCTTTCGGCCAGCGCCTCGCCGATCGCGACAGCGAGTCGGTCGGCGGTGCGATGAAAGGCCGCCGCGAGCAGGTCGGCCTTGCTGTCGAAGTGGCGGTACACGCTCGAGGCGTTGATGCCGACGGCGGCGCCGATCTCCTCGATGCCCGATTCGTGATACCCGTTGCGACCGAAGATCCGGATCGCCTCGGTGAGCAGCTGTTCACGTTTCGACGTCACCGGCAGCCCACGGGTCTGCTTGTCGGGCTCGGCCTCCGCCGGCGTCGGCGGCAACTCGGCGCGCACGATCGCCCAGGCCATCTGGAGCTGCACCGCGAGCATGCGTCCGTGCGAGAGGGTGGTGCGGTGCGCGGCGATACTGGCCAGCGAACTCAGCGCGCCGACCGCGAGCAGGACCACGTCGTCGGCGCTCGCCTCCGGCCGCACCTCGGCGATCCGCGCGGCGACGTTCGACTCGAGTTCGCGATAGAACGCGCGAATGCGCACCCGGTCATCGGGCTCGAGATAGCGGCGTTCCCAGCGGTAGAGCCCGGCCTCGCGACGGATGTCGATATTGCGTTCGGCGACGGCGGTGAGCACCGCGTTCAGCCTGGCTTCCGGGCTCAGCGACGGGTCGTCGGCCGCGGCGGCGACATCGCGCAAACCCCGAGCACCCTCCTCGGCGGCGGCCACGAGCAGCGCGTATTTGTTGGCGAAGTGGCGATACAGCGCGGGCCCGGAGATGCCGACCTCGGCGGCGATCTCGTCCACGCCGACCGGGTAGTAACCCCGCGCGCTGAACGCACGGGCGGCGGCCCGCATGATCTGCATCTTGCGGTCCTTCGGTCTGCGGCGCACGACGCGGGCAGGTGCGGTCGTCGGCTCGCGGGCCTGTTCGGCCTCACTGCGATCGGCGACCATGCACTCACTTTCCGTTACGCGAACCAGGTTGGACCAGTCAACCTAAGTTAACCACAATTCGCAAACGTCGAGGGCAGGTCGAAGAAATGGAACCGCCCCGGCAGCGACGTACTCGCTACCGGGGCGGTTCGAGAGAAGATCCGTCTACAGGCCGAGTCCGCGAGCCAGCGTCGGCCACGACAGCTTCAGCTCGTCCTTCCAGTAGCCCCAGGAGTGGGTGCCGCTGGGGCGGAAGTTGAAGGTCGCCGGGATACCGAGTTCGTTGAGCCGGTTGGCCAGATTGTGCGTGCAGTAGTTGGTGCCCGCCTCGATGACGCCACCGATCACGATCTGGTTGGCCAGGCCGTAGGCCCCTGGCAGCGCGTACGGACCGTTGAGGGTGTCGTACGGGCCGGGCAGACCGTTGCCGGTGGAGATGTAGAGATCGACGCCGCGCAAGCCTTCGGCATTCACGTACGGGTCGTTCTCGACCCATTCCGCCGAGCCCTCCGGACCCCACATGTTCATGGTGTTGCCGCCGCCCCAGGTCTCGACCGTGAGCTTCACGAACTCCGAACCGACGGGATCGGAGGTCTGCGCGCAACCGCTGTAGGCCGCGGCCGCCTTGTACAGGCCGGGCTTGGCGATCGGCAGCGCGAGCACGGTGGTGCCCGAGGTGGACAGGCCCGCGATCGCGTTCACACCGTTGGTGCCCAGCGCGCCGTCGACCAGCGGGGGCAGTTCCTCGGTGAAGAAGGTCTTCCACTTGTTGCGCCCGACGACCGGGTCGTCGTTGATCCAGTCGGTGTAGTAGCTCCAGGCGCCGCCGATCGGCTGGATGACGTTGACGTTCTTGTCGCCGAGAAACTCGAGCGCGTCGGTCTTGGCCACCCACGACGCCGAATCCTCGCCGCCGCCCGCACCATTGAGCAGGTACAGGGTCGGACGCGGGACCGAGGCGTCGGCGGGGCGCTGCACGTCGACGATGATGTTCTGGTCCATGGCCGCGGAGTACACGTGCAGTCGCAGACTGCGCGAGTCCTTCACTTCGGCCTTGACGATCTTGGAGCCGTCCTCGGAGACCGGGTTGGCGAGCAGGCTCTTGGAATCGATGATCGGGTCAGCTGATGCCGGGCTCGTACCGATGCCGGACATCAGTCCCGCCGCCACTGCCGTTGCCGCGATCATCGCCGCGGCCCTGGAGCCACGACGCCGGGTGTGCCGACGCATCAATTTCGCACCTTCGCTTCGTCTCGAATTCCGATTCGGTCCGTGCTCCCCTGCAGGGCACGAAGTTGCAACACGCCAGACCCTACGGGTTATCCGGTAGCTACAACAGGGGTAATCGTTACAACAGCGCGGTCACATCATGCCTCACCGGCACCACTGATGTCATCGCGCCCCGGCGTAAATGTCACCGCGCCCCCGCCGCACGGTCACCGGCGTCGAGCAGCTCCGCCAACCGTGGCCCGATCTCGGCCAGCGCCTGCGGCGAAGTCATCTGATCATGCACCACCGCGACCGGCCGATCACGCACCGCGCCGTCGACATACGGGGCCCAATTCGCCGCTGCCGCCTCGTGTCCGAGCGCGCTGAAGTACTCGAGCCTGCCGCGGAACACCGCGGGCCGGTGCTCGGCGATCAATTCGGCCGAGCGCACCGCGCTGCGATAGATCCGGCGCACCCGTTCGGGGGTGAGCACGGCCATGTTGGCCGGGATGATCGCGTGCAGCGCGGCCAGTGCGTCCTCGCTGAGTTCACGCACGCCCGCGGCAGGCAGCGCCGCGCTGATGTCGACGCCGAGTTCGGCGAGCGCGTCGCGGACCGCGGTGTGGAAATCGGGCACGTCGATATCAGGATGCGAATCCAGCATCGCCAGCAGCGACACCTGCTCCCCCGCCGCCTGGAGTTCGGTCGCGACGGCGTGGGCGAGCACGCCGCCCAGCGACCAGCCCATCAGCCGGTACGGCCCGTGCGGCTGCTGGGTCCTGATCTCGGCGGCGTAGCGGCGCGCCATCTCGGCGAGCGTGCCCGGCAGGTAGCCCGCCTCGCTGAGCGCGGGCGACTGGAGGCCGAAGATCGGGCGCCGGGCCGGAATGTACTGCGCCAGACCGGCATAGCACCAGGACAACCCGTACATCGGGTGGATACAGAACAGCGCGCCGCCCGCCTCGGTGCCGTGCGGTACCCGGTTGCGGATGGCCAGCAGGACACCGAGGGCGTCGTCGGATTCGAGGTCGGAGGTGAGGTCGTGTTCGCCGCCGGCGGACTGGGTGGCGTCGATCCGCTCGGCCAGCGCGGCGACGGTGGCGTCGGTGAAGAACCACTGCACCCGCACCTCGGCGCCGACCCTGGTGCGCAATCGGCTGATCGCCTTGGTGGCGACCAGGGAGTTGCCACCGAGTTCGAAGAAGTCGTCGTCGAGACCGACCTTGCCCGCGCCGAGCACCTCCGCGTAGACCTCGGCGACCGCGCGCTGCAACGGCGTGGTCGGGGGTCGGTAGGCGCGGGTGGTGAAGGCGGGGACGGGCAGGGCTTTGCGGTCGAGCTTGCCGCTGGCGTTGAGCGGCAGGGAAGGCAGCAGCACCAGGCTGGCCGGAACCATGTACGACGGGAGCGCCGCCCTGGCATGGGAGAGCAACGCGGACTGATCGAAACCGACAATGGTGGAGCCGCTTTCGATCGAGTAACCCTCGGGGCGCGCCGCCGCTCGAGCTTCCTCGACCTGCGCCTCGGCAGGCACGATGTAGCCGACCAGCCGGTCACCCGTCGGGCCGTGCACGAGCGCGACCGCGGCGTGCCGGACGCTGTGATGATCGCGCAGCACGGCCTCGACCTCGCCGAGTTCGATCCGCTGTCCGCGCAGCTTCACCTGGAAGTCACTGCGGCCCAGGTATTCCAGGCTCTCGTCGGAGGTCACGCGCACGACGTCGCCGGTGCGATAGAGCCTGCCGCCGCCCGGACGGGCGACGAAGCGTTCGGCGGTGAGCGTGGGAGCGCCGAGGTAGCCACGGGCCAGCTGCACGCCTTCCAGGTACAGCTCCCCCGCGGTCCCGGGCGGGACCGGTCGCAGTTGACGATCTAGCACGTGGACGCGGGTGTTCGCGACCGGCGTGCCGATCGGAATATTCACGCCGGGACCGGCTTCGACCTGCGCCGCGGTGACCACGGTGGCTTCGGCGGGCCCGTACCAGTTGACCAGCGTCGCCTCGGGCACCACCTGAGCGAACCGGCGGGCGGTCGAGGACGACAGCGCCTCACCCGCCGCGAAGACCCAGCGCAGCGAGGGGAATTCGCCGCTGTCGCGATCGGTGAGGAACGCGTCCAGCATCGACGGCACGAAATGCACGGTGGTGACGGCGCGTTCGGCGATCACCTCGGCCAGGTAGGCCGGATCACGGTGCCCGTCGGGGGCGGCGATCACCACGGTGGCGCCGGTATGCAACGGCCACAACAACTCCCAGGTGGCGATGTCGAAAGTGACCGGGGTCTTGTGCAGCACCACGTCGCCGGGGCCGTGCGGGTAGGTGCGCTGTGCCCAGCGGAACTGGTTGACCAGCTGCCGGTGGGTCAGCATGACGCCCTTGGGCGTTCCGGTGGACCCGGACGTGTGGATGACGTAGGCGAGATTGTCCGCCTTCGGCATCTCCAGCTCGGCCACTTCGCCACGCACAGCGTCGATCTCGATGACGGGAATGCCCGAGGTGGTCGTGAATCCGCCGCCGGCGAGTACGCAGATCGGCGCGGCGGCGGCCAGCACCCGCTCGGTCCGCTCGGCCGGATGGTCCGGGTCGACCGGCGCATACGCCGCCCCGGTCCGCAGCACCGCGTAGATCGCGGTCACCAGGTCGATCCCGCGCCGCATCGCGACCGCGACGAGCGTTTCCGGCCGGGCTCCCTCGGCCCGAAGCCCGGCGGCGAGCGCGCGCACGCGTTCGTCGAATTCCGCGTAGGTGTAGACGGTTTCACCGTCGATCAGCGCGGTGGCGTCCGGTGTGCGCTTGACCTGCGCGTCGAACAACGACAGCAGGGTGGCCTCGTCGAGCAGTTCGGGTGCGTCGGTGGCATTGACCGCCGCCAGCGTCGCGCGCTCCTCCGCGAGCAGCACGTCTATCTCGGCGATCCTGGCCTTCGGGCTGGCGGTGAACCTCGCCAGCAGCATCGAGAAGCGTTGCGCCATGGCATTCGCGGTGTCCTCACCGAACACATCGCGCAGGTACTTCACCGAGACCCGGAGCTGGGAGTCGGCGACGATCTGCACGGTGAGCGGGTAGTGGGTGCCGTTGGCGGCGTCCATCCCGGTGACGGCGGCCGACCCGGACGCGGCCTGCGCGAGCCCCTCGCGGTCGACCGGGAACGACTCGAACACGACGAGCGAATCGAACAGCGCGTCGATGCCCGCGATCTCCTGGATCTCACCGAGGCCGAGGTAGTGATGATCGAGCAGCGCGGCCTGATCGTCCTGCAGCCTGCGCAGCAACTCGGCGACGGTATCGCCGGGACGCACCCGCACCCGCACGGGAATCGCGTTGAGGAACAGCCCGACCATCCGCTCCACGCCCGCGAGCTGGGCGGGCCTGCCGGAGACGGTGGCGCCGAACACCACGTCGTCGCGATCCACCAGCCGGGCGATGAGCAGACCCCATGCCGCCTGGACCACGGTGTTCACCGTGACGCCGAGGCTCGCGGCGAGCTCGCTCAGCGCGGTGGTGTCCGAGGGCGAGAGCGCGAAGCCGGTCTCCCCCGTGCCCGTGGCGATCTCGCGGCCCTGATCGACGGGCGCGAGCGGAGTGGGCTCGGCCAGGCCGGTGAGCGCGGTGCGCCATGCCGTCCTGGCGGCTTCGAGATCCTGGTCGACGAGCCAGGCCAGGTAGTCGCGGTAGGGCGCGACCTTCTGCAGACGCCTGCTCCGGCCGCCGATCATGTACGCGGTGAGCAGCTCCTGCAGCAGCAGCGGCGTCGACCAGCCGTCGATCAGGATGTGATGGCTGGTGACGAGCAGATGCGCGGTCCCGTCGGTGCGCACCAGGGTGAACCGCAACAGCGGCGCGGCGGCCATGTCGAAATGCGTGGCCAGGTCGGCGGCGCGAATGCGCTGGTAGGCGGCGTCGTCGGCATCGATGACCTGCCACGGCACGTCGATGTCGTCGAGCACCACCTGGAGCGGGGTACCCGCGGCGTCGGTGGCGAATGCGACGCGCAGGTTGTCGTGCCGGTCGAGCACGGCCTGGGCCGCCTCGTGCAGTCGTTCGGCGTCCACGGACGGGTCGAGGTCGAGGACGAACTGGGTGATGTAGGGGTCGACCGAGTTCTCCGCGAGCAGCGCGTGGAACAGCATCCCCGACTGCAGCGGGGTCACCGGCCAGACGTCGCTGAGCAGCGGGTAGCGGCGGACGAGGCGCGTCAGCTCGGTCTGGCCCAGACGCACCAGCGGGAAGTCCGACGGCGTGAATCCGCCCACACCGGGCCGCAATCCGTGTTCGGCGAGTCCGCCGAGCGCGCGGATCCAGTGTTCGGCGAAGGTCTTGACCGCGTCCGCGGTGAGTACGGCGGTGGCGTAGTCGAATCGGGCGACCAACCCGTCGTCGGTGGCATCGACGGTGAGCACCAGCGCCAGGTCGTCGGCGGCGACGTCGGTGTGCACACGGGCCGGGCGCAGGTCACGCATGCGCACCGCGAATCGGCCGCGGTCCAGCGTGCGGACACTGTCGGAGGTCTCGGCGTCGAGGTAGCGGAGCAGGCCGAAACCGGCGCCGTGGGCGGGGACCGCGCGGCGCAGTTCCTTGATCTGGGCCAGGGCCGTCCCCGCGGCAGGACCGCCGACGAGCGCGTCGGCGACGTCGATCCCGTCCAGGCGCAGTGCCAGCGGGTAGTCGGTGGTGAACCCGCCGACCACGTCCTCGGCGTCGGGCCGACCGAGCAGGCGCTGGTCGGCGCGCAGCCGCACCACCGTGCCGATCACCCGTGCCGCGGTGGTCTCGGCCCCGGTATGCAGTGCCAGCGCGGCGGCGGTGAGCAGCACCTCGTCCACGGTGGCGCGGTAGGCGTCGGCGACCGTGCGCACCGCGGTGGTGCCCTCACCGGTGATGCTCAGCGAGACCCGGTTGCGCTGGTGCAGATCGACGGATTCGCCTGCCCTGGAACGGATCGCGCGATGCCAGTACTCACGTTCGACGCGCGCCGCGGGCGTGGACGGGTACTCGGCGAGTCGGCGGACCAGGTCGCCGAGTCCGGCATCGGGCGCGGCGGGCGCGGCGTGCCGGCCGCGACTCCATGCGGAGGTCAGCTGGTCGATCACCGCGCGCCACGAATTCTCGTCGAGGACAAGGGCATTGGCGACGACGACCAGGGTGGCCGAGCTACCGGCGTCGCCGGTGAGCACGAAGTGGATATTGCGCCCCTCGTCCGGGTCGAGCGCCGCGGCGGCCGCGGCGACGATGTCGTCGACGGGCAGCGAGGACTCACCGTCTTCGGTGTCGAGCCTGCGGAAGGCGCCGCCGGTACGTTCGTCGGGCGGCGGGATGCGCAGCACCGGGGTGTCGCCGGTGCGGTCGAGCAGCGCCCACAGCATCGGATGCTGGCTCATCACCGCGGCAGCGGCGGCCGCGACGGCCTGGTCCGGGCAGTCGGCCGGGACCTCGAGCAGTACCGCACGGGGTTCGACGACGCTCGCTCCCGCTTCGATGAGCTGGGCGGCGGTCGCGGTGAGCGGGAGCGTGGCGGACGGGACGCTCGGTTCGACAGTGACGTCGGCGCGTCCGGCCAGCGCGGCGACGGTGCGCGCGTCGAACAGATCACGCGGGCGCAGCACCACGCCGGCCGTCGTGGCCCGCGACACCACCTGGATGGCGGTGATGCTGTCGCCGCCGAGGGCGAAGAAGTCGTCGTCGAGACCGACCCGGTCGTGGCCGAGAACGTCGCCGATCACGCGGGCGATGGTCTTCTCGGCGGCGGTGCGTGGCGGTCGGTATTCGCCGCGGACGGCGGCCGGGTCCGGCAGCGCGCGCCGATCCAGCTTGCCGACCGGAGTCAGCGGAATCTCGTCGAGGACGACGATCGCGGCGGGCACCATGTAGTCGGGCAGCACCTGTGCGGCGAGCGCGGTGAGCTCGGCGGTGTCGAGAGCCCGGCCTTGATCGGCCATGACGTAGGACACCAGCATGGTCGAGCCGCTGCCGTTGTCACGACCGAGCGTGGTGACCCAGGCGACGCCGGGAGCGGCGGCCAGCACGGCGTCGATCTCACCGAGCTCGATGCGCAGACCACGGATCTTGACCTGGAAGTCGTTGCGGCCCATGAACTCGAGAACATCGCCGCGTCGGCGGACGAGGTCGCCGGTGCGATAGAGGCGTGCGCCCGCGGGGGCACCGGTCCGATCGCCGAAGGGGTCGGCGACGAAGCGCGACGCGGTCAGAGCCGGACGGCGGTGGTAGCCACGGGCCAGTTGGACACCGCCGAGATAGAGCTCGCCGGTGACGCCTTCGGGGACCGGACGCAGGCGCTCGTCGAGGATCAGGGCTCGGGTGCCACGGATCGGGCCGCCCATATGGACGGCGTCGCCAGGACGCAGCGTGTCGCTGATGGCGGTCATGACGGTGGTTTCGGTGGGCCCGTACCCGTTGTGGAAATGCCGCTTGGGCAGCGTGTTCCAGCGTGCGGCCAGGTCGGCGGGTACGTGCTCGCCGCCGATGATCAGGGCGCGCAGACCGGGGAGACCGTCGGGGTCGAGGGTGGCCAGAACCGAGGGGGTCAGGAAGGTGTGGGTGACGCCCTCGGTGCGGATCAGCTCGGCGAGTTCGGTGCCGCCGACGGATCCTGCGGGAGCGACCACGAGGGTGCCCGCGCCGCCGATGGCGAGCAGCAGTTCCAGCATGGACGCGTCGAACGACGGTGAGGCGAAAGCCAGTGCCCGCGTGGCGGAGTCGAGGTGGTAGCGCTGCTTCTGCTCGGCACAGAAGTTGGCGAGGCCCGCGTGGGTGACGACGACGCCCTTGGGCAGACCGGTCGAGCCGGAGGTGTAGATCATGTACGCGGCGTTGCCGGTGTTCGGCGGGGCGAGCAGTTCGATCTCGCGCAGGCCGACGGTCGCGCAACCGGCGATCTCGGCGGTGAACGCCCGATCGTCGAGCGCGACCCAGCCGCCGTCGCCGGGCAGCGCGGGCAATTCGGCGAGTTCGGCGGCGAGGGTGATGCCGAAGACGGCGCCGGAGTCGGTGACCATGTGGCTGATCCGCTCGGCGGGGTAGCCGGGGTCGATCGGCACGATCACCGCGCCGGTTCGCGCGATCGCCCACACCGCGAGCACCGATTCGACCGAGCGCCGAATCGCCACGGCGACAGCGGCTTCCGGACCGGCGCCGCGCGCGATGAGACCGCGCGCGAGCTGGTTGGCGGCGGCGTCGAGTTCGGTGTAGGTGAATCCGCGACCGTCGCCGCGCAGCGCGATGCCGCTCGGATTGCCGCGCACCGCGTCGTCCATCAACTGCGCGAGGGTGCGTTCCGGCTCGGCCGCCGGGCCGGCGAACGTGATCTGCGCGCGGAATTCGGCGGGGTCGAGCAGGTCGATATCGCCCACGGCCAGGTCGGGGTCCGCGGCCACGGCGGCGAGCAGACGGACGAAGCGCTGACCGAAGCTCGCTACGGTCTCCGCGTCGAACAAGTCCGTCGCGTAGCCGAATTCGGCGAACATGCCGCCGTTGTCCTGCTGCTCACGCACGGTGAGCAACAGGTCGAACTTGGCCTCTGCGGTGCGGGCGTCCAGCGCCCCCACCGTGATCCCCGGCAGCTCGAAGGCCACCGGCGCGAGGTTCTCGAACGACAGCGCCACCTGGAACAGCGGGTGCCTGCCCGCCGAGCGCGCGGGCTGGATCGCCTCGACCACCCGCTCGAACGGGACGTCGGCGTGGGCGAAGGCGCGCAGGTCGGTGTCGCGGGTCTGTGTGAGCAGCGCGGTGAACGGATCGCTCTCGGTGATCCGGCTGCGCAGCACCAAGGTGTTGACGAACATGCCGACCAGATCGTCGAGCTCACGCGCGCCACGGCCCGCGATCGGGGTGCCGATGGCGACGTCGCCGGTGCCGCTGAGCCTGGCGAGCAGCACCGCGAGCGCGGCCTGCACGACCATGAACACCGTGACGCCGCGGGCGCGGGCCAGTCCGGCGAGTTCGGCGTGTAGTGCGGCGTCGATCTCGAAGGCGCTGGTTGCGCCCGCGAACGACTGGACCGCCGGACGAGGCCGGTCGGCGGGCAGCGCGATTTCCTCGGGCAGCCCGGCGAGCTCGTCGTGCCAGTAGGCCAGCTGGGCGGCGGCCGTGGAGGTGGGGTCCGCTTCGTCGCCGAGCGCGTCTCGTTGCCACACAGCGTAATCGGCGTATTGCAGCGGCAGCGGCGACCACGCGGGCGGCGAGCCCGCCGTGCGCGCGGTGTAGGCGAGGACGAGGTCGCGGGTGAGCGGGCCCATGGAGAACCCGTCCGCGCTGATGTGGTGGGCGACGAACACCAGGACGTGGTCGTCGGCGCCGAGGCGCAGCAGCCGCAACCGGACCGGCGGCGCGGCGGTGACGTCGAATCTGGTGGCGACGGTCCGGCGCACCTCGTCGGCGAGCTCGTCGTCCGCGACCTCGACCGGCGTCAGGTCCACGCGCACCGCATCGGGCGCGAGCACATCCTGGATCGGCACGTCCCCACGCGCCGGATAGCGGGTGCGCAGGACCTCGTGCCGGGCGAACAGGTCGGCGACGGCGAGGCTGAGGGCGGGCAGGTCGAGGGCGCCGGTGAGGCGGATCGCGGCCGGGATGTTGTACACGGTCGCGTCGGGATCGAGCCGGTTGAGCAACCACATCCGCTGCTGCGCCAGCGACAACGGCACCCGCTGCGGGCGCGGTCCGGCGAGCAGTCGCGGCGCGGTCGCCTCGTCCGATCGGTGCACGCGCAGTGCGAGATCGGCGACCCTCGGCGCTTCGAACAGCAGCCGGACCCCGATCGAGCGATCGAGCGCCGTCCCGATCCGGGCCGCGGCCCTGGTGGCGAGGAGCGAGTTGCCGCCGAGGGCGAAGAAGTCGTCGTCGGCGCCGACGGAGGCGACGCCGAGGATCTCCCCGTAGACCTCCGCGACCAGCTGTTCGGTGTGGGTCGCGGGGGCACGGAAGGCGGCGGCCTCGAAGACCGGCGCGGGCAGCGCCTTTCGATCCAGCTTGCCGTTGACGGTGTAGGGCAGCTCCGCGAGCGCGACGAAGGCGTCGGGCACCAGATAGGTCGGCAGCTTGTCCCGCAGCGTGGACTTCAGCTGCGCGACATCGAGATCCGTGCCGACCACGTAGGCGACCAGCCGATCACCGAAGTGCGGGTCGGTTCGGGCCAGCACCGCGGCCTGAGTCACCTCGGGCAGTCCGAGCAGGACGGCTTCCACCTCACCGGGCTCCACCCGGAATCCACGGACCTTCACCTGGAAGTCACTGCGGCCCAGGTAGATCAGCTCGCCGCCCCCCGCGCGGGCGACGAGGTCGCCGGTGCGGTACATACGCGCGCCGGGCTCGAACGGGTCGGCGACGAAGCGTTCGGCGGTCAGGGCCGCCTTGCGCAGATAGCCGCGAGCCAGCTGGATACCGCCGAGGTACAGCTCGCCCCTGATGCCGGGGGCGACGGGGCGTAGGCGCTCGTCGAGGACGTAGACGCGGCTGTTCCATTCGGGACCGCCGATCGGAACGGTCAGCACGTCGGCGGTGCTGACCCGGTGATCGGTGATCGAGACAGCAGCCTCGGTGGGGCCGTACAGGTTGTCGATCCTGGTGCCCGGCAGGGCCTTCAGCAGGCGCTGGGCCAGTGCGGCGGGCAGGGATTCGCCGATCGCGAGGATGCGGGTCAACGGACCGACGCGGCCCGAACCCGTCAGACCGGCGCCGTTCTCGTCGTGCGAGTGCGACTCCCAGTAGCCCGACAGCGCCTCGAGCAGGGAGGGCACGGCGGTCAGGGTGGTGACGCCCGCGTCGGTGATCAGGGCATCCAGGTAGGCGGGATCGCGGTGGCCGTCGGGGGCGGCGATCACCAGGCGGCCGCCACAGACGGCGGCGGACCAGAATTCCCAGACCGACAGGTCGAAGGTGGCGGGGGTCTTCAGCAGGAAGGCATCGGCGGCGGTCGTACCGAATTCACCACGGAGCCACTGCAACTGATTGACCACCGCCGCGTGCGGCACCGCCACACCCTTGGGGCGACCGGTGGAGCCGGAGGTGAAGATGACGTAGGCGGTGTTCTCCGGGTGCAGCGGTGCACGGCGGTCGGCGTCGGTGATCGGGCGCGGATCAGCGGAGGCGATCACCGGGTGGTCGACCCGCACCACCGGCGCGGCGTCGGTACGGAAGCCCTTGGTGAGCACGCAGATCGGGGCGGCGGTGTGCAGGATGTAGTCGGTGCGATCGGCGGGCTGATCGGGGTCGATGGGCACGTAGGCGCCGCCGGATCTGGTCACCGCGTACATCGCGACCACGAGATCGATCGAACGCGGCAGGGCGAGCGCGACCAGCGACTCCGGGCCGACCCCGATCGAGATCAGGTGGCGCGCGAGCCTGTTCACCCGTGATTCGAACTCGGCGTAGGTGAGCTCGAGGCGACCCTCGGGCAGATCGGCCACGAGTGCGACGGCTTCGGGCCGGGCGACCAGCGGCAGATCGGCGAGCGTGCCGCCGGGCACAGCGAGATCCGCTGCCCCGCTGACTGTTTCGGATGCCAGCTCGGCGGCGGTCCGTAGCTCGATATCGCCCACCACCACGGCGGGCTCGTGCACCACGGCGTCGAGTACCAGCGCGAGCCGGTCGGCGAAGGCTGTCACCGTCGCCGCGTCGAAGAGATCGGTGGCGTAGGTGAAGAAGCCCTCGATGCCGGTGGGCGCCCCGTCCGCGTCGTACCCGTCGCCGACGATCAGATGCAGATCGAATTGCGACACAGCCAGTTCCGCGGAGACCGGCGCGATCCGCAATCCAGGCAGTTCCAGTTCGGCACGGTCCACGTTCTGGAAGGAAAGACCCACCTGGAACAGCGGATGACGTGCGGTGGAGCGCGGCGGATCGAGCACCTCGACCAGCCGCTCGAACGGAATGTCAGCGGCGGCGAACGCGGCGAGATCGCTCGCGCGCTGGGCGGCGAGCAGTTCGGCGAAGGTGGCGCCACCGTCGTAGCGGGTGCGCAACACAACGGTGTTGACGAACATGCCGATCAGATCATCGAGATCGCGCTCACCGCGTCCGGCGACCGGAGTGCCCACCGCGACATCGGCGGCGCCTGCCAACCGCGCCAGCAGCACCGCGAAGGCGGTGTGCAACACCATGAACACGGTCGCGCCACTCTCCCGCGCGATCCGGGTGAGCGCGGCGTGTGTCTCGGCGCCGATGCGCACCGGCACCCGGCCGCCCACGAGCGAGGCGACCGCGGGCCGTGGGTAGTCGGCAGGCAGTTCCAGCAGATCCGGCAGGTCGGCGAGTTCGGACCGCCAGAACGAGAGCTGCTCGGCACCAGCGGATTCCGTGTCGTCCTCGGCACCGAGCCGGTCCAACTGCCACAGCGCGTAGTCGGCGTACTGCACCGGCAGCGGCGGTTGATCCGGGGCATGGCCCGCGGCGCGGGCGAGGTAGGCGGTGGTCACGTCACGCACGAGCGGCGCCATCGACGAGGCGTCGCCGGCTATGTGGTGCACCACCACGGCGAGCACGTGCTCGGTGGGCGCGTCGGGTCCGCTGCCGGTGATGTCGAGCAGCCTGACCCGCAGCGGAACCTCGGTCGTCACGTCGAACGCTGTCGACGCGAGTGCGGCCACCTGCGCTGTCGCGTGGTCCGCATCGATCCGGTGCACGGTGACGTCGAGGTCCACCGCGTCGACCGGCAGGATCTGTTGGATCGGTCCGTCGGCGGTGTCGGGGTAGATCGTGCGCAGCACCTCGTGACGGGCCAACACGTCGCGCAGGGCGTCGGTGAGGGCGGGCACGTCGAGGGTGCCGGTCAGACGTAGCGCGAAGGGGAGGTTGTAGGCGGCGGCTCCGTCGTCGGCGCCCTGGTCGAAACGGTTGAGGAACCACATGCGGCGCTGGGCGGGCGAGAGGGGCAGCACGTCGGGGCGGGGCAAAGTGCCCAGTCCAGAGGTCGGTTCCGCCACCACATCGGAGCCGAGAACAGCGGCGAGCGCGGCGACCGTGGGGGTTTCGAAGAGCGTGCGCACGGCGACGCGGCCACCGGTGGCGGCACCGAGCCGGGCGACCAGGCGGGTGGCGATCAGCGAGTTGCCGCCGAGCGCGAAGAAGTCGTCGTCGGCGCCGATATCGGTACGGCCGAGGACTTCTCCGAACAGACCGGCGACGAGCCGCTCCTGGGTGGTGCTCGGTGCGCGGAACGCCCGCGCGGTGAAGCTCGGCGCGGGCAGCGCCTTGCGGTCGAGCTTGCCGCTGGGGTTGAGCGGCAGCCCGCCGAGCACGGTGATCGAAGCCGGAACCATATAGACCGGAAGGGTTTTGGAGACAGCGGCGCGAAGCCGGTCCGGCTCGGTGCCGTGGCCGTGGGCGGGCACCACGTAGGCGACCAGCTGGTCACCCAGCTCGGTCGCGACGACCAAGGCCACTGCCTGGCTGACGGATTCGTGCGCCAACAGCGCGGTCTCGATCTCGCCGAGCTCGATCCGCTGACCACGGAACTTCACCTGGAAATCGATACGCCCCAGGTAGTCCAGTCGGTGCGGGGCGTTCGAGGTGGGCCGTCGCCACACCACCAGGTCGCCGGTCCGGTACATCCGCGCGCCCCGCACGGGGCCTGGCGTGCGCGCCCCTTCGGACCCGCTGCCGGACACCGAGGCGAAGGGATCGGCGACGAAGCGATCGGCGGTCAGGCCGGGCCGCGCGAGGTACCCACGGGCGAGCTGATCCCCCGCGAGATAGAGCTCTCCCGCGATGCCGGGGGGCACCGGCCGCAGCCGCTCGTCGAGGACATAGACACGGGAGTTCCACTGCGGCAGCCCGATCGGCACCGAGCGCTCGCCCGGACGGGCGGGCCAGTAGGTCACCGAGACAGCGGCTTCGGTCGGACCGTACAGATTGTGCAACCTGGCCGAGCTGACCGCGGCCATGGCATCGACGGTCTCCGCGGGGAGCGCCTCACCGATGACGAAGATCTCGCGCAGCGACGCCAGGTCGGCGTGGCCCGCCTGCCCGGAGTCCTCGGCCGCTGCCTGGGCGGCGAACATCGTGAGCATCGACGGGACGAAGTCGGTGACGGTGACCTGGTGCTTGCCGATCAGGTCGATCAGATAAGCGGGGTCGCGATGGCCGTCCGGGGTGGCCAGCACCAGTTTCGCGCCGACGCGCAGCGGCATGAAATAGCCCCACAGCGACACGTCGAAGGTGGTCGCGGTCTTCTGCAGGTACACATCACCCAGCGCGAGCGGGTACTTCGCCAGCATCCACACCAGCTGGTTGTGGATGGCGGCGTGCGAGATCGCGACACCCTTGGGCTTGCCGGTCGAACCCGAGGTGAAGATGACGTAGGCCGGGTTCTCGGGACGCAACGGCGCGCGCAATTCCGAGGGCAGGACCGGATCACCGGGTACTCCGACGACATCGAGATCGTCGAGCGACAGCAACGAGGTGCCGTCCGGGACCGCGATGGCATCGGCGCGGGTGCTCAGCACACACGCGGGCCGGGCGGTGTCGAGGATGTAGGCGATGCGCTCGGCCGGGTGGTCGGGGTCGAGCGGCACATACGCGCCGCCCGCGGTGAGCACCGCGTACATGCCGATCACCAGTTCCGGTGAGCGGCGGATAGCCAGGCCGACCAGACTTTCGGGACCGACGCCCTGCTCGATCAGCACCCGGGCGAGGGCGTTCACGCGCTCGTCGAACTGCCGGTAGGTCAGCTCGGTGTCCGCGTAGACGAGCGCGGTGGCGTCCGGATGTATCTGCACCGCACGGCGATACGCGTCGAGCATCGGCTCCGGCGGCACCGGATGACGGGTGTCGTTCCAGCTCACCAGGGTCTGCTCACGCTCGGCCTCGGTGAGCAGATCGATGTCGGCGATCGCGATATCGGCGTCGGTGGCGACCGCGTCGAGCAGATGGGTGAACCGGGCCGCCAGGGATTCGATGGTGTCGGCATCGAACAGATCGGTGGCGTAGTTGAACGACGCGGCCATCGGCTCGGTCGGATCGGCGCCGGGCACGATGGTGAGCTGCAGGTCGAAACGTGCCACCGCACCACCGAATTCGACCGGTGTGGCGTCGAGGCCGGGTAGTCGCAGGTTCGGCAGGTCGAGGTTCTGGAAGAACAGGGCGACCTGGAACAGCGGGTGATGGGCCTGCGAGCGAACCGGATCGAGCAATTCGACCAGGCGCTCGAACGGCAGGTCCGCGTGGGCGAAAGCGGCGAGGTCGGCGCGTTTGGTCGCGCGCAGCAGTTCGGCGAAACTCGCTCGCGGGTCGAGGTGCGAGCGCAGCACCAGCGTGTTGACGAACATGCCGATCAGGTCGTCGAGTTCGCGGGCGCCGCGCCCGGCCACCGGCGTACCGATGGCGATGTCGTCGGTGTGCGCGACGCGGCCGAGCAGCACCGCGAAAGCCGCGTGCACGACCATGAATTCGGAGGCGCCGCTGCGCTGGGCGAGCGCGGCGAGCGCGGTGTGCACCGCCGCCGGGATCTGGAAACCGAATTCGGCGCCGCGGCCGGTGAATACGGGCGGGCGAGGACGATCGGTGGGCAGGTCGAGGCGGTCGGGCAGGCCCGCGAGCGCGCTGCGCCAGTGCGAGATCTGGGCGGTGGCAACAGAATCCGGGTCCGCTTCGGAGCCGAGCAACTCGCGATGCCAGAGCGTGTAGTCGGCGTACTGCACCGGCAGTGGCTGCCACCTGGGTCGCGAGCGGTTGCGACGGGCGAGGTAGGCGCCGAGCAGATCACGCAGCAGCGGCGCCACCGAGGCGCCGTCGGCGGTGATGTGGTGCAGGGCCACGGCGAGCACATGGTCGTGCGGCCCGAGCTCGGCCAACGCCACCCGGAACGGCACACCAGCGGCGACGTCGAACCCGGTACCGGCGAATTCCGCCAGCCACAGCGGCAAGTCGTCCTCGGTGAGCGAGTCGACCAGCACATCGGGGACAGCCTCGGACATCGGCAGCACGACCTGGTGGCCGACACCGTCGACCACAGCACCGTCTTCGCCCGCGCGCGCACCACGCTCACGCTCGTCGGCGTTGTAGACCGGGTACCACGTGCGCAGCGATTCGTGCCGACCGACCAGGTCCGTCAGCGCCGCGTGCAGCGCGCGAGGGTCGAACGGTCCGGACAGGCGCAGCGCGAACGGGATCGTCTCGGCCGTGGAATTCGGATCGAATTGGTTGAGGAACCACATCCGCTGTTGCGCGGGCGAGAGCGGGATCAGTTCGGGACGCCCGCGCGGCACCAGCGGCGCGTGCCCGCCCGCGCCCTTCAGCGGCTCCAGCAGCGTGGCGAGTCCTGCGACAGTGGGACTTTCGAAGACGTGACCGGCGGGTACCCGCGCCGAGAGCTCTGCCCCGAGGCGCGCCGCCGCCCGCGTGGCGAGCAGCGAATTGCCGCCGAGCGCGAAGAAGTCGTCATCGGCGCCCACCGGGTTCTCCGGCGCGAGCAACTCGGTGAAGATGTGCGCCACCAGCTCTTCCATCGCACCCGAGGGCGCACGGAATTCCTCGGCCCGCAGGGTCGGTGCGGGCAGCGCGGCCCGATCGAGTTTGCCGACGGGAGTCAGGGGGATGGCGTCGAGCACGGTGAGCGCGGTCGGCACCATATGCGCGGGCAAACCGGTCCTCGCGTGCTCGAACAGCTGGTCGGTGTCGATTCGCGCGCCGGGTGCGGCGTGCACGTAGGCGGCGAGAATCGTGGTGCCGTTGTCGAGTTCGTGCCCGATGGTCACGGCGAAGTCGACGGTGTCGTGCGCGGTCAGCACGGTATCGATCTCACCGAGCTCGATCCGGAACCCGCGCACCTTCACCTGGAAGTCGTTGCGCCCCACGAACTCGATCGCACCGTCCACCCGGCGACGCACCAGGTCGCCGGTGCGATACATCCGCCCGTCGGCCCCGGCGAAAGGGTCGACCACGAAGCGCGACGCGGTCAATCCAGGCTGACGGTGATAGCCACGCGCCAACCCGTTGCCCGCGATGTACAGCTCGCCGATCATCCCGTCGGGCACCCGAACCAGGCGCTCGTCGAGCACGTACTCGGTCACCCCACGCAGCGGCGCACCGATGTTCATCGTGTCGCCCACCACCAGCGGCGCGCTGATATTCGTCACGATGGTGGTCTCGGTCGGCCCGTAACAATCGTGGAACCGGCGCGAATCCGTGGCCCAGCGTCGGATCAGGTCCGGCGGGCAGGCCTCGCCACCGGTCGTGACCACGGCCAGCGTGTCCAGCCCGGCCGGATCGAGCGAGGCCAGCGCGGCAGTGGTGATGAACATGTGCGTGACGGCTTCGCGACGCAGCACATCGGCCAGCTCGGCCCCGCCGAGAATGCCGGCGGGTACGAGCACCATCGCGGCCCCGGCGCCCACCGCCATCAGCAGTTCGAGCACCGCCGCGTCGAACGAGGGCGACGCGAAATGCAGGGTGCGTGAGGTCGGCTCGATCGCGTAATGCGCGCGCTGCTCGGCGCAGTACCCGGCCAGCCCGGCGTGCGTCACCACAACGCCCTTGGGCAGGCCGGTGGAACCAGAGGTGTACACCACATAGGCGGGGTGCTGCAGCCGCAGCGGGCGCACCCGGTCGGCGAAGGTCACCGGATCGCCGGACTGATCGTCGGTGGCGCGACGCACGCCGTC
Organism: Nocardia salmonicida NBRC 13393; assembly: GCF_001613085.1. Classification (GTDB taxonomy): domain Bacteria; phylum Actinomycetota; class Actinomycetes; order Mycobacteriales; family Mycobacteriaceae; genus Nocardia; species Nocardia salmonicida. The sequence goes on from NZ_BDBR01000005.1 coordinate 93,421, forward strand.
GTCGTCTAGACACAGCCAGTCGAGCGCACCCGGCAACCGGTCCACCGCCGCACCGACCGCGACGCCGAGCACAGCACCGGAATCGCCGAGCATGTGGCTTACGCGGGCGGGCGGATAGTTCGGGTCCACCGGCAGGAACGCCGCACCGGTCTTGGTCACCGCCCACATCGCCAGCACCGATTCCGGCGAGCGCGGAATGCCGACGGCCACCACGTCCTCGGGACCGACGCCGCGGGCGATCAGCAGTCGCGCCAGGCGGTTGGAACGTTCGTCGAGCTCGGCGTAGGTCCAGCGCACCGGTGCCGAGACACCGTCGTCCCAGGAGAGCGCGAGCCCACTCGGGTTCGACTCCACGGCCACGGACAGCAGTTGCGGCAGCGACTTCCCGCGCTGCCGGGCGCGGGCGCCAGACGCCCGGTTCGCCCGGGTCACGACAGTTCCGTCCGATCGACGGAGTCGACTTGCCGTTGCCCGGTCATGCACACCTCGTACCGATATCGACGCGCACTGCCACTCATCCGCGCCGCGCGCGGACCAGCCAGTGTTCGTTCCACCTATCCATCCATCCCGACTACCGTGCGCCGCTCGTGCGGCTGCCCGGCGTTGCCGATCATCTCACTGAGCGCGACAATCCTCGCACCGGTCCCGTCGCCGGGCTCGGCGACGGCCACCGCGGCCTCGGTGAACACGTGGCTCACCTCGTCCGCACCCCCCTGGTCTGCCCCCATCACCAGCGTCGCACCCGCGATCGCGGCCGCGACGATCTCGAGCACGCCCGCCACCGAATCCGGTCTGCCCGCCGCTCGCGTACGCGATTCGAAGTTGAGCCCGGTGCGCTCGGCAACCTGCTCGGCCGCGGTCGCCAACTCGTCGTAGCTCAGCGCGCGGCCGCCGCCGACGAACGCCACGTCGTCGCCGCGCAGCGCGCGGGTGCGATGGGCGTAGCCGATCGGGCGCGGCGATTCCGCGGCCAGTTCGGCGCGCAGCGCCGGGTCGGCGAGGTCGTACCAGTCCAGGCCGTCGGGTGCGTCGAGGATGTCGATGGTCAGGCCGAGCTTCACCTCGAGGCTGCCCGGCAGGCGCGCGTTCATCGTCATCAGCGGCACCACCGCGGCGCCGGCCTTGAGCACCGCCCAGGTCGCGATCGCCGCATCCACCCCGCGGTCGAGGCGCACCGCGACTCCGGTGCCGGGCCCGGCGCCGCGGGCGATCAGCGAGCGAGCCAATTGCGAAGAACGGGCGTCGAATTCGGCGTAGACGATCTCTGATTCGCCCAGATCGAGAGCGGGCGCGTCCGGGTCCTCCTCCACCGCCGAGGCCAGTTCCTGCGCCAGCGCGGCGCCGTTGGCCGACGGCGCGGGCGCATAGGCCGCGGCGGTCAGTTCACGTTCGCGTTCTCTGGCATCACGCAGGTCGATATCGCCGACTCGCACCGTGGGATCGGCGGCGACCGCGGTGACGATCTCGGTGAGCCCGCGTGCGAAAGCCGCGACAGTGTGCTCGTCGAAAAGGTCGGTGGCGTAGGTGAAGACGACGCCGATCTCGTCGGGTTCGCCGGTCGCGGACAGACGCGGTTCGACATTGACCTGGAGGTCGAACTTGGCGGGCCGGGCCGCGAGGTCCATCGCCTCGATGGTGAGGCCGGGCAGGCGGAGCACGGGCGTCTCGTTGTTGTGGAACGAGAGCACCACCTGGAACAGCGGGTTGTGCGACACGGTGCCGGTCGGGGCCACCTCCTCGACGACTCGCTCGAACGGCAGGTCGGCGTTGGCGAACGCGGCGAGGCCGACTTCACGCGCGGCGCTGACCAATTCGTCGAATCCGCGGCGCGGGTCGACTTCGGTGCGCAGGGTCAAGGTGTTGACGAACATGCCGACCAGGTCATCGAGTTCGGGTTCGCCGCGTCCGGCGATCGGGGTGCCGATCGCGATATCGGTGCTGCCGGAGATCCGCGCGAGCAACACCGCGAGTGCCGCGTGCACGACCATGAACAGCGAGGCGTTGTGCCTGCGGGCGATCTCGGCGAGGCCGACATGGACGTCGGTGGGCAGCGTGGTGCTCACGTCGGCGCCGCGCAGCGAGGCGTGCGAGGGGCGGGGATGGTCGTGCGGGAGTTCCACCGTGCCGAGATGTCCCGCCAGGGTGTGCCGCCAGAATTCCAGCTGCCTCGCGGCGGTGGAGTTCTCATCGGATTCCGCGCCGAGTACCTCGCGCTGCCACAGCGCGTAGTCGGCGTACTGCACGGGCAGTGGCGCCCAGGCGGGCGAGCGACCTTCGACGCGGGCCCGGTAGGCGATCACGAGGTCACGCGCCAGCGGTGCCAGGGAGGCGCCGTCGGCGATGATGTGCTGCACCACCACGGCGAGCACGTATTCCTCCTCCGCGAGCGGATCGTCGGCGCGGGCCGTGAACAGCCCGGCGCGCAGGGGAACTCGCTCGGCGACGTCGAAACCACCGGAGAGCAAGCGGATTACCCGTTCGCGCGGATCGTCGCACTCCTCGAGCGCGAGGCCGGTGGGCAACACCGCGCTGACAGGCAGGATCTCCTGGTACGGAACAGCTTCGGCGTCATCGGCCGGGAAGCGGGTACGCAGCGCCTCGTGCCGTTCGAGCACGTCGGCGACGGCGTAGCGCAATGCCGAGGTGTCGAGCGCGCCGCGCAGCCGCAGGACCAGCGGGATGTTGTACGCCGGTGAGTCGGGATCGATGCGGTTGAGCAACCACATCCGCTGCTGCGCGGGTGAGAGCGGAATGACGCCTCGATCCTGCGCCGGGATCAGCGGCGGTCGTGGCGCGGTCACCGAACCCGGGCGCACGCGCGCGGCGAGTGAGCCGACGGTCGGCGCCTCGAACAGGTCGCGCACCACCAGGTCGGTACTGAGTGCCTGGTCGATGCGGGCGATGGCCCTGGTGGCGAGCAGCGAGTTGCCGCCGCGGTCGAAGAAGTTGTCGTCGAGACCGATCTCGGGCACGCCGAGCAGGGACGCGAACACCTCGGCGACGCTGAGTTCGATGGGCGTGGTCGGCGCGCGGAAGGTGGTGGCTGCGGTGAACTCCGGTGCGGGCAGGGCCGCCCGGTCGAGCTTGCCGTTGGTGGTCATCGGCAGTTCGGGGACCACCACGACCGCGTCGGGAACCATATAGCCGGTGAGGAATTCGGCGACGGCGGCGCGCACCTGCACCGGGTCAAGTGCCGTGGCCACGCGCGCCCCGGAGTCTTCGTCGGCGAAGCCCGCGCCGCCACGTTCGAAGCGTGCCCCGACCGGGCTCTTCGGACCGGCGACCTCGAGCTCGACCAGATCTGTCGCCGCGACGACGTAGGCGATCAGACGGTCACCGGCGTGCTCGTCGGCGCGCACGATGACCGCGGACTGACCGACGCCGGGCACCCGGAGCAGGGCGGCCTCGATCTCACCCGGTTCGATGCGGAAACCACGCAATTGGACCTGTTGGTCGCCGCGGCCGCCGTATTCGAGGGTGGGGGTGCCGCGGAAACCGATCCAGCGGCCGAGATCACCGGAGCGGTAGCGGCGCGCGCCGGGTTCGCCGAACGGGTCGGCGACGAAGCGGGTGGCGGTGAGGCCCGGCTTGCCGAGGTAGCCGCGCGAGAGTTGGTTGCCCGCGATGTAGAGCTCACCCGCGACGCCGAAGGGCACCGGGCGCAGCCGATCGTCGAGGACCACCACCGACAGCCCTGGCAGTGCGCGGCCGATGAGGCTGCCGGGCAGTTCGGCGGCATCCTCACGCCGCTCTACCGCCGCATCCGCTCCCCCGACGTCCGCCCGCTCGGCCACGATCTCCGCCGTCCGTGAAGTCAGGACCTGGTGGGAGACATGGACCGTCGTCTCGGTGATGCCGTACATGTTGACGAGTTCCGGCGCGCCATGGCCGTTGCCGTACCGGTCGTACCAGCGGTTGAGCTTGCGGGGGTCGAGGGCCTCGCCGCCGAAGACCACGTAGCGCAGTGGCAGCGGTGTGGCGCCCGCGGCCTGTGCGGCGCGGTCGGCTTCGTCCAGTTGCGCGAAAGCGGTGGGGGTCTGACTCAGCACCGTCACGTGTTCGGTGGCCAGCAGCTCGCGGAATTCGATCGGCGAACGGGAGGTCAGGTGGTCGACGACGACGACCGACGAGCCGCCTGCCAGCGCGCACCACAGTTCCCAGATCGAGAAGTCGAAGGCGAAGGAGTGGAACACCGTCCACACGTCGTCCTCGTCGAAGGTGAACAGCAACTGGGTGTTGGCGAACAGCTCGAGCACATTGCGATGGGTCACGCCGACGCCCTTGGGCAGGCCGGTGGAACCCGAGGTGTAGATGACGTACGCCAGGTGATCGGGGTACAACCCGGCGCGGCGTTCGCCAGGATGCAGCGGGGCCTCGGAGTAGACGGGTTGCTCGTCGAGCAACACCACGGGCAGATTCGCGAGGGGCGTCAGCAGTTCGTGCTCCGCCGAGGTCGACAGCAGCACAGCGGGTTTCGCGTCGGCGAGGATGTAGCCGAGGCGCTGCGCCGGGTATCCGGAATCGATCGGCAGATAGCCCGCACCCGACAACAGCACCGCGAGCAACGCGACCGGCAATTCCTCGGTGCGCGGAACAGCAACGGCCACCAGGGTTTCCGGGCCCGCGCCCTGCGCGATGAGCGCACGCGCCAGCGCCGATGCCCGGCCGAGGAGATCGGCGAACGTGATAGATCGCTCCCCCGCTCTGATCGCGATCGCATCGGGTCGCTGTCGCGCCTGGGCGGTGATCAGATCGGCGAGGGTCACCTCGGGAACCGCGATGCCGGGCGAATTGCCCTCGCGCAGCACGAGTTCACGCTCACCGGGCGCGAGCACGTCGATGTCGCCCACGGGCTTGGCCGGATCGGCCACCACCGCGGCGAGGACCCGCGTCCAGCGGTCGGCGAAGTCGGCGACGGTGCCGCGATCGAAAAGATCTGTGGCATAGACGAACGTGGCCGCCATGCCCTGCGGTGCGCCGTCGATGCCGATGTGTTCGGTGAGCTCCACCTGCAGATCGAACTTCGCCAGCGGCACCGCGAAATCGGCGGACGACACGGCGAGGCCGGGCAGGGCGAGATCGGAACGGGCCAGGTTCTGGAAGGTCAGCATCACCTGGAACAGCGGGTGCCGTGCGGTCGAACGCACCGGCTCCAGCAGTTCGACGAGGCGCTCGAACGGCACGTCGGCATGTCCGAAGGCCGCGAGATCACGCGATCGAACCTCGGTGAGCAACTCGGCGAAGTTCGCCGCCGGATTCACCTCGGTGCGCAGGACAAGGGTGTTGACGAACATGCCGATCAGCTCGTCGAGCGCCTGCTCACCACGGCCGGCGACCGGGGTGCCGATCGCGATGTCGCGGGTGCCGCTGAGCCGGGCCAGCAGCATGGCCAGCGCGGTGTGCACGACCATGAACAGCGTGGCGTTGTGCTCGCGGGCCAGTGCGGACAGGCCGGCATGGACCGAGGCGGGCACCTGAATGCTCAGCGAGCCGCCCGCCCGGCTCGAGACCGCCGGACGGGGGCGGTCGGTGGGCAGTTCGAGCTGTTCGGGCAGGCCGGACAGGGTCTTTCGCCAGAAGGCCAGTTGCGCGGAGAGCAGTGAACTCGGGTCGTTCTCGACGCCGAGCAGTTCGCGCTGCCACAGCGTGTAGTCGACGTACTGCACCGGCAGCGGCGGCCACTGCGGCGCGCCGCCACCGCGTCGTTCGGCGTAGGCGGTGAGCAGATCCCTGGTCAGCGGCGCGAAGGAGAATCCGTCGGCGGCGATGTGGTGCACCACGCACACCACGACGTGCTCGCTGTCCGAGATCGCCAGCACCCGAACCCGCACCGGCGGACCGGCCGTGACGTCGAAGCCGGTCAGCGCCGCGGCGCCGATCGCCTCGGTCAGCTCGTCCTCGGCCACCTCGACGACGTCGAACTCGGGCATCGCGGCCGGATCGCCCGCCGCCAGCACCAGCTGGTGACCTTCGCCGTCGAGCACGGCGCCGTAGCCCTCGGAACCGACGCCGCCGGATACCGGATAGACCGTGCGAAGAACTTCGTGGCGGGCGATCAGGTCGGCGATCGCGGCGCGAAGGGCGGGTAGGTCGAGGCGACCGGAGAGCCGGACCGCGACCGGGATGTTGTCCACCGCCGACGCGGGGTCGAAGCGGTTGAGGAACCACATCCGCTGCTGGGCGTAGGACAGCGGGATCAGTTCGGGGCGCGGACGCGGCGTCAACGGGAGCGCGTGCGCCGACAGTCGTTGCTGCTCGGCGCGATTGGCGAGACCGGCGACGGTCGGCGCCTCGAAGACCGCCTGCACCGGCACCCGCACATCCAGCGCGGCACCGATGCGGGCCACCGCCTGGGCGGCGAGCAGCGAGTCGCCACCCAATTCGAAGAAGTCGTCGTCGGCGCCGACCCGGCCCGCGCCGTCACGCAGCAACAGCGCGGCGAACACATCGGCCACTACCTGTTCGGCCGGGGTGGCGGGCGCGCGGAAGCCGCGCACGGTGAACACCGGCGTCGGTAGCGCGGCGCGATCGAGCTTGCCGACCGGGGTCAGCGGCACGGCGTCGAGCACCATGATCACCGACGGAATCATGTACGCGGGCAACGTTTCCGCGAGGAACTCCGCCAGCGCTCCGGTATCGACCGTGTGGCCGACGCGGGGCAGCACATAGGCGACCAGCGCCGTCGCACCCGATGGCATCGTCTTGCCCAGCGTCACCGCGTAGTCGAGGTCGGGGTGCGCGGTGAGCGCGTTGTCGATCTCGCCCAGCTCGATCCGGAAGCCGCGCACCTTCACCTGAAAATCGGTGCGGCCGAGGTATTCCAGCGTGCCGTCGTGTTCGTAGCGGCGGACCAGATCGCCGGTGCGGTACAGCCTGCCCGGCCAGAACGGCGAGGCGACGAAACGTTCGGCGGTGAGCCCCGGCCTGCCCAGATACCCCTGCGCCAGCGCGGGGCCGGACAGGTACAACTCGCCGACCACTCCGGCGGGTACCGGCCGCAGCCGGGCGTCGAGCACGTACAGACCCATGCCGGGCACCGCGGTGCCGATGGTGATCGGCGCGTGCGCCCGCAGCGCCACGGTGCTGGTGGCCAGGATCGTGGCCTCGGTGGGCCCGTAGCCGTTGTAGAACGCGCGCCCACCGGTCGCCCAGCGGCCGACGAGCTCAGGACCGAACCGGTCGCCCGCGACGATCACGGTCGCCAGATCCGGCAGCCCGGCCGGATCGACGGACTCGAGCGCGCCCGGGGTGATCAGCAGGTGGGTGATGCGCTCGCGGCGCAGCAGGTCCGACAGTTCGAAACCGCCGAACACCCGTGGCGGCGAGATCACCAGCGTGGCGCCGACGCCGAACGGCAGCAGCAGCTCGAGCACCGACACATCGAAGTTCGGCGAGCAAACATGCAGCACGCGCGAATCGGGTTCCACGCCATAGTGTTCGCGCTCGGCGGCTACCAGCGTGGCCAGCCCGGCATGGGTCACCACGACGCCCTTGGGCTTGCCGGTGGAGCCGGAGGTGTAGATGACGTAGGCGGGATGCCGTTCGTCGATCGGGCGGACCCGGTCGGCGTAGCTCACCGCGTGCGCGGGCCGTACGGCGATGCGTTCGGCGACCACCGGGTCATCGAGTTCGATCCAATACGCGGTGGTGCCGAGGCAGGCGCGATGGGCCGCGGTGGTCAGGCCGATGGTCGCGCCGGAGTCGGCCACGATGTGGGCGATCCGGTCGGCCGGGTAGGCCGGGTCGACCGGCACGTACGCGGCACCGGTCTTGGCGATGGCCCACACGGCGAGCACGGATTCGATCGATCGGGCGATCGCGATCGCGACGACATCGCCCGCGCCCATGCCACGGTCGATGAGTTCACGAGCCAAACGCGAGGATCGCTCGTCGAGCTCACGATAAGTGAGCTCGAGTTCCGCACCGGGCATCCCGGTCGGGTTGTAGCGCAGCGCGATCGAATCGGCCGCGGATTCGACGGCGGCCGTGAGTAGCTGACCGAACAACGGAACGCCGGTAGCACGTCGGCGACCGGCACGGCCCGTGCGGCGGGGGGTTTCCACAGACCAATACACCTCTCGCGTCCGGCGGCCGAGTCGGACACAGCATAGCCACACCTACATAGCCGCTGCCGACCGTCGCCGAGGTGTGCGCCACGACACACCAACTCTATCGCAACGGAATCGTAATGCCCATCGAGCCCGTTACGGACACATATCGACGGATCCGTGCGCACCCGCGACGACCTGGGCAATTGCCGCTGCGAACGTGGCTACCGCCACAGTCGAGAGCATCTGCTGGTGAGTGGCCTGGACCGGGTGGTCAGCAATGATTCCGCTGACGAACGGCCGCCATCGCGAGGCGCCGTCCCCCAGCTTTTGGGGGGTCCGCACGGCGGTGAAATAGGTGAGATCGCCCTCGAATCCGGTGTGTTCGAGCTCGGTGAGCAACGCCACCGAGTGCAGCGCGCCGCGGTACATGCCGACGAATTGCGCACGCGAGATCGGCGCGTCGCCCGCCAGCGCGTCGTGCAGCGATTCGAGCGCCTCCTCGCCCAGCTCGGTGAGCCGGTCGGGTAGCTGGTGCTCGGGGATGCCGAGTTCGACGAGCACATGCCGCAATTCGGTACCGAAATCGGCGAGTGCGGCACCGGGGAGGCTGTCGAGCATCGTCAGCGATGCCACCGTTTCACCCTCGGCCTGTAAACGGGTCGCGACAGCCTGTGCGAGCACGCCGCCGAGCGACCAGCCGAGCAGCTGATAGGGACCGTGCGGTTGGACGCCACGGATTTCGGCAAGGTAGCGATCGACCAGTTCTTCGGCTGATGTGGGCCGGAATTCCGGATCGCTCAGCGCGGGCGACTGGATGCCGACCACGGGCAGATCGTCGGGCAGATACGGCACCAGGCTCGCGTAGGCCCATGCCAGACCGGAGACCGGGTGCACACAGATCAGCGGCGGGCGGGTGCCGCGGCGCGCGATCGGGAGCACGACCGAGAGCGCGGCTTCGAGGTCGGCGGCGCCGGCCGGTCCGTCGCTGATTCTCGCGGCGAGACCGGCGACGGTCGGGTCGGCGAAGAACGCCGCGACGGTGAGTTCGACGCCGGTGTGTTCGCGTAGGTGGTGCACGACGCGGGTGGCCAGCAGCGAGTTACCGCCGAGGGCGAAGAAGTCGTCGTCGAGGCCGGGGGTTCGCGCGCCGAGGACCTCGGTGAAGACGGCGGCTACGGCGATCTCGTGATCGGTCTCGGGTGCGCGATAGCGGCGCGGTTCGAGGACCGGCGCCGGGAGGGCGGCTCTGTCGAGTTTGCCGTTGGCGTTCAGCGGGAGGTGGTCGAGAACGACGAATGCGGCGGGGACCATGTAGGACGGGAGCACGTGCGCTACGGCGGCTTTGGCTTCCGTGGCGGTGAGCGAGGTTCCGGACGCGGGGACGACGTAGGCCACGAGCCGGTCGCCGAGTTGCGGATCCGTCGACGCGATGACCGCCGCCTTGGCGATCTGCGGCGCGGCGAGCAGGGCGGCCTCGATCTCGCCGAGCTCGATGCGGAATCCGCGGATCTTCACCTGGAAGTCGGTGCGACCGCGGTAGTCGAGCTCGCCGTCAGCCGTCCAGGCGACGAGGTCACCGGTGCGGTACATGCGCGCGCCGCCGGGTCCGGCGAAGGGGTCGGCGACGAAGCGGTCGGCGGTGAGGTCGGGGCGGGCGTAGTAGCCGCGAGCGAGCTGCGCGCCCGCTAGATACAGCTCACCTGCGACACCGGGCGGGACCGGGCGGAGCCGGGCGTCGAGGATGTAGGCGCCGCTGTTCCACACCGGCCGACCGATCGGGACGGTGGCGCGATCGGCGGTGGTGACGCGGTGGTCGGTGATGGAGACCGCGGCTTCGGTGGGGCCGTACAGGTTGTGCAGTGCCGCCGAGGTCGTCGCCAGGAAACGCTGGGCGGTAGCGGCGGGCAGGGCCTCGCCGATGGCGAGTACGCGGCGCAGTGAACGCGGGAGCGCGCCGGCGGATTCGGTGAGCAACGCGTCGAGCATCGAGGGCACCACATGCAAGGTTGTCACCGCTTGCGTGGCGAGTACACGCAGCAGGTAGGCGGGGTCGCGGTGGCCGTCGGCGGCGGCGATCACCAGGCGACCACCACAGCTCGCGGCCGACCAGAACTCCCAGACCGAGAGGTCGAAGGTAGCGGCGGTCTTCAACAGGACCGAGTCGTCACGACCGAGGCCGAAAGCAGCTGTCTTCCAGAGCAACTGATTGACGATCGCGCCGTGCGAGACCGCCACACCCTTCGGCTTGCCGGTCGACCCCGAGGTGAAGATGATGTAGGCCGTGTTCTCCGGACGCAGCACACCGACGCGCTCGCTCGCCACGATCGGCGCGGTCGAGACCGCGGAAGTATCGATCGTGTCGATAGCGATCACCGGCGCCGACACAGTCGCGAATCCGTCACGCGTGGTGGTCAATACGCAGGCAGGCGCCGCCGTATCGAGGACGTGAGCGACGCGGTCGGCGGGCTGGTCCGGGTCGACGGGGACGTAGGCCGCGCCGGTCTGCGTCACCGCGTACATCGCGACGACGAGGTCGGTGGAACGCCGGATCGCCAGCGCCACGCGGTCCTCTACTCCCACGCCCCGCGTGATCAGATGTCGCGCAAGCTGATTCACCCGCGCGGCGAAATCACGATAGGTGAGCCGCGCGCCGTCGGGATCGACGAGCGCCACACCATCGGGGTCGGCTGCCGCGCTGTCATCGAACAGCGAGGCCAGCGTCGCGGACGGGCACGAGTGGTCGGTTGCGTTCCAGTCGTGCAGAATTCGTTCCCGCTCGACATCGGAGAGCAGTTCCAGCTCGTCGACAGGACGTTCGGGCGCGGTGGCGATCGCGGTGAGAACTCGCACGAAACGGTCGGCGTAGGTCTGGGCGGTCGACGCGTCGAACAGGTCTGTGGCATAAGTGAATACGCCACTGATCCCCTGCGCGACGCCGTCACTGTCGTAGGCGTCGGCGACGATGGCGTGCAGATCGAACTGGGAGACCGCGAGGTCCACGTCGACGCCCTCGACCGCGGTCTCGCCGAGTTCGAGGCCGGTGCGGCTGAGGTTCTGGAAGGACAGGCCGACCTGGAACAGTGGATGGCGGGCCGTGGAGCGGGCGGGGTTGATCGCCTCGACGAGGCGCTCGAACGGGAGGTCCGCGTTCGCGAACACCTGGAGGTCGCTGTCCCGTTGGCGGGCGAGTAGTTCGGTGAACGACTCGCCGGAGGTGAGGGTGGTGCGGAAGACCAGGGTGTTGACGAACATGCCGATCAGGTCGTCGAGCGCGGCCTCACCGCGGCCGGCGACGGGAGTACCGACCGCCAGATCGTCGGTGCCCGCCAGCCTCGCCAAGGTCACCGCGAGGGCGGTGTGCACGACCATGAACAGCGTGGCACCCTGCGTGCGCGCCAAAGCCAGCAGAGCGCGATGGGTTTCGGCGTCGACCTCGATCGGAACGCGACCACCGGCGAAGGTCTGCACGGCCGGACGCGGCCGGTCGGCGGGCAGGTCGAGCTGGTCGGGCAGCCCGGCCAGCGCCGCGCGCCAGTAGGAGAGCTGAGCCGAGGCCAGCGACTGCGGATCGTCCTCGCTGCCGAGCAGGTCTCGCTGCCACAGCGAGTAATCGGCGTACTGCACCGTCAGCGGCGCCCACTCCGGCGCGTTACCGGCCGAACGCGCCGCATAGGCCAGCATGAGGTCCCTGGTCAGCGGCGCGAGCGAAGAGCCGTCACCGGCGATGTGGTGCACCACCACCGCCAGCACCGATGCGTCGGCGTCGAGCTCGAACAGCGCGACTCGCAACGGCACCTGGGCGCGCACATCGAACCCGGACGAACCGAACTCGTGCATGGCGGCGGTGAGCTGATCGGGTGCGATCGAGCGCACCTCGAGCCGGGGCGTCGCCTCGGTCTCGGCGAGGATCTGCTGGATCGGCCCGTCGTCGGTCTCGGGGTAGATCGTGCGCAGGGTTTCGTGCCGGGCGACGAGGTCGGCCACCGCAGCGCGCAGCGCCTCGACATCGATGGCGCCGTGTAGCCGCACCGCCATCGGGATGTTGTAGGCGACCGATCCGGGGTCGAACTGATTGAGGAACCACATCCGCTGCTGAGCCAGCGACAGCGGAATCCGCGCGGGCCGCTCCCCCGCCGCCAGTGCGGGACGAGCACCCGCACCGGCGGATTCGGCGAGTCGCCGTGCCAGCGTTTCCACCGTCGACGCCTCGAACAGCAGTCGGACCGGGAAGTCGGTGTCCAGCGCGGCGCCGAGGCGGGCGGCCACCTGGGTGGCCATCAGCGAGTTGCCGCCGAGGGTGAAGAAGTCGTCGTCGAGGCCGAGCTGGGTGTCGCCGAGGTCGAGCACCTGGGCGAAGGTGCCCGCCACGATCTGCTCCACCGGCGTAGTGGGAGCGCGGAATTCGGCGTGCTCGAGAATCGGTGCGGGGAGCGCCTTTCGGTCGAGTTTGCCGACCGGGGTGAGCGGGATGGCGTCGAGTTCCATCAGCACGGTCGGCACCATGTGCGCGGGCAGACTGCGCTCGGCGAAGGCGGTGAGGGCGGCGGTATCGACGGCAGCGCCCGGCGCGGCGTGCACATAGGACACCAGAATGGTTGCGCCGCTGTCGAGTTCGTGGCCTATCGTGGCGGCGAAGTCGAGGCTCTCGTGCGCCGAGAGCACCGCGTCGATCTCGCCGAGTTCGATCCGGAAGCCGCGGATCTTCACCTGGAAGTCGTTGCGGCCCACATAGTCCAGCGCGCCGTCGGCCGTCCAGCGGACCAGGTCGCCGGTGCGGTAGAGGCGAGAACCGGCCGGGTCGAACGGATTCGCGACATAGCGCGAGGAGGTGAGTCCGGGGCGGGCGTGGTAGCCACGGGTCAGCTGGGCGCCGGTGATGTAGAGCTCGCCGGTGACGCCGGGCGGAACGGGACCGAGCCGGTCGTCGAGGACATATTCGGCCACGCCGTTGATCGGGCCGCCGATGGTCATCGGATCGCCCGGTTTCAGCGGCACACTGATGTTGGTGACGATGGTCGTCTCGGTGGGCCCGTACACATTGTGGAACTCGCGCAAGGTGCCGTCGGCGAGCGGTATCGCCCAGCGCCGCAGCAGATCCGGCGGCACGGATTCACCACCGACTGCCACCACCCGGAAATCGTCGAGCCCGTCCGGATCGATCGAGGCCAGCGCGGCCGGGGTGATGAAAACGTGGCTCACCCGCTCGCGCCGCAACAGGGCGGCCAGATCGTCGCCGCCGTAGACACTCGGGTCGACGATCACCATCGTGGCGCCTGCCCCGATCGCCAGCAGCAGTTCGAGCAGCGAGGCATCGAAGGACGGTGAGGCGAAGTGCAAAGTGCGCGAGCCGGATTCGACACCGTAGTGGCGCGTCTGTTCCGCGCTGAATCCGGCGAGTCCGGCCTGGGTCACCGCGACACCCTTGGGCAGGCCGGTGGAGCCGGAGGTGTAGATGAGGTAGGCGAGGTCCTCGGCCCGCACCGGACGCAGCCGGTCGGCGGCGGTGATCGCCGCACCGGAGATGTTGTCGAAGAAGGGCTCGTCGCCGTCAGCGGGCCGACCCGGCTGGTGACCGTCGAGTGGCAGCCACCGCACCTCGCCGGGGAGGCGGTCGGCGACCGCGGCGACGGTCAAGCCGAAGACGGCACCCGAGTCGGTGACCATGTGGGCCACGCGGTCCGGCGGGTAGTTCGGGTCGACCGGGACGAAGCCCGCGCCGGTTTTGGTGACGGCCCAGACGGCGAGCACGGACTCGACCGAGCGCGGGATTCCGATTGCCACCAGGTCGCCCGCGCCGATGCCACGGTCGATCAGCAGGCGGGCGATGCGATTGGAGCGCTCGTCGAGTTCGGCGTAGGTGAGGCTGCCGATGGTGCGGGTGGCGTCGGCGAGGACGACCGCGAGACCGTCGGGGTTGGTCTCGACCGCGGTGGCCAGCAGCTGTGCCAACGCGGTGACGCGCGGGCGACGCGTACGTACCGGTCGGGTTCTTGCCGGTCGTGTCATAGCTGTTCCACCTCACCCATCACCGAAACTTGTTGTCTCGCACCAGCTCCCGCCTGCCAGCGTGGAGTGCCGGGGGTCATGCCACCTGGGCGCGCGAGTCCCCGAGTACCAGCACCACATCGGCCGAGCCCGGATTGCCCGGTGCGGCGTCGTCGGCGATCAGCGCCTGCAGATCGCCGAGTTCGGCGGTGTGGAGTGCCTCGATCCCGGCCCGATCACCGAACACGTGGGTTACCCACTCCTCGGCCAGCGCCGCCGACAAACCGTCCACCGCATCCGGCACCAGCACCATCGACGCACCGGCCACACCCGCGGCGACCGGCTCCACCAGGGCGGTGAAGCTGTCCACAGCGCCGCGCCCGAAGGTTCGCGCTTCGAAGGTCAGGTCGGTGTCGGCGCGCACCCGCGCACCCGCCGCGGCGAGTTCGTCGTAGCTGCGGGTGCCGTCGGCGCCCACGAACACCGGGTCGCCGCCGCGCAGGGCGCGGGTACGGTCGGCGTAGGTGACCGGGCGGGCGGAATAGGTGGACAGCTCGGTCTTGATCGCCGGGTCGTCGAGTGAGATCCAGTCGACGCCACGGGATTCGCCGACCGTGATGCTCAGCTTCGCGATGGGTTCGGTGTGCGGCTGGGCGCCGGTCACCGGGACCACGGCCGCGCCTGCCTTGAGGATCGCCCAGACCGCGACGGCCCAGTCGACACCGCGCGCGAGATCGACGGCCACCCCGTCGCCGGGGCCGAAGCCCCTGGCGATCAGCAGCCGGGCCAGGCGTGCGGAGCGGGCGTCGAGCTGCTCGTAGGTCAACGCGTCGTCGCCCCAGACGAGGGCGGGTCCGTCGGGATCGTCCTCGGCGGCGGCGGTGAAGGCCTGCGCGAGCGTGGTGCCGCCCGATGGGGTGCTCGGCGCGGGCGCCTGTGCCGCGCCTGCGAGCAGCCGGGCCCGTTCGGACTCGTCGAGGATGTCGATATCGCCGATGCGGATCTGCGGGTCGGCGGCCACCGCGGTCAGGATGCGGGCGAAGCGCGCGCCGATGCTGCGCACGGTGGCCTCGTCGAACAGGTCGGTGGCGTAGTTGAACAGGGTGACCAGCTCGTCGGGATCACCGGCGGCGGTGAAGCGCGGTTCGACGTCCACCTGCAGGTCGAACTTGGCCGCGATCACGGTGTCCAGGGCGTTCACGGTGAGGCCGGGCAGTTCGAGCGCGGCCGCCTCGTTGTTGCTGAAGGTGAGCGCCACCTGGAACAGCGGGCTCTGCGCACTGCCCCGCCCCGGCGCGACGACCTCGGCGACCCGCTCGAACGGCAGGTCGGCATTGGCGAACGCGCCGAGATCGGTCTCGCGGGCCACATCGACGGCCTCGTCGAAGGAACCGGCCGGATCGAGGGTGGTGCGCAGCGTCAACGTGTTGACGAACATGCCGACCAGCTCATCGAGCGCCCGCTCACCGCGCCCGGCGACAGCGGTACCGATGGCGATATCGGAGGTGCCCGACAACCGGCCGAGCAGCACGGCCAGCGCCGCGTGCACAACCATGAACAGCGACGACTTGTGCTCGCGCGCGAGGTGATTCAGCGCGGTGTGCACCTCGGCGGGCAGACGCAGCTCGGTGGTGGCGCCGCGCAGCGTCGGCGCCGAGGGACGCGGGCGGTCCTGCGGCAATTCGAGCAGCGCAGGCACGTCGGCCAACTGCTCGCGCCAGTAGTCGAGCTGTGCGGCGGCCAGGGATTGCGGCTGTTCGTCGTCGCCGACGACCGCCCGCTGCCACAGCGCGTAGTCCGCGTACTGGACTTCCAGCGGTGCCCACGCCGGGGCCTGGTGCGCGGCACGAGCCACATAAGCGGTCATCAGATCGCGAGCAAGCGGCGCCAACGACGCACCGTCGGCCGAAATATGGTGCACCACAACAACAAGCAGCCAGTCGGCGGAAGTTCCATCCGTGAGCAACCTCGCGCGCAGCGGAACCTCACGCGTCACATCGAAGCCCGTTCCGGCCAATTCGGCCGCACGAGTGAGGATGTCGGTGGTCGTCTCGACCTGAAGCCCGCCGGGCAGCGCTTCGGCCACGGAGAGGATTTCCTGGACGGGCAGACCGTCGGCCACCACAGCGGCGTCGCCACTGGCCTGTGCGCGACCGGAGTCCTGGGTACCAGCGTCGCCGACCACGGGGAAGTAGGTGCGCAGCGACTCGTGCCTGCCGAGTACATCGGTGACCGCGGCGTCGAGGGCGGCGATGTCGAGTTCGCCGGTGAGGCGGATCGCGAAGGGGATGTTGTAGGAGCCGGAGGCGGGGTCGACCTGGTTGACCACCCACATACGCTGCTGGGCCAGCGACAACGGAATGCGCTGCGGGCGTTCGGTGGCGACCAACGGCGGGCGCGCGGCCGCACCGCTCGCACCGCCGATGCGCGCGGCCAGGGCCGACACGGTGGGCGTCTCGAACAGGTCGCGGATGGCCAGCTGCGCGTCGAGCGCCTCGTTGATGCGGGCGATCGCGCGGGTGGCCAGCAGCGAGTTGCCGCCGAGGGCGAAGTAGTCGTCGTCGGCGCCGACGCGGGCCATGCCGAGCAGTTCCGCGAAGACCCCGGCGACGATCTCCTCGGCGGGGGTGGCGGGCGCGCGGAACTCGCCCGCGGTGAAGGCCGGGGCGGGAAGAGCCTTGCGATCGAGCTTGCCGCTAGGGTTCAGCGGGAAGCTGTCGAGCACCGTGACAACGGTCGGAACCATGTAGGCCGGCAGCGATTCCGCCACGGCCGTCCGCAGCGCCGCGGCATCCGGCTGTTCGCCGGGGCGCGCCACCACGTACGCGACCAGATGCTGGCCCGATGCGGTATCGAGCACCAGCGCCACGGACTGGCTGATCGCGTCCTGCGCGAGCAGAGCCGTCTCGATCTCGCCGAGCTCGATGCGCTGACCGCGGAACTTCACCTGGAAGTCGGTGCGGCCCAGGTATTCCAGCGCGGGCTCGGCCGACGCCCCACCCCAGCGCACGAGGTCACCGGAGCGATACATCCGCGCGCCGGGCTCGAAGGGGTTGGCGACGAACCGATCCGCGGTCAGACCGGGACGGGCGACATAACCGCGCGCCAGCTGGTCACCGGCCAGGTACAACTCGCCGACCACACCGGCGGGCACGGCACGCAGCCGCGAATCCAGAACGTAGACCCGGGTATTCCACTCCGGCACACCCATCGGCACCGAACCGCGATCGGAATCGCTTGCGGGCCAACGCGTCACCGTGACGGCAGCTTCGGTAGGTCCGTACAGGTTGTGCACTCGCGCCGTGGAGACGCGGGCGACGTCGGCCACGGTCTCGGTGGGCAGCGCCTCACCGGCGGCGAACACCGCGCGCAAACTCGGGATCGAACCGGCGGTGGTGTGCGCGGCGAAGACCGAGAGCATCGAAGGCACGAAGTCGGTGAGCGTGACACGTTGCGCCGCAATGGTTTCGGCGAGGTACACCGGGTCTCGGTGCCCGTCGTGGGTCGACACGACCAGCTTCGCGCCGGTCCGCAGCGGAAGGAAGTACCCCCACAGCGACACGTCGAACGTGGCGGGCGTCTTCTGCAGATACACATCCGACGGACCGACCCCGTACTCGGCGCCCATGTACATCATCTGGTTGACGATCGCCGCGTGCGACACCGCCACACCCTTGGGGCGCCCGGTGGAGCCGGAGGTGAAGATGACGTAGGCCGGATTCTCGGGCCGAACCGGCTCGGTCAACTCGACAGGCGCGGCCGAGAACTCGTCGAGCGCTACGGAATCCACCAGGATCACCGGCACACCCGCGGGCACCTCGATCGCATCCGCGGTGGTGCTCAGGACAGCGGCGGGCGCGGCGGTATCGAGAATGTGCGCGATACGATCGGCCGGATGATCCGGGTCGATCGGCACATACGCGCCACCGGCGGTCACGATCGCGTACATCCCGATCACCAGGTCGAGCGAACGCCGCACCGCCAGTCCGACCAGGGATTCGGGACCGACACCCTGTGTGATCAGCAGCCGGGCGAGCCGGTTGACCCGCTCGTCGAACTCCCGATAGGTCAGCTCGGCACCCTCGTAGGCGACGGCGACGGCATCAGGATATTCGGCCACGGCACGCCGATAACCGTCGAGCAACAGCTCCGGCGCGAGGTCGTGGCGAGTGTCGTTCCACTGCACCAGGATGCGGTCCAGCTCGGCAGGTTCCAAGAGCTCGATCGCACCGAGCGGCTCGGCGGGTGCGGCGACGACGGCGGCCAGCAACCGCTGGAACCGGTCGGCGAACCCGGCGACGGTGTCGGCGTCGAACAGGTCGGTGGCATAGGTGAGCCCGACCGCGATGCCGTGCGGCGCACCGTGGCGATCGGTGTCCTCCACCATCTCGAACTGCAGGTCGAACTTGGCGAACGGAATGGTCAGCTCGACGCCCGCGACGGTCAGTCCGGGCAGCTCCAGGGCGGTGCGCGCCATGTTCTGGAAGGCGAGCATCACCTGGAACAGCGGATGGCGCGCGGTCGAACGGGCCGGGTCGAGCAGTTCGACCAGGCGCTCGAACGGCACATCGGCGTGACCGAAGGCCGCGACATCGACCGCACGGGTCCGGGTGAGCAGCTCTTCGAAGCTAGCCGCCGGATCGACCTCGGCGCGCAGCACCAGAGTGTTGACGAACATGCCGATCAGGTCGTCGAGCGCGGCGTCACCACGACCGGCGACAGGCGTGCCGATGGCGATGTCGGTGCTGCCCGACAGCCTGGCCAGCAGTGCCGACAGCGCGGCGTGCACCACCATGAACAGCGTCGAATTATGGGCGCGCGCAAGCTGATCGAGCCCGGCGTGTACCTCGGCCGGAATCCGGAAGTCCAGGCTCGCCCCACGGTAGGAGGCGGTCGCGGGCCGTGGCCGGTCGGTGGGCAGCTCGAGCTGATCGGGCACACCGGCGAGCTGGGTGCGCCAGAAGTCGATCTGCTGGGTCAGGATCGACTCCGGGTCGTCCTCGGTGCCGAGCACCGCGCGCTGCCAGAGCGTGAAATCGGCGTACTGGACGGCCAATTCGGGCCAGCCCGGCGCGTTGCCCGCACTGCGCTGGACATAGGCCGTCATCAGGTCGCGCGTGAGCGGGCCCATCGACACACCGTCACCGGCGATGTGGTGCATCACGCAGACCAGCACGTGTTCGGTCGCGCTCAGCCGCAGCAGGCGCAGCCGCAGCGGCGGGGCGACGGTGACATCGAAGCCCGCGCCGACGGTCTCGGCGACCAGGGTGGCGATCGCGTCCTCGGTGGCGTCGTCGGCCGCGAGGGTGGGCACGGCGCGCGGATCCGACAGCGGCAGTACCAGCTGCGTGCCGACCCCGTCGACCGGCGGATACATCGTGCGCAGCACCTCGTGGCGCGCCACCAGATCGATGACCGCGACGCGCAACGCGTCGACATCGAGAGCACCCGACAGGCGCACCGCGATCGGCATGTTGTTCACGGCGCTGGCCGGATCGAACTGGTTGAGGAACCACATCCGCTGCTGGGCGAACGACAGCGGGATCGCGTCGGGGCGCTGCTGGGCGACCAGCTCCTGGCCCGAACCGGTGCCGATGTGGCGTTCGACGCGTTCGGCCAGCCCCGAGACCGTGCTGGCCTCGAACAGCACCTGCACCGGAATCCTGGTGTCGAGCGCGGCGCCGATGCGCGTGGCGGCCTGCGCGGCCAGCAGCGAGTTGCCGCCGAGCTCGAAGAAGTCGTCGTCGGCGCCGACCCGGATCTCTTCCGGCGCACCGGCGGTCAGCAGCTCGGCGAAGATACCGGCCACCACCTGCTGTACCGGAGTGGCGGGCGCGCGGAACTCGCGCACGGCGAAAACGGGTTCCGGCAACGCCTTTCGATCCAGCTTGCCGACCGGCGTCAGCGGGATCTGGTCCAGGACCATGATCGCGGCCGGAATCATGTAGGCGGGCAACGATTTCGCGAGGAACGCATCGAGTGCGGCCACGTCGACGGTGGCGCCGGACGACGGCATCACGTACGAAACCAGGGCCGTCACACCGGAAGGCAAGGTCTTGCCGAGGGTGGCCGCGAAGTCGATATCGGGGTGCGAGGTGAGCGCGTTGTCGATCTCGCCGAGTTCGATGCGGAAGCCGCGGATCTTCACCTGGAAGTCCGAGCGCCCCATGTATTCGATGACACCGTCACCGGATTCGGCGCGGCGCACCAGGTCTCCGGTGCGGTACAGCCGCGCGTTCGCGTCGCCGGATTCGGCGCCGAAGGGGCTGGCGACAAAACGTTCCGCGGTCAGCGCGGGCCGGTTCAGATAACCCTGTGCCAGCGCGGGACCCGACAGATACAGCTCGCCGATCACGCCCGCGGGCACCGGCCGCAGCCGGGAATCCAGCACGAACGCACCGACACCGGCGATCGCGGCGCCGATCGTCACCGGCGCGGCCGGGTCCATCGGCGGGGTGCTGGTGGCCAGGATGGTGGCCTCGGTGGGGCCGTAGCCGTTGTAGAACTCCCGCTCGCCGACGGCCCAGCGACCGACCAGTTCCGGGCCGAACTTGTCGCCCGCGACGACCACGACCCGCAGGTCGTCCAAGTCCGCCGGGTCGACCGATTCCAGCGCGCCCGGGGTGATGAGCATGTGCGAAACCTGTTCGCGGCGCAGCAGATCCGCGAGCTCGAAGCCACCGAACACTCCGGGCGGGGCGATCACCAGGGTGGCGCCCGCGGAGAAGGTGAGCAGCAATTCGAGCACCGACACGTCGAAGTTCGGCGAACACACGTGCAGCACACGCGAGTCGGTGGTGACGCGATAGTGCGCGCGCTCGGCGGCGACCAGACCGGCCAGACCGGTGTGGGTCACCACCACGCCCTTCGGCTTACCCGTGGAGCCCGAGGTGTAGATGACGTAGGCCGGATGCCGCTCGTCGAGACCGCGGATCCGGTCGGTGTAGGAGATGGGGTGCGCGGGCTGGGTCGCGATGTGGGTGGCCGTCTCGGCGTCGTCGAGCTCGAGCCAGGTCAGCGCCGTGCCGAGCACCTCGCGGTACGCGCCGGTGGTGAGCCCGAGCACCGCGCCGGAGTCGGAGACGATGTGGGCGATGCGGTCGGCCGGGTAGTTCGGGTCGACCGGGACATAGGCGGCGCCGGTCTTGGCGATCGCCCACACAGCCAGTACCGACTCGATGCCGCGGGCGATGCCGATGGCGACCACGTCGCCGGGCCCGATGCCGCGGCCGATGAGCGCGCGCGCCAGCTGCGAGGACTGCTGGTCGAACTCGGAATAGGTGAGCTGACGCTGGTCGGCGGGGTCGCCGGAGGGGTTGAACCGAACCGCGACCCGATCGGCGGCCGATTCGACGGCTCCCGTCAGCAACTGCCCGAAGGTCGGACTGCTCGATCGGCGACGGCGGTTACCGCGGGCAGAACGACGGGCAGTTTCCATTCGGGTTCATTCACCTCTCATCGAGCCTGCACGCGCGGCGATCCCGCACCGTGCAGATCGAGCCATCATATAGACCGGCAACACAGCGGCCGAGTCAGCGTGCCCCCGGTACTCGGGGCCCAGAGGACTATCGGATCGGCCCGCGCACGTGTTGCCGCTTGAACAGCAAAGTGACGGGGCTCATAAGAACCACCGTCACTCGCTCTGCGGAGAAAGCTCCGCGCTCACACCGCTCAGTGCGCGGAAGGGCCCCACTCCAGCGGGACACCCTTGGAAGCGAGGTACGGCATCGGGTCCATCTTGCTGCCGCCCTGATCCCAGATCTCGAGGTGCAGGTGCGGGCCGGTGGACTGACCGCGGTTGCCGACGGTCGCGATGACATCGCCCGCGTTGACCCGCTGGCCCTCGCTGACGAGCATGTCGTTGACGTGTCCGTAGACGCCGGTGGTGCCGTCGTCGTGCAGCACCCGCACCCACAGGCCGAAGCCCGACGCCGGGCCCGCCTCGATCACGGTGCCGCTGGACACGGACTTGATCGGGGCGCCGATCGAGTCGGCGAAGTCGAGGCCGTAGTGCATGGCGCCCCAGCGGGCGCCGAAGCCGGAGCTGATCGGGCCGGCGACCGGGCGTGCGGCCTGCGGCGGCGCGACCTGGTGCTGGATGCCCTGCAGGATGTCCTCGACCTGCGACAGCGGGCCGGAGATCTCGGGAGGCAGGTTGCCGATGCCGAAGGGCGCGGCCACGGGGGCGGCGATCGGCGCGGCGATCGCGCTCACCGGGGCGGTCTCGACATGCGCGGCGACTTCCTGCGCGGCGACCAGGTCGACATCCTGGCGCGCCGACTCGGGGGCGACCGATTCCGCGACGCTGTCGTCGTGGGTCGGCAGCAGCGGCGCGGCGAAGGCCAGGGCCGGGGCGATCTGAGCGGTGACACCGACCAGCGCGCCGGCGGCGACCGCGGCACTCGCGGCGACGCGCACACGATCCGAACGCGATGCCTCGGCGCGATGCCTGCTCCTGCTCGGGCTCCGGCCATCCGCGTGTGCAAGCAGGGCCTGCACGGAGATGGATTCGGGACCCACACGGTGCTGCGACAAGATCTCGTCCTAGCGTCCGACAACAAGGAAACGAAGCCGGTCTGCGACCGGCCCGGAGACCACCTGGGCGTTCTCCACTGTCGAACTATGTGTAACGGTTCGGCATACGTTGTGACGGGAACTCTACCCGGCCGTGACCATTCCGCAACCTTCTGTCACGAAAACGCAGGTAGATGACGTGCCGCACAGTAACAATCACGGTGTCCGACCCATCACACACGCTGTCACCGGGCCTGAACACGGCCCCGACGGACCAGACTCGACCCATGGTGATCGAGACCTTGACTGCCCCCATCGTTGCCGCGCCCATGGCCGGCGGCCCGTCCACACCCGAGTTGGTGGTCGCCGTGGCGGCCGCGGGCGGGTTCGGACAGTTAGCCGCCGGATACCTCGGCACCGAGGCGGTGGCCGCGCAGATCGAGGCGACGAGAGCTGCCACCGCGGCGCCGTTCGGCGTGAATCTGTTCGCGCCAGGGGCGGTGGCAGATCCGGCTGTCTATGCCACCTACCTCGCCGAACTCGGCGCCGAGTTCCCGCTCGGCACCCCCGAACACGACACCGACGGATGGGCCGACAAGCTCGATCTGCTGGTGGCCGATCCGGTAGCGGTGGTCTCGACGACCTTCGGCTGCCCCACCGCGGTGGAGGTGGACCGGCTGCACGCGGTCGGCTCGGAGGTGTGGGTGACGGTCACCTCGCCCGCCGAGGCACTGATCGCCGTCGACGCGGGCGCCGATGTGTTGATCGCCCAGGGCGCCGAGGCGGGCGGGCATCGCGCGACCTTCCTCGACGACCCCGCCGACGACCCCATCGACCCGCCCGGTCTGCTGACCCTGATCCAGTTGCTCACCGCCGTCACCTCACGTCCGCTCGTCGCGGCGGGCGGGATCGCCACGGGCGCCGGCGTGGCCGGGGTACTGGCGGCCGGTGCGTCGGCGGCGCAGATCGGCACCGCGCTGCTGCGCTGCCCCGAAGCGGGCACCAACGCCGTGCACCGCGGTGCGATCGGCACGCCGGAACCGACGATGCTGACGCGCGCGTTCACCGGACGTCGCGCCCGCGGGATCCGCAACCGTTTCCTCGTCGAACACACCGCCGACGCACCGGCCGCCTATCCCGAAATTCATTACGCCACTGCCCCGTTGCGGGCCGCCGCGCGAGCGGGCGGCAACACCGACGAAGTGAATCTGTGGGCGGGGCAAGCTCATTCGCTGAGCACCGGGCAACCGGCAAGCGAACTGGTCGCCGACCTAGCCGCCGACGCGAAAAGCGCACTCCGAAAAGCACTTTCGGAACGAATTCAGGGTTATTGACAACGAATTTCGTTTAGACTCGGACCTGGCATCGCATCCCGCCGACCACCCCCCAAGCAGGAGGAGAGCGCCATGTCCCTCGATGTTCCCGCCGCACTACTCGAACGCGCCGAACAGGGCGATATCGACGACGCCGAATTCGTCGAATGTGTCCGTACGTCACTGCCTTACGCGTGGGAGGTGGTGAGCCGGGTTGCGGACGACCTGCGCACCGGCACCGATGAGTACGCCGACAATCGGGTGCCGCCGCCGGACGAGGTGGCCCGCGGTCAGCTCCTGCGCGCCCTGGCCTCCGATGCCATTCGTGGTGGATTAGAGCGGCATTTCGGTGTGAAGCTGGCCTTCCAGAACTGCCACCGGGTCGCGGCGTTCCCGCTGTCGGCCGTCGGCGGGGAGACCTACACCCGCTACATCAGCCCGCGCGCCCAGCTCTTGAACCAGAGCCCCGAGCTGCGCAACTGCTGATTTTTCGGCGGCTGCTACTGCAGCACAAAGGCGGGCGTGGAAGCGATTCCACGCCCGCCTTTCTTGCTGCTACTTCATCGGGGCCCGAAGGGCCGCGACTCGAGCGCGCCAGCGCTCCGATTACACCGTGACGACGTCTAGCTCGCCCTCGGCGTACTGGGCGCGCAGGCGCTTCTTGTCGAACTTGCCGACGCTGGTCTTCGGGACCTCGGCGATGAAGGTCCAGCGCTCGGGCAGCTGCCACTTGGCGAACTTGTCGGCCAGGTAGTCACGCAGTTCGGTCGCCTCGGCGGCAGCGCCTTCGGCGAGCACGATGGCGACCAGCGGACGCTCGTCCCACTTCTCGTCGGGCACACCGATGACGGCGGCCTCGGCGACGGCCGGGTGGCCCATCACCGAGTTCTCCAGGTCCACCGAGGAGATCCACTCGCCGCCGGACTTGATGACGTCCTTGGAGCGGTCGACCAGGGTGAGGTAGCCGTTGGGGCTGATCTTGCCGACATCGCCGGTGCGCAACCAGCCGTCGTCGAACTTGTCCGGGTCGATCTCCGCGCCGGTGGGCGAGTAGTAGGAGCCGGTGATCCACGCGCCGCGGACCTCGAGCTCGCCGAGGGACTCACCGTCGTTCGGCACGACCTTGCCGTCGTCGCCGACCAGACGGGCCTCGACGTTGGCCGGGAAGCGGCCCTGGGTGTAGCGGTATTCCCAGGCCTCGTCCTCGCCGACACCGGAGGGCGCGTGCGCGACGCTGCCCAGCGGGGAGGTCTCGGTCATGCCCCACGCGTGCAGGATGCGCACGCCGTGCTTCTCCTCGAACGCGCGCATCATCGCGGGCGGCACCGCGGAACCGCCGACCACGGCGGTGCGAAGGTGCGAGATGTCCTGCGGCGCGACGGCCAGCGTGGCCAGCACGCCGCCCCAGATCGTAGGCACCGCGGCGGCGAAGGTCGGCTTCTCGGCCGCCATCATCTCCAGCAGCGGGCCGGGCTGCAGGAAGCGGTCCGGCATCAGGACGTTCGCGCCCGACATCAGCGCCGCGTACGGCAGGCCCCACGCGTTGGCGTGGAACAGCGGCACGATCGCCAGCACGTAGTCCGAACCCTGGAAACCCATGCCGTTGGGCGAGTTCACCTGCATGGCGTGCAGCCAGTTGGAGCGGTGCGAGTAGACGACGCCCTTAGGGTCGCCCGTGGTGCCGGAGGTGTAACACATTGCGGCAGCGGAGCGTTCGTCGACGACCGGGAAGTCGAAGTCGGCGGACTGGGCGTCGAGCAGCTCACGGTAGGAGTGCACCGTCACGCCGTCGGGCGCGGTGAGCGCGGCAGCATCGCCGTTGACGACGATCACGTGCTTCACGGTCTTCAGGTTCGGTAGGTATTGCGCGAACAGCGGTAGCAGCGTGCCGTCGACGAGCACCACCTTGTCCTCGGCATGATTGGCGACGAAGACCAACTGCTCGGGGAACAGCCGGATGTTGAGCGCGTGCAACACCGAGCCCATCGCGGGCACCGCGATGTAGGCGACCATGTGCTCGTTGTTGTTCCACATGAAGGTGCCGACGCGGTCGCCCTCTTCGATGCCGAGCCCACGCAGCGCGTTGGCCAGCCGAGCCGAATCCGCACCCAGCTCGCGGTAGGTCATGGTGCGAACACCGTCACCGGTCCATGTGGACACAGTCGAATCGCCCTGGAAAGTTGCGGCATAGTTGAGCAGTTTGGCCAGCGAGAGCTGGTCGTCCTGCATGGTGCTCAGCATCGGTGCTCCTTCAAGTCCCTGCCGTGGCATGAGCCACGTCACAACCGGATGTTACCGAAAGGTTTGAACGTCGCAATCGTTTCGTCCGACAACATTCCTGCAGGTCGGCTGGTCATCGCGAACCAGGGGGCGCTTCATGGGGCGGCTGACCATCGGGGCCACTATGGTGCGACGGCACGCCCGGGCCTGCGTGTTCGGCGTTGTGCACAGCGTCGACTACCAGCCTGCGGACGTGGTCGTTGTCGAGGCTGTAGAAGATGGTCGTGCCCTCTCGTCGGGTTCGCACGAGACGGGCCATGCGCAGTTTCGCCAGATGCTGGGACACCGAGGGCCCCGGCTTGCCGACCCGGTTCGCCAGTTCGTTCACCGAGAGTTCATTGTCGGCCAGGGCCCACAGGACCTGGACCCGAGTCGGGTCGGCCAGCATACGAAACACCTCGACCACCAAGCCCACCTGATCTTCGGCCAGCGGCGAGCGGTCATCTGCATTCATGCGCAGATAATAGATCGCCGACCGCGGTCCCCCGTAACCACCGATCCGAGGTTCGTCAGACCGGCATGCCCAGTGCCGAGGCGAGCGTCTGGCCGAGGGCGCCGACGAACGCGTCGAAGGCATCGGGATCGAGAATCTGGCTGTATACATCGCGGTTATGGCAGCCTGCCGGCGCAGGCACGCCGTTGAGTCGGTCGTTCAGCCACATCGCGACCGAGCCCGCGCCCGAGACGGCCGCGATGCCGTGTTCGCTGAACAGGTCGCGGGTGTAGGAGACCGTCGCGGCCGGATCCTGGCAGTAGGTGTCGTAGAGCTTGTTGACGGCGTTGATCGGCATCGCCTCGTCCAGCGGCGCCTGGTAAATGTAGAGCGGGGCGGTGGGGGTGCCACGGTTTCCGAGGGTCAGTTCGTCGAGCACCGTCTGCATTTCGGGAGCGCGCATCGGATCGCCGGGATAGTCGAAGAGGCCCTTGATGTTCACGAACGGGAACGCCGCGAATTGCACCGCGACACATTGCTCTTCGTGCACCACTCGCAGACCCTTGCCGAGCGGGTTCATGTACCGCTCGATGAATCGGTCGACTTCGGGATATTCGCGAGCGACACCGAACAGCCCGCCGAGCACCGCGCCGCCGAAGGTCGACGTCGCGTTGTTGTAGTCCACGGCGGCCCGGATATCGGCGAGCAGGCCGCCGGTCGCCGAGCCGACCAGGTTCAGTTCGGGCGCGTATTCCGGCTGTAGTTCGGCGGCATGCGCGGTGGGAATCGCACCGCCGGAGTATCCCCACATCGCGGTGCGGGTCGCCGCACCGGACAACCCGGCTCGATCGAAGTTCTGCGCGGCGCGAATTCCGTCGAGGGTGATCCGGCCGCCGAGTGGACCGACGGCGTAGGCCGCGTCGGGGCCCTGATGATCGGGCACCACGACCGCGTGCCCAAGTTGCAGCATCGATTGGACTTCGATGAATTCCAGCCCGATCACGCTGTTGAGCGGATTCGGCAGCGATCCCATCTGCAGGGCGTAGGACGGCGCGCAGTTCCGCGACAACGAATCCTCGGCGAACTGGAAGGAGACCAGACTGCGCTCCCCCGTCGGCGCGGGCCGATGCGGCACGAGCACCGTCGCGACGGCGGGAATCGCCTCGCCGCGTGTATCGGTGCTGCGGTAGGACAACTGCCAGGCGCGCACGTCGAGCGGTATCAACCAGAAGTTGGCCAGGTTCACCTGTCGCGCGGACAGAATGTCGCCGGGTGCGGCCGCGGCCACCCGCGCCGGGTCCGGGTTGTAGAAGGCGGGGTCGAGGAACGGCGGTGCGGGCGGCACCGGGAACGGCAGCGGCGGGGCCACCGGCACCGGATCGGCCACGGCCGGACTCGCCACGGCGGGGCAGGTCGCGACCGTGAGCCCGGCGATCAGCGCCAGGCATGCCCCGGCGAGCACCCTGCCGGTGCTGCCTGTGGTGGCGATCTTCATATTCGGCTCCTCGAATCCCCAGGTGGCGGCGTGTGCCAACCATAAAAGAGAGTGATTGTTTCCTAAGTGGGACGACTGTAGGACGAGGAGAGCCACTGTGTCAACGATCACGTCCCCCGGGGATCGCCGACGGCCGCCGGAACGGCAGGATGATCGGCCATGACCGCCGCTACCCCACGCCCACGCCGCACTCAGGAGCAACGCCGTGCCGCGACGGTGGCCAAACTCGTCGACGCGACGATCGCGGCGATCGGCGAGCTGGGGTACCAGCGCACTACCGTCCAAGAAATCTGCGGGCGCGCCGGACTGTCCGTCGGCGCGATGTTCCGCCAGTTCGACAGCAGGCTGGACCTGATCGTGCGGACCGCGGACGAAGTCTTCGCTCGCCAACTCGCCGCGTTCCGAGCGGTGATGGAACACCTGGGCGCACAAGAGGATTCGCTCGACACCGCCCTGCGATTCCTGCGCGAGGCCCAATCCTCCAACATCACCCACGCGCTGCGTGAGATCTATCTCGCCGCCCGCTCCGATGCCGAATTGCGCGCGCGCATCGAGCCGACGGTGGCGAGCTACTACGCCGCGATGGTCGACGGCGTCGAGCAGACCGGCGTACTGAGCCAGTTCCCCGACAAGCTTCGAGAGTCCGTCTTCTTCTTGCTCCTGCACCTGTTTTCGGGCGAGGCGATCGTCCGCCCCGTCTACGCCCGCCCGGACCTGGATGCCTCGATCCTCACCTTGATCGAAGACATGCTCAGGACCTACGCCGAGTCGCTGCCCACCGGCGATTAGTTACCTGCGTGATCGCCCCGTCACGACCGGATCCGCTCAGCGCAAAGCGATCTCGGCGAGCGCGGTCCAGTCGGCCAGCACTTGTTTGCGACGAACGCGGTCACGTCCGACCATCTCGTCGAGAGTGGCGCCACGGACCAGGTTGATGGTGAGCCAGAAGGTGCTCTCCAAGCGCTCACCGGTGATGGCGGGGTCGATCAGCCCGGCACAGCGGTCGAGCAGCTCGACGGTGAGTTCGTGCTGCACCCGCAGCATTTCGCGGCGCAGCGCCGCGTCGTTGGCGATTCCCACATACAGCTCCACCGCGGCCCGACCGAGCTTGCCCGCGAAGGTAGCGGTCACCAACTCCACCAGCACAGCGCCCGCCGACGTGCCGTCCGGCACCGCTTTCGCCTTGCGCATCATGGCTTCTCGCTGACGATCGGTGAGATGGCCGATGGCCTGGGCGAAGAGTTCACCGCGCGTGTGGAACTGATGCAGCTGCGCACCACGCGTCACGCCGGCCCTGGCCGTGATGTCGGCGATGGAGGCGCCCGCGTAGCCGACCTCGGCCAGACTCTCGATGGCGGCATCGAGCAGCAGCGTCCGGGTCCGCAGACTCTTCTCCTGATGCTTGTTCGGTGGCAGCGCAGACATAACTCCAGTATAGGGCTACAAAATTACATGTCACGTTGCACGCAATTCAGTGCAAAGCGTACTGTCATCAGCATGGCTGTAGACCGGATGTTGCCCACCGACGAGGCACGTGAGCTGATCGAACTGACCCGCGACATCGCCGACAAGGTGCTCGAGCCGCGTGTCACCGACAGCGAGAAGACCGGAGTCTTCCCGGACGGCGTGTTCCCGGCGCTCGGCGCGGCCGGGTTGCTCAGCCTGCCGTACCCGGAGGAATTCGGCGGCGGCGCGCAGCCGTACGAGGTGTACCTCCAGGTGCTCGAGGAAATCGCGAGCCGCTGGGCCGCCGTCGCCGTGGCGGTGAGCGTGCACGGGCTGTCCTGCCATCCGCTGTTCACCTACGGCACCGACGAGCAGAAGCAGCAGTGGCTCGACGGCATGCTCTCGGGTGAAACCATCGGCGCCTACAGCCTTTCCGAGGCCCACGCCGGTTCCGACGCGGCCGCGCTGCGCTGCCGCGCCACCCCCGTCGACGGCGGCTACAACCTCAACGGAACCAAGGCCTGGATCACCAACGGCGGCCGCGCCGACTTCTACACCCTGTTCGCCCGCACCGGCGAGGGTTCGCGCGGGATCTCCTGCTTCCTGGTCCCCGCCGACACCGCGGGTCTGAGCTTCGGCAAGCCCGAGGAGAAGATGGGCCTGCGCGGCATCCCCACCACCACCGCCGCCTACGACGACGCCTTCCTGCCCGCGCAACGTCGCATCGGCGAAGAGGGACAGGGACTTTCGATCGCCTTCAGCGCCCTCGACGCGGGCCGCCTCGGCATCGCCGCCGTCGCCACCGGTGTCGCCCAGCGCGCGCTCGACGAAGCGGTGGCCTACGCCAAGGAACGAGAAGCCTTCGGCCGCAAGATCATCGACCATCAGGGCCTCGGCTTCGTCCTCGCCGACATGGCGGCGGCCGTCGACACCGCCCGCGCCACCTACCTCGACGCCGCCCGCCGCCGCGACGCGGGCCTGCCCTACTCCCGGCAGGCCTCGGTCGCCAAACTCGTCGCCACCGATGCGGCCATGAAGGTGACCACCGACGCGGTCCAGGTCTTCGGTGGCTACGGCTACACCCAGGACTTCCCGGTCGAGCGCTACATGCGCGAAGCCAAGGTCATGCAGATCTTCGAAGGGACCAATCAGATCCAGCGTCTGGTCATCGCTCGACATCTGGCAGGGTAGCTAATCTGTAATGCACTGATCATCGCCGGTTAGCGCGTTTGGGCAACTGATCAGTAAACTGAACAGCATCTCGAGACCTCGACGAAATGAGGCGCGCGATGCTGTGGTGGTTGATCGTGATCGTGATCGTGTCGGTGGGCGCTCTGCTGTACCTGCGTGCCGAACAGAACAAGCGCAACGCGCGCGAGCTCGAGGAGGCACAGGCCGACGCGAGGGCGACTATCGAGCGGCTCGGCGGGCAGGTCTACCAGCTGTCGCCGAGCAACGAAGCGGCCCGTCAGGCGTTGGCCGACGCGTCCGAGCGGTACAACGCCGCAGGCAGCCAGATCGACCGCGCGAGCTTGCCCGTGCAAGCCCAACTGGCCAAGCAGTCCGCCCTGGAGGGCCTCTACTACATTCGCGCCGCCCGCACCGCGATGGACATGGACCCGGGCCCGCCGATCCCGGCCATCGCAGGCCAGGACATCGCAGGCCAGGTCGACGAGAAGCGCACCGTCGCCCACAACGGCCGCACGGTCACCGCTTCGCCCTCCCCCTCGGCGGGCACCCCGAACTACTTCCCCGGCGGTCGCGTGGCGGGTCGCCCCGTCCCGGCCGGGTGGTACTCCGAGCCGTGGTGGAAGCCCGCGCTGATCGCGGGAGCCTGGGGTGCGGGTTCGGCCCTGCTGTTCACGACGATGTTCGCCGGAATGGGCGGGGTCGGCTACGACGCGCAGGCATTCGAGGACGGCACCGGCGACGTCGCCGCCGATCCCGGATACGACCAGGGCGGATACGAACCCGGCAACTCCGATACCGGTTTCGACAGCTCAGGCGGTTTCGACAGCGGCAGTGGCTTCGACAGCGGCGGCGGCGGTTTCGACGCCTTCTGATCTCCACCCAACGGGCCTACTCCACCGAGCCCGGCCCCACGCTATACTCAGCTCGGCCAGCTGAGGCTGCCACGCCTTCGTAGCTCAGGGGATAGAGCAACCCTCTCCTAAAGGGTAGGTCGCAGGTTCGAATCCTGCCGAGGGCACCACAAGCGATCGAGGCCCCGCCCGATGCCCTAAAGGGTAGGTCGCAAGTTCGAATCCTGCCGAGGGCACCACAGTCTGCGCAGGTCAGACTGAGTTCTTTCGCAGGTCGAAAGCCCTTCCAAGCAATCCGGCACGCAGAGAGTGCGCAGCAGCAATTCCGTCCGAGCAGTGTCGAGCTTTGACGCGACGTCCGCTACCAGCAGTTCCGCGCTCTGGGGGCCACTACGGGCCATGGGCGTACGTGAAACGGGTGCACGTCGGCGTCGATCACTGGCGACTCCCGACCTCGTCGGCGAGGATGAAGACTGCGGTGGGCTGGTGGCGGGTGAGCCAGCCTTCTCCCGCGAGGCGCATACGCAATGCCTCAGTTCCCGGCCGATCCCGAGCATTCCGAGTTCGGCAGCAACCTGCGCGGTGCGCAACCCGCCGTCGGCGCGGGCAAAACACCGCCATATTTTCGCATCAGTGGGGAGCACCTGTTCGGGATCCAGCCCCGGCTCACGCGACAGCACCCGCACTACACCGTTCGGCGAGCCAGGCTACGGAACCGCTACACCGACGACATCGTTTGTGCTGGTGCGGATCTCAGTGATCGTCTCGCGCGTGATCTGCCATCCCGCAGACGAACCGTAAATGAGCACAGGCGGGTAATGAGCCGCCGCAAATGTCGAGCAGCTCGGCTACCACTCATCGGCTAGTCGAGTGCGGTCCGCCCATGAGGAGGCGGAGGTGGCGCGAAACACACTTGATGGCCATGCTGAATTCGGGACGGGGTGAACGCGAGGCGCGACGCTTCACAATCACTCCGTAATACGTGCCCAGGCATCTCGAACCGCGGACAGCGCGGTCTCGGCGCTGATCTCCAGTCGAGTCTGCCCGGCCAATTGCGCGTTCCAGTCGTCCTCGTCCGGTGCCCGATCGAACAATTGCGGGGTGGGGAGCCGGTTGGTCGGGCCGTACCTCCGGTACAACGCTCCCGCAGCGCCGTCGATCGCGCCGATGTCGTTCAGCGCCCAAAGATCCCACAGGTCGCGTGATGCGCGCCTGTCGTGCCATGTTGCGGTCTTCCCGGCAACAAACGCGGGCAATGTGGGCACGAGAAGTTCGGCCGGTGGCACATCGCTGTAGCGCTGCTCGAGGTCGCGGAGTTCAGTCGGCCACACCGGTCTGCCACGTGCCGACAGCAGCTGGATCTTGACAGACACACCGGATGCGGAACGAAGGTGGGCGGCGCCGGTATCCGGGACATTGCTCAACGACGGTGCCCATTCCAGCCGACCGTAGGTCCGCGCGACCGATCGCGGCAAAGCAGCGTCGAGTTCGGCTGCCAGCGCCGTTCGGTTGTCCAGCGCAACCAGATCGATGTCCTCGCTGAGCCTGCCGCTCGCCAGATATGTACGGGCAAGAGCAGTTCCACCGATGAAATACAGTCGGTCGCCGAACCCGCGGCTGATTGCCGCTAGCAGATGGGAGATCAGATGGTCGCGCTCGACCTGCTCCGGCGGAACTCCGAATTGAACCGCGACACCGTCACGTTCGTCGATGCTCATATCCCACCCAACTTTCCGCACGTCGAAGCGCCGCACCCCGCCGCTGGTCCGTAGCGAGCTGTGCAAGTCTCGCCGAATCACTACGACGGTAGAGCGTCTCGATCGCCGGACGGACCTCTGCCTCAGCGTTGCCCAGTTCCGGGCGCCGGGCAAGATCGAGCACGGTCTGCTCCGGCGTCGTGACCAGCACCGGCCCCAGCTGCGTTTCGACCCGCTCCGCGTCGAGTGCTTCGGTATCGCGGCGGACGAACCGAACCTGTGCCGAGCGGTCGGTCAGTGCAATCGGCCGGTGCTGGCCCGGAACCGCGACAACCGCGGTCGCCAGTGCACGAGGTACAGCTCCCAGCACGCGGGCCGCGCTGATTCCCATGACAATGGCCTGATCCGGCCCGTAAATCGAAGATGCAATACCCGCGGCGGCTGCCTCGAGGCCAGGCAGCCAGGTCCGGCCGACATAGTCCGGCGGGACGATGATGTAGTAGCCGTGAGCAACGCGGTGCAGCACGCCCCGATCGACGAGCCGCGCGATCTCGGGCCGCGGTTGGGCGTAGATGCCTGCCAAGTCCTGCGGCCGCAGGGTGCGAAGCGGTGCCCGCCAGAGCTCATTGGGCAGCACGGTGCTGCGATGCTCAGCCATCAGCGCCACCTCCCGAAGAGTGTGCATTTAGTTGGCTATTACCCAACGAAATGCATACTACCGGATCGCTGTGGCCCTTGTTTCGAGTGTCCTGCCGAGGGCACCACAGGCAATCGAGGCCCGCCTACGGGAGCGGTAGGCAGGAGCTTCCGGTGTTCAGACCGCGCCCAACGACCTCGACCGTCACGTACCCCGTCGAGGTGACCTGCCCCGGTTTGAACTGCTGGGCGAAGACGTTTTGGCTACCGGAGTACACCGGGGTCCACTCGAAGGTCGCGGTGCCGTTCTCCGGGTGATAGACGGCAACCCCGAGCCGCTCACCGTTGCCGGGGACCGAACCACCGCTGATGCCGACAGTCACCTCACCTGCCTCGGAAACCGGTGCGTCGACCCCGACGGTCACCGTATAGGCGCACCCGGTACGTAGTCCTTCGGCCGGCTGCTCCACGCTCACTCCGGTGACCGCGGCGGTCGCGTGCGGCGCGGCCATGATCATGGTCGGCACGGCACCGAACACCACGGCAAGGCCGAATCTGCGAGTACGGACGTTCATTGGCGATCCTCTCGTTCGCACCCACTGTGCTCCCGATCACCGCCCGGCGCCAGACCCGCCTCGGTTTTCGCAGAGCGCGTGGTCCACCAATTCTTCCGCAGCGCGCAGTTGCGCGAACCCCAGACCTGTCCGATCACACCGTCGACCGGGACCGTTTTCCGCATCTGCGCCAGTTCCTCGGGTCGTAACAGCGTGCCGCCGAAGAGGCTTCGATAGAACGTGCCCACGTCGGCGGTGGTGGGGAGATAGCCTGCGGAGGCATCGGCGTCCACCAATTCGGTGACGTCGATCAGCGGCCCGTCGACCTCGAACTGCTGGTAGCTCCTCGCGTGCGGGATGGGCAGTACGGCCGTGTCACCGGGCCAGTGGGTATCTCGCAGCCCGAGCGGTTCGAGGATTCGCGCACGGATCTCGTCGTACCAGGGACGGTCGACCACCCGCTCGATGATCATGCCCAACAGGACGTAGCCGACGTTGGAGTAGGACCACCCCGTTGCCGGTGCGAAATCGGGTGGGTGCCGCATGGCCGATGCCACGGTCTCGCGCGGGTCGCGCACCTGATAGCGAAGCCGGTAATAGTCGTCGGCGGTAGCCATTTCGGGCGCGCTTTCATGAATACCGCTGGTGTGCTGAAGAAGTTGACGGACTGTGATCCCGGCTCCGTCGTTCCCGTTGCCGTGCAACGTATCCGGGAGCCAATGCTGAACGGTGCCATCGAGCGTGAGACGTCCCTCACCGACCAGCATGAGGACCACGGTCGCGACCATCGTCTTGGTCAGACTGCCGATCCGGAAATGGCCAACTGGTGACACCTGTTCCGAAGTAACGACATCCGACTGCCCCGCCACCCGGGACCGATCGGTACCAGCCGCGACATCCACAACTCTGGCCTGCACTCCGGTGGTGCCGAGCGCCGCTATCGCATCGACGTCGCGTTGCAGGGTGTCGGGCTCGGCGCCACAGCCACCGACTACCAAGACCAGAGCAAGCGCTACGGCCGTCATCGCCGATCGCATCGGGCGCCCCTTTCGCACAATCCGCAACCTATCGACGGCCCACGCTGCGCGACATCACCCCGCGGTACTGCATCGCAGTCGCCTCGGTACCGATTTCGATCGCCCCTGGTATCAGCTCGAATGGTCGTAGCAGCGATTAGGATCGTGGCGGTGGGATTGGTGTTCGAGACCCGACGGTCGGATTCGCCGTGGGTGGAGTCGGTCTGGACCTGTCGGAGTGAGCAGGTCGCGGAGATGACCTCCGTGGCGACCGAGACCTGGGGATTGGTGTTCTGGGAGGAGCAGGGCGTCCCCTGTGCGGCGGTCACCGGACCCGAAGTCGCCACCGGCACCGCACCCGTCCCCGAGGGGGCGGACTTCGTCGGCATCCAGTTCGCGGTCGGTACCTCGCTGCGCGCGGTGACCGCCACGACGCTGGTCGACAGCGGGATCGTCCTGCCCGACGTCACCGACCGGAGTTTCTGGCTGGACGGCGCCCACTGGGAGACTCCGCACGTCGACGACGCGGAGGCGCTGGTCCAGCGGCTCGTCGACCACGAGGTCGTGGTCCGCGATGCCCTGGTCGCCGACGCACTGCGCGGCATGGCGCCGGCGATCACCGAACGCACGCTCGAACGTCGCTTCCGGGCGGCGACTGGGCTCACCCAGGGCGCGGTGCGTCAGATCGAGCGGGCGCGCACCGCGGCGCTACTGCTGAGTGCGGGTGAGATGCCGGGCGATGTCGTCGACAAGCTCGGCTACTACGACGAGCCCCACCTCGCCCGCGCGCTGCGCCGATTCGTCGGCCGGACGGCGCGGCAGCTGCGCGAGGGCGGCAGTGGTGTGATCGCGCTGGATCTCACTCAGCGCACGACGTCGTAGACGAGCTTGGCGACGCCGTTGGAGTAGGTCGCCGAGTCGCGCAGGCGCAGTTGCTGTTTGGGTCGATCCGCCCGGCCGAACAGGCTCTTGCCCGCGCCGAGCAGCACCGGGAACACGAGCAGGTTGTATCGATCGATCAGGTCAGCGTCCGAAAGACTTTCTGCCAGCGCGGCGCTGCCGTGGATGTAGATCGGCCCGCCCTCGGTCTGCTTGAGCTTTTCGATGTCCTCGGTCGAGCGCAGGAGGGTGATCTCGCCCCAGCCGTCGATCAGCGCGTCGTCGGTCAGCGACGAGGAGACAACATATTTGGGCAATTCCTTGTAGGCGGCGTGATCCTCGGAATCGCGCCAGATCGGGGCGAACGCCTCGTAGCTGCGACGGCCGAACATCAGCGCGGTGGTATCGGCGAGCTCCTCCCCCTTGAGCGAAAACGCCTCCGGCACGAACTCGGTCTCCATCACCCACCCGCCACTGCGATGCCCCTCGACCTTCCCGCCGGGCGAGTCAACCACACCATCGAGCGACATGAACCCCGTGTAAACCAGTTCGCGTGCCATCACAATCCTCCTGAATACGAGCGTCGGAAACTGCCTGCGGTCAGCCTAGGGAACCCTCCCCCACCCTGTCTTGGACGAAACCGACACGGCGTTCCTCGCCCGAAGTAGCACGAGCAGAGCATTCGATCGCCTGCGCGCCGAGCTGGAGCCTTGAACCATGGCTGGTTCGCCCCACTCCGCACGTCGCTAGCCGTCGACGTCTACAGCTGTCGCGTGCTTTGCGTGGATGGCGCTGCGGCGTGCGGCGGCGCGAGCCGCACGACGATCGCGGCTTTCAGCGGTTCGACGGGGGTTGGTCGATTCGTGTTCGCGGATCGGCTCGGCGGCCTCCGCTCGATCGCCTCCCCCGAAACGATCACGAACCCGGTGCACCGCAGCGGCGACCACGTCCCATAGATACGCCGCGAAGACGAGCAGGATCAGGCCCGCGCCCGCGATCGCGAACACGGGCCCGAATGCGCTCTCTATCAAAAACTTCCACACAGAACCAGTTCCCCCATGCATGTGCGGCGGTGCCGCGCTGATGACAACTGGCGAATGTTACAGCCGACGGGACATAACCGCGACCGTGTGGGTCGCGGTGAGTGTCAACCGATCGGACCGGGTCAGCGTTGGCGCCAGCTCAGCGGGCCGGGGAGGTCGACGCTGTTCTTTCGGGTGCGGGAGTTCCAGGACCATGGGCCGATTTTGATGCCCCAGGACGACAGGCCCGCTTGGGTGAAGTTGAACTTCAGCGGACCGAAGGATTTGCGTTGACGGAACTTGATGGGCATGAGTGGCCTCCCTGATCGCCACCAGGATAGCCGATCCGGTTATGCCCCATCGGTTTCCGAACCTCTACGACGACGAGCGACGGCGAACATGGTGAAGCCGGCGGCGAGGGCCAGGGTTACGGCGAGGGCCAGCAGGACCAAGGGGACGGTGGCCATGGCGTCGGTTCGGCCTGCGCCGCTGCGGCGGATCAGCAGGGCAGCGACCAGGGGTCCGATCATTGCCAGCGCCGCGGCTATCGACAGCAATCCACCGGTGACCAATTCGACGGAGTCGAGTCTGACATCGACTAATGACCGCATCGGCCGGATAGGTACTGACATGACCTCCCCTTTCGTTGGTATCTGAAAGGTACCGCGCCGAATGGAATAACCGCCGCCATAAGACCAGCCGTCGCGTAAATCGATATCAGCAAATTAATAGCGACCGAAAATGTCAGCGGTCGGCGGGCCTATTCGGCCGCGCGACGCTCGGATCGCGCCCGGGCCCGGTCGTGGGCTTCACGCAACATCTCACGGATTGACGCGTCGGTAGCAGCCCCCGGATTCACCACCGCGAGCCAGTTCGCGGCAGCGTAGAGGGGGTGGGCGACGACGGCGTCTTCGAGACTCGCGTCGGTCGGGGCGGCCGCGTCGGTGAAGGTCGTCTTGCTCACGGCGATGTTGACGCGGAAGCTGCCGGGGCGGTTCAGGTCGGAGGTCTCGTCGCCGGGGTAGTCCTTGGTCACGATGGTGGCGAAGGGCTGACCGGCGGGGACGACACCGTCGGGCGCGTAGTAGAAGAAGGTGTCGCCCCAGGCGATCTCGGGGGCCTCGCTCCCCTCGGTCGGCTGCATGGCCAGTACCCCGCCGAGGCCGGTCACGTACTCGATGATTTCCTCGATTGTCATGCCTCGAGCGTCTCATCCGGACGCGGCCTGCTCCAAGAACCGATCAGCTGACGCCGACCAGCTCCCGCGCGGACAGCGCGTCGACGGCGTCGCGGGCGGCCGATCCCGGATCCACCGTGTACACCACCAGCATCTGATCCGCATCACCTGGCAGGTTCAATGTCTCGTATCCGAATTCGATCCGGCCGACCACTGGATGGTGAATCAGTCTGTTGCCGTGCGAATTACCCGCCGGGGGTTGGATCGACCAGATGCGGTGGAACACCGGATTGCCCGCGGTGAGTTCGTCGATGAGCGAGGTCAGTCGGCGATCGCGCGGGCAGCGGGTCACCTGGCGACGCAGGTAGGCGGCGGTCTCCGCGGCGACCGGCTCCCAGTCGGGATAGAAGATGCCAGCGGCGGGGTGCAGGACCGTGAAGCGAGCCAGATTACGTTCGGATTCGGCGGCCGCGAAACCGAATACCTTGTCGCCCATGGCATTCCAGGCCAGTGCTTCCATGTGGCGGCCGAGCACGAACGCGGGCGTCGTGATCGAGTCGAGCAGCAGTCTGGTGCCGGAGCGGATCGTCGGGGCGTAGTTGTAGTCGGGGTCGGCGGGGCGGACCAGCGTGTAGAGGTGGTCGCGCTCGGCAGCGTCGAGACGCAGGGCGCGGGCGACGGAGTCGAGCACCGAATCGGGGAAGTCCTCGCCGCGCCCCCGCTCCAGCCGGGTGTAGTAATCCACGCTCATTCCGGCCAGCTGGGCGACTTCCTCGCGTCGTAGTCCGACCATCCTGCGGCGACCGTATTCGCTCAGTCCGACGGCGGCGGGTTGGATGCGGGCGCGCCGGGTCCGAAGGAACTCGCCGAGAGCGGGTGACGACATGGCAGCCAGCGTAGAAGGTAGATGCGGGCTCGCGTGCATCGCATCTTGCGAAGGGATTTGTTCGACCGGTTAACGAGGTGTGGCGGGGCGGCGAAATACCAGGTAACACCACGTCGAGGGAGGACGCCGAAGTGTTGATTCGATCCGCACTCACCATCATCTCCGGGGCCGCGCTGGCAGCCGGATTCCTGGCAGGCGGGCAGGCCGCCGCCCAATCGGGACTCGGCGATTACACGCCGGTCGACCCCGTCGAGTACCAGGTCAGCGAACCCGAATACGCGGGCAGCGTCTTCTTCACCACGCCCGACGGACGGCACTGCGCCATCTACTGGAACAACGGCCCGGCCGGGTGTGACGCCGTCCCGATCGACGCGCCGGCGGGCACCGACCAGCTCCGGGTGGGAATCCTCGAAGCGGCGCACTTCGTCGACGCCGACAGCCCGACTTTCACCCGCCCGGCCGCGAAGGCGCTCCCCGAAGGTCACCGGATCACCCGGGAGAACACCACCTGCGGCGTCGGGTACCAGGGGACGGTGAGCTGCGAGGTCGGCGAGCACGGCTTCACCCTGTCGGCTACCTACAGCGTTCTGCGCTGACGCGTCTTCAACTGCTCGATCACCGCGGTGACACTTTGCGCGCTATGCCCGCCGGCGATTGTGCCTGGTGTCACCGGCGGGGAAGCGGTGTCCGGATTTATGAACGTTGCCAATGCGAAGACGAGGATGCCTATCGCTCGCGCCGCGCAGTCGTAGAGTCTGGGTATGTCGGACCCCGAGATGACCGAGTTGGTGCAGCGCAGCGTCGAAGAGGCGCTGCTCGGTGGCCCGCGGCGGTATACGCGCACGCAGGTGGCCGAGCAGTCGGGGGTGCCGGAGGCGGAGTCGCGGCGGCTGTGGACGGCGCTGGGATTTCCGGCCAATGAGGACGACCAGGTCGACTTCACCCAGCTCGACATCACGGCGGTCACCAACTTTCGGAGCATGAAAGTTGTTCCCGCGTCGAATATTCGGCAGCAGGCCGCAGCTGCCCGGACCATCGGTCAGAGCATGGCGCGGCTGGCGGAGTGGCAGGCCGACCTGGTGCTGGCCGAGATCAAGGCGCGCGTCGTCGCGGGCGATCCTGCGATTCCACTGGCGGAACGGGTCGGTGCCGCAACGGAATCCACCATGGCGAGCATCGATCAGTTGCAGTCGTATGTGTGGCGCAGGCACCTGGCGGCAGCGGTCGCCAGGTCGAGCGAGACGCAGGGCGAAGGCTCGTTGCGGACGCTGGCGGTGGGATTCGCCGACATGGTCGGCTACACCAGGCTTACCAGACACCTGCACCACGACGAATTGTCCACGCTCCTCGAAGCTTTCGAGTCGACCACCACCTCGGCGATCACCGACAACGGTGGCTGGGTGATCAAGAACGTCGGCGACGAGGTGATGTTCGCCGCCGAGACCGCGACCGCCGCCGGCCACATCGCGCTGGCCATCCAGGAGTCAACCATGCTCGTCGGCGGCACCCCGGAACTGCGCGTCGCCTTCGCCTACGGCGAGGTGCTGCAGCGCTTCGGTGACCTCTACGGCTCGGTGGTCAATATCGCCGCCCGCCTCACCGGCGTCGCCCGACCGGGCAACATCCTCATCGACGACGCCGCCGCGGACGCCCTCGACAGCCACCCCGATTTCTCCATCCGCCACCTGCGCAGTGTGCGCGTGCGCGGCTTCAACCGCCTACGCCCCCACCGCCTGCGGCAGGCATGATCGGCCCGTGCGACGTTGCGCCGCGGCTCGCTGACCAGCCGTCGAGCAGAGCGGGCACACCATTGCCTAGGGTGTCGTAGTGGACTTGGATTGGCGCAGCGTGCGCGAGGACTACACCGTGTTCGCCGATGACGCGG
Organism: Nocardia salmonicida NBRC 13393; assembly: GCF_001613085.1. Taxonomy (GTDB): domain Bacteria; phylum Actinomycetota; class Actinomycetes; order Mycobacteriales; family Mycobacteriaceae; genus Nocardia; species Nocardia salmonicida. Next base: position 134,732 of record NZ_BDBR01000005.1, read on the forward strand.
TGCTCGCGTTGAACAAGCCGTCGGGGATCTCGGTGACCGGCGAGCGCCACGACACCGATCTGGTGGAGTTGGCGCAGGCGGCGGGGACGCAGCTGTATCCGGTGCACCGGATCGACAAAGTAACCTCCGGGCTGGTGCTGCTGGCTACCGATCTGGCCGCGCACGGACCGCTGACCAGGCAGTTCAACAATCAGACCGCGCGTAAGGCGTATCTGGCGATCGTGTCGGGCGCCGAGCTGCCCGATCGCGGCGAGATCGATCTGCCGTTGAGCGTGGGGCGCAAGAATCGGGTGCGGATCGCGGCGCCGAGGGAGGCGATCAAGCGCGAGGGTGATCGGTGGTTCATCGAAGAGGCAGACCTGCTGCCTGCGAAGAACTATCCGTCGCGGACCTTGTTCAGCACCGTCGCCCGGCACGGCGATCACGCGCTGCTCGCCGTGCGGCCGGTGACCGGGCGACGCCATCAGATTCGCGTGCAGCTGGCCTGGATCGGTCATCCGATCCTGGGTGACCCGCTGTTCGACCGCACCGCCGCGCTCCCCCGCACCCACCTGCATTCCTGGCGACTCGGCCTCGACGCCGCCTGGCTGGACCCACCGGTCCTCGACCTCGAGGCCACCCCCGGACCCGACTTCTGGGCGCCGGTTACGCGCGACCCCGACGAGGCCGCGCGACTACTCGACACCGCGCGGCAGCTCATCGGCGGCTGACCTCGACCGCCGGGGGCTATTGCACGAGTCGCCAGTCGCTGTCACCCGCGTTGCGGGCGGTCACCTCGATCGTGCCCGAGTCGCCCTGCGCATCGAGTGCTGTGCAGGTGAAGGTGCTGCCGACCTCGACGATCTTCAGTCCCTGCCCGCAGTCCACCGTCACCGGAAAGCCCACCTGGCTCGCGACATCGGTGGTGAGTCCGTTCGCGGTCACGGCGAGGTCGAACACGACGTCACGGGTCGTGAACTTCACTGCGCCCTCGTCGTCTTCGACCGTCACATCGACGCGTACGTCGTTGCCGCCGAGGTCGGCGACGCAGACGAAGGTGTCGCCGGCCTTCGGATCGTCGGCCAGTCGTGGACATTTCACCGAGGAGACCTTGCGCGACATCGACGCGTAGGCGTTGTCGAGCTCCGTCGTGATGTTCTTCTCCAGCGCCCCGTAATCCGGGCCGCCGATCGAGACCGACGCATTGCATCCGAATAGGGCGAGCGTCAACGGAACCGACAAGGCACTCAGTACGACTCGGGTACTGGGATGACGCACAGCATCAGTGTTGGACACATAGACAAAGTTACGCAACGTCGAGCCTCGAACGCACAAGAATGCGCGCGCAGGTTTCCCGCTAGTGCATCGGCGCGCGACGCACGCCGGAACGGCCGGATCCGCGGGCGTGAAAGGTGACACAGACCACTGAACAGGTTTTCGGCCGTGGTACGGCTCATGAAGACGAAGAATCGCAGGTCATCTAGCCTGGAGAGGTGTCGATGAGTCATACCGGCGCACTCTGACGCAACGGAGCGATCCCAGAGAAGAAAGCGACTGCCGATGATCCTGGCGGCTCAGCTCAGCGATACCCACTTCGACCTCAGCGCGCGCAACACCGAACGGGTGGAGGCGGTGATGGGGTACCTGGCGGACCTGCCACGCAGGCCCGACGTCATCCTGGTGACCGGCGATATCACCGATTCCGGCACGCCGGAGCAGTACGCGCAAGCACGCCTGGCCCTGCAGGGCGGCGACATCCCCGTGTACCTGCTGCCCGGCAACCACGACGACCGCGTGAACTTCCGCACCGTCCTGCTGGGAGAGCCCGCCTCGACCACCCCTGTCAACAGCGTCCACCGCGTCGGCCCGCTCACCGTCATCATGCTCGACTCGAGCATCCCCGGCGAACCGGCCGGCCTGCTGGGCGAGGACACCTTCGACTGGCTGCGCGCGACGCTCGCCGAGGCGCCCGACGGCCCCATCCTGGTGGCCCTGCACCACCCGCCCAAGCGGGTGTTCAGTCCCGTGGTCGATGTCATCGCGCTCGCCGATCCCGGCCGACTGGCCGCTGTCGTGGCAGGCGATCCACGCGTTGTCGGCATCCTCACCGGCCACGCCCACTCCCCCATCGCGACGACCTTCGCGGGCAAACCCATGATCACCGGCCCCAGCACCGCCTCGGTCCTCGGCGGCGAATGGGAACTGACACCACCCCACCGCGTCATGGACTATGCCCCGGACCCGGCCATCGCCCTGCACGTCATCGATGAGAACTTCGGCCTCACAACGCATTTCCGCACGGTGGCGATGGGCGGCTGGCTAGCCGAGCCCCCGCCCGCCTGATCGGCCGTCGACAGCGGCTGCCCGCAGCAACTCCATCGTCCTGGTGACGACCGGGTTGTACGACTCGGAGTCCTTGATGTGCGCGCAGATCGTGCGACGTGGAGTCGGGTTGGTCAGCTCCAGCGCAAAGGCACCGGACGGCAGATCAGTGGCGCCGAGGCGAGGGACAACGGTGAGGCCGACACCGCGCGCCACGAATCGCAGCGCGGACGGGTAGTCGGTGGTCTCCACGACGAATCGGGGGGTGAAACCCGCTGCGGCGCAGGCATTCAGCATCGCCTGCCGGCAGGGTCCGTGGCTGGTGTCGTTGTCGATCCAGCGGTACTGCTCGAGTTCGGCGACGTCGACGGTGGTGCGTGCCGCGAGCTCGTGGTCGCCGGGGACCACCACCACGTACGGCTCGGTGATCAGGTCGCGGTGGGAGTAGCCGGAGACCTGGGTGGGTTTGTCCAGGCGCACCGTAAGGGCGATGTCGGGGCGGTTGTCCGCTATCGCGGCCAGTTCGTCGACGATCCGGAGCCGGACCCTGGTGTCGGGGAATTCGTGGGTGAGGGTGGCGACCACGTCGGGCATCCAGTTGGTGCCCGCCGAACTGAACGAGTTGATCGTGATCCGGGCGGCCTTGCCCGCCCGCAGGTCCGACACCGTCGACCCGAGCGCGGTCAACTCGTCGAGCACCTTGGCGGCCTCGCCCGCGATCACCCGCCCCGCCGGAGTCGGCTCCACACCGCGACCCACTCGTTCCAGCAACCGCAAACCGGTTTCCCGCTGGAGCGCGGTGAGGTGCTGGGAGATCGCCGACGGGGAATAGCCCAGCGTGGCCGCCGCTGCGGCCACCGAGCCGGTCGCGACCACCGAGCGGAAGATCATCAAGCGGTGCGTGTCGATCATGGGACTCCTCGATTCAGTTCTACTGAATATTAGATGGCGAATACCCGCTTGTGCTTACCTCTTCACGGGTCCACCGTAGAGGCATGAAGTCACACCTGCCCGCTCTCGCCCTGGTCGCTGTGATGCTGGCCTGGGCATCGTCGTTCGTGATCATCCGCGGCATCGCGCCCTACGTTTCGCCCGCGGCGATGGCGTCCGGTCGACTGCTCGTCGGTGCGATCGTGCTGGTGCTGGTGCTGGTGTTTCGCGGCGGCCGGATGCCGCGCGGCCTGGCGCTGTGGCTCACGATGGCTTACGGCGCACTGTGGTTCGGGCTGTACACGGTGCTGGTGAACGCCGCCGAACAGCATCTCGACGCGGGCACCACCGCACTCCTCGTGAATATCGCGCCCATCGTGGTCGCGGTGCTGGCGGGCTTGTTCTTGAACGAAGGCTTCCCGCCGCTGCTCGTGGTGGGAATCGCCGTCAGCTTCAGCGGCGCCGCGATCATCGCGTTCACCGGACCGGGGCAGCGCGACCGCGTCGGCGTGCTGCTCGCGGTGGCCGCCGCCCTGCTCTACGGGATCAGCGTGGTGGCGCAGAAACTCGTCCTGCGCTCCACCGACCCGCTGACCGCGACGGCCCTCGGCGCGGTGGCCGGTGCCGCCGTCTTGCTGCCGTGGGCACCGAAAATGGCACACGAACTGGCCGAAGCGCCCCTCTCCGCCACGGTCGGCGTGGTCTACCTGGGCCTGGTCTCGACCGCCCTCGCCTTCCTGCTGTGGGCCTACGCCCTGGCCCACACCCCTGCGGGAGTGACTGCCTCATCGAGCTACGCCGTCCCCGCGCTCGCAATCGTGATGTCATGGATCTTCCTCGCCGAGGTCCCCACCCTCACCGCACTGCTCGGTGGCGCACTGTGCCTGACCGGCGTCGCGATCGCCCGTTTGCGGCCGAGTATGTTCCACCGACGCCCACAGACCGCACCGATACGCCCGGACGGCGCGGCCCCGGCGTATCGGTAGCCACCGCTGCCATCTACCGGCAAACCACACAATCTACACAATCTCCACATCAGCCCCACACCCGCAACCGCGACCCCCTGGCAGACTGGACACGTGAGAGACAAGCCCGTGGGTCTGCCCAGCGGTCCCCTGCGCCCGATCGAACTGGCAAGTGGCGCGGTGATGGCCGGACTCACCGTCGGCCTCATCACCGTCGGCTCACTGGTTCCCATGGCTGCCGCCCTCCAGCTCGTCGCGGCAGTGCCCTTGGGCCTGCTCGCCCAGCGGTATCGATTGCGAGCGCTGGTCACCGCCACTATCGCGGCGACGCTGGTCACCTTCGTGGCCGCCGGTGTGATGCCGGCGCTCGGCGTCATGGGCGCGGCCACCATGGCCGGAATCATCGGAACGGTGAAACGCCGTGGCGGCGGATTCCCCGCGGTGCTCGCTCTCGGAGTCGTCGCGGGCGTGGGCTGGGGAGTGTTCTCCGTCGGCAGTCTGCTGGTCTTCTCGCGAACCAGGGACCTGTTCTTCGAAGCGTTCCGTAACACCGCCAAGGGCATCGAGAATCTGGCGGGCCGGACGCCTGCGCTGGAGCCGCTCGGCCGCATGGCCGCCGAGGCCATCGACGTGGTGCTGCGCTGGTGGTGGATCTACATCGGCACCACGGTGGCGCTCGGCGTGCTGGTCAGCACGGTGATCTCCTGGTTCGTTCTCGGGGCGGTACTCGATCGACTGGCATGGCTGCCGGGCAGCGATCGGCTCGACGCGCCGCCCGACGATCGGCCGGTGGGACCGCTGCCGGTGTCTCTGCACGGGGTCGGCTACCGGTACGAAGGCACCGATATCGATGCGTTGGCCGATATCGATCTCACCATCCGGCCGGGCGAGTTCGTCGCCGTCGTCGGGCACAACGGATCCGGCAAGTCGACGCTGACCAGAGTTCTGGCAGGCAGGCCGCCGACATCGGGCGCGGTGGACCGCCCGGGTTCGGCGGGCCTGGGCGCGCTCGGTGGGACCGCGCTGGTCCTGCAACGTCCCGAGAGCCAAACTCTCGGCGTCTCGGTCGCCGACGATGTCGTGTGGGGACTGTCGGCGGAATCGGCCGCGGAGGTCGACGTCGACGCGCTGCTCGCCGAGGTCGGCCTCGCCGACATGGGCGCCCACGAAACCGCCACCCTCTCCGGCGGCCAGCAACAGCGTCTGGCCGTGGCCGCCGCGCTCGCCCGCCGCCCGGCTCTGCTCATCGCCGACGAAGCCACCTCGATGATCGACCCCGACGGCCGTCGCGAACTCGTCGCGTTGCTGGCCGAACTCCCGCGCCGACACGGCACCGCCGTGGTCCTGGTGACCCACCACGAAGCCGACGCGACCGCCGCCGATCGGGTGATCCACCTCGCCGACGGGCGCATGGTCGACCATCTCGCGAGCTGGCCACACCCCGCCCGCGACCAGCGCCGCAGGCCGATGGGCGCCCACGTGCTCGAACTCACCGACGTGCACCACACCTACAACCGCGGCACGCCGTGGGAAGCACCGGCCCTGCACGGCGTCGACCTGTCGGTCCACAAGGGCGAGGCACTCCTGATCGTCGGCGGCAACGGGTCGGGCAAGTCGACGCTGGCCTGGATCATCGCGGGACTGATCGCGCCGAGCTCGGGACGTTGTGAACTGCGCGGCACCCCGGTCGACAAGCAGGTCGGCGGGGTCGCGCTGGCCTTCCAGCACTCCCGGTTGCAACTACAGAAGCAGACCGTCGGCGCCGAGATCGCCGACTGGGGTGGACGGGCGACCGGGTCGGGCGCGGTCGGACAGGCGCTGGACGCGGTGGGCCTGGATCGCCGCCTCGCCGCTCGTTCCGTCGAGGAACTCAGCGGCGGGCAGGCGAAGCGGGTGGTCCTGGCCGCCATGGTGGCGAGTCGTCCGCAGGTGGTCGTCCTCGACGAACCACTGGCGGGCCTGGATCCACAGGGTCGCGCAGAGATCGTGGAACTGCTTGCCCGGCTGCGAGATTCGGGTCTGACATTGGTCATCATCTCCCACGACGTCGCCGAGATGTCCATGGTCTGCGACCGCACGGTGCACCTGGACGGCGGCGTCGTGGTCTCGGCGGACGGCCACGCGATCCCGAGAACCGAACGCGCACTGGAGAAATCGCCTTTCGTGGCCGGTCTGCCCCTCGGCCGTCGTGGTGACGAAGGCGCGACGGCACACACCAGCGCACCGAAAGGCACCACCCCATGAGCACAGTGCTGCTGCGTGAAGTACCGGTCGACAGCGTCGTGCACCGCCTGTGGGCAGGCACGAAGATGATCGCGGCGTTCCTGATCAGCCTGCTGCTGATGTTCCTGCCGTCCTGGCCGGTACTCGGCGTGATCACGGCTTTCCTGGTCCTCATCTGGGTGCTCGCGCGGCTGCCGCTCGGCGCGATTCCCCGACTGCCGTGGTGGTTCTGGGGACTTGTCGTGCTGGGCGGTCTGATCAACGCGCCGATCGGGATGAAGGCGGTGCTCGGCTACATCCAGATCTTCGTGTTCGGACTGGTCCTGGTGGCCGCCTCGTTCCTGATCGCGTTCACCACCCCGATGGGCGAGATCGCCCCCGCGCTCGCGAAACTCGGTGCGCCGTTACGTAGATTGCGGCTGCCCATCGACGAGTGGGCCGTCGTGGTGGCACTGACGCTGCGCGGATTGCCGCTGCTGTTGGACGAGATCCGGGTACTGCGCGCCGCACGCAAGCTGCGGCCCAAGGACAACCTGCTGCACCGCGCCGCCGACAACCCGCTCATCGACATCCTCACCGCGTGCATGGCGGTGTCGTCGCGGCGGGCGGGCGAACTCGGCGAGGCGATCACCGCACGTGGCGGCACGGGGATGCTGACAGCGCACCCGAGCGCACCGCACCGTCGGGACGCGATCGCCCTCACCCTCGTGGTCGCGGTCTGCGCGGGCGCGGTGCTGCTCAGCAACGTCATCGGCTGAGGCACTCCGCAATACCCCGAATTCACTGCCCCGAAACCCTATGGCGAGATATGGTTCGTCACGAAATCGAGCTAGGCAGCTTCACGCGCCGGTCACGAGCTTTCTCGGGGGGAAACACGCCACGGCGCTTGTTCGAACACTCACACCTGATGAACTCCAGATGGGAAATGTTCATATGATCATCCGCAAGATCGCCGCGGCCGCCATCCCGATGCTCGCTGCCGCCCTGGTGGGAACCGGAGTAGCCGGTGCCGACCCGGTGACGCCGAACGTCGAGTACCGCACCGAGGTCGTCGGCAACACCCTCATCACGACCCTGACGCACGGCACCTTCACCGTCACCGGCGGCGCGGTCGACATCCGCGACGAAGCGGGCGCCACCCTGGTCTCGATGCCGCTGTCGGTCCGCGACGGCAAGTTCGAATACCCGCTGCCGCATACGGTTCGCGAAGAGGGCCACGTACTCGAGCTGACCGCGGTGAAGGACGTCGCCGCGGCGAAGCCCAACCTCACGCCGATCGCCTCGCCCGCCGAGAACTACGCGGCACAGGCGAATTTCGCGTCGACCTTCGGCCTGGCCACGGCCGTCGGCAGCTTCGTCGGCATGGGCCTCGGCGCGGTGATCGGCCTGGTCGTCGGCGGTGTTCTCATCCCCGGCGTCGGCGCGATTCCGGGCTTCGTCACCGGCGCCAGCGTCGGCGGCATCATCGGCACGCTCATTGTCGGCGGACCCGCGCTGGTCATCGCCGGGATGGATCTGATCAACACCCTGCAGGCGCCGGCAGGCTCCACACAGTGGGCCACGCAGACCAAATAGTCTGCGCCACAGTCTGATTCTTCCGTCGCACCGACGCCTACACTGGCGTCGGTGCGACAAGGAAACGGACTCGACATTCCCGAAACCCTCGGCGATCTGTGCGCGCCCGACCGGATGGCGCTGATCGTCTACGACATGCAGGTCGGTGTCCTCGGTCAGCTGCCCGACGGGCAGGAGATCACCGATCGAGTCGTGCGAGTGGTCGAAGCCGCCCGGCGCGGCGGCTATCCGGTGATCTTCCTGCGGCACTTCTTCCCGCCGCGGCGACTGACCGGCGTGTACGGGATGCGGCTACTGATGAGCTGGCAGAACGCCGAATCCGTCGACGACGTGGCCTTCATTCTGCAACGCGATACGCCCGCGTTCGAGCTGGTGCCGGAGCTGGTGCCGCGCGAGGACGAGCTGGTCTTCGACAAGATGTCGATGTCGGCGTTCGAGGGCACACCGCTCGCCACTCTGCTGCGCGATCTGAAGATCGGCTCCTACGCCATCGCCGGGGTCGCGCTCGAAATCGGGATCGCGCCCACCGTCACCCACTCCACCGATCTGGGTTTCGTGCCCGTGGTGATCGCTGACGCCTGCGGCGGTCGTGACAAGGAGGCGATGGCGCGGGCCTACGACGACTTCGCGTTCCAGGGCAATGCGCTGGTCACCGATATCGACACGATCTCCGGCCTGATGGCCGGAAGCTGACAGCGCGGCAAACAGTCAGCGCGCGGATTCGGCGGGCCGGTGATCATCGGCCCGCCGAGACGATCAGGCCTTCTCGCGCAGGGCGTTCTTGGCCGCGTCCTGGGCGGAATCCACCTGGCCGCTGAACTTGCCGCCGGTCTTCTCGTCCACCACGTCACCGGCCTTGTCGATGACGCCGTCGACCTTGTCCGCATGCTGGGCGGCCAGGTCCATCGCCTTGCCGGCCAGGTTCTTGAAATCCACCGCGTACTCCTCGTTGATTCGACACCGGGTACAACGCGATTACCGTAGCAACATCGCGGATTTCGCGGGTGAGCATCATCGTGGCGAACTCGTCACACCGTCCCACACGGGGTGCCACAGGCGTCCCGTGTCCGTCCATGCCTGGAAGCGGACCGTGCCGGTGAGCTCGGGGGTGACCCATTGCGCGTCATGGCGTTCGTCGGCGGTCATCTCGTTGGTGAACGGAGAAGTCGCGCGCCGCAGCCCGGCCAGCTCGGCAGCGATCCGCCGCGCCTGTTCGTCACCGAATCCGGTACCCACCCGGCCGACGTAGATGAGGCCGTCCTCGTGCGGCATCCCGAGCAGCAGCGACTTGAACGGCCGCTTGTCGCTGCGCCGCCACCCGCCGACCACCACCTCACGCGAGCGCCAGTTGCGCTGTTTGAGCCAGGTCTGGCTGCGCTTGCCCGGCTGATACACCGATTCCCGCCGCTTGGCGACGACCCCCTCCTGCCCCTGCTCGCGACTGGCCTTCATCGCCTCGGACCCCGAACCATCCAGCAGCGCAGTGACATTCATCGATGGCGACAGTTCGCCCAGCGCCTCGAGCACGGCGCGACGGTCGGTGTACTTCTTGCGCAGCAGGGAGGTGCCGTCGAGGTAGAGCACGTCGAACGCGACGAACACCGCACGGGCCGAATCCGCCTGCAGCGCCGAGATATCCGAGAGTCCGTCATCATCGAGCACCACCGCTTCGCCGTCCAGCACCACCCGGTGCCCGGCCAGTTCATCGCCGAGAACAGCCAGGCGCGGATACCGAGCGGTCACCGTGTTGCCCGCGCGACTGCGGACGATGACCGCGCCGTCGTCGATCTCGACGATCACGCGGAAGCCGTCCCACTTGGTTTCGAAGGCCCAATCCGTGGGAGTCAGCGATTCGACATCGCCCGCGGTGGCCAGCATCGGCGACAATCCTCGTGGGAAACCTTTGTCCACCAAGGGTTCCCAACGTACTTGATCGCGCATCAGGTGCATGAGCCACTGGTCGCCCTTGGTCTGGATGAACGCGTAGCGGCCGGACACACGCTCTCCGTCGAGTTCGACGATCACCTCGTCGGAGCGCCACTTCTCGGTGACATAGGTGCCCGAATCCCAGATCGTCATCTCCCCCGCGCCGTATTCGCCCTTGGGAATCGCGCCGTGGAAGTGCAGGTACTCGAGCGGATGGTCCTCGGTGCGCACGGCCAGGCGATTGTGTTTCGGTTCCGTGGGCGGGCCCTTCGGCACCGCCCAGGAGGCGAGGACTCCGTCGTGCTCGAGGCGCACATCCCAGTGGAGGCGACGGGCGTGATGTTCCTGGATGACGAAGCGATTGCCGGGGCCCGGTTCCGGCGCGGCCTCGGGGACCGGCTCGGGCGTGCGCTTCGGGTCGCGCATGCTGCGGTACTTGGTCAGCGAGTCGGGGCGGGCGGGTAGTGGCGGATCTAGATCGGCCAGCAGGTCGCCGTCGGCATTCCAGCGGGCGAGTACCTCGTCGAAACGTAACTGGCGCAACGTATCCGCGTCTTCGATCTCGGCCCAGGCGCGCGGGGCGGCGGCATTGGGTTCGGCGCGACCGCGCAGCGAATAGGGGGCGATGGTGGTCTTGGCGGCGTTGTTCTGGCTCCAGTCCAGGAACACCTTGCCTCGACGGGCCACCTTCGCCATGGTCGCCGTCACCAGATCCGGGTGCAGCGCTTCGAGATTGGCGGCCACCTGCTTGGCGACGGTGGACGCGCCACGCGAACTCAGCGGCCGATCCAGCGGCACGTAGACGTGAATGCCCTTGCTGCCGCTGGTTACCGGGAACGCCCGCATGCCGATATCGGCGACCATCTCCCGCACGGCCAGCGCGACCCGCGCGCATTCGGCCAGCCCGGCACCGGAACCGGGGTCGAGATCGAACACGATCCTGGTGGCCGGACCGCGGTCGTTCGCGTCGAAACGCCATTGCGGCACATGGATTTCCAGCGCCGCCTGCTGTGCGAGCCAGGCCATGCCAGCCTCGGAATCGATCAGCGGGTACACCACCCGGCGGCTGGAATGCTCGATCGCGGCGCGGTGGATCCACGCGGGCGCGTGTTCGGGCAGGTTCTTCTCGAAGAAATCGGAATGGTCGACGCCGTTGGGCCACCGTTTCCTGGTGACAGGGCGACCGACGAGATGCGGCAGCGCCGCCGCGGTGATCGCCGAATAGTAGGCGATCACTTCGCCTTTCGTGGTACCGGTCTCCGGGTACAGCACCTTGTCGAGGTTGCTGAGCTCAACCTCGATGTCCGGTTCACCCGGTGCACCCCGAAAATCGCGGCGGACCATCGACGTGATCGCCAGTGGCGGGGACCGCTAGCGGTCCCCGCGCACCGAATCAGGCCTTGGGTCCGGGATCTGTCGGAGCGGGGCCGCCGTTGGTAGTGCCGGGGCCTGCCTGCGGGGGCACGACCTTCTTGGCCGCGTCCTTACCCTTCTCGATCTTGTCGCTGTACTTGCCCTTGGTTTTGTCATCGATGAAGGTGCCGGCCTTGTCGACCGCCTCATTGATCTTGTCGGCGTTCTGTTCGACCGCTACCTTGCCCTTACCGAGCAAGCCCTTCAGCGTATCCACGAGACTCATCTGACCGTGTTCCTTTCAAGAGGAGATTCTGTGCCGCTCGGTGTTTCATCAGCAAATCTGATCGAACGTAAGCACACATCAGCACTGTCGTGGCCCGACGGCCGACATGGATCGAAATATGTCTCACCGCTATGACATCGTAGCCGCTATAGGTGAGCAGCAACGAGACCCAGCGGGAAGGAGTTGATCGCTGATGTCGAGGTTCGACATCCCTGACGGATGGACGATGCAGGCCTACCGATTCGCGCTCGACCCCACCCCGCGACAACAACGGGTACTCCGATCGCATTGCGGTGCATCCAGGTTCGCTTTCAACCACATGCTCGCCTTCGTCAAAGCGGTAATCGATCAACGCACCGCTGAACGCAGCTACGGGGTCTCCGAGACGGAACTACCCCGTCGATCGGCTGGTCACTACCCGGACTCCGCAAAATCTGGAATCAGCGTAAGCACGAGCACGAGCACGCGCCGTGGTGGGCGGAGACTCGGCGAGACCCACCTCTTGATGGTGGGTGAACAGGGTTGCGCCGACAGTGGGTCGGTGCCAGGACGTGGAGCCATCCGCAAGTCCGAGTCGGCGCCAGCAGGCTGTGAAACGTCTACCCCGACGCAGCGTGAGCTGGATTCGGCGGGGACCGCTTCACCGCAAGGTGCGGCTGCCTGATGGAGCATCACTCGTGTTCGCTCACCACAGGCAACGGTCACTCCACATCTTCCCACCACGAATCCCGTGGTGGGAGGTCATTCGGAACCACCCTCTGGCCCGGCTTGGGCACTACTACCGGAGTACCCGCGTCGGCGGCGGCCGACACAAAGCGTCGGACCGGTTCGGACCAACCGTGGAAAGCCAGATTGAACGTGGCCCAGTGAATCGGGACCAGCAGTCCGTAGGAAGCGTCGCCAAGGCACAGGTCGGCGTGCGCGCGCACCGCCTCTTCGGGGTTCATGTGCACATCGGTCCAGCGCTCGTCGTAGGCGCCGATGGGCAGCAGTGTGAGATCGAAGGGGCCGAGCACCGCGCCCGCCTGGGAAAACGCCTTCGTATAGCCGGTGTCGCCGCCGAAGTAGACCCGCTTGGTCGGGCCCGACAGCGCCCACGACGCCCATAGCGTGGTGTTGCGGACCAGGCCGCGGCCGGAGAAATGCCTGGCCTCGGCACAGGTGATGGTGAGCCCGCGGTCGTCGGCGTCATGGCCGAGCGAGACCGAGCCACCCCAGTCGAGCTCGATGATCCGGTATTCGGGCACGCCCCACTGGCGCAGGTGCGCGCCGATGCCGGTGGGCACGACGAACGGCGCGAGCTGGGTGCGGACGAGCTCGTCGACGGTGGCTTTGTCGAGGTGGTCGTAGTGATCGTGGGAGATGATCACCGCGTCGACCTGCGGCACCTGCGACAGCTCGCCGGGGACCGGGTGCAGACGGGCCGGGCCGACCACCGGGGACGGGGATACCCGTTCGCTCCACACCGGGTCGGCCAGCACGCGGTAGCCGTCGAGTTCGACCAGCGCGCTCGCATGCCCGTACCAGGTGACCGCCAGGTCGGCGGCCTGCTCCGGAACGGCGGGGGTGATCAGTGGGACAGGGTTCGCCGGGCGGCCGATACTGCCCTTGGTGAGCCCCGACCAGATCAGCGACGGTGCGGCACCGGCGGCGAGCATGGAGCTCGGCTCGGTGTTGTGGAAACGGCCGTCGCGGTAGGAGGACTTGCCGATCGCGGTCGGCGCGATCGCCGACGGACTCGCGCCGATCGAGGTGGGCAGACCCCAGACCGCGCGTGCCACCCAGGCGAGACCGAAGGTGCTCGCCACCGAACCCGCCAGGCGTGTGATGCGCATCAGCGGCCCACGAACTTCGCCGGGCGCTTCTCCTGTCGGGCCAGGCGGCCCTCTTTGGCATCGTCGCTGCTCCACGCGGCTTCCAGCGCGGCCCGCTGCTGATCGCTCGCCGGATCGCCGGTGCCGTCGTCGTTGAGCATCAGTTTCATGGCTTGCAGCGACAGCGGCGCGAGTGCCGCGATGGACTTGGCCCAGTCCTTGGCATCGGCGAGCGTGCCGAGCTTGTTGGCGAAGCCGTAGGCGTAAGCGTCTGCGGCGGAAACGGATTCGGCGCCGAGCAGGATCGTGCGGGCGGGGCCGCCACCGATCAGGGCCGCCAGCCGCGATACCGTCCAGCGATCCACCGAGATGCCGAGCTTGGCCGCGGGCACCGCGATGTAGGCGTCGGGCTCGATCACCCGGAGGTCCGAGGCCAGCGCCAATTGCACACCCGCGCCGAGCGCGCCGCCGTTGATCGCCGAGATCACCGGAACCGGAACGGATTCGATGGTGTGCAGCATGTCGAGCAGACCGCCGAGGAACGACTCCGAGTACACCCCCGACAGGTCGGCGCCCGCGCTGAAGATCGGCCCGCGGCCGGTGAGCACGATGGCGCGCGCACCTTGCGCCACCGCGTCGAGTACCGCGGCGCGCAACTGGCCGACCAGGTCGTCGTTGAGCGCGTTGCGCCGTTCCTCGCGCTGCAGTTCGATGGTGACCACATCACCATCGCGAGTCACGCCGAGCATGCATCCTCCCCAGAATCAGCGGATTTCGTGGATGTTCACACTCTGCCACAGCCCGCCGACAACGCCCCGCAAGGCGATAGCATCGACCGCTGTGGTCGATGACTATTCTGCCCCAGACATCCTGGTGATCGGTGCGGGTCAGGCGGGACTGTCCGCCGGTTACCACCTGCGCAAGCTGGGTCTGGCGCCCGAACGCGATTTCCGCATCGTCGACCACGCACCGGGGCCAGGGGGTGCCTGGCAGTTCCGATGGCCGTCGCTGACCCTGACGACGGTGAACCGAGTGCACGATCTGCCGGGGATGTCGTTCGCCGAGACACTGCCCGCCGGATCGGAGTCGGCGCGAGCGGCCACCGCGGTGCCGCACTACTACGAGCTCTACGAAAAGCGCTTCGACCTGCGGGTTCAACGACAGGTGACGGTGAAAGTAGTGTGCGATCGGACCGCTGACGGCAAGAGCTGCGCGGGCCGCGGCGAGGTACTACAGGTCGAAACCGAGGGGGCGGGCACCCTGCGGGTGCGGGGGCTGATCAACGGCACCGGCACCTGGGAGCACCCGTTCATCCCCCGCTATCCGGGCGCCGATACCTTCGCGGGCCGCCAACTGCATACCCGCGACTACCGCACAGCCGACGAGTTCGCGGGCAAACATGTGGTCGTCGTCGGTGGGGGAATCTCGGCGGTGCAGTTGCTCGACGAAATCTCGCTCGTGAGTTCCACCACATGGGTTACCAGGTCGGAGCCACGGTGGCGGGAGACGCCGTTCGCCGAGCAGGACGGGCGCGACGCGGTGGCCTTGGTGGAGGACCGCGTACGCGCGGGACTGCCGCCCGGCTCGGTCGTGTCGGTGACCGGACTGCCACTCGACGAGCGATTGCGGGCCGCGCGCGAGCGGGGTGCGCTGCGGCGGTTGCCGATGTTCGAGCGGATCGAGCCCACCGGCGTGCGATGGGCGGACGGCAGTTTCCAGGCCGCGGACGTCATCCTGTGGGCGACCGGTTTCCGCAGCGCACTGGATCACTTGGCGCCGCTGCGGCTGCGCGGACCCGGCGGCGGGATCACCATGACCGGGCGATTGGCGACCCAGGTGGCCGTCGACCCGCGCATCCATCTCATCGGCTACGGACCGTCGGCCAGCACGATCGGCGCCAACCGGGCGGGCCGGGCAGCGGCGCGCGAACTGACCGACTACCTCGGGATCAGTCCAGACCGACGCTGAACGTCGCCGGATCGCCGCCGACCCGCTTGCCCGCGTCGAGGCGGCTGATCGACTCCATCGCCTCGGCATCGAGCTCGAAGGTGAACACGTCGAAGTTCTCGGCGATCCGCGACGGCGTGACCGACTTCGGGATGACGATATTGCCCAGTTGCAGGTGCCACCGGATGATGACCTGCGCGGGCGTGCGCTCGAGTTCCTTCGCGATGCCGACGATGGTCGGGTTGTCGAGCAGCGCGCCCTGCCCGAGCGGGCTCCACGCCTCGGTGGCGATCGCGTGATTGGCGCCGTACTGGCGCAGGTCACGCTGGGCAAACGTGGGATGCAATTCGATCTGGTTCACCGTGGGGACCTCGCCCGCGTCGGCGATCAGCGTCTCCAGGTCGATCACCCGGAAGTTGGAGACACCGATCGAGCCGATCCGGCCCTGCGCCTTCAGCGCCTGGAACGCGCGGAACGTGTCGACGTAGCGTCCGGCGGACGGGACCGGCCAGTGGATCAGATACAGGTCGAGATAGTCCAGGCCGAGGCGCTGCATGCTGGTATCGAAGGCGCGCAGGGTGCTGTCGTAGCCCTGGTCGGCGTTCCACAGCTTGGTGGTGATGAAGAGTTCGTCGCGGGGAATCCCCGATTCACCGACGGCGCGGCCTACGCCTTCCTCGTTTCCGTAGACCGCGGCCGTATCGATACTGCGGTAGCCGACCTTCAACGCCTCGGCCACCACCCCGGTGACGTCTTCCGCGGGCACCTGGAACACACCGAAGCCGAGCTGTGGGATCACGTTCCCGTCATTGAGCACGATGGTGGGGACAGGGCTGCTCTCGCTGCGGAAGGTCACCCTCTCGAAGGTAGAAGTGCTTCGGTGTGGCGTCAACGACGGCGCGTCGCGTGTTTCCCCCTCGCTGGTAGCGGGGCGCTGGTCAGGGGATCGCCCCCGGTTCAGTACCCGGCTCCGGCAAGTCCGATTCGCCGGTACCGGGCCTGCCGCATCGTGCGCAGTTCGGCGGGCTCGTGGGTGCCCAGCGCTGCCAGTTCCGCGGCGATCGCGAGAACCGTGCGGCGAGCGAAGGCGACGGGTTCGTCGGCGGCGTCGGGATACTCCTCGACGATCTGGTCCACCACACCGTCTTCGAGCAGGTCCGCCGATCTGATGCCCTGCGCCGCAGCCATTTCCGGCGCGTGAGTGGTGTCGCGGAACACGATGGCGCTCGCGCCTTCCGGCGGCAGCGGGGCGAGCCAGCCGTGCCTGGCGGCGAGCACCCGGTCGGCGGGCAACAGCGCGAGCGCGCCGCCGCCGGTGCCCTGACCGAGCAGCACGGAGACCGTCGGGGTGTCGAGGGTGACGAGATCGGCCAGGCAGCGGGCGATTTCGGGAGCGAGGCCGCGTTCCTCGGCTTCTTTGGACAGAGCAGCGCCGACGGTGTCGATGACGAGCACCAGCGGCAACCGCAATTCACGCGCCAGGACCATCGCGCGCCGCGCCTCGCGCAGGGCGGCCGGGCCCATGGTGTGCTCGCCCTCCTGACCGGATCGGTCGTGTCCGAAGACGACGCACGGTTGTCCGGCGAAGCGGGCGAGGGCGAGCAGCACCGTGCGATCGGACTCGCCACGGCCGGTGCCGCTGAGCGGAACCCGTTGCGTCGTATGGCGAAGCAGGTCCCGAATGCCCGGTCTGCCCGGCCTGCGCGAGCTGAGCACCGAATCCCAGGCGCTCGCAGTCGGATTCGCCGGCGTCGCCGGACTACGCACCGGCGCAGCCCAACCCGGCTCGGTCGTCACCGGAACAACCGCTCCGCCAGCGACGCTCATCGCCCGGTGCGCGATGCGGCGAAAGATCTCCACCGTCACCACTCCGTCGATCACACCGTTGCGATAGAGGTTCTCCGCGGTCTGCACGCCGGGCGGAAAAGCCCTGCCGTACAACGCCTCGTACACGCGCGGTCCGAGGAAGCCGATGAGCGCGCCGGGCGCGGCGAAGGTGATGTGTCCCAACGAACCCCACGAGGCGAACACTCCACCCATCGTCGGATCGCGTAGGTACACCAGATACGGATGGCCCGCCGCCTTGTGCACAGCCACCGCGCCCGCGATCTTCACCATCTGCACGAAAGCGACTGTCCCCTCCTGCATCCGAGTGCCGCCGGAGGTCGGCGAGGCGATCAGCGGCAGCCCGAGTTCGGTAGCTCGCTCGACCGCGCGCACGATTCGCTCCGACGCGGCCACCCCGATCGACCCGGCCAGAAACGCGAACTCACAGGCGATCACCGCGACCCGGCGCCCCCGCAACAACCCCTCCCCCGTCAACACCGCCTCATCGGTACCTGCCCGTTCGGCCGCGGCGACGAGCTCCTGCCGATAACGCGGCGACATCACAGGCTCGATCGGCGCACGATCCCAGCTCACGAAAGAGTCCGCGTCGAGCAACTGTTCGAGCAGGTCATCGGCCGACATATGCACGCTGTGAGCGTAGCCGGACCGGGTTCGAGTGGTTCACACAATCGTGGCGTCGCGTTGCCACACCTTGACTTTCTGTTGTGTTTTTACAACACTTTGTTAGGTGAGCCCAGTCAGACGAGGGGAAACCCTGCCGATCTTCAATCGCATCGCCGTGTTGCGCGCGGAGCATCGGATGAGCAGGGCGGCGCTTGCCGAGGCCGTCAACGTCAATGTCCAGACGATCGGCGCGCTCGAGCGTGGCGATCACTATCCGAGCCTCGATCTGGCGATGCGCATCTGCGATGTGTTCGCGCTGCCGGTCGAAGTCGTGTTCTCCCGCAAGGAATTCGGGCCGTTGTCGGCCGAGCTCTACCCACGCACGAAAGGCGAGATGCCATGACCAGCACGCTCATCGACCGCTACCAGAATTACCGCGTCCGGCGCTGGCTGGCCCAGGAGCAGCAGACCTCGGGGATGCTGAGAAGCTGGCGACCGCTGCGTCGGCGGCGGATTCTCGTCGTCGTCGTGACGATCGCGCTGCTCGGGCTCGCGGGCGCGGGGGTGATCCGCGCGCTGGACCTGTCCGGCGCGCCCGTGATCGCGCTCGTCTCGGCGCTGCTGTTCCTGCCCAGCTGGACGATGTTGCGGATCGCGTCGGGCGGGCAGGACCACGCACCCGACCAGATGCTCGACGAACTGGAGATCACCGAACGCAACAAGGCACGTTCGGTGGGGCTCGCGCTCACCCAGTCGCTGACCATGCCGCCACTGGCGTACCTGATCTTCGGCAGCACGTTCGCGCCGGAGGCCGACGCCTACAACATCGCCTACGCGGGCGGACTGATGATGCTGGCCACGATCATGGCAGGCGGCTGTGCACCGGCGATGATCCTCGGCTGGACCCGGCCCGATCCCGAACCAGAGTCCTGACCGAGCACGGCCCGAACGAGGGCGGGGCTGCGGCCTTCATCGCGGCAGCCCCGTCTCACGTCAGTAGCCCTGCATGACCTTGCGCAACGCGTACTCGGTCAAGGCGACCAGGGCCTGCTTGGCCGGTTCCCGGCGACGGGCGTCGATCGACATGATCGGCACGTCGGCGGGAACCGCGAGGGCCTGGCGGATGTCCTCGAGCGGGTACTTCGGCGCGTCGTCGAACTCGTTGAGCGCCACCAGGAACGGCAGCCCGCGGGCCTCGAAGTAGTCGACAGCGGCGAAGCTGTCTTCGAGCCTGCGGGTGTCGACCAACACCACGGCGCCGATGGCGCCGCGGATCAGGTCGTCCCACATGAACCAGAACCGATACTGGCCCGGCGTACCGAACAGGTACAGGACCAGGTCGTCGGCGAGGCTGATGCGACCGAAGTCCATCGCCACCGTGGTGGTCGATTTCTGCGGAATACCGGTCAGGTTGTCGATTCCGGTACTGGCGTTGGTGACCAACGCCTCGGTGCGCAGCGGAACGATCTCCGACACCGCGCCGACCATCGTGGTCTTACCCACGCCGAAGCCGCCGGCGACCACAATCTTCGCCGAAGTCGGCTTGGCCGTGCGGGTGTCGACCTGCGCCGTCGAATCAAATACGCCGGAGTCCACTGAGAACCCTTTCGATCAGCTCGCGACGTTCATCGTCGCTGGAATCGTCTTTCAATGTTGCCGAAACCCGGACATGACCGGCCTCGATCAGGTCGGCTACGAGTACCCGGGCCACCCCGATCGGGATGTACAGCTGGGCAGCTATCTCGGCAACGGACGGCGATTGCCTGCACAACTCCACGATGGACGTTTCGAGGTTGTTCAGTTCGTACTGCCGCTCCATGGCGACCGGATGCGATGCGACGAGTGCCTCCAGCGCCAACTCGACCGCCGGCCTGGTGCGGCCGGCAGTCAAGGAGTACGGGCGAACGAGGCTGGGCTCGGCGCTCCCCATGCGGTGATCGTCTATGTCCATCCCACCATCAGGAACCCATCGTGACGCGAGGCGTGGCCTGGACCGTCTGGCCAACGCGCTCGACCAGAAGTGCCATTTCGTAGCCGACCTGACCGATGTCACACGAGGTGTTGGTCAGGACCGCTAGATATGAGCCGTCGCCGACTGCCATGAGCAGCAGGTATCCGTGCTCCATCTCGACGACGGACTGGAGTACCGTACCGCCTTCGAACAGATTCGACACGCCGACGGACAGGCTGGCAAGTCCGGCGGTCACAGCGGAGAGCTGCTCGGCGCGGTCGACCGGGAGCTGAGCGCTCGCGGCCATCAACAGTCCGTCAGCCGAGACCAGGACGGCATGGGCTACGCCAGGAACCTCGTTGGCGAAGTTCGAAACCAGCCAATCCAGCTGACGGTTCGTACCACCTAGATCGGGGTTCATCGGTCTCCTTTATCTCCGGTTAGGTTCATTGCCTTCATTGCGCGGCCATCCCGGACGCCCTGCTGGTGACGACTCAGGCTGTTGCGGATCGTGGCGGGATCGCGTTGCTGCGGAGTGCGATCGGCGGTGCCGCTCACACCACCCGGCACAAGCCTCCCGCCCGGACTGCGCTGAGGCAAGCCGGCGGCGGTACGCACCTCGGACTGGGCTTCGCTCGCCGCGCGAGCAGCCTCCCAGCCGTCATCACCGGGTGATTCGAAGGACGCGGCCATCTGGTTCCGGTCGGAATTCTCGTCCGTGAGCCACGACGACATCATCTCCGCGAAGATCGGTGTTCCGCCCATCACGGAATCACCTTCCGGTGCCGGCTGCAACCTGGTCTGGAAGAACGACGCAGCCTTGACCGGATTGGACCGGAAGCTGTGCCGACCCGGATCACGCCCTGCCGACGCAGCGTTATCCGGCCCCGCAGGGTCCCGATCCCGTTGCGGCAGAGCCACTCCTGGCCCGGCGGTCGCCTGCGGTACAACACTAGCCCCGGGATCGCGCTGCGGCAGCCCATTCGGCGCAGCCGCACGTTGAGGCAGTCCGTTGGGTGCGTCCCGCTGCGGTTGACCCGCGGCCGGGGCGCGCTGCGGCAGACCGTTGCCGGCCGGATCCTGCTGCGGCGCAGGGGTTGCGCGCTGCGGCAGGCCGTTGGCCGGACGGGCGGGCTGGGCCCGCTGCGGCAGTCCGTTGGCCGGATCACGTTGGGGCAGACCGCCGGTCGGCTCACGCTGCGGCAGGCCGTTGGCCGGATCACGCGGTGGAAGACCACCGGTCGGCTCACGCTGCGGGAGGCCGGTCGACGGGTCACGTTGGGGCAGACCGCCGGTCGGCTCACGCTGCGGCAGACCACCGGTCTGATCGAGCCTGGGCAACCCACCGGACTGATCCCGACTCGGCAGACGCGGCGCGGGATCGCGCTGCGGCAGACCGCCTGCGGGATTGCCACGCTGCGGAAGACCGGTCGACGGATCACGCTGCGGCGGCGTGGAATCACGCTGCGGCGCGGCGCTTGCCTGACCACGCTGCGGCAATCCGGTCGACTGCGATGGATCACGCTGCGCACTCGCGGGGTCACGCTGCGGCAGACCCGTTGCCGGATCACGCTGCGGCAGACCACCGGTCGGCTCACGCTGTGGGAGGCCGGTCGACGGGTCACGCTGCGGCAGACCACCGGTCTGCTCACGCTGCGGCGGCCGCGGTGCCTGGTCGCGCTGCGGCAGCCCGACCGAAGGATCACGCTGCGGGGCGCCGTTGGCGCCCGGCGAACGCTGCGGCAGACCACCAGGGGTGCTCCCCCGCTGCGTCTGTGCCGGATCGCGCTGAGGCGGTGCCGAATCACGCGGCGACTGAGCCTGCGGCTGCGCGGAGTCGCGCGACGGCGCACCGTTGGCACCCGGCTGACGCTGCGGCAACCCACCACCGGCCTGCGGCGATCCACCGAGCTTCTGCTCGGCCGGACCATGCTGACCCGGCCCGGCGGGCGGACGCGGCGGGCCACCCGGTGCCAGATTGCGCTTGGGCAGATTCGCCGCGGCGAGCTTGCCGCGCTGCGGCACGTTCGTCTGTCCCGGCGCGGGCGGCCGCAGCGACGGCGACGACTGCTCGGTCGCGTCCTGGGCAGCGCCCGCAGCCATCGAGTTACCCGGCTGACGCTGCGGCAACCCACCACCGGCACCCGCCGGGCTCGGCCCGCTGACGCCGGGATCCACGGTGACCATCACGTTGCCACCCGGGGTGCGGGTGATCGCGCGGGTCTGCATGGTGCTCGGCTGCTGCTGCGGGTTCGGCTGCTGCT
Organism: Nocardia salmonicida NBRC 13393; assembly: GCF_001613085.1. Classification (GTDB taxonomy): domain Bacteria; phylum Actinomycetota; class Actinomycetes; order Mycobacteriales; family Mycobacteriaceae; genus Nocardia; species Nocardia salmonicida. The sequence goes on from NZ_BDBR01000005.1 coordinate 156,718, forward strand.
GCTGAGGCGGTGTCTGCGGACTCGGCTGCTGCTTCTGCAACTGCTGCGGCGGGATCACGGTGCCGCCTGCCACCGCGACGATCAGGCCGACCGGCACGTGCACGGTGACGGTGACGCCGGGATCGCGGGCGGTATCGAAGGTCGGGCGAAGTCGCACGGTGAGACCGTGGCGCTCGGCTAGTCGGCCCACCACGAACAGACCCATGTGGCGGGCGGTGTCGGGACCGGGCTCGGCGGTCTGCCCGAGCCGGTGGTTGATCTCCGACATCTCCGCGGGCGGCATACCGATACCGCGGTCGGCGACCTCGATCAGCAGACCCTGGTCGTGCGCCTGGGCGAAGGTGAACTTGACGTCGGTCTCGGGCGGGGAGGCCCGCAGCGCGTTGTCGAGCAACTCGGCGAACAGGTGCGCCATATCGGAGGCTGCCGGTTCGACCAGCGAGCCGCGCGGCGTGGCGCCGAGCTTGACCCGCTCGTAGTCCTCGACCTCGGAGATCGCGGCGCGCAGCACGTCGGCGATCTCGACCGGAGCCGACTTCGTCCGGCGCTGCTTGGTACCGGCCAGAATCAGCAGGTTGTCACCGTTGCGGCGCATGCGCGCGGCGAGGTGGTCGAGCCGGAAGAGGTTCTCGAGCAGGCGCGGGTCCTTCTCGTCGTACTCCATCGCCTCGATGAGGGTGAGCTGATGGTCGACGAGCGACTTGGAGCGCCGGGCCAGGGTCTCGAACATGTCGTTGACCTGCGAACGCATCTGCGCCTGATCACTGGCCAGACGCAGCGCCTGACCGTGGATATCGTCGACGGCGCGAGCGAGCTGGCCGATCTCCTCGTCGGAGCGCACCGGCATCGGCTCCAGCGGCACGTCCTCGGGCGCGGCACCGTTGCGGAGCTGGGCGACCTCGTGCGGCAGATCGGACTCGGCGACGCGCAGCGCGGCCAGACGAAGGCGGTGCAGCGGCACGATCATCGAGCGGGCGACGAACACGGCCAGCAGCAACGCGGCCAGGATCGTCGCGATGACGACCGCGGTATAGGTCCACGCCCCGGTGGCGGCCGCGCCGGCAAGCTCGTCCATCGAGGACTCGATCGCCTTGGTGGCCTCGTTGACGACGCCCTCGTAGCCGATGAGGCTGGTGTACAGCGAAGTGCGCAGGTCGCTGACGGGCAACTTGCCTGCCTGCACTTCGGGACTGCTGATCAGGTTCTTCCGGACGTCGGCCTGTGCCTTCAGGTCGGCGATGACCCGGTCACCGGCCGGGAAGCGGATGGCGAGCACTTCGAGCAGGTGGTTCTCGGTGCTGACGCCGGTGAGAAAATTCTGCGATCCGGTCGGCAGACCACGCAGCATCTCGGAGAGCCCGGCGAGCTCGTCGACGAGGAGCGAGCGGGTGTTGAGAGAGTCGACCAGTCGCAGCTTGGCCGTATCCATCACTGGATCGCTCACCTGCGCCACGGTCGTCTCGACGATGTCGACGCTTTCCTTACGCATCTGCTCGACCGAGGCCAGCGCGGGCTCGGCCGACGTGGTCAACGCCGTGCCCTGCCCACGCACCGTCTTGGCCTGGGTGATCATCCGTTCCAGCGCGGAGTGCGCCTTCGGCAGATCGATCAACTTGCCGTGGGCGACTTCGGCTGCAGCGATGGCGGCGTCGAGCTCGGTGAGGTCCTTCTCGGTGACCAAGCTGATTCCCGGGCCTGCGGGCACAATCTGGCTGCCTGCGACCTTCGCGGTGCTCGCGCTCAGCGCGGTGACCGCAGGAATCGTGTCGATCTGCTCATTGATGCTCGACAGCCGGTTGGCTTCCGAGAACTCCGAGGTAATTCTCGACACGCCGAGCCCGACCGCGACCGCGAGTGGCACGGCAAGCACGGCCGTAACCTTCCAACGCAGGTCCCAGTTGCCGAGCGCCCAGCGTTTACTGCCGGACCTAGCGGCGTCACGCATCTCCCACTCACTTTCCAAACTGGCCTCGTACCGTACGCCTGAGGCGAACCTCCACAGGCGCGATGGTGGCTCGCCAGTGGCTGCTGGCCGAGAACTACGGCTGGCCGAGAAATTGCGTCTACGACTGCCCGAATAAGTGACATCGGATTCTAACGGATCAATAACTTCTTGGCTGACTCCCGGTCGAGGTCCGCTCCATGACCAGCCCGTTGTAGGCAAAACCAAAGGTCGCGGCACCCCCTCGGGTGTCGCGTGAAGTCTGCCACAATCATCTGGATCTATCGAGCGGGCATCGAAGCGAGGCTAGGGAGTCACGGGGTTGGACACCGAACACGAGTACCGGCCGGTCTATCAGACCAGCCTGGTCGACCCAGCCGACTTCTGGTCCGCCGCAGCTCAGAGCATCGAGTGGGATGTCGAACCCCAGCAGATCGTCGATGCCGCCGATAAGCGATCGTCTCGATGGTTCCCCGACGCCCGCCTCAATACCTGTGTGAACGCCCTCGACCGCCACGTCCGAGGGGGCACTGTCGACGAGGGTGGACACGCTGATCGACCCGCCCTCATATATGTCTCCGCTATGACGGACACCACCACGATTTACACCTACGCCGAATTGCTCGACAAAGTGGCCGAGTTCGCCGGGGCCATGCGCGATCTCGGTGTGGTGGCCGGTGATCGAGTGGTGATCTATCTGCCGATGATCCCCGAAGCGGTGATCTCGATGCTGGCGTGTGCCCGCATCGGCGCGGTGCACTCGGTGGTGTTCGGCGGGTTCGCCGCGCCCGAACTCGCCGCCCGCATCGACGACGCCGAGCCGGTCCTGATCGTCACCGCCTCGGGCGGGCACGAACCCCATCGCCGGATCGACTACCCGCCGATCGTGATGGCCGCGCTCGACCTCGCCGAGACCGCGTCGGTGCGCACGGTGATCGTGAAGCAGCGACCCGAGTTCACCACGATCGAGTTTCCCGCCGCCCTGCCCGCCACCGACGTGTTGCCGTCCTCGGAGCAGACCGTCGCCGCCCGCTGGGTCGATTGGGATGCCTGCGTCGACGGCGTCGCGCCCGCCGATCCGGTCTCGGTGGCCGCCACCGATCCGCTCTACATCCTCTACACCTCGGGCACCACGGGAAAGCCGAAGGGCGTGGTGCGCGACAACGGCGGACACGCGGTAGCGCTGGCCTGGTCGATGCGCAATATCTACGACGTCGGCCCTGGTCAGGTGTTCTGGGCCGCCTCCGATGTGGGCTGGGTCGTCGGCCACTCCTACATCGTCTACGCGCCCCTGCTGGTCGGCGCGACGACGGTGCTCTACGAGGGCAAGCCCGTCGGCACCCCCGACGCGGGCGCGTACTGGCGGATCATCGACGAGCACGACGTGCGGGTGCTGTTCACCGCGCCCACCGCGTTGCGCGCGATCCGCCGTGCCGACCCCGACGCCACCGCGGCCAACCGCTACGACCTGTCCCGGCTGCGCGCGCTGTTCTGCGCGGGCGAGCGCCTCGATCCGGCCACCCTCGAATGGGCGACGAACACCCTGCTCGCCGAGCATCCCGACACCCCGGTGATCGATCACTGGTGGCAGACCGAGACCGGCTGGCCGATCTGCGCCGACCCGCTCGGCCTGCAGGAACTGCCCGTCAAGCCGGGTTCGGCGAGTGTGCCGGTGCCCGGCTACCGGCTGCGGGTACTCGACGCGAACGGCAACGCGGTGCCCACCGGAACCGAGGGCAACATCGTCATCGGGCTGCCGCTGCCGCCCGGCTGCCTGACCGGGTTGTGGCGCGACCGGGAACGCTTCATCCGCTCGTACCTGTCGGCCTTCCCCGGCCACTACCTCACCGGCGACTCCGGCTACTTCGACGAAGACGGCTACCTCTACGTCCTGGGCCGCAGCGACGACGTGATCAACATCGCCGGGCACCGACTGTCGGCGGGCAGCATCGAGGCCGCCATCGCCGGGCACGAGGCCGTCGCCGAATGCGCGGTGATCGGCATGCCCGACGAGCTCAAGGGCAGCCTGCCGCTGGCGTATGTGGTGCTCAAGCAGGGCGTCGACATCGACCAGCAGCAACTGCGCGCCGAACTCGACGACCGGGTCCGCGCCCAGATCGGTGCGATCGCCACCCTGCACGACTCGATCATCGTCACCGGCCTGCCCAAGACCCGCTCGGGCAAGATCCTGCGCAAGACGATCCGTCAGCTCACCGCGGGCGAACACGTCGAAACCCCGGCGACCATCGAGGATCCCCACGTCCTGACGGCCCTCGCCGACCGCATCCTCGCCAACCCCCCACTCGGCAGCATCACCACAACCGCCACCCCTGAACAGGACAACGACCCGGTTTCCCCGGCCCCGTGACCACCTAAGATCACCCTCGTGACTTCATCTACGGTCCTCGTCGTCGATGACGACGAGGACGTTCTCGCCTCGGTCGAACGTGGCCTGCGACTGTCCGGGTTCCGGGTGCTGGTCGCGCGCGACGGCGGCGCCGCGCTGCGAGCCGTCGCCGAGCAGGCGCCCGACGCGGTGGTCCTCGACATGAACATGCCGGTCCTCGACGGTGCGGGCGTCGTCACCGCTCTGCGTGCGATGGGCAACGACGTACCCATCTGCGTGCTCAGCGCCCGCGCCTCGGTGGACGACCGGATCGCGGGCCTCGAATCCGGCGCCGACGACTATCTGGTGAAGCCGTTCGAGCTCGCCGAACTGGTGGCGAGGATCAAGGCCCTGCTGCGCCGTCGCACCGACACGCCCGACCCCGTAGCGCCCGGTGCGCTGACCGTCGGCCCGCTGCTGGTCGATGTCGCGGGATATCGCGCTCTCCTGCGCGGTCGCGAAATCGAGCTCACCAAAAGGGAATTCGAATTGCTGTCCACGCTCGCCCGGAATGCCGGTGTGGTGTTGACGCGCGAGCGACTGCTGGAATTGGTGTGGGGTTACGATTTCATAGCAGATACGAATGTGGTCGATGTGTTCGTCGGATACCTGCGCAGGAAACTCGAAATAGATGACACGCCAAGGATTTTGCACACGATTCGCGGGGTGGGTTTCGTACTCCGGGAATCGAAATGATCCCCGAACCACCGAAACGTCGTCGCAGACAATCGTTTTCGCTCCGGACCAGAGTCGCCGGAGCGGCTGCGGCAGGCGCGGTCATCATCGTCACGATCGCCGCTTTCGTGGGATTCCAAGCAATCGAACGCAATAATGTGACCCAAACCGATCAGCAACTGGAAATCGCTTCGCGCATCGTGCTGATCGAGCCGGTGCTGGCAACCGGTTTCGTCAACCTGACCGGCCTGCAGAACACCATGGCGCTCACGGTGCGCGACGACGGCCAGGTGACCGCGTCGAGCTCCACCCAACTGCCGGACCTGCCCCCCGGCTCGCAGACCGTCGAGCTGCACGGCCAGCCCTATCGGGTGCTGACCACCACCGAGAACCAGCCAGCGGGCCGCACTGTCTCGCTGGCGATTCCGACCACCGAGGCCACCAAGGCGACCGACGACCAGCAGCGCTGGGTCCTCGCGGGTGCGGCGATCGCGGTGGCGGCCGCGGCGGCGCTGGGCTGGTTGCTCGCGGGGCGCGCGGTCGGCCCGATCGTGAAGCTGACCAGGCAGGTGTCGGCCCGCAGCGCGGGCGGCGAGCCGGACGCGCACGATCGACCGGTCGACGGCTCCGGTGTCGACGAGGCGGTGAAGCTGGCCGACGCGGTGAACACCATGCTGGCCCGCGTCGACCAGGCACAGGCCGAGACCGCCGCCGCGCTGGAGACGGCCCGCGATTTCGCCGCCGTCTCCGCCCACGAACTGCGCACCCCGCTCACCGCGATCCGCACCGACCTCGAGGTCCTGCGCACCCTCGACCTCACCGACGAACAGCGCCGCGAGATCCTCGACGACCTCGCCCGCAACGAGACCAGGGTGGAAACAACCCTGTCGGCGCTCGAACGGCTCGCCCGTGGCGATCTCACCGCCGAAACCGATCACGTCCCCACCGATGTCGCCGACCTGTGCGACCAGGCCGCCCACGACGCCATGCGCCACAACCCCGGCCTGTCGGTGCGCATCGACACCGATGCCGAACTGGTGACCCGCGGCCTGCCCGCCGGCCTGCGCCTCGCCGTCGACAACGCGCTCACCAACTCGGTGAAGCACGGTGGCGCCACCGCCGCCGCCGTGTCGGCGCACCGCACTCCGCACGGTCGGATCGTCATCGCCGTCGACGACAACGGCACCGGCGTGGCGCCGGAAGAACGCGCGGCGGTCTTCGCACGGTTCGCCCGTGGCACCAACGCCGCCAAGGGCGGTTCGGGTCTGGGCCTCGCGCTGGTCGCCCAGCAGGCTCAGTTGCACGGTGGGCTGGCGTACTTCGAGGACAGTCCGCTCGGCGGCGCCCGCCTCGTCATCGACCTGCCCGCTCGCCCGGCCCGGTAGAAACACGAAAGCCCCGCACCCATCCTGATGGTGGGTGCGGGGCCGAGCTCGCTACTACTTGTCGCTCTTGAAAGCGTCCTTCACTCTGCCCGCCGCGCGCTCGGCAGCAGCCTTCACGTTGGCCGCTGCCTTCTTCGCTTCCGCCTCGATCTTCTCGCCCTCGGCCTTGGCCTTGGCTTTGGCATCGTCGGTGTCGGACATCGAACCTCCACTCTCGTGAGTTCCGCGCCTGACCCGGCACGGGTGAAGATACTCGCGAGAATACCGCACAGTTAACGCGCAGCGACTGAAGCTTTTATCAGGGCAGAACCTGCGGGATCGCGTCCGGGATGACCAGACCGATGACCGCGCCGAGCACCGCACCGGTGATCGCCATGGACACGCCCGAGGTGAACGCGCAGACGAAGTAGCCGATGATGAACGCGGCCAGTGCGGGGATGCACAGGATCGCCGCGGTCAGGAAGCCGACGGTGGCACCGGCGGCCGCACCGTTCTGGACGGGGTCGTGGTTACCGGCCTCGGGATTGGTGGCGATGCTCTTCAGCTCGTCGGTGGTGGCGGCGGACAGCTGCGGGGCGATCTGCAGGGTGCGACCGTCCTCGGAGATGACCGAAGCAAGCGCGACGTTGTTGCCGCCCGCGGTGGCCAGCGTCAGCGGAAACTCGCTGACCTTGGCGCCCGTGGCGGAGATGACGGCGACGTTGGCGGAGTCGGGCGAGAGCACGAAGGTGCCGTTGTCGACGGTCGCGGAGATGGTGCGCAGGTCCGGCGAGACGACGGTCTTGTAGCCGACGCCCTCGGAAACGCCCTCGCTACCGAGCGTGGTCGCGATCTCGCCCTGACGCTCGACGGTGACGTCGGCGGCCGCAGTGCCCGTGGTGACGAGCGAGGCGGCGACGGCCAGCGGCAGCGCGGCGAAGACCGCGCGGCGACCGGCGCGAGTGATGGTGTGCTTGAACATGATTCGGTGCTCCCTCCCGATGCTTCCGAAGAATCCCCGAACCCCCCGGACGAATCGAAAAAATCTCGATGTCGATTGACTCGAGAGTTGTACCGAACCACCACAGGATTGCGTAACCCGTTGTGACACAAGGCATAGTTTGAAAAGTCAGCTATCGATGAGCGACCGCTCACCCCGCTCGGCCGGCACACCGACAGCTACCCGCAACCAGCCCTTCCTCAAAGAACTCTCAGACATCTCCCACCTCCGGCACCGGAATCCGGGGATACCTTCACCGATGTGATCGACAAACGTGCGCGTCTGCTCTGTCTTGCCACCACTCTCGCGCTGGCGGTCGGTGCCGTCGCCTGCACGGGCGAGGAGGCGACGCCGACCGGGATGGCGCTCGTCAACGCCGATTCCGGGCCCACCGGGGAGCGTGTGGCCAAGGCCGTGCAGGACGCGGGCGGCTACGAATGGACGGTCGCGAAGCCCGGAGAGATCGACGAAGACGATTTCGCCGCCGTGATCACCCTGCCCGCCGATCTCACCGCGTCGATGGCCACCCTCGCCACCCCGGAACCCAAGCGCGCCAAGGTCACCGTCACCAGCCACGAGGGCGCCGACGCGAACATCGTGAACGGCGCGGTGGACGTGGTGACCCACCGGATCGGCGCGTCCGGCGTCGACGCCGCGCTGGCCGCGGTCTCGCAGGCACGCAACCAGATGACCTCCGTCCAGTTCACCGCGCAGCTGCTCAGTGCGGGCGTGAACGCCGCCGCCGACGGCGCGAGCCAGTTCAGTGGCGGTGCGGAACAGATGCTCGGGTTCCTCGACTATGCGAAAGAGGGCGCGGGCCAACTCACTTCGGCCATCGAGCTGCTGAACCAGACCGTCGACGGCGCCGCCAAGCAGGCCACCCAGCTCGCCGATGCTCTCGGCGCCACCGGCGTCACCATCGCCGGCGTCCAAGCCGGCGCGACGGCCATGGGCTCCGGCCTCGACCAGATCCTGCCGCTGCTGAAGGCCCTCCCCTTCGCGGGCGACCCCCAACTCGCCGACATCATCACCAAACTCGAAGCACTACGAGGAGTGTCGAACCAGGCAGGCACCCAACTGGACGGCCTCAGCGAATTGACGGGCGCCGCAGTCGATCCCAACACCGACCTGGGCACCCTCCTGCGCACCGTCGTCGCCCGCCTCAACAGCGCCCGCGACCAGCTCACCCAGGGCGCCGAACTCGCCAAGGGCCTGCCCACCCTCGCCGAACAGGGCGGCGCCCAACTCCTCTCGGCCGTGGAACAACTCACCGGCGGCGTAGGCGCCCTCCAGAACATCGTCGGCAACCTCAACACCCAAACCGGCAAGGCCCTCGAAGCCCTCCCCCCACGAGGCCAGTCCCAACAATCCGCCCTGGCTCTGGCCCTCACCGACCCCGTCGAAGTCGTCCGGGAGTGAAAACACTGCGGCCCGGTCGGTGGATCCGACCGGGCCGCAGTGGTTTTCAGGGTCAGGGCAGGACCTGCGGGATGATGTTCGGCGCGGCCATTCCGACCACCGCGCCGATCAACGCGCCGATCAACGCGTTCGGGAGACCCACCAGGCCGACGCACGGCAGGTAGAGGATCATCGTGGTGATCATCGGGATGCAGACGACGGCGGCGATGAGCGCGCCGACGCCGGCGCCGACGGCGGCGGCGTTCTGGACCGGGTCGGGGAATTTCGCGGTGGGGGTGGTCGCGATGGTCTTCAGTTCGTCGCTCGCCTCCGAGGTGGGCCGCGGCGTCACCGTCATGCTTCGCCCGTCGGCCGCGATCTCGGTCGCCATGGCGATCACATTGCCGCTGACCGTGGTGAACGAGGTGGGGACCTCCCCGATCGGATCGCCGGTCGCCGACTCGACGATGACCCGGCCCCGGTCGGGTGCGAGCAGGAACCGGCCCTCGTCGACCGAGGCGGAAACGGTGCGCAGGTCCGGCGCGACCGTGGTGCGATAGCCCTCCCCCGCACTCGACAATCCCGCCGCGTACCGCGTCTGCTGATCGACCTCCGCGGACGAGACGCCGGCCAGACTCACCGCCACCGCGACGGGCAGCGCCACAGCCAGCGCGCGGCGAACAACCTTGTGTTGGAACATGATCGAGAATCTCCCTCCCGAAACTCCCGAAGAACCCGGCCCCGGGCGAATCGAACAAGTCACTGTCATGGACAACGCATTGGAAACGAATCACACGGGAGCCATCGGGGCTCCGTCATACGCGGGGCACATTACCCGGCGGATCGAGAGGCCGATCTCCTACCCCTGAAACAGCAACGGCCCGTGTCTCCCTGGGGAGACACGGGCCGAAGAACTGGATTCAGTTCGCGTTGAGCAGGTCGATCACGAAGACCAGGGTCTTGCCGGAGAGGGCGTGGCCCGAGCCGGCGCCGCCGTAGGCGAGCTCCGGCGGGATGACCAGCTGACGACGGCCGCCGACCTTCATGCCGGGGATGCCGTCCTGCCAGCCCTGGATCAGGCCGCGCAACGGGAAGGTGATGGATTCGCCGCGATCCCAGGAGGAGTCGAACTGCTCACCGTTATCGAACTCGACGCCGACGTAGTGCACCTCGACGGTGCCACCGGGCACCGCTTCCTTGCCTTCGCCCTCGATGAGGTCGGTGATGACGAGCTCGGTGGGCGCGGGGCCCTCCTGGAATTCGATCTCCGGCTTGGTCATGCGGGCTATCCCCTTCGATAGATTGCTGTACCCAACAAGTTTGCCAACAACAGCTGGTTCGAAACTAGCGGTTGTCGATCGCACGATAGTCGCGTTCACCGTAGCCGGTGTAGATCTGACGCGGGCGGCCGATCTTCAGCGGCTCGGAGTGCATCTCACGCCAGTGCGCGATCCAGCCCGGCAGGCGACCCATCGCGAACAGCACGGTGAACATGCGGGTGGGGAAGCCCATGGCGCGGTAGATGACGCCGGTGTAGAAGTCGACGTTCGGGTACAGACGACGCGACACGAAGTAGTCGTCGGTGAGGGCGGCCTCTTCGAGCTGCTTGGCGATATCGAGCAGCTGGTCGTCGCCACCGATCTTCGACAGGATCTTGTCGGCGGCCTGCTTGACCAGCGTCGCGCGCGGGTCGTAGTTGCGGTAGACGCGGTGCCCGAAGCCCATGAGCTTCACGCCGTCTTCCTTGTTCTTGACCTTGCGGATGAATTCCTTGACGTCGCCGCCGCTGGCCTTGATCTCGTCGAGCATCTCGAGCACGGCCTGGTTCGCGCCGCCGTGCAGCGGGCCCCAGAGCGCGTTGATGCCACCGGACACCGAGGTGAACAGGTTGGCGTCGGAGGAGCCGACTAGGCGCACGGTCGAGGTGGAGCAGTTCTGCTCGTGGTCGGCGTGCAGGATCAGCAGCATGTCGAGCGCGGCGGCGACCTCGGGGTCGACCTCGTAGGGCTCGGCCGGGAAGCCGAAGGTCATCCGCAGGAAGTTCTCGACCAGCGACAGCGAGTTGTCGGGGTAGAGGAACGGCTGACCGACCGACTTCTTGTACGAGTACGCCGCGATGGTCGGCAGCTTCGCCAGCAGGCGGATGGTCGACAGCTCGACCTGCTCGGGATCGCGCGGATCCAGCGAGTCCTGGTAGTACGCCGACAGCGCGTTCACCGCGGACGACAGCACCGGCATGGGGTGCGCGTTGCGCGGGAAGCCGTCGAAGAACCGCTTCAGGTCCTCGTGCAGCAGGGTGTGGCGACGGATGCGATCGGTGAAGTCGTCGAGCTGGGCCTGGGTCGGCAGCTCGCCGTAGATGAGCAGGTAGCTGACCTCGATGAAGGTCGAGCGGCCCGCCAGCTGGTCGATCGGGTAACCGCGGTAGCGCAGGATGCCCGCTTCACCGTCGATGTAGGTGATGGCCGACTTGGTCGACGCGGTGTTCATGAAACCGGGGTCATAGGTGACGTAACCGGTGCTGGCCAGCAGCTTGCCCAAGTCGAGCCCGTCGTTACCCTCCGCGGCCTTGGTGACCGAGATCGGGAACTCGCCACCGGGGTACTGGAGTACCGCCTTGGCGTCTTCGGTGACGTTGGTGATGTTCTCAGCGGGCACGGAAGGATCCCTCTCAGGCTAGAACCGTAGGCACCGGTGCGGTCGGCACAGGTGCGCTTGCGCTAACGCTAGCTGTTGTTCGGTCAGGACGAGCAATCAGGGTTGTCCTGTCCTGTTCTCACACCGGTCACGTGCGGCGGTGAGGTCGACGCATAGCCGGGGACCTGCGCCGATCCCGTTTTCCGCACCCTCGACGCGGCGGTGTCGAACGATTGCCTGGCGCGCGAATCCGATGCCCGAATCCGATTGCCGCACAAGTCAATTCGCGGCCACAGTGGAGGGTGCGCGAGTGACGCGGTAGCGAACGAAGGCGGGGAACGCCAGCGCGGCGAGCACCACTCCGATCACCACCAGGACGCCGCCACCGGCAGCCGCTACAGCAGTACCCATGCTGGCCGCCGCGAAACCGTGGGCAACGTCACCGATTCGCGGCCCACCTGCGACGACCACGATGAACACGCCCTGCAACCGTCCCCGCATCTCGTCGGTGGACACGTTGAGCAACATGGCCGTGCGGAACGCCGCCGAGACCATGTCGACCGCGCCGCCGAACGCCAGGAAGGCCACGGCGATCCACAGCCACACACCCAGTCCGAACCAGTGCCCGGCCAACCCCACCGCGAGCCCGAAGCCGACCATCGCCACACCCCACAGCGCGATGCACACGATCACCGCCAGCCCCTGCCTGCGCACCCGCGGTATCCACCCGGAGAACACCCCGCCGATCACCGAACCCGCCGCGATGGCCGCGAAAAGCAGGCCGAGCGCCACCCCGCCCTCGGCCGGATCGTGGAAGGTCTCGTGCGCGATCTGCGGGAACAGCGCGCGCGGCATGCCGAACACCATGGCGATGATGTCGACGACGAACGAGGCGAGCAGGATGCGCTGGCCCCCGAGATAGCGGAAACCGTCGAGTACGGCGCGCAGCCCGGCCCGGCGCTGCTCGCCGGTCGGCGGGAAGGGCGGCAGTCGCCACACCGCCCACAGCGTCGCGAGCAGGGCGCTCGAATCGATCAGATACAGCATCGGCAGGCCGATCACGGGGATCAGTACACCGGCCAGCACCGGCCCCGCGATCATGCCGACGTTCTGCACGGTCATGCTCAGCGAACTGGCCGATGCCATCTGCTCCGGCGGCAACAATCGGGCGATGAGGGCGCTGCGGGTGGGCTGGTTGACCGCGAAGAACGCCTGCTGGGTGGCGAAGAGCCCGAGCACCAGCCACACATTGTTCAGGCCGAGCGCGGCCTGCGCCCAGAACGCGACCGCCGTCAGACCGGTGCCCGCCGTGGTGAAGACGAGCAGGGTGCGCCGGTCCATCACATCGGCGAGCGCACCGCCCCAGAGTCCGAACACCACCAGCGGAATCAGGCCGAACAAGCCGGCCAGGCCCACGTAGCCGGAGCTGCCGGTGATCTGGAACAGCTGCTGCGGTACCGCGACCACCGAGAGCTGCGCGCCGATGACGGTGACGATATTGGTCGTCCACAACCTGCGATAGTCGCGATTACGCAGGGGTTCGGTATCGGCGAGCAGCTTCACTCGGCGCAGATTAGCCACTGCGGCACGGTCATCCCATGTTTGCGCGCAGTGACATCGGCCACCACCGGTTACGGCTGCAGGCGCTCGATCGCTGTGGTCTGCCCGTCGATCCGCACGACGATCCGGTTGTGCAACCTGCCGTGCCTGCCCTGCCAGAACTCCACCTCGTCGGGGCGCAGCAGGTAACCGCCCCAGAACGGGGGCACGGGGATGTCGTCGACCTCGGCGAATCGCGCCGTCGTCTCAGCCAGCACGCGATCGAGTTCGGCTCGCGAGGACACCGGCCGCGACTGCTGTGAAGCCCACGCACCCAGCCGTGACTCCCGTGGCCGCGCCGCCCAATAGGCCGCGGTCACCTCGGCCGAGACCCGCTCGGTCACGCCGCGCACATGCACCTGCCTGGCCAGCGCGGGCCAGACGAAGCTCGCCGCCGCGTACGGATCGGCGGCGAGCTGGGTGCCCTTGGCCGAGTCGTAGTTCGTATAGAAGGTGACGCCCTCGGGCGAGAGTCCTTTGCACAGGACCGTGCGCGCCACCGGTCGCGGCGCGGGGCCGGTCAGCGAGACCGTGGCCAGCACCATCGCGTTGGGTTCGGCGACGCCGGCGCCTCGCGCCTGCTCGATCCAGCTGCGCAGCAACGGTTCCCAGCCACCGGCCACCCAGGTCTCGTCGAGATCGGGTTCGGTGGCGGCGACGATCAGGGGATTGCCGTAGTCGACACGCATCGCGGCGAGGTCGGGCGCGGTGGTCGCGGCGGGGTCCAGGTCACGCATAGGGGCGAGATTACTCCGCGGTACGACCGGGTCTAGGGTTCAGAAATATCGGCATGCCCCTGCAAGGAGAGTCACCATGACTACCAGCTCGGTACCACAGGATTTCGTCAGCGGATTGGAAGGCGTGGTGGCCTTCACCACCGACATCGCCGAGCCGGACAAGGACGGTGGCGCGCTGCGATATCGCGGCGTCGACATCCAGGATCTGGTCACCGACCAGGTGACTTTCGGCGACGTGTGGGCCCTGCTGGTCGACGGCGAGTTCGGCCGCGGCCTGCCGCCCGCCGAGCCGTTCCCGCTGCCGGTGCACACCGGCGATGTGCGCGTCGACGTGCAGGCTGGCCTGGCCATGCTCGCCCCGATCTGGGGCTACGAGCCGCTGCTCGACATCGACGACGAGACCGCCCGCGAGAACCTCGCCCGCGCCTCGGTGATGGCGCTGTCGTATGTGGCGCAGTCCGCCCGCGGCATCTATCAGCCCGCCGTTCCGCAGCGCAAGATCGACGAGTGCGACACCGTCACCCAGCGGTTCATGACCCGCTGGAAGGGTGACCCGGACCCACGCCACACCGAGGCGATCGACGCCTACTGGGTGTCGGCGGCCGAGCACGGCATGAACGCCTCCACCTTCACCGCCCGCGTGATCGCCTCCACCGGCGCCGACGTGGCGGCGTCGCTGTCCGGCGCGATCGGCGCGATGTCCGGCCCGCTGCACGGCGGCGCCCCGGCTCGCGTGCTGCCGATGATCGAGGCCGTCGAGAAGTCGGGTGACGCGCGTGCGCTGGTCAAGGGCATCCTCGACCGCAAAGAGAAGCTGATGGGCTTCGGCCACCGCGTGTACCGCGCCGAAGACCCGCGCGCCCGCGTGCTCCGCGCCACCGCCCAGCGCCTCGACGCCCCGCGCTTCGAGGTGGCCGCCGCGCTGGAGCAGGCCGCCCTGGCCGAGCTGCGCGAGCGTCGCCCGGATCGCGCCATCGAGACCAACGTCGAATTCTGGGCCGCGGTCATCCTCGACTTCGCCGAGGTCCCGGCGCACATGATGCCCGCGATGTTCACCTGTGGCCGGACCGCGGGCTGGTGCGCGCACATCCTCGAGCAGAAGCAGCTGGGCAAGCTCGTCCGCCCCGCCGCGATCTACACCGGGCCCGGCCCGCGCACCCCGAACGAAGTTCCGGGCTGGTCCACAATCTCGCAGCACTGAGTCGGCTGAACCGGGCGCCGGATCATCGACGCTCGGTTCACTCTCAGCTACTTGTCATCTCTAATGATTGATCTGCGCGTATGCGTCCGACGCGCGCAGGAGCCGGATCGGCGATAACATCCCAGCGAACATGTTCGTGAGGGGTGGATTGTGGTCAGCAACGGTTTGTCGCGGCGCCGACTGTTCGGCGCCTGCGCCGCTCTGACCGCCGGTTTCGCTACGGGATGCGCTGTCGCACAAGGTGATTCGGTTGCTTCTGAGATGACGAGCCGCACCGTTCCACCGGCGAGCGCACACCCGATCGCCACTCCCCAGGCTGTGCCACCCCTTTTCCCTGCCCAGGTGGCAGCCCGACACGCAGGCACGATCCCGCATCAGTGGGGCGTCGACCTGCCCGGCATCACCAGCAGCTTCCCCGCGGGCGGCAAACAGTTCGCGCTCACTCTCGACGCGTGCGGCGGCCCGGGCAACAGCGATATCGACCAGGCACTGATCGACCTGCTGATCGCCGAGCAGGTGCCTGCCACCCTGTTTCTCAACAAACGCTGGGTCGATGCCGATCCGGGCCGGGTGCAGCGGCTCGCCGCGAATCCACTGTTCGAGCTGGCCAATCATGGTGCCGCCCACAAACCCCTGTCGGTTTCGGGGCACTCGGCCTACAAGATCGCGGGCACGGGTTCGGCCGAGGAGGCCGCGTACGAGGTGTGGGACAACCATCAACGACTCACCGAACTCACCGGCCGCGCGCCCCGCTTCTTCCGCGCGGGCACGGCCCACTACGACGAAGTGGCGGTCGCGATCGTCCACGAATTGGGTGAGACCCCACTGGGTTTCACCGTGAATGTCGACTTCGGCGCGACGGCCTCATCAGCGCAGGTCAAGCGCGCCATGAGCGCGGCCGCTCCCGGTGGTATCGCCCTGGCCCACATGCACCGCCCGCGCTCGGGCACCGCCGCGGGCATGGCCGCCGCACTCCCGGCCCTGCGGGCCGCGGGCTTCACCTTCGTCCACCTCTGACGAGTCGGCACGACTCCTCCTGGTGCGGCGCTAGCGAGTCAGCGCCTCGAAGTCGAGCGCGACCGAAGCTCCCCGATCGACGGTGAAGAACGCGGCCGCCAACCGGGTCCCGAGTTCGATCTGCCCGACCGCCGACAGCGGCACCGGCTGAATCAACCGCACCCGCCACGGCAACGGCTCGTCCCAGGCCCGCATCTCCAGATCGAGCCGGAGCACCGGATCGTCGCGCCCCGTGTAATCGGCCGCGATCGGCGCCACCGCGAGCACCGTCGCCTCGGCCCGCCGCCCATTCGCCAAGATCTTGGCCGCCGCCTTACGCCCCGATTCCGGCACCTCGGGCACGAACAGCACCACTCGCTCCCGGTCCCCGGGGTCTACTCGACAGCCGACCACGTCGCCGGTCTGCATCCACTCGAGATCCTGGCTACGCACCCGTTGCCGAACCCGCGCGTCGTAGGCCAACTCCCCCGGCACCGAAACCCGCACGCTGAACCGGTACCCGCCCTCGCCACGCCGAGTCCGCACCGACAGCACACTCGCCATCGCGGGCAGCCCCCTGATCAGCAGTTCCCGCCTGCCGCTCTCCGACAGCAACCCCGGCCGCCTCCCGAACGCCCAGGCACACCGGTCGAGCAGGGTCCGACCCGAGTCGGCCACAACGAGGCTCATGGCAGCAGAGTAATGCGAACGCCCTTCGCGCAAGAGCGAATTCCCCGCACTCACCGCATCCGCGTGGTCAGCCGAGGGCGGCGATCCCGGCGAGGATGAAATCGATTCCGGCGAGGAATTGTTCGCGGTCGTCGTGCTCGCGCAGCTGCTCGGCGATCTGATGGGCGAACGGGAATTCCGCCGGATCGTGTTGTGTCCAGCGGGCGGCCACGGCCGCGAGGAAGGCCGAGCGGTCTCCCTCCGGCACATCGAGTCGAGCGTTCGCCGCGTTCTGCCCGGCGACGCCGAGGATGTAGTTCACCAGCGCGGACGCGGCATAGAACATCGACCGTTCGGGGACGCCGAGTATCCGCAACTGCGCGCCGACGCGCTCGTAGATCCGCAGCATCGCCAGCTGCCACGGCACCCGGACGAGCTGGGCGCCCACCCACGGATGGGCGTCGATCGCGTCGAACATCCCGAGCGCGACGGCACGGATCGCGGCGAAGGGCTCCGCGCTGTCGTCCGAGCTCGCTAGCACACGGGCGATGACGTCGTCGGACGCGGCGGCGAGCAGATCGCCCTTGTTCTCGACATGCCAGTAGATCGCGCCGCTGCCGGTCTCCAGACGCGAAGCCAGGGCGCGGAACGTGAGCGCGCGTTCGCCGTCGGCGTCGAGGATCTCGATCGCGGCGTCCACGATCCGCTGCTTCGACAGCGCGTCGGTGCGCCGGGTGGTCCGTGGGGGACGTGTCGCCATACACATCATCTTGACACTCCTGGAACAACGTTCCAAACTAGACAACCGTGACGAACGCGAGTGGGCCGCCTCACAGCCTCTTCCCGACCCGCCCCCGTGCGCGTACGAGCTTCGGCGGACCACTAAACTCGCCCCCATGACCAGTGCGTTCCCGACAATTCCCGCTGACCTCAAGCCCGCCGACGGACGGTTCGGCTGCGGCCCCTCCAAGGTCCGCCCGGAGCAGCTGCAGTCCCTGGTGACTGTCGGCGCCTCGGTCTTCGGCACCTCGCATCGCCAGAAGCCGGTCAAGGACGTGGTCGCCCGCGTTCGCAACGGCCTGCGTGAGCTGTTCTCCCTGCCCGACGGCTACGAGGTCGTGCTGGGCAACGGTGGCACCACCGCGTTCTGGGATGCCGCCGCCTTCGGTTTGATCCGCGAGCGTTCGCTGCACCTGACCAACGGCGAGTTCTCCTCGAAGTTCGCCTCGGTCGCCAAGGGCAACCCCTTCATCGGTGATCCGATCGTCGTCAAGGCCGAGCCGGGCAGCGCGCCCGAGCCCGTGTCGGACCCCTCGGTCGACCTCATCGGCTGGGCCCACAACGAGACCTCCACCGGTGTGTCCATCCCGGTGTCGCGTCCGGTCGGCTCGGAGAACGCCCTGATCGCCATCGACGCCACCTCCGGCGCGGGCGGTCTGCCGGTGAACATCGCCGACTCCGACGTGTACTACTTCGCCCCGCAGAAGTGCTTCGCCGCCGACGGTGGCCTGTGGATCGCGATCATGAGCCCGGCCGCGCTGGCCCGCGTCGCCGAGATCAAGGAATCGGGTCGCTGGACCCCGGAGTTCCTGTCACTGCCGATCGCGGTCGACAACTCCTCCAAGGACCAGACCTACAACACCCCGGCGCTGGCCACCCTGCTGCTGTTCGCCGATCAGATCGAGTGGATGAACGCCAACGGCGGCCTCGACTGGACCGTGAAGCGCACCCTGGATTCGTCCTCGCGTCTGTACTCGTGGGCCGAGTCGAGCTCGTTCGCGACCCCGTACGTGTCGAACCCGGCGCACCGCTCGCAGGTCGTGGGCACCATCGACTTCGACGACGCCGTCGACGCGGCCCAGGTCGCCAAGATCCTGCGCGCCAACGGCATCGTCGACACCGAGCCCTACCGCAAGCTGGGCCGTAACCAGCTGCGTGTGGGCATGTTCCCGGCTATCGACCCGGAAGATGTTTCGCAGCTGACCCGTTCGATCGACTGGGTCGTCGGTCAGCTCTGAGATAAGACCGACATCGGGCCGGTGTGCGGCGGACTTTTTTCGGTTCGCGGCACACCGGCCTTCTTTGTCATGACTGCACACATTCGCAATATTCGCCGAGTTTCGACAGATCTCGGTACCGAGATTTGATGTTGATCTATCACCAAAACCCCTGTACACAAGCCGAATTCGTTGGGTGAGCCGCTCAGATTAGCCCCCTGGGCAGCCTTGGCGCGCGATTTAAGTCGTGCGTGTCTGCTGCCACGGCCAAGTAATGTGCACTACTGTCTAGGAAAGTGGGCGGTGTCGTAGCCGACGCGATAGGGAGGTAACGGTGCGTGAACTTCGAGTGATCGGGGTGACGCCCGACTCCACGCACATCGTGTGCAGCGACACCGAGTCCGGTACCAAGTTCCGGTTGCCCGCCGACGACAAGCTCCGCGCGGCGGCGCGCGGCGACCTCGCACGATTCGGCCAGATCGAGATCGAAACGGAGGCGACTATGCGTCCTCGCGATATCCAGGCCCGTATTCGCGCTGGAGCGTCCGTCGAGCAGGTCACGGCAGAGTCCGGCATGCCGGAATCCAAAGTCGAACGATTCGCCTACCCCGTCTTGCTCGAGCGTGCGCGCGCAGCCGAATTGGCGCAGAAGGCGCACCCGGTGCGCCCCGACGGCCCCTCGGTGGAAACGCTGCACGAGATCGTCACCGCGGCCTTCACCGAGCGCGGCCACACCATCGAACAGGCCGAGTGGGATGCCTGGAAAGACGAAAAGGGTTTCTGGGTCGCCCAATTGCAGTGGCGCCACGGTCACTCCGAGATCGCCGCGCACTGGCGCTACCAGCCCGACGCGCACGGCGGCTCGGTGTCCCCGCTCGACGACCCGGCCAACGATCTGATCGATCCCGACTTCGGCCGCGCGCTGCGTGGGCTGGCGACGATCCTGCCCACGCCGGTTCCGGCCGCCTCGCCGGTGCCGGAGCCGCCGACCTCGGTGGAGCCGCGTCCGCGCGAGCAGATCGCCGCACCGGCGGCCCGGCCGCAGAGTCGGCCCGCGCCGAACGTGGACGAGTACTACGAGCAGCGTCAGGTCGCGGCAGGCGGTGGGACGGCGGCGATTCCGGCCGCACCCATCCCCACGGCGCCGATTCCCGCTGCCGCTCCGAAGCCCGCTGCCCCGATTCCTGCCGTGCCCGCCGCGCCGAGTCAGCCTGCGGCGCAACAGGAGAAGCCCGCTGAGGAGCCCGCGGTCGAGAAGCCCGCACCCAAGCCCGCACGCACCAAGCGCGGTAAGGCGCCCATGCCGTCGTGGGAGGACGTCCTGCTGGGCGTCCGCAGCTCCGGGAACTAACCGAACTCCGAGATCTCGTCAATACCCCGAGATCTCGTCAGCACATGGGTAACTCACCGGGTACGAGCTGAGGTAACACACACACCTCCGTCAGCCGCAGACGCCGTCGTGCTACCCACCTAGATCTGGCTTGAATACGCGGAGTGGCGGACAAGGTGGCGGACAAGGAGGCGGAACAGTGGCTTCTACGCTCTGGTACGTCGATACCACTGATCCTGTTGCCGTCCTGAAAAGTCAGGTCGAGGCGGATCCTGTCGCGGCGGCGGCGTTGGCCGGGCAGCTGTACGCCGACCACGACGTTCGGCCGCACATGGTCGGGACGCTGGCCGGGTGCGCCGCACCGGATCGGGACGAGGTCTACATCGGGTGCTATCCTGGACTGACCGTGGTGTGCACGGCCGAGGCCGCGCTGGTTCGGCCGACGAAACTGCCCGAACTGCTGGTGCGACCGCTCGCTTCCGAGCACACCTATCTCGTGTCCTACGACGCGAAACTGCACTGGGGCGCGTTCGCGCATTGGGAGCGCGGCGAATTCCGGCGGTCGTTCAGTTCCACCCGGGTGGACATTCTCGAGAACGAGGGGCTCCCGATGGTGTGGGAGCGGACGTTCTGGGCGGGTGAGCATCCGGTGCCGTGGCGGGGCGAGGACCATCCCGAACCGCAATCGCTGCCGTTCGATCCACCCGATTTCGCCGACGCCGCCAATGACGAATGGCTCGGTTTCCGCTACCTGGCCCCGGCCGCTCCCGGGCAGCCCGCCCCCGTCGACCTGGCGGTCTGCGGTTTCACGCTCTATCCGAAAGGCCAGGCGCCCGAACAAAAGCACGTGCCGATGGGTCGCCCCGGTGCGGCGACGCGGCGTAAGCGCGGATTCTTCGGGTGGCTGCACGGCGCCGATCGGGTGGTGTGACCCTCAGCTGATCACATAGACGGTCGCGGCGATCCAGCCGAGCACCACCGCCGCCGCCGCACCGGCCAGCACCCACCGCACCACCGGCGTGAACCGCCATCGCCACGCCGTCGGCGCCACCCCACCCGCCGCTACCACGTTCACCCCGATCGCCAGCAGCGGATTGACCGCGGCGAGCGCACAGCCGAAGGCGTACACCGCGACCCCGCCGAGCAACGCGACCAGCACGACAACGGTGCCGCCCGCCACCCACGGCACCGAATCCGCTTGGGCCCGATAGGGGCCGTCGCATTCCTGGCTCATGACCTGCGCACTCGTTCGTAGAACGCCATCGCCGCCGCGGTCGCGACATTGAGCGAATCGGTGCCGGGTGACATCGGGATCCGCGCACGGATATCGGTGGCGCGCATGGCCTCTTCGGTCAAGCCGGGGCCTTCGGCGCCGAGCAGCAGCGCCACCCGCTCCCCCGTCATCGCCGTCGCCAGATTGACCGCTTCGGGATTCGGCGTCAATGCGATGATCTGGAATCCCTTGTTCCGCACGAGGTCGAGACCTTCGGGCCACTGCGGCAATTGCGCGAACGGCACCCGGAGCACATGCCCCATCGATACCCGGACCGCCCGCCGATAGAGCGGGTCGGCGCACCGGTCGCCGAACAGCACCGCATCCGCGCCGAGGCCCGCGGCGTTGCGGAACATCGAACCCAGGTTCTCGTGATCGTTGACGCCTTCCAGCACCGCCACCGTGCGCGCGCCGTCGAGCACCTCGTCGACCGTCAAGTCCGCTGGACGCGGCGCGACGGCGAGCACGCCGCGATTGAGATGAAAGCCGACCACCTCGGCCATCACCTCCGCACTCGCGCGGTAGTACGGCAGATCACGATCGGCGAGATCATCGGCGAGGGTCTCGAAGCGCTTCCCGACCCCGAGCAGCGCGTTAGGCGTGAACCGCGAGTCGAGCATCCGCTGGACGACCACGACGCCCTCGGCGATGACCAGGCCCTTGCGGCCCGGCAGGTCCGGCCTGCGGTCGGCATTGGACAGGTCACGGAAGTCGTCGACGCGCGGGTCGGTGGGGTCGTCGATATCGATCACTTCGGCCACCGGCTAATCCTGGCATGCTGGAAGCATGAAGATTGTCCAGTTGATCTTGAACGTGCTCTGGGTGGTGCTGTGCGGATTCTGGATGGCGCTGGGGTACCTGCTCGCGGCACTGATCTGTTTCATCCTGATCATCACCATCCCGTTCGGGATAGCCTCGCTGCGCCTGGCCGGGTACGTGCTGTGGCCGTTCGGACGCACGGTGGTCGACAAACCGAGCGCGGGTGCGGGCTCGCTGATCGGCAATGTGATCTGGTTCGTCTTCGCGGGCTGGTGGCTGGCGTTGGGCCATGTGTTCACCAGCATCGCGCTGGCGGTGACGATCATCGGGCTGCCGTTCGCCTGGGCGAATCTCAAGCTGGTGCCACTGTCGTTGTTCCCGCTCGGCCATGACGTGGTGTCGGCCGACGCGGTGCGTTAGGCGAGCCGATCACTCCGATTCGGCGACGATCTGGTTCATGATGCCGACGGCTTCCCCGAGCACCGCGATCTGCTCGGGGCGCAGTCCGGCGAGCTGACCGGTCATCCATACCTCGCGGGCATTGGTCTCGTCGGCGATCAGCGCGCGGCCTGCGGGCGAGAGCGAGACGATGATCTGCCTGCCGTCGGTCGGGTGCGGGCGGCGTTGGACCAGGTCGAGGTCGGTGAGCGAGGCGATGACGCGGGTCATCGACGGTGGTTGCACGCGTTCCTTACCTGCCAGCGCGCCGGGCGTCATCGCGCCATCACGAGCCAGCGTCGCCAGAGCCGACAGCTGAGTAAGCGAGATCTGCGCGTCGGAACGGCGTCCGCGCAGGTGTCTCGTGAGCCGCACGACAGCCAGCGAAAGGTCACCGGCCAGGGAGCGGACGTCCGATGGCGTTGTCACAGTGCAGAACTCTACGGTAAATCCGGCTGGGCTGACGGGTTTCACACCGCTACTGTTTGGGTATGGATGCCGGACCTGTCAGTCCCGAGATACCTCAACTGCCCCGAATCCTGGTCGACCCGCGCCCCGTAGTGCTGGGTGGCTTCGCCCTGTGGGCCATCGCGACCGTGGTCGTGTGGATGAACGAGAGCTGGGCCGATGCCCTCCCGGTGTGCCTGATGGGGCTCGTGGTGGGCGTGCTTGGGTCGTCGATCTTCCTCGCGCAGCGGCGTTCCGCGCGACGTGGCGACAAGGGCGCCCAGGTGGGACTCGACACCGACTAGGCCACCTCGAATTCGTCACTGGTCCCGGTGAGGGGACGGAGCGTGCCGTCTGCGCCCAATACGTCGGCGTAGTGCACGAATCGGTGTGTGCCCGGTTCGGCCGTCGCCGGGATATCCCAGGTGAAGCGGGCGATCGAGACCGCGGCGCCCTCTTTGCGCCAGTGGAAACGGACGTCCCACTCGCCCTCGTTGGCTACCCGCGCCCAACCCGCCGGGGTCTGTCGCTGCACGTGCAGGAAGGTGTCGCCCCGACGCGGATTGTGCTTCGGGTGGGCCGAGACGAATTCGACCACCGCCTGTTCGCCCCGTCGACAGGACGCGGGCTGGACCAGGACATCGCCGAACCCACGACCCGGCGGGGTCGCGTCGGGGCCCGGCACGGCGGCGAAGTTCGGCTGCAGCGCGGAGACATCGCGCGGCGCAGGGCCGCGACCGACGGTCTGCCCCGCCGCGAACGCCTCTGCCAGTCTCGTGAATTCCTGCACATACCCGCACAGTGTGTAGCGGCCGAACAGCGTCGAGGCGCCCTCGTACTGTTGCGCGTCGTACTCCTCCGGCGTGGTGACGTATTCGTGGTAGCTGTTCGAATAGCCCTGTAGCAGCACCTGCTCCAGCTCGACGCCGAGCACCGCCGCCACCGCGCGGCGCACGCGCAGCCCCGCGACGATCGTGAATTCCCCGCCGGCCGCGGCCAGATACAGGTCGCCGATGCGAACCAGCTGGATCGGCACCACATTGGGCACCCACGGCACCGGCGGCATCAACCCGAGTGGGGCGAAGATCGCTTTGGGGGCCTGGGCGTCGGCGAGCCAGGCGGGGTGCGGATGGTCGATGCCGCCCAGGAAGTCGACCATCGGGTTGCGCACGCCTTCGGGAATCGGGCCGCCGGGCAGGCCGGGGCCGTCCTCGACACTGCCCGCCGCCAGCGAGACGCCCGCCGCGGCCGGGGCGGTGCGTCGCGGGGCGCCGTCGGGGGTGAAGCGGCCGTCGATCGTGAGCGCGGCGAGGTCGATGTAGCAGAGCATCGAGGCCACCTCGGCCCGCTGCGCGGTGCCCTGCGCCGCGGCCTGTTTCGCCGCGTGGTGCTGGCGTTCGCCGAGGATCCTGGTGTTGGCGAACTCGTCGGTGGTCGGTCCGTTGCCGGGCGTGAGGCCGAGATTGGGCGACATGTCACCGGCATTGGTCTGCGCGAAGGCGGCGATGAAGTCGGCGCCGTCGAGGTAGCGGACGCCGTGTTCGAGGTGTTCGGCGGCGTAGCTGGCGTAGCCCTTGTTGTCGGAGCTGATCAGGCGGTTCGCGTTGGTCATCGAGGTGTTGTGGGTGGCGAACCAGGTGAGCGCACCGACCTGACGGCCTTTCCTGGCGAACTCCAACGTGGTCACCGCCGGGTCGATCGCGTCGGGGAAGACCGCGCGATCGGCGGCCGGATTGCGGTCGAAGGCCACACGCGAGCGGTTCACGCTGGCATCGTGCAATTGCGCGCGGCCGAGGGTGATGGAACCCGGCGCGACATCCGCGTCGGCCGCGACGATCGCCTCCACGATCCCGTCGACCTCGGCGTCGAAGACCTGCTGCTGGAATCCCATCGTCGCCAGCGTGTAGGCGTAGTCGTGTGCGGAACCACCGCAACTGGCGTGGGTGTGTGTGGAGGTGAGGACGACATTTCGTTCGGAATATCGATCGCCGAAACGGCGGGCGAGCGCCAGCAGCACCGCGCCGTGGACCGAGCCGAACAACGCACCGTTCTCCACCGCGACGAGTGCGATCCGATTTCCGCGCGCCCCGATCACGAACGCGCGAGCGCGCGGGCGCAGATGAATTCCCGCTGTGGCCTGTTCGAACTGCGAGTAGCCCATCATGCCGCATTCCGCGGCCGGGCCCGTGAGGTCGGCGATACCGAGCCCGAATTCGAATCCCTCCGGATTCGCATGTGCGACCGGCATTCCCATGGTGGAGATGACGGGCAGGGCGCTGGCACTCAGTGCCGAGGCGGCAAGCATCGTGCGGCGGGACAGGGACATCGGGCGACTCCTTCGTAACTTCCATTTCGGAGACAACCACATCAACTGGTCAAATGTCCAGGATTTTCTGGCGGACCGGCGAATTGACTGTTCGTGGCGTGGGCGCTTAACTCGCACAGTGTCCTCCCGATTGAGCGTCGAAGAACGACGAGCCCACCTGATCGAGGCAGCGATCGGTCTCGCCGAGAAAAAGGGCGTGGCGGGCGTGACCACGCGCGATGTCGCCCAAGCGGCCGGTGTCTCGCTAGGTGTGGTGCATTACTGTTTCGAAAACAAGGACGCGCTGATGACCGAGCTGGTCAAAGCGCTCTCAATGGAATTGCGCGATTCCGTCGATGCCGATGAATCGGTATGGGAAGACGCCGGAACAGGAAAAGAAGCACTTCAGAAATTGGTGCGCCGCGGTTTGGAACTGATGTGGCGCAACATCGAAGCCACTCCCGAACGACAGTTGCTGACCTACGAGACCACCACCTACGCACTGCGCGAGGGTGAGTCGACCCCGGCCAAGCTGGCGATCGCCCGCGAGCAGTACGGGTTCAACGACAGCACCATCGCCGATGTGATCAACCAATGCAGCGAGGCGACCGAAACGCGATGGAACACACCGGTGCCGACGCTGAGCCGATTCATGCTCAATGTGATCGACGGGATCGTGCTGCGGTGGCTGGTCGATGACGACAGCGAATCCGTGCAGACTCAGCTCGATCTGCTCGCCGAGATGATCACCGCCCACGCGGCATAGCTCGACGCGGATCTACCCGCGCGGCACCTGCACGTGGACGACATCGCCTTCGCACCACCACGGGACGCGGACGGTGCCCGAGAGCGCGCCCCGCAGATGCACTTCGAGAGTCTCGTGCAGGACCAGCTCGCCGGTGCTGTCGCGCGGGGACCACAGCTGGCGCAGCACTACGCCCAAAGGTTCTGCGGCCCAGGTGCTCCGGCGGCCGGTCCCGAGCACCTCGGCGCTGATCTCCTCCGAGACCAGCGGGAGATCGAGCAAGGTGGCCAGCGCCTCGGCGTGTGCCGTGTCTCCGACGACGAGGCGTTGCGGCGGGACGACCAAGCCGAAGCAGGGCTGGTCGAGAACCATGGCGGTGCTCGCGTCGACGACGTCGCCGGACAGGGCGCGGATCTGCTCGGGGAGATCGAGTTCGCGCGGATCGAGGACGCCGGCCGCGACCGCCGCGGCAAGGCGGGCATTGGTGCGGGCGATCACCTCGGGGGCAGGCGATTTCGACGGATCGGCCAGCGCGTCGAGCAGTTCCTCGGCCAGCTCGGCGGACATGACGTCGGGGCGGACGAGCGCGGGGCGCAGCGCGTCGAGGTCGGTGCCGTCGATGCCGATTGCCGCGAACACCGGTAGGAGCCCGGCGAATTCGTTGTCGTCGGGGTGGTGGAGTCGGCCGAGCGGGATGCCGTCGATGTGGGCGTGGCGGTGCAGCCACCAGGTGGTGTAGCCGTCGCGATCGGCGAGCAGCGCGCGGGTGCGTGGCTCGGACAGCAAGTGGCGCAGGGCTTGTGGCCAGCGGTCTTCGTCGACCAGGTCGAGGTCGCGTACCGCGGTGAGCTCGCGGGGGTCTTCGGAAAGGCTGTTCCACCAGGACTGTTCGTCGTCGAGGTCGTGGTCGGGGCCGATCGGCTCTGGATCGGTGAGTACCGCGAAGCCCCAGCCGACACCGATCGCGCGCAACGCTTGCTCGCCGTACTCGGCGACGACGGTGTCGGCGACGGTGCCGAAGGGGGCATCGGACGCCAGGACCTCGGCCAGCGGCGCCCCGGGGAGCAGCAGCTCGTCGGCGGGGCTCAGTTCGCCTGTGTCGTCGGGCAATTCGAGTAGGCCGAGCCAGTCGGGCAGCGAGCCGGCAGAGGCGTAGGGCGCCAGCTGGAGTACCGCGGCGACCGTGTCCGGGTCGGCCGGATCGTGCTCGAGCAGGTCGTGCAGAGCGGGATCGGTGAGCAGGTCGTCCGAACTCGCGCTGCGGGCACCCAGGCGACCGAGGAGCGGGTGCGTGGCGTCCGGGTGGACCAGGCGAGCCCAGTGCACCGGCACGGCCACCGTGAGCTGATCATCGAGCACCACGGTCCGCGGGCCGGTGACCAACCGTCCGTCGGTCAGCGGCACGGCCAGCGCGCCGAATTCCTCGGCGGTCCTGGTATCGACAACGAACGGTTCGAGGGTCGCGTAAAACCGCCGCCACCATCGTGGTTCACGGTGCAACCCGCTCGACAGCTCGGCCAGCGCGGCAGGCCCGAGCCGATGGACGTCGAGGACCGCCAGCTTGTCCTGACCGGCGCGGCCGGACAGCTCCGGAATCACCAGCGGACCGGTGATCTCGGCCAGGATCGCGGCCAATTCCGTTGTGAGATCGGGGAATACGCTCGCCCGTGTGGGCGTGCTACACGGCGAGTCCGCTGCGGTCGGTTCGTATGCGGACGATTCCGCCGACGCGAAAGGGTCGCTGTACGGTGCGGATTCGTCCGGTCCGAACGTCGTCGTGGGGTGAGAGCCGTCGGCCTCGTCAGCCGCGAACAGATCCATGAGGTCTGGGACAGCCTTGCCGACCGGCGTGGATTCAGCGGGACCGACGGAGGCGGAGATGCCGCCGGGCGCTGCCGATTCGCCCGTTGTGCCGCCGGGTTCGGCAAGGTCCGGTGCGGGCTCCATCGGGTCCCACGAGTCCACCGGTTCGGCGGTGCGGGCGGCACAGACAGGGAGCCAGGGGTTGGTGCGAAGCTCGGTGATCAGCGCTTCGCGAAGGAGGGCGTCGGCTTCGCTGCGGGCGAAGCCGGGGGTGGGGACCAGGACGAGACGGTCCCGTGGCGGGAGAGCGCGAGCGAACTCCGCGTAGCCCGTTGCCAATTCGGTGAGGCGGGCGCCGGGGAGGAGGCGGCGGCGATCGGGTTGCATGGGGATGTCGGCGACCAAGATCGCGGGGAGGGAGAGTTCCTCGTCGGAGCGGGTGGGGGCGCGCAGGACGTCCGGGGCGGTCGCGACGGGGCGGCCCTCGCGCAGTGGGAGTAGCCAGCGGGCCCTGGGAGTGCGGTACTGCCACCAGTTTCGGCGTGTGCCGGACGGGAGGGTGATCGTCAGCTGGGAGAGGGTGCCGGTCTCGTTAGCCACGACAGCGGCGTCGACCGTGGCAGCGGCTGTGCCGACCGTAGCGGCGTCGGTGCCGGTCAGACCGGCGGTGGTGCCGGCTGAAGCGTCAGTGGTGCCAGCCGATGCGACGGTGGTGGCGGTGACGCTCGACAGCGCGGCGTCGGAGCGAATGGCACCAGCGGGTTGGTTGGTAGCGAGAATCTCGATCGCGCTGGTGAATTCGTCGGATTCGATTCGGATGCGCTGTAGGGCGGGCAGTTCCAGGAGGAGGTCGGGGGCCTCGGCTCGCATGGCGTCGAGGAGGGCGGTGGCGTCGATGTCGTCGCGGAGGTGGACGACGATCTCGGTGTCGGTGCCCGCGAGTGGGGTGGTCGGTACCGGCCAGGCGAGCCGGAGGACCGGGGGCGCGATGGCGGCCAGGTCATCGGGGATGCCGATGCCGGTGTCGTGCAAGGCGTTCAGTGTCGCCACGCGGGAGAAGCGGAGGGATCCGGTCGTCGAGCGGATCTCGATCTCGTCGC
This sequence comes from Nocardia salmonicida NBRC 13393, assembly GCF_001613085.1. Taxonomy (GTDB): domain Bacteria; phylum Actinomycetota; class Actinomycetes; order Mycobacteriales; family Mycobacteriaceae; genus Nocardia; species Nocardia salmonicida. The sequence continues at coordinate 185,519 of NZ_BDBR01000005.1, forward strand.
CGACGGACCGCACGGCGGTGAAGCCGACGCCGAAGCGGCCCACCTGGGTGGTGTCGGCCTTGCCGGAGGCACGCAGTGCCGTCAACGCGTGCACACCGGAAACGCTCAACGGCGCGCCGGTATTCGCGACGTGCAAACGGCCGTCGAGCACCCGCACGGTCAGCGCGCCCGCGACTCCGGCCTTCGCCGCGGCGTCGGCCGCGTTCTGCGCGAGTTCGGTGAGCAACCGATCCCGGTAGCCCGCGGCCACCAGATCCGCCTCACTGGCACTGTCCTCCCGCAACCGCGTCGGCGAATCCCGCCACGCCGCGAGTACTCCGGCCCGCAGCTGCGCAGTACCGAACGGGTCCCCCGCTCCGTTCAGCTCGACACCGACGATCCGTGCTCACTGGCGTCAGCGGACTCCGCGGCCTCGGTGACCGGTGCGGTCTCGGCCGTGATGACCTCGTCGGCCGACTCCGGCAGCGCACCCTCGGCGAGTGCCGAACGCTCGGCGTCCACCGCGGCCACTGCCGCGGCCTCGGCGGTTTCCTGCTGATCGCCCGCCTGCGCGGCCGCTGCCTCGCCGACCGCGGTCAACGAGTCAGGACTCGGCTCGGTCGCGGAGACCGGGGTCGCCGGGTCGGTCATCGTTTCAGCCGCGATCTCCACAACCTCGATCGCGGGGTCGGCGGTCGTCTCGGCGACAACCTCCACAACCTCGATCGCCGGGTCGGCGGTCGTCTCGGCGACAACCTCCACAACCGCTGTTGCGGCGTCGGCGGTCTCGGGCGCGGCATCGTCGACGGTCGTTGCCGGGTCTTCGGCGGCCACCTGGGACTCGGCCTCGTCGATCGCCTTCTCGACAGCCGGGCGGACGATGTCGACGAAGTCCACCGCGTGGTCGTCGAACGCCTCGTACAGCGGCGATCCGTTGCCGCTGGGGGCGACCACGTCGGAGTGGGCGCCACAGCCGTAGGCGATGTGGACGACGTGGCCGTCGGCGCCCATCGCATTGCCGCAGACGCCGAAGGACTCGCGCAGGGCGCCGGCCAGCGGCAGGTAGAAACCGCACATGCCGCAGGGCGCCGGGGCGGCCTTGGCCATCTCGGTATCGGGGCCGAACTCGGTGAACCACCGCTCGGCGGCATCGGCGCGACCTTCGACGCTGAGAACCTGCACGCGGCCGAGGCCGACCTCGCGGGCCACCTCGTCGATCACCGGATCGCCGGTGGCCACGTAGCCGGGGACGAGGCGGGGGTCGTCGGCGGGCGTGGCGAGCAGGTCGCCGGGGCCTAGGTCGCCGGGACGCACACGCTGGTCCCACGGGATGAAATCGGGGGCGATCAGGGCATCGAGGGCAGGCAACAACGCCGACTCACTCACCGTCGCGTGGTCGGCACCCGGGGGCGCGGCGACCACGACGGCCCACTGCCAGCCGCGGTAGCCGGGCAGGGTCGCCTCGAACCGGTGGGTGGCCGCGGTGTCGTCCTCGGCGCTCACCCCCAGATGGACTCCTACCCCGTCGGGTTCCAACGCGACGAGCGCACGACGTGCGACCTCGGCCGCGTCGGCCAGAACGGGACGCACGCCGGACTCCGAAACAGATACTGCGCTCACGGCATACATTTTGCCGTATGAAGTGCAATCGCAGTTCGTTGGCCGTCGCAGTGCTGGTCAGTGTGCTCGCCGCGGGGGCTTGTGGCGGACCCGAGGAGCCGGGTCCGGCGCGGTTGCGCGTCGAGGTGATCGGCTCGTCACCGCACGATCCACAGGCCTTCACCCAGGGCCTGGAAGTGGTCGACGGCATCCGCTACGAGAGCACCGGCATGTGGGGCGTGTCGACCGCGCGAGCCACCGACCAGCGCACGGGCGCCGAAACAGCCCGCGTCGACCTGCCCGGCCGGGTGTTCGGCGAGGGCATGACCCGGGCGGGCGCGATCGTCTGGCAGTTGACGTGGCAGGACGGCTTCGCCATCGCCCGCGACCCGGTGACCCTCGCCGAAACCGGTCGCGCCGCCTACGCGGGCGAGGGCTGGGGTCTGTGCGCGCAACCACACCGGTTGGTGATGAGCGACGGCACCGGCACGCTCACCTTCCGCGACCCGGTGACCTTCGCGCAGACCGGTTCGGTGACCCTGTCCGGCTATCGCGATCCGAAGCCGAACGAGTTGGACTGCGCCGACGACGGCACGGTCTACGCGAACAACTACCCGACGGACGAAATACTGCACATCGATCCCGAGACCGGCCGGATTCTCGCCGTCATCGAGGCGGCCGGGCTGCTCACACCCACTGAACGAGCGGGCACCGATGTGCTCAACGGCATCGCTCACCTACCCGGCACCGATCGTTTCCTGCTGACCGGAAAATACTGGCCGCGCATGTTCGAAGTACGTTTCGTCGAGAAATAGGGGTACCCCCACAGGGTGAATCAGGACGATGTGGCCGACATTGCCGCGGCGCGAGTGAACACGCACAGCCCGAGTGCGACAGAATTGGACTTGTGACTACGCCCCGCGATCCATCCGGTCCCGACCGTGGTCGCCGGGACGGTACTGCCGCCGACCCGCACCCCGGCTACGGGCAGTACCCGCCGCGCGCACCGCGCAAGGTCTTCCCCCGGCCCGAACGGCCGCTGCCCGCCGAGCCGCCGACGGTCCGGTCGAAGAGCCTGTTCCGCCGCAACCGCCCCGTCGACCCGGCCGCCCCGACCACCCCTGTGCCGACAGCGGGAAAAGCCGCGCGCGCACCGACGGAGTATCCGAAGAGCCGACCGGTTCCACCGCGCAGCGAGCATCCGAGTCCGCCCGCCGACGAGCGGGGCCGACCGGCCGCACCACGCGACGAGCGATGGCACGCCGACCCGGCTCGTGACGAGCAGCCACGGTCGATCCCGGATCACGAGGGCACCGGCCCGGATGGCACCCGCCCTTCCCCCCGCGACGAAGGCGTCGACGACCCGGTCAACCAGCGCGTCCCGCGCAAACTCACCGTCACCCGAGTAGCCGCCATGCGCAGCCGTGAACTCACCGAACGCGGCATCGCCACCTTCCAGCGCGCCGCCAAGGCCGACGGAGCCGATCAGTCCGGCCTGACCGCGCTCACCTACGCCACCATGGCGAACTTCGCGCTCGATGCCGCGATCGCCGTTGCCCTGGCCAACACCCTGTTCTTCGCCAGCGCCACCGCCGAATCCAAAACCAAGGTGGCCCTGTACCTGCTGATCACCATCGCCCCGTTCGCGCTGATCGCGCCCCTGATCGGTCCGCTGCTCGACCGCCTGCAACGCGGTCGCAGGCTGGCGCTGGCGACGACCTTCGGCCTGCGCGCGGGTTTCGCGCTGCTGTTGATCTTCAACATCGACACCTGGGGCCTGTATCCCCTCGCCCTGTGCATGATGGTCGGCTCGAAATCCTTCGCGGTCCTCAAGAGCGCGGTGACTCCGCGCGTGCTGCCACCGGATATCGACCTGGTCCGCACCAATTCCCGGCTCACCGTCTTCGGCCTGGTCGGCGGCACCATCGGCGCGGGTGCGCTGGCCGCGCTCGCCGCCCTGATCGCGGGTTCCACCGGTGCGTTGATCTTCGCCACCGGCATCGCCATCGCTGGCGCGTATCTCAGTCTGCGCATTCCGAGCTGGGTCGAGGTGACCGAGGGCGAGGTCCCCGCGACGCTGACCTATCACGGCCCCGATGCCAACACCGAGGTCATCGAACGCGGCCAGGATTCCCCGGTGCCCGCGCGGAAACGCCGTCAGCCGCTGGGCCGAGCCGTGGTCACCGGCCTGTGGGGCAACAGTTCGATTCGGGTGCTCACCGGGTTCCTCACCTTCTACATCGCCTTCGTGGCCAAGGGTTCCGGCGGCAGCCCCACCGAACAGGCGGCGATGCTCGGCCTGGTCGGCGCGGCGGCGGGCATCGGCAACTTCAGCGGCAATGCGACCGGCGCCCGACTGCAACTGGGCAGACCGTCGCCGGTGGTACTCGGCTGCACCGGCGCGTGCGCGGTGGTGGCGCTGTTCGCCGCGTTCACCGGAAACCTGTTCGGCGCCGCCGTGGCCGCGCTGGTGGCCTCGGCGGCCAGCGCGCTCGCGAAGGTATCCCTCGATGCCGCCATCCAGGACGACCTCCCACCGGAGTCGATCGCGTCCGGCTTCGGCCGCTCGGAGACCGTGCTGCAACTGAGCTGGGTCGTCGGCGGGGCGGCCGGTGTGTTGATGCCGATCGAGTACTGGAAGGGTTTCGCGTTGATCAGCGTGATCCTGCTGGCCGGTCTGCTGCAGACGTTCGTCAGCTATACCGGGCACTCGCTGCTGCCGGGTCTGGGCGGCAATCGCCCCCAGCATGTCGAGCAGGAAGTGCCCAACACCCATCCGAGAGGGACAGGAGACCCCACCTGGTGAGCAAGCTCAACGCTCGAACGATCGTCGCGCTGGTCGCGGCCGGACTGTTCGCCGTCGTCGCGGTGACCGCGGGGCTGGTGGCCTTCGCTGTGTCGAAGGCGCCCGCGCACAATCCGAAGCTCACCGCGTACGCGCATGGCACGACCATCACCGTCGACCCGTTCATGTACTGCACGGTCAGGATGGAGGACTGTCGCTACGGCGAAACCGCGCCGCTCGTCGTCCCCGCCGGTGAACCCGTGCAGCTCTCGCTGCCCGACGCGATCTCCCAATCGCCGTGGCTCATCCAGCTGATCTATCAGCGCCCCAGCGGCGAACAGCTGGACCGGGTGCTCAGTTTCGCCGATTACCCCGACCGCGCCAGGGCATTGACCATCGAGTCGAATCCGGAACCGGGTCTGCGCCTGAGCGGCATCGAAGTACAGCTGCCGATCCTGGCCCGCGATATCGCCACCGGCCGGGAAACCTATGTCCCCCACGCCGCCTGGTCGATCGTCACTCCCGAACCGGAGCCGCGCGAGCCCTGACCCAGAAAACGAGACCGGCCCCGAACGCATGCGTTCGGGGCCGGTCTCGTCGAGACTCAGTGGTCGAGTTCGCGAGCCACGGCTCGCACGACCTCGGAAATCCGCTGCGACATCTTGCGATCCGGGTACTTGCCCCGCCGCAGGTCCGGCTGCACGGTGCTCTCGAGCAGCGTGATCATGTCCTCGACCAGGCCGTGCAGCTCGTCGGGCGACTTGCGCGGCCCGGCGTCCTTGCGCGCGGGCATCTGCCCACGGTCACGGTCGCGCGCGACGGTCGGCGGCGCCTCCAGCACCGTCACGCTGAGCGCCTGCGGCCCACGGCGACCGGCGGCCATGCCGAATTCGACACGCTGTCCGGGCTTGAGTCCCTCGACGCCCTCGGGCAGTGCGGACGAGCGCACGTAGACGTCCTCGCCCTCGTCTTGAGACAGGAAGCCGAAGCCCTTCTCGACGTCGTACCACTTCACCCGGCCGGTCGGCACTGCGCTCACCCGTTCATCATTCGGCACCCGAACCCTTGTGGCCCGGGTTACACATTTTGCTTGTCGCGAAAAGAACGCGCCCCCCAACAAGGCGGGACGCGATGTGGTGCGAGTCTACCCCGGTGGCTATAACGCGAGCACATCAGTTTTACGGTTCACCGGTGACGAACTCACCAGATCCGGCCACGCCCGGTCCTCGACGCTCCGGCGATCGCCTACTGCACGTGGCTCTCGCCCTGTTCGGCATCGGAATCCTGGCGGTGATCGGGATCTTCGTGACGCCGATCGTGTCCGACAGCGATCCGGGTCTGTGGCTGTACGGCCTGGCGATGCTCGCGCCGGTCGGCTTCCTGCTCGCGCTGATATTCGCGCTGTGGTCGGGCCGACGCGCACGTTGATGCGTCAACCGGGTACCCCTCCGGATACCTTCCAGCCAAACATGTGATCTTCGTCACATAACGGTCCGGTTACGAACTGAGCGCACAGCCGTAGCGCACATTCGCCACCGCGACTACCTGCGCGGACGCATCAGGGATCACCCTGAGACGACCCCGAGACCCACCGGGACCCGCCGGTTACCAAATAGTGACATTCGCCGCTGACCGTCGTACCGTTTCTCTCAGCCGGGGTAACCCCCGGAACCACCGGCCCGCCGCATCGAACCTCACCCCGCGGGTACCGGACCCCGATTGGAAACAAGGGATGAGGGCGGACCGGGAGACCTCTCAGTCCGGGCCACATGCAGGTGCGAACGAGAGGAAGAAACCCGATATGAGTGGACGCCACCGCAAGCCGACTTCCACCGGGCGCACTGCTGCCAAGGTCGCCGTCACCGGCGCGATCTTCGGCACCGCAGCCGCAGCCCTCGCCGGAAACGCCAGCGCGGCCCCTGACTCCGACTGGGATCGCCTCGCACAGTGTGAAGCCGGCGGCAACTGGGGTATCAACACCGGCAACGGTTTCCAGGGTGGGCTGCAGTTCTCGCCCTCCACCTGGACCGCGCACGGTGGTAGCGAGTACGCCGCCTCCGCCAACCAGGCCACCCGCGAACAGCAGATCGTGGTCGCCGAAAAGGTTCTCGCTTCCCAGGGTTGGGGCGCTTGGCCCTCCTGCTCCTCGCAGCTGGGTCTGAGCAGCGGACCGTCCGAACGTGTCGCTCCCTCGGCGCCGAGCTGGGCACCGCAGGTCAACGTGCCGCAGGTCCAGGATCCAAGCCAGGAAGTGTTCTCGGCCGTAGATCGCGCACTCACCGTCGTGCAGCAGCAGGGCATCGCCGTGCCGCAGCAGGCTCTCGACTTCGTCAACTCCGCCAAGGGTGCTCCGCTGGACCCGGCCGTGATCGACTTCTTCCAGGCGAACAAGGGTCTGCTGCCCTCCTGATCGCCCGCACACATAACAAGAGCCCGCATCCTCGAGGATGCGGGCTCTTGTCTTTCTCGTCCGAATTACACCCGGTTGATGGTGGTCTGGGGGTGCACGTACGGCAGCGATGCGGCCGGGACGGGAAACTCGGTGTCCTCACCGAAAGGCGAGAGATTACCGGCACGGGTCGACGACAGTTCGGTCACGGCGTGCTCGCCGTCGGCCACCTCGGGCCAGCCGTTGTCGACGTAGGGTTTCTTCGATTTGTTCACCACCGGCTCATTCTGGCATACCCGACACAGTGCCCATCAGCGGCTGGCGCCGCAGTTCTCGGCCTGGAGGCCTCGATCTTCCCTCCCTCCGGGCACTCCTTCGTCGCACCCTTCGCTCAGTCCAGATCGAGGCGGCCGAGAACTGTAGGCTCGATCGGTGATCGCGACAGACTCTCTCGCCGATTGGCTCGGTGCGCGCACCGATGCCCAGCTGGTGAAATTGCTGCAGTTGCGGCCCGACCTGGCGGTGCCGCTGCCCGCGTCGATGTCGGTGCTCGCGGTGCGCGCCCAGCAGCGCGCGTCGGTGCTGCGGGCCGCCGACGACCTCGACACCCTCGAGTTCGCGATCATCGAGGCGCTCACGGCCAATGAGGACGCCCGCACCATCGGCGCCGAACTCACCCCGCTCACTCGCACCACCCTGCACGCGCAGCTCGAGGGTCGCGTCACCAAGACCGCGCTCACCGCCGCGCTGACCCGGCTGTTCGACCGCGCACTCGTCTGGCAGGTCGGCGACGACCTAGACCTCACACCCAGCGCCGCCGAAGCCCTCCCCTGGCCGCTCGGCGCGACGACAGCGCTTCCCGACGCCCTCACCGAGCCCGAGGTCACCGCCGCGCTGGCCACGGCGAGCCCGCCCGAACGCGCGCTGCTGGACAAACTCGCGACCACCGGCCCGCGCGGTCGCACCAGGGATGCCGCACCGGGCACCGACCCCGATCGTCCGGTGCCGCGTCTGCTCGCCGCGCGGCTGCTGCACTGGATCGACGACGAGACCGTGGAGTTGCCCGTCACCGTCGGCCAGATCCTGCGCGGCGAGCCCGTCACCGACCCGCACGCGCTCGCCCCGCCCAAACCCGCACTCGTCAAGAACGCCGCCACCGAGGTGAATGCCGTGGGCGCGGGCGAGGTCGGCGAACTGCTGCGCGACGCAGGCGACCTGATCGACGCTCTCGGCAACCTGCCCGCCCCATCGCTGCGCGCAGGCGGACTCGGCGTGCGCGAATTGCGCAGACTGGCTAAACAGACCGGCATCGACGAACAACGCACCGGCCTGCTGCTCGAATTGCTGGCCGCGGCGAAACTCGTCGAAAAGGGCCTGCCGGAGCCGACGCCCGACCTCGACTCCACCGACGACTTCTGGGCGCCGACACCCGCCGCGGATGCCTGGCTCGACGCCCCGCCCTCGACCCGCTGGGTGACGCTGGCGCAAGCGTGGCTGGAACTGGATCGGATGCCGTGGATGATCGGCCTGCGCGACGCCGCCGACAAGCCGCTCGCGGCCCTGTCGGCGGAGCTGCGCGTCCCCCATGCGGTGCGTGACCGCGCGGCGATCCTCGGCCTGCTCGCCGAGTACCCGACTGGCACCGCCGTGACGCCCGCCGACATCGGCAAGCTGCTGGCCTGGCGGATGCCACGCCGCCGCAGACATTTCCGCCTCGAAGCCGTCACCGCGACGCTCGCCGAAGCGGCGGTCGTCGGCCTGTTGGGACGCGGCGCTCTCGACTCCGCCGCCAGGGCCCTGCTGCACGGTTCCGTCGCCGACGCCGAATCGGAGATGGCCGCGGCGCTGCCGAAACCGGTCGACCACGTCCTGGTCCAGGCCGACCTGACCGTGATCGCGCCCGGCCCCCTGGTCCCGGAACTCCGCGGCAAGATCGCCCTGGTGGCAAACGTCGAATCGGCGGGCGCCGCGACGGTGTACCGAGTCAGCGACGCCACGGTCCGGCGCGCCCTCGACGCCGGTCTCACCGCCGCCGAACTCCACGCCCTGTTCGCCACCCACTCCCGCACCCCCGTGCCGCAGTCGCTGACCTACCTCATCGACGATGTGGCCCGCCGCCACGGGCAACTTCGGGTCGGCATGGCCCAGTCCTTCCTCCGCAGCGACGACCCCGCACTGCTGGCCCAGGTCCTCGCCGCCCCGGTAGCCGACACCCTGGTGCTACGCGCGATCGCCCCCACCGTGGCGATAGCCCTGGCCCCGCTGAGCGAAATGCTCGACCAACTCCGCAAAGCGGGCTTCGCTCCCGCGGGCGAGGATTCCGGCGGCACCATCGTCGACCTGCGCCCCCGAGGCGCGCGGATTTCGGTCCGCCCCCTGGCCCGCAGGCCGTACCGCCCGACCCCGCCGAACGAGGACCAACTCTCCCAACTGGTCACCGAACTCCGCGCGGGCGAACGAGCGGCCGGTGCCCGCACCGGCCGCTCGGTCCGCACCGACGGCAGCCGCACCGGCACCGCGGCCACCCTGGCCCTGCTCCAACTGGCAGCGAGGGTGGGCCGCCCGGTGAACATCGGTTATGTGGACGCCCAGGGCGTAGCAACCCAGCGAGTGGTCGAGCCGCTGCGCGTCGGCAACGGCCAGCTGGACGCGGTGGACCCGGTCAGCGGGGCCACCCGCCACTTCACCCTCCACCGAATCGCGTCGGTGGCCCTGCTCGATTAGGGCTTGGCCATGCAGAAGGTCGTCTTCGGATCGGGCACCGTCCGGAACTGCGTGGCGTCCACCCCGCACAGCAGTTCATCGGTCTGCCCGTCGATCCGCTTGACCACCTTGAACGTGGCCTCGGGCGCGGTACAGGCGACAGACTTCGCCGGCCGCTTGCCCGCATCCGCGTAGCAGCTGCCCTCGGCGAAGTTGGGCGCAAGGCACAGGGTGTTCTTCGCGTCCCCGACCGTGCCGTTGAAGGCGGCGTTGTCGGCCGCGCAGTCCGCCGTGCCGACCTTCGCGATCCGGTAGCCGGATTTCGCCGACGAGCAGTCGCCCACCGTCGCTTTCATCGCGTCGGCGGCGTTGTCACTGACCTCCACGCACGACCCCACCGCGACAGCACCGGCCGACGACGAGTCATCGGACGAGCACGAAACCACGGCACCGACCAGGGCCATCGCGGCCACCGGGCCGAGCACGATCCGCGCCAACAGCCGCTTCTCCGGGAAAATCACTGAAAACCTCACTCACCGAACGGTTCAGGGTGAACACAACGTCGGTGACGATACCCAAGTGCCCCGAGCCCGCGCTCCCCCGTCGAGCAAGCTGTCTACCATCACAAGATGACCCTCGACGACGTCGCAGGCGAGCTGTACACCCTCGACCCCGGCGACTTCGTGTCGACCCGCGCCGCGCGCGCCGCCCAGGCCCGCGCCGACGGCGACCGCGACCTGGCCGAGGCCATCACCGCCCTGCGCAAACCCACGGTCGCCGCCTGGACGGTCAACCTGCTGGCCCACCACGCACCGCGGGAGATCGCCACCCTCCTCGATCTCGGCGATGCCCTCCGGTCGGCCCAACGGCAACTCTCCGGCGACAAGCTGCGCGCCCTCGGCGCCCAGCGTCAACAGGTCGTGAACGCGATGACCAAGCGCGCCGCCGAGCTGGCCGCCGAACACGACCGTCCGGCGAGCGAACAGGTGCTGCGCGAGGTCGGCCAGACCCTCACCGCGGCGCTGGCCGACTCCGATGTCGCCGACCTGGTTCGTGCCGGTGTGCTGCCGACCACCGTCACCTACGACGGTTTCGGCCCGGCTGGTCTGGTCGCGATCACCGGCGGAAAGGCCACGCCCAAGCGCGCGAGCAAACCCATCCCGAAGAACACCGACGCCGATCGGCGAGCCGAGGCCCAACAGGAACTCGACGACGCCGAATCCGGCTTGGCGGCAGCCCGCGTCGATCGAGATGAGGCCGAAGCCGCTGCCGCACAGGCGAAGTCCGACCTCGACGAGATCGAGACCCGCATCGCCGACCTCCGCGACGAGCTCGAACACGCCGAACAGCAACGCCATTTCGCCCACACCGCCGAACATCGAGCGCGTGGTGAATTCACCGCCGCGCGTAGTCAATTCGACCGGATGCAGCGCTGGGTCGAGCGAGCCCGCGCGCGACTGAGCGAGGACTAGGGGCCCAGGGTGCCCGGATAGAGGAAGGCGTCACGCGGCGGCCTCGTCCCATCGAGCCATTCGGCCAGGAACTCGCCCAGCGGCATCGAGGTCCGGCTCTGCAAGAACTCCCGGAACTCCGGCATCGAAGCGTGGCCGTCGCGGTGCGCGTTCACGAAATCCCTGATCGCCGTGAAGAACACGTCCTCACCGATCAATTTGCGCAGCGCGTGCAGGAACAGCGGGCCCCGGTAGTAGACGGAGGTGAACTCGTCGCCGACACCGGGAGCGGCCAACGCGATCTTCCAGAACTTGGGCTCATCGAGGTATTTCGCGATCGTCTCGCGGTACTCGGTGTCGACATCGGCGTGGTCGACTCGCTCCGGCCACAGATAGTCGGCGGTATAGCTGGCGAAGCATTCGTTGAGGCAGATGTCGGACCACTGCCGCACCGACATCGTGTCGCCCCACCATTGGTGAGCCAGCTCGTGCACCACCGTGTTCAGGTCGGTCCACGGCGCGTAGGTGGGCCGGGTCTGGGTCTCCAACGAGAACGGCAGCTCCGTGTCCACATAGATCCCACCGGCCACGTCGAACGGGTAAGGACCATAGAGATTTTCGAGGAAGTCGAGGATCTCGGGCAGCCGCTGTTCCTCCTCGCGATTGCCCTCCGATTCCGGCGCGAACGCGCTGAGCACCGTGGTCCCGTTCGCCCGCCGCTGCTCGAGGAAGGTGAAATGGTCCACCGCGACCGTGGTCAGGTAGCCGATCGTGGGCTGTCGCGTCTCCCACGTGGTGACCAGTCGGCCGTTTCGCACCACATGCTCGGTGCGATCACCGGTCGACATGACCTCCCACTCGGCGGGCACCGTGGCGTGCAGGGTGAACGTCGCCTTGTCCACCGGGGTGTCGTTGAGCGGGTACCAGGTGCTCGCGCTGTGCGGCTCGCCGGCGGCGAAGGCGCCGCCGCTGGGTGCGTAGGTCCAGCCTTCGCCCTCGGTATCGGCGGCAGCGCCCGCGTAGTCGACGATGATCCGCATCGGAAGTCCGGGTGGCAGGGGCAGCAGGGGCGTGACCACCAGTTCGTGCTCGCCGTCGTGGGCGAACCCCGCGGGCTGACCGTTGACCGTCACCATCAGCACCTCGGGCCCGCTGTAGTCGAGGTTGAACTGGGCCAGGGGTTGGGTCGCGCGAGCCTCGATGCGGGCCGTGCCGCGCAGGTGGTGATCACCGGGTTCGTAGTCGATCGACACGTCGTAGTGGGTGACGTCGTAGCCGCCGTTCCCGTCGAGCGGATAGTAGGGATCACCCAGCCCGGGCGCCCCGATCAACGCCGAATCCGCCGCTACCGGCGGAATTCCCAGCGCCACCAGCGCGAACACCACGCACAACCCGGCCGACCAACGCATGCCGAAGACACCTTTCGCCGAGGCGGATCGCACGGACCCGACCATCGTCGCAGGCGCGCGCTGGCCCTGATGGGCCGCGGTACGCCTAGCCCAGGTCGGTGGGCAGTTGCTGCGGGTCGAGCAGCAGGCGTTTGGTCGCCGTGCGCTTCACCCGTGAGGCCAGCACCAGGTTCTGCGTGAGCAGCCGCCATTCGACCTCGTTGATGGCGTCGCAGGCCCGCTCGATCACCGCGTCGTCCCGCGTGCCCCAGGCGATCGGCATCGCCGTGACCAGCTGCCACCGTTCGCCGACCTGGCGAGGGGCGCGATCGGTGCGCACCGCGACGGCGGGCACTCGCTCACCCCGCTGCGGTGTGTGACCGGGCAGCGCGCGCACCTTGCGGGTGATCAGCGCCCAACTGCGCTCCGAGGCGGCGGGTTCGGCGATATCGACCAGGGCGAGCAACACGATGCCGCCCGGCTCGGCATCGCTGACGACGGCGGGTACGAGAACGCCGTCGTGGTAGAGCTTTTCGATGCTGGAACGGTGCGGCGTCCACAATGCCACCCACAGCGCGATGGCCGCGACGAGCACGCACACCACCGCGAGCAGAAAACCCCACGCCTGCCCGCTCCACACCAGCGCCGCCGTGGCCGCCACGGCGAGACCGGCGACCAGCAGTGCTACCAGGCGCAACCTGCGCAACCCGGTGAACGTCTCATTGACCGCATGAGCGTGTTCACGGTCGACCACGAATTCGAAGCGGCGCACGCCTTCCTTCCTAGCACAAGTTGCGGAGGAATTGCCTCCACTTATCTGCCGAGGGGTTCGCACATCGCACGCTACCCCCCTTTGACCTGGCGAACAGTGCTACACGCCGTCGCCGATGGGCGGACCGAGCAGGTCGTCGGCATCGACGATGCGGTAGGCGTAGCCCTGCTCGGCGAGGAAGCGCTGCCTATGCGCGGCGTATTCGGCGTCGAGCGTGTCGCGCGCGACCACCGAATAGAAATGGGCCTGCCCCCCATCCTGTTTCGGCCGCAGCAGTCGACCGAGGCGCTGTGCCTCTTCCTGACGGGAGCCGAAGGTACCCGAAACCTGCACCGCCACAGACGCTTCCGGGAGGTCGATGGAGAAGTTGGCGACCTTGCTCACCACCAGCACCGGGACCTCGCCGGAGCGGAAGGCGTCGAACAGCGCCTCACGTTCCCGGTTCTTGGTCGCGCCGGTGATAACCGGAGCGTTCAGGTCGACACCGAGCTCGTCGAGCTGATCCAGGTAGGCGCCGATCACCAGGGTCGGCGCGCCCTTGTGGCGGGCGAGGATGGACTCGACCACCGGGATCTTGGTGCGCGCGGTGGAGCACAGCTTGTAGCGCTCCTCCGGCTCGGCGACGGCGTAGGCCATCCGCTCCGCGTCGGTGAGCGTCACCCGCACCTCGACACAGTCGGCCGGTGCGATCCAGCCCTGCGCCTCGATGTCCTTCCACGGGGCGTCGTAGCGCTTCGGGCCGATCAGCGAGAACACGTCGCCCTCGCGGCCGTCCTCACGCACCAGGGTGGCGGTGAGACCGAGACGGCGGCGCGACTGGAGGTCGGCGGTCATCCGGAAGACCGGCGCGGGCAGCAGGTGCACCTCGTCGTAGATCACCAGGCCCCAGTCGCGGCTGTCGAACAGCTCGAGGTGCTTGTACTCACCCTTCGATTTACGCGTGATGACCTGGTAGGTGGCGATGGTGACCGGGCGGATCTCCTTGCGCTCGCCGGAGTATTCGCCGATCTCCTCCTCGGTGAGCGTGGTGCGCGCCAGCAGTTCGCGCCGCCACTGCCTGCCTGCCACGGTATTGGTGACCAGGATCAGGGTGGTGGCCTTCGCCTTGGCCATCGCGGCCGCGCCGACCATCGTCTTGCCCGCGCCACACGGCAGCACGACCACACCGGAACCGCCCGCCCAGAAGGAGTCGGCGGCCATCTCCTGGTAGTCGCGCAGGTGCCACTTGCCCTCGGTGTAATCGAGGCCGATGTCGTGCGCCTCGCCGTCGACATAACCGGCCAGGTCCTCCGCGGGCCAGCCGATCTTCAACAGCATCTGCTTGATGTGACCGCGCTCGGACGGGTGCACGATCACGGTGTCTTCATCGACGCGAGCACCCAGCATCGGTGCGATCTTCTTGTGCCGCAGCACTTCCGCGAGCACCGCGCGATCCAGGCTGATCAGGCACAGGCCGTGCGCTGGATGCTTGACCAGCTGCAATCGGCCGTAGCGGCCCATCGTGTCGACGATGTCGACGAGCAGCGGCTGCGGCACGGCGTACCGCGAGAAGTTCACCAGCGCGTCCACCACCTGCTCGGCATCGTGGCCGGCCGCGCGGGCATTCCAGAGCGCCAGCGGCGTGATCCGATAGGTGTGCACATGCTCGGGCGCGCGCTCCAGCTCCGCGAACGGGGCAATGGCCTGCCGAGCGTTGCCTGCCAGCTCGTGGTCGACTTCGAGCAGCAGGGTCTTGTCGCTTTGCACGATCAGCGGACCGTCGGTCACACGTTGCTCCTGTGTTCATGGGCGGCCGGAGCCGCGTCGTTCGGGGCCTTGTCACCCGAACGGCGCGTAAGACTTCGCCTGTGGGCGGGAACTTGCTGGCTGCCCCGATCCGGAGGTGTCCGGTGGGGCAGCTTTATCAATTGTACGGACCGTTACCGACATGACCTGGGCGGAGAGTATCCGGAGCAACTCTTCAGTGGTGCGGCAAGCGAGGGTCGGCCGGGGTCCAGCAGGTGCCGACTGGACCGCGACAAAGCCTCGCTGACCGGCGCAAACTCAGTGCATGCTTCAGACAACGGCAGTTCTCGGGGTTGCGGCGGCGGCGCTCAGCATGGTGCTGACGCCGGGACCGAACATGATGTATCTGGTCTCGCGCACCGTCGCGCAGGGGCGTCGAGCGGGGATGATCTCGCTGCTGGGGGTCGCGGCGGGGTTCGGGGTCTATCTGATGGCGGCCGCGGCGGGGATCACGGCGGTGTTCGCGGTTGTTCCCGGGTTGTACTTGGCGGTGAAGCTGGCGGGGGCGGCCTACCTGCTGTGGCTGGCCTGGCAGGCGATCCGGCCGGGCGGGGTCTCGGTGTTCGCGCCCGCCGACCTGCCGCACGACCCCGCGCGGCGACTGTTCACGATGGGATTGGCCACCAACCTGCTCAACCCGAAGATCGCGATCATGTACATGGCGTTGATCCCCCAGTTCGTCGACCCCGCTCGCGGCGCCCTCTGGCTGCAGAGCCTGTCGCTGGGAGCGATCCAGATCACGGTGGCCCTCACGGTGAACGCCATGATCGTCCTCGGCGCCGCGGGCCTGGCCACCTTCCTCGCCGCGCGCCCGCTGTGGCTGCGCACCCAGCGCTACCTCATGGGCACCGCCCTCGGCGCCATCGCCGTCCTCCTCGCCACCGACAAGGCCCGCCCCACCCCCGCCTGAGATCCATGTCTCCGCCGCCGGGGACCGGTCGCCGGCGCCGCGCTCCTGCGTGTCACGCTGCTTCGGAGCAGCGAGGCGAATGGAGTGCGTGGTGAGCGTGGGTGTGCTGGTGGCGGCGTTGGCCGGGCCTTCGGTCAGCGAGCTGGATTCGGCGGTGAACGCGGTGCATCGGGGCGGCGAGATGATGGGAGTCATCTCCTTCGCCGCGTCGGGAGCACTGGTCGCGGTGCGCAAGCGGCTCGATCTGTTCGGGATGGTGGTGATGGCGTGCGCGACCGCGCTCGGCGGCGGCATCGTGCGCGACCTGCTGATCGGGCGAACTCCGCCGGCCGCGTTCACCGACCTCACCTATCTGTCCGCGTCGATACTGACCGCGCTGGTCCTGTACTTCATCGCGCCGTCGCGCCGTCTCACCAAGGGGCCGCTCGAAATCGCCGACGCGATCGGGCTCGGGCTGTTCTGCGTCACCGGGACCGTGATCGCCGACTCGGCGGGACTCGGAGCACCCACCGCCGCCCTCCTCGGGATGACGACCGCCATCGGCGGCGGGGTGATTCGCGATGTGCTCAGTGGCGAGGTGCCCACCGTCCTACGCCCGGACCAGGACCTCTACGCGATCCCAGCCCTGTTCGGGGCTGCCGCTACCGCCGCGCTGCTGTCGTTCGACCTGTACCAAGCGTGGACGGGACTACTCGCCGCCGCGGGGGCGGTGGGGTTTCGGCTGCTGGCTCGGCACTATCAGTGGCATGCGCCGCTGGCCCGCCACGCGCGTGACTGACTCTGGTCGTCCAGTTTCACCGGACCAGGGGCATCCGGCTCGGGTCAGTGCACTGTGGTGCCGGTTCGGAGTCGGCGGATTCCTTCGTCGATCGTCTCGTCGCGTTTGCTGAAAGTGAAGCGCACCAGGTGTTTCCAGTCCGCGGGGTGGTCGGCGAAGACGCTGACCGGCACGGCGGCGACGCCGAGTCGCGCCGGGAGTTCACGGCAGAACGCCAGTCCGTCCTCGGCGCCGAGCGGCCGGATATCGGCGCAGACGAAGTAGCCGCCGTCGCTGGCCGAGACCGTGAAACCGGTGTCGCGCAACGCCTCCGACAGCCGCGTTCGCTTGTCGCCCAGCCCGTCACGCTGGGCGAGTACCCAGTCCGATTCCTCGTTGATCGCGTGCGCGACGGCAGGCTGGAACGGCCCACCGCCGACGAAGGTGAGGAACTGCTTGGCCGCGAGTACACCGTCGAGCAGTGGTGCGGGCGCGCACGCCCAACCGATCTTCCACCCGGTGACATTGAAAGTCTTCGCCGCGCTGGACACCACGATGGTCCGCTCGCGCATCCCGGGCAGCGTGGAGATGCTGATGTGCTCGGCGCCGTCGTAGACGAGATGCTCGTACACCTCGTCGGTCAGCACCAGCAGATCGTGTTCGACAGCGAGTTCGGCGATCGCGGTGAGGTCGGCTCGGTCGAGCACCGCACCGGTGGGGTTGTGCGGCGAATTGACCACCAGCATGCGGGTTTTCGGTGTGAGCGCGGCCCGCAGACTCTCCAGGTCGAGCACGAATCGGTCGCCGTCGGGCACCAGCCGAGCCGTCCGTCGCCGCGCACCGGCGAGGGCGATCGCGGCGGCGTAGGAGTCGTAGTACGGCTCGATCAGCACCACCTCATGGCCGGGCTCCACCAGACCGAGTACGGCGGCACTGATCGCCTCGGTCGCGCCGACGGTCACCAGGATTTCGGTGGCCGGGTCGTAGGCGGTGCCGTAGCGGCGGGCTCGGTCGTCGGCGATCGCCTGGCGCAGCACCGGCATTCCGCGGCCGGGCGGGTACTGATTGAGTCCGTCGGCGATGGCCGCGCGCGCGACGTCGAGCATGCCCACCGGCCCGTCGGTATCGGGAAAGCCTTGGCCCAGATTCACCGCGTCGTGACGGACGGCCAGCTCGGTCATCTCGGCGAAGATGGTCGATCCGAAGGGGCGCAGGCGGGCGACGGTGGGCGGCACAGGCGGCATCTTCGCAGCGTATCCCACTATTCCACCACGTTGCCGAACGATAGCGAACACGCATGTTTCACAAACGTTTTCCTGTGTTGACCTGCGCTATTGTGCGTTTCCCCAACCTCAGCTAGCCTCGCCGTGTTCTACCTCACACACCACTGCGTGGTGGTATATCGAAAGGGGCTCACATGGCCTCACCTCTGCTCGACTTCATCCTGCAACCGGCTGCGTCGGAGGTAGCCGGTTCGGCCCTGCGATTCATCCACGACCACGTCGCCAGTCCGATCGTCGACTGGTTCACGGGTTCGGCGACGCCGGACAACAACATGGGCTCCTCGACCGGGGACTTCAACCTCGGATCGTCTACCGGCGATCACAATTGGGGCTCCACCTACCCCTAGCCCTCAGCGATGCGACGTAGTCCGTGTCGCTGTGCAGATCAGCCCGGCGCTGTGAAGCGAACCGCTGACCCCCGCAAACCTTTTGCGGTGCTGCGGGGTCAGCGGGGACGGGCGCCGGATAGTTTCACCACGTTGGCGAAATCGTAAGTCGCCCAAATCTTTTCATCTCGCACCGAGAACGCGAGCACCCGCACCGGGCGCCCGAACGGTGAGTTCGGGTCGGTGAATACCAGGCCCGATTGCCCGTTCACCGCGGCCATGGCCATGTCCAGGCCGGATTCTTCCTGGTGTTTGCGCCACAGGCCGAGCGCCAGCCGGGCGACCTTGTCCTGTCCGGCAACGATATTCAGTGCCGTCTCGGTGGAGCCGCCTGCATCGGCCGTGAAGGTCGTGTCCGGGTGCAGCGTGGCGGCGACCGCGGCGACATCGCCGGTGGCCAGCGCGGCCAGAAACCGTTGCACCGCCTGATCGTGCACCTCGTCGGTGACCGGTTCCGGCGCCCTCGCCACCGCGCGACGCGCACGCACCGCCAACTGCCTCGCGGCATCGGCGGAGACGCCGAGGATCTCGGCGATCTCGTCGGACGGCACGCCGAGTCCCTCGTGCAGCACCAACGCGACCCGCTGCTGCGGCGTCAACGCGTCGAGCACCACCATCGCCGCCATCCGGCTGTCCTGATCGCGGACCACGACATCCAGGGGATCCGGGGTGCGTGACGACATCGCCGCCGACACGATCGGCTCCGGAAGCCATTGCCCCACATAGGTTTCGCGTCGGACCGCGGCACTTCGCAAGTGGTCGAGGCAGATTCGGCTGACCACCGTCGTGAGCCAGGCGCGCAGGTCGTCGATCTCGGACTGGTGCACCCCGGCCATGCGTAGCCAGCTCTCCTGGACCGCGTCCTCGGCGTCGCCGACGCTTCCGGTGAGCCGGTAGGCGACCGAAAGCAAGTGCGTTCGATGCGATTCGAACAGGTCTGCGAGAAACGGGGAAACCATCGAGGAAGATCCTACGGAGTACCCCACCGCGCCCGGCCTCATGGGTCGGACACCGGTGATTCCGCACACTTCATCTCGTCTGTACTACTACTGCCGACTACGGAGGACGAGCTGATGAGTACACCTGAGATCGTGCTGGAGGGAATCGTGTTCGGCGAGTCACCGCGCTGGCACGACGGGCGACTGTGGTTCTCGGACTGGGGCGCGAACCAGGTGATCGTCCTCGACAACGATCACCGCCCAGAGGTCGTCGTCCAGGTTCCGTCGTTTCCGATGTGCATCGATTTTCTCCCCGATGGACGCTTGGTGATCGTCGACTCCGCCGCCCGGCGGCTGCTTCGGCGCGACCCCGACGGGTCGCTCGTGGCCTACGCCGACCTCTCGCCCATGTCGGACAAGCCGTGGAACGACATCGTCATCGACGAGCGCGGCAATGCCTATGTCAACAGCATCGGCTTCGATTTCCCCGGCGGGGAGTTCGTGCCCGGCTTCATCGCGTGCGTCACGCCCGCCGGTGCGGTGCGCCAGGTCGCCGACGGACTCGCGTTTCCGAACGGCATGGCGATCACCCCCGACGGTTCGACGCTGATCGTGGCCGAGTCCTATGCCGAGCAGCTCACCGCCTACGACATCGCGGCCGACGGTGGGCTGAGCAATCGGCGCGTGTGGGCGGCGACCCCGGGCGATCACCCCGACGGCATCTGCCTCGATGCCGACGGTCAGATCTGGTACGCGGACGTGGGCAATCAGCATTGTGTCCGAGTCGGGGAAGGCGGCGAGGTGTCGGCGCAGGTCCGACTCGACCGTGGGGCGTTCTCGTGCACGCTCAGCCGAGGCGCGGATCCGCGGTTGTACGTCGTCGGACAGAGCTGGGGCGACGCCGAGGCGACCGGACCGACGGGACAGGTCGTCGCCTTTCCCGCGCCCGCGCCGGGCGCGGGCAGGCCCTGAAAATCCGGCGAGAATTTCGGCGCCGACTGTCAAGATGGCCGGATGTACGAGCACACGCTCACCGACGGCACCGTCTGGCTCACCCGTCCGACCGGGGCCGATATCGACCGCATCGTGGAGTGCTGTCAGGACCCCGACGTGCAGCGCTGGACCACTGTTCCCGTGCCGTATCAGCGCGGCGATACCGAGGAGTTCCTCGACCGCGTCGTCGCTCCCGGCTGGGCGGGCAATGCGCCGGTCTGGGCGATCCGGACCGCCGAGGACGGGCAGGTCGAGGGGATGGTCGGCCTGCACACGCGCGGGCCGGGCACCTGCGAGATCGGCTTCTGGCTCACCCCGGACCACCGCGGGCGCGGCCTGATGTCACGCACCATCACCCTGGTGTGCGATTTCGGTTTCGCCCCCGACGGTCTCGCGCTGGACCGGATCACCTGGCGCGCGATAGTCGGCAATATTCCTTCGGCCGCCGTCGTCAGACGCAACGGCTTCCACTACGAAGGACTGGCCCGCTCGGGCGGGGTGCAGCGCGGCGCCCGGGTCGACGAGTGGCTCGCGGCCCGACTCCCCACCGACCCGGCCGAGCCGGTAGACGGGTGGCCGGCTTCGGCGCCGTCACCACCGATACCCTCCTCGCCGCCCGAGCCACGCCACTGACCTGACGATCGGAGTCAGTTCGGGCGGGTGGCTCGGCGAGCGGTGCCTCGGTGGGCGACGACGGTGGTGGGGTCTTCGGGCCAGGCGTGCTTGGGGTAGCGCCCGCGCAGGTCGGCGCGGACCTGGGGCCAGCCGTTCTTCCAGAAGGAGGGTAGGTCCGCGGTGACGGCGACGGGGCGCTGGGCCGGCGAGAGCAGGTGCAGCAGGATGGGGGCGCGGCCGTCGGCGAGGGTGGGCGGGTCGGTCCAGCCGAAGATCTCCTGGACTTTGACCGCGAGAACGGGCTGGTCGGTGGAGTAGTCGAGGCGGACTCGGCTGCCGGAGGGGACTTCCAGGCGTTCGGGGGCCAGCTCGTCGAGGCGGGCGGCGGTGGGCCACGGGAGCAGACGACGAAGCGCGGTGCCCGCGTCGATGCGGGCGAGGTCGGAACGGCGTCGGGCAGTGGACAGTTCGGGGCCGAGCCAGGTGTCGAGGTCGGCGAGGAGCGTGTCGTCGTCGACAGCGGGCCATGGTGCGCCGAGGGTCCGGTGCAGGAAGTCCAGCCGTTGCCGCAGACCACGGGCGTCATCGCTCCACCGCAGCAGACCGAGACCTTCCGACTGAAGTCCTTGCCGCACAGCCTGTTCCACCAAATGCCGATCCGGCTGGCGTATCACCTTCTCCGACAAAAGAATCGCGCCCAACCGCTCCGCCCGGCGAGCCACCACATCCCCGCCGTCCCATCGCACCTCATCGGCCACGACCACCAACCCCGGTGCCGCCTCCCGAGCGAGGTCTTCATCGGCGATGGCCGCCAGGCGGATTCGCCCCTCGGCCCGTCCCGGATCACGATCGGCGATGGCCACCGCGAGCCATTCCGCCGCCGCCAGACCGGAACCCGGCGGCAGTGTCACGGCGGTGCCGCCCGCCATGAGATAGGTCGACGACCCACTCGACCGCCGACGAGCCAACCGCTCCGGCTGCGCCAACGCGATCAACAGGGCCGCGACATCTGTTCCCGATCCACCACTCTCGTTCCCGACCTCGCCGACACGATCGCTCGATGTGGTCGTGACGAGTCGCGTCAGGCGTTGGACTTCGCGGGACCAACGGGGTGGGCGTTCGGTGCGCAGGGTGCGCAGGGCTGCCGTGGCGTCGACGGTGTTGGCGAGCGAGTCGTCGTCCATCAGGACCACCATTTCGGCGGCGGCCTTCGCGCCGACTCGGCCGGTGCCGTCGAGGAGAGCGCGGGCGAGGCGCGGGTGCAGGCCGAGGGCAGCCATGGCCTTGCCGCGGGCGGTGATGTGGTCGGAATGATCGAGTGCGCCGAGTGCGTGCAGGACGGTTCGGGCCGCGGCGAGGCCGCCTTCCGGCGGGGCGTCCCACCAGGCGAGGCCGGTGCCGTCGGGTGTGCCCCAGCAGGCCAATTCCAGTGCGAGCCGGGTGAGTTCGGCGGTGCGGATCTCGGGTTCGGGATAGGCGGGCAGGGTTTGGTGCTCGTATTCGGGCCAGCAGCGCCAGGCGTGGCCGGGGGCTTCTCGGCCCGCGCGGCCCGCGCGCTGTTCGGCGACCGCGGCCGAAACACGCACTGTCGCGAGGCCGGACAGGCCACGGCGGTGATCGACACGGGAGACGCGGGACAGGCCGGAGTCGACGACCGCGCGCACGCCAGGGACGGTGAGGCTGGATTCGGCTACCGCGGTGGACAAGACGACGCGCCGCCGCGATCCCGGCCGCAGCGCGAGGTCTTGGGCAGCGCCGGCGAGCCTGCCGTGCAGTGGGACCACATCGACCCCGTCGAGGTCACGCAACAATCCCGCCGTCCGGTTGATCTCGCCGACGCCGGGCAGGAAAACCAGGATGTCACCGTCTGTTCCGGCCAGCGCGCCACGCGTCGCCCGCGCCACCTGCCCCTCGATCCGCTCACGCGGCAGCGACGGCACGTACCCGATCTCCACGGGATACGCGCGCCCACGAACCTCGACCACCGGCGCGGGCTCCTCGTCCCCGCCGAGCAGGACCGCGAGCCGATCAGCCGCGACGGTCGCCGATGTGGCGAGTACCCGCAGATCCGGCCGCAATCCCGACCGCGCGTCGAGCAACAGCGCCAGCAACAGATCCGCGTCCAGATGCCGCTCGTGACACTCGTCGAGCACCACCGTCCCCACCCCGCCCAACTCGGGATCCTGCTGCAACCGCCGCACCAGCAACCCCGAGGTCACCACCTCGACCCGCGTGCGCGCCCCCACCTTCCGATCCCCTCGCACCGCGTACCCCACGGTCTCCCCCACCCGCTCCCCCAACAACGCCGCCATCCGCGCAGCCGCCGCCCGCGCCGCCAACCGTCGAGGCTCCGCCACCACGATGCGCCCCGACGACCCCGCCGCCAGCGCCAACGGCACCAACGTGGTCTTACCGGTACCCGGCGGCGCGACCAGCACCGCGACCCCGCGATCAGCCAACGTCGCGGTGATCCGCTCCAGCTCCGGTCGCACCGGCAGGTCGGGAAGTTCGGGAAGCTTCATCACCGACCAGTCTGCCGCTCCGCCTGCCCGACGCTTCCACCGCCCGACGGCGGCCGACCATGTCATCGCGGTGCGAAGCGGTACGACGCGTCGCCGCCGCGATGCGCACCTATGTGCTGTCGCGCCCGGTGGTGGTCCGGTGGATGCGGCGGGTGTTCGGCGTCTCCTTCGTCGCTCTCGCGGGGCGACTCGCGGTGCAGAACCAGTAGACACAGCAGTGCGGGCCCCGGAATCCGAGGCCCGCACTGTCGATCGAAGAACTAGCCGCGGCGCGCGGCCACGGCGTCTGCCAACCGGTCGAGCTGGGTGGCGGTGGTGTTCCAGTCGATGCACGCGTCGGTGATGGACTGGCCGTAGGTCAGATCGTCGGCCTTACCGAGGGTCAGATCCTGGCGGCCCGCGACGAGGAACGACTCCAGCATCACGCCGACCACGCCCTGCTCGCCCGCGGCGATCCGGTCGGCGATATCGGTGACGACGTCGACCTGCTTGTTGTGGTCCTTGTTGCTGTTGCCGTGGCTGGCGTCGACGACCAGGCGCTGAGCCAGCGACGACTTCTCCAGCCGCAGCTTGGCCTCGGCGCAGGAGGCGGCGTCGAAGTTGGTGCCGTTGCTGCCGCCGCGCAGGATGACGTGGCAGTCGGGGTTGCCCGAGGTGCGGATCAGCGCGGAGCGGCCGTCGAGGTCGGTGCCGGGGAAGACGTGGCTGGCGGCGGCGGCGCGCACACCGTCGACCGCGACCTGCACGTCACCGTCGGTGCCGTTCTTGATGCCCACCGGCATCGACAGCGCCGAGGACAGCTGCCGGTGCACCTGGCTCGCGGCGGTGCGGGCACCGATCGCGCCGTAGGAGACCAGGTCGGCGATGTACTGCGGGGTGATGGGGTCGAGGAACTCGCACGCGACCGGCAGGCCGAGGGCGGTGATGTCGACGAGCACCTTGCGGCCGATGCCGAGGCCGGTGTTCACGTCGAACGAGCCGTCCAGGTGCGGATCGTTGATCAGACCCTTCCAGCCCAGCGTGGTGCGCGGCTTCTCGAAGTACACGCGCATCACGATGTGCAGCCGGTCGCTGAGCTCGGCGGCCTTCTCGGCCAGCTTGCGAGCGTATTCCAGCGCGGCGACGGGGTCGTGCACCGAGCACGGGCCGACGATCACCATGAGGCGGTCGTCGTCGCCGTTGAGCACGTCGACGGTGGCCTTGCGGCCCGAACGTACGGTGTCGGCGAGGGCATCGGTGATCTGGTGAACCATGCGGACCTCGGCGGGCGAGCGCAGCGGGCTCACGCTGAGGGTGCGCTGGTCGTCGAGATCAGAATGCCGCGAGTCGACATCGGCTGCGGTGGTCATGAGATGTGGGTCCTTTGCGTTAAGAGGCCGACCCACGGAAATCGCTACCGTCGAGCCGGGCGTTATCCGGCTCGAGGTGGAGGAAGTCAGCGCGCAGGGTCGCAGACCGGCCCACCCAGGGCCGGATAGCTAAACCAGAAATATGCGCGCTGCATGGGATGGACTGTACCACCGGTAAAACGTCGAAAGGCCTGTCACGGTTGCCGGGAGTGTGGACCGTCACATCGCGGCACCCGCCCGCGCCGACGAGAAGGTCATCGACTGCACGTGACGGTGACCAACGGACTCGCCGCCGTCGGCGCCGAGCTGATCGGCAAGGCGGTCGACGCGGGCGTGCGGCGCATCACAGTCCCGAGTCGTACACGGTCGACCCGACGGTGGAGCAGGTGCTCGGCCGACCCGCGCGCACCTTCGCGCAGTGGGCGGCCGAGCACGGGCATCTATTCCGTTGATCAGCTCCACTGACCGGGGACGTAGTCACCGGCGGGAGTGTGGGCGATGGCGTTGAGACGATTCCAGGCGTTGATGATCGCGATGGCACCGATCAGGGCGGCGATCTGGTCGTCGTCGTAGTGCTTGCGAACCTGGGCGAAGGTGTCGTCGCTGACATGTCCGCCGTCGGCGGTGCGGGTCGCTTCCTCGGTGAGGGCGAGGGCGGCCCGTTCCGGCTCGGTGAAGACATTGGCCTCTCGCCAGGCGGCGACCAGGTTGATCCGCACCGCGGTCTCACCGGCGTGGGCGGCGTCCTTGGTGTGCATGTCGACGCAGTAGCTGCACCCGTTGATCTGCGAGGCCCGGATCTTCACCAGTTCATACGTGGACTTGGGCAGCGGCGAATCGTCGATGACCTTGCCCGCCATGATCATTCGCTTGCTGAAGCTCGCGGCGATGGCGTTGCCGTAGAGGTTGAAGCGCGCTTCCATGATGACTCCTTCGTCGTGGGGTTCACAAGGACGACGAGGTAGCCGTTCGCGGTGTGACGCCTTGTGACGTCTATCACGAAATCAGATCAGGCCGCAGAGCTTCTCGGAGAGCTCCCACAGTTCGGCCGCGACCTTGCGATTGCGCGCCGTGGGCGCGCTGCCCGCACGGGCGGGGTTGCCGCGCAGGCCGAGGAAACCGTCGGGGCCGTAGAACGTGCCCGCCTTCACCTCGGCGGTGGCGGCGAACAGCGTGGGCAGCGCGCCCTGGTGGGCGTCCTGGGCGAGCATTCGATTGCCCAGCCACATGACCGCGTCCTGGACGGTCTCGGTATGCGACATGAGTTCGGTCGCGGCGTAACCGGGGTGGGCGGCTACCGAGATCACCGCGGCGCCCTCACCGGCCAGGCGACGCTGTAGTTCGAAGGCGAACATCAAGTTGGCCAGCTTGGATTGACCGTAGGCGAGCCAGCGGTCGTAGTGGCGCTGCTCCCAGTTGGGGTCGGCAATATCGATCCTGCCGATGCGGTGCGCCACGCTCGACACCGTCACCACCCGATCGGTGATGCGGTCGAGCAGCAGGTTGGTGAGCGCGAAGTGACCGAGGTGGTTGGTGCCGAACTGCATCTCGAAGCCGTCGGCGGTGCGGCGCAGCGGTAGCGCCATCACACCCGCGTTGTTGATCAGCACGTCGACGCGTTCGATCGAATCAGTGAAGGCGCGCACCGAATTCAGGTTCGCCAGGTCGAGTTCACGGACTTCGGTCTCGCCGCGCATCCCCGCGGCTACCCGCTCGGCCTTGGCCGTATCGCGACAGGCCAGGACCACTCGCGCACCCGCCGCCGCCAGCGCCCGCGCGGTGGCGGCGCCGAGACCACTGTTGGCACCGGTGACGATGATCGTGCGACCGGTTTGGTCCGGCAGGTCGGCGACAGTCCACTTACTCACTGGCGGAAGTCTAGCGACGCAGGGGAAATGCGCGAAT
The DNA here is from genome assembly GCF_001613085.1 of Nocardia salmonicida NBRC 13393. Classification (GTDB taxonomy): domain Bacteria; phylum Actinomycetota; class Actinomycetes; order Mycobacteriales; family Mycobacteriaceae; genus Nocardia; species Nocardia salmonicida. The sequence continues at coordinate 212,028 of NZ_BDBR01000005.1, forward strand.
CGGCAAGAGCCGGTGCGTAGTTCGCTTCTGCCCTCGTCACGACTGGGCCAGTACCTCTTCGTCGGTCATCGCGGCGACTTCGAGATACATCGCGGCGACCAGTTCGAGTCGGCCCGTGTCGCCGGAGTCCTTTTCCTGGTCCGACATGCGCGCCGCGAGCCCCTCGATGGTGCGGGCGGTGAACAGGTCGGCCACGACGGTGCCGGGAGCGTCGAGCCATTCGCGGATGCGGGCCACGGCGGTGGTGGCGAGCACCGAATCGCCGCCGAGGGCGAAGAAGTCGTCGGTGACGCCGATGCGCTCGGTGGCGAGCACCTCCGCGACGACCGCGACGAGCGCCCGTTCGAGATCTGTTCGTGGCTCGACGAATTCGTCTGCGCCCTCGTGCTTTTCGAGCACCGCGCGGATGGCCTTGCGGTCCGGCTTGGCGTTCGGGGTGAGGGGCAGTTCGGGGAGCAGTTCCAGGCGCGTCGGCACCATGTAGGACGGGACGAGGTCAGCGGTCGCGGCGAGCACCGCCTCGACGTGCAGGGTTTCGCCCGGGCACGGCACCACCAGGGCGACCAGCTTCGGCGCCGCCGTCCCGACCACCGCGGCCACGGCGTGGCGGACACCGGGGACCGCGCGCAGGGCGCTCTCCACCTCACCGAGCTCGACGCGGTAGCCACGGATCTTGACCTGATGGTCGGCGCGGCCGAGGAATTCCAGACCGCCGTCGGGCAGGTAGCGGGCCAGGTCACCGGTGCGGTACCAGCGCAGACCCTCGTGGGCGACGAAACGGTCGGCGGTGCGCTCCGGGTCGTTGCGGTAGCCGGCGGCCACGCCGTCGCCACCGATCCAGAGTTCGCCGCTCACCCAATCGGGGCAGTCGTTGCCCGCCGGGCCGACTACGCGGCACTGCACGTTGCGCAACGGGGTGCCGTAGGGGACGGCAGCCCATTCGACAGGGACCTGGGCGTCCACGACCTCGCAGATGGTGGAGTGGATCGCGGTTTCGGTGGCGCCGCCGAGACCGGCGAAACGGCTGTTCGGGGCCACCGCGGCGAGACGTGCGGGGAGGGCGACGTCAACCCAGTCGCCGCCGAGGATCACCGTGCGAAGTGAGGCAAGGGGCTCGGTCAGCGTGGCGGTAGCGGACCCGGTGCGGAGGTCGGCGAGCTGCGACGACCCCGGCGCGGCGGTGAGCAGCATGTCGAGCAGGCTCGGGACGCAGTTGAGCAGCGAAATCTGTTGGCGGCGAACGAGTTCGACCCAGACGGCAGGGTCGGTGCGCTGCGCGTCGTCGACGGTGACCACCGCGCCACCGACGGCGAGCAGGCCGAAGATGTCGTAGACGGAGAGGTCGAATTCGAGGGCCGAGAGGGCCAGCGCCCGGTCGGCGGGGCCGAGGTCGAATCGCTCGTTGAGGTCGTCGATGGTGTTCATCGCGGCGCGATGCGGCACCTCGACGCCCTTGGGCTTGCCGGTGGAGCCGGAGGTGAACAGCACGTAGGCGATGTTCTCCGGATCACCGAAGACGGGGCGCGCAAACGGTTCCGCGTGCGCGCGAGCCTCGGCGAGGTCGATCGCGCGCACGTCGGGAATCTGCGTACCGCCGACCGTGAGCACGGCGACAGCGTCTGCGGTGCTGAGGATTTCGGCGCGACGAGCGGCAGGCTGATCGAACCCGATCGGCACGTACACCGCACCCGCCGCGAGCACACCGAGCACCGCGACGATCTGGTCGGGACCCTTCGGCAGCTGTACCGCGACCGAATCACCGGGCGTCACACCGGCTTCCCGCAACGCGCCGGCCACCGCCAGCGCGTCGGCGGCCAGCTCACCATAGGTCAGCTGCCCGGTCGGCTCCCACAGCACGGCGGGGGCCGACGGATTCGTCGCCGCGTTCGCGAAGAACCCGGTGTGCAGCAGCCCGCCGCTCACCGGCCCCGCGGTGGAGTTCACGCGCGCCCGAGTAGCGGCCTGCTCCATCGGAATTCGCACACCGGCCTCGGCCTGCCACCCCGCTCCCCCCGCGAACCGTGTGCGTCCGACCGAATCTGCCGCTGCGTCATCGGGCACCACCGGCAACGCGCTGTCGGATTCGGCCGATGCCTCGTCGAGCTCGCCGGACTGGCCGCCGAGGCGTTCGATCGCTTCGATGTAGCGGGCGAACATGGCGTCGACCATGCCTGCGGGGAAGGCGGTTTCGCGGATGTCCCAGTTCAGCAGCAGACCCCCGCGGACCTCGGTGATCTGGGCGTCGAGCAGGACCTGCGGGCCCTGGGAGATGATCCAGACGGGGTCGCCGAAGGTGTCGGTGACGATGTCGGGGAAGAGTTCGCCGAGGTTGAGGGCGCTGGTGTACACGATGGGGGCCAGCACCGGTTCGCCGCGATGACGCCCGAGATCGCGCAGGACTTCCAGGCCCGAGTACGCGGAGTGCGCGCCCGCTTCGTGGAGGCGCTGCTGGAGCGCGCGCGCACGATCGGCGACGGTGGCCGGCTCGGTGACGTCGACTTCCAGCAGGACCGAGGAGGTGAAGTCGCCGACGACGCCGTCGACCTGCGGGTGCACCGGTTCACGGTGGAACAGGGGCAGATTCAGCAGAAAGCGGCGCTGGGCCGACCAGCCGCCGATGGTTTCGGCGAACACCGAGGCCAGCGCCATCGCCGGGGTGATCCCCCGGGCGTGGGCCGCGTCGAAGACCTGCGCTTTGGCCTGCGGGGAGAGCCAGCGGTGCAGACGGATGGTGCGGTTGGGCTCCGAGATGTGCTGGGCCAGTGGCAGTTCCGGCGCACCCGGCAGCTCGCTCAGGCGGTCCTGCCACCAGGCACGATCACGGGCCCGCTCATCGGCGAGGGCGCTGGGGAGGCCGACGGCGGTGTCCTGCTGCTGCGCGGCGGCAGTGTCCGAAGCGTGGGTCGCGACGCTGTCGCGCCGGTGCTCGGCCAGGTACTGACGGAAGGTGTAGTCCTGCGGCGGCAGCGGTTCGCCGTGGTAGAGCCGGGCGAGGTCGGTGATCAGGATGCGGTAGCTCATCGCGTCGGCGGCGAGCATGTCGACATCCAGGTGCAGGCGGGTGCGACCGTCGGCGAGGCGGGTGAGCGCGATATCGATCACCTGCCCGTCCTCCACCGCCATCCGCTGGTGCGTGCGCGCGCCGCGCAGCTCCGCGAGCCGCTGCTCGGCCTCGTCGGCGGACGCCTCGCGCAGATCGGTCACGCCGAACACCACGCGGCCGGGCCGGTCGAGAGTCTGCTGGGTGCCGTCGGGCAGGAACCGGGTGCGCAGCATGGGATGGCGCGACAGCAGTTGTTCGACAGCCCGCTCGAGCCGCTCCGGATACACATCGGCCCCGTCGAATTCGACATACAGGTGCGCGGCCACACCACCGAGCTCCTGCGCATCGGACCGGCCGATCCAGTACGCGTGCTGCATGGGCGCGAGCGCGAAAGGCGTCCCGTCGTCGGGAACGATCACGGATTCGCCTGCGACAGAACCGAAGTTGTCGAATGCTCCCGATCCAGCCGGGTTGTCGATCGGCGTGGCGGAGTCGGCCGAACCGGGCTCGCCCGGTTCAGGAGCGGCTCGGTCGGCCACCATCGACGGACCGTCGCTTGCCGCGAGGTCGTCGGGGTCGGCGCCGTTGAGGAGGGCGTACCAGGCGTCGACGGTGGGGTGGGCGGCCAGCAGAGCGAAGTTCACGGCGATGCCGCGTTTGCGCCAGGCGCCGGCGAGCTTCATCGTGCGAATGGAGTCGAGGCCGAGCTGGATCAGATCGTCGGCCTCGGCGACGGCATCGGGGGTGAGATCGAGGTGACGGGCGATCGCGGCGCGGATCTCGGCGCGGTCGATCCCGGCGCCGCCTGCGGGTGCTTTCTCCATCTGCCGATCACTCCTTGCTCGCCGCCCGTCCCGGACGGATTCGGTACTGCCCGGCGGCAGCCTACTCCATTGAGATAGGGTTGCCTAACCTTTGCAAGTGTAGCGAGACTCGAGTGAGGCAGTACGTGAAGTCGACATCGACAACCGGCCACCGCGAGGGCTACGTCCCATTTCCCGAACCCGCCGCCGAGGAGTACCGGGCCGCGGGCTATTGGGCCGGGCGCACACTCGGTGATCTCCTGCGCGACACCGCGCGCATCCAGCCGCAGCGGCCCGCCGTGCTCAGCGACGCCGGTGCGCAGACCTACGCCGAACTCGACGCCGCCGCCGATCGGATTGCGCACGGGTTGCTCGCCCTCGGGATCAATCCCGGTGACCGCGTGATCGTGCAGCTGCCGAACATTCCCGAATTCGCGACGGCCCTGTTCGGTGTGCTGCGCGCCGGGATCATCCCCGTTCTCACCCTGCCCGCACACCGCCGCGTCGAGATCGAGCACCTGGCCGCGCTGTCCGAAGCAGTTGCCTATCTCATCCCCGACCAGCTCGGCGACTTCGACTACCGCGAGCTGGCCGCGACGGTGCGCCAAGCGGTGCCGAGTCTGCGCCACGTGCTTGTCGCCGGTGATCCAGGAACCGGGTGGCCGGACGCCGACGACAGTACTGCCGGATTCGTCGACCTCGATTCGGTTGCTCGCGAAGGTGATTCGCTGCCTACGGTCGACCCGTCCGATATCGCGGTGATGCTGGTCTCCGGCGGCACCACCGGCCTGCCGAAGCTGATCGCCCGCACCCACGACGACTACGTCTACAACGCGACCGCCAGCGCGCGGGTCTGCGAGCTCGGCCCCGAGGACGTCTACCTCGCCACCCTGCCCGCGGCCCACAACTTCCCGCTGGCCTGTCCCGGCATCCTCGGCACCGTCGCGACCGGCGGCGCCATCGCCTTCACCCTCGACCCGAGCCCCGAGGCCGCCTTCGCCGCGATCGAGAAGCACGGGGTGAGCGTCACCGGCGTCGTCCCGCCGCTGGCCCAGCTGTGGAGCGCGGCAGTGGATTGGGAAGAGGCCGACCTGAGTTCGCTGCGCCTGTTGCAGGTGGGCGGGGCGCGGCTGGCCGAGGTGAACGCCCGCGATGTCGAGCCCGCGTTGCAGTGCACCTTGCAGCAGGTGTTCGGGATGGCCGAGGGGCTGCTCAACTACACCCGTCTCGACGACGACAAAGAACTGGTGTGCACCACCCAGGGCCGACCGCTCTCCCCCGCCGACGAACTGCGCGTCGTCGACGCCGACGGCAACGACGTCGCCCCGGGCGAAGAAGGGGAACTACTCACCCGCGGCCCCTACACCCTGCGCGGGTATTACCGTGCGCCCGAGCACAATTCGCGCGCCTTCACCGCCGACGGCTTCTACCGCAGCGGCGATCTCGTCCGGCAACTACCCAGCGGCCACCTGGTCGTGAGCGGCCGGATCAAGGATGTGATCAACCGCGGTGGCGAGAACATCTCCTGCGATGAACTCGAGGAGCACCTGCTCGCCCACCCCGCGGTCCGCCACGCCGCCGCGGTCGGCCTGCCCGATGCTTCACTCGGCGAAAAGGCCTGTGTCGTCCTGGTTGTCACCGGCGAACTGCCCACCCTCGGCGAGATCAAGACCTTCCTCACCGAACGCGGCCTGGCCACCTACAAGCTCCCCGACCTCGTCCGCCAGGCGGATTCACTGCCCATCACCGCGGTCGGCAAGATCGACAAAAAGGCCTTGCGTGCCCTGCACGGTTGACGGTCCGAAACCTCTTGCCGACAGCGTCTTCCGGGACAACTGATTTCGCGTGAACATGGGTAACTCACCGGGAACGCCCGGCCCTGGCCACGGCCCATACCGTCGGCCCGGTGCGCAAGCCCTGCGCACCCCACGGCCGGCAGAAGTCACGGAGAGGCGGTAATAGCCTTGACCACGTAAGGCGCGACGCTGCCCAGCTTTTCGCAGGTCTCCTCGAACTCGCGCTCGGGGCGCGACTGTCCCACGATTCCCGCACCGGCGCGCAACCACGCGCCTTCGCCGGTCTGGTAGATCGCGCGCAGCACCAACGTCGCCTCGAGCGCGCCGGTCGGCGAAACACAGACCACCGCACCGGAATACAGCCCGCGCGGATCGTGATCGTTGCGGAATACCGAGTCGACGCCTGCCCGCTTGGGGATGCCGGACGCGGTCACCGACGGGAACAGCACCTCGAGCGCGTCCCACGCGGTGCGGTCGGCGGCGAGGGTGCCGCGCACGGTGGATGCCAGGTGCTGCACGCTGCCGCGCTCGCGCACCGCCATGAAATCGGAGACCGCGGGCGTGCCGGGTACGGCCACCTCCGCGATCTCGGCAAAGGAGGTCTGCACCGAAATCGCGTGCTCGACGATCTCCTTCGGGTCGGCCAGCAGTTCGGCGCGGGCGGCGCCGTCGGCCTCGACACCGAGTCCGAACGCGCGCGTACCGGCCAGCGGTTCGGTGGTGACGACGCGATCGTCGTCGACCGACGCCACCAACTCGGGACTGAACCCGGCCGCTTCGAGCCCGCCCAGCCGCAGCAGGAACGAGCGGGCGGGGGTGTTGTTGGCCCGGCCGAGGCGATAGGTCGCGGGCACGTCCACGGCGAACGGCAGCTCGACCTTGCGCGACAGAATCACCTTCTGATAGCTGCCGGAGCGGATTTCGGCGACCGCCGTGGCGACCCGTTCCTCGTAGTTCGTCGGGTCGACCCGCACATCGACCGGCGTCGGGGCAGGCAGGTCGACACCCTGCGAGCCGGAGATCAGATCGTGGATATCGCACGCCTCGTTCGGGGTGGCGCCGCTGATCCGCACGCCGGTGGCATCGATGCGCACCTCGATCCGCGGAATCATCAGGTGCGCCAACGAGGTCAGCGGATTGAGATGGTGGGTCGCCGCGAGCGAGTAGGCGCAGAATTCGAAGCCGATCCAGCCATAGGCGTTGCGGCCGTCGATCGGCAGGGTCGCCAGTGCGGTGTCGATGGCGGTGGCGGGGCTGCCGGACCACGCGCGAGCGGTGGTCTCACCACCCCAGGTAGTGCGCAGCTCACCGGCGTCGAGTTCCACGCTACCGAGCGGATCGGCGGCGAACACCCACACATCGGGCTGCTCGTACATCACGTACTCACCGAACCGATCAGAGACGGCCAGACGTGACATCGCTGCCGCCGGGTCGGTCACATACTCCACCCGTACGGGCTGTTCCGTCGACGACAACGATCCTCCAAGGTAAAGCTGACCTAACTTTTCTTGGTTAGGTTAGCATTACCTCGCCATTTAGCCAGACCCATACTGGGTATTGTTCGCCACTGCCGCTCCACGCCGAGCAAACCTCCAGCACTGTAGCCCGCGCCCGACATCGGCCGCTCCGCACACGCCGCGCAACGCGCTGTAGCCCAAGTTCGATGCGCCGAACCAGATCTGCGGCTTGAATGGAGTAATGATCGACAAAGGTGGGCGGCGCGGCCCGCAGGCAGACTCGGTGGTCGCCCTGGTCGACGCGGCCTCCGCCGTCGAACGCGAAGTGATCGGCGACTGGATAGCCCAGGGTGGTCTCGACAGGGAGATCGACTCCACAGCCCCGGTGACCCAGCTCGACCTCGACGCGAAGGCCATCACCAAACGCCTCGTCGGCAGGCAGGACGACCCGCTGGTCGTGCCGGTCCGGGTGCTGTGGCTGCCGCCCGAACGCGACGGTGTGCGCCGGGTGACCTTCGCCGACCTGGTGATGCTCACCAACCCGCGCAAACCCAACCGGCTCGTCCAGCGCAGGCTGCTGCGCACCGAACCGGACCGCCACCGCGTGCTCGTCGGCGCGCCCGCCCGGCTCAGCGCGCTGCGCACCAACAACCCCGAGGCCGCGGCGCTGCTGCGCGCGGGCTCGGCCGATCCGTTCGCGCGCGCGGTGGTGCGCGCCGCGGTGGTGGCGCTCGAACGCGCCGAACGCACCGTCATCGGCGATCGGTACAAGGTGCCCCAGCTGGTAGCCGAGGAGATCCTCGACTCCCCGGAATTCCAGCGCAAGCTCGACTACATCGCCGACGAGATCGGCTCCGAACCCGACCAGGTGTACCGCAACGCGGAGAAGGCGCTGCGCGAGCTGGTCGCCGCGCAGAGCAGGCTGGTCTCGGACCTGTTCACCCAGGCGATGCGACCGGTGCACGCCTCGACATGGAAGGTCGACACCGATCTGCGCGGCCTCGACGCCTTGCGCAAGCTCAACCGCAAGCACCCGCTGGTTTTCCTGCCCTCGCACCGCTCCTATGTCGACGCGTTCGTGCTCGGCGATGTGCTGGCGCGCAATGATTTTCCGCCCAACCACGTGATCGGCGGCGCGAACCTCAACTTCTGGCCGATGGGTCCGATCGCGCGGCGCACCGGAACGGTGTTCATCCGGCGCAGCTTCGGCGACGACGAGGTCTACAAGGCGGTCGTCGAGGAGTACTTCGCCTACCTGCTGGCCAAGCGCTTCAATATGGAGTGGTACTTCGAGGGCGGGCGCACCAGGACGGGCAAGCTGCGCCCACCGCGCTACGGCCTGCTCAATTACCTTGCCGCCGCGGTGCGTTCACGTCGCGTCGACGATGTGATGCTCGTGCCGGTCTCGATCACCTACGAGCGACTCAACGAGCTCGGCGCGATCGCCATCGAACAGGCGGGCGGCAAGAAGAAGGCCGAGGGAATCGGCTGGCTGGCCAGATATGTGCGCAGTCAGCAGCATTCGGCCGGACGCGTGTATGTGCGCTTCGGCGAAGCCATTTCGGCCCGCGAGCGACTGGGGGTGCACGGCGATCCACTCGATCAGCGGCCGGTGACCATCCCGCTGCGCGACACCGAGACCGGTTCGGCCACCGTTCCCGACGAGAAGACGCTGGCCGACGCCGAGCACAAAGCGGTGCAGCGCTTGGCTTTCGACGTCGCGGTCGGGATCAACGAGGTCACCCCGATCACGGTCAACGCGCTGGTCACCCTTGCCCTGCTCGGCGTGCACGAACGAGCGCTCACGCTCGGCCAGGTGCGTACGGTGCTCGACCCGGTGCTCGGCTATATCGTCGGCCGCAAACTGCCCAGCGGCGAACTCACCACGCTGCGCGACGAACAGGGCCTGCGGGTGGTGCTCGAACAGCTCGCACTGGCGGGCGTGGTCACCGTGTATCGCGGCGGGCTGGAACCGGTGTACGCGATCGAACCCGGCGCGCACCTCGAGGCGGCGTTCTACCGCAACAGCGCGGTGCACTGGTTCGTCAACCGCGCCATCCTCGAACTCGCCGCCCTCACCGCGGTGGAGCAGCCGGATGACGACCCGCTGCGGGCGGCGTGGAAAGCGGCGTTCGCGCTGCGCGATCTGCTCAAGTTCGAATTCTTCTTCCCGGAGCGGAAGGAGTTCGCCGACCAGATCATCGAGGAGGTGCGCATCATCGTGCCCGAATGGGACGAGCACACCCCCGACGATCGACTGGATCGCCAATTCCTCGGCGCTGTCACCGAATCCGGGTTCGTGATGGCCCATCGGGTGCTGCGTTCGTTCTTCGACGCACAGTTGGTTGTCGCCGAGCGACTGGTGGCCCGACCCGCCGACGCGACGATCGATCGCAAGGAATTCATCGACGAGTGCGTGGCGGTGGGCAAGCAGATGCTGTTGCAGCAGCGGTTGCACAGCCCGGAATCGGTATCGTCGGAACTGTTCACCAGCGCCTGGAAACTGGCCGACAACCACGGCCTCATCGCACCCGCGGCCGAGGGCGCCGAAGCCGAATTGATCGAGAAGCGCCAGGAATTCGCCGATCAGCTGCGCGATCTGGGTGACCGGATCGCGCGGGCGGCCTCGCTCGATCCGTCGAACAGGAACACGAACTGATGAGCACACTCGCCGACGCCGTGGCCGCGATCCGTTCGGGTCCGCAAGGTTCGCGGATCGCCGCGGTGTTCGATTTCGGCGGCACCGTTGTCGACGGTCTGCCGCGACGTGGACTGGCGGGCAAGGTGTTCCGGCGCGGTGAGGATCGCCTGGCCACCCTGCTCGGCGGTATCCAGCGCGGCGGCGACGACGGTGACTACGGACGATTCCTGCAAGCCGTCGAACGGACATGGGCGGGCGCGTCGGAGACCGAGCTGGACCAGCTCGGCCGCAAGGCTTTCAGCAAGGAGATCTACGGGCGGCTGTTCCCCGAGGCGTGGCACCTCGTGCGCGCCCACCAATTGGCCGGTCACACAGTGATATTGGTCAGCGAGCTCACGCGATTCCAGGTGCGTCCCGTCGCCGAGCGGCTCGGCATCGACAACGTGCTGTGCACCGAACTCGCCGTCGAGGACGGCGTACTGACCGGCCGACCGGCGGGCGCGCCGCTGTGGCGTACCGGAAAGTCCACGGCAGTAACCCAATTCGCGCCGGATCTTGAGATCGGCTACGCCTACGCCGACAGCGTGACCGACCTGCCACTGCTGGAACTCGCCCAGCGACCGACCGTGATCGACCCCGACCCGGCCCTCGCCGCGATCGCCGCTGACAACGGCTGGCCCACCCTGACCTTCCGCCTGCGTCGAGCCCCGCGCCCCCTCGACTACCTACGCACCATCGTCGGATTCGCTGGACTCATCGGCGGCGCGCTGGTCGGCGTCCTTCGCAAGTCCTACACCGGCAAGCGGCAGACGATGGCCGACGCACTCATGCACGACGCCACCACGGCGACCCTGCGCGCCATCGACGTCCAACTGCGCGTGGTCGGAGCCGAGAACGCCCGCGCGCCGCGCCCCGCGGTATTCCTTTTCAACCACCAGAGCCAGTTCGACGTGATCATCGTCCCGAAGGTCCTCGACGGCGCGGTCACCGGCATCGGCAAGAAGGAGCTGCGCAATCATCCGCTGTTCGGTCCGCTGATGCGGTTCGTCGGCGTCACCTTCATCGACCGAACCGACACCGAGCGCGCGAAAGCATCACTCGCCCCGGTGGTTTCGACCTTGCGAGACGGACTCTCCATCGCCGTCGCGCCCGAGGGAACTCGCTCGTTCACTCCGGGCGTCGGGCCCTTCAAGAAGGGCGCGTTCCATATCGCCATCCAGGCGGGCGTGCCGGTGATCCCGGTGGTGGTCCGCAACGCGGGCGAAATCGCCTGGCGGGATTCGCCTATCGCCCGCGCCGGCATCGTCGATGTGGCGGTGCTGGCGCCGATCGATGTCTCCGGCTGGGACCCCGCCGACATGGACGCCGAGGTGGAAGGCGTCCGGCAGCTGTTCGAGAACACGCTGCTGGACTGGCCACGAGCCTGAACCGGCCGGGCGCGAGGTGCGCCCGGCCGCAGGCTCAGCTCTCGAACAGCTGCTGCCCGAGATAGTGCCCCGGTCCGGGGACACCTGGCGGGATCACGAACACGGCCGACCCGATGGGCGTGGTCCATTCGTTCAGCGCGTCGAATTCCGCCAGCCGCGCCTGCACCGGCAGGAACTGACGGTCGACATCGCGCTGATAGGCCACGAACAGCAGGCCCGAGTTCGACACCTGCCCCGGCGCCGGGTTCTCGTCGTAGTTGAACCCGCGGCGCAGGAACCGTTCACCGTCGTGGGTGTGTCTGGCCCGCGCCACATGCGACGACGGCGGAATGACCGGGATGCCGTGGCGGTCCACCGCGGCGAGATCGGGCTCGTCGTGTTCGGCGATACCGGTCAGCGGCGCACCGTTGGCGACCCGGCGGCCGACGGTCAGTTCACGACCGTCGGCGTCGAGTTCGTCCCAGGTGTCGAGGTCCATGGCGATCCGGCGCAGCACCAGGGAGGTGCCGCCGGCCAGCCACGGCGTCGACGCGCCGTCGTCCCAGACCAGTCGGTCGAAGTCGACCGTGCGCGGAGCGATGTTGACGGTGCCGTCGACCTGCCCCATGAGGTTGCGCATCGTCTGGCCGTTCGGCGCGTCCCGGAATCCGCGCTGCACCCACCGCACCGTCACCAGCGATTTCACGTGCTTGGACAGCACCCGCACCGCGTGCGCGACCGTCGTCGCCTCCTCGGCGCAGACCTGGAGGACCAGGTCGGCGCCGGTGTAGGCGGGGTCGAGACGGTCGATGGGAAACGACGGGAGCTGGCGCAGCCACTCCGGTCTCCGCTCGGTGACCCCCGCGACGGTGAACAGGTCGGGTCCGAAGCCGACGGTGATCGTGAGACGGGCCGGTCTGGCGGCCAGCTCCGGTTCGGTGTCGGCGAGCGCGGGCATGCCCATGGTCAGGCGCGCCGCGTCGTCGGTCCAGATACGGAGCAGCCCGATCACGTCCTCGCGACCGACGCCGGGCGCCAGGTCGAAGCCCGCGAAGGCCACGTGACCGGGTGGCATCGTCTCCACGCCCGCCTGATGAGCGCCGTAGAACGCGACGATGTCGAGCGCCTCGTCCCGAACGGCCTCCGGGCGCACCAGCTCGGCCGTACCCCAGGCGATTCCAGCCGCGCCCGCCACCGCGGCTCCCCCGCCGAGCAACCGTCGGCGCGAGAGTCCGGGCCGCGAATCAGCCACCGTGCATCGGGTTGTCGGTGCCCGGCGTGTAGTTCTCCTTGCCGCCGGCGAAATCACGCACCTGTGCGGTGACGACGGTGCTAGAGCCGTCGGCGAAGGTCAGCGTGAGCGAGGTTTCTGAGCCGGTCCGCAGCGGCTGCTTCAGGTCCATGAACATCAGGTGCTCGGCGCCCGGCTTCAACGTCACCTCGCCGTGCGCCGGGACGGTGATGCCACCGGCTTTCGGGCGCATGGTCTTCGCGCCGGTGCTGTCGGGCACCACCTCGTGGATCTCGACCCGCTCCGAGGCCGGGCTGGTGGCGGCTACCAGTGTCATCGGGGCATCACCGGCATTGCGCAGGGTGCCGAAGGCGGCCGACATTCCGGACTCGGCGGCCTTGATCCACTGGTCGCTCATGGTGATCCGGTCCGCCATCGCCACGGACGAGGGCGGGGCAGGCTCGGAATCCGAGCAGGCGGTGGCGAACACGGCGAGAACGGCACAGGCGGCGGTAGCGCCGACACGGCGGGCACGCAGGTGGACATGCGGAAAGACGGACATGGGAGAACTCCGATCATCGGGGTGAGGTGTGCCCCGGACCGGCCTGTCCGCACGGCGAATCATTCACCGGGACGGCGGAATTCGTCGGCGTTGTCCTAAGCCGGAACGGGGTTGGATTCGGTCGCGCCCGCCCAGGGCGGACCACGCAGCCCGATGTCCGGTCGTAGGAGGAGCTGCCGTAGCACCGCACGCTCGTCGGCGACGGGTAGCCGGACCGGGCGGTCGGGCGGGCACGTGACCCCGGCCAGCACGAGGACCAGCTGCCGCACGCTGGTGATCGCCCGGCGCACACCGACCTCGGCGGCGCGGATCGCGAGGGCGCCGACGGGGATCGCCACCAGGTGAGCGAGCACCATCGCGCCTGAAATGGTGTGGTGCTGGAAATGTCCCAACGACAGCGCGGTGTGCCCGACGCACTGGCCGACAGCCAGTACCACCATGGTCGACATCGCGCTGTTTCCTCGCGGCAGCGCGGTGACGACGACACCGATCAGGGCGCACGCGGCGAACAACAGCGCGAGAGCGGATCCGCCGGGAACGGCGGTAGCACCACCGAGTCCGTGCGCCAGAATCGCGACGGCGCCGGACGCGGAACCCACTGCCGCGCCGCGTAAGCGCGCGGTGTGATCCGTCGGAGAGCCCACGCCGCCATGCTACGACCTTCTGTCGTAGGTACCGGGCTCAGGGCCTGTGACCAGGGTCTCGACGATGCGGCGCAATCCCATTCGACCGAATGGCTTGACATAAACAATGGTTCAGGTTTAATGCTTGTCTCACCACCGAATGAGGGAGAACATCATGAGCACCGTCACCGCCCCCACCACCTACACCGTCCCCGCGCTGAACCGGCCCGTCGCCGTGCTGGGCGCCGCTGCCGTCGCCGTGGTGCTGAATCTGATCGTCTGGGCCATCGGCGCCGCCGCGGGCGGGTCGTTCACCACGATCGCCGACGGCAAGGTCACCGATGCCGCGCCCGGCGGGGTGATCTTGATGTCGGCCGTACCGGTCCTGATCGGCCTGACCGTCGCCGTGCTGGTGTCCTACCTGTGGACCGGGGTGCTGCGGACGGCCGCCGTGGTCGGGTCGGCGCTGTCGATCGCGACCATCGGACTGACCGTGGCCGCCGACTTCGACACCGCCTCCACCATCGCCCTGTCGGTGATGCACGTGGTGCTGGTGCCGGTCATGGTGATCGCCCTGGAAGGCGTGCGTCGCGGCATCACTGCGAAGTGACCCGAACAACAGCGAAGGCCCCGCCGAAACCATCGGCGGGGCCTTTCGCGTATCGAGTTCTAGACCGAGCGGCCGAACAGCAGCTTCCACGGCATGAGCGCCGACTCGAGCTGCACCTTCAGGCTCATCTTCGACGCACCGACGGTGCGCTCCTCGAAGCGGATCGGCACCTCGGCGATCGTGTAGCCCTTCTTGATCGCGCGGTAGTTCATCTCGACCTGGAACGAGTAGCCGTTGCTGCGGATCGAAGCCACGTCGATCGCGCGCAGGGTGTCGGCCTTCCAGGCCTTGAAACCGGCGGTCGCGTCCTTCACGCCGAGGCGCAGAATCAGGTTCACGTAGAAGTTCGCCCAGGCCGACAGGGCCTTGCGGTACCACTTCCACTCCGCGGCGGTCGAACCACCCGGCACGTAGCGCGACCCCAGCGCTACGCCGACATCGTCGGAGCTCAGCTTCTCGAGCATCGACGGGATCACCTCGGCGGGATGCGACAGATCGGCGTCCATCTGGATCACCACATCGGCACCCTCGTCGAGCGCCGCGGTGATGCCCGCGATGTAGGCGCGGCCGAGGCCGTCCTTCTCGGTGCGATGCAGCACGCTCACCACATTCGGCAGCTCGGCCGCCAGTTTGTCGGCGACGTCACCCGTGCCGTCGGGTGAATTATCGTCGACCACCAGCACGTGCAGATCGGACACCGGCAGAGCCGTCAGCCGCTCCACCGCCACCGGCAGATTTTCCCGCTCGTTGTAGGTCGGCACAACAACGGTAACCCTCAAGGGTCGCCCTCCCTGCTCACCTGGATAGCCCCGCGGCCCAGGATGCGGGCACGGGGCATGTCATCGATTCGTTATGACGGTACTCGATGGTCCTGACGCTTTCCTGAGTGGCCGTGCGGGCGCTCACCACAGTCGGCCCGCGTGGACCAGTGCGTCGATGATCAGTCCGACGCCGAACACGACGAAAAGCACCCTGATGGCCGGCGGCCCGAAACGGGTGATGCCCCGCACGAGCAGGCGGTAGACCCGCCGTGCGCGCGGCGTTCGCCGCATGGCCAGAGCCAGCACGACCAGTGGCAGGACCAGGGCGACCGCGCAGTAGGCCGCGACGATCACCGGCCACGCCACCGGCAGCGGGCGCTGCGCGGACAGCACCGCGAGGGCCGCGAGATAGGGCACCGAGGTGGGCACCTTCGCCAGACCCAGCGTGAACCCGATCACCCCGAGCAGCCACGGATATCTGCGCACCGGCTCGATCCAGCGGCCGCCGGTGGACGTGGTGGTGTCGACCGGAAGCGCGGCGACCACGATCAGCACCAGGCCGATCACCAACTCACCCCAGTAGCGCAGGGCGGGGGTCAGCTCGAAGTCGAACAGCCGAACCAGGAAGTCGATGCCGAGCACGGTGCACACGCCGAAGGCCACCGAGACCGCGAAGACGCCGCCGAGGAAACTGAGCACCCCCGTCATCGGCGAACGCCGGGTCAGCCTGGCGTCGGCGACCACGGCCGTGGTGATCGCCACCAGCAGCACGTCGAGCGCATCGAGCAGAGCGAACCCGAACAGGGCGAACAGTCGATACCCATCCATGTCGTTGCCGACCCTACTCGCCGGTCATGTTCGATCACCGACCCGTCAGTCACACCAGCACCACACCGGCTGCACGGTGAAAGTCCTTGACCTGCGTAGTCTCGAGATCGATCCGTCCATCTGGACGGGACCCTCCCGCAAACGGCGCTCGGTGGTTACGCTTTTGAGCACCGGCCGTGCCGGGATCCGCGATCGTGAAGGGGCAGACATCGTGGCAGAAATGTCTTTCGACCCGTCAGCGCTCGACGCTTATCAGCGTGCGGCAGCTCGGGTTTCCGAACTTCTTGGCACAGCGGCCGATGATACGACGACCGCGGCCGGGGTCGATCTGTCCGGGCTCGGCGTGCTCGGGCGTGAATTCGCCGCCGCCTGGACACAGGCAGCGGGCGAACACGCTTCGACGCTGAGTACCGCGGGCAACCTGGTCACCGCCTATCAGGGCATTCTGAATCGCTTCGGCGACAGCGTGACCGGGATCGACACCGGGCTGGCGGGCGATCTGCGCGCGGTCGAGAGCGAGGTGGCGTGATGCGTACCAAGTCGCTGGCCACCGAAACCACGTTGAGCACGATCACCCCCGCCGAGGCCGAGGCGAAGATCGCGCCGGTGATCGCACTGCTCGAAGTGCCGTTGCTCGAGTTGCGTAGATCGTTGGGCAGTAATACTTCCCCCGATCCCGATGCCTCGGTGGTCGCCGCGCTGACGTCGGCCTCCGCCGCGACGACAGCTACCGAGGACCCGCATCGGCTGGGGCTGTACGCCCTCGAGTCGACCGAGACCGCCGCTCCCGCCACACCCGCGCTGCGGCAGACCGCGACCGAGGTCTCGGCCGCGGCCGATCGTGGGACCCGATTGAGTTCCCTGCTCGGGCAGGCCCATTCGACGCAGTCGACGGCGGCCGCGAAGGTCGACGCGATCATCGCCGACTTCCGGGCCAAGGCGAAGAAGGCCGCGCCCGCGGTGAACGGCAACAACCTCGACGCCATCGTCGAACTCGCCGAAGAGGCCATCTCCGAAGCGGTCGGGGTGGTGGGTAATGCCAGCACCGAGATGGATCAGTACACCCGAGACACCAAGGGGCTCACCAGCGATCTCGGCGGGACCAACGGGGTGACCGTTCCCGTCGGCGCGACAGAGGTGTCGCCCGGCGTCTACGTACTCGGCACCGGTGGGTCCGATACGTCGTCCTGGGATGACAACTCGTCGTGGGATAACGAGAAAGACAACATCGATCCGGCGACAGCGGCGCAGATCGCGTTGCAGGAGGCCTTGATCGACGGCGGGGTCTCCTTGGGAACGGCGGCGATCGATGCCGGTGTCACGTTCGGTACGCATCTGATCGACAAGATCGCCGAAGTCGCGATGCACGGACTCGACAAGGGTTCCGAGCTGGCGACGACCGGAATCGACACTCTCGCCGCGAATGCCGCCGGCACCGAGGGCGCCACATCCACCACGCCCGCGGGCACCACGCCCACCGCACCGTCGACCAATGGCGGCGGGACCGGCACGAGCACCCTGTTCGGCGGATTGGGTGGCGGCACCAGCACCGGCGGCGGCGCCAACAGCGGCGGTGGCGGCGCGAACAACGACAGGGGCGCTTCGGCGAAGCCGGAAGCACCAGCGCCAGCCGCTCCGTTCCAGAGTCAGACACCGAAAGCCGAACAGCCCCAACAGGCTCCGAGTACGCCCGCGCCCGCGCAGCAGCCGATGCAAGGCGGAGTGGTGCCGCCCGGTGCTCGTCCTGCGCAGGATCAGGAGACCGAGAAACCCTCCGCCGCGCCTAAACACGGGCAACCGGGAGTCGTCCCGGCGCCGGCGTAGGACGACCGCATGGACAATCCGTTCGGTGCCTACTTCGCGTCGCCGGACGCCACGTCGCCCGGCCGCCGTCGCCCGCAGGGTAAACGGCGGCGCAGGCGACGGCGCGAGGCCGAGCCGCAGACGATCGGCACGAACCCCGAGACCTGGCCGCCGCCCGACCCGGAACCGTTCGACGACGGCCCGTTCCAGCCCGCGCCCGTCGAACCAGTGTACCGAAATCCCGATGACGACGACGGGTTCACCGGCGACTGGAACGACTGGAACGACGCCGACGTGCCGGTCCAGCCGCAGCGCGGTGACGATGTCGACTGGAACGACTGGGCCACCGCCACCGCGACCGAACAGAGCGGCGACCATGTCGAGATACCGGTATTGCCGCGCCTCAAGGACTTCGGCGGCGGCGGCCAGATCGCCCGGCGCCCCCGCAGGAACTTCGACGACGAACGCTACGACGAAAGCGGTGGCAAGGTGAAGGCCGCGGCCGCGATCAAAGGCATCATCGGGGCAGTGGTATTCGTCGTGCTTCTCGGCTTGGCCGCCACCATCTTCCTCGGCCCCGCCGACAAACCGACCACCACGGCACAGGCCGCTGTCTCCGGCACGCGGGCAACGACGTCCACCGTGGTGCCCCCGCTTCCCGCACACGCCCTGTCGGGCTGCGAATCCTTCCGCACCCCCTCGATCACCATCAGCGCCGAACGCGGCGACACCGCCAGCCCCGAGGGCGCCATCCTCGGCTTCGAATACAGCTACTACGTCGACCGCGACGCTGCGAAGGCCCGTTCCTTCGTCACCGACAACGCCCATGTGGGCAACGCGTCGGCTTTGGCCGAGGGCATCGGCTCGCTGCCCCTCGATGTGAAGTACTGCGTGCACATCACCAAAGCCGACGCCGCCGACCCCACCCTCTGGAACGTGACCATCCACCAGAAATGGCCGGGCGACGCCACCACCGAAAAGATCAACCAGGTCATGCGCACCACCGAGGTAGCGCCCGGTCGTCACCGCATCACCAGCATCGACCACCGCATCTGAGCAGGTCCTGGAACGCGAAAGTCCCCCGCACCGGAATCGGTGTGGGGGACTTTCCGCGTGGCGACCCTGACGGGACTCGAACCCGCGACCTCCGCCGTGACAGGGCGGCGCGCTAACCAACTGCGCTACAGGGCCTTGCTTCCTTGCATCGGGGAGCGATATTACCCGGTGGGCACCGCTTTCGGTAACCGAACAGGTCAGGCGGTGAATCGACCGTTGACATTGACGTCAACGTCAATAACACTTGTGACGGTGACCACAAGCCAGGCGCAGGTCACCGTGCCCTCGTCGAACCCGCCGCCACCGAATCCGAGGACATCCAGTGAAACTGCTGATCGCCAATCGCGGCGAGATCGCCCTGCGCGTCATCCGCACGGCTACCGAACTCGGCATCGACACCGTGGCGGTTTACGCCGACGACGATGCCGACAACCCCGATGTACACGCGGCGGGCGAGGCGATCGCATTGGCGGGCACCGGCGCCACGCCCTACCTCGACCACTCCGCGATCCTGGCCGCCGCCAAGGAATCCGGCGCCGACTTCATCCATCCCGGCTACGGATTCCTCAGCGAGAACGCCGCATTCGCCCGTGCCTGCGCGGCCGATGGCGTCACGTTCGTCGGGCCCGATCCCGCGGTGCTCGACCTGTTCGGTGACAAGTCCTCGGCTCGTGCGACCGCCGTGGCCGCGGACGTGCCCGTCTTGCCCGCCACCGAGGGACCGACCACCGCCGAGGAGGTTCACAGGTTCTTCGGTACGCACCCCGGCGCGATCATGATCAAGGCGCTGGCCGGGGGCGGCGGGCGTGGCATGCGGGTGGTGCGAACGGTCGAGGAGATCGACGACGCGTATCGGCAGTGCGGCGCGGAGGCGCAGCTCGGTTTCGGTAACCCCGCGGTGTTCGCCGAGCTGCTGCTCGAGAACGCCCGGCACATCGAAGTGCAGATCGTCGCCACGGGCGGCAGGGCGCTGGCGTTGGGAGACCGCGATTGCAGTGTGCAGCGCAGGCATCAGAAGCTGCTCGAAATCGCTCCCGCGCAGGGCCTTTCGGAGACACTGCGGAGAGACCTCCACCTCGCGGCAGCCCGGCTGTGCGCCCATGTCGGGTATCGCGGACTGGCGACCGTCGAATTCCTGGTCTCCGACGGCGAGTTCGTATTCCTCGAGGTCAATCCGCGAATCCAGGTGGAGCACACCGTGACCGAGGAGGTGACCGGGGTCGATCTAGTCGCCGTGCAGCTCGCGATCGCCGAGGGCGCGCACTTCGACGACTTGGGGTTGCCGCGCGGAATCGTCTCCGACGGAACGGAATCCACCGGTGATCCGGCCGTCGCGGACGGCATCGCCATCCAGGCCAGAGTGAACATGGAGACGATGGCGGCCGACGGTTCGGCGGTGCCGACCGCGGGCACGCTGACCACCTTCGCACCGCCGACCGGGCCGGGCGTGCGGGTCGACACCTTCGGCCGCTCCGGGCTGACCCCGAGCCCGCGCTACGACTCGCTGCTGGCCAAGGTGATCACCCGCACCCGCGGACAGTCCTTCCCCGCCGCCGCCCGCAAGACCGCGACAGCGCTCGCCGAGTTCACCGTCACCGGCATCGGTACGAATATCTCGTTCCTGCGAGAGATCCTCGCCGACGGCACCTTCCAATCAGGCCAGGCCGCCACCGGCTTTCTCACAGAGCGACTGACCGAACTGGTCGCGGCGGCGCAGACCGATCAGCCCGAGGTCGCGGTCACCGCGGTCGAGCTGTATCCGGGCCAGGAAGCCGTGCGCGCGCAGCTCGCGGGCACGGTGGTCGAGGTGGCGGACGAAGGCGTCGACATCGGCGCCGGTGGTCAGCTCGTGGTGCTCGAGGCGATGAAGATGCAGCACGTGCTCGCCGCACCAGATGCCGCCAGGGTCGTCCGGGTGCTCGTTCGCCCCGGCCGGGTCGTCGCGCCGGGCGATCCGCTGGTCATCATCACCCGCACCGGCGCCGACGAAACCGGCAGCGCGCACGCCGATCTCGATCCCGGCCGGGCCCGCGCCGATGTCGACGAGATTCTCGCCAGGCACCGGGTGACGCTCGACGAATCCCGCCCGGCGGCCGTGCAGAAACGGCACAGGATCGGCCGACGCACCGCACGGGAGAACATCGCCGACCTCGTCGACGCGGGCAGCTTCGTCGAGTACGGCGCACTCACCTTCGCCGCCCAACGCACCAGACGCACCGAAGAAGACCTGATCGCCAACACCCCCGCCGACGGACTGATCACCGGCCTGGCGACCATCGGCGCCGAACACTTCGACAAGGCCGAGGCGGTGGTGATCTCCTACGACTACACCGTGCTCGCGGGGACCCAGGGCAAGAACAACCACGCCAAGACCGACCGCGCCTTCGAACTGGCCGAACGCAAACGGGTTCCGGTTGTGCTGTTCGCCGAGGGCGGTGGCGGCAGGCCGGGCGACACCGACTGGACCGGCATGGGCCTCGAGGTGACGACCTTCCGCGCGCTCGGCGCCCTGCGCGGCAAGGTACCGCTGGTGACGATCGTGTCGGGCCGCTGCTTCGCGGGCAATGCCGCGCTGGCCGGCTCCTGTGACGTGATCATCGCGACGCCGGACGCCAATATCGGCATGGGCGGTCCGGCGATGATCGAGGGCGGCGGGCTCGGCGCCTACCGCCCGGAGGACATCGGCCCGATCGACGTGCAGCGACACAACGGCGTCGTCGACCTGGTGGCCCGCGACGAGGCGCACGCGGTGGCGCTGGCCAAGCAGTACCTCGGCTATTTCCAGGGCCGGGTCGAGGATTTCGACGCGCCGGACCCACGGCTGGCCCGCCATGTGGTGCCGGAGAACCGGTTACGCGCCTACGACATCCATCGCGCCATCGACGCGATCGTCGACGTCGGCTCGGTGCTCGAGCTGCGGCCGGATTACGGGGTCGGCGTCGTCACCGCGCTGGTGCGGGTGCACGGCGAACCGTTCGGCTTGATCGCCAACAGCAGCCATCACCTCGGCGGCGCCATCGACGCCGAAGCCGCCGACAAGATGGGCGATTTCCTCACGCTGTGCCAGTCGTTCGGACTGCCGATCGTCTCCCTCTGCGACACACCGGGTTTCATGGTCGGACCGGAGGCGGAGAAGACCGCGACGGTGCGCCGGTTCAGCAAGTTGTTCGTGCTCGGCGCGCAGCTGAGCGTCCCGTTCGGCACCATCATCCTGCGCAAGGGCTACGGACTCGGCGCGATGGCGATGACGGCGGGCCATTTCCGCGCGCCGAACTTCACCGTCGCCTGGCCCACCGGCGAGATCGGCCCGATGGGGTTGGAGGGCGCGGTTCGCCTCGGCTTCAGCAAAGAGCTCGCCGCCGTGGCTGATCCGGACGAGCGCGAGACCCTTTTCCAGCAGTTACTCACCCTGGCTTACCAGAAGGGCAAGGCGATCACCGCCGCCACGGGTTTCGAACTCGACGATGTCATCGACCCCGCCGACACCCGCGCGTGGATCGCGACCCTCGTCAACAGCCGGGCGCGCGCAGGATCCTGAGCAGCCGCCGACAGCTGCATGTGATTGACAATACATTCTTTGTGAACGATACTAAGCAAGCGCTCACTTACTTGAAGTTGACGTCAAGTTCTAATAGAACTGACAGACCCCCTTCGAAAGGACTTCCCGTGAGAGTTACCGACAAGGTGGCCATCGTGACCGGTGGCGGCGCGGGCATCGGCGCCGCGCTGGCGGCCGCACTCGCCGCGGCAGGCGCGAAGGTGGTGGTATCCGACATCGACGAGACCGCCGCGTTGGCTGTGTCGGAGCAGATCAATGCCGACCACCCCGGCGCCGTCGTGGGTGTCGGCGCCGACGCCGCCGACACCGAGGCGATCAGAGGTCTGATCGCGGTGGCGCGCAATCACTTCGGGCCTGTCGACCTGTACTTCGCCAATGCGGGCATCGTCGGCGCCCCCGGGCTCGACGTCACCGACGACGACTGGAGCCGCGCCCTCGAGGTGAACCTACGCGCCCATACCCGCGCCGCGCGGCTGCTGGTGCCCGAGTGGGTCGAACGCGGTGCGGGCTACTTCATCAGTACCGCTTCCGCCGCGGGGCTGCTCACCCAGATCGGCTCGGCCACCTACTCGGTGAGCAAGCACGCCGCGGTCGGGTTCGCCGAGTGGCTCAGTGTCACCTACGGCGACCAGGGTGTTCGCGTGAGTTGCCTGTGCCCGATGGGCGTCAATACGAAACTGCTCTACGCGGGCCGGGATTCGGGCGAGGAAATCGGCGCCACCGCGACCCGCGCCGTCGTCTCGGCGGGCGATGTCCTCGAACCCGCCGCAGTGGCCGACATCGTGCTCGCGGCCGTCGACGCCGAGGAATTCCTGATCCTGCCGCATCCACAGGTGCTGGACATGTACCGCCACAAAGGCGCCGATTACGACCGCTGGCTGCGCGGCATGCGCCGCTACCAGTCGTCGTTGCTGGCCGAAACCCACTGAGCGAGAGAGCAAGCCATGTCACTGTTCGATTTGAGCGATCGCGCGAAGAAGTATTCCGAGGAACTGCTCGACTTCATGGACGCCCACGTCTACCCGGCCGAGGCCGTGTACGACGTGCAGATGCGCGAATCCGGCGACCCCCATTTCCAGCCGCCCATCGTGGAAGAGCTCAAAGCCGAGGCCAAACGACGCGGACTGTGGAACCTCTTCCACCCGCACCCCGGCCGCGGCCCCGGCCTGACCAACCTCGAATACGCGCCGCTGGCCGAGATCATGGGCCGTAGCCATCTCGCGTCCGAGGCCTGCAACTGCAACGCCCCCGACACCGGCAACATGGAAGTGCTTGAGCTGTTCGGCACCGAGGAGCACAAAGAGAAGTACCTGAAGCCGCTGCTCGAGGGCACCATGGCCTCGGCCTTCGCGATGACCGAACCGCGAGTGGCCAGCTCCGATGCCACCAATATCGAACTGTCGATGGTGCGCGACGGCGAGGACTACGTGCTGAACGGCCGAAAGTGGTTCGCCACCAACGCCTTGCACAAGAACTGTCGCGTGATGATCGTGATGGGCAAGACCGATCCCACCGCGGCGCCGCACCGTCAGCAGACCATGATGGTGGTCCCGATCGACGCGCCGGGCGTCACGATCATCCGCGGGCTGCCGGTGTTCGGCTTCCAGGAACGCGAAGGCCACGCCGAGATCGACTTCGCCGACGTGCGGGTGCCCGTCACCGATGTGCTCGAGGGCGAGGGCGAGGGTTTCGCGATCAGCCAGGCCCGGCTCGGGCCGGGGCGCATCCACCACTGCATGCGCAGCATCGGCATGGCCGAGCGCGCACTGGAGATGATGTGCAAGCGCGCGCAGGCGCGGATCACCTTCGGCAAGCCGGTGGCCGAGAACGCCAATATCCAGGACTGGATCGCCGAGTCGCGCATCGACATCGAGATGATCCGGTTGCTCACGCTCAAGGCCGCCTATCTGATGGACACCGTCGGCAACAAGGCCGCGCGCACCGAGATCGCCGCGATCAAGGTGGCCGCGCCGAACATCGCGCTGAAGGTCGTGGACCGGGCCATTCAGGTGCACGGGGCAGGTGGCGTCACCGACGATTTCCCGCTCGCCGCCGCCTGGGCGCACCTGCGCACGCTCCGGCTCGCCGATGGACCCGACGAAGTGCACAAGCGTGCCATCGCACGTCAGGAACTGAACAAGTACAGGGAGCGCGACTGAGATGACCGGACTGGAACAGGAGCACTGATCACATGAAAGCCTGGCAGTTGGCCGAACTCGGCGAACCACGGGAAGTACTGCAGTTCAACGACATCGACGACCCGGTGGCGGGCGAGGGGCAGCTGCTGGTGCGCGTTCTCGCGACGCCAGCCAACTTCCCCGATGTGCTGTTGTGCCGTGGGCAATATCAGATCAAGCCACCACTGCCGTTCACCCCTGGCGTGGAACTGTGCGGCGAAGTGCTGGCGGTCGGTGCGGGTGTGGACCGGTTCGCGATCGGTGACCGGATCGTCGGCACCGCGAACCTGCCCGGCGGCGCGTTCGCCGAGCTGGCCGTCCTCGATGCCGAAAACGCTTTCCCCGCACCGGAATCCCTCGACGATGCCGAGGCGTCGGCACTGGTCATCGGCTATCAGACGAGCTGGTTCGCGCTGCACCGCCGGACTCGATTGCAGCCCGGCGAGACGCTGCTGGTGCACGCCGCGGCGGGTGGCGTCGGCAGCTCCGCGGTGCAGTTGGGCAAGGCGGCGGGGGCACAGGTGATCGGTGTCGTCGGCGGGCCCGCGAAGGCCGACTACTGCCGCGAGCTCGGCGCCGACCTCGTGATCGACCGGCACACCGAGGATTTCGTGCCGCTCGTCAAGGAGTTCACCGGTGGCCGCGGCGCCGACGTGGTCTACGACCCCGTCGGCGGCGACGCCTACGCCAAGTCCACCAAGTGCATCGCCTTCGAAGGCCGCATCCTCGTGATCGGCTTCGCCGGCGGCACCATCCCCCAGCCAGCGCTCAATCACGCGCTGATCAAGAACTATTCGATCATCGGCCTGCACTGGGGTCTCTACAAGCAGTACAACCAGCAGGCGATCCACGACTGCCATGCCGAGCTGACCCGGCTCGCCGCGGCGGGCCAGGTGAAACCGCTGATCAGCGAGCGGCTCTCGTTCGCCGACATCCCAGCCGGACTCGGCCGCCTCGGCGACGGCGATACCGTCGGCCGCGTCGTGTTCCGCCCGTGAACGCCGGTATATAACTACACCATGGAACGATCCGCGGACCCCGACAGCGAGGGCGCGCTGCCCTCGATGGCACGCACCTCGCTGTTGCGCGACCTGCCTGCCACCCAGCGCGGACTGCGTACGCGGGACGCGCTGATCGCGGCGGGCCGGAAGGTGTTCGAGCGGATGGGATATCTCGATACCCGGCTCATCGACATCACCCAGGAAGCCCACTGCTCCTCGGGCACCTTCTACACCTACTTCGCGAGCAAAGAGGAGATCTTCGCCGCGATCCTCGAGCACGCCCAGGAAGACATGATGCATCCCGGGATGCCGCATGTGACAGGCGAGGACGATCCGGCCTCGATCATCGAAGCCGCCAACCTGGCCTACTTCGAGGCCTACAAGCGCAATGCGAAGCTGATGGGCCTGCTCGAGCAGGTCGCCCAGATCGACCCCGAATTCAGCAAGCTGCGCCAGCACCGTGCCGATGCCTTCATCGGCCGCAATGCCCGCGGCATCGCCGATCTCCAGCGACGCGGCCTGGCCGACCCCGATATCGATCCGATGCTCACCTCGCGCGCCCTCTCGGGCATGGTCAGTCGGATGGCCTTCAACTACTTCGTCATCGGCGACGGCGAGTTCGACGGCACTCGGATTCCGATGGAAGAAGTTGTCCACACCCTGTCGCGCCTGTGGGCCAACGCCCTGCGGATGCCGGTCACGAGCTGACCGGCTCTCGCCGCCCACCAACGAAAAAATCCCCTCACCGTGTACTTCGGTGAGGGGATCGAAGGTGGCCAGAGCCGGGATCGAACCGGCGACCTACCGCTTTTCAGGCGGTCGCTCGTACCAACTGAGCTACCTGGCCGGAAGTACCGGATTGCTCTGGTACTACGTGCGACCCTGACGGGACTCGAACCCGCGACCTCCGCCGTGACAGGGCGGCGCGCTAACCAACTGCGCTACAGGGCCATGCATACCTGCAGTACTGCTAGACACAGTCCGAAGACTGTACCCCCTACGGGATTCGAACCCGCGCTACCGCCTTGAAAGGGCGGCGTCCTAGGCCGCTAGACGAAGGGGGCTCGTTCCGAATCTCTCCGGGGCGGCTTCAACGTTTCCGTTGGGAGCTCGCATAGCTTATGACAGGTGTGCGCAGAGTTCCAAATCGCCTGGTCAGGCGCCCAAACCGAGGTCATCCAGACGTGCTTGCTCCCGCCAGCCCTCGGTGCGGAAAGTCTGAATCCACAGCGGGGTCGCCATCGCCTCCACGATAACCTCCAGCACCTCGGCGAAGCGGGCACGCAAGTCGGCGGCGGAACCGTTGGAGATGGGGTCGACCAGATAGCGCTGTCCGGCCAGCGCCGCGGACAGGGTTCGTGTGAAGCGGTCGGGGTCGGCGTCGGCGCGCAGCTGTCCATGGTCGATGGCGCGGACCGCGAGCACGCGGGTGGCTCGGCCGACGATGCGTCCGCCGCCGTTGCCGGTGTCGCGATGGAAGTCGGGTTCGATCACGAGGCGGTACTCCGCTTGCACGATGGTGTCGTGCTCGAGGCGAAGGGCGATCTCGTCGACCATGCCGTGCAGCACATCGAGCGGACCGAGGTCGGTACGCGCCAGCCAGCGCTCCGCGCAGATCCGGTACCGCTCGACCGCGGTCTCGAGCACCGCGCGCGCCAGATCTTCCTTGGAGTCGAAGTGGAAGTACATCGCGCCCTTGGTGGCACGCGAACCTTCCAGAATGCGGTTGAGCGATGCCGCGGCATATCCACTCTTCCCGAACTCGACGGCCGCGGATTTGATTATTGCCGCGCGTGTCCGGCGCGCCCGCTCTTGCTGCCGTGCCATGCTCGAAACGCCTCCGAACCTTCTCGACGCCGACGGTCGAATACAGACCGCTGGTGCGAATTGTGGTTTTAATTCAAACTTTCGGTATGAAAGACTCGCGGTGCCTCGCACAGCGGCCCCGCCACCGGTGAGAACCGCCTCCTCCTGCGGCGACGTCTACCCCTTTGCCGTGAGTTCGCGCACCCATCGCGATCACCTCGGCCTGCAATCTGTCGATGAATTACGAAACGCCGCACCCTGCACCGGAGCCACGGAAAACGCGGCACCGGTGATTGTTTCGAAATTCACCAGGCGATCACCGTACCCGCATTCCCGAGGCGACACGCGGCGATTGGTGTACCTATCCGAACATCCGGTCCGGTTATCCACATCAGCAAACGAAGCGCAACCGGAATGGTTAGTCCGGGTACGAATTCCGTAGGCGCGCAGCCCGGTTGACCGGCTCACCGGCACCGCCGAAGTTCGCCGAACGGTCGCGAGACCGGCGCCCATCGTGGACCACTCCATCGCTCCTGCACCCCAGCTTGTCGAAAGATGTTGCGATACAACAGTATTCGATAACCATACGCAACCCGTAGCGCGAACGGTGCTGGGCACCAGGTGTTTACCGAGAATCGTCGCGAACACCCCCGCCGTTACCAGCCGCCACCAGCGGCGATCAGACGCCCGCAACGCGACCGGGGGCCACGGTTCGGCCCTTCGGCACCGCGTCCGCTAGACTCCGCTGCGCGCCCCTTTAGCTCAGTTGGTAGAGCTGGTGACTTTTAATCACTAGGTCGTAGGTTCGAGTCCTACAGGGGGCACCACCAACTATCACCGTGACCATCGTCACGTGGCGACGCGCCAAACGCAGACGCCGCCGAAACCGCCGGGTTCTTGCATCGATGCACCTAATCTGAGCGCGACCCGGGCTCCCGGGCGCCCACAACCTCAGGCGGAGTGAGATGACTTCCTTCGACGATTTGCTCTCCCAAGTACCCATCGCCCAGATCGCCGACCAACTCGGCGTCGACCAGGCGACCGCGACGACGGCCGTGCAGGCCGCGCTGCCGACGCTGCTCGGCGGCCTCCAGGTCAATGCGTCCGAGCCTCAGGGCGCGGCGTCGCTGCTCGGCGCGCTCGACAATCACGGCGGCCTCGTCGAAGGTGACGGCGCGGTCGATCTCGGGCAGGTGGACGTCGGCGACGGCGAGAAGATCGTCGACAACGTCTTCGGCGACGAGAAGAACACTGTCATCAGCGCGCTCGGTGCGGGCGGTGGGACCGGCGGCAACGATCTGATCGGCAAGCTGCTGCCGATTCTGGCTCCAATCGTGCTCGCTTACTTGGCCAAGCAGCTCACCGGTGGCGGCGCCACGGCACCGCAGCAGACGCAGGCCTCCGGTGGCGGTCTCGGCGATCTGCTCGGCGGCCTACTCGGCGGCAGCAGCAATAGCGGCGGGCTCGGCGGAATGATCGGCGACGCCCTGTCGAAGAACGCGGGCGGTGCGCTGGGCAGCGTGCTCGGCGGCCTGCTCGGCGGCAAGCGCTGAGATGTTCATCTACGTGTAGTTAACGTCGCGGGGCCCGCAGCGATAGTCCCTATGCTGCGGGTCGAACGCCTAGACTCGTCAGCAAGACCATCGGATCTACTGACGAGTTGTGGCGTTGCTCAACATCGTCGGAAAACCGCTCTGTTGCGTTTCGCATCACACCTACGGTGCCGTAAGGTATGGCCGCATCGCGACGTTCGACCGCAAGCACGACAGCGAAGGGTTTTTACATGGCAAGGGATCTGACTCAACTCGAACTGCTCACGGAGTTGGAGCCGGTTGCCGAGGAAAACGTCAACCGGCACATGTCGCTGGCCAAAGAATGGCATCCGCATGACTACGTCCCGTGGGACGAGGGCCGCAACTTCGCCGCCATGGGCGGCATCGATTGGGATCCTGAGCAGTCCAAGCTCAGTGAGGTCGCCAAGGCGGCCATGATCACCAACCTGCTCACCGAGGACAATCTGCCGTCCTACCACCGTGAGATCGCGGAGAACTTCTCCCAGGACGGCGCCTGGGGCACCTGGGTCGGTCGCTGGACCGCCGAGGAGAACCGGCACGGCATCGTGATGCGCGACTACCTGGTTGTCACCCGCGGCGTGGATCCGGTCGCCCTCGAAGAGGCGCGCATGATCCACATGACCAACGGCTTCGCCTCCCCCACCGAGGTCGACGCCGGCTTCCTGCAC
This sequence comes from Nocardia salmonicida NBRC 13393, assembly GCF_001613085.1. GTDB lineage: Bacteria > Actinomycetota > Actinomycetes > Mycobacteriales > Mycobacteriaceae > Nocardia > Nocardia salmonicida. Next base: position 241,433 of record NZ_BDBR01000005.1, read on the forward strand.
TCGGTCGCCTACGTGACCTTCCAGGAACTGGCCACCCGGGTGAGCCACCGCAACACCGGCAGGGTGTGCGACGACCCGATCGCCGACCGCATGCTGCAGCGCGTCGCGGCCGACGAGAACCTGCACATGATCTTCTACCGCAACCTCTGCGGCGCGGCGATGGACCTGAGCCCCGACCAGACCATCGAGGCGATCTCGCTGATCGTCGAGAACTTCCAGATGCCCGGCGCCGGGATGCCGAACTTCCGTCGCAACGGCGTGCTGATGGCCAAGCACGGCATCTACGACCTGCGTCAGCACCTCGAAGAGGTCGTGCAGCCGGTGCTCAAGAAGTGGAACGTCTTCGATCGCACCGACTTCACCGCACGCGGCGAGGCCACCCGTGAGCGCCTGGCCGGCTTCCTGGACAAGCTGGGCGAGGACGTGCTGAAGTTCGAGGAGCAGCGCGACCGGATGCTCGCTCGCGAAGCCAAGAAGCGCGAGATGGCCGTCGTCTAGGTTTCACCACGAAAGCGCCGCCCACCGGATTTCCGGTAGGCGGCGCTTCTGTCTGTCCGGGGTTACTTGATCGGGAGGGCGCCGTCGGCACTGCCGACGTCGGTGATCTTCCAGTCCTTGCCCGCGTCGACGGTGATGTTGTAGGTCACCGTATTGCGCAGGCCGTCGGGATTCTGCGCGTTGGTGGTGCTCACGTCGACGAAGGCGGCGACCTTGTAGACCTCGCCCTCCTGCGAGAGCACCTTGGCGGTGATCGGCGCCGCGGTGGAGGTCCACTTCAGCGGGATGATGATCTGCTCGAGCTTGTCGCCGGTGGCATCGAACTTGTTCGACAGTTCGGGGGAGGTACCGGCCTTGAGCTTGGCGACCCAGGCGTCGACGTCCTGATAGTTCAGGGTGGCCGAGCCGATGGAGTAGTCGAGCGCGATCTGCTCGGCCTTCGCGTTGTCGGCCGCCTGGTCCTTCATGTCGGAGATCTCCGAGCGCGCCGAGCCGAGCAGCACGCCGAGCACGAGGGCGATGATCGCGAGGACGGCGATCACGGCGCCGCCCACCAGCGACGAGACGCGCACGGCGACCGTGCCTTTGGTGGGCGTGGCAGGGGATTTCGTCAGGTCGGTGGCGCCTTCGTTGCTTTCGGCCATGGGGTCTTCTCCGATTACGTGGGGACAGCGCACCGCCGGAGGCGACGATGCCAGCAGCGTAAGGCTACTGAGGTTTCGGAACCGTTCCGGACACGGCGTAGCACGTAAACGGTGGCGGCGGGGTCGCAGTGGCGGCGATGACCCGGTGATAAGCGCTCGGACGCGAGATCGATCACATCGGGGCGGATGAGACAATCATTCGCGTGACTACCACGCTGCCCCAGGCGCCCACCGCGCTGCGGATCGGGCCCTACCCGGTCGACCCGCCGGTTGTGCTCGCGCCGATGGCGGGCATCACCAACCGCGCCTTCCGCAGGTTGTGCCGGGAGTTCGGTAGCACGACCTCGATCTACGTGTGCGAGATGATCACCGCACGCGCGGTGGTCGAGCGCAACGAGAAGACGCTGCACATGATGTCGTTCGACGACGACGAGCATCCGCGCTCGATGCAGCTCTACGGTGTGGATCCCAAGACGCTCGGCGAGGCGGTGCGGATCATCGTCGGCGAGGGCTGGGCCGATCACATCGACCTCAACCTCGGCTGCCCGGTGCGCAAGGTGACCAAGCTCGGTGGTGGTTCGGCGCTGCCGTACAAGCGCAGGCTGTTCGCCAATATCGTGCGCGAGATGGTGGCCGCGGCCGAACCGGCGGGCGTGCCGGTGACCTTCAAGTTCCGCATCGGCATCGACGACGACCACCACACCTACCTCGACACCGGCCGCATCGCCGAGGCCGAGGGCGCGGCTGCCGTGGCGCTGCACGCGCGCACCGCCGCCCAGCTGTACTCGGGCGCGGCCGACTGGTCGGCCATCGCACGGCTCAAGGAAACCGTCACTTCCATCCCGGTGCTCGGCAACGGCGACATCTTCACCGCCGACGACGCGCTGCGGATGATGAACGAGACCGGCTGCGACGGCGTGGTCGTCGGCCGCGGCTGCCTCGGTCGGCCCTGGCTCTTCGCAGAACTCAGCGCGGCCCTGCGTGGCGAGCCGATCCCGGAGGGGCCCACGCTCGGCCGCGTCGGGGAGATCCTGGTGCGCCACGCCACCCTGCTCACCGAGCACGACGGTGAGGACAAGGCCATGCGCGATATCCGCAAGCACATGGCCTGGTACCTGATGGGTTTCCCGGTCGGCTCGCAGCTGCGGCGCAGCTTCGCCACCGTGTCGAAGCTGTCGCAGATCGAGGATCTGGTCGGACAGCTCGACCCCACTGTGCCGTTCCCCACCGACGCGCTCGGCCCGCGCGGGCGGCAGGGTTCGCCGCAGACCAAGGTCGTGCTCCCCGAGGGCTGGCTCGACGACCCGGAGGACGACACCGTTCCGGCCGCGGCCGATGTGATGCACAGCGGCGGCTGATCAGGCGCCGATAACGGGTCGACATCAATTCGTAAGCCGTCGCTGTTTCGGCCGACCGCACCCGCTCGAACAGGGCTTTCCTGAGCCTGGCGAACCTTCTCGATCAATTCGTCGGCGATTCCGGTGTGCACTGGAGTGGCCACTCGTGGCGGAATCGTTATCATTGCGGGATCGTTCGACTCTGGTTCGATCGGAGCCGGGCGATGACGCGCAGGCTGCGCCAGATAGAGGAGTGAGGTTCGTTGGTGGGTGACGATCGGCGCGGGCGCACGCCCCGGCCTGGAAATCGCGCCCCCTGGGAGCGTTATCCGACGGCCGAACCCCCCGAGCAACCGGATACCGGCTCTCGACGTTCCCGGCACGCGGACGCGACGCCCGACGCCGGGACCGCCGCGCCGCTGACGGTGGCCGATCTGGTCAACCGCGTCGACAGCGAACGCACCAGGCGCGGCCGACGGGTGCCCCCCGCAGAAAGCGCCGAGCCCGGCTCGCGCGCGGGCCGTCGAGCCCGCGAACAGGCGCCGCGGCCCACCCCACGTCCCGACATCGCACCCCGCACCGACGGCTCCCCCGTCGTCGACGACATCGCGGGTAAGCCACCACACCGCGCCGAATCCCCCGCCGACCGCACCGCGACCACCGCGATACCCGCCCAGGCGAAAGAGCAGGCACGCAAGGCTCCCCCGGCGCGGCGCGTGGCCGCCGAATCGATCGATCCGCCCACGGACATCCTGCCGACGGTCGACACCGCGGAGCCCGAGCGCGCCAGGCCGGTGAAGACCGCCTCCGCCGCACCGCCGCGTCGTCCGGGCGCCGAAGGTCGGCGTAACAAGCAGGCTCGGATGGCGGGCCGGGTCACGCTGACGTTCGTGGCGGTGCTCGCCCTCGTCATCACCGGCGGCGGCTGGAGCTACCTACAGGCCACCAACAGCAGCTTCACCCAGGTCGACGCCCTCGGCGGCGGCGCCTCCGGCGATGTGCTCGACGGCGATATGCAGCTCGGCGACGAGAACTACCTCATCGTCGGCACCGACACCAGAGCGGGCGTCAACGCCGACATGGGCGCGGGCTCGGCCGCCGACACCGAAGGCGCTCGCGCCGACACGGCGATGCTGGTGCACATCCCGAAGAACCGCTCACGGGTAGTTGTCGTGTCGTTCCCGCGCGACCTCGACGTCACCAGGCCGCAGTGCGCCGGGTGGGACAACGAGAAGGCCACCTACACCGAGCAGAAATTCCCCTCCGCCATCGGCGACAAGCTCAACGCGGTGTACGCCCTCGGCGGGCCGCGCTGCCTGGTGGATGTGGTCCGCAAGATGTCGGGCCTGACCATCGGTCACTTCATCGGCATCGACTTCGCCGGCTTCGAGGCCATGGTCGATCAGATCGGCGGTGTCGAGGTGTGCTCGACCAAACCGATCATCGACGGCGTACTCGGCACGGTGCTCGAGAGCTCGGGCAAGCAGCGCGTCACCGGCGAAACCGCACTCAACTATGTCCGCGCCAGGCACGTGATCGGCGAGGAACGCAGCGACTACGACCGCATCCACCGGCAGCAGCAGTTCCTGGCGGCGCTGCTGCGCGGCGCGTTGTCGGGCAAAGTACTGCTCGATCCGGCCAAGTTACAGGGCTTCGTCGAGGCATTCCGTCAGCACACCTTCGTCGACGGCGTCGGCACGCAGGATCTGATTCTGCTCGGCCGGTCGCTGCAGAAGGTCAACGCGGGCGCTGTCACCTTCATCACCGCGCCCACTGCCGGTACCACCGCCTACGGCAACGAGATTCCCCGTGAGTCCGACATCAAGGCGATCTTCCGCTCGATCATCGATGATCAGCCGCTGCCCGGTGAGGAAACCGCGCCGCCGGTGACGAGCTCGAGCGAGGCGCCGCCGACCCAGGCGCCCAAGCTCTTCGCCGTCAGTCCCGGCTCGGTCTCGCTGCGGATCTCGAACGGAACCGGCCGCACCGGCGTAGCGCAACAGGCCGCGAACAAGCTCTCCAACATGGGTTTCGGGATCTACAACGTCGGCAACTACCCCCAGGGCAGCGAATCCACCGTGGTCCGCTTCTCCACCGGCAACGAGGCCGCGGCCGCCACCGTCGCGAGTTCGATTCCCGGCGCGATGCTCGAACGCGCGGATGACCTCGACGGAATCATCGAGGTCATCCTGGGTTCGAACTACGCCGGACAGGTCCGCACCCCGGCCTCGGTCGGCACCGAAATCCCCGACGTGGGCACCGGCAAACCGATCACCGCGGCGCCGGTAACCCTGCCGTCCGACCTCGAACACATGAACGCGGCCGACACCAGCTGCGACTGACCGCGCTGACCTGCCACGACACTGCCATGCGGCATTAACCCACTGTTGGGTGACAGGGATCCGGGTACCCACTAGGGTCAGCAATCATGCGTGTCATCTACAACGAGCAAATGGCCGACCTCGCCAACCTCCTCGGCGAGATGGCCGGTCTCGCTGGCCAGGCCATGGAACAGGCCACCCAATCACTGCTGCAGGCCGACCTCGGTCTGGCCGAGCAGGTCATCGGTGAGCAGGATCGGATCTCGGTGATGATCACCGAGGCCGAGGAGAAGGCCTTCGCGCTGCTCGCACTGCAGGCACCCGTCGCGGGCGATCTGCGTCAGGTCGTCAGCGCGATCCAGATCGTGGGCGACGTCAACCGGATGGGCGCGCTCGCGCTGCACGTCGCCAAGGTGACCCGCCGCCGTCACCCCGCTCACGCCCTGCCCGAGTCGGTCAACGGCTACTTCGCCGAGATGGGCCGCATCGCGGTCAACATGGGCGCGGGCGCCAAAGAGGTGCTGGAGACCCGCGACCCCGAGCGCGCCGCCCAGCTCAATCAGGACGACGAAGCGATGGACGACCTCCACCGCCACCTGTTCACCCTCCTGATGGACCGTGACTGGAAGTACGGCGTGGCCTCCGCCGTCGACGTGACGCTTCTAGGCCGCTACTACGAGCGCTTCGCCGACCACGCCGTGGAGATCGGCCGCCGCGTGATCTTCCTGGTGACCGGCGTCCTCCCGTCCGACGAGGACATCGAAACCAGCTGAGAAAGAACCCAATAGGCCCGTGCACAATGCACGGGCCTATTGCTTTTCTACTCACTGATCGCGCACGAACATGGGTAACTCACCGAGTACGGACTAACCCACCCGCAACCATCGTCTGGCCGCCAACGCAAACCTCCCCGCACCCAGGTCTGGCCTGAAGTCGCGGGGAGGCGGCGGAGCTTCTTACCCGAAGCGGCCGGAGATGTAGTCCTCCGTGGCGCGCTGGGTGGGGTTGGAGAAGATCTTCTCGGTGTCGTCGATCTCGATCAGGCGGCCGGGCTTGCCCTGGGCCTCGAGGTTGAAGAAACCGGTCTGGTCGCTCACCCGGGCGGCCTGCTGCATGTTGTGGGTGACGATGACGATCGTGAACTCTTTCTTGAGCTCGGTGATCAGGTCCTCGATCGCCAGGGTGGAGATCGGGTCGAGGGCCGAACACGGCTCGTCCATCAGCAGGACGTCGGGCGAGACCGCGATGGCGCGGGCGATGCACAGACGCTGCTGCTGACCACCGGAGAGGCTGCCACCGGGCTTGTCGAGACGGTCCTTGACCTCGTTCCAGAGGTTGGCGCCCTTGAGCGAGCGCTCGGCGACCTCGTCGAGTTCCTTCTTGTTACGCACGCCCTGCAGCTTCAGCCCGGCCACCACGTTGTCGCGAATCGACATGGTGGGGAACGGGTTCGGGCGCTGGAACACCATGCCGATGGTGCGGCGCACGCCGACCGGGTCGATCGAGGAGCTGTAGATGTCCTCGCCGTCGAGCAGCACGGCGCCTTCGACGCGGGCGTTGGGGGTCACCTCGTGCATGCGGTTGAGCGAGCGCAGCACGGTGGACTTGCCACAGCCGGAGGGACCGATGAAGGCGGTGACGCTGCGCGGCAGCACGGTCAGTTCCACATTCGCCACGGCGTGGAAGCTGCCGTAATAGATGTTGAGATCTTTGACGTCGATCCGCTTGGCCATCTGAGTATTCCGTTCGCTTCTATCGGTTCCGGGTGAGCAGCTTGTTGACGCCGGCGGCAGCCAGGTACAGCACCGCGATCATCAGGATCAGCGTGAGCGCCGCACCCCAGACACGTTCGCGGCCCGCGGCCTCCGGGTTGGCCAGCTCTTGGTAGATCAACAGCGGCAGCGAGGCCATGTTGCCGTCGAAGATGTTCTGGTTGATCGACTTCGAGTAACCGACCAACACGAGCACCGGCGCGGTCTCACCCATCACGCGAGCGAGCGAGAGCAGGATGCCGCTGATCATGCCGGGAGCCGCGGTGGGAATGACGATCCGCAGGATGGTCTTCCACTTCGGCACGCCGAGCGCGTAGGACGCCTCGCGCAGCTCATCGGGTACCAGTTTCAGCATTTCCTCGCAGCTGCGCACGACCACCGGCAGCATCAGCAGCACAAGCGCCAACGAGACGGCGAAAGAGCTCTGCGGCATACCGAGCGTGGCGATCCACAGCGCGAAGATGAACAACGCGGCGACGATCGACGGCACACCGGCCAGGATGTCGACCATGAAGGTGGTGACCTTGGCGAGCCGGCCACGGCCGTATTCGACCAGGTAGACCGCGGCCATGATGCCCAATGGCACCGCGATGACCGAGGCGACGGCGGCCTGCACGATGGTGCCGTAGATGGCGTGGTAGACGCCACCGCCGGTCTCGTCCGGAAGGATGCCCTTCTGCGAGTTGAACCACCAGTCCGATGACAAGATCGCGGTGAGGCCCTTGCTGACCACCAGACCTAGCACCCACACCAGCGGGATCAGGGCGATGACGAAACAGATGGTGACCATGGCGGTGGCGACGTTGTTCTTGATCCGCCTGCCGGTGCTGACGTGACGGAACGTCGGTGCCTTGACCGGCTTGTCGAGGACAGTTGTCGTAGGCATCAGCCGTTCACCTTTCCGCCGGAAGCGAGGCGGGCCAGCGCGTTGACGATGAAGGTCAGCGCGAAGAGAACGAAGCCGGCGGCGATATAGGCGCCGGTCGGCAGCGGTGAACTGAACTCCGAGGCCGCCGAGGCGATCTTGGAGGCGAAGGTATAGCCGCCGTCGAACAGCGACCAGGTACCGGCGTTGCTCGCGGTGCGCAGCACGACCAGCACGGCGATCGTCTCACCGAGCGCACGGCCGAGGCCGAGCATGGAACCGGCGATCACACCGCTGCGACCGTAGGGCAGCACGGTCATCCGCATCACTTCCCACTTGGTGGCGCCGAGGGCCTGCGCGGCCTCGATGTGGGCGCGCGGGGTGAGTGCGAACACTTCGCGGGACACCGAGGTGATGATCGGCAGGATCATCACCGCGAGCACGACGCCGGCGGTGAAGATGGTGCCGCCACCGCCGATCGAGACATTGCCATCGGAGAACAGGAAGAACCAGTCGAGGTTGCTGTTGAGGAACTCCTGCACCGGCGAGATCTGCGGCGCCAGCACGAGGAAGCCCCACAGGCCGAACACGATCGACGGCACCGCGGCGAGCAGGTCGATCAGCATCGTGAACGGCTTACCCAACCGCGACGGCGCGTAGTGGGTCAGGAACAGCGCGATGCCGACCCCGATCGGCACCGCGACGACCAGTGCGAACACCGAGCTCAAGACCGTGACCATGAACAGGTCGCGGATACCGAAGCGGAGATTGTTGGCATCGCCGGTCGAGAACTCGGTGCTGGTGAAGAAGTTGGCGTTGTTGGCCATGAGCGAGGGGACCGCGCGGATCAGCAGGAACAGCGCGATCAACGCGATGGCGGCGACGATCGTGGCGCCGGCCGCGGTGGCTGTCCACCGGAAGATCGTCTCGGCGTTCAGGCGGCCGGTACGACCCCCGTCAGGGGCCTTGTCGATTTTCGGTTCGGTCGGCATATTCGCAGTATCTCCGGCCGCCCGTGGGCTCGTCGAATTCGACGAGCCCACGGCGGTCACCTCAGGGTGCATGGTCATGGCCAGGGAGCGATCAGGAGATGGCGTTGATCGCGGTGGTCAGCTTGGTCTTGAACTGATCCGGGATAGCGACGTACCCCGCCTCGTCCAGACCCTTCTGGCCGTTGGTGACGGCCGAGGTCAGGAAAGCCTTGACGGCCTTGCTGGTTTCGGCGTCGGCGTACTTCGAGCACACGATCTCGTAGGTCGGCAGGATGATCGGGTACGAACCGGCGACGGTCGGCTTGTAGAACGAGCTGACGTCGAGGACGAGGTCGTTGCCCTCACCCTTGATCTTGGCGCCGTCGATGGCCTTACCGGCCGACTCGGTGCTCAGCTTGACCGGGTCCTTCGATGCCGAGGTGATGATCTGCGCGATCGACAGGCTCTGCGCCTTGGCGAAGGACCACTCGTTGTAGGTGATCGCGTTCTTGGTGTTCTTCACGGCCGCCGAGGTGCCCTCGTTGCCCTTCGAACCCTCGCCCACGCCGCCGGCGAAGACCTTGCCCGCGCCCTTGCCCCACGCGCCGTCGGAGGCAGCGTCGAGGTAGAGCTGGAAGTTGTCGGTGGTGCCCGACTCGTCGGAGCGGAAGATCACGGCGATCTTCTCCGAGGGGAGCTTGGCGTTGGGGTTGAGCGCCTTGATCTCCGGGGCATCCCAGGTGGCGACGGAGCCGTTGAACACCTTGGCGGCGGTCGGACCGTCGAGCACCAGGTCGGTGACGCCGTCGACGTTGTAGGTGATGGCGATCGGGCCGAAGACGGTCGGCAGGTTCCATGCAGGGCTGGCACAGCGCTCGGCAGCCTTGGCCGGCTCTTCCTTCTTCGAGCTCAGCGGCGAGTCGGAACCACCGAAATCGGTCTGGCCACCGATGAACTCGTTGACACCCGCGCCCGAGCCACTCGAGGTGTAGTTCAGGGTGTAGCCGTCGCAGTTGGTCTCGTACGCCTTGACGAAACGGTCCATGGCGTTCTTCTGGGCCGAGGAACCGCTGGACTTCAGCGCCTTCTTGCCACCGCATTCGACGCTGGAGTTGGCAGCACTGCTCGTATCGCCAGCGGTGTTGTCGTCGCTGCCACAGGCGGCCAGGGTCATGGTGCCCACGGCGAGAACGCCGACCAGGGCACTGGTGCGCTTGAAGTTCACTTTTCCTCCGACAATGCTGGGTGTCTCGCTCGGTCCCTCACCGGCCCGAGCGAGGCTGGGGGTGCAGGCGATCCCGAAGGAATGCGCGCACCAGGCGACGACTGTGCCGCCCAGAAGTAACCTAGGGTCGCCCGGTTGACAGTGGGCCCGACGTGGGTTAACGGAAAATGAACAGCCCGGCGCGATCGATGCGGCGAATGTGACGTTAGCCCCAGTTTTACTCGCAGGTACCCGGTCATCCGCGCAATATTCTCCTCGCGCACCAGAATTCACCTCCGTGTGAGGTGACTCGCATCAAGGCAGTGAGTACGCGACGTCGATATGGGCGGGGGCGAATCCGAGCTTGGTGTAGGTGTGCACCGCGGCGGTGTTGTCGGCCTCGGTATAGAGCAGGACTTCCGAGGATCCGGCCGCGCGCAGGTGCCGCAGACCGGCCAGGGTCAGCAGTCGACCGAGGCCACGCCCTTGCGCGGCCGGGTCGACCCCGACCACGTACACCTCACCGGCGGGGGCGGCGTCGGGGTGCTGTTTGGTCCAGTGGAAACCGAGCAGGCGGCTCGGATCGGCGGCGTCGAAAGCCAGAAAGAGACCGGCCGGTTCGAACCAGGATTCCGCGCGTCGAGCGGCGATCTCACGCTCGGTCCAGCCGCCCTGTTCGGGATGCCAGGCGAAAGCCGCGTTATTCACCCGCAGGATTTCGAGGTCGTCGACCTGGCCCGCGTAGGTACGCAGGATGAGGTCTCCGGGGACCTCGAGTTCGGGTAGCTCCGGGGTAGCCAGTGATCGGCGCATCTGCCACAGCTCGCGGGCGGTGCTCAGTCCTAGGCCGGTCGCCAACGCCTTGGCCGCGGGCAGGTCGCCGTGCGCCCACACCCTGGCGCCCGCGCCACCTTCGGCCAGCGCGGCGCGCACCAGCTCCGTACCGATACCGGCGCCACGCGCGGTCGGGTCTACGGCGACCTCGGCCATTGCGGGGTGTTCGTCATGTGCCGCAACAAGATTCGCGTAGCCGACCAGCTCACCGGCGCGGACCGCGAGCAAATGCCTGGTCGAGGGGTCGACTTCGGCGAGGGAGAGCACCGCTTGCTCGGAGACCGGGGCCACGCCGTCGACCTCAGCCGCGCGTTCGAGCAGTGCGCGCACCGTGTTCACGGTGCCGGGCTCGACCTGATCGGTCCAGGTCAGGGTTGCTGTGTCCGACATCGCGTCCTCTCGAAGCGTGGCACGGTCACCGTATTGCGCCGCGCCGACGAGCGCTACTGCGCGGAGCCGTTCACCGGGGCGAAGGAGTCGTCGCCGTCGATGTCCTCGTCGACGAAGGTCACCACCTCGCCCTTGGCGGCGGCTGTTCGAGCCGGGCGCACGGCCTTGTAGCCGACATTGCGCACGGTGCCGATCAGCGACTCGTACTCGGTGCCGAGCTTGGCGCGCAGGCGTCGCACGTGCACGTCGACGGTGCGGGTGCCACCGAAGAAGTCGTAGCCCCAGACCTCTTGCAGCAGTTGGGCACGGGTGAACACCCGGCCCGCGTGCTGAGCGAGATACTTGAGCAGCTCGAATTCCTTGTAGGTGAGGTCGAGCGGGCGACCACGCAGCCGCGCGGTGTAGGTGCCCTCGTCGATCACCAGCTCACCCAGGGTGATCTTGCCGGTGTTCTCCGGGCTGGCGACCCCACCGTTGCGTCCGACCAGCAGCCGCAGGCGCGCATCGAGCTCGGCGGGGCCGGTGCCGGGCAGCAGGATGTCGTCCAGGCCCCAGTCCGCGTTGACGGCCACCAGGCCGCCCTCGGTCAGGACCGCGACCACCGGCACCGAGGACCCGGTACTGCCGAGCAGTCGGCACAGACCGCGCGCGGCGGCCAGGTCCGTTCTCGCGTCGACCAGCGCGACATCGGCACTACTCGCCTCCAGCAGGGACGACACCTCGGTCGGCGCGGGCCGGACGTTGTGCGCCAGTAGCGTCAACGACGGCAGGACCGCGTCGGGGTTGGGGTCGGAGGTCAGTAGGAGCAGCTCCATGGGGCTCTCCTCCTATCTCGTTGCTCCGCGGACGACAGCAGCCGCGTAGCTACGTCGCCGAAACACAGGTTAAGTCGTGTGCAACATTAGCGCCTCCACAGCCACTACCTCGCAACACGGCGTCCGTTTTGTGTCCTTCGCTCTGGTCCTGGTCGCGGGCGGGGCCCGCGACCCGCGGCGCCAGCCGCTAGTGTCACATCATGCGCAAGCTGATCATCGGGCTTCTCTGCCTGGCCGGTTTGGCGGTGGTCATCGATTTCGGCGCCGCCGCCTATTCGGAGTACCACGTCTCCCGTCAACTGCGGGCAGGCGCGGATCTCTCGGCCGACCCGGAAGTGACGTTCCACGGATTTCCGTTCACGGCGCAGGCGATGAGCGGCCGCTACGACGACGTGACCATCCGCGCCCGCGGCGTGCGCCCCGACATCCCCGGCGAGGTCGGCATCGAGGCCAAGCTGCAGGGCTTGCACGCCCCCGCGAGCGAGTTGCTCGACGGCGCGGCCCGCAAGGTGCAGGTCGACCGGATCGACGCGTTGATGCGGTTCGAGCCCACCGAGCTCGGCAAGCTCTTCGGCATCCCGGACCTGCAGGTCCACACTCCGCCCGCCGACAAGTCCGACGGGACGGGCGGCTCCGGCGGGTCGGGTATGACGACCGCGGGCGTCCTCGTCCTGAAGGGCACCCTGCCGACCACGGCGAACGGGCGCGTCCTCCCCGTCGGTGTCACCCCTTCCAGTTCCGCGACGCGCGTGCCGGTGCAGATCCAGGCCGACCTGTTGCTCGAGGGCGACAAGGTCCGCATCCAGGCGACCGGTTTCTACACCGACACCACCAGCACCACCGACACGACCGCGGCGGTGACCACCGATTCGAAGATCCCCGAGACCGATCACGCCGCTGTCCTCGCTCGCTTCAGCCGTACGATCGATATCAAGGAGTTGCCGTTCGGTGTCGCACCGACCGAGGTGTCGGCGCTCGGCGGCCAGATCGTCGTCGAGGGTGTCGGCCGCAACGTCACCATCGACCTGGACCGATTGCAGCAACCATGATCGAGATCGTCATTCTGGCCGCCGTCATCGCGGCCGCCGTCGCGGTGGGCTTCGCGCTGTCGCGTAAGCAGGGGCAGGTTCGTCCGGCCTCCCTCGACCCCGAGACCCAACAGCGCGCCCAGCTGCTCGATGCCGCGGGTGTGACCGGCGAGGCCCCCGCGGTGTTGCATTTCTCCGCCGACTGGTGCGGCCCGTGTGACGCGGTCCGCCGGGTCGTGGCGGGCGTCACCGCCGAACTGTCGGAATCCCCGAATGCCCCGCGCGACATCGAGATCGATATCGATGCCGCTCCCGCGCTCGCCCGCGAGCTCAATGTGCTCTCCCTGCCGACGACCTTCGTCTTCGACGCCGAGGGAAAGGAACGCTTCCGCATCTCCGGCGTCCCGAAGGCGGGCGACCTGCGTACCGCCCTCGAGCCCCTGACTGTGTGATCAAGCCCCATATCCAGGGGGGCCGAGACATTCTCCGGGGAGACCGGGTAAACTACTTCTCGTGCAAACCGACCACGAGCTGATGCTCACCCGACGCCGCACAGTTGACCTGTGTCGCCTCGGTGGTTGTTGCTGCCTGTGCTGCTGAACGATCGGCCCATTCTCTCCCGAGATTTCTGACGTCGATCCATGCCCGCCGCGCGAGTGATCCTCTCGGATCCCCCGGCGAACAGGTAGATCCCCCTGGAAGTGCTCATCTGAAGCGCAGGAGTTCGCACAATGACCGATTCTGATTCCCTACCTCGCGTAGACGTCCGAGGGCCGCGTTTCGTGGCCTGGATCACCACCGGCGTCCTCGTCCTGGTGCTACTCGTCAGCGCCTTCTCGACCCTCGCCGCCGCGATCCTGATCGGCCTGCAGGCCGTCGTGTTCGCGATCGGCGCGATTGCGGGCCCTGCCAAGCACCCTTACGGCCGGATCTACGCCGCGTTCGTCGCGCCGCGTAACGGTCCGCCCACCGAGACCGAGCCCGTGCCGCCGCTGCGTTTCGCGCAAGCGCTCGGCTTCGTGTTCGCCGGTCTCTCCCTGCTGGGCTTCGCGCTCGGCACCTCGATCGTCGGCGCGGTGTTCGCCGGCTTCGCCCTGTTCGCGGCGTTCTTGAACGCGGCGTTCGGGGTCTGCCTGGGTTGCCAGATCTATCCGCTGGTAGCTCGCTTCCGCCGGTCAGCTCCACACATTGGCGGAACTGGCCGCCCCTCCGTGGTTACGCAGGCTGCCTCCTCCGGGCCTGATGCCAACTCCGCCGCTCCGGCACCGAACTGACCCCCTGCACGTCTCTGAAAGGAACAACATGGCTCGCTCCGATGTCCTGGTCTCCGTTGACTGGGCCGAAGAGAACCTCAACGCCCCCGGCGTCGTCTTCGTCGAGGTCGACGAGGACACCTCCGCCTACGAGGGTGGCCACATCGAAGGCGCCATCCGCCTGGACTGGAAGACCGACCTGCAGGATCAGGTCCGTCGTGACTTCGTGAACCAGGAGCAGTTCTCCGACCTGCTCTCGACGCGTGGCATCGGCAACGATGACACCGTGGTGCTCTACGGCGGCAACAACAACTGGTTCGCGGCCTACGCCTACTGGTACTTCAAGCTCTACGGCCACAACGACGTCAAGCTGCTCGACGGCGGCCGTAAGAAGTGGGAGCTCGACGGTCGTCCGCTCTCGCGTGACGCGGTCTCGCGCCCGGCCACCCAGTACAAGGCCGCCGCTCCCGACCTGAGCATCCGCGCGTTCCGTGACGAGGTCATCGCGGCCATCGGCACCAAGAACCTGGTCGACGTGCGCAGCCCCGACGAGTTCTCGGGCAAGATCCTCGCCCCCGCGCACCTGCCGCAGGAGCAGAGCCAGCGTCCCGGCCACATCCCGGGCGCGATCAACGTGCCGTGGAGCAAGGCCGCGAACGAGGACGGTACCTTCCGCAGCGACGCCGACCTGGCCGAGCTGTACAAGGACGCGGGCCTGGACGGCGAGAAGGAAACCATCGCCTACTGCCGCATCGGCGAGCGTTCCTCGCACACCTGGTTCGTGCTGCAGGAGCTGCTCGGCCACCAGAACGTCAAGAACTACGACGGCAGCTGGACCGAATACGGTTCCCTCGTCGGAGCGCCTATCGAGTTGGGAGCGTAATCAATATGTGTGCAGCACCTACCCAGGGTCAGGCCATTCCGGCCGGCGTCGATGTGGAGAAGGAAACGGTCATCACCGGCCGTGTCCTGAGCACCGACGGCCAGCCCGTCGGCGGCGCGTTCGTGCGTCTGCTCGACGGCAACGGTGACTTCACCGCCGAGGTCGTCGCCTCCGGCACCGGTGATTTCCGCTTCTTCGCCGCGCCGGGTTCGTGGACCCTGCGCGCGCTGTCCTCGTCGGGCAACGGCTCCGCCGAGATCAGCCCCGAGGGCGCGGGCATCCACGCTGTGGATGTCGCGGTCGCGAAGTAAGAAGCTCACAACGGCCCTGGTAGTTCCTGTGCGGGAACTACCAGGGCCGTTTTCGTATCCGTTGCCGGGAGTAGCTAGACTCCGATTGTGGTCATCTTCTTCGAGGTACTCCTTGTTGCCGTGTCGATTCTCATCGGCTGGTTCGGCCTTTACGTCCTCTACCGCCTCTTCACCGAGTCATGAGCGGGCTCGCTGGCGAAGGTAACGAACCGGCCGAGCGAGCGAGCAACGAGCAAGGCGCTCCGGCCGAGCGTCGTAGTGGCGACGAGGCAGTGAATGTCGCGGCTGAACGGGCCAAAGAGACCGGCGCCCGAAACATTTCGGTGCTGCCTGGTCTTCCGCTGCCCGAGGACACGGCCAATCTGCGCCTCGGCCCCGATCTGAACCACGCCATGCTCGCCCTGTTGCCGCTGGTCGGCGTGTGGCGCGGCGAGGGCGAAGGCAACCACCCCGCCGAGGGCGACTACCGATTCGGCCAGCAGATCATCGTCTCCCACGACGGCGGCGACTACCTCGCCTGGGAATCGCAGACCTGGAAACTCGACGCCGAGGGCGAATACACCGGTCCCGACCTGCGCGAGAGCGGCTACTGGCGGGTCGGCGGCGAGGGCGCAGACGAAATGCTCGAACTCCTGCTCACCCACAGCAACGGCGTCATCGAGCTGTACTACGGCCAGGCCCGCAACCATGCCTCCTGGGAGCTCGCGACCGACGTCTCCATCCGCAGCACCTCCGGCGTGGTGGTGGGCGGCGCGAAGCGCCTCTACGGCATCGTCGAGAACGGCGACCTCGCCTACGTGGAAGAACGCGTAGACCCCGACGGCGCTCTCGTCCCCCGCCTGTCGGCACGGCTGGTCCGCTACATCGGCTGAGATTCTTCGCGAACGGCCCGTCCAGATCTTTCCGGGCGGGCCGTTTTCGTCCTGACATGGAGCGACCCCCGAGCCGTTCCGCCACGTTCTCTGAACGCGATGGTCCCGGTTGGATCGTCCGGGGGCTCGGGGGTCGGGTGACTGCCTGGGATTCGCTCAGCGCACCGCTGGGGAATCTCCCGCAGTGGAGCTGCTAGCGGGCAGCCACCTCACGCATCCGATGAACATACATTCTTCAGACCACCTCCTCTCTTGTGTACTGATGAATCTAGCCGCGCTCGGCGCGGTCGGCAATGGAATTAATTGTGATGCTGACCTGGGTGTATGCGTCAGGTTGCCGAGGATGTCGCGGCATGGGGATGTTCGATGTGGCAGGTGCCGGTCGCATCGACGGTGACGACGGTGTCGGCTCCGTGCCCGCGCGGGAGTTGGTGGGTGACAACGACAACGGTGCGATCGGGACCGACGAGACCGCTGTCCACATCAAGGAGCTCGCGCAGGAGTTGATCGCCTTCGGCGGCGGCCAGGTGTTCGGTCGGCTCGTCGAGGAGCAGCGTGTGCGCGGGGGCGACGAGGGCGCGGGCCAGCAGGATGCGGCGCCGTTGTCCACCGGATACGGCGGCCGCACCCGCGGTGAGCGAGGTGTGCAGACCGTCCGGCAGCGAATCCAGCCAGGGGCCGAGACCGACTGTGCGCATCGCGCTTTCGGCCTCGTCGAGGGTGAGGTCACCGCGCGCCACTCGCAGATTCTCCAGAATCGAGGTGCCGAACAGGTGCGCGTCCTCCGCGAAGAACGTGACCCCGTCCCGAGGCGTATCGAACAGGCCGGCCCACGCCATCAGCAGCGTCGTCTTGCCCGCCCCACTCGGTCCGACAACGACCACCCGCGACCCCGTCGGCATCGGGATCCGCCTGGCCGTGGCCACCGGTCCCTGGTCAGCGACCACCGACCGGGCGCGTTCTCGAATCCCCACAACTCCCCGGTCGACGTCAACCGGAGCAGCCTCGACCGCTGCCCACTCGCGGCGCTCGCTCTCGGCGCCGACAGTGCCGCGGGTTCCTACCGAGATGCCGCGGAGGCGATGCAGGGCCGCACGGGAAGTGGTGAGTGTGGTCGCGGCGGCGGGAAGCGCGCCCACGGCTTCGAAGGCCGACAGCGGGACCAGCACCAGGATCGTCAAAGCCATCGGGGTCATGCCGCCAGGGAGCCCGCCGGTCGGCCCGTAGGCGGCGATGCCGACCAGCAGCGCACCGAACGCGCTGACCCCGATCGACAGCGGAGTGGCCGCGGCCGCCCACGCACTCCGCGAGGCAGCCGAATCCTCCGCGATCACCGCACGCCGAGAAGCCTTGTCCGCCACCGCGAGGGCCGCATCCAGCCGCCCCGCGACACGGAGCTCGGCAGCATGATCGAGCACCGTGAGCCCCTCGGCGGTGAACTCTGCCCGATCGACCCGCACCGCCCGCTCGGCCTCTCGCGCGGCCACCGCCGACATCCACGGCGCGAGAATCCCCGAAACCCCCAGCGCGACAGCAAGGATCACCGCCGCCAACGGCGAGATCGTCGCGATCAGCCCCACGGCGGCCAGCGACAACACCACGGCGACGGCCACCGGCACCAGCACCCGAACAACCACCGCCCCGAGATCGTCGATATCAGCACCGATCCGGACGAGCACATCCCCGCGCCGCACCACACGACCCGAGCCCGATGGCAGGTCAGCGCGGCTCCGGTCTCGCCACCACCAGACATCCGACTGCGCCAACGTGCGATACACCGAGGTCCGGGCCGTTGTCATCGCCCGCAGCGCCACATCGTGGGTGGCCAGACGCTCCAGATACCGGCACACACCTCGCGAGATACCGAGCGCCCGCACCGCGACCACCGCGACGCTCAGATCCAGCACCGGCGGCATCTGCCAGGCCCGCGCGATCAACCACGCGGCGAGCGCGGCCAACCCGAGCCCACTGCCCAACGCCGCCACGCCCCAGGCGATCGCCACCGCGACCCGCGCGGGCGGCAACGCCAGCAGCCGCCACATCTCCCGCAGATCGCCGATCATGAGACCTCCACCCCGTACCCGCGACCGGCGGAGTTGCTCGTCGCCACCGAATCCGGCGCGACGACTGAAGGCGTGTGCCCCGCGACGACCTCGATCACCACATCGCCCGCTGCCAGCACGGTCGGACGGTGGGCGACGACCACGACGGTCGCGCCGGCGGCGGCGTATTCGCGCAGGGCGGTGAGCACGCGCTGCTCGCTCTCGGGGTCGAGGTGGGCGGTGGGTTCGTCGAGGAGCAGGATCGGGCGGTGGGCGGCGAGGACGCGGGTGAGGGCGAGGCGTTGGCGTTGGCCTAGGGAGAGCCCGGTGCCGTTCTGACCGACAACGGTGTTCCAGCCGTCGGGGAGTTCGGCCAGCACGCTCTCGAATCCCGTTGCGGCGCTGACGGATCGAAGATCATCGGCGGTCGGGTCCGGGACGGCCCCGAGCAACTCGACATTCTCGCGCAAGGTTCCGGGAACCAGCACCGGCCGCTGTGGCAACCAGGCGATCCGACTCCACCAGCTGTCGAGGTCGAGTTCACGAACATCGGTGCCGTCGACGAAGACGGCGCCTTCATCGGGTTCGGCCAGCCCCAGAATCGCTTGCACCGTGGTCGATTTCCCGCACCCGTTCGGCCCGGTCAGGACGGTCACCAGTCCGGGGTCGAGCTCGGCCGTCAATCGATCGGGCGCGACGCCTGTCCTGGCGGCAACAGACAAACCACGCAAGGTGATTCGCGCAGGCCCGACACCCACATCAGGTAGTCCGGCCACGGCCACCGTCCGGCTGCCGGAGGCGATGACCTCGCCCCAGGCGGCGCGAGGAGGCGCCGGCTCGGCCCGCCGGGGCGGTTCGAGCACCGCGAAAGCCCGGTCAGCCGCGGCCATTCCGTCCTGCGCCGCATGGAACTTCTCCCCCACCTGCCGCAGCGGCCAGTACACCTCCGGCGCGAGAATCAACGCCACCAGCCCGCTGTACAGCGCCATCTCCCCGAACACCAACCGCAGCCCGATCGCCACCGCGATCAGCGCGACACTCAGCGTCGCGAGACTTTCCAGCACCATCGAGGACAGGAAGGCGATCCGCAGCGCGCGCATGGTCCGCTGTCGCAGCGAATCGCCGAGGGCCTGTACCTGATTCACCATCGAAGGACCGTCCGCCCCCTCGCGGCCGAGGGCGCGCAGGGTGGGCATGCCCGCGAAAAGGTCCAGAATCTGGTCCGACAACCGGGTGGTCGCCGCCAGCGTCGCCTCGGCTCGACCCTGGGTGAGCAGCCCGATCAGCACCATGAACACCGGGATCAACGGCACGGTGATCACCGCGATCAACGCCGAGGTCGGATCGTGCAGGGCGATGACCACCAACACCACCGGCGGCACCAGACAGGCCAGCAACAGCGCGGGCAGATAACCGGTGAACCACCCACGCAAACCGCTGAGACCGTTGCCGACGACGACCGCGATCTCGGTTCGCCGTACGTCCAGTTCCCGCGGCGGCAGTTCGGCGCCTGCCCGCAGCACCGCCGTCTCCAGCTCCGCGACCACCGCGCTGCCGGCTCGATGAGCCAACCGCGCCTGCCACCAACTCGCCAGCCCCCGCACCGCGACGGCTCCCGCGAGTACAGCCAATTCCGTGGTCCACGCACCGAACTCACGCTTGCTCGGATCCGTGATGACCCCGGCGAGCACGCGTCCCAGCACGATGGCGATCACCACGATCGTCGCCGTGATCACCAGCGCCAGCGCGACAGCGATCACCAGATGCGGCCGCGCCGACCGCGCGTACCGCCACAGCCGCGGATCCACCGGTCCGCGCCGCGACCGTTTCGGCGTCCCCTCGCCCGGCCCCGGTCCATCCTGCGACAAGCTCTCCGACACCACAGCGTCCGACCTTTCGCGAGCGACACTTACCCGAGGCAGGGCCGACGCCATCGGTCAGCCCTTACCGCTGCGCGGCAAACCCACCGGCGGCGGAATCTGTTCGACCCGAATCCGCTGCCGGAACACCCAATAGGTCCATCCCTGATAAATCAGCACCACCGGCGTCGCGATCACCGCCGCCCAGCTCATCACCTTCAACGTATACGGCGTCGACGACGCGTTGTAGATGGTGAGGTCGTAGAGCGGGCTGATGGTCGAGGGCAGCACATTCGGAAACATCGACCCGACGATCAACACCGTCACCGAGACAACGGTAAGTGTCGTGCCGACAAAGGCCCATCCATCACGCCCCGCGATATTCGTCATCGCGGCGAGCACGAGTCCGAGCACAGCAGTCACCAGAACGATCCAGGTCCACCCGGCGCCATAGGCGAGCTGAGTCCACAATCCGAATCCGCCGACCACCACCACGGTGGGAATCAGCAGCGACTTGGCAATCCGCACAGCGTCGGTCCGAACCTCACCGGCGGTCTTGAGCATCAGGAACACCGCACCGTGCAGCGCGAACAGCACAGCGGTAGCCAACCCACCGAGCAACGCGTACGGGCTGAGCAGATCCCCCACCGATCCGACCATCTGCTTCTCCGCGTTCAACGGCACGCCACGCACCATATTCGCGAACACCCAGCCCCAGGCCAGCGCCGGAATCCACGACCCGATACCGATCCCGATATCGCACCAGGCCCGCCATCGCGGATCATTGATCTTGCCCCGGTATTCGATCGCGCACACCCGCAGGATCAACGCGACCAGCAGGAGCAGCAGCGCCAGATAGAACCCCGAGAACATGCTGGCGTACCACTCGGGAAACGCCGCGAACAGCGCACCGGCCGCGGTGATCAGCCACACCTCGTTGCCGTCCCAGACCGGCCCGATCGTATTGAGCACCACGCGCCTGCGCGTATCGGACCCCTTACCGAGAATCGGCATCAGCATGCCCACCCCGAAGTCGAATCCCTCCAGCACGAAGTAGCCGGTGAACAGCACGCCGATCAAGAGGAACCAGAACTGTTGCAGACCCATCGTCGGCTCCTAGTACGCGAAGGAAAGTTGGGGAGTATCCGAGTCGGTCGAATTCTCGGCGTGCGTCTGCGTGTCCGGCCCCGCCACGACATACCGGCGCATCAGGTAGAACCACACCAGCGCGAGCGCGCCGTAGAGCAACGTGAACACCACCAGCGAGAACAGCACGGTCGTGGCATCGTGTTCGGAGACCGCCTGCTGCACCGTCATTCGAATGTTCGGGTCGCCGGTCGGATTGGGCGCCACCGCCCACGGCTGACGCCCCATCTCGGTGAAGACCCACCCGGCGGCATTGGCCAGGAACGGCGTGGGGATCGCGAGCAGGCTCAGCCAGGAGAACCAGCGCTGATTCGGCACCCGGCCACCGCGCGTCACCCAGAACCCGGCCAACAGCAGCAGCACCGACCCACCTGCCAGCCCGATCATGGCGCGGAAGGACCAGTAGGTGACGAACAGGTTGGGCCGGTAGTCGCCGGGCCCGTAGGCGACGTTGTAGGTCTTCTGTAGATCGACCACACCGTCGAGCGTCACCCCACTGAACTCGCCCTTGGCGAGGTAGGGCAGCACGTAGGGCACCTCGAGCACGTGGATCACGCTGTCGCAATTGTTGTGTGTGCCCACGGTGAGAACGGAGAAGTCGGGATCGGTCGCCGTGTGGCACAACGATTCCGCCGATGCCATCTTCATCGGCTGCTGCTCGAACATCAGCTTGCCCTGAATATCACCGGTGAAGATCAAGGCGACGCCGGAGAGCGCGACCACCACGAGGGCGAAACGCCCCACCGGCCGCCACATTGTTTGCGCCTCTTCGAGTTTCGCCGGATCGGCACTGCGCGCGTTTCGCACCATCCACCAACCCGCGATGCCCGCCACGAAAGTACCCGCGGTGAGAAAGGCGCCCGCCACCACATGGGGAAACGCGGCCAGAGCCGTGTTGTTGGTCAACAGCGCCCAAATGCTTTCCAGCTCAGCGCGTCCGGTCTCCGGGTTGTACCGAGCGCCCACCGGATGCTGCATGAACGAATTGGCCGCGATGATGAAGAAGGCCGACGCGTTCACCCCGATGGCAACGATCCAGATCGTCGCCAGATGCACCAGTCGAGGCAGCCGGGTCCAGCCGAAGATCCACAACCCGATGAATGTCGACTCCATGAAGAAGGCGATCAGCGCTTCCAACGCCAGTGGCGCACCGAAGACGTCGCCGATGAAGCGGGAGTATTCGCTCCAGTTCATCCCGAACTGGAATTCCTGCACGATGCCCGTCGCGACCCCGAGGGCGAAGTTGATCAGGAACAGCTTGCCGAAGAATTTGGTGAGCCGGTACCAGCGCTCGTTGCCCGTGACCACCCAGGCGGTCTGCATCATCGCGATCAGCGGAGCGAGTCCGATGGTCAGCGGGACGAACAGAAAGTGGTAGACGGTCGTGATCCCGAACTGCCACCGGGAGACATCAAGGGTGTCCATCCGACCTCCACCGATCTACTACGACAACTTGTAGTAGATCGTACGCCGGGATTCACCTCGTTCGAGCGTGACAACCGCCACGGCACGCGGAAACCGTTCCCGCAGGGGCACGCCCACCCGTGCCCCACACAGGGATCACCAGTCCCCGATGGTCCCCGGCCGTTCGATGCCGAGATCGACCATGTCGATGATCTCCTGGGCATTGTCGGGCGCCGACATGCGTACGCCGTCGAGCTGGTTCACTCGCGCGGCGAGGGTGATACTCGACAGCAGCCAGATGCTGTCACAGTCGAAGAGGTCCGCGGTGAACAGCGTCTGGTACTTGCACTCCCAGCCGGCCTTCTCCGCCACGTTGAACAGCGCACGCTGGGTGACGCCGGGCAGCACGCCGCTCTTGGCGGGCACGGTGATCAGTTGCTTGCCGCGGGCGATCACCACCGACGAGCGCGGCCCCTCGAGGACCTTGTGTTCGGTGCTATGGAAGATCACGTCCTCGGCGCCCATGCGCCGCGCGAACCGCAGCGCGGCCATATTGGTCGCGTACGACAGCGTCTTCGCGCCGAGCAGCTGCCACGGCGCCGCCTGCGCGAGGTCGACCGAGATGCCGCGCGCCAGCGACATCACCTTCACGCCCTCGGCGCGCGCCGTCTCGACCCGCGCGGGCACCGGGGAGACGAGCACATACGCGGTGGGCTGCGGGTCCTCCGGCGCCAGTTCCGAGCGCGGTGCGTCGAATTCCGAGTCGCGACCGCGCGTGTAGATCAGCCGCAACATTCCTTCCTCTTCCGATCCCCATTCCTTCACAGCCAGCTCTACCGCGGTGCGCCATCTCGACAGTCCCGGCTCCGGTAGTTCCAGTGCCTGCGCTGAACGACGCAGCCGCGCCAGGTGGAATTCCAGCGCGGTGGCCGTGCCGCCGCGCACCAAAATCGTTTCGAATACTCCATCGCCGCGAAGTGCGCCGATGTCGTCGGCATAAAGCGACGGCACGTTCGCGTCAGCGACCGTCCCGTCGAGTGTCACAAGAACCCGTTCTCCCATGCGCCGAGCGTAGGCGTTATCGCTCTGTTATGCCTATGGCTGCATCGAATCGAGCTCGCGACGCGCGTCGCGTTGAAGCCCACGTGCGGCGCGTGTCGGCAGACGCGCCTACAGTGGGTGTCGTGTCACAGGTCGTCGTCCCCAGTCCTGTTCTCCATACGCCGGGTGCCGTCGCGGGTGCTCCCGACACTCCGGACGCCGCGGTCGCCTGGCATTACGGTGACCCGTTCGGTGAGCAGAAGGCTGCCGCGCAGCAGGTCGCGGTCGTGGACCGCTCCCACCGCAGCCTCGCCAAGATCACCGGCGCCGAGCGCCTGAGCTGGCTGCACACCATCACCAGTCAACACATCGCCGCGCTGCCCGACGCGCACAGCGCCGAGACTCTCGACCTCGATCTCAACGGCCGGGTCCTCAATCACTTCGTCGTCACCGACCTCGACGGCACCCTGTGGCTCGATACCGAGGCCGACCGCGGCGCCGAGCTGCTGGCGTTCCTGAAGAAGATGGTCTTCTGGGCCGACGCCAAGCCGGAGGACGCGCCCGATTACGCCGTGCTGAGCCTGCTGGGCCCGCGAGTGGACACGCTGCTCGACGCGCTCGGCATCGCGCAGCTGCCGGACATCTACGTGGCCGCGGCTCTTCCCGGTGGTGGATTCCTGCGACGGATGCCGGACTCCTTCGATCTGATCGTGCCCCGTGCCGAGCTCTCGGCGTGGTGGACCAGGCTCACCGAGGCGGGAGCCACTCCGGCGGGCATGTGGGCCTACGAGGCGCTGCGCGTGGCCGCGCTGAGGCCGCGCATCGGCGTCGACACCGACGAACGCACCATCCCGCACGAGGCCCGCTGGATCGGCGGCATCGACGAGCACGGGGCCGTCCACCTCAACAAGGGGTGCTACCGCGGCCAGGAAACCGTGGCCAGGGTCCACAACCTCGGCAAGCCCCCGCGCAGTCTCGTGCTGCTGCACCTCGACGGTTCGGCCGACGAGCGCCCGGCGACCGGTGACGACGTAACAGCGGCCGGCCGCACCGTCGGCCGCCTCGGTACCGTCGTCGACCACTACGAGCTCGGCCCGATCGCCCTGGCTCTGATCAAGCGTTCGGTCCCCGCGGGCACCGAACTGGTGGTCGGCAACATGGCCGCGGCCATCGACCCCGACTCGATCCCCGCCGACGACACCGAGCAGGCAGGGCGCGCCGCCGTCAACCGGTTGCGCGGGCGATGAACCGTCCGGTCATGCGCGTCGGCGATACCGGCCGCGTCGAGGCCGTGTGCGTCGTTCACGCCGAAATCGAGGTACGCACCCGCGTCGGCCGCACGGCCATCGACAAGCGTCCGGTCGACGGTCGGGTAGCCGTGGCCGCGCTCGGCCTCAACGGTGACCACGTCTGCGACACCGCCCACCACGGCGGCGTCGACCAGGCCGTCTACGCCTACGCCGACGAAGACGCCCGCCGCTGGGCGAGCGAACTCGATCGCGAACTGCCCGCGGGCTGGTTCGGCGAGAACCTACGCCTGACCGGTCTGCCGGTCAGCGACGCGGTACTCGGCGCGCACTGGGCGATCGGCGACACCCTGCTCGAGGTCAGCGCGCCCCGGGTGCCCTGCGCGACCTTCCAGCAGTGGTCGGGCGAGCAGCGGTGGGTGAAACGCTTCGCCCTGCGATCCGACACCGGCGCCTACTTCCGGGTGCTCACCGAGGGCACGATCGGCTCGGGCGACGAAGTCCGCGTCGTCCACGTTCCCGATCACGGCATCACCGTGCGCGACCTGTTCACCGGCGCCGACCCCGCCCGCCTCGAGCGCCTGCGCGCGGAAGAACCGACCATCTCCGCCGATGTGCGCATGCAGATCGACCGCCACAGCCGAACCCGCACCGACGTCGCCGTGGAGGCCCGCGCATGAGTGTCGAATTGGTCGAAGTCGTCCGCTCCGGCTTTCGTGAGTGCGTACACCGCGGATCCGTCGTCATCCTCGACGCCTTCGGCACCCCCACCCTCGAACTCGGCGAGATCCACGGCCCGATCTTCCCGCGCTCCACCAACAAGCCGATGCAGGCATTGGCCCTGCTGCGCAACGGTTTCGACCCCGTCGACGACGACGAGCTCGCCATCGCCACCGCCTCCCACTTCGGCGAGCCCGACCACATCGCCCTGGTCCGTCGTCTGCTCGACCGCTTCGGCTTCACCGCCGAAGACCTCGCCTGCCCGCCCGACCTGCCCTTCGAGGAAAAGGCCCGCGCCGCCGCGATCACCGGCGACGGCCAGAGCCCGCTGTACATGAACTGTTCGGGCAAACACGCCGCGATGCTGGCGACCTGCGCGATCAACGACTGGCCGCGCACCGGGTACCTCGAGATCGAGCACCCGATCCAGCAAGCGGTGCTGGCCACCGTCGCCGACGTCACCGGCGAACCGGAGACCGATCTGGGTATCGACGGCTGCGGCCTGCCGATCGTGCCCGTCTCGCTGATCAACCTCGCGCGCGCCTTCGCCGGCTTCACCACGGCCGAGTCCGGCACCGCGCCGCGCCGGATCGCCGACGCCGTTCGGGCGAATCCACGAGTGATTTCCGGCACCGGCGGCCCGGATCTCTCGGCCATGTCGGCAACCCCCGGACTGTTCTGCAAGATCGGCGCCGACGGCGTGCACGCGGGTGCGCTACCCGACGGAAGGGCCTTCGCGTACAAGATCGAAGACGGTCACGATCGGGCCCGGATGCCGCTGACGCTGGCGATTCTGCGCGAACTCGGCGTCGAGTGGACCGATCAGCACACCCGGCTCGCGGCCTCCGCGGTGCTCGGCGGCGACGCCAGAGTCGGTGTGATCCGCGCGATTCCGGGAGTCATCTGAGACCGGGCGGTCTGGGCGAAGAAGGGGCAAACCGGGGCGCTTCGTCAGGTCTTCACCCACTCCTGGGAGCGCGACGCTCTGACACACGCTAAAGTGTCTGTCAGGAAGAGTTTAATTCGAACGGGGCCGCCAACAAACCCCAGGCCGCCCCGCAGTGACGCGAGGGGGTCAGCCATGGGCCGTGGCCGGGCTAAGGCAAAGCAGACCAAAGTCGCACGTGAGCTCAAGTACAGCTCCGCGCCGACCGACTTCGCGAGCCTTCAGCGCGAGCTGTCGGATAGCGATGCTCCGCCCTACTCCCAACCAAGGAGTAGAGCAGTGCTGTCCGATGAGCATGATGCGGACGAGTCGCCGTCTCGTTGGAACGACGAGGACGACGGCTACGACAGCTGGCGCCGCTGACCTGACAGCGACGAAGGGGGAGGCCTGAGGGCCTCCCCCTTCCAGCCGTTCTCAGGTGAGTGACGACAGGCTCGTAGTAGCAGTTACGGCGAATACCTGAATACACGACGAGCGTCCTGTGCACACACAGGACGCTCGTCGTGTTCGCCGCCTCGAGGCCCCGACCACCCCGAGCCGACGGGCACGAACCCTCCAGCTATGGGATAGCCACTCAGTGGCCGGAGCAAACCCGGGACGCACACGAGCCGGGCCGCTCGTCGCGACCCGGCTCGGTGGTAACTCGAAAAGATCAGAACCTGGGGTGATCGCCCAGCAGCACCGCACGCGGCGCCGCGACATCGGCGGCCTTCTTGACCTGGCCCAGCGTCCAGCAGTCGATGTGGCGGGCAGTGAGCACCGCCAGCGCACGATCGGCGTCCTCGGGCGCCACGATCGCGACCATACCGACGCCCATGTTGAACGTCTTCTCCATCTCGATCCGCTCCACGCGTCCGCGCTGGGCGATCATCTTGAACACCGGCGCCGGGTTCCAGGTGCCACGATCCAGCTCGGCCACCAGGCCCGCGGGCAGCACCCGGGCCAGGTTGGCGGCCAGGCCGCCGCCGGTGACGTGCGAGAAGGTGCGCACATCGGTTTCGGCGATCAGCGCGAGGCAGTCCTTGGCGTAGATGCGGGTCGGTTCGAGCAGTTCCTCACCGAGGGTGCGGCCGAATTCCTCGACGTAGCCGGTGAGCGACATCCGGTCGATGTCGAGCAGCACCTTGCGCGCCAGGCTGTAGCCGTTGGAGTGCAGGCCCGAGGACCCCATCGCGATGACGACATCGCCGGGACGCACCCGGTCGGGGCCGAGCACCGCGTCGGCCTCGACGACACCGACGCCGGTGGCGGACAGGTCGTAGTCATCGGGATCCATCAGACCCGGGTGCTCGGCGGTCTCGCCGCCGAGCAACGCGCAACCGGCCTTGATGCAGCCCTCGGCGATGCCGGAGACCAGCTCGGCGACCTTCTCCGGGATCACCTTGCCGATGGCGATGTAGTCCTGCAGGAACAGCGGCTCGGCGCCACACACCACCAGGTCGTCGACGACCATGGCGACCAGATCGAGCCCGACGGTGTCGTGCTTGTCCAGCGCCTGGGCGACGGCGATCTTGGTGCCGACACCGTCGGTGGAGGCGGCGAGCAACGGCTCCCGATAGCCGCCCTTGAGCGCGAACAGCCCGGCGAAGCCGCCGATACCGCCCTGTACCTCGGGTCGGCTGGCCTTCCTGGCCAATGGTCCGAACAATTCGACGGCGCGGTCACCGGCTTCGATGCTCACGCCTGCCGCAGCGTAGGAAGCGCCTGCACCGCTGGGTGTCTGTTCAGTCATTGTGGGGGAAAGCTCCAAACCGAATCGGCGGATAGATGCCTAGTAACTCTAAGTGATCCGCCAGTTCAGCTGTCGTGCGGCTCCAGCTCATTGTCCCGGTTCAGTGGCGAATGTGGCGGCGATCTCTGCGCGCCGGCGCCTCTGTTCGACCGGGTCTGGGACGGGAACGGCCGCGACCAGGCGACGGGTGTACTCGTGCTGGGGGTTGCGCAGGATCTGTTCGTTGTCGCCTTCCTCGACGCAGGATCCCTCGCGCAGCACCATGATCCGGTCCGCGAGCTGGTCGACGACGGCGAGGTCGTGGCTGATGAACAGACACGCCCAACCACACCCTCGCTGCAGTTCGGCGAACAGTTCGAGCACCGCTGCCTGCACCGAGACGTCGAGCGCGCTGGTCGGCTCGTCGGCGACGAGCAGATCCGGGTCGAGCACCAGCGCCCGCGCCAGGCTGGCCCGCTGACGCTGTCCGCCGGACAGTTCGTGCGGGTACCGATTCTCGGTGCCCGCGGGCAGCCGCACGTCGTCGAGCATGTGCCGCACCCGCGCGCGGACGCTCGCCTTGTCGCCGATGCCGTGCACGACCAGGGGCTCCGCGACGCATTCGCCGACGGTCAGGCGCGGGTTGAGCGAACCGGCCGGGTCCTGGAACACGAACCCGAACCGCCGCCGGATCGGCCGCAGCTTGCGCTGGGACAGATCCGCGATGTCCTGCCCGCGAATCAGCACGTGCCCCTCGCTCGGCCGTTGCAGCGCGGCCACACAGCGCCCGATGGTCGACTTGCCCGACCCCGACTCACCGACCAAGCCTAGGGTCTCCCCCGGCCTGATCTGCAAGCTGACGCCGTCGACCGCACGAAACGCCGGCCGACCGAACGGCCCGGGGAACGTGACGACCAGATCCTTCACATCGAGCACCGGCTCGACGGTCCGATCGATCGTGGGCCGCTCGATGGTCGCCGCACCGAGATGCGGAACGGCATCGAGCAGCGCCCTGGTGTACTCGGCCTTCGGACTGGCGAACAGTTCGTGCACCGGCGCCTGTTCGACCACCTCGCCCGCGCGCATCACCACCACCCGATCGGCGAGGTCGGCCACCACGCCCATGTTGTGGGTGATCAGCACGATCGCGCTGCCGAGTCGATCGCGCAGATCGCGCAGCAGTTCCAGGATCTCGGCCTGCACGGTGACATCGAGCGCGGTGGTCGGCTCGTCGGCGATGATCACCTTCGGCTCGCACGAGATGGCGATCGCGATCATCACGCGCTGCTTCTGCCCGCCGGAGAGCTGATGCGGGTAGTAGTCGACCCGATGCTCGGGATCGGGCAGCCCGACCGTGCGCAACAGCTCGATCGCCCTGGCCTTGGCGGCTTTTCGGCCCATGCCACTGTGGGCGCGCAGTGCCTCGCAGATCTGGAACCCGACGGTGAACAGTGGATCGAGCGCACGTGCCGGTTCCTGGAACACCATCGACACCTCGCCACCGCGCAGCGCGGTGAGCTGACGCTCGGTCATCGAGGTCACCGGCCGATCGCCGATGGTCACCAGCCCGCGCACCGAGGCCGAATGCGGCAGCAGCCCGATCGCGGTACGCGAACTCACCGACTTGCCCGACCCGGACTCGCCGACGATCGCGAGTACCTCACCGGGGAACACCTCGTAGGACACATCGCGCACCGCGTTCACGGGTCCGCTGTCGGTCGAGAAGGTGACCGACAGTCCCGAAACAGCCAGTGCGGCGGTCTTTTCACTCATCGACTGTTTCCTTGTCTGCCGAGGTGACCGCACGCCTGGTGCGCAGCAGCGGATTCAGCGTTTCGTCGAGGCTCTCGCCGACCAGCGTCATCCCGAGCACGACCAGCACGATCGCGGTTCCGGGGAAGATCGAGGTCCACCAGATGCCGTTGGAGACATCGTTGAGCGCCTTGTTCAGGTCGTAGCCCCATTCGGCGGCCTGGGTCGGCTCGATGCCGAACCCGAGGAAGCCGAGCGCGGCGAGGGTGAGGATGGCGTCGGCGGCATTGATCGTGACGATCACCGGCAGCGAGCCGGTGACGTTGGACAGGATGTGGCGGAACATGATTCGCGTCGTCGAGGCGCCGGTCACCCGGGCGGCGTCCACGTACGGCTCGGTCTTCACCGCGACCGTCGCATTGCGCACCACCCGGAAGTACTGCGGCACATAGACAACCGTGATCGCGATGGCCGCCGACAGCATCCCGCCGAGACTGCTCGACGTACCACCGGCGACGACGATCGACACTACGATGGCCAGCAGCAGCGACGGAAACGCGTAGATGGCGTCCATGATCAGCACCAATGTCTTGTCGATCCAGCGCCCCACGAACCCCGACAGCAGGCCCAGCGGCACGCCGACCAGCAGCGACAGCGTCACCGAGATCGCGATCACCAGCAGCGCGGTGCGCGCGCCGAACAGCACCCGCGAGAGCACATCCTCGCTACGCACCGACGTACCGAACCAGTGCTCGGCCGACGGACCCTGCTGCGGCACGAAAGCCGCACCGTCAGCGGAGTTCTGGGCCAGCCCGTACGGCGCGAGCAACGGCGCGAACGCCGCCACGAACACGAACACACCGACCAGCACCAATCCGGTGATGAGCGTGACTCGTTGCAGCCCCGAGGTTTTCGACAGCAGCTCGGCGCCGGGCAGACGCCGACGTTGCACAGCGGTGGTCATCTAGAACCTCACCCTCGGGTCGATCATCGCGACGATGGCGTCGACGACGAAGCTCATCACCGCGACGACCAGCGCGATGAACGCCACGATGCCCTGCACCGCGATGAAGTCGCGCGCCCGCAGATACTCGGCGAGCTGATAGCCCAAGCCTTTCCATTCGAACGTGGTCTCGGTGAGCACCGCGCCGCCGAGCATCATCGCGATGCACATGCCCATCACCGTGATGATCGGGATCAGCGCGTTGCGCACCGCGTGCCTGCCGGTGACCACCCGCGTGGACAACCCACGCGCCCGCGCCGCCTCGACGAAATCACTGCGCAGCGTCTGGATCAGGTTCACCCGCACCAGCCGCAGGAAGATGCCGCCGGTGAGCAAGCCGAGCGCCACCGCGGGCAGCACCGCGTGTTCGAGTACGTCGAGCACATAGGACGGTTCGCCGTAGAGGATCGCATCGACGATCAGGATGTTGGTCTTCGGCGAGACATGTTGCAGCGCAAGCTCTACATCCGTGCTGGCGCGGCCGCCGACCGGGAACCAGCCGAGCCACACCGAGAAGATCAGCTTGAACAGCATGCCCACGAAGAACACCGGGGCCGCGTAGGCCAGCACCGCGGAGAACCGCAGAAACGCGTCCGAGGCTGTATCCCGATGTGTCGCAGCGTATCTGCCCAGTGGCACACCGACAGCGAAGGCGACCAGCAGGCCCCAGAAGACGAGTTCGAAAGTGGCGGCACCGTAGGTGATCACCACATCGCTGATCGCCTGGTTGTCCTGTGTCCGGCCGAAATCACCGTGCAGGAAGCCAGTGATGTACTCCCAATACTGCGTCAGGATAGGGCGATTGAGCCCCGCGGCTTCCTTGCGTTCCTCGATCTGGTCCTGGGTCAGTCGGCCACCCATGGCCGCGCTGATCGGGTCACCGATCACCCGCATCAGGAAGAACACCACTGTCACCAGCAACCACGCGGTCGGCAGAATCAGCAACAGCCGAATCAGCAGGTACCGCAGCAAAGCCACCTGGCGGGAACCCCCGCCGCGCATCCACCCGAAACGCTGCGCCCGGATCGGTGATCCGGGCGCAGCGGCAACGTCACTCACTTGCTCAGGACCGTGAACCGGAACTTGAAGGAGCCGTCGAGGGTCTGATCCACACCGCTGACGCCCGGCTTCGACACCGCGACCTGCTTACCCGAGAGCAACGGCAGGGTCGGCAGATGGTTCTGCGCCAGATCGGTCTGGATCTTCTTCAGCAACTCGATCCGCTTGGTCGCGTCGGACTCGGTGGCCTCGGCGGTGAGCTGGGCGTTGATGCCGGGGTTCTCGAAGTGCGACTGCAGGAAGTTGTTCGGGCCGAAGAACGGCGTCAGGTAGTTGTCGGCGTCCGGGAAGTCCGGGAACCAGCCGAACTGGTACATCGGGTACCCGTCGGAGGCGCGCTCCTTCTGGTAGGTCACCCACTCGGTGGACTGCAGGTTCACCTTGAACAGACCCGAGGCCTCGAGCTGGGACTTGACCGCCGCGTACTCCTCCGAGGAGCTGGAGCCGTAGTGGTCGGGGTTGTACTGCAGGTTCAGCGTCACCGGGGTGGCGATGCCCGCTTCGGCGAGGTACTTCGCGGCGGCGACCTTGTCGGGCTTGGCGCCGTAGAGATCCTTCAGCGGCTCGGCCGACCCGGCCATGCCCGAGGGGACGTAGCCGAAGGCGGGCTGGTAGGTGCCCTTGTAGACACCGTTGGCCAGCGCCTCACGGTCGACGGAGGACGCGAATGCCTTGCGCACGGCCAGCTTCTGCGCCGGCGTATTGCCCGGCATGGTGTTCATGTTGAACACCACGTAGCGCAGCTCGCCGCCGGGGCCGTCGGTGACCTTCACCTTGGAATCGGTCCGCAGGGAGTCGATGTCGGTGGGGGTGAACGAGCGGTAGCCGACGTCGATGGCGCCGTTCTGCAGGTCCAGCTTCAGGTTGTCGGAGGTGGCGTAGTACTTGGTCGACACCGTCGCGGTCTTCGGCGTGCCGAGGATGCCCTGGTAGTCGGGATTGGCCCGGTATTCCACCAGCTTGTTCTTGTCGTAGCTGGAGATCGTGTACGGGCCGGAGTAGCCCTTGGCCGCGACGACCTCGTCGTCGGTGGCGACCTTGTCGGCTGGGAAGACCAGCTCGTCGACGATCGGGCCCGCCTGGGTCGGCAGGATCGTCGGGAAGGTCTGATCATTGGCGACCTTCAGGGTGAACGCGACGGTGAGATCGTCGACCACATCGGTCTTGTCGAGATTGCCGAGCAGCGACGCGGGACCGTGCGGATCGTTGATCTTCACCATCCGGTCGAAGGAGAACTTCACGCTCTTGGCGGTCAACGGGTTACCGCTGGCGAATTTCAGCCCGGATTTGATCTTGCAGGTGTAGACCGTCGGAGTGGTGAATTCGCACTTTTCCGCCGCATCGGGTTTGGGCGTGGTATCACCCGGTGCGAAGTTCAGTAGATACGAATAGATCTGGTTCTCCACCAGCAGCGAACCGTTGTCGTACGCCGCGGCCGGGTCGAGCGAGAAGATCTTGTCGGTGGTGCCGACGACCAGGCCCGCACCGGAGCCCGCTTCATCGGTGCGGCCGGAGCCACAACCGGCCAGCGCGGCGGCGACAGCGGCGGTAACCCCCACCGCGGCAATTCGTTTCGCGCGCATGCTTCGTGCCTTGTTCAACATCAGGTCCCATTCTCGAACGCCGCGCAGTCGCCGCCCCCGGATCACAGAGGCGACGACTACATGGTGAGCTAGCGATATAACGAGGGACCGTACAGGTGAACCATTACCGCCCAGTTTCAAATGGTCCGAATTATTGCCGCCATGTTATGAACTAATCTTACGAAATTACCGGTTACCGGAATTACCTTCGTACACAACACAAAAGGGGCCGAACAGGTTTATCCTGTCCGACCCCTCGTGTGCGGCGTCAGGGACGACTGAGCGCGTCCACATTGGCGTTCTCGCCGAGCAGCTTCGACTCGGCCTTGCCCGAGAGCATCCCCTCGAGCACGTTCTTGCCGATCGCGGCCTCCGGCGGCAGTTCGATCGGGTAGTCGCCGGTGAAGCAGGCGGTGCACAGTCGCGAGCGCGGCTGTTCGGTGGCGGCGATCATGCCCGCGGTGGAGACGTAGCCGAGAGTGTCGGCGCCGATGGAGCGGCGCACGTTCTCGACCATGTCGGCGTAGCTGTCGTCGGCGCCGGTGCCGTTGGCGATCAGCTCCGCGCGCGAGGCGAAGTCGATGCCGTAGAAGCAGGGCCACTTCACCGGCGGCGACGCGATACGCACGTGGATCTCGAGCGCACCGGCCTCGCGCAGCATGCGGATCAGCGCGCGCTGGGTGTTGCCGCGCACGATGGAGTCGTCGACGACGATCAGTCGCTTGCCGCGGATCACTTCCTTCAACGGGTTGAGCTTGAGCCGGATACCCAGCTGACGGATCGTCTGGCTGGGCTGGATGAAGGTGCGGCCCACGTAGGCGTTCTTCATCAGACCCTGGCCGTACGGAATGCCGGAGCCCTGGGCGTAACCGACCGCGGCGGGCGTACCCGACTCGGGCACCGGGATCACCAGATCCGCATCGACCGGATGCTCCTTGGCCAGCTTGCGGCCGATCTCCACACGGGTGGAGTGCACCGAGCGACCGGCGATCGTGGTGTCGGGACGGGCCAGATACACGTACTCGAAGACGCAACCCTTGGGTTCGGGGTTGGCGAAGCGCATCGAGCGCACGCCCTCGGAGTCGATGGCCAGCAGCTCGCCCGGCTCGATCTCGCGGACGAACGCGGCGCCGACGATGTCGAGCGCGGCGGTCTCGGACGCGACGACCCAGCCACGATCGAGCCTGCCCAATACCAACGGGCGCACGCCGTGCGGGTCACGCGCGGCGTAGAGGGTGTGCTCGTCCATGAACGTGAGGCAGAACGCGCCGCGCAACTGCGGCAGCAGTTCCATCGCCGCGGCCTCGATGCTGGAATCCGCCGAGGCGTGCGCCAGCAGCGCGGTGACGATGTCGGAGTCGGAGGTGGCGCCGGTCATCTGCGGGCGGCCATCGATCACACCGGTGCCGATCAGGCCGAGTTCGCGTGCGCGACCGGCCAATTCAGCGGTGTTCACCAGGTTGCCGTTGTGGCCCAGCGCCAGACCGGAGCCGACCGAGGTGGTGCGGAATATCGGCTGCGCGTTCTCCCAGGTGACTCCACCGGTCGTGGAGTAGCGACAGTGTCCGACGGCGATATGCCCCGGCATGGCCGCGAGGGTCTGCTCGTCGAAGACCTGGGAGACCAGGCCGAGATCCTTGAAGACGAGGATCTGGGAACCATCGGAAACGGCGATTCCGGCCGCCTCCTGCCCGCGATGCTGCAGGGCGTACAGGCCATAGTAAGTGAGCTTGGCCACGTCTTCGTCGGGAGCCCAGACGCCGAAGACGCCACACTCCTCACGAGGGTCGTGTTCGATCTCGTCGGGGGTATGGGGCGTGGGGACGATCGTAGGATCGACGTCGGTCACCGTTTGCTCCCTGTTCGGGCGGGCTGGGGGCAGTACTCAGTCTACGGGTGAATCATGGGCAGGTAGTACGCGCGCTCGCATCCCGGCAGCAATCCGCCGGTCACGAACCCGCCGATCGCCACAAAAGGCTGTTACGGTGCGGATCGTGACGACGGACGACAGTGCACACGTTGCAGCCGGTGGAACCGGGTCGGATAGTGAGAACACCGGCGCGAAGCCGATTGATCCCGAGCAGACGCCCGCAAGCGAAGCGACGTTCGCCACACCGACCTTGGGTCGGCGCCATTGGGCTCGGATCGTGCTCTCGCCCACTGCGGTGCTGACCCTGCTCACCGCCCTGCTCGGGGTGATGTACCTCGGCTATATCGCCGACCCGGAGGAGAATCTGCACGACTTCCCGATCGCGCTGGTCAATTCCGATGTCGGCGACGTGATGGGTTCGGGCGAGCAGACCAAGCAGGTCAATTTCGGCAAGCAGGTCGCCGACGCACTCGTCGCCGGTATCCCCGCCGACAAGGTAGACCTGCACGTCGTCGGAAAATCGGAGTCCGAACAGCTGCTGCGCACCGGACAGATCTACGGCGCGATCATCATCCCCGGCGATTTCAGCAAACGCCTGGGCATTCTCGGCACGGGCAGCATCGTGCCCGGCGAGATGGAACGGCCGATCATCACCCTGCAAGCCAACCCGCGCATGGGCGCCTACGGCGTCGGGATCATGCAGCGCATCGGCAACCAGGCGCTGACCGAGGTCGACAAACAGGTCGGCCTCCAACTGACCGAGCAGGTACGGGCCACCCTGGCCGAGACGCCGGCGGGCGCACCGCCGCCGCAGGTGTCCGGCGCGGCGATGCTCACCCTCGAGAGTCCGATCGACGTGGTCGCGCAGGACTTCCGTCCGCTGCCGAGCGGCACCGGCATCGGCCTGACGGCGTTCTTCTTCTCACTGCTCCTGCTGCTGGCCGGCATGGTCGGGGCGATGGTGATCCACACGATGGTCGATGCCCAACTCGGTTTCCTTCCCACCGAGTACGGCCCGTGGTCGGTGCACTATCCCCCCACTCCGATCTCGCGCTTTCACACGCTGCTCATCAAGTGGGGGATATCGGCACTGGTCGCGGTCATCGCCTCGCTGGTGTTCCTGCTGGTGGGCAAGGCGGTCGGCATGCCGATCGACAATCCGCTCGCCCTGGTCCTGTTCTCGGTGCTCGCCATGATCGCGGTCGGCTGGACCGCCCTGATGACGCTGGCCGCCCTCGGTACCGCGGGGCTGCTGGTGAACCTGACGCTGTTCGTCATCCTCGGCCTGCCCTCCTCCGGCGGTACCGTCCCGATCGAGGCGACCCCGACCTACCTCGCGTGGCTCGCCGAATTCGAGCCGATGCACCAGGTGTTCCTCGGCGTCCGCTCGATCCTGTACTTCGACGCCGGCTACGCCGCCGGTCTCGACCGCGGCATCTGGATGTCGCTGCTCGGCATCACGATCGCCGTCGTCGCGGGCACGATCATCACCCGCTACTACGACTACAAGGGCCTGCACCGCAAGCACACCACGGCCGCCTGAGCCCTGACCCGGTTGCCGCTATCCGGCAGCCGGGTCCGGCCGCCCGGGCAACGCCACGATCGGCAGCCACCCCGCGATCTCTCCCGCCCTGGTTCCCGAGGCCGTCAACGCACCGGACTCGGCCGCCGCCTCGAACGTCAACAGCCCCGTGGCCAGCAACAACCACGTCCGCGGATCGGTCTCCACCACATTCGGCGGGTTCCCCCTGGTATGCCGAGGCCCCTCGATGCACTGCACGGCCACGAACGGCGGCACCCGAACCTCCACCGAATGCCCCGGCGCACTCCCCGCCAACGCCCGCACCGTCCCCTTCACCGCCGCCCCCAACTCCCGCCGCCCCGGCACCGGCAACGCCGGATCCCGCAACCACTCCCCCACGTCCAACACAGCCGCCCGCACCTGCGCGGGATCAACCACATTCCGTCCAGCCATACCCCGAGACGCTACCGAGGGCCGGTGACACTCCGGCGCCCGAGCATCCACGACGCCGAATACCTGAGCTGGACCGAGTCCGCCAGCTGACACGGCAACACCGCCGACCGATCGAAAGCCCGGCGATGCCGGAACGTGAGCCGCGTCGTACATTCGTCCTATGAGTGTCACCGGTCCCCTCGAGCCGACCACGTTGCGATTGCGCAGTGCTGACGGGCTCACCCTGGTCGCCGACAGCTTCGGTGCCGAGAACGGCCCGTTGGTCGTGATGCTGCACGGCGGTGGGCAGAACCGGTATTCGTGGAAGCGGACCGGGCGGGCGCTCGCGGCGGCGGGGATGCGGGTCGTCACCGTGGACGCGCGTGGGCACGGTGAGAGCGATTGGTCGCCGACCGCCGACTACGGCAGGACCGCGATGGTGGGCGACCTGCACGCCGTCCTCGAACAGCTCGGTGCGACGCCGGACGCGGGCGCGGTGGTCGTCGGGGCGAGCATGGGCGGGATCACGGGGCTGCTCGCCACGGCGAGACCGGGTGGCAGCGCGATCCGCGCGCTCGTTCTGGTCGACATCGTGCCCCGCTCGGAATCCGCGGGCGTGAGCCGCGTCATGGACTTCCTCGGCAAGCACCGCGACGGCTTCGACACCCTCGACCAGGTGGCCGACGCGGTCGCCGCCTACCTGCCGCACCGCCCGCGCCCCGACAACGCAGACGGCCTCCTGCGCAACCTGCGCGAGCGCGACGGCCGCTGGTACTGGCACTGGGACCCCGACCTGATCAGCGACGTCAACGAAGACCCGGACGCTCGCATCGTCGAGATGGAGGCCGCAGCCGAGGCCCTGACCATCCCGGTCCTGCTGATCCGCGGCGGCAAGTCCGATGTCGTCAGCGACGAGGGCGCCGCGGCCTTCCTCGCTCTCGCACCGCACGCCCGCCTCGCCGAGATCAGCACGGCCGCCCACACCGCCGCGGGCGACGACAACGACGCCTTCACCGAGGCCGTCGCCGGTTTCGTCGCCACAGCCTGAGCCGCGCTAGCGCCGCAGCCCGTCGACCCACCGGGCGGCGGCGGGCGCGAGCGCTCCCCCGGCATTGATCGCAAGATGCAGGAGCGCGGGTGCGGTGGCACTGCCCGACCGACGGCGAAGTTCGGTGAAGACGAGCCCGGCCAGGGTGGTGGCCGCGACCGTTGGAAATACCGGATCTTCTGCGGCTCTTGCCGGTTGGATGTGCCAGAGGCCGAATTCGAGGCCGCTGATCACGGGAGCCGGTTGGCCGACGCTCTCGGCGAGCAAGGGATCGAGAGTCCCTCGAAAGATCGCTTCTTCGGCCAGGACGGTACCGACGGGGATGTGGAGGGCAATCCATTCGAGGGTCGAGGTCTCTGGTGCGCGGATGGCGATTTCGAGTGGGAGGCGTCGCAGGGACGGGATCGCCAGAGCAACGGCGTAGCCGATGAGGACGATGCCCGCGCTGCCGAGACCCCACCGGAAACCGCTGGGCGACAACCAGTTCGGGCTACCACGAAAGAGCTTGGTATATCCCGTCGCGAAAGCCGTGTTCGCCACGGTACGGCCACGCAAGGGCAGATCGAGAGCCGGCAGGATCCGGTTGCTCCACAGCAGTGGAAGAATCAGCGCCGCAGCACTTTCGAGTCGCCTCACTTCACCTCGCGCTCGTAGGTTTCCGCTGATTCCAGCGCGGCACGGATCCTTTCGATGACAGTGCCGTCCACCCCTGGCGGCGCCGCGACGGCTAACCATCCGTCCAGCACCAAACTCCCGTACCGGTGCCCGTGCCCGTCGACGACCCCCTGTGCGTTCGTGAGATCGGCCGTGACCTGCCAGAACGTCACGAAAGGCGCCCACCGCATCTGGGTCGACACATCGGAACCGCGTGGCTCGCTCAACCAATCCGGCTGCGTGAAGATCAGATCGGCCGACCACCACACGATGGGATCGGAGGGATGTTGCAGGTAGGCGATGCGGGGTTCGCGCCACGGCTCCGCACTGTCGAAATCCGTCGCGTCATCGGCGAAGCGCACGACGAGCCCGTCCGCGTACACCGGCGCCACCTCGGGCGAGCCCGGATCGCGACGATCGACGAACTGCCGCCACAACCGATTCGAGTTCGGCGGGCCGACCCACAACGCTCCATCGACCTCCTCGCGCAGTTCGGCCAACCCGTCGAAGGCCTCCTCCGACCCCTGCGAACCCAGGCTCTCCCCGTAGACGAACAACTTCGGCCGATGCCCTTCCGGCTGCGCCGACCACCGCTCGTACACCGCGTCGAACAGCTCCCGGCTGGCCGCGGCCGCCTTCTCCCGGTCCGACAGGAACGAGAGCACGCTGGGCAGATACGAGAACTGCGTCGCGACGATCGCCGTATCGCCGCCGTAGAGGTATTCCACGGCCGCCGCGGCCATCCCGTTGACCCACCCGGTTCCGGTAGTCGTGACCACCACCATCGCCTCCCGGTCGAAGGCGCGGGTCCGCTCGAGCTCGGCGACGGCCAATTGCGCCGCGGTCTGCCCCTTGGCCATCGACTCCAACCCCACGTACGCCCGAACGGGTTCGCGCGCGGGCTTCCCCGTCACCTCGGTGATCGCGGCCGCGCTCGGACCGTTGGACACGAACCACCGCCCCTCGAACCCCAGCGTCTGCCACGGCGCGAGCGACTCGGGGCTCCCCGAACGCTCCGGCGCGACCGGCTGCACCGCGTACGGTGTGGTCCGGTCGTTGCGCACGCTGAACGCCGAGTTGGCCACCGCGAAGAACGCCTGCGAGGCGACACCGTTGACCATCGTCACCGTGAGAACGACCAGCACCAGCAACCCGGCGGCAGGCGCCAGTTCTCGCGGCACCCGCACCCACCGATTGAGCTGACGAGCCAGCCCGAGCACCAGCACGCGCACCGTCCGATACGCGGCGACCACGGCCACCCCGACAGCCACGCTGAGCAGCCCGGTGCGCAGATACGCGGGCGTGGTGGTCCCGGCCATCCCCATCAGCGAGGTGATCTCGCGCTGCCATCGCGCCGACTGCACCAGCATCACCGCAGCGACCAGCGCGCATCCCACCAGCAAGATCGCCTTGAGCACGTATCGGACCCGATCGGACGGGCTCGGAATCGGAATCCGGGACCGCACCCACCGCCGGAACACCCATTCGAGCACGCAGCCGAGCCCGTACCCGATCGCGGCGTTGATTCCGCTGATCAGACCCTGGAACAGCCAGTCACGCGGCACCAGCGAGGGCGTCACCGACAGCCCGAAAAACAGCGTCGCCAGCACCAATCCGACATAATTCAGATCGACCACGGCCTCCACGCGCCGCACGACAACGCCGCCGCGCGCACGCAGCATCGCAGAAGTCGAAGCGCGCTCGGTCACCGCCTCAGTATGGCCGCCGCTACCGACAATCACCGGATTTGTCACTGCGGAGCCGCTCACAAACTACGTACCGCGCTCGAGTAGTTGTACGCGCGATCGCGACGCCGTGGCCGCGCACACTGAGAACCATGAGCACAAACACCAAGCCGAAGAACACCTCGGCCTACATGGCCCAGGCCGCGATCGCTTTCGCTGTCAGCCTGTTCGGGACCGGCGCCGGAATCGCCTACCTGCCGCTGGACGGCTGGCAGCGCGCGTTCCTGGCGATGTCGGGCCTGTTCCTGGTGACGAGCTGCTTCACCCTGGCCAAGGTCGTGCGCGACCAGCAGGAGACCCAGTCACTGATCGGCCGGATCGACGAAGCGCGGCTGGAACAGCTGATCGCCGAACACAATCCGTTCAAATCGGTGTCGTGAACCCCCACCGCGCGGCGCCGATCGAGGGGTTCGGCGCCGCGCGGTTCGTCACTTCAACTCACGCTCGGTGGCCATGGATTCTTCGATGAACGCGCTGATCCGAGCAGCCAATTCCGGTGTGTAGTCCGGTGGTTGGGCCACCGCGGCCCACGCGTCGGGCAGCAGATTGCCGTAGTTGTGACCGTGCCCGTCCGACACCGTCTGCGCGCGGGGCAGATCCGCCGCCACCTGCCAGAACGTGACGATCGGATACCACGACATCGCCGGTGACACATCGGGTCCGCGCTTCTCCCGCAACCAGTCCGGACTGCTGAACAGCAGATCCGGCGACCACCACACCACCGGATCGGAGGCATGCTGCAGGTAGACGATGCGCGGGTCGTTCCAGACCGGCGTCGGCCGGGCCAGCTGATCGGCGCTCGCGGCGAACCGCACCGACATTCCGTCGGCGTAGATCGGGGTGATCTCCTCGGTGCCGGGATCGCGCCTGGTCACGAATTCCGACCACAGCCGGTTGGAGTTGGGCGGCCCCACCCACAGCACGCCGTCGGTGCGGTTGCGGATATCGGCCAGACCGGAGAACGCGCCCTCCGACCCCTGCGAACCGAGGCTCTCGCCGTAGACGAGCAGCTTGGGCCTCGCGTCTTCGGGCAGCGCCGACCAGCGGTCGTACACCTTGTCGAACAGCGTGCGCCCCATGGTCATCGACTTGTCCCGGTCGGACAGGAACGACAACGCGCTGGGCAGATACGAGTACTGCGTCGCCACCAGCGCGGTGTCGCCGCCGAACATCAGCTCGACCGCCTCGGCGCTGGCCGTATCGACCCAGCCGGTGCCGGTGGTACTGATCACCACGAGCACTTCGCGTTCGAAAGCCTTGGTGCGCTCCAGTTCGGCGACGGCCACATCGGTCTGCGCCTCGACGCCGTCCGCGGATTCCAGGCCCGCGTAGACCCGGATCGGTTCGCGTGCGGGCTTTCCGGTGACCTCGCCGATCGCGAGGGCGGTCGGCGCGTTCGCCACGAACCATCGGCCCTCCGAGCCCAGCGTTTCCCACTTGGCCAACGAGTCGGGGCTACCGGAACGTTCGGGCAGCGTCGGCTGGACCGCGTTCGGCGAGGTATGGCTGTTGCGCGCGCTGAACGCCGAGTTGGCCACGGCGAAAAAGCCTTTCGCCAGCACACCGTTGAACAACAGCACCGCGGCCACCAGCACGACGATCGCCCCGAGCGGCCGCGCGAACGAAGCCGGAATCCGCACCCACTGGTTCAGCGCGCGCGCCACCGTGCGCACCAGCCGAACCACCAGACGCGAGATCCAGATCAGCAGACCCACCACCACCGCGCCGAGCAACACCGTGCGCGGATACCCGGCGTCGGACACCGGTGCCATTCCCATCAGATCGGTGATCTCGCGCTGCCACTGCGAGGACTTGATGCTCATCAGCACCGCGAAGACCAGGCACGCCACCACGATCGCGCCCTTCACCGCCACCAGCAGCCAGCCGGGCCGTCGGCTCCAGGCCGACGAGACCTGGGCGGGCCAGGTGATCCGGGGCGCGATCCACTTGCGCCAGACCCAGGACAGCGCGCAGCCGAGCCCGTAGCCGATCGTGGCGTTGATCCCGCTGAGCAGTCCCTGGAAGAACCAGTCACGCGGAAGCAGCGAGGGTGTCAGCGACAGTCCGAAGAACATCGTGGCCACGATCAGGCCGACGTAATCCGGATGAAAAAACCTCTCCACCAGGTGAATTCCCCGGACGAAGAGGTTGTTGTGCGCGGGGTCCTCGCGCGCCGCGGACAGAGAAGTCGAGCCCGTACTCTCAGTGGTCAAGCTCGACTCCTCGTCCGGTTGATCAGGCGGTATGCGCTCCGAACAGCTTAGGCAGCGTGCCTTCGAATGCCTCACGCAATTCGGCGAGTGTCACGGAGAACTGCCCCTGCACCTCGACCGAATCCGAACCCTGGTCCACCACGCCGATGCG
This sequence comes from Nocardia salmonicida NBRC 13393, assembly GCF_001613085.1. Lineage (GTDB taxonomy): Bacteria > Actinomycetota > Actinomycetes > Mycobacteriales > Mycobacteriaceae > Nocardia > Nocardia salmonicida. The sequence goes on from NZ_BDBR01000005.1 coordinate 284,579, forward strand.
CACCCACGGCAGCTGCCGCGCGTCGCACATCTTGGTGAACCGGGTCTCCTCCGAACGCGGCACCGCGACGAGCACGCGGCCCGCCGACTCGGAGAACAGCTGCACGAACGGGTCCGAACCCTCGGGAAGCACGATGCGGCAGCCGGTTTCGCCTGCCAGCGCCGCCTCGATGACGGTCTGCGCCAGACCACCCTCGGACAGGTCGTGCGCGGCGGAGATCATGCCGTCGCGCGAACCCGAGGTGAGCACCTCCGAGAGCAGCTGCTCGCGAGCGAAGTCGACCCGCGGCGGCACGCCACCGAGGTGATCGTGGACCACCTGCGACCAGATCGAGCCGTCCAGCTCGTCGCGGGTCTCGCCGAGCAGGATCAGCGACTCGCCCGGCTCGAGGCCGAGGCCGGTCGGGATGCGGCGGTGCACATCGTCGATCACGCCGAGCACGCCGACCACCGGGGTGGGCAGGATGGCGTCCTTGCCGGTCTGGTTGTAGAAGCTCACGTTGCCGCCGGTCACCGGAATGCCCAGGGCCGCACAACCATCCGCCAGACCGCGCACGGCCTGCTGGAACTGCCACATCACGCCCGGATCCTCCGGCGAACCGAAGTTCAGGCAGTTGGTGACCGCTTTGGGGGTGGCGCCGGTGGTGGCGACATTGCGGAACGCCTCGGCCAGCGCCAGCTGCGCGCCGGTGTACGGGTCGAGCTTGGTGTAGCGGCCCGACGCGTCGGTGGCCAGGGCGATACCGCGGCCCGAGGACTCGTCGATGCGGACGACGCCCGCGTCGGCGTGCTCGGCCAGCACGGTGTTGCCGCGCACGTAGCGGTCGTACTGCTCGGTGATCCACTTGCGGCTGCACAGCTGCGGGCTGGCGATCATCGTGAACAAGGTCTCGCGCAGCTCGTCGCCGGTCTTCGGCCGGGTCAGGGTGGCGGTGGTATCGGCGATCAGCGCGTCCTGGGTGTCGGGACGCTGCACGGGGCGCTCGTAGACCGGGCCCTCGTGGGCCACGGTGCGCGGCGGCACGTCGACCACGGTCTCGCCGTGCCAGGTGATGACGAGGTGGTCGCCGTCGGTGACCTCACCGATGTCGGTGGCCAGCACGTCCCACTTCTTGCAGACGGCCATGAACGCGTCCACGTTCTCCGGCGTCACGACCGCGCACATGCGCTCCTGCGATTCACTCGACAGGATCTCGGCGGGGGTCATGTTCTTGGCGCGCAGCGGAACCCTGGTCAGGTCGATGTGCATGCCGCCGTCGCCCGCCGCGGCGAGTTCGGACGTGGCACACGACAGCCCGGCGCCGCCGAGGTCCTGGATACCGACGACCAGCCCGGCCGCGTACAGGTCGAGACAGCACTCGATGAGCACCTTCTCGGTGAACGGGTCGCCCACCTGCACGGCGGGCAGCTTCTTGCGGCCGGTGCCGGACTCGTCGCCGGAGAAGGAGTCCGAGGCGAGCACGGACACGCCGCCGATGCCGTCCAGGCCGGTGCGCGCACCGAACAGGATGATCCGGTTGCCGTTGCCCGAGGCGAAGGCCAGGTGCAGGTCTTCCACGCGCATCGCGCCCGCGCACAGCGCGTTCACGAGGGGGTTGCCCTGGTAGGAGGCATCGAAGACGGTCTCGCCGCCGACATTGGGCAGGCCGAGCGAGTTGCCGTAACCGCCGACGCCGCGCACCACACCGTCGACCACGCGACGGGTGTCGGGGGCGTCCGCCGCGCCGAAGCGCAGCTGGTCCATCACCGCGATCGGGCGCGCGCCCATGGCCATGATGTCGCGCACGATGCCGCCGACGCCGGTGGCCGCGCCCTGATACGGCTCCACGTAGGAGGGGTGGTTGTGGCTCTCCACCTTGAAGGTGACGGCCCAGCCGTCGCCGATGTCGACCACGCCGGCGTTCTCGCCGATCCCGGCCAGCATGGAAGCCTTCATCTCGTCGGTGGTGGTTTCACCGAAGTAGCGAAGGTGCACCTTGGAGGACTTGTAGGAGCAGTGCTCGCTCCACATCACCGAGTACATCGCCAGCTCGGCATCAGTGGGCCGACGGCCCAGAATTTCCTTGATGCGGGCGTACTCGTCGTCTTTGAGACCGAGTTCCTTGTACGGCTGCGGAGCATCCGGGGTGGCTGCGGCGGTAGCGACGGTGTCGACCTGCAGTGTCACGGGAGACCAGGGTCCTTTCGGCCGGGGGGAACTTGATCTGCAGAGTCTAATGGTTGCGGGGTAGCCGCCTGCCGCCCGTCCTGCCCTCACGCTGGGGAGGCGGCCGGATTCGGTCTGGTCACACTTGCGGCTGGGGCATCGGAGTACCCGTTACTCTGGCGCCGTGAACGAAAGTCCGGGGGTTGCCGAGCAGGTCGAGCCGCGTATTCCCGATCCCGACCACGTGGAGCGTCAACGTCGCCGGCTGACCGCGGCCGTCGGACTGTTCGTCGTCTCCGCGGCCGTCGCGCTCCTCGCGCACTGGTGGCACGGGTTCATCGACCTGCAGGTCTACCGCAACGGCGCGCGCGTGTGGCTCGACGGCGGCGACCTGTACGGCCCGATGCCGCCGGTCCACGGCCTCGGCCTGCCGTTCACCTATCCCCCGCTGGCCGCGATGTTCTTCGTGCCGCTGGCCCTGATGCCGCTGGTGGTCGCCGAGGTCGTCGTGCTGTCGACCTCGCTGGCGAGCCTGGCCATCGTGCTGTGGCTGGTACTGGTTCGCGTGCGTCCCGAACTCGACCGCATCTCGGTCCTCACCGTGTTGATCGCCGGGCTCGGCCTGGCCCAGTTCCTGGAACCGGTCCGCCAGACCTTCAACTTCGGCCAGATCAATCTGATCCTGATGGCCGCGGTCGCCCTCGACATTCTCGTGCGCAAGCCCTTCTGGCCACGCGGGATGCTGATCGGCATCGCGGTGTCGATCAAGCTGATTCCGGCCGGCTACCTGCTGTATTTCCTGCTCCGCCGAGACTGGAAAGCCGCGGCCACCATGGTCGCGTCGGCCGCGGCCGCGGTGGGCGTCGGCTTCCTGCTGTTCCCGAAGGACTCGGTCGAATACTGGTTCCACACCGTCTCCGACACCGGCCGCATCGGCACCCCCTACTTCGCGGGCAACCAGTCGATCAAGGGCACGCTGTTCCGCCTCGGCATGGACGAATCGCTGGCAACGGGGCTGTGGCTCGGCCTGTCCGCGCTGACGATCGCGCTGGCCTCGGTCTGGATGTACCGCCTGATCGGCGCGGGCAACGATGTCGGCGCGCTACTGGTGAACGCGGCCGCGGTGTTGTTGGTCTCGCCGGTGTCGTGGTCGCATCACTGGGTCTGGGTGGCCCCCGCGCTGGTCGTCGCCGTGAGCCTGGCCGTGCGCCGCCGCTCCCGCGCCTTCACCACCGTTGTCATCTTGTTCACACTGATGTTCATCGTCGGCCCGCAGTGGGTTCTGCCGCATTCGGGCGACAAGGAACTCGCCTGGGCCTGGTGGCAGCAGATCATCGGCAGCAGTTATGTGTGGACCACGTTCGCCGTGGTCGTGTACGCGGTGATCACCTACCGCCCGGCCCGAAAGCCTTCGGCGACCTCGGAACTCGCGACGAACTGAGCCAGGCCGAGTCGGTCAGTCCGTCGCTTCCGGGGTCAGGAACGCCGCGAGAGCCGAAGCATAGGCGGGCACGTCGGCGGCGCCCATGAGTTCGCGGCACGAGTGCATGGCGAGCTGGGGTGCGCCGACATCGACGGTCGACATCCCCGTGCGGGCGGCCGTCATCGGGCCGATGGTCGAGCCGCACGGCAGATCGGCGCGGTGGACATAGCGTTGCAACGGCACCTCGGCCTGCGCACAGGCGAGCGCGAACGCGCCTGCGCCCGCCGCGTCGGTGGCGTAGCGCAGGTTCTGATTCACCTTGAGCACCGGTCCACCGCCGACCACGATGCGATGCGCGGGCTCGTGCCGGTCCGGATAGTTCGGGTGCGTCGCGTGCGCCATATCGCCGGAGGCGACCACCGAACCGGCAAGCGCGGCAAGGTAATCGGCACGCCCACCACCCCGAGCCAGCACGATCCGCTCCAGCACCGCGGGCAGCAGATCCGACTGCGCCCCACGATCGGACTGGCTCCCGACCTCCTCGTGGTCGAACATCACCAGCACCGCCGTCGCCGCCCCCGGCTCGTCGGCCGCCGCGAGGAACGCCTGCAATCCGGCGTAGCAGGTGCCCTGATTGTCGAGCCGCGGCGCGCTCACCAGATCGAGATCGCGGCCGACGATCGTGCTCGACGCGAGGTCGTGGGTCATGAGTTCCCACCCGAGCACATCGGCGCCGCTCACCCCGGCCCGCTCGGCGACGAAGTCCAGGAACGGCGCGGGCGCGTCGCCGATCCCCCAGATCGCGTTCACGTGCCGTTGCGGGTCGAGGGTGACCCCGCGACGGTCTTCGGACAGGTGAATGGCCAGCTGCGGCACCCGCAGGATCGGCTCGTCGATGCGCACCAGCACATCGCGCATCCGCGCGCCCTCGCGCACACTGAGCCGCCCCGAGAGACCGAGCTCCCGGTCCAGCCAGGAGTTCAGCCAGGCCCCGCCGTACGGCTCGAGCCCGACCAATTGCCACCCGGACCCCGCGAGGTCGGGATGCTGCTTCACCCGCAGATTGGGGCTGTCGGTATGCGCGCCGACCACCCGGAAGGGAGCGGCGGGCACGGCGTCGTAGTCAGCCCACGCGATCAGCGAACCACCGCGCACCACATAGTGTTTCCCGCCCGCGTCGTCCCACGCCGACGCCTCGGTCAACGGCGTGAACCCGTTGCCGTCCAGCTCGGCCGCCACCGTCGCACACACATGGAACGGCGAGGGTGACGCATCGATGAAGGCACACAATCCGCTGGCCGTGGCCGCTGTCAAGGAAACCGGCATCCTGCGATCCTAGGCACGATGCCGCGCCCCGGCATCCCGCCCCGGAATACCGCGCTCGGATCAGTCGTCGCGTTCGGCGACAACCGCGAGCGCGGCCAGTAATTCGCCGTAGCGGCGAATCCCGAGGCGCGAGCGCAGTTCGTCCTCCGCGAGCTTTTCCTGCGCGCGGATCCTGGCGGCCAATTTGGCGCCGAGGCTGCTCAACCCGATCAGGATCCGACGTCGATCGTCGGTGGCGGCGACCCGGAAGATCAGCCCGCGTTCGGCCAGGTTGTCCGCATGCCGGGTGGCCGAGGACGGGGCCAGCCGCGCCTGGGCGGCCAGTTCCGACATGGTCATCCCGTCGTCGGTGGACAACTGCGACAGGATCGCCCAGTGGTCGGCCGTGAGATTGTCAGCCGACAGCGCCGATTCGAGCCGACCTACCCAGTTACGCTCCGCGGAGCGCAGGGCCCCGTGCAGCGTGGAATACCCACTTATGATGGACACCGATTGCATTCCCACCTGCCGAGAAATTCATTAGAACAATCCTGTTCGCGCTAGGCGATAGAGTACAGAGTGCCTTTCTATGGTCAGAGCCGGGATGAAACGATCGAGATTCTCTCGATCGTCCCCACGCAGGGCCCTGGCGGCATCATCGCACCATCGTGTACCGCCGCGATTTCCCTGGCCGTAGACGAAATCAATAGCGGCACAGGAATTCTCGGCCGAGAAATACACCTCACCACCATCGACGGCGGTCGCGAACCACACGAGGTGGCGGACGAAGTGGGGGCCTTCCTCGCCACCGGAATGGTCGGCGCGATCACCGGCTGGCACACCTCTGCGGTGCGGCGGGCGGTTGCCACGGCCGTGGACGCCCGCGTCCCCTATCTCTACGCCACCGACCACGAGGGCCTGCCCGACGAACGCCCTGGCGTCCTGCTGGTCGGCGAACACCCCGACCACCAAACAGTTCCCGCGGCGGCCTGGATGGCCCGCGAACTCGGAGTGCGTCGCTGGGCGGTGATCGGCAACGACTACATCTGGCCTCGCCGAACAGCTCGTGCCCTGCGCCGGACCCTGCCCAACCCGTACGACATCATCCTCGAGCACTACGTCCCCCTCGGCACCACCGATTTCCGCCGTTTCCTGGAGAACCCCACGCTCCTGCTCGCCGATGCCGTCCTGATCCTCATGGTCGGCGCCGACACAGCCCGCTTCAACCGGCAGTTCACCGCCACCGGCCTCCCCGCCGTGATGCCCCGCCTCAGCCCTGCGGTCGACGAGAACGTCCTACTCAGCGCGGGCCCGTCGGCGAACACCAACCTCTACGTGGCCTCGAGCTTCTTCCTCGACAACAACACCACCGAGGGCCGATCCCGGCGCGCCCGCTACCATCGCCACCAGGGCCGATTCGCCCCGGCGCTGACCACTTTCAGCAACTCCACCTACGAAGCGATCCACCTGCTGAACGCCATGTCCGAAGCAACAGGCACCCTCGACGTGGCAACCATCTCCGCCGCGACGGAAACCGGTCTGGTGCTGGACGGACCGGCCGCCCGCCGCGGTTTCCTCGGCAATCAAGCAGTCGGCCCCGCCCACCTGGCAATGGCGAACGGGGTCGACTTCGACATCATCGACACCCTCTAGTGCCGACCGGGGACTACCGAGTAATCAGGCCCCGACAAAACTATCGATCACCGAGAAGAACATTCCGAGACCGTCATCGCTCGGTCCGGTCAATGCCTCGGTGGCGTGCTCGGGGTGCGGCATCAAACCGACAACCCGCCCGTTGGCCGAGGAAATTCCGGCGATCCCGCGCTGCGATCCGTTCGGGTTCTCACCCGCGTACCGGAACACCACGCGACCTTCGCCCTCGAGCTCGTCGAGCACCTTCTCCGAAGCCTGGAAACGCCCCTCGCCCGACTTCAGCGGAACAAGGATCTGCGCACCCGGCTCATACCGCGAACTCCACGCGGTATCGGTCCCCTCGACCTTCAACCACTCGTCCCGGCAGATGAAGTGCAGTCCCTCGTTGCGGGTCAGCGCACCCGGCAGCAGCCCGGCTTCGCACAGAACCTGGAAGCCGTTGCAGATACCGAGCACCGGCAGCCCCTGCCCGGCGGCGCGAACGACCTCGCCCATCACCGGCGCGAACCGCGCGATTGCCCCGCACCGCAGGTAATCCCCGTAGGAGAATCCACCGGGCACGATGACAGCGTCGACGCCCTTGATATCGGCATCGGCATGCCACAGGCTCACAGCCTCGGCGCCGGCCAACCGAACCGCCCGAGCGGCATCGACATCGTCGAGCGTCCCGGGGAAAGTAATAACGCCAATGCGAGCGCTCACGAGACCCGAACGACCTTCCAGTCCTCGATCACCGTGTTCGCCAGCAGCGCCTCGGCGATCTGCTCGAGCTGGGCGTCCGACACACTGTCGTCCACCTCGAGCTCGAATCGCTTGCCCTGCCGCACATCCGAGATCCCGGCGAATCCCAAACGCGGGAGCGCGCCGACCACGGCCTGCCCCTGGGGGTCCAGAATCTCGGCCTTCGGCATGACCTCGACCACGACTCGTGCCACGCGTTGCTCCTCAAGTGGTGTGTGGGTTACCCCAGAAATCCTAGTTGACAGGGACGTCGTGCCCGCGTTCCGGGGTCACGGCGGCTTAGCATCGGGTATGCGCATCGCCCACTTCGGACATTCCTGCATCCTCGTGGAACTGCACGGCGTGAAAGTGCTGTTCGACCCCGGCACCTTCGCGCACGGATTCGAGGGCATCACCGGCTTGGACGCGATCGCGGTGACCCACCAGCACCCCGATCACATCGATCCGAACCGGATCGGCGAGCTCATCGAGCACAATCCCGGCGCCCGCCTGCTGTCGGATCCGCAGACCGCGCAGCAGCGCAGCGAGGGCTGGGAGCCGGTTTCGGCTGGTCAGGTGCTCGACATCGGCGAGTTACAGATCACCGGCGGCGGTGGCAGGCACGCGGTGATCCATCCGGAGATCCCGGTGGTCGACAACACCGTCTTCCAGCTCGGCACCGCGTCGGACCCCGCCCAGCTGGTCCACCCCGGCGACTCGCTGTGGGTGCCGCCGGTCCCGGTGGGCGTGCTCGCCATCCCCGCCGTCGCCCCGTGGATGCGGATCTGGGACACCGTCGACTACCTACGCGCGGTCAATCCACGCACCGCGATCCCCATCCACTTCGGCATCATCGATCCCGCCGCCTACGGCGTCTACTTCGGCAGGCTGACCGAAATGGCCCCGGCCGGCACCGAGTTCCGCGTACTCGAAGCCGAGGACCAGGGCCAGTTCTGATTCAGCGGTAGCTGGTCAGGAACAGCGCTTCGGCCAGTGCCATGTGCTCGATCTCGCTCGGGTCCACGCTCTCGTTCGGGGCGTGGATCAGGCACTTGGGCTCCTCCACCCCGATCAGCATGATCTCGGCCTCCGGGTAGGTGTCAGCGAAGACGTTGCACAGCGGGATCGACCCGCCCTGGCCCTCGGTGGTGACCGGTCGACCGTAGGCGGCCTCCATCGCCTTGCCGAGCGCGTCGCGGGCGGGTCCCTGTTCGGAGGCGACGAACGGCTCACCGAGCGCTTCGACCTCGATGTCGAGTTCGGCGTTCCACGGCACGTGCGCGCGCAGGTGCTTCTCCAGCAGGTCCAAGGCCTGCTTCGGCTCGGTGCCCGGCGGAATACGCAGGTTGAGCCGGGCGCGGGTGCTCGGCTGGATCGCCGCCGACGACCCGACCACCGCGGGCACGTCCATTCCGAGCACGGTGAGCGCGGGCCGCGCCCACAGCATGTCGGATACGGTTCCGTTGCCGAGCAGGTCGACACCGTCGAGCACACCCGCGTCCGACCGGAAGTCCGCCGAGGGATACTGCGCACCCGCCCACTTCTGATCGCCGGTGAGTCCGTCGATCGTGGTGTTGCCCTCGGCATCGCGCAACGACGCCAGCAGCTGGATCATCGCGGCGAGCGCGTCCGGCGCCGGTCCGCCGAACATCCCCGAATGCATCGGCCCTTCGAGGGTTTTCACCGTCAGCACCACATTCACCATCCCGCGCAGGGTCTGGGTGAACGTCGGCACCCCGACGGCGAAGTTGCCGCAGTCGGCGACCAGGATCGCATCCGATCGCAGCAGTGCGGGATCGGCGACGACGAGCTTCTCCAAGCCGCCGGTGCCCTGCTCCTCCGACCCCTCCGCCACCACCTTGATCCCGATCGGGAAGTCGGGTCCGATCGCGCGCAAGGCCGTGAGATGGGTGACGATATTGCCCTTGCAATCGGCCGCTCCGCGCCCGTACCAGCGCCCGTCCTTGTCGGTCAGCGTCCAGACCGGCGTCTTCCACGCGGCATCGTCGAGCGGGGGCTGTACGTCGTAGTGGCAGTACAGCAGCACCGTCGGCGTGCCGGGCGGCCCCGGCTTCGACGCGATGACAGCCGAGCTGCCGTCCGGCGTCTCGTGCAGACCGACCTCGGTCAGCCCCGCCGCGGCGAACGCGTCGGCCACCCACTGGGCCGTCTGCGCGCAGCCTTCCGGCGGGAACTGACGCGGGTCGGCGACGGATTTGAGCGAAACGAGCTGGGCCAGATCCTTTTTCGCCTGTCCCATCAGCCCGGAAACTTTGCCGCGCAGCGCCGTCACATCGTCGGTCATCTCTTCGGCCTCACTTCGTGGTGTCGTCCAGCTTCAGGGTTTCGAGATGAGAAAGATAGTCCTGCAGACGATCCGGGCAATAGGTGGCGATCGTGAGCGCCACCGCCTCGGCGGTATCGCGCGGGCCGATCACCGGACGCTGCCCCGGCCCGGCCGCGCCGTTGGTGATCGAGGCCTGATATTTCGCTTTGATCATCGGCGCAGTCGGGTCCTGGCAGACCGACCCGCCGTTCTCGCCGAGCGCGTCGGCGATCACATTCGCCTCCGGCGCGGGCAGACCCGCGGCGACCAGATTGTTGTGCAACTGCTCGGCTTTCGAGTTCGCCTGCGTGCTCTCGCGGATCGCGCTGAAGGTCAAGAGCCCGATCAGGGCGAACACCACGAGCAGCACACCGGTCGTGATGTAGATCCACCGTCGCTTGCGGTAAGGGGCGTCTCCAGTCGTCATGCCTGCTGCCCTTCCGGTACGGCGAACTTCCAACTTTCCCTGCGGTTTCGGTAGAACAGGTACGGAATGAGCAGCCCGACGATGCTCAGACCGCCACCGACGATCAGTAGATACACCCACGGACTACCCGCGCCGAACTGCGAGGGCGGCACGAAGCCGATCGTGAACGCGGCGATCGAGGAGGCCGCGCCGAGCGCGCACAGCGCCATCAGCGCGGGCGCCCGGTAGCCGCGCGGGTGATCCGGATCGTCCCTGCGCAGCTTGGCGGCCGCGGCGAACATCAGCACGTACATGATCAGATACACCTGCGTGGTGATCACCGACAGAATCCAGTACGCGCTGGAGACATTGGGGATGAAGGCGTAGAGCAGCGCGATGAACGTGGTGAACACACCCTGGGCCACCAGCATGTTCTGCTGCACGCCGTGCTTGTTGAGCCGGGTCAGGAACGGTGGCAGGTACCCCTCGCTGCGCCCGATCAGCAACAGGCCCTTCGACGGTCCGGCCAGCCAGGTCAGCATGCCGCCGACCGCGGCGGCCACCAGCGCGATGCCGACGATCGGAGTGAGGAAGCCGATTCCGAAATGGCTGAAGAAGGCGTCGAAGGCCTGCATCACGCCCGCGGTGAGACTCAAGCTCGCCGCTGGGACGACCCAGCTGATCGCCAGCGCGGGCAGGATGAAGATCACCAGCACCAGGCCCATGGCGAGGAACATCGCCTTCGGAAATTCCTTGGCCGGGTTCTTCAGCGACGACACATGCACCGCGTTCATCTCCATGCCCGCGTAGGACAGGAAGTTGTTCACGATCAACACGAGGCTCGCCAGACCGGCCCATGCGGGCAGCAGATGGTCCGAATTCATCGGCGCGGCAGAAGGATTGCCCTGTGCGAGGAACACCAGGCCGAGTACGACCAGCAGCGTGCCGGGGATCAGTGTGCCGATCACCAGGCCCATACTCGACAAACCGGCCACCGTTTTCGTCCCCTGCGAGGACACGTACACCCCTGCCCAATACACAGTGATGATCACGATCGCCACATAGAGCCCGTTGGATGCCAGCGACGGATGAATGATGTACGCGAAAGTGCTTGCTACATAAGCGAGCAAACTCGGATAGTAGAAAATCGTCATGGCGAATTGGCACCAGACGGCGAGGAATCCGAGCGGCTTACTCAACCCCTCGCTGACCCATTGATACACCCCGCCCTGCCACCCCGACGCGAGTTCCGCGGCGACCAGCGAGGTCGGCATCAGAAACAGAATCGCGGGAATGACGTAGAGGAATACGCAGGCCAATCCGTAGACGGCCATGGTGGGCGCCGATCGAAGACTGGCCACCGAACTCGTGGTCATCAGCGCCAGGGTCACCCAGGAAAGATATTTCGTCGTAGTCGCGGATTTCGTCGCGGTGCCCGTCATCAGCGTTGCCTCCTGCTGCGTTTACACAACTAGCGGAAACCACTCGATCAACGGATGAATGATAAATCGCGCAGGGAGGTATCGGGGCCACCGCCGCGCGCTGATCGCCGGTACGCGCGCGGCGGCGGCCGGTCAGGCAGCTCTGGCCGCCGAGTAGGGCTCCCAGCGGTATACGTCGCTGCGGGCGCCGTGATAGAGCGCGAGATCGACCGCGTCGAACATCGCCTGGCGTGGCCCCGACCGCTGCAACTGCGCCGCCGACACCGCCAGCCGCAGTACTCCGCCGCGCCGAGCGGTGCGCGCCGCACCCATCACCAGCGCCCGGCACCACCACGGCTCGGCCCGGAAACCCTCGCCGATCCCGTACACCCGAGCACGTTGGGCCACATCACGTTCCAGGTCGAGCATGCTGGTCAGCCCGAAGGCCATCCGGAACCCCACCTCGGGCAGTGCCGCCAACGCACCGGAGGAGGCGTCCCAGCGCGGCGCGGCGAACAGCCGGGTGCGTAGTTCCACCCGCTCCATCACCCGATCGGCGGCCTTGAGCCGCAACGTCGCCTCGTGCCGCGGCAGATCGGCGAACTCCGCGCGCCGAGCCTTGGTGGCGGCCTGGTCGTAGCCGTGCAGCACGATCGCGTCGCCTTCGAGCCGACGTCCGCGCAGCCACGACTGCGTCGCCGGATCGTCGACCAGTCGGTACTTGCCCTTCAGACGCGGCGCGACCAGCAACGACAGCCGCACCCCGCGCGCGTCCATCTCCCCGGCGAATTCGATCGCGGCATCGCGAGTCGTATCCCGGATCCCCGACACCGAAACGATCAACTCAGCGTTCATGCACCAACGGTGGCAGCCCGAGGTGACGCCGGCGTGCTGCCCCGATGACGCCCCGACGAATTTCGGCGCACCACTCACCATCTGCCTGACAGAGAAAAGGGCCCGGCCGAAGCCCGGGCCCTTCGGATCACGCGTCCGCGAGACCCACTCGGTCGAGCACCCACGCGTACTCGAAGCCGACTTCCTTCCACTTCTCGTAGCGTCCGCTCACACCGCCGTGGCCCGCGGTCATCTCCGTTTTCAGCAGCACCTCGTTGTCGCCGGTCTTGGTGGCGCGCAGCTTGGCGACCCACTTGGCCGGTTCCACGTAGAGCACGCGGGTGTCGTTGAGGCTGGTGATGGCCAGGATGGCCGGGTAGTTCTTGGCCTCGACGTTCTCGTACGGCGAGTACGACTTCATGTACTCGTAGACGTCCTTGTCGGCCAGCGGGTTTCCCCACTCGTCCCACTCGATCACCGTCAGCGGCAGCGACGGGTCGAGGATGGAGGTGAGGGGGTCGACGAAGGGGACGTTGGCGAGGATGCCGTTGAACAGCTCGGGGGCCAGGTTGGCCACCGCGCCCATCAGCAGCCCGCCCGCGCTGCCGCCGTCGGCGATCAACCGGTCGGGCGCGGTGGCGCCGGTGTCGATGAGATGGCTTGCGCAGGAGACGAAGTCGGTGAAGGTGTTCTTCTTCAGCAGCGTCTTGCCGTGCTCGTACCAGAGCCTGCCCATCTCGCCGCCGCCGCGCACATGCGCCACCGCGAACACCATGCCGCGATCGAGCAGCGACAGGCGCGAGACCGAGAACGACGGGTCGATGCTGGCCTCGTAGGAGCCGTAGCCGTAGAGCAGGGTGGGTTTCGGCCCGTCGGGCAGCCCGCTGCGCCTGATGATCGAGATCGGAATCCGGGTGCCGTCGGCGGCGACGGCCCAATCACGATGCTGCTCGTAGTCATCGGCGTCGTAACCGCCGAGCACCGGCTGTTCCTTGCGCAGCAGCAGCTCACCGGTGGTCGGCACGTAGTCGAACACCTGCATCGGCGTGATGAACGAGGTGACTCCCACGCGCAGCGTCGGCTGCTCCCACTCCGGGCTCGAACCCGCACCGGCGGAGAACAATTCGAGGCCGAAGTCGAGCTCGGTCAGCTCACCGAAGCCTTCCGGGGTGAGCGGCCACACCGAAAGGCGAGGCAGCGCGTCGCGCCGGTAGCCGAGCACCAAGTGGTTGGCGAAGGCGTCGATGTCCTCGAGCCGCACATCCTCACGATGCCCGATCAGCGTCGTCATGTCCGACGGGTCGGTGGCGGGCGCGACGGCGAGCACGAAGTTCTCCGCCTTCACCCCGTCGACCACATCGTTGTGCAGGATCAGGAACTTGTCCTCGCCCGCGATCACCGCGTGCTCGGCCGAGTACTCCACGCCTTCCCGACGCGGCAACAGCACCCGGAACTCACCCTCGGGATTGTCCGATTCCAGGACCCAACCCTCGGTGGTGATCTTGGAACCGAGCCAGACCATCAGGTACTTCTCGGAGCGGGTGGCACCGACACTGACCCAGTAGCGCTCGTCGGGCTCGTGGAACACCGTCACATCGGCGTCGGAACCGGTGCCGACGCGGTGGCGCCACACGGTGTCGGGGCGCCAGGACTCGTCGACGGTCTGATAGAAGATGTGCGTGCCGTCCAGCGACCAGGTCGCGCCCGGCGCCGCGCCCGCCACCTCGTCGGGCAGCATCTCGCCGGTGCGCAGGTCCTTGATCCGCAGCGTGTAGCGCTCGTCGCCGGAACTGTCGACGGAGTAGGCCAGCAGGTTGCCGTCGTGGCTCAGCGAGAACGCGCCGAGGGCGAAGAAGTCCAGACCCTCGGCGAGGATATTGCTGTCGAGCAGTACCTGCTCGCCCTCGATCGCCGAGCCCGCTTCCAGCTGCGGCGGCGTCCACGCGTCGATACCCTCGGCCTTCGCGTCGACCGGACAGCGGCAGTGCACGCCGTACTGTTTGCCCTCGAAACTGCGCGAGTAATACCAGTAGTCGCCCAGGCGGGTCGGCACCGAGAGATCGGTTTCCTGCGTCCTGGCCTTGATCTCGTCGAAGATCTTGTCCCGAAGGGGCTGCAGCTGGTCGGTCTGCGCCGCCGTGAAGGCGTTCTCCGCCTCCAGATACGCGATGACCTCGGGGTCTTCCTTGTCCCGTAGCCACTCGTAGTCGTCGACGAACGTGTCACCGTGGTGGACCCGCTCGAAGGGCGCCCTCTTCGCGATCGGCGCCGACACAGTCTCATTCTCGCCAGCCATTGGTCCACCGTAGCCGCCCCACTCCAACCGGGCCCGCCAACTCGGCCGCGGGCGCTCGACAGCACCGTGCTCGCACCGGATGACTGAGTATTTCTGCGCATCTGCGCGAGGCCCGCTCTGCGTAATCTGACCGCATGGGGATGCGGTACGCAGTTCGATCGTTGGTCCTGGCTGCCGGGGTGGCGCTGGCCGCGGGATCGGGGGCGGTGATGTCGGCCAACGCGTGTGCGTGCGGCGGCGTCGTCAGCGGGGACAGTTCGGCGCGAGTGAACAGCGAAACGGCGGTCCTCGGCTGGGACGGGCGGCGCGAGACCGTGCTGATGCGGTTGGGGATGCGGTTCGCCGGCGCCGACGCGGCGCTGATCGTGCCGACGCCGACGCCCGCGACTGTCTCAGCCGGGAATTCGGACTCGTTCGCGGAGCTCTCGCGCATGACCGCGCCGGAGCGTGTCACCGAGTACGACTGGTTCGGCAGCGGTTCGCTGGGCGGCGACACATCCGGCGCCGCTCCGGGTGCGGGCCCCGATGTGCTCGGCCGGGTGCAGCTGGGCCCGTTGGAGGCAACCACCTTGCGCGGCGGAGATCTCACCGGAATCCGAGAGTGGCTCGACGCCAACGGCTATCAACTCCGTCCTGAAGTGAGCGCAACCCTCGAGCCCTACCTTCGCGAGGGCTGGTCCTTCGTCGCCATGCGCCTCACCAGTGCCGAACCCCTCTCCGGCGCCCTCGACCCGGTCCGCCTCGCCTTCGATTCCGACCGCCTCGTGTACCCGATGCGCATGTCGGCCGCCGCGACCACACCGCAGTCGGTGCACCTCTACCTCTTCGGTGACCACCGGGTGGCGCGCATCGACCCCGACACCGATCACCACACCGTCACCACCGAATTCGCCTCTCCTGTGTCCGAACCCAGCGACCCGGACCTGAAAGCGCTTGCCGCAGGCGGCAACTACCTCACCGAACTCTCGGTCTACATCCCCGATCCCGCCGCGATCACCAGCGATTTCCTTTTCGGCCCCGCCGCCGACGACGTCCCCGTACGGGACCGCGTGGTGAGCAAGGAGTACGTCGAAATCCTGGGCCTGCCCGCGGGTTACGTACTGATCGTGGCCGGACTGTCGGTGATCGGGGTGATCGCGAGCGCAGTCCTGCGGCGACGGTCCGCGAAGTAGTCTCAGGCCCCGAGCGCGGGTGCGATGACGGGCCACGAGGCGTGCAGGGCGTCCTGCCAGTAGGACCAGGAGTGGGTACCCACCGGGTGGTAGTCGATCCTGGCGCCGATGCCCGCGCCACGCAGCCGCTGGTCGAAGGCCACCATGCAGGTGTTGACGCCGAGTTCGATGGGTCCGCCGAGGAAGATGTTCTCGGCCAGCGTCGGCTTGAGTTCGGCCTCGTGCGGGCCGGGGATGCCGGTGCCGGTCGACAAATACAGTGCCTTGCCGCGCAGCCCGTCGATCATCAGAGCCGGGTCGTGCGAGGCCCAGTCGGGGCTGCCGGGCGCTCCCCACATATTGACCGGGTTGCCGCCGCGATTGACGATGGAGAACATCATCGCGCCCGCCGCCATCGCGATGTCGGGGCAGGCGCTGTAACCGGCGACCGCGCGGTAGAGGCCGGGGTGGCGGGCCGCCAGGATGTAGGCCGCGTTGCCGCCCATGGACAGCCCGCCGATGCCGTTCAGGCCGTTGCCGTTGAATTGTCCGTCGATCAGTCCCGGCAGTTCCTGGGTGAGGAACGTTTCCCACTTGTACCGGCCGAAACGCGGATCGTCGACGATCCAGTCGGTGTAGTAGCTGGCCTGGCCGCCCATCGGGAGCACCACGTTGACGTTCTTGTCGCGGAAGAAGGCTTCGGCGTCGGTGGCGTTGGTCCAGGTGCTCTGGCCGATGCCGGGGTCGAGCCCGTCGAGCAGGTAGTACGTGCCGCGCGAGCCACCGCCGGCCGGATGCAGGACCTGTAGATCGACATTGCGGCCCATCGCGGGCGAGGAGACGGTGATGGCCGTCCGGTACGGAGTCAGGTCGTTGACGCCGATGATCTGTGCGGCAGACGCCGTCGTGGGGTGAACCACCGCCGGTCCGAGCACACCGAGAGCAATTGCCAGCACCGCTGCAGCAACACCTGTACGACGCACGATGTACCCTCCATAACCGCATGCCAATGACAGTCCAAAATAACCCATAGGGCAGCGAACTGGAAGCATTCAGCGTTTCGGGCGTTTCTCCAGCAAACTTCCGAGTTCGCGATGACCGCTTCGTCCGAAATCGGGTCAGCGGGTGAGCGCGCCCCGGATCGACCCCGCCAGATAGTCGAGATCCGCCCGCGCGGGTGACGTCGGCCGCGCGCGCAAGCCGAAACCGTCACCGGGCGTCCGTGGGATCACGTGCAGGTGCACATGGAAGACCTCCTGCCCGGCCGTCACCCCGTCGGCGAGAAAGAAGTTCACCCCGTCGGCCGCTACCTCACTGCTGCGCAGCGCGGCGGCGATCTGCTGCCCGACCTGAAAGAGCTTGCCGCCCAACGCGGGATCGAGATCGGCCAGACTCGGCGCGGGCACCTTGGGCACCACCAGGACATGGCCCGGTGTCACAGGACGAATGTCCATGAAGGCGAGGACCTCGTCGTCCTCGTAAACCTTCGAGGACGGGGCGGCCCCGGCGATGATGTCGGCGAAGATCGTGTACGGATTCACCCGCGTACGGTATCGACCTTTACGCACGAAAGCCCGCCACCTGCGCCGAAAAAGCGGCAGTGGCGAGCTGATTCGCACAGCTCTACAGAATCGGCGACGGCGAGTAGCGCGCGGCTTCCGGATTGGCTTCGACCAGCTTCTGCACCTGCGCGACCACCTCGGACACCTGGTCCGAGGCCGCGCCGATGAACGCGGCCTTGTCGGCCAGCGCCGCGTCGAGACCCGCCCGGTCGAGCGGCATCCGCTCGTCGGCGGCCAGACGATCCAGCAGATCGGGTTCGCGCCCCTGCTCGCGCATGGCCAGCGCCACCGCCACCGCGTGCTCTTTGATGACCTCGTGCGCGGTCTCGCGGCCGACGCCCGCGCGCACCGCGGCCATCAGGATGCGGGTGGTGGCCAGGAACGGCAGGTACCGATCGAGCTCACGCGAGACCACCGCCGGGTAGGCGCCGAACTCGGCGAGCACGGTCAGGAAGGTCTCCATCTGCCCGTCGATGGCGAAGAACGCGTCCGGCAGCGCGACCCGGCGCACCACCGAGCAGAACACATCGCCCTCGTTCCACTGCGCGCCCGCCAGCTCGGCCGCCATCGAGCCGTAGCCGCGCAGGATCACCTGCAGGCCGTTCACCCGCTCGCACGACCGCGTGTTCATCTTGTGCGGCATCGCCGACGACCCGACCTGCCCCGGCTGGAAACCCTCGGTGACCAGCTCATGACCGGCCATCAGCCTAATCGTGTGCGCGAACGACGACGGCCCGGCTCCCAGCTGCACCAGCGCGGACAGCACGTCGTGATCCAGCGAACGCGGGTACACCTGACCCACGCTGGTGAACACGTTCGCGAAGCCGAGGTGGGTCGCCACCTGCTGCTCGAGTGCGGCGAGCTTGTTCGCGTCACCGTCGAGCAGGTCGAGCATGTCCTGGGCGGTGCCCATCGGGCCCTTGATCCCGCGCAGCGGGTAGCGCTCGATCAGCTCACGCACGCGCGCGAGGCCGACCAGCATCTCGTCGGCGGCCGAGGCGAAGCGCTTGCCCAGCGTGGTGGCCTGCGCGGCGACATTGTGCGAGCGCCCGGCCATCACCAGGGTCTGGTACTCGGCGGCCCGCTCGGCCAGCCGCGCCGCGATGGCGATGCCGTGGTCGTAGACGTGCTGGAGGGAGAGCCGGATCTGCAGCTGCTCGACGTTCTCGGTGAGGTCGCGGCTGGTCATGCCCTTGTGCACGTGTTCGTGCCCGGCGAGGGCGTTGAATTCCTCGATGCGCGCCTTCACGTCGTGGCGGGTGACCCGCTCACGCTCGGCGATCGAGGCCAGGTCCACCTGGTCGATGACGCGTTCATAATCCTCGACAACCCCTGCGGGGACATCGATTCCGAGTTCGGCCTGCGCACGCAGCACCTCCAGCCACAGCCGGCGCTCGAGCACGATCTTGTTCTCGGGCGACCAGAGCGCGACGAGCTCCGGGCTGGCGTATCGGGTGGCGAGGACATTCGGGACGAGGCTCACGAGCACTCAGTCTAATTGCCGCACCCGTTCGGGCTGGGAGGGCATCATGTTCGGGACCACGGGCGGGGCGACGATGTCGATCATTTCCAGCAGACCGGCCCGTGCCGGTCGGCGTGGTTCGGGGTGGCCCTCGATCAGCGCGGCGACCACCGCACCGTCGACGACGGCCACCATCCTGCGTAACTGCTCGGGGCGCACCACCCGGTCGGAGCGGCGCAGCACGTCGGCGAGCAGGTCCTCCAGCTGGGTGCGTAGTCGGAGCTGGACCTCGCGTAACTCGGGGTGACGGGCCGAGGCCACCGAACGCTCGTAGCGGGCGATGAGCTGGCCGCGGGCGTCGAGGTCGCCGTCGTCGGGGCCGACGAGCACGTCGAGCACGAGCTCGACCGTCGCCTCGGTGCCGCGCCTGCGATGACTGACCTCACCGACGCGGCGGCGCATCGCGTCGAGTTCGATCGCGCCGCTGAACTCGACGGCGCGGGCGATCAGATCCTCCAATGATTCGAAGTAGTAGGTGGTCGAAGCGAGTGGAAGATCGGCTCGCGAGGCCACCGAACGATGCCGCACAGCGTCGAAGCCGCCTTCGAGCAACAGCTCAGCCGCCGCCGCCACCAGAGCCTGCCGACGTCGTTCGCCTTTCGGGGTCGTTGCGGTGGTCACCGTGCAGGAGTGCCAGTCATCATCAGTTCAACCGTGCGCAATCGTCATCGGGGAAACACTGGGAATTCGGGATAACTGAGTTTTACCGTATCCCGGCACAGATGTGTTCGTACTACGCAAAGTTGTTGTCGCACATCACTGTTGACAAGGGTCGAATCAGCCCTTCAGGAACCGTCCCAGACGCTCCAGCGCTGCGGCGATGTCGTCGGTGGCGCCCGCGAAGGAAAAACGGACCGTGTGGTTTCCATTTACAGTGTCGAAATCGAGTCCGGGCGCCAGTGCGACACCGGTTTCGGTGAGTACCTCCGCGCACCAGGCGCGTGAATTGTCGGTCAAATGTCCAATATCGGCGTAGGCGTAGAAGGCGCCGTCGGCGGGCGCGAGATCGGTGATTCCGATCGCGGGTAAGCCCTCCAGAAGCAGCGACCGGTTGCGCGAGTACCGGCGCACATGCCCGTCCAGTTCATCCTTGGCTTCCGGTCCGAACGCGTGCACCGCCGCGTACTGCGAGATCGCGGGCGGGCACACCGTCATATTCGATGCCAGCCGTTGCAGTGCCGGGCGCAGGTCGGCCGGGGCCAGCATCCAGCCCAGCCGCCAACCGGTCATCGAGAAGTATTTCGACACCGAACCGATCACCACCGATTCACGCGAGAACTCCCACGCCGAGGAGGTCGGCGTGCTCGCGCCCGCATAGGTGATGCCGTGGTAGATCTCGTCGGAGATCAGCAGCGTGCCGTGCTGCTCGCACCAGCGCGCCAGCGCGGCGAGCTCGGCGGGGTCGATCATGGTGCCGGTCGGGTTGGCCGGGCTGGCCACCACCAGACCCTTGGGCGGCTCCGGCAGCGCTTCGAGCATCGCCACGGTCGGCTGGAACCTGGTCTGCGGGCCGCAGTCCAATTCGACGACCGTGCAACCGAGCGCGGACAGCGTGTTGCGGTATGCGGGGTAGCCGGGGCGCGCCACCACCACGGTGTCACCCGCGTCGAAGGCGGCGAGGAAGATCAGCGTGAACGCGCCCGACGACCCGGTCGTCACCACCACCTCGTCCGGGTGCACGTCGTAGCCGTAGGTCTCGCTGTGATGGCCCGCGATGGCCTCGCGCAGCGGCAGAATGCCGAATGTCTCGGTGTAGCCGAGCAATTCGTGATCGATAGCGGCTCTGGTCGCCCGCAGCACCGGCGCGGGCGCCTGCGTCGACGGCTGCCCCGCCGCGAGCACCAGCACATCGCCGTGCGACCTGGCGCGTTCAGCAGCCGCTTTCCACACATCCATGACGTAGAAAGGGGCAATGGCCGACCGGCGCGATTCTCTGGACACCCGAAAGACGGTAGAGCACCCGATTGCGGGCGTTCACGGATATGGTCGGCACAATGGCTCCGACAGCGATTACGCAGCCACCGACGCGACCCCAGCGGTCACGTCGGGGCCGGGGCGCGGGGGCGAGATGAAGCGGACAGGGACGGCGCGGAACGTAGGCGAAGGCACCCGCGCGGATGACGAGCGCGCGGAATCCGCCTCCGCTGTCGGCACGGATATCGGGGACGAGGCAGCGGCGGTCGACGACATCGAAACGACCGGCGACCACGAGCCGTTTCGCCGTCGACCCGTCAGCGTCAACGGCCGTATTCTGCCGGCGAATTGGCGCGAACAACTGCCGACCAAGGTTGCCGCGCGCGATCGGATGACCGAGTGGGCCGCGCGGTATCCGCTGGTCGGTGAGATCGCGGGCGAGCTTCGTAGCGGCGAGGTGCGCAAGGTCTTCTGGCGGCGACCCAAGGCGCAGGCCGAGGGGATGTGGGCGCGTAGGCCGAGTCGCGAACGGGTGCGTCAGGTGCTGCTCGAACGACGCGTGCTCATCGCCGGGGTGCTCGCGGTCGCGGTGTTCGTGGCGGCCGACGGACAGTTCGGCGGCGCCGTCGACGAGCGGCCGCTCGCACCGGGCGAAGCGCTGCACGTGGCTATCGCCTATCCCCCGCAGCTGCTGCCCAACCCGCAGTCGGTGACCCCGATGCTGGACGCCATCGCCGCAGGTGAGAAGCGCCGCGAGGCGTATGTGGTCGCCGCGGCGGCCCGTGCCACCCTCGAACGCGCCAAGGCGGAGGCGGCGGCCGCCGCGTCAGGTGAATGGCAGGACTGGATGGGCCAGCGCGCACCGGTGGTCCCCGGTGTGATGGTGCCCGGATCGACCCCGTCCGTCGGCGGGTTCAGCCTGCCCGCGAAGGGCGCGTTCACCTCCGGCTTCGGCTCCCGCTGGGGCACCATGCACCGCGGCATCGACATCGCGGGCCCCATCGGCAGCCCCATCTACGCCGTCGCCGACGGCACCGTGGTGGAAGCGGGACCCGCGCAGGGTTTCGGCCTGTGGGTCCGGATCCGCCACGACGACGGCACCATCAGCATCTACGGCCACATGTACGACTTCTTCGTCTCCCAGGGCGAACGCGTCCCCGCCGGAATGCAGATCGCGCGCATCGGCAATCGCGGCGATTCCACCGGGCCGCACCTGCATTTCGAGATCGTCCAGAACGGTCAACATGTGGATCCACAGGCCTGGCTCGCACTGCATGGATTGCGTCTCGATTGACATCGCGTCGAGACCACCGATATCACGGGAACGTTAATGTGAAACCTGTCGAGTGTTTCCCTCCGAATGAAGCGAGGCAACCATGGCAGGCAAGTTCGAGGTATTCAAGGACAAGGCGGGAAAGTTCCGTTTCCACCTGAAGGCCGGTAACGGCGAAATCGTCCTCGAAAGTCAGGGCTACGAAAGCAAAGACGGCGCCAAGAAGGGCATCGCCTCAATTCAGACGAATGCCCCCGGCGCCGACATCGTCGACCTCACCGTGAGCTAGCCAACGCCTCGCTCGGTGGTGATCAGCGGTCTTACCGCTGATCACCGATCGCGTGTCTTACCCGGCGACGCTGTTGCGTTCCGGTACAACAACTTCGGTCGCACCGATATCGGTCCGGAAATGGCTGCCGGTGAGCTTGATCCCGGCGAGCCGCGCATAGGCCCGCTCCCGCGCCTGCGCGAGATCCGCACCGACCCCGACCACATTCAGCACACGACCACCCGCAGACACCAGCGCCTTGTCCTCGCGCTGATCCGTACCGGCGTGCAGCACCAGCGTTTCGCCCTCCAGCGCGCCGTCGTCGGCGCCGGTGATCACATCGCCGGTGCGCGGCCGCGCCGGGTAGTTCTCGGCGGCGAGCACGACGGTGATCGCGGAACCATCCTTCCAGCGCGGTGCCTCGACCTCGGCCAGCCGCCCGGTCGCGGTGGCGTGCAGGAGTTCGGCGAACGGGCTGTCCAGCAGCGCCAGCACCGCCTGGGTCTCGGGATCGCCGAAGCGGCAATTGAATTCGACGACGGCGGGGCCGTTCGTGCCGATCGCCAGACCCGCGTACAGCAGGCCGGAGAACGAACTGCCGCGCGCGACGAGCTCGGCGGCGACCGGCTTCACCACGTCGTCGATGATCTCGGTGAGCGTCTCCGCCGGCAGCCACGGCAGCGGTGTGTAGGCGCCCATGCCGCCGGTGTTCGGGCCGGAATCGCCGTCGCCGACGCGCTTGTGGTCCTGCGCGGGCAGCAGCGGAATCACGGTTTCGCCGTCGACCAGGCAGAACAGCGACACCTCCGGCCCGTCGAGGAACGACTCCAGCAGCACCGGATGGCCCTGCTCGAGCAGTTCGGCACCGTGATCGCGGGCCGCGAACCGGTCGGCGGTCACCACCACGCCCTTGCCCGCGGCGAGCCCGTCGTCCTTGACCACCCAGGTCGGGCCGAAACGGTCGAGCGCCGCGTCCAGCTCGGCCGGGCTGTCGACGATCTCGCTGTGCGCGGTCCGCACCCCGGCCACCGCCATCACATCTTTCGCGAAGGCCTTCGACCCTTCGATCCGGGCCGCGTCGGCCGATGGACCGAATACCGGGAACCCGGCCGCGCGCACGACATCGGCGACGCCGAGCACCAACGGCACCTCGGGACCGATCACCACCAGATCAGCGGCCACCTCGGCGGCCAGCGCGGCAACGGCTTCGCCGGAGCAGGGATCGACCGGGCGTAACTCGGCCTGCTGGCCGATACCGGGATTTCCCGGGGCGGCGATCACCGCCGTCACGGACGGATCCCGGCGCAGCGCCAGGACGAGGGCATGTTCACGGGCTCCGGAACCGATGACGAGTACGCGCACCGCCATAGATTAGTCGCGCCGTCCTGGGTCTCCGCGATAGGGCCGACCACGCTGGGCATTCACCGATTCCCGCGTCGGCGCAGCGCAACCATCTCGCGGCCCGGCTTCACCTGCGCCACAATGGAACCAGGGGTGGCGCGGCAGCCACCACCGAAACGGGGGAAAACCATGGGACTGCTCGACGGGATGATGGGCAATGCCGGTCGCATAGATCCGGCCGCCGCCCAGCAGGAGTACGCGAAGCTGTTCGGCCAAGGCGAACAGGTGTACGCCGCGTTCATCCTGGTCCGCGACGCGATGCTGTTCACCAACCGCCGCCTGGTCATGGTCGACAAGCAGGGCGTCACCGGCCGCAAGGTCAGCTACCACAGCATCCCCTACCGCTCGATCAGCCACTTCTCCGTCGAGACCGCGGGCACCTTCGACCTCGACGCCGAGCTCTACATCTGGATCGGCAGCGACAACGAGCCGGTCAAGCAGCGATTCAACCGCCAGGTCGACATCTACGAGGTGCAGGGCATCCTGTCGCATTTCGTCTCGGTCTAGCTACGCTCACCCGTATGGCATCCGTCTTCAGCGCGATCATCGCAGGTCAGATCCCCGGCCGTTTCGTCTGGGAGGACGACGAGTTCGTCGCTTTCCTCACCATCGCCCCCGTCACCCAGGGCCACACCCTCATCGTGCCGCGCGCGGAGATCGACCAGTGGCAAGACGTGGATCCCGCCGTGATGGCCAGAATGGCAACCCTCGCCCAGAAGATCGGCCAGGCCGTCCGCGCCGCCTTCGACGCCCCCCGCGCGGGCCTGCTCATCGCCGGCCTCGAGGTCCCCCACCTGCACACCCACGTCTTCCCGGCCTTCACCATGGGCGACTTCGACATCTCCGGCGCCAACACCGACCCCACCCCCGAATCCCTCGACGAGGCCCAGACCAAGATCAAGGCCGCCCTCCGCGACCTCGGCTACGGAGCCAACGTCCCCGCCTGATTTTTGCCCTGGATGGAACCGAAACGACCGGGCGTGCGTCTAAGACAGCGAGTGGTTGTTGTGCGCGAAAGAGGAGAGACGATGCGACTGGTTGGCTTTGCCGCCGGAGTGTGCGCTGTGCTGGCGCTCGCCGGATGTTCTACAGCGGTCGAAGGGCAGCCCGAGGCCAGTGGGACTCCGCTGACCAAGGAGCAGCTGTTCGATCCGTGCACGGTGCCGGACAGTGTGTTGCTGGCGGCGGGTCTGAACCCGTCGTCGAAGGATGATAACCCGTTCTCGGTACCGCGTAAGGAGTGGAAGGGCTGCGGCTGGCGCGGAGATGGCCACTTCATCTACCTCAGCTCGACAACTCACACGCTCCAAGAAATTCGGGCGAACGATTACTTCCACGACTTTCAAGACATCAAGGTCGGCGACAGGGCGGCAGTGCAGTATCTCCTCGGTACGCGAACACCGCCGAATCAGTGCGAGATTGCCTTCGATACCAGCAAGGGTCGTGTGACAGTGACGGCGGCAAAATTTATCGACAATAAGTCATCGACGGACCCCTGCATGTTGGCAAACAATGCCACACCGAACTTCCTGGAAGTTCTGCCCAAATAGGACCGACAGCGAATACCCAGGAGATCTACGATGGCATCGAATGAATTGGCTACAGAGTTTCAGAGTTTGACTGGCGATGCGGCAGCGGGTCGTCTCATTATCGAGTACGACACCGCCGAGCGCTGCGCAAAATGGTGTGACGATTATATAGCCGATCTACAATCTCTCGCCGGGCGCACCGGACGAATGGTCGTCGTCGATTCTTTTGGTACGCTGAACTCAGCTAAGGCACTCGGAAAAAAATTTGTCGACCTGGCCGAGGGCGGCGAAGGCTCTGGCTCATACACAGATGCCGCCGCCAAGCACATCGAAATTCTCACCAACATGGCAGACATGTACCGCAAAGCCGGTGCCGCATACAAGAACTGCGACGAGGCCACCCAGCTCGCCATCAAACAGCAGACCAACAAAATAGACTGAATCCGGGGGGATCAATGAGTTTCTCAGATTTCATGGGCAAATTGGGCAGCATTGCGTACACAGCAACCAGTTCATCCAGAATTACCGACCGAATCAGCTCGCTATTCGATTCCGATATCTCTGCCACACAGTCCGAACTGGACGCCCAAGATGCCGGCGACCGCGAACGAGCTCGGATCTACGCTGAGAATTCCAGCCTCGCTACCGGTTTTTCCGGCGAGTTTACGCCAGAGGTTGTACGACACATCCTGGAACCGTTCTCCATCATGAGCCATTCGGAAATCATGAAATTCGTCGAGTCGATCGACCCCGCTACGATGAGCACCAGCGTTCAAGCCTGGCGACAATTGGCGACCGACACCACGACGAAAGCCACTGCCTTTCACGACAATATTCAGAAGGAAATGGAACGGGGCTGGTCGGGCAGCGCAGCGAGCCAAGCGCTGGCAAGCACCAAAAGCTATCTCGCCGAAGTCCACAAGGTCGACCAAGCCGCCTCCCTGATCGGCAACAAGATGGAAGAGGCCTATTCCGGCTTCAATCAGGTGAAGTACTCGGTACCGCACGAGTCCGACAAACAGAGCAGCACCGTAGGTGGCGCAGTCTTTTCTGCGCTCGCATCTTCGATCGTGCCCGGCAGCGGTACCGCAGTTTCCGGCCTCATGGACAGCACCAGCGCAGGCCGCGCCGATGCTGCCCAAGCCGCAGCTCGCCAGGTGATGGAGACCGTCTACGCGCCGGTCGCGAAACAGTCGGACACCCAGGTCCCGAAGGTCCCCACGCCGGCAAAACCCCAGTCCGACAAGCCAACCGGCGACACCTCCAAGGACAAGCCGACCGGCACCACCACCGACAAACCCACCGGCACCACCACCAAGCCGAGCACCGACGACACCACCCCCTCCACCACGGAGCCGGAAACCCCCACCACCACCGACCCCGGTGACGACGACACCACCGACGACCAGACCACTGACGACACCACTGGCGACGAGACCACCGCCGCCACTACAACTCCGGAAACCCCCACCGCGACTACCCCGTCTGGCACCACCCCGGGCACGTCCCCGGGCGGACTCGGCTCCGGCGGTGGAGCAGGTGCGGGCGCGGGAGCTGGAGCAGGTGCAGGCACCCCCGGCGCGGCTGTCCCCGGCACCGCCGGGCAGAAGCAGGGCGCAGGCGCAGGCGCGGGAGCGGGCGCGGGTTCCGGCGCATCCTCGGGCCGCGCAGGCACATCCGGCATGGGCGGAATGGGCGCGCCCGGCGCACGCGGCGGCGGCAAGGACGACGAGAACGAGCACCAGGCCCCTGACTACCTGCGCGGCATTCACGAAGAACTGCTCGGCCCCGAACGCCTGCACGTTCCGCCGGTGATCGGCGGCGACGCATGACCGACACCTGGGAGCTGACCCCGTTCGAGTTCTGGGTCGCCTGGGAAACGCTCGGCCGCGACCGCATGCCCTGGCCCCTCACGTTCACCGCGGGCGTCGAAACCCAGGTCGAATTCGACCTGGAATGCCGTCGCGCCGCGGACGCGCTGATCGCCAAAATGGGCACCGACGAATCCCTCTACCACGCCCTACACGCCCTCGCGCACCCTGAAATCCGCATCGAACTGTTCGGCCACCGGCTGGACGGCCGCACCCGCATGGTCCGCGCCTGCGCCACCACCGAGGCAGGCAACGGCGTAGTCGCCGCCCAACTTCCCGGCCCCGAATACGGCCAGGGCGGCAACATCCTGATCTCCCTGCGCCCCGCCCACGCCATCACCGCCCGCCTGCTGGCCATCCTCCCGAAAACCCCCGCGGGCACCACCGGCGGCTTCAACGTCCACCGCGACGACTTCACCACCACCCCCGACCCCTACGCCCGCCACCGCACCCCTGCCGAACAAGCCCTCAAATTCCTCAAACGCCCCTTCACCACCTACGCCGAATTCCGCGTAGCCACCGGCCCAGCCCTGGACGGCTGGCAAGAAGGCGGCACCACCCTCCAACTGGTCGACTACACCAACGACGGCCGCTACCTCATCCACGAACGCGAACGAATAGAAGCCACCCCAGCCACCGCCGACAGAATCGAAGCCGACCTCCAACGTCTGGTCGACCAAGCAACCGCCACCACTCGCCAATCAGTCTGGTAGACAACACCACTCGCTGAATCGACAGGTAAATCGTGTACAGCCACGGGGCGTCTGTACACGATCACCTCCGTCATCGCATCCGGACAGCGGCGACTCCATCATTCAGGCGAGACCTGGTGAGCGAGCCGAGCGGCGACCGTCGGGATCACGATCGCGGCGGCCACAAGGTGGGTGAGCATCAGAGTGAGCTTGGTGTCGGCGGCTGCGTTCACGATCAGGTCGGGGACGAGCGACAGCGCGGTCAGGGTGATCGTGGTGCGCACGAACACCGTGCGAGGGTTTCGGGCCCACTTGCGCAGGGCGGCGGCGAAGAGGATGCCGATCGCGGCGAAGATCAAGGTGAGCTGGGTGAATCCGGCGAGGGGGATCTGTTCGCCTTCGATTGCGAGGGACACGCCGGCGGCGTGCGCGACGGCGGCTACGGCCGTTGTCGCGGCCGCGGCGACGACGGCCGCCAGTGCGGCCGGACGCCAGAAGGCGGAGCTGCTGCGGATGGTGGGCGCGGCGTAAGCGGAAGTGGTCATGTCGAACTCCTGTGTGGTGTGGGCAGCCTGTTGCCGCCTCTCCTCAGTTCCACGAACAGGACCGGTCGAATACGACAGGTCTCGGCGAAGTTCTTTCGGCGGCGCTGATCGGTATCTCCGGCCTGTCCGCGGGCCGGACCATGCAGGGCTCCGGCGCAGACCGCTGCCGGCCGGATCATCGCGTAGCGGGCGCTTGTGGCGTTCAGTGCGGTTTCGGCAAGTTGTTCGACTTTCGCGACAAGGGTTGCGAGAGTTGGGCAGCACCGAATCCGAGGAGGGAAACGTGCCGCGTTCACGGATCGGCGACCAGTTCCACGACATTGTCCTGACGAACGGCAGCTGATGAACACTCCGCTTCTGCACCAACGCTTTCCGCACCTACGCGAAACCCTGCCGCATATCGGACTGAGCTCCGGCCCGACACCGGTCCGTCGGCTCGATGCGCTGCCGACCGGTGGCGCGCCGGTCTGGCTCAAGGACGACTGCGCGTTCGGTGACGGCGGGTGGGGTGGCAACAAAGTCCGCAAGCTGGAATGGATTCTCCCCGACGCGCACCGGCGCGGCTCCCGGACCATCCTGACCGTCGGCGGAGTGGGTACGAACTGGGGACTTGCCGTCGCCCTGTACGGACGCGACCACGGACTCGGCACCGTTCTCGCCCTCGTCGACCAGCCGGTGGACGAGCACGTCCGCGCACAGCTGAGCCGGCTCGAGAACAGCGGCGCCACGCTCTATTTCACGCGTTCGAAGACGCGGACCATCCTCACCGCGCCGATGCTGTTCGCCCGGCACACCAGCGGGCGGCATCTGCCCTACTACCTGCCACCTGGCGGATCCTCGCCGGTCGGCGTCCTCGGATACGTCGAGGCCGCGCTCGAACTGGCCGGGCAAATACACCGCGGCGAGCTACCCGAGCCCACCCACATCGTGACCGCCGTCGGATCCGGCGGCACGATCGCGGGGCTGCAGCTCGGTTTGCGGATGGCGGGCTTGACGACCCGAGCAGTCGGTGTCGTAGTCAACGACACGCTGCGGTTGGATCCAGCGACGATCACCCGGCTCGCCCGCCGTACCACGCAACTGCTGCGCAAGCGAGGCGCGGACCTGTCCGATCTCGAACCGCGAGTCGAGGACATCGACATCGTCACCGACTGGCTCGGCAGCGGCTACGGCCACCCCACAGCGGAAGGCGAACGCGCCCAGACCTTGTCAGCCGACCGCGAGCACCTGAACCTCGAACCCGTCTACACCGCCAAGGCCATGGCGGCACTGCTGGCGATGAACGAGCAGGGCAGGTTCGGCGACGGCCCTGTCCTCTATCTCAACACGAACGGACCGCGCTGACCAAGCGTCCCCCTTCTACACGAGATGCTCGCGCCTCCTGGTCAGGTACGCGCGCTCCGCCGGGTTCTGCGTGGCGGCGATCGCGGCGTCGTAGGCGGACTTCGCCTCGGCGCCGCGCCCCAACCTGCGAAGCAGATCGGCGCGCGCGGCGTGCCAAGCGTGGTACCCGTCGAGCGGCAGTGAATCAATTTGTGCCAGAGCTACATTCGGCCCGTCGAGTTCAGCGATGGCGACGGCTCGGTTGAGGGCGACTATCGCAGTCGGGGTCACGGCATAGAGTTGGTCGTAGAGGGCGACGATCTGGTTCCAGTCGGTATCGCGGGAGTCGGCCGCGTCGGTGTGGACCGCGTTGATCGCCGCCATGAGCTGATAGCGGCCGGGCCGAGCCCCGCCGGCGGCGACGCGACGCAGGCATTCGCGCACGAGAGCGTGCCCCTCGGCGATGAGGACGTGGTCCCAGCCACCGCGGTCCTGCTCGTCGAGCGTCACCAGTTCGCCGCCCGCGATGCGCGCCGCACTGCGCGCATCGATGAGCAACATCAGCGCGAGCAACCCGGCAACCTCGCCGTCGTCGGGCAGTAGATCTCGCATGATGCGACCGAGCCGAATGGCCTCGGCCATCAAGTCGGTCCGAATCGATTGCGCGCCGGCCAGATATCCCTCGTTGAAGACCAAATAGATGACAGCCAGCACCCCGCCGAGCCGATCGGTGACGTCATCGCGATCGGGCACTCGGAACGGGATGTGCGCGGCTTTGATCTTGGCTTTGGCGCGGGTGATACGTTGCGCCATAGTCGTTTCGGCAACAAGGAACGCACGAGCGATCTCGCCGACCGTCAGCCCGCCGAGCAGGCGTAATGTCAGCGCGACTCGCGCCTCCGGCGCCAATGCCGGATGGCAACAAGTGAAGACGAGCCGGAGGCGATCGTCGTTGACCGGTCCGGTCGGTTCGTGCGGTGTGTGATCGTCGATGATCATGGCTGCCTGGTGTTTCGCGTCGCGCAATGATTCACGGCGGATCCGGTCGATCGCGCGGTTGCCCGCGGTCTTCGTGAGCCAGCCGCCCGGGTTGGGCGGTATGCCGTCGACCGGCCACCGTTCGATGGCTGTGAGCAGCGCCTCGCCCGCGGCGTCCTCGGCGATGTCGAGATCGCCGAAACGGCGAGCGAGCGAGGCGACCACCCGGCCGTACTCCTCGCGATAGATCCGATCGATCCGCGCGCGAGTGTCGTCGCTCATGCGCCGTCGAACGTCCTGATCTCGATCTTCTGCTCGCAGACCTTCGACGCCCTTGCGGCGATCTTCAGCGCGGCATCGAGGTCGGGTACCTCCACGACCCAGAACCCGCCGAGGCATTCCTTGGTCTCGGCATACGGCCCGTCGGTGACAATCACGTCAGCTCCGGTGTTGTCCACCGTGGTCGCCTCGTCGACCCGCCCGAGGCCACCCGCGAACACCCACACTCCTTCGGCCTGGAGCTCGTCGTTGAACCTCCCCGTCGCGTCGTACTGCGGCTGCGCCTCCTCCTGTGGAATGTCGTAGGCACTCGGGTCGACAACAACGGAAAGCAGGTACTGAGTCATGACGATCTCCCTTCGTCGGTGGCCGCCGATCGGCTGCCTCTACTCACACCACGAACGACCGAACCCGAATACGACAACTCACACCGAGATTGCTGCAACTTTCTCACCCCGGGCATGAAAAAAGGCCCCGACCTGGGTCGGAGCCTTCATCAAAAGTGAGCCCCCTGTCAGGATTGAACTGACGACCTTCGCTTTACAAGAGCGGTGCTCTACCACTGAGCTAAGGAGGCGGGTACTGCGGCGACCATCATAGCCGCGCACGCCGACCGCGTGACACCGGATGGGTGTCACGCGGTGGCGGAGGAGATCAGGACTGGGCGCGAGCTGCGTCGTCGGCGGCCATCGCATCACGCAGGCTCTTGGGCCGCATGTCGGTCCAGTTCTTCTCGACGTACTCGACGCACGCTGCCCGGCTTTCTTCGCCGAACACGACACGCCAGCCCGCCGGGACCTCCGCAAACGCGGGCCACAGGGAGTGCTGCTCTTCATCGTTGACCAGAACGAAGAAGCGGCCGTCCTCGTCGTCGAAGGGGTTGGTGCTCATTTCACCTCACTGGATACTGGCGCTGTGTACAGGATCACTGCGCGGCCGCTAAGCCACGAGCGTTGTGTCGACCCTAGCAAGGCATACGTTACTGGTAGGGAGTTACCCGATGCTGTTCCGGTCAGAGTCTCATGCGGCGAAGAAATCGAGCAAGATCTTGTTGACCGCCTCGGGACGCTCCAGGTACCCGTAATGACCCGTATCCGGGATCTCCTGGTAGCGGGCGCCGGGAATAGCCTCGGCCACCTCACGCGACAGGTACGGCGGAATCATCCGATCATCGGCGAACCCAATTGCCAAGCAGGGCACCGTAATCGAACGGTAGGCGGCGACTCGGTCGAATTCGTGGTCCATGGCCCGCTGCGCCCGGACACCGGGCGAAGGGGCCCCCACGGAGAACTCGAACAGGTCGAGCCAGTCGCGCGCCGCGTTGGTGTCGGCCATCGTCGCCGGTGACAGATTCATCACCGCGCTCAAGGCCGCCTCGAACTTCGCGGGCAGCTTCACGGCCGACGCGTCGAGCTCCTGCTCACCGGCCGACAGCGTCTTCTGGAACTGATCAAGCCTGCCGTGACCGGCCATGAACACAGCCTTGCGAACCAGATCGGGCCGGGCCAGCGCCAGCTCCTGCGCCACCCGCGCGCCCATCGAGGTCCCCGCGATCAGCGCGGGACCCTCGTCGAGGAACTCGATCAGCGCGGCGGTGTCGGCCACCAACTCCTCGATCCGCATTCCGCCCGCGGCCTCGAAAGTCGGCGCGATCCCCCGGTTGTCGAACACACAGACCCGATAACCCGCCGCGACCAGCGCGGGAACCTGATGTAGCTCCCACACGCGCCCAGGCGACCCGGTCCCCATGATCAACACCACCAGCGGACCACCGCCCTTGACGTCCGTGCCCTTGGTACGGTCGCCCTTGACCTGATAATTCAGTGCGATGCCGTTCACCGTGGCCAGTGGCATGAAACAAACCTCTCTGCGGGGTTGATCGTGTGCTACCCCACGGTAACGGGACCGCCACGACACGGCACCGGGGCGGGGTGTTACGCGTCGCTACTTCATCGGCCGTGCGCCGGCGCCCGATAGTATTGATCACTCGCAGGTAGAGCGCAGGGAAACCGGGAGGACGAACCCATTATGGCCGCGAAGAGCACCGCCAACGACATCGCCGACGACGAACTCGAGCCGCTTGCCGACGAAACTGCCCGCCAGGCACAGAAGGTCGTCGCGGCACACGCCGAAGACGCCGACGAGTGCCGCATGCTGCTGTCCATGCTCGGCATCGCCCCCGCCTGACACAGCGCACCCCTGCGACGCATAAGGATGCGTGAGTGGACCAAATGATCGATCAACCGTCCAATGACCGTCCGTCCGAAAACAGTGAACCCCTCGCGCCGACCGGCGCGGGTTCGGGATTCGTTGTCGTCGCCAACCGGCTTCCGGTCGACCTCGAGCGCCTGCCCGACGGCACCACCAGATGGAAGCGCAGCCCCGGTGGGCTGGTAACCGCGCTGGAACCGGTGCTGCGCAGCAACAAAGGCGCCTGGGTCGGCTGGGCAGGCGTGCCCGATGTCGAGGTCGAACCGATCATCGAAGACGGGCTCGAGCTGTATCCGGTGCCGCTCACGGCGCAGGAGGTGGAGGACTACTACGAGGGGTTCTCCAACGGCACGCTGTGGCCGCTCTATCACGATGTGATCGTGCGCCCGGTGTACGACAGGGCTTGGTGGGCGGCCTATGTCGAGGTCAACCGGCGTTTCGCCGAGGAGACCGCGAAGGTGGCCGCCGAGGGCGCGACAGTCTGGGTGCAGGACTACCAGCTGCAGTTGGTGCCCAAGATGCTGCGCATGCTTCGCCCCGATCTGACCATCGGCTTCTTCCTGCACATCCCGTTCCCGCCGGTCGAGCTGTTCATGCAGATGCCGTGGCGCACCGAGATCGTCGAGGGCCTGCTGGGCGCCGACCTGATCGGTTTCCACCTGCCGGGCGGGGCACAGAACTTCCTCTACCTGGCCCGCAGACTGGCCGGTCAGCCCACTTCCCGTGGCACCATCGGCGTTCGCTCGAAACTGGGTGTCGTGCAGGTCGGTTTCCGCACGGTCCGGGTGGGCGCGTTCCCCATCTCGATCGATTCCGCCGAACTCGACGAGTCCTCCCGCCGTCGGTCGGTGCGGGAGCGGGCCGCGCAGATCCGGGCCGAGCTGGGCAATCCCAAGAACATCATGCTCGGCGTCGACCGCCTCGACTACACCAAGGGCATCGACATCCGGCTCAACGCGCTGCAGGAGCTCCTCGAAGAGGGCCGCGTCGACCCGACCGAGACGGTGATGGTGCAGCTGGCCACCCCCAGCCGCGAACGCGTGCAGAGCTACATCAAGATGCGCGGCGACATCGAGCGCCAGGTGGGCCGGATCAACGGTGAATTCGCCCGCGTCGGCTACCCGGTCGTGCACTATCTGCACCGCCCGATCCCCCGCGACGAACTGATCGCCTTCTTCATCGCCGCCGACGCCATGCTGGTGACGCCCCTGCGTGACGGCATGAACCTGGTCGCGAAGGAGTACGTGGCCTGCCACAGCGACCTCAACGGCGCCCTGGTGCTGAGCGAGTTCACCGGCGCCGCGGCGGAGCTGCGCCAGTCCTACCTGTGCAACCCGCACGACCTGGACAGCGTGAAGGACGCGATCATCGGCGCACTCGACGACGATCGCGATACCAAGCGCCGCCGGATGCGGTCGCTGCGCCGTCAGGTGCTGACCCACGACGTCGAACGCTGGGCGCGCGCGTTCCTCGACGCGCTGTCGCACAGCAATATCGCCGGTTCGGCCCTGATGAGCGACGAGCAGACCTACCCGGCCGACCAACGCTGAGGTACGCCCCGCGTCGGCCAGTGGGCACACAGCGACCTCACAGCGTCGGTCCAGCCACTTCCCAGCGGGGTGGTGGAGCATTAGGGGCATGAGTGGTGTGCCTGATGTGCCCGAGGCGCGGGTGCTCGTCGTCGACGACGAACCGATGATCGTCGAGCTGCTGGCGGTGAGCCTGCGCTACCAGGGGTTCGAGGTGGCGACGGCGGCCGACGGCGCCGAGGCGCTGGATCGTGCGCGCACGTTCCGGCCGCAGGCGCTGATCGTCGACGTGATGATGCCCGGCATGGACGGCTTCGGTCTGCTGCGCCGGCTGCGCGCCGACGGGATCGACGCACCGGTGCTGTTCCTGACCGCGCGCGACGAGGTCGACGACAAGATCACCGGGCTCACCCTCGGCGCCGACGACTACGTCACCAAGCCGTTCAGCCTGGAGGAAGTGGTGGCGCGGCTGCGGGTGATCCTGCGTCGCGCCGGCCACGCCGAGCCCGAGCGGGCGAGCACCCGGTTGCGCTTCGCCGATATCGAACTCGACGACGACACGCACGAGGTGTGGAAGGACGGCGAGCCGGTTGCGTTGTCCCCCACCGAATTCACGCTGTTGCGCTATTTCATGGTGAACGCGGGAAGCGTGCTGAGCAAACCGCGGATCCTGGATCACGTGTGGCGCTACGACTTCGGTGGTGAAGTCGGCGTGGTGGAGACCTATGTGTCGTATCTGCGCAAGAAGGTCGACACCGGCGAGCAGCGATTGATCCACACGCTGCGTGGGGTCGGCTATGTGATGCGTGAGCCGAAGCGGTGAGCAGACTCCCCCTGCGGGTGACGCTGGTGCTGATGCTGGTCGCGCTGGCCGGATTCGGTTTGGTCGCTTCGAGTTTCGTGGTCACCAAGGCGATGGAGACCTCGCTGCAGAACCGCACCGACCAGCAGTTGCAGGACGCGGCGATGGAATGGGAGCGGCGGGTGGGGCTGCCCGCGCCCAACCTGCCCCCGCCCTCCTCGGAGTCCGGGCAGCCGCCCGGGCGTTACTTCGTGACGGCCGAGAGCACCGATGGCACCCGAAACGTACGCCTCGACAATGTCTTCGGCACGAATGCCGAGCCCGACCTCCCCGACCCTCCCGCGCTACAGCCGGTCACGGTCGGCTCGTTGGACGACTCGGGCGACCAGTGGCGAGTGCTCACGGTCAACGGCCATCGTGCGACGGCGACGGTCGCGTGGCCGCTGGCCGAGAACCTCGAGACGCTACGCAACCTCGTTGTGCTGCAATTGATCGTCGGCGCCATCGTGCTGATCGCCTTGGCCATCGCGGCCTATTTCGTGGTGCGCGGCAGCCTGCGCCCGCTGCACCGGGTCGAAGCGACGGCGGCGGCGATCGCGGGCGGCGAGCTGCATCATCGAATCCCGGTGCACGGCAATGTCACCGAGGTGGACCGACTGTCCCGTTCGCTGAACAGCATGCTGACCCAGATCCAGCAGGCTTTCGCGGCCACCGAGGCCTCCGAAACCGCCGCGCGCGAATCCGAGGCGAAGATGCGCCGTTTCGTCGCCGACGCCAGCCATGAACTACGCACGCCCCTCACCACGATCCGCGGCTTCGCCGAGCTGTACCGCCAGGGGGCGACCACCGATCCGGCGATGTTCATGAACCGCATCGAGCACGAGGCCCAACGCATGGGGCTGCTGGTCGAAGACCTGCTCATGCTGGCCCGCCTCGACGCCCAACGCCCCGTCGAACTCGGCCCGGTGGATCTACTGGCGATGGCGGGCGACGCCGTCCACAGCGCCCGCGCGGTCGAAGCCGCCGAAGGACAACACCGCCCGATCACTCTCGAGATCGCCGAAGGCACTGGCACCCTGGAGATCCTCGGCGACGAACACCGCCTCCGCCAGGTCCTCACCAATCTCCTCGGCAACGCCCGCACTCACACCCCCGACGGCACCTCGATCACCGTCCGCCTGACCCCCGCCACCGACGAGGTCCAGCTCGAGGTCGTCGACACCGGCCCCGGGCTCTCCGCCGAGGAAGCCGACCACGTCTTCGAACGCTTCTACCGAGCCGACACCTCCCGCACCCGCCGCGTACACACCAGCGGCAGCGGGCTGGGTCTTTCCATCGTGGCAGCACTCGTCGCGGCGCACGGCGGCACAGTGCGCGTCGAATCGACTCCCGGCGGCGGCGCCACCTTCGTGGTGCGCCTACCGCGCGGCGAGTAGGTCAGACCGGCGTGACCTGGGAGACCAGCCAGCGGTTGTCGGCCTTGTCCAGCGAGACCCGTACGCGACTGCCCGAGGTGGTGCCATCGGGGGCATCCTTGCTGGTGGTCAGCTGATTCAGGTACAGCAGGATGACCGCCTTCTCAGCATCGGCCGAGACCACGGCCTCGGCCTGGGTGGTGGCCTTGACGGTGAGCTGCTTCTCCTTGGCGCCCGGCGCGATGGCCTGCTCGATCAGTTTCAGGTATTCGGCCCGGAACGACTCGGTGAGATTATCGGCGGCCCTCGGCAGTTCGGTGTCGACGGTGGCGGGCTCATAGGTGAACATCGCGCTCACCGTCCGGCTCGCGGTGCTCATCGCATCGGTGCGCGCCTGCTCGGTCTTGTCCTGCTGCCACAACTGATACCCACTGACACCGAGGACGATGGCCGCGATCAAACCAGCCGCCGCGAGGGCTCCGAAGACGATCTTGATTCGGTTGCTCATCCCACGAACTCCACTTTCGACACGGTCATCCCGGAATCGCCCTTCGACACCGTGATCCGGAATCGGTACTGCCGCGCCTGCGGCTCGGCCGACCCGGTATTACTCACCATCTGCTTGGCGGCGACCAGCACCTTCGCCGAATTCTCGTCGACGGACTCGATGCCCGACTCGACGACCTCGCCGGTGGAGACCACCTTGGCCTGCTTCACCACATCCATGAACGGATCGACGCGACCGTCGAACTCGTTCTTGAACTCCCCCGAGGCCACCGACAGGATCCGGTCGATGTCCTCCTTGGCGGAGTCGGCGCGAATGGTGGTCAGGTTGATGACCGCCTGACGCGCGGTCTGGGTGTACTGCGCGCGCAGATCCTCATCCTGGCTCCCCGACCGGGCGGCGAACGCGGCGAACCCGGCGCCGACGACCAGCGCCAACACCAGCACCGCCGCGGCGGCGAGCCCGATGATCTGCCCGAGCCGCGTCAGCTTCGCATCTTCTTCGTCGAGCTCGGCCGAATCATCGTCGGCCTCCTCGTCCACCACCGCGGCCTTCGTCAACTCGACGGGAGCCGCGACTACTGTGGCTTCCTCGGCCGCGGCCACCTCCGCATCGGCCACCTCGGCCGATTCAACCGCCCCCGCGTCGACTGTCACGTCGACGACCTGCACATCCTCCACCGGCGGACCCGCCGACCTGGCTGCCCGCCGACGCGGGCGGCCGTTGTTGCTCTCACTCATCTCTGCTGCTCCTCCAACATCGCCTGCCAGCTGGCCGGGACAGTGCCCGAACCGTCGGAGGCGATATCACCTTGGCGGTACATGCGTCCGTCCGGGCCGAGATAGCTGCCCGTGGACGGATCATAGGGACGCGCGGCGGCGGGGGTGACCCCGCCGGTGGACGCGCCGGTGGGTGCCGAAGCCGGCGCTACCGGCTGCGGCGCACCGAACGGCGGGTTCGTGCCCTGCGGCACGTACCCTGTCCGGCACAGTTCGGGAGTGGGCGCCCTGACCCCGGGATACTCCATGCACGGCGAGTTGCGGATGCCGCGCACTTCGATCGGAGAATCCTGAGCCACCTTGCAGTAAAGCCCTTCGGGGGTGTCCACCTGGGAGAAATCGCTCGGCTGACGCCACTGATCGGCGGGCAGGAAGCCTGTCGTGCAGGCGGGCGGGTCGTTGATGACAGTCATGAAGTCGACCATCACGCCGTACAGGGCAGGCCCGCGAATGACGGTCCGCAATGCCGCGATCAACGGCGGGAAGACGACCAGAAGCTGTTCGACACCAGCGTGATAAGTCACCCCGACCTGACCGAGGCTGACCAGGTTGCTCATCAGCAGAGGCAGGGTCGGGCGCAGACTCTGGAACTGCTCGTTGACCTTCTGCATCGCCGACGGGCTGTTGTACAACAGGTTTCGCAGCGTGGGATCGTGTTCGCGCAGCTGATCGGTCAGGGTCGCGAGATCTGTTGTCCAGGAACGAATATCGGCTTCGGACTGGATCTGGGTGTCCAGCAGCGGGCCGATCTGATCGAGCAGCTTCTTGGT
The DNA here is from genome assembly GCF_001613085.1 of Nocardia salmonicida NBRC 13393. Lineage (GTDB taxonomy): Bacteria > Actinomycetota > Actinomycetes > Mycobacteriales > Mycobacteriaceae > Nocardia > Nocardia salmonicida. Next base: position 323,427 of record NZ_BDBR01000005.1, read on the forward strand.
CGGCTCCACATCGGTCTCGGCCTGCTGCACCAGCAGCGCCGCCGAGTCGATGAACCGCTGAAGATCCGGCCCGGCACCGTTGAACGCTTTGAACGCCTCGTCGATCACCTGACGCAGCCGGGTATCGGCGACGGTGGACAGCAGCTTGTCGGACTGGTCGAGCAGCGCGCCGACATCCTGGGGCAGCCTGGTGCGCTGCACCGGAATCACCGAGCCGTCGCGCAGGTCGCCGGAGTTGGAACCGACCTCGGGCACCAGGTCGACGTACTGCTCACCGATCGCCGAAACGCTGCGCACCCAGGCGGTCGAGTCCGACGGCACCTTGTAGTCGCTGTTGATCGACAGATCCGCCTCGACCCCAGCGGGGGTGAGCCGCACAGCTTCGACCTTGCCGATGTTGGTGCCGCGGTAGGACACATTGGCGGTCGGATACAACCCACCGGTGGCGGCGAGCTGCACGACCACGTTGTAGCGGCCGATGCCGAACATCGCGGGCAGCTGCACATACGTCCCGCCCATCACGACCAGGCCGATCACGGTGAGGACCGCGAAGATCGCGAGCTGAACATGGACGAACTTGGTGAGCTTCATCGTCCCGCCCCTTCCTGGCCGGGCAGCGGCACGGTGATTCCGGGGATGGAGGGCAGGCCGGGAATGGGTGGCAGTCCGGGAAGTGTGGGCGCCGGTCCCGCACTGGGCGTCGGCGCCTGCGGGAGCTTGGTCGGGTCGGCCGCGTCGGTCGCCGTCGACGGCGCGAAACTACCGACCACGCCCTCGACACCACCGAAGCGTCCGCCGAGCGGAGTACCGGTGAGCCAGTTGCTGTCCAAGCGCTTACCGGTCAGGTCGAAGGTGATGAAGAGGTTGAGGTAGTCGCCCTTGATCGCGTTGCCGATGTTCTTGATCGGGAACGGGAAGGTGGGCAGGATGCCCATCGCGTCGATGAGGTTGGTGCCGGTGTTCGCCAGGGTCTCCAGTACCGGGCCGAGGCTGGCCAGGTTGGCCTTGAGATCGTCACCGCTGGTCTGGATGATCCGTTCGGTGACCTCGCTGAGCTCACCCAGCGAGGTGATCGCCCTGGTGATGTTGGCGGTGCGGTCGGCGAGCACGGTCAGTGCCGGGTGGATCTCGTCGATCGCGCGGGCCAGCACGTCCTTCTGGTCAGCGAGGTTGCCCGCGAGCCGGTCGAGACCCTCCATCGCGGCGATGATGTTGCCGGTCTGCTTGTCCAGGCCGGTGACGAGCTGGTCGAGCTGCGGCAGCAGATCGGCGATCTCGGCCTCGCGGCCGTTGAGCGCCGCGTTCAGCTCGCTGGTGATGGTCTCGAGCTGGGCGATGCCACCGCCGTTGAGCACTACCGACAGCGAGGACAGCACCTGCTCGGTGGTGGGGTAGGCCCCCGCCCGCTCGAGCGGGATCACGTCGTTGTTGCGAAGCTGACCCTGGGACGGCGTCGCGGTTGGCGCGGACAGCTCCACGTGATTGCTGCCGAGCAAGCTGGTCTGGCCGATCTTGGCGATCGCGTTGGCGGGGAGTTTCACCTCGGGATTCAGCGACACCGTGACCAGCGCGTGCCAACCCTCGACATCGATTCCGGTGACAGTGCCGACCTCGACGTCGTCCACCCGAACCGGCGAATTCCGCGTCAGCGTAGTGACATTGGGCATCTGGATCCGCACGGTGTACGAACCGGGGCCCCTGCCCTCGGAGCCGGGCATGGGTAGCGAGTTCAGCCCGTCCCATTGACAGCCGGTAGCGCCGAGCGTCACGGCGACGCCCACCGCCAGCCCGGCGAGCATGCGTTGGGGCCTCATCGCTGTCCTCCTGGAACCGCAAGTCCGGCAAGATCGTTCGGCACAGTGATCGGCGCCGAAGACGACCGTTCGGGTGCTACCTCTCCGGCCAGACTCGGCGGGCTGTACGTCAACTGTTCGGGGAAGGCCGTCACGCCGCTGCCTGGATTGAGCATGATCGGCGCGTAGTTCATCGCCAACGAGCTGATCACCGGGGCAAGGAATTCCGCGCACAGATCCGCCGATCGATCCGAGTCGTTGTGTTCGAGCGCACGGACGGAACCACAGAGGAAGCTCAGCGGATTGGCCGTATTGTTCAGCGCCACAGCGCCGGTGAGCGAGCCCTGAGCCGGCTTGTAGATCTGGTAGAAGTTCACCAGCGCGGTCGGCGCGGAATGGAGCACCCGTTCGATCTCCGGCCGCTTGTCGACGAGCGTCTGGGTGACATCGGCAAGTCGCTCGACACCCTCGGTGAGCTCGGCGCCGCTGCCCTCGAGGAACCGCTTCACGTCCGCGAGCGCCACATCCAGGCTGTCGAGTCCCGCGACGAGTTCCTCGGACGCGCCTGCGAGCACCGACGCCACCGAGGCCAACCTGCCACCGAACTGCACGATCTGCTCGTTGCTCGCCGAGAGCACCTCGACGAACTTCTGCAGGTTGCGAATGGTGCCGAACAGGTCGGTTCGCCCGTCGGACAACGTGTTCAGCGTCGCCGACAGCTCACGCAGGGTGTCACGGAACTTCTGGCCGTTGCCGTCCAGGTTGTTCGCGGCGGTATCGACAAAACGCCCGAAGGAGCCCTGCTTGTCATCGCCGACCGGCCCGAGAGCCGTAGCCAGATTGGACAGTTCGGCCTTGATGTCGTCCCACTCCACCGGGACCGCGGTGCGCTCGATCGGGATCTGCGCACCGTCGACCAGCTTCGGGCCACCGGTGTAGGCCGGCGCGAGCTGGATGAACCGCGCCGACACCAGCGAGGGTGCGATGAGCACGGCACGCGCGTCGGCGGGCAGGTCGATGCCACTGTCGATCGACATCCGCACCTGTACCCGGCCCTCGCCGGGCTCGATCGCGTCGATCTTGCCGATCTCCACACCGAGCATCCGTACCTCGTCGCCCGCGTACAGACCGGTGGTCGAGGTGAAAGCGGCGGTGATCTTGGTCTTGCCGACGCCGAGAGTGATGTAGACCCCGACCGCGACCAGCGCGACGATCACCACCGCGGCGACCGCGAGCGTCCAGCGCGGCACGCCGCGCACTGTCGATGCGATGCTCATCGCGGCGGATCCTCCTGGGAAGGCACGATGCCCGGCGGCCTCGGATTCGTAAAGATGTCGATCACGTCCTGTGGCAGATGTTCGGGCCAGACCAGCGCGTCGACCAGCGGGCGCAGTTCGGTGCTCGTGGCGTTCACCACATAGGCGTTGAACCACGGGCCGCTGCCGACCTGCTCACCGAGAGCCGAGGCGTAGGGGCCGAGATTCTCGAGCGCGCTCGACAGGTTGTCCTTGTTGCGCTGCAACATGGCGAGCACCGAATTGAGGCGGTCCAGCGTCGGCTTCATCTGCGCCTCGTTGTCGGCGACCAGCCCGGAGAGCTGCTTGGCGACGGAATCGACGTAGACGATGAGCTGGTTGATCGCGGCGCGCCGGCTGTCGAGTTCGCCGAGCAGATTGTTCCCGTCCAGCAGCAGCGCGTTGAGCTGGGAGCTGCGGTCGGCCAGGATCTTGGTGACGTTCTGGGCCCGGCCGAGCAGATCGGTCAGCGCCTGGTCGCGCGTATTGATGCTGCGCGAGAGCGCGGTGACGCCGTCGAGGGCGTTGCGCAGCGGGCCGGGGGTGTCGGCGAAGGCGGCCGAGAGGACGTCCAGCGTCTTGTCGACCTGGTCCATGTCGAGGTCTCGCACGGTCGCGCCGAGGTCGCTGAGGGCCTCGTTGAGCGAATACGGCGAGGTGGTCCGATCGAGCGGGATGGTGTCGGCCGTGCGCAGCGCGCCCGGTCCGGTCGGCAGCACGTCCAGGGACTTGCGACCGAGGACCGTATTGGTCTTGATCGCGGCAGAGGTCTTCTGGCCCAGCACGATCGACTCGTCGAGGGTGAACTTCACCAGCACCTTGGGACCGTCGAGCGATACCTGGTCGACCTCGCCGGAACGCACACCGGCGACGTGCACCGGATCACCCGGCACCAGCCCGCCCGCGTCGACGAAGTACGCGGTGAAGGTCGCGCCGGAGCGGATGAACGGCAGCTTGGTGTATTGCAGCGTGGCGAGCGAGATCGTCACCACCAGCACGATGCCGACGATGCCGACGATGACGGCCGACGAATTCTTCTCATTCATTGGGCGTACACCTTCCGGTCGCCTGCAGACCTGGCGCCAAGACTTCCATCGTCTGGCCGTTCGGGCCGTCGATCAGGAAGTTGGTGCCACACACGTACAGCTGCAGGAACGACCCATAGGCGCCGATGCGGGTGAGCTGTTTGTAGGTATCGGGCAGTTTCCCGAGCACCCACTCGATATGGTCGGAGCCGTTGTCGAGGTTGGTGGCCAGCCTGCCGGTCTGCGCGATGGTGTTGCGCAGATCGGGGCGCGCGGTGGTCAACAGGTCGTTGAGTTCCTTTGTCGCACCGGCGATCCGCGGTAGCGCGGCGCCGATCGGGTCGCGTTCGGCGGCCAATCCGCTGACCAGGCGCTGCAATTCCTCGATCGTGGTGGTGAACTGTTCGTCCCGATCGTCGATGGTGGCCAGCACGGTGTTCAGGTTGTCGATCACGCTACCGATCAGGGCATCGCGATCGCTGAGGGTCTTGGCGAAGCTGCCACCGCTGTTGAGCAGTGAGACCAGCGTGCCGCCCTGACCCTGGAAGATCTGCAGCAGCGCCGCGGTCAGGTCGTTGACCTGACCCGGATCCAGGCCGCGCAGCAGCGGCTTGAACCCGCCGAGCAGCAGGTCGAGATCCAGCGCGGGCGTGGTCTGCTCCTTGCCGATGGTGGAACCGTCCGGCAGCCGACGCGCCGAGCCCGGCCCCTCCTGCAGCTCCAGATACCGGTCACCGACGAGGTTCTCGTACTTGATCACCAGGCGCGTGCTCGAGAGCACGGAATACTTGGTGTCCACGTCGAACTCGACGTGCGCGAGATCGTCGTCGCCGACCTTCACCGAGGACACCGAGCCGACCGGCACACCGGCGATCCGCACCTTCGACCCGGGCAGCATGCCCGAGGAGTTGGTGAACACCGCCTTGTAGCTGTTCTCGCTGGAGAACCGTGCCTGACTGAGCACGATCGCCAGGCCGGCGAACACCAGCGTCATCACTACGGTGAATATCGCGAGCTTGACCGTCGTCGCCGTGTTCTTCACCGTGTCACTCCCGGCAGTCCTTCCAGCAACAGCTGGAAAACCTTTGGTGCGCTGTTCAATTCGGGTGCACCGGTGCGCGGCGTGTACGGCGCGCCCTGGTTGCTATCGGTCACCACATAGTTCGAGTGGCTCTCCGGCACCCGGTTGACCACGCCCTCACAATGCGGTCCGCCGGTGGCGTTCACCTTGGGCAGGTCCTCTGGGTAGGTATAAGGCTTGTCCCCGAGCATGAACGAGGCGTTCATGCCGACGCCGGGCAGCAGGCCGCCGAACATGTCCTCGGCGATCGGCATCAGCGGGCCGAGGCCGTCGATGATGCAGCCGAGCGCGGGTGCGTATTCGAACAGCAGGCTGGTCGTCGGCCGCAGCAGATCGAGCGCGGTGACGAGATCGGTTTCGTTCTCCCGCAGCACCGAACCGGTGGTATCCGACAGTCCGATCACGTTCACCAGCACATTGTCGAGCTCGGCTTGCAGCTCCGCGATCGTCTTCGCGGTCACCGTGGCGTTGTCCACCGTGCGCAGCAGCGCGCCGGAGGCATCGGCGTAGATATTGGTCACCTGGGCCGTCTTGTCCAGATCCTGTTGCAGCGTGGGCAGATACGGGTTGATCTCGCGCAGGTAGCGATCCGATCGGACGAGCAGATCGCCGAGCTTGTCGCCACGACCCTGCAGTGCGGTACCGAGCGCGGTCAGCGTGGCGTTGAGCTTCTCCGGCTCCACCTGGGCCAGTACATCGGACAGGTGCTGGAACAGCGTGTTGAACTCCACCGTCACCGAGCTCGCCGCGACCGTGCTGCCCGGCTTCAGCGGGCTGGACGAAGGCTGTTCGGGAACCACGAAGTTCACGTACTTGGCGCCGAACACCGTGGTCGAGCGAATGTCGACACCCGCGTTCGACGGCACCAGCTTCAGCTGTTCGGGGTCCACCTCGAGCAGGATCTGCGCACCGTCGTCGCGCAGGTTGATCTCGGCGACCCGGCCGATCTCGACGCCGCGCACCTTCACCTTGGCGTCGGGGTCGAGCACGAGACCCGAGCGGGGAGCGTCGACCACTACCTTCGCGGTGGTGGTGAACGCGCCTTGGAACAGGGCGAACGCGAAAACCGCGAGCCCGACGAGCAAGCCGATCATCGTGAGCGCGGCGAGCTTGCGCCCGAGCCCGCCCTGCAATGCGGCAACGAACCGTGAAGTGTCCATCACGCTATCCCGAGAGGTGGAAGTTGCCGGAGGTGCCGTAGATGGCCAGCGAGATCAGCAGCGTCACAGTGACAACCGCGATCAGCGACGACCGCACCGCGTTACCCACCGCGATGCCGACGCCGACCGGACCACCCGCGGCGTGGAAGCCGTAGTAGGTGTGGATGAGCATCACGGCCAGTGCCATCACGATCGCCTGCGCGAACGACCACAGGATGTCGCTCGGGATGAGGAATGTCGAGAAGTAGTGGTCGTACACACCGGCCGACTGCCCGTAGATCACGACGGTCGCGAAGCGGCTGGCGATGAACGAGGCGATCACCGCGAGTGCGTAGAGCGGCACGATCGCGATCATGCCCGCCAGCACCCTGGTGCCGACCAGGAACGGAATCGGCCGGATCGCCATCGATTCCAGCGCGTCGATCTCCTCGGCCACACGCATCGCGCCCAGCTGCGCTGTCGCACCGGCGCCGATCGTGGCGGCCAGGCCGATGCCGGAGATCACCGGCGCCGCGATTCGCACATTGATGAGGGCGGCGAAGAAGCCGGTCAGGGCCTCGACACCGATATTGCCGAGCGAGCTGTAGCCCTGCACCGCGATGGTGCCGCCCGCCATGAGCGTCAGGAAGCCGACGATCACCACGGTGCCGCCGATCACGGCCAAGGCGCCACTGCCCATGCTGATCTCGGCGATGAGCCGGATGGTCTCGGTGCGGTAGTGCACCAGCGCGCGTGGGACCGAGCCGAGCGCCTTGACGTAGAAGATCGCCTGATCGCCCAGGGAATCCACCGATTTCGACATCCGGTCGAAACGGCGGACCGTGCGCGGAAACTTGCTGCGAACTATGAATGCCATCGTGTCACCGCACCGTGAATTTCAGGCCGATCGCGGTGACGACCACATTCACCACGAACAGCGCCATGAATGCGAATACCACTGTTTGGTTCACGGCGTCACCGACACTCTTGGGTCCGCCTTTGACCTGGAGCCCGAGATAACAGGCGACCATTCCGGCGATCAGGCCGAACAAACCCGCCTTGATTTCGGAGATGATCAGTTCGGGCAGACTCGTGAGCAGCGGAATGCCGTTGACGAACGCGCCGGGGTTCACTCCCTGGAGGAACACCGAGAAGACGAAGCCGCCGGCGATGCCGATGGTGCACACCAGGCTGTTGAGCATCAGCGCCACGAACATCGAGGCGAACACGCGCGGCACGACCAGCCGGCTGACCGGGTCGATACCGAGCACCTTCATCGCGTCGATCTCTTCGCGAATCGTACGAGCGCCAAGGTCGGCGCAGATCGCGGTGGCGCCTGCGCCAGCCACGATCAGCACGGTGACGATCGGGCCGACCTGCGTGACGGCACCGAACGCGGCGGCTGCTCCGCTGAGGTCGGCGGCGCCGATTTCGCGCAGCAGGATGTTGAGGGTGAAAACCACCAGGACCGTAAACGGAATGGCCACAAGCAGAGTCGGCACGATGGAGACGCGGGCGACGAACCAGGACTGGTCGACGAATTCGCGCCATTGGAACGGCTTGCGGACGGTGGCGCGCGCCACTTCCGCGCCGAGTTCGAAGAATCCGCCGACCGCCCGCAACGGGACAGCAAGGAGGTTTGTCATACCGAATCCTCCTCAATCGACGGGCGGACCGATTTGTCCGCGTACCCGTACTTCACCGCCACCCCGATCTGAAGACTGCCCAAAGACTAGAACATGTTCCTGCTAATGTCTGCCATTTTCGTAGACTCAGAACAGGACTTTTTGCCGTAAATCGCCGTTAAAACTGAAACGGGTACTTATTAAAATCCGCGAACCTCCTGTGAGCCGTCACACACTCCGACGCTCATGTCTACCAACACCTGGACCGGTGATCAACACGACAGGCGTGACAAAACGGACGGAGTGTGTGGCGGGCCAACATCGGGCAAACCGCCAACCGGACGGTTCAGCCCAGATCGCGGAGGTCGCGCGCCGAAAACGTGTGGTCGGCGGGGCGCTCTGCGAAGTAGCCACCGAGGGCGGCGGCGAGGTCGGCCTCGGACCATTCGGCGCCCTCGGCATCGAAGCGCTGCTCGACCGTCGGCGCCGCCATCAGCGCCACCATCGGTCCGTAGACGACGAACACCTGGCCGTTCACCGCGTCGGCGGCGGGCGAGGAAAGGTAGGCCACGAGCTTGGCCACGTGCTCGGGCGCCAACGGGTCGACCGCGCCTTCGGGCGCGTCCGCGAAGACCGCTTCGGTCATCGCGGTCCTGGCCCTGGGGCAGATCGCGTTGGCGCGCACGCCGTACCTGGACAGGACGCGAGACGCGGTCAGCGTGAGGGCGGTGATGCCCGCCTTGGCCGCACCGTAGTTCGCCTGGCCTTCCGGTCCGAGCAGGCCCGCCTCCGAGGAGGTGTTGACCAACCGGCCGTAGACCGGCGCGCCCGCCGCCTTGGACGCCGCGCGCCAGTAGGCGGCCGCGTTGCGGGTGAGCAGGAAGTGTCCGCGCAGGTGCACCGCGATCACCGCGTCCCAGTCCTCGTCGGACATGTTGAACAGCATGCGGTCACGGGTGATGCCCGCGTTGTTGACGACGATGTCGAGCCCGCCCAGCGACTCCTGCGCGGTCGAGACGAGCGCGTCGGCCGTCGAGCGCTCGGCGATGGAGCCGCCGACGAATTCCGCCTTGCCACCGAGCTCGCGGATGGCGGCGATGGTCTCGGCCGCCGCGTCCTCGGTCAGGTCATTGACGACCACCGCCGCACCGGCCGACGCCAGCGCGAGAGCTTCGGCCCTGCCGAGCCCCGCGCCCGCACCGGTCACGACGGCGACCCGGCCCTCCAATGAAATCTGCGTCACACTCATTCGGCCGACTCTAGAACGTGTTCCACCATCCGACAAGAGGCGATCACGCCAACCTCAGCGCGGCCTTGGGACACTGCGCCACCGCCTCCTCTGCATCGGCGAGACGATCGGGCGCGACATCGCCCTCGGCGACGGTCAACATGTCGTCGTCATCAAGTTCGAACATGTCAGGGGCGATTCCGACACAGACGCCGTTCGCTTCGCACCGGTCGAAATCGACGATGATCTTCATGAGAACTTCCTTCCACGCGGTCTTGGCGACACTAACTCAGACACCCCGGTCCACGGAGCGAAACAGGCGCCGAATCACCATCAATACTGGAACATGTTCCAGTTCGTATGCAATGATCGGTTTCGGCGGGGCTCACCCCCTGCGCCCCGCCACCCGCCCTTTCAGCTCGACACCGAGGTAGGAAGCATGCGCGTCGCGTATACGCCGCAGCAGGAAGAATTGCGCGCCGAGCTGCGCGAATATTTCGCGAAGCTGATGACACCGGAACGTCGCGCGGCGCTGAGCATGACCACCGGCGAATACGGCTCCGGCAACGTCTACCGCGAGGTCGTGCGCGAGATGGGCCGCGACGGCTGGCTCACGCTGAGCTGGCCCAAGGAGTACGGCGGCCAGGACCGCACCACGATGGATCAGCTGATCTTCGTCGAGGAGGCGGCCATCGCGGGCGCGCCCGTCCCGTTCCTCACGCTCAACTCGGTCGCGCCGACCATCATGCAGTACGGCACCGAGGAGCAGAAGAAATTCTTCCTGCCCAAGATCGCCTCGGGTGAGCTGCACTTCGCCATCGGCTACTCCGAACCGGGCGCAGGCACCGACCTGGCCTCGCTGCGGACCGCCGCGGTGCGCGACGGCGACGACTTCGTGATCAACGGCCAGAAGATGTGGACCAGCCTCATCGCCTACGCCGACTACATCTGGCTCGCCGTGCGCACCGATCCGACGGCCAAGAAGCACAAGGGCATCACGATGCTCATCGTGCCGACCGACGTCGACGGGTTCTCCTGGACGCCGGTGCACACGATGGCAGGCCCCGACACCAGCGCCACCTACTACCAGGACGTACGGGTGCCCGTCTCGTCGGTGGTCGGTCCGGAGAACGGCGGCTGGTCGCTGATCACCAACCAGCTCAATCACGAGCGCGTCGCTCTCACCTCGGCGGGTCCGCTGAGCCTAGCGGTCGCGCAGACCGTCGAGTGGGCCAAGGAAACCACCCTGTCCGACGGCAGGCGCGTGATCGACCAGGAATGGGCCCGGCTCAATCTGGCCAAGGTGCACGCCAAGGTCGAATACCTCAAGCTGCTGAACTGGGAGATCGCCAGCCGCGCCGACCTGGGCGGCGAAGCGGCGCCGAAGCCGTGGGACGCGTCCGCGTGCAAGGTCTACGGCACCGAGCTCTCCACCGAGGCGTACCGCCTGCTGATGGAAGTCGTCGGCCCCCACGCCTACCTGCGCCAGGACTCCCCCGGCGCCGCCCTGCTCGGCCGGCTCGAGCGGATGCACCGCGCCGCACTCATCCTCACCTTCGGCGGCGGCACCAACGAGGTGCAGCGCGACATCATCGCCATGACCGCCCTGCGCCAGCCCGCATCCGCCCGCTGATCCCGAAAGCCGGTATCTCCCATGGATTTCACTCCCACCGAAGCCCAGACCGATCTCGCCCGGCTGACCGGCGAGGTCTGCGCCAAGCTCGTCACCGCCGATCGGCTGCGTGAACTCGACACCGCCGCCCGCTTCGACGAGCAGCTCTGGAAGTCGCTCGCCGAGACCGGCGTGCTGGCCGCCGCGCTACCGGAAGCACTGGGCGGCAGCGATTTCGGCATGCTCGAGCAGACCGCGATCCTGCGGGAACTCGGCCGCGTCGTCGCCGCGGTGCCCTACCTGTGGTCGATCGTCCTCGGCGCGGGCGCGCTGGCGAAGTTCGGCGATGCCGACCAGCAGCAGCTGGCCGCGCGGGCAGGCGCGGGCGAGATCGTGCTGACCGCGGCGCTCGCCGAGGAACTGCGTGCCACCACCGACGCACCGGGAATCGTCGCCGAGGCCGCCGGTGCCGGGTGGACGCTGACCGGCACCGCCACCACCGTCGCCTACGCCGACCGCGCCGCACGAATCCTGGTGCCCGCCATCACCTCCAACGGCGTCGGTGTCTTCGTGATCGATCCGGAGCACGCGTCGGTCACCCGCACCGCCCAGCAGGTCGTCGACCTGAGCCCCGAGTTCGCTGTGGAGCTCGCCGCCACTCCGGCCGAACTGCTCGGCACCATCGAGGCCGGCGCCGACATCCTCACCTGGCTGCGCGAATACGCCTGGCTCGGGGTGTCGGCCCTGCAACTCGGCACCCTGGAGCGCGCGCTCGAGCTGACCGCCGAGCACACCCGCACCCGCGAACAGTTCGGCAAGCCGATCGGCTCGTTCCAGTCGGTCGCCCAGCGCCTGTCCGACGCCTATATCGACATCGGCGGCCTGCGCCTCACGGTCACCCAGGCCGCCTGGCGCCTCGCGGAGGACCTCCCCGCCGCCGAGGCCATCCACATCGCCAAGTTCTGGGCGGCCGAGGCCGGACACAAGGTCGCCCACACCGTCGTCCACATCCACGGCGGCCTCGGCATCGACCGTGACCACATCACCCACAACTACTTCACCGCCGCCAAACACAACGAATTCGCCCTCGGCGGAGCGACTCCCCACCTCCTCGCCTTGGGCGCCGAGCTGGCGAACTAGCCCACACTCGTCCTAGGGCCGGTACCGATCGAATCCGATCGGTACCGGCCCTTTTCGCGTCTTCACGCCGAAGACCCGGTCATTGCGAGGACAGTCGCGCGTTCAGCTCCGCACTCGTGTCCCGCACATACTCAGCTGCCTCATCGACGGTCGCCGCCGCAGTCAAGTAGCGCTGGAGGGTGGGGGCGATGTCTTCGATAATCTGTCGCGGAGTGAGCGCGACCACCGGGGGCAGCCGCAGGACGTAGCGACACAGGGCAAGACCCAGGAGTTGGGTGACGATCAGGGCGGCACGGCGGGGGGCGTCGGTGGGGGTGCCGAAGCGGAGGACCGCGGGCAGGACCTGGTCGGCGAAGATCTCGCGGAAGCGGGCCGCTACCGCCTCGTCGGTGATCGAGGAGCGGAGCAGGATCAGCAGAACGGTGTTGTCGTTGCCCTCCCAGATCTCGAGAAAGCGGCGGATCATCAACTCGCCCATGGTGTTCGGATCGGCGGCGCTCAGGTCGGGGAGGTCCAGGTCGATCTGGGCGGCGGCGGCGAAGAGGCCGTCCTTGCTGCCGAAATAGCGCATCACCATCGAGGGGTCGATCTCGGCGTCGGCGGCGATCGCGCGGATCGTGGCCTTGGCGTAGCCGTCGGCGGCGAAGCGGGCACGGGCGGCCTCGAGGATGGCGACCTTCGTCGCGTCGGAACGACGGGTGGGAATCTCCTGGTCAGGCATGTCAACGATTGTAGGCCAACAACTGTTGACTTTCATCCACGAGCAGGTTTACCGTTATGCCTACAAGCGTTGGCAAACAAGCGTTGACCAGGAGTCGAAATGCCCGCCACCTCACTGCCCGAAGCCACCTCCGTCGTCATCGTCGGCGCGGGTCCCGCCGGGCTCACCGCCGCGATCGTGCTCGCCGAAGCCGGCGTCGACCATGTGCTCATCGATCGACTCGGCGAGGGCGCCAACACTTCTCGGGCTGCGGTAGTGCATGCCAGGACGCTCGAGGTGCTCGACGGGCTCGGCATCGCGAGCGCACTCGTCGAACGCGGAATCGAGGTGCCGACCTTCAAGCTGCACGACGGCGCGAAGACGTTGGCCACCATCGAATTCGGCGATCTCCCCACCGAGTTCCCGTACACGCTGATGGTGCCGCAGGACGTCACCGAGCAGGTGCTCCTCGACCGGCTGCACGAACTGGGCGGCGCGGTGCACCGGCCGCTCACGGTCACCAAGGTCACCGAGGAGAACGGCAGCGTCACTGTCGAATACGTCGACGAGGGCGACCAGCGTGGTCGGCTCGTGGCCGATTACGTGATCGGCGCCGACGGCATGCACAGTGTCGTGCGCGAGCAGGCGGCCATCGGGTTCACCGGCGACACCTACCCGGCCTCCTTCATCCTGGCCGACGTCCGGATGAGCTGGCCGACCCCGCGTTCGGAGGTGTCGCTGCACCTGTTCCCCGAAGGCGTCACCGTGGTCGCCCCGCTCCCCGACGACGCCCACGACCGCTATCGCGTCGTCGCCACCGTCGACCAGGCGCCGGAACACCCCACCCTCGACGACATCCAGTCACTGCTCGACACCCGTGGCCCCGCAGGCAAGATCCATGTGGACGAGGTCCTGTGGAGCTCCCGCTTCCGCGTCCACCACCGCGTAGCCGACCACTACCGCGCGGGCCGAATCCTCCTTGCGGGCGACGCCGCCCACGTGCACAGCCCGGCGGGCGGCCAAGGCATGAACACCGGCATCCAGGACGCCGCCCTACTCGGCACCCTCCTGGCGAAAGTCACCGCAGGCGAACCGGATTCGATCCTCGACACCTACGAAACCATCCGCAGACCGATCGCCCTCGAAGTCGTGGACTTCACCGACCGCATGACCAGAATGGCGACCCTGCGGTCCACCCCCGCTCGCACCGCGCGCAACACCGCCTTCCGCCTACTCACCCGCATCCCCGCGGTCCGCGGCAAGCTGGCCTATCAACTCTCAGAACTCGGCAACCGCTGACCCACCAGACAGCCGGGGCCGAAGATCGCTTTGAGCTCGCCCATCAGCGCCGGAGTACTGCTGATCCGGAAGCTGGGGTCGATCGAGTACCTCTTCGGCCCTTTGCGTCCGTGGAATTCGATGTGCAGTTCGGTGTCGCCCGGGTGGCGTCGCAGCGCTTCGCGTAGCGCTGCGACATTGCCCTTCGTGCAGGCCTGGGTCGTGATCTTCAGGACGACCGGCGCGCCGTGGCCATTCATATCCGGCACGGTCAGGTCGTCACCGAACAAGGAGGTCCGCCCGTCGCGCACTGTGACGCGAGCGGTGACCAGGACAATCGCATCCTCGGTCAGCCGCGTGGCGACGGCCGCGTAGGGCGCGGGGAAGAACAGGACCTCGGCGCCCGCTTCGAGGTCCTCGATCTGCACGATCGCCCACGGCTCCCCCTTCTTGTTCACCCGCCGATCGATCGCGACGACGATGCCCCCGAGAACGACGGTACGGCCGTGCGGAATCCGGCCTTCGAGAACAGCGGTGATCGAAGTGTCCGCGAGCGCGGCCAGCGTGTTCGCGACTCCGTCGAGCGGATGCCCGGAGACATAGAGCCCGAGCATCTCTCGCTCGTAGGCCAGGCGCTGCCGCTCGTCCCATTCCTGCTCGGGAACCGGAACGGCGAAGCTGCTGACCGAGGCTTCAGCGGTCATGAACAGATCGAATTGGCCTGCCGCAGCCGCTTTCTTGATCCCGACCACCGCGTCGACCGCCTCCGAATGTACCTGGTACAGGCCATGGCGACTGTGCCCTAAAGAGTCGAAAGCTCCTGCCTTGACCAGTGATTCGACGACCTTCTTCGCGCAGGCGGTGAGGTCGACCTTGTCGAGATAGTCGGAGAATTCCGTGAACGCGCCACCGGCCTCGCGCGCCCGGACAATCGCCGCGACGACCGGCGCGCCCACATTGCGCACCGCTTCGAGCCCGTAGCGGATGTCGGTACCCACCGAAGAGAAGGTGGCGACCGACTCGTTGACGTCCGGCGGCAGCACCCGGATCCCGCGCTTGCGGCAATCGGCGAGGTAGATCGCGGTCTTGTCCTTGTCGTCGCCGACCGAGGTCAGCAGTGCTGCCATGAATTCCGCGGGATAGTTCGCCTTGAGGTAGGCGGTCCAGTACATGATGAGGCTGTATCCGGCGGCGTGCGACTTGTTGTAGGCGTAGCCGGCGAACGGCAGCACCGCCTCCCACAGCGCGGTGACGGCGTCGTCGCCATACCCGTTGCGGCGCATACCGTCACGGAAGTTCTCGAACTCCATCGCCAGCACTTCGGGCTTCTTCTTGCCCATGGCACGCCGCAGCAGATCGGCCTGACCGAGGGTGTACCCGGCCACCCGCTGCGCGATCTGCATGATCTGTTCCTGATAGACGATGAGCGCGTAGGTCTCGGACAGGATCTCCCCCAGCGCGTCGTCGAGCTCCGGATGGATCGGGATGACGGCCTCGCGCCCGTTCTTGCGATCGGCATAGGACCAGTGCGCGCCGACACCCATCGGCCCTGGCCGGTACAGCGCGTTCGAGGCGACCAGGTCGTTGAATTCGGTCGGCGCCATCTTCAGCAGCAGTTCCCGCATACCCGCCGAATCCAGCTGGAACACACCGAGATTGTCGCCTCTGGCGAGCATGGCGTAGGCGGCCGGATCGTCGAGACCCAGTGTGTCCAAGTCGAGTTCGATGCCGCGGTTCGCAGCGATGTTGTCCAGGCTGTCGCCGATCACGGTGAGTGTGCGCAGGCCGAGGAAGTCCATCTTGAGCAGACCGATGGCCTCGCACGACGGATAGTCCCACCCGGTGATGACGGCTCCGTCC
Organism: Nocardia salmonicida NBRC 13393; assembly: GCF_001613085.1. GTDB lineage: Bacteria > Actinomycetota > Actinomycetes > Mycobacteriales > Mycobacteriaceae > Nocardia > Nocardia salmonicida. The sequence continues at coordinate 339,203 of NZ_BDBR01000005.1, forward strand.
TGCGGGCGCCGCCACAGCGGAACCACACCCAGCAGCGGTTCGCAGGACATGATCACCGCGCACGCGTGCACGCCTGCGCCGCGAACCATTCCCTCCAGCCCGACCGCCGTGTCGTAGATGGTGCGCACGTCCGGATCGGACTCGATCAGGGTGCGCACCTCGGCGGCTTCGCAGTAGCGTTCGTGGGCCGGATCCATGATCCCGGCGACGGGGATGTCCTTGGCCGCCACCGCCGGTGGCAGAGATTTCGTGATCCGATCCGCGAGGGCGAATCCGGGCTGACCGAACTGGACGCGGGCGGCATCCTTGATCGCCGCCTTCGTTTTGATGGTGCCGAAGGTGATCACCTGCGCGATCTTGTCCGCGCCCCAGCGCTGGGTGGCGTAGCGGATCATCTCGCCGCGCCGCCGGTCGTCGAAGTCGATATCGATATCGGGTGCGGACGGCCGCTCCGGATTGAGGAAGCGTTCGAAGAGCAGTCCGTGCTGGATCGGATCGATATTGGTGATGGCCAGGGCGTAGGCGACGAGCGAGCCGGCGGCCGACCCGCGCCCCGGACCCACCCGGATACCGACCTCTCGCGCGTGCGCGACCAGATCGCCGACGACCAGGAAATAGGCGGGAAATCCCTTGTCCCGGATGATGTCCAGCTCGAATCGCGCACGGTCACGGTAGGTGTCGGGGACACCACCCGGGAACCGCCACCGCAGCCCGGCATCCACCTCGACACGCAACCAGCTGTCCTGGTCGTGCCCCTCGGGAACCGGGAACACCGGCATCCGGTCCTGGAACGCCCACACCTCGTCGTACGGTTCGACGCGTTCGGCGATCGCGAGCGTCGCGTCGCACGCGCCGGGCACCTCGTCGTCCCAGAGAGCGCGCATCTCGGCCGCCGATTTCAGGTAGTAGCCGTCGCCGCCGAATTTGAATCGGGTGGGGTCCGAGAGCGTCTTGCCCGTCTGCACGCACAGCATCGCCGCATGCGCCGCTGACTGCCCTCGCAGCACGTAGTGACAGTCGTTCGTCGCCAGCGGCGCGATGCCTGCCTTGGTCCCGATCGCGAGCAGGTCTTCGCGTACTCCGCGCTCGATGGCGAGGCCGTGGTCCATCAGTTCGAGGTAGAAGTTGCCGGGGCCGAAGATCTCACGCCAGGTTCCCGCGGCCTGATACGCCGCGTCGAACTGACCGAGGCGCAAACGGGTCTGTACTTCTCCCGAAGGGCAACCGGTAGTCGCGATGATTCCGTCGGAGTATTCGGCGATGAGCTCGGCGTCCATCCGCGGCCACTTGCCGAGCTGCCCCTCGAACGAGGCGAGGGTGGACAGGGTGAACAGATTCCGCAAGCCGACGGCGTTCGCCGCGAGCATCGTCATATGGACGTAGGCACCCGATCCCGACACATCGTCGGCCTTCTGCGACGGATCGCCCCACCGGACCCGATCGGTCGACCGTCGCGAACCCGGCGCCACGTACGCCTCGATGCCGATAATCGGCTTGATACCGGATCGCTGCGCCTGGCGGAAGAAGTCGGACGCTCCGTACATGTTGCCGTGATCGGTCATGCCGACCGCGGGCATCCCGAGCCGTTGCGCCTCGGCGAACATCGGGTCGACCTTAGCCATCCCGTCCAGCATCGAGAACTCCGTATGGTTGTGCAGATGCACGAAGGAAGCTGAATCGCCCACCGGGAACCGCCTTACGCTGTCGACTGTCTCGCCGGTGCGCCTACCCTCGATACCTCGGTGGCCAAGGTGTTTACGACCGGATCGCGCTGCATTCCAACCCGCGGCATGGTGGTAGGTCGAACAACCATCGCGCCCCGGTGCACACCCGAGGCCTGTACATGGAGGTGGACATGGATCTCGATCTCGCTGCCGTGCGCACAATCGTTGCCGTGGCGGAGGAAGGTCAGTTCAGCTATGCCGCCGACCTACTCGGCATCAGCCAGCAGTCGGTCTCCAAACGCGTCGCCAAGATCGAGGCGCAACTGCGGACGACCCTGTTCGAGCGGACGCCGACCGGGGCCGTGCTCACGCCCATCGGGCTGCGTTTCCTCCCGCACGCCAGGGCTATTCTGGCTTCCACCGATGCGGCGATACGGGCGGTGCGCACGCCGTTGCGGGTCGCTGTGCACGGCGACCGGATAGCCGACGCCGAGGTGATGCGGTTCTATCGCAGCCATCGACAAGCTGCCGACGTCGAGACAGTCATCGCGACCATTACTCCACGCAATGCCGTGGTCGAGGGCAAGGTCGACGCCGCCTTCGCCAGGGCGCACTGGGCCGCAGCGCCGCTGCCGAGTGACATCACCGCTATCCCGGCTTACCTCGAACCACTGCGGCTGCTGGTCGGTAAGGACCACCCACTCGCCACTCGAACCCACGTGACGCTCGCCGACCTGCGCCCTTTCACCGCTTGGGTTCCCGGCGCTGCCGTGCACTCCGAGTGGGCCGACTTCTACAACCAGCTCAGCCGTTTCAGTGGCATCCGCGTCGAGACCGGTCCCAGAGCCGTGCCGATGGCGCGCATCGTCGAGCAGGTCACCGCCTCCCGCACCCTGGCCACCTTCATCGGCGAGGCGACCAGCACGCCGTGGCACCCGGACAGCCGCCAGATTCCGATCACCGATCCGGTCCCCGCCTATCCCTTCGCCCTGCTGTGGAAAACGGCCAACCGCCACCCCGAACTCGCTCATCTCATCGACCACGTGCGCGGTACGTACAACCGCGATGCCGCCCTCGGATGCTGGATTCCGGCGACCGACCGCGCCCTGTTCACCGCCGAACGCGAAAATGGCCCGCCCAGCGAAAACGCTGGACGGGCCACGACTTCCATCACTCGGCGTCAGGCCGAGCCTGCCTCCGCGTGCTCGTCGGCAGGCCGCTCATCCGTCTGTGACTTGGCCCAGCGGTAGTCCGGCTTGCCCGCGGGCGAGCGCTTGATCTCGTCGACGAACCACAGGCTGCGTGGCTGCTTGTACGACGCGATCTCCTGCGCCAGTACCGGTTTCAGGTCGGCCAGGGTGGGGCGGTTCTCACCGCGACACTGGACGACGGCGACGACCCGTTGGCCCCAGCGGGCGTCCTCGACACCGACCACCAGCGCGTCGAAGATGTCGGGGTGCGCCTTGAGGGCGCCCTCCACCTCTTCGGGGTAGATCTTCTCGCCACCGCTGTTGATGCTCACCGAACCGCGGCCGAGCATGGTGACCGAGCCGTCCTCCTCGACGCGCGCGTAGTCACCTGGGATCGCGAAGCGGACCCCGTTGAACTCCTTGAACGTCGCGGCCGACTTGACCTCGTCCTTGTAGTAGCCGAGCGGGATGTGCCCGCTGCGCGCCAGCAGGCCGACGACACCGGAACCCGGCTCCACCGGATTGCCTTCCTCGTCGAGTACCTGGGTGGCCGCGTCGATCTTCACCCGAGGGCCACCGGTGTGGGTGGCGCCCTTGGCGACCAGGGAGAGCCCGCCGAAGCCGGTCTCCGAGGAGCCGATGGAGTCGGAGATCATCCGGTTGGGCAGCACCTCGAGGAACTTGTCCTTGAGCGAGGGCGAGAACAGCGCCGCGCTGCTGGCCAGCACATACAGGGTCGAAAGATCGTAGGGCTCACCGGTTTCCGGGTTGCCTTCGGCGAGCGCGTCGAGCATCGGGCGGGCCATCGCGTCACCGGTGATGAAGATCAGGTTGATGCCGTGCTTGTCGACGGCCTGCCAGACACCGTGCCCGCTGAACTCCGGGATCATCACGGCCTTGCCGCCGCCGAACAGGCTGTGGAAGGTGGCCCACTGCGAGCCGCCGTGGATCATCGGCGGGATCGGGAAGCGCACCATCTGCGGGTTCTCCGCGCCGATCTTGGCCAGCTCCCACTCGTCCTTGGTGTACTCGCCGGTGACGAAGTTGATGCCCGCGCCGAGCACCCGCCAGACGTCCTCGTGCCGCCACATCACGCCCTTGGGCAGCCCTGTGGTGCCGCCGGTGTAGAGCATGTAGATGTCGTCGGGCGAGCGCTCCTCGAAGTCGCGTTCACCCGACGAACCGGCCAACGCCACTTCGTACTCCACGGTGTCCGCGCCGGTGGGGCCCTCGGTGCCGTCGTCGACGACGATCACCGTCTTCAGGGCGGGCACCTTGTCCCGCACCGCCGCCACCTTGTCGGTGTAGCGGCGCTCGTGGATCAGCGCCACCATGTCGGAGTTGTCGAAGATGTGCAGTAACTCGTTCTCGACATAGCGGAAGTTGACATTGATCATCACCGCCCGCGCCTTGAAGACGGCCACCATCGCCTCGACGGCCTCGACGGTGTTCCTGGAATAGATTCCGACTTTGTCGCCGGGACGCACACCCTGTTCCAGCAGGTAGTGGGCCAGTTTGTTGGCCCGCTCCTCTAGTTCGGCGTAGGTCGACTCTCGATGTTCGCCGACCAGCACGATCCGGTCGGGCATCAAGTCGACGGCATGTTCGACGAGATCGGCTATGTTGTAGCTCACAAGGACAAAAATAGAACGTGTTACTGTTTCTGACAAGACTCAACTTGTCAGGAGTACGAAAATGGCCCACTGCCTGGTCGAGAAACGCGACCATGTCCTCATCGTCACCATGAACCGCCCCGAGGCGCGCAACGCCCTCTCCGGCGAGATGATGGCGATCATGCGCGACGCCTGGGACCAGGTGGACAGCGATCCCGACATCCGCGTCGCGATTCTCACCGGTGCGGGCGGGGCCTTCTGCGCGGGGATGGACCTGAAGGCGATGAGCTCGCAGCATCCGGGAGACACCGCCTCCAGCGGCAGCTGGGACCCGGCCTACCTCCCCGCACTGCTGAAGGGGCGGCGACTGGCCAAGCCGCTGATCGCGGCGGTCGAGGGCCCTGCCATTGCCGGTGGCACCGAGATCCTGCAGGGCACCGATCTGCGCGTGGCTGGGGAAAGCGCCAAGTTCGGCGTCTCCGAGGCCCGTTGGGGCCTGTTCCCGCTGGGTGGTTCCGCGGTGCGGCTGGCCCGGCAGATCCCGTACACGGTGGCCGCTGATCTGCTGCTGACCGGTCGGCACATCACCGCTGCCGAGGCCAAGGACATCGGCCTGATCGGCCATGTGGTCCCCGACGGAACCGCCCTCGACAAGGCCTTGTCGCTGGCAGGCCAGATCGCCGACAACGGCCCGCTCGCCGTCCAGGCGATGCTGCGCACCCTGCGCGAAACCGAGGCCATGCCGGAGAACGAGGCGTTCCCCATCGAGGCGAAGATCGGCATCGAGGTGTTCAGATCAGCCGACGCCAAGGAAGGCCCGCGAGCCTTCGCCGAGAAGCGCAAGCCGAACTTCACCGGTTCCTGAACGCCACCAGGGCGCCGGGCTCGAGGCCCCGCGCCCTGGTCGGCTGGGGTGCTCACGCGCCCGGGTAGTCCATGTAGAACGGCTCCCACTGGTGGCCGTCGGGGTCGATGAAGGTGCGACCGTGCATGCCGACCTGGGCCTCCTGCGCTCGCTTGTCCTCATTGGTCTCCTCAGTGGCGCCCGCCGCGACGGCGGCGTCGGTCAGCACGTCGACCTCCTCGGCACTGGCCAGCGACAGCGCGTACCCCGCGGCGGCGGTGTTGATGGTGTCGGCGATCGGACGTGAGCTGAAGGTCGAGAAGAACGGCTTTGTCAGCAGCATCAGGCAGATGTTGTCGTCGATCACGATGCACGACGCGTTCTGATCGGTGAAATCCTCGTTGACCTTCCAGCCCAGCGCCTCATAGAAGCCCTTAGAACGGTCGAGGTCGGCGACGGGGAGGTTGATGAAGATCATCTTGTTGCTCATGGGATCAGCCTTTCGAGGCGTCGTTGCGGTCTCGTTCATGTAGACGCGTCGGCTGGTCCGGATTCATCGCATCCACACAAAGTTCGCGGAATCGGGATAGTCCGTTTTCGGCTCTGTCGGCTGTCGGACCCCTGTGGCATCGTGAAACTATGAGCGACGCCGCAACCGCCACCACCGGGCCTGATCCCGCTGTACTCGCCGAATTCGAGACGCATCGGCGCGAGTTGTGCGCCTACGCCTATCGCATGCTCGGCTCCTCGTTCGAGGCCGAGGACGCGGTGCAGGAAACCTTCACCCGAGCCTGGCGCTCCTACGATTCCTTCGAGGGCCGCGCGAGTCTGCGCTCGTGGCTGTACAAGATCGCCACCAATATCTGCCTGGACATGCTCGACCGTCCACAGAGTCGTGCCAGACCGATGGATCTCAACGGGCCGGGCCGCCCGGATTCGCCGCTGCCCATGCCACAGCCCGATTACGTGTGGATCGAGCCGATTCCGAACGCGCTCGCCTTCGGCGCCGACCCGGCCGACCACGCCTCCACCAGAGACACCCTGCGCCTCGCCTTCGTCGCGGCCTGCCAGCACCTGCCCGCCACTCAGCGCGCGATCCTGATCATGCGCGAAGTGCTGCGCTTCTCCGCGGGTGAGACCGCCGAAGCGCTGATGATGTCGCCCGCGTCGGTGAACAGCGCGCTACAGCGGGCCAGGGCCACCATGTCGAAGGTGCAGCCCACCGTGACCGACAGTTTCGACGAGACCGATCCCGATCAGCGCAAACTGGTCGACGATTTCGTCACCGCGTTCGAGGCCTACGACATGGACACGCTCACCACGCTGCTCAAAGCCGATGTGGCGCTGTCGATGCCGCCGTTCGACCTCTGGATCTCGGGCCCGGAGAACGTGGCCGCGTTCATGCTCAGTACGGGCAGCGCGTGCCGCGATTCGCGGATGGTGCCGCTGGTCGGCGCCAACGGCTCGCCCGCCTTCGGCCATTACAAGCCGAGCGAGGAGCCCGGCGTCTGGGTGCCGTGGTCGATCACGGTGCTCGAGCTGGAGGGCAACACCATCGCCGGCCTCAACTTCTTCCTCGACACCCAGCGCCTGTTCCCACTCTTCGGGCTCGAGCCGGAGTGGCGCGAGCCCGTCTGAGCGAGAACGGTTTTCACAGCAGGCGGCGCTTGTACAGCTTTCCGTTGGGATCGCGGGGCAGCTCCGCACGGTATTCCACCGTGCGGGGCAGCTTGTACTTCGCGAGCTGACCGGCGGCGAATTCCAGGATGTCGGCGCTGAGTTCGTCGCTGCCCTCGGTGCCGGGCACCGGCTGCACGAACGCCTTCACCTGCTGACCCCAATCCGGGTCGGGCACACCGAGTACCGCCACATCGGCGATCTTCGGGTGGCTCATCAGCACGCCCTCGATCTCGGCAGGGTAGATGTTCACCCCGCCCGAGAGAATCAGGTCCGAACGCCGATCACAGAGGAACAGGTAGCCGTCCTCATCGAAGTAGCCGATGTCGCCGACGGTGAACATCTCACCGACGCGCGACTCCTCGGTCTTCTCCTTGGCCTTGTGGTATTCGAAGCTGGATGCGCCCATCTTCATGTAGATCAGGCCCTCTTTGCCCGCGGGCAGTTCGGTGCCGTCCTGCTCGTCGAGCACCTTCACCACCGACCACGGCCACGCCTTGCCCACCGAGCCCGGCTTTTCCAGCCACTCGGCGCCGGTGATCACCGTGCCGCCGCCCTCGGTCGCGGCGTAGTACTCGGTGACGACCGGTCCCCACCACTCGAGCATGCGTCGCTTGGTGTCGGGCGGGCACGGCGCCGCACCGTGGATCATGCTGCGCAGCGAGGACATGTCGTAGCGGGCCCGCACCTCGTCGGGCAGGGCCAGCAGCCGGTTGAACTGCGTGGGCACCATGTGACTGTGGGTGACCTTGTACTTCTCGATCAGCGCGAGCATGCCCTCGGCGTCCCAGCGATCCATCAGAACGAGCTTGTGCCCCATCTGGATCGAGATCGTCGAGTTGTTCAGCACGGCCGTGTGATAGAGCGGCGAACCGCAGATGTGCACGTGATCGTCGTAGGGACCGAGGCCGAACAGACTGAAGTAGGCCTGGTTCGCCGCGGGAACGACATCGGGATCCGCGCCGGTCAGCGGGCGGCGAACGCCCTTGGGCCGACCGGTGGTGCCCGAGGTGTAGAGCATCGGCGCGCCGATGGAGCGCTCGTCCGGACGACCGGTGTCGGCGGCCCCGAGCCACGTTACCGGCCGGAACCCGGCGATCGTGCCCGCCGAGAAGCGGGCTTCGGCGGAGAGTTCCGCGAGGTCGGCCGCTTCGGCCGCGGTGTCTGCGAACCTTTCGCTGGCCAGGAATGCCGATGCCTCGCTGTCGCCGAGGATGTAGGCGATCTCCGGCGCGGTGAGGTGCCAGTTCACCGCGACGATGTAGAAACCGGCCTGGTAGGCGGCGAAGTACGCGGCGATCGCCTCGACCCCGTTGTGCAGCATGCTGACCACGACGTCGCCGGTGCGCAATCCGATGCCGCGTAGTCCGTTGGCGTAGCGGTTGGCGAGGGTGGCCAATTCTCGATAGCTGATCTCCCTACCGTCCGGGTCGACGAGGGCGATCCGTTCAGGATCGGCCTCGGCGATATTCCACAGTCCGAGGACTTCCGTTGTCTGCTGGCTGCTCACCCTTCGAATTTAGAACGTGTTCTACATGGTGACAAGGGGTTGGAGCCGACGCATTTGTTCGGCATCCGACACCGAGACAAGCATCATCGTCACGCCCGCGTCCTCCCATTCCTTCAGCCGGGTGCGCACGTGGGCCTCGTCGCCGAAGATCGCGGTGTCGGTGATCAGCTCGTCGGGCACCGCCGCGGCGGCCTCGGCCTTGCGTCCCGCTTGGAACAGCGCGGAGATCTCGTCGACCTCGGCGCCGTAGCCCATCCGCTTGTACACCTGGGCGTGGAAGTTCAGCTCGGGAGCGCCCATGCCGCCGATGTAGAGCGCGCTCACCCAGCGCATCCGCTCGATCTCGGCCGCCGGATCGTCGGTGATCACCACCTGCGCGCTGGCCGCGATCTCGAAATCGGCCCGCGAACGGCGCGCGCCCGCACGCGCGAAGCCCTCGTCGAGCCACTCGTTGTACATGCCCGCCAGGCGCGGGGCGTAGTAGATCGCCAACCAGCCATCGGCGATCTCGGCGGTCTGGGCGACGTTCTTCGGGCCCTCCGCGCCCAGCCAGATGGGCAGATCAGCGCGCAGCGGGTGCACGATCGGCTTGAGCGGTTTGCCGAGCCCGGTGGCGCCTGGGCCCCCGTACGGGAGGCCGTAGTGCTTGCCCTCCGAGGTCACCGGCGCCTCGCGGGCCAGCACCTTGCGCACGATGTCGACGTACTCACGCGTGCGTTTCAGCGGCTGGGCGAACGGCTGCCCGTACCAGCCCTCCACCACCTGTGGACCGGAGACGCCGAGGCCGAGGATGGCCCGGCCGCCGCTGAGGTGGTCGAGCGTGAGCGCGTGCATCGCGGCCGCCGCGGGAGTGCGGGCCGACATCTGCGCCACCGATGTACCGAGGCGCACGCGCTCGGTGGACGACCCCCACCAGGCCAGCGGAGTGAAGGCGTCCGAGCCCCAGGACTCAGCCGCGAACACCGCGTCGAACCCCGATTCCTCGGCCGCGATCACCAGTTCGCCGGCGTTGGCGGGCGGCTGCGCGCCCCAGTATCCGAGTTGAAGTCCGAATTTCATGATCGGCGCCCTTTCGGCGAATCCTTGCGAGCAGAATAAGAACCTGTTCTACTCGATATCGTGACCCAGGGGAATACCGCAGTGGAAGTATTGAGTGCACCCCTTCGGGTGCGATTCGACTACACCAGGTCCGTCGGACCCATCATCGGCGCATTTCTGACCGGACTGCGCGAACGCCGGATACTCGGCGCTCGCGGCAGCGACGGCCGGATACTCGTGCCACCACCCGAATACGATCCACTCACCAGCGCGCCGGTAGGCGAGTTGGTCGAGGTCGCGGCAACCGGCACCGTCACGTCCTGGACGTGGGTGTCGGAGCCATTGCCCGGCCAGCCGTTCGACCGCCCGTTCGCCTGGGCGCTGATCCAGCTCGACGGCGCCGACACAGCTCTGCTGCACGCCCTCGACGTTACCGACCCCGGCCAGCTCAGCACGGGAATGCGGGTCAGTGCCCGCTGGGCCGACGAGCGCACCGGCCGCATCCAGGACATCGCCTGCTTCGCGCCGGGCGAGACCACCCAGACCGCGATCTCCGCCGAAGACACCGAAGCTCTGGTCACCATGCTGACCACTCCCGTAGACCTGAACTACAAGCACACCGCCTCCCCGCAGGAGAGCATCTACCTGCGCGGCCTCGCCGAGGGCAAGCTCATCGGCGGCCGGTCCGAGGCGGGCGGGCGGGTCTACTTCCCGCCGCGTGGCGCCAATCCGACCGACGGCACCCCGACCAACGACCTGGTCGAGCTGCCGGACAAGGGCATCGTCACCACCTTCTGCATCGTCAACGTGCCGTTCCTCGGCCAGCGGATCAAGCCGCCGTATGTGGCCGCCTACATCCTGCTCGACGGCGCCGACATTCCGTTCCTGCACCTGGTGCTCGGCTGCGAGGCCAGCGAGGTGCGGATGGGAATGCGGGTCGAGGCGGTGTGGAAACCCCGTGAGGAGTGGGGTCACACGATGGCCAATATCGACCACTTCCAGCCCAGCGGTGAGCCCGATGCACCGTACGAGTCCTTCCAGAACCACCTCTAGAGAGGCGACGGTGACCATTCCCGAAATCGCGGTGGTGGGGTTCGCCCACGCACCGCATGTGCCGGAGACCTTCGGCACGACCAATGGCGTCGAGATGCTCGTGCCGTGCTTCCAGCAGCTCTACGCGACCCTCGGCATCACCAAGACCGACATCGACTTCTGGTGCTCCGGCTCCTCGGATTACATGGCGGGTCGTGCCTTTTCGTTCATCTCCGCGGTCGACGCGATCGGCGCGGTGCCGCCGATCAACGAATCGCATGTGGAGATGGACGCGGCATGGGCCCTCTACGAGGCGTGGGTGAAACTGCGTTCCGGCCAGGCCGAGACGGCGCTCGTGTACGGCTTCGGCAAGGCCTCGGCGGGTAATCTGCATCAGGTTCTGACCATGCAGCTCGACCCGTATCTGGTCGCGCCGCTGTGGCCGGACGCCGTTTCGGTCGCCGGGTTGCAGGCGCGAGCCGGGCTCGATTCCGGCCGGTGGACCGAGCAGGAGATGGCCGCTGTCGCCGGCGGTGACATCGAATCCTTGCTTTCCGCGCCGTATGTGGCCGATCCGCTGCGCGCCCACGACATCGCGCCGATCACCGACGGCGCCGCCGCGATCGTGCTCGCGGTCGGCGACCGGGCCAGGGAACTGTGCGAGCGCCCGGCGTGGATCACCGGAATCGCGCACAACATCGACGCCCAGGCGCTCGGTGGCCGCGACCTGACCCGCTCCCCCTCCACCACCAAGGCCGCCGCGGTGGCGACCGGCGGCAACACCACCTTCGACCTCGCCGAACTGCACGCGCCGTTCAGCCACCAGCAGCTGATCCTGGCCGAGGCGATCGGTCTGCCCGCGGGCACGCCGGTGAATACCTCCGGTGGCGCGCTCGCCGCCAACCCGATGTTCTCGGCCGGACTGGAACGGATCGGGTGTGCCGCCGAGGCCATCATCTCCGGCACTGCCAACCGGACTCTCGCTCATGCGACCAGCGGCCCTGCGCTGCAGCAGAACCTGGTCGCCGTTCTCGAATCGGAGGCACGATGAGCTTCCCCGCGGCGGTGCTCGGCACCGGCCAAACTCATCACGTGACAAAACGTACGGACGTGTCCATGGCGGGCATGTGCCGTGAGGCGATCGATCGCGCACTCGATGACGCGGGCCTGACCATTGCCGATATCGACGCCGTCGTCGTCGGCAAGGCGCCCGATATGTTCGAGGGCGTCATGATGCCCGAGCTGTATCTCGCTGAGGCACTCGGCGCGGCGGGCAAACCGCTGCTGCGCGTGCACACCGCCGGTTCGGTCGGCGGCTCCACCGGCGTCGTCGCGGCGAACCTCGTACAGGCCGGCGTGCACAAACGCGTGCTCGCCATCGCCTGGGAGAAGCAGTCCGAGTCGAATGCCATGTGGGCGTTGTCGATTCCGGTGCCGTTCACCATGCCGGTCGGCGCGGGCGCGGGCGGCTACTTCGCCCCGCACGTGCGCTCCTACATCCGTCGCTCGAACGCGCCACTGCACATCGGCGCGATGGTGGCGGTGAAGGATCGGCGCAACGGCGCGAAGAACCCGCTCGCGCACCTGCATCAGCCCGACATCACCCTCGATTCGGTCCTGGCATCCCAAATGCTCTGGGACCCGATCCGTTTCGATGAGACCTGCCCGTCCTCCGACGGCGCGTGCGCGCTGGTGATCGGCGATGCCGAGGCTGCGGCGGTGGTCGAAGCCGAAGGCAAGAAGGTGGCCTGGGTCCACGCGACCGCGATGCGGACCGAGCCGACCACCTTCTCCGGTCGCGACCAGGTGAACCCACAGGCGGGCCGGGACGCGGCCGCCGCCCTGTGGAAGTCGGCCGGGATCACCGATCCCCTGGAAGAGATCGATGTCGCCGAGATCTATGTGCCGTTCTCCTGGTTCGAGCCGATGTGGCTCGAGAACCTCGGCTTCGCCGCCGAGGGCGACGGCTGGAAACTCACCGACAAGGGTGAGACCGAAATCGGTGGACGCCTGCCGGTGAATCCCTCGGGCGGCGTTCTCTCGTCCAACCCGATCGGCGCCTCGGGCCTGATCCGATTCGCCGAAGCCGCCAAGCAGGTGATGGGACGCGCAGGCGATTACCAGGTGTCGAACGCGCGCAAGGCACTCGGCCACGCGTACGGCGGCGGCTCCCAGTACTTCTCGATGTGGGTCGTCGGAAGCGAGCCCCCGGCATGAAGTTCACCGTCGGTATCGCGCTGAGCCCGCTGGAACAGCTCGCGGAGCTGGCCAAGACGGCCGAGGAATGCGGGTTCACCTCCATCGGCCTGCCCGACTCGCTGTTCTATATGAAGTCGCAGGCCGCCGACTACCCGTACACCCCGGACGGCAGCCGCTTCTGGGGCCCGGAGACTCCCTGGGTCGACCCGCTGATCGCCGCGGCGACGATGGCCGCGGTGACCACGAAGCTGCGGTTCTACACCAACGTCCTCAAGCTCGGCTCGCGCAATCCGCTCCTGCTGGCTCGCCAGGTCGGCTCGATCGCCAATCTGTCGGGCAACCGCTTCGGCTTCGGCGTCGGAATCGGCTGGGCGCCTGAGGAATTCGAGTGGTGTGGCGTTCCGTACGCCCGCCGCGGCGCGAGGGTCGACGAGATGATCGAGGTCATCCGGCTCGTCCTCGACGGCGGCATGGTCGAATTCCACGGCGAGTTCTTCGATTTCGACGAGCTGCAGATGAGTCCGGCGCCGAGCGAGCGGGTGCCGTTCTACATCGGCGGGCACACCGGTCCGGCACTGCGCCGGGCCGCGCGCATCGGTGACGGCTGGACCTCGGCGATGATGAAGTTCGACGACCTCGTCACCACCATCGGCACGCTGGGCGACCTGCGTGCCGAATACGGCCGGTCCGAGGAGCCGTTCGAGATCCAGGCCGTCTGCATCGACAAGTTCGGTCGCGACGGCTATCAGGATCTGGCCGACGCGGGCGTCACCGACAACATCGTGGTGCCCTGGCTGGCCGACGGTATCGGGTTCGACGGCGAGCTGGCGGCCAAGCAGGACTCGATGCGCAAGTTCGCCGAGAAGTACATCGCCGACCCCATCATCGCGAAGGTAGCGCCATGACCGAGACCGTAGTCGAGAATTCCGCCCGTGCCGCGGGCCTGGCATCCCAGGCCGCTGTCCGGGCCAAGGATCGGGCCGCCTGGGTCGCGCTGTTCGCCGAGGACGGCATCGTCGAAGACCCCGTCGGCCCTTCGGGTTTCGACCCCGAAGGCGTGGGCCACCGCGGCCACGAGGCCATCGGTGCATTCTGGGACAAGGCCATCGCCCTCACCGAATCCATCGAATTCCGCTTCGAGGACTCCTTCGCGTGCGGCAATGAAATCGCCTTCACCGGCCTGATCCGCACCACCATGGCGGGCCATGTCATCGACGCCGAGGGTGTGTTCACCTACAAGGTTCGCGCCGACGGAAAGATCACCGCTTTGCGCGCCTTCTGGGAAGTGGACCGCGCGGTCGCGACCACGCGCCCCGTATAGCCGAAGCAGCAAACACGAGAACAGCCCGGGACCTTTCGGTCCCGGGCTGTTCTCGCTGTGACGACTCAGTGCGCAACAGGGCAACCGGCGGGCTTGTAATCGACCGGAAGCTCCTTGATCCCGTTGAGCCAACCCGAACGCAGACGTTTCGGATCACCGATTTGCGTGATATCGGGCAGATGATCAGCAATCGCGTTGAAGATCAGATCGACCTCGAGCCGAGCCAGGTTCGCGCCGACGCAGAAGTGGGCGCCGGTGCCACCGAAGGCCAGGTGCTGGTTGTCGGCGCGGGTGATATCGAACTTCTCCGGGTTCTCGAAAACCTCTTCATCGAAGTTTGCCGAGCGATACAGCATGACCAGGCGCTGACCCTTCTTGATCTGCACCCCACCCAACTCGGTGTCCTCGAGCGCGGTGCGCTGGAAGGAGGTGACCGGGGTCGCCCAGCGGATGATCTCGTCCGCCGCGGTGGCGGGGCGCTCCTTCTTGAACAACTCCCACTGGTCGGGGTTCTCCATGAAGGCGATCATGCCGTGGGTGATGGCGTTGCGGGTCGTCTCGTTGCCCGCGACAGCCAGGACGATCACGAAGAAGCCGAATTCCTCCGGCGTGAGGTGCTCGCCGTCGACGTCGGCCTGGATCAGCGTGGTCACCAGATCGTCGGCCGGTTCGGCCTTCCTGGCCTCGGCCATCTGGTAGGCGTAGCCGAGGATCTCCATCGACGCGGCGACCGGATCGGCAGTGCTGTCGGGATCGTCGTAGCTGGTCATGTCGTTGGACCAGTCGAAGACCTTCATCCGGTCCTCCTGCGGCACACCGATCAGTTCGGCGATCGCCTGCAGCGGCAGCTCACACGCCACCTGGGTGACGAAGTCACCGCTGCCGGACTCGAGCGCTCGCTTCACAATGCCTTCGGCACGGGCCGAGAGTTCGGCGCGCAGGCCGTTGATCGCGCGCGGGGTGAAGCCCTTGGCGATCAGCTTGCGCAGCTTGGTGTGCTCGGGGGCGTCCTTGTTCAACAGGACGAAGCGCTGCAGTTCGATCTGCTCGCGCTGGATGTCGTCGTTGAAGCGCGGGATCGCGGTGTTCTCGAAGGTCGAGAACACATCGCTGCGGCGCGATACCTCTTTGACATCGGCGTGCTTACTCACCACCCAGAAGCCGTCGTCATGGAACCCGCCCACCTCGGGCGACTGCGGGTTCCACCAGATCGGGGCCGTACGACGCAGTTCGGCGAACTCCTCGGCCGGAATCCGCTCGGCGTAGATGGCCGGGTCGGTAACGTCGAACCCGTCCGGCAGGTTCGGCCGGGCACCCGTCACAGGGCCGGCGTGTTCGGTGCTCGGATCTACCACCAGATGTCTCCTTCGACAAACTGAAACACGTTCTATAATCATTCAAGCATAGCGGTCGCCGCGACGGAAGAACCTCGCGGTTTTACCCTGAGCTCAAAATCGGAACCTGTTGCAGTTATGAGGGAGAATCACATGGGCACACCCGTGATCGTCGAGGCCGTGCGGACCCCCATCGGCAAACGTCGAGGGCAACTTTCGGGACTGCACGCCGCCGAATTACTCGGCCTGGCCCAGCGCGGACTACTGGACCGGGCGGGTCTCGACCCGGCTGAGGTCGAGCAGGTGATCGGCGGCTGCGTCACCCAGGCGGGCGAGCAATCCAACAACGTCACCCGCGTCGCCTGGCTGCACGCGGGCCTGCCGTGGCAGACCGGCGCGACCACGATCGACGCCCAGTGCGGCTCGGCCCAGCAGGCCAACCACCTCATCGCGGGCCTCATCGCCACCGGCGCTATCGACGTGGGCGTCGCGTGCGGCGTCGAGGCGATGAGCCGGGTGCCGCTGGGCGCCAATGTGGGCACCGAGGCAGGTACCCGACGGCCCGCGTCGTGGTCGATCGATCTGCCCGACCAGTTCGGCGCCGCCGAGCGCATCGCCCGCAGGCGCGGGATCACCCGCTCCGATATCGACCGATTCGGCTTGCGCTCACAGCAATTGGCAGCCAAGGCGTGGGCCGAGGGCCGCTACGACCGCGAAGTGCTGCCGATCTCGGCCCCGGTACTCGACGGCGAAGGCGTGGCCACCGGGGAGAAGGTGGAGGTTGCCCGCGACCAGGGTCTGCGCGCCACCACCATCGAAGGGCTGTCCGCGCTGAAACCGGTCGTGGCCGACGGCATCCACACCGCGGGTACCTCGTCGCAGATCTCCGACGGCGCCGCCGCGGTGCTGCTGATGGACGAAACCGTCGCGCGCCGAAAGGGTTTGCGCCCGCGCGCCCGGATCCATACCCAGGTTCTCGTCGGCGCCGAACCGGAGTTCCATCTCGACGGTCCGGTTCAGGCGTGCACCCGCCTACTCGAGCGTTCGGGAATGACGATTGGCGATATCGATCTATTCGAGATCAACGAAGCATTCGCGTCGGTCGCACTTTCGTGGGCTGCCGTACATCAACCTGACATGGACCGTGTAAATGTCAACGGCGGCGCGATCGCAATCGGGCATCCTGTCGGCTCTACCGGCTCCCGCTTGATCACAACCGCGTTACACGAACTCGAACGCACAGGTCAGGGCACTGCCATGGTGCTCATGTGCGCCGGCGGCGCGCTGGCGACCGGGACCATCATCGAACGCCTGTAGACTGACCCATACCGAAACCGGGCGCCCAGGTTGAACATTCATCCCAGGGCGCCCGGAACGTGTCGTACGCCACAAAGTCACGGGGGGCAGGGGGATGATGAGATGTCAGCTATCTTTGGGTTATTGCGCGGTGAGGGCTGAAGAGCCCCGCGACGGGCACGAACCCGGGCCCCCCTGCGCTCCGTAAGAGTCGTTGGCCTGACCCGCAAACGCGTCCGCCGCCGCCCCTGCACGCAGGTGAGCGTCGGAAATCGTCGAGAAATCCTGAATCAGGCGTAGGTTTTCAGTTACTGAGCCGCTAATATCAATGATACGTATCCGAGATAACGACTGTTAGTACAGTGAAGGGAATTGGGCGGCTCACAATGGCTGATTTCGCGGCGCGGCTGAACAAGCTGTTCGAAACCGTGCATCCCCCGGGGCGCAAGCCGCATACCAACGCAGAGGTTGCGGCTGCGCTGACTGCCTCCGGGCATCCGATCTCGAAGCCGTATCTCTCGCAGTTGCGGTCGGGACAACGAACGAATCCGTCCGACGAGACGGTGGCCGCCCTGGCGAAGTTCTTCAAGGTCAAGCCTGACTACTTCTTCAACGATATCTACGCGGCCAAGATCGATCACGACCTGGAGCTGCTCGCGCAGCTGCAGGGTTACGGACTTCGTCGACTGTCGAGTAGGGCATTCGATCTGTCCGAAGAATCACAAAATCTGCTCACATCGATGGCGGAGAAGTTGCGGGCCAGCGAAGGCTTGCCCGAAATTCCTCCGGACGGAACAGAATAGGATCTACGCAACCGGTCGGCCTGACGCACCTGATGGTGTCCTGGGTGCGGCCGTAAAAACGTCGGATACGCAGACAACGGGCCTGAGACGGTGGAAATCACCAGCTCAGGCCCGTTTTTTGCGTTGAGCGGTCAGCTCGACGTAGCGGCGTTCTGCGGTGCCGACTTCGCGTCAGACACCGCGCTCTCGTACTGATTCGCGAGCGCGAGCACCCAGCCGCGGGGGCTGATGCCGGGCGGCGGAGCGATCCAGCGCGCGTCGACGAACAAGTCCCCCAACGGATTTCGCGCCCACTCGGCCACCACCGCGGCCCGCTTCGGCACCGAGTTCGGCGGCTCGCCTGCCGCCGGGATGACGATGCCGCTGCCCGAGAGCAGATACAGCGCGTCCATCACCTGAGCCATGTGATCGGAAGCCTTCAGCTGTGCCGAAGTGGCGTTCTGCTCGGGCGCGACAACCTCGGGGAACCGACCCACCATCAGCTGGTGCAGCGGCCGGATCCGGCGCAGCAGGACCTTGGCCCGCCACCAGAGCTCGATCACGATCGACACGGCGCCGAGTGCGATCAGCAGCGCGGCGATCTCCCACGCGACCCATCCCCACAGCGGTTCGTCGGGCGGCGTCGGCGCGGCGTCCTGGAGGGCGCGGCCCACATTGGCCACGGCGAGCACCGCGACCAGCGCGGTGCCCGTGATGTAGATGGCGATGCCGCGACCGAGGATGGTCCAGTCCAGATTGCGCAGACCGGTGGTCACGATGAACACCGCGCCGAGCGCGACCGCGACCCAGCCGAAGGTGAACGACCACGCCAGGGTGATCGCGATCGCCACCGCGCCGATGCCGTACACGATCATCGCGACCTGGCGCAGGTTGCGCCGCGAGACCACCGGCCACGCGGCCGAGGCCACCACCGAGGTGGCCGTGGTGAACAGGATCCAGGCCGAGATGACGATGCCAGTGGACAGCCAGCCGCTGTGCACCCCACCCTTCATCAGGTTGTCGATGGCGACGGCCATCTCCGGAATGGCGGCGGTGACCGCGAGCGCCACGGCGGCGACCGCGACGACGATGGCCACGCGGGCGGTCGTCGCGGGCTTCACCAGCACGCGACCCACTCGCGCACCCGCGGCAACCCAGACCAGCAGGGCTGTCAACCAGAGTGTCATCCGAGCGCCTCATCGAATCGAAGGACCGAGACGCCTGCGCCCCGGTTGCTGAATACGCGAAGTCGCGTCATGAGCATCGCCGCGAAGGTCTCGGCTTCCCACTCGGCGAGATCGTCGGCGCCGTCGTCGACGATCTGCGCGTGGGCGCGCTGGCTGAGCATGTAGGCGATCAGGTCGTCGCTGACTTCGAGGGTCGTCTCCACCGCGGGCGCGCCCTCGTGGTCGAAGACGATGTGGCCGAGTTCGTGCGCGAGGGTGTGATCGCGACTGGGGAGTGCGTCGGCGAGCACGATGATGTCGCGCTCGGGATAGAACCGGCGCTGACCGCACACGCCGGGGCCCAGGTTCGCACTGGTTATTTCGATTTCGCGTTGCCGCTCCAGCGAGATGGCGTGGACCACCTCGTCGAGGGTGGTGGCGTCGAAGTCGGCGGCGACCGCGCACACCGCGTCGACGGCGGCGGCGACGCGGCGATAGGACCGGGAGGTGCTCTGGGTCTTGCTCTTACTCATCGAAGATCCCCTCACGACCTCGGTCCGAAGAACTCGGCACGCGCCGCGTTCACCCGCGCTTGGGCTGCCGCGGCACCTTGGAAACTCACTGCGCCCGAACCGGTCGCGGCGAGGGTCAGCGCGATCAGGCCGCCGATCACCGACAGCAGCTCGGGTTCGGGCAGGGCGCTGTTGTCGCTGGTCGGCTTGAACTCGTGGTTCGGCTTGGCCGCCGGCGCCGGTGCGGCCGCGGCGGGCGGCGCCGCGGGGGCCTGCGCCGCGGGTGGCACGGCTGCCGGAACAGGCACTGCCACAGCCACATTTGGAACACCGGGGATCGCCGGTGCGGCGGGGATCGTGATCGACGGCAGAGCCGGTGCGGCCGGGACCGAGGGGATCGGGATCAGGAGCAGCAGCAGTGGCGAGGCCGAACCGACGGCCGCCGAACCGACCGCGGCCGAGCCGACGGCGGCCGAACCCGCGCCCGCGGAACCTACCCCCGCGGAACCGACTGCGGCAGAACCGACTGCGGCAGAACCTGTTCCGAGGACAGCTGAGCCCGCGCCGAGTGCGGCGGAACCGGTACCCGCGGCGGCCGAGCCGACCGCGGCCGAACCCGTGCCGAGAACCGCGGCGGCTCCTGCCGAACCCGTACCGAGAACCGCTGCCGCACCTGCCGAACCCGTACCGAGAACCGCTGCCGCACCTGCCGAACCGGTGCCGAGGATGGCGGCCGCGCCTGCGGAGCCCGTACCGAGTACTACGCCCAGGCCCGCCGACCCGGTGCCGAGCAGCACGCCGAGCCCGGCCGAACCGGTGCCGAGGACAATGCCCGCGGCTGCCGAGCCCGTGCCTGCCGCGGCGGAGCCGACGGCGGCCGAGCCGGAAAGTGGGCCCGCGACTTCCTTCTTGGGGAG
Organism: Nocardia salmonicida NBRC 13393; assembly: GCF_001613085.1. Lineage (GTDB taxonomy): Bacteria > Actinomycetota > Actinomycetes > Mycobacteriales > Mycobacteriaceae > Nocardia > Nocardia salmonicida. Next base: position 359,298 of record NZ_BDBR01000005.1, read on the forward strand.
ATCATCGCTCGATTGGCCCGGGATGGCGAGGGGGGCCCATTCGCCTTCGTCCGCGATCGAGGCGCCTGACTGCGGGTTGCCGTTGCCCTGCCCACTGCTTCCGGTGTCGGGCGCCTGCGGCGCAGGTGTGGGCGGTTTTTCCGGGGCGGCCATCGCGACAGCGGGCCCTAAGAGCGCACAGCCGACCAGGACACTCGCAGCGGCAAACACGCGCAACATGCGACCAATGGCCATGCGCTAGATCATCCCCTTAGTTATTCAGCGCAGCACTAACCCCCGGTCGCGACACATTCCGGGATCGACGAACAGTAGCCCATAGTAAACCCAGGGCCTCAGCCCCGCAGAAGAGAGCAAGAGTCATCCAGCCCCCTAGACGTAGGTGACATGCCATAGGCGCAGGCCGGGGACTTTTCCCCGGCCTGCGCCTCAGAGTTAGCTACGCGCCGTAAACCGGCTCCGGCGGAGTGCTCTTCTCGATCAGTTCCTTGACGACCGGACCCAGCTCGGCAGGGTTCCAGCGAGCGCCACGATCGACCGGAGTGCCATGGAGCCAGCCCTGCGCCAGTGCGACCTTTCCGCCCTCTACCTCGAACATCCGGCCGGTCACCCCGGCGGATTCGGTGCTGCCGAGCCACACCACCAGCGGCGAGACGTTCTCCGGAGCCATCGCGTCGAAGCCCGCGTCGGGAGCGGACATGGTGTCGGCGAAGACCGTCTCGGTCATCCGGGTGCGGGCGGCGGGGGCGATGGCGTTCACCGTCACGCCGTACCGGCCGAACTCAGCCGACGCGGTCAGTGTGAGGCCCGCGATACCCGCCTTGGCCGCGCCGTAGTTGCCCTGGCCGACGCTGCCCTGCAGACCGGCGCCGGAGCTGGTGTTGATCACGCGGGCGTCCACCGGACGGCCCGCCTTCGATTCGGCCCGCCAGTACTCGGCCGCGTGCCGCATGGTGGCGAAGTGGCCCTTGAGGTGCACGCGAACCACCGCGTCCCACTCGTCCTCGCCGAGGTTCACCAGCATGCGGTCGCGCACGAAGCCGGCGTTGTTGACCAGCACGTCGAGCCCGCCGAACGTGTCGACGGCCTGGCGGATCAGGCGGCGAGCGCCTTCCCAGTCGGCGACGTCGTCGTAGTTGGCGACGGCCTCGCCACCGGCGGCGACGATCTCGTCGACAACCTGCTGAGCGGGGGTTTCCGTGGTCGCGGCGCCGTCGAGTGCGGTGCCGACATCGTTGACCACCACGCGGGCGCCTGCTGCTGCGAAGGCCAGGGCGTGGGCGCGGCCGATTCCTCTTCCGGCGCCGGTCACGATTACCGTGCGGCCGGCGCAAATTGACTGGTCGTCCATATTGCACTCCTGTGTTTATTGGCGGCTGGCGCCGCGGGATTTTCGGCCCTGTGGGCCTCACATCCGAAGGGCGATACTGCGCCTTCGGCGTTCCGTCTCGCCCTTCGGATGCGAGGCGGCCGAAAATCGTGGTGGTTGGGTTGGGCGGGTGGCGTTGGTTGCGGCAGGTGGGGGACGTTCAGTCGCTAGACGAGGTGACTACTGAGGGTTCGCATCGGCGGCTAGTTGTTCGCATTGGCGGCGTCGAGGAAGGCAGGGCGTTCGCCGCCGCCGTGGACGACTAGGGCGGCGCCGGTGATGTGGGCGGCCAGGGGTGAGGCCAGGAAGAGGGCGGCGTTGCCGACGTCGGCGGGGCTGGCGAGGCGGCCGAGGGGGACGGTTTTCGCGACGGCCGCCACTCCCTCGGCGTCGCCGTAGTGCAGGTGGCTGAGTTCGGTCTCCACCGGGCCGACGACGACGGAGTTGAGCCGGACCTTCGGAGCCCACTCGACTGCCAGCGAGGAGACCAGATTGTCCAGGCCCGCCTTGGCCGCACCGTAGGCGGCGGTGCCCGGCGAGGGCCGGTGCCCGCTGACGCTGGTGATCATCACGATCGAGCCGCCCGCGTCCTGCTTCTGCATCAGCGCATTGGCCTGCTGGGAGATCAGCAGGGGCGCGAGCAGATTCAGCTCCACGATCTTGGCGTGGAATTTGGGGCTCGCGGCCTCGGCCATCGCGAACGGGGCGCCACCGGCGTTGTTCACCACATGATCGACCCGGCCGTACCTGGCGAGGATCTCGGCGAACATCGCCGCGACCACGTCGGCGTCGCGCACATCGCAGGTGAGGTGCTCGGTGTTGCGGCCGCCTGCCGTGATCGGTTCGTCGGCCGGTCTGCGCGCGCAGGTCAGCACCGTCGCGCCCGCGGCGAGGAAGGCCCGGCTGATTCCGGCGCCGACGCCGCGTACGCCGCCCGTCACCAGAACGATCTGCTCGGAAAGGTCGATTTCTACAGCCACCGTGTTAACCTACCAAGCAATTGCTTGCTTTGTCTCGGGTTCGCCGGGGCGCGCACGAGGAGACATCGCGATGGGGATTAACCGTCACACCGAAGCCGACGGGGTAGAGGTCGTCACAGTCGACTATCCGCCGGTCAACGCCCTGCCCTCGGACGGCTGGTTCGCACTGGCCGACGCCGTCAGAGCAGCGGGCCGTAATCAGGAGACCCGGGTGGTCGTCCTGCGCGCGGAAGGCCGCGGGTTCAACGCGGGCGTCGACATCAAGGAGATGAACGCCGACGTCGGCCATACCGCGCTGATCCGCGCCAACCACGGCTGTTTCGACGCCTTCGCCGCGGTCTACGACTGTGAGGTGCCCGTGGTCACCGCGGTGAACGGCTTCTGCCTCGGCGGCGGCATCGGCCTGGTCGGCAACTCCGATGTCATCGTCGCCTCCGACGACGCCACCTTCGGCCTGCCCGAAGTGGACCGTGGCGCGCTCGGCGCCGCAACGCATCTGTCTCGGCTGGTCCCCCAGCACCTGATGCGCACCATGTTCTACACCGCGGGCAAACTCACCGCCCAGCAGCTGCACCACTTCGGCTCCGTGTACAAGGTGGTGCCGCGCGCCGAGCTCGACGCCGCCGCGATGGACGTCGCCAAGAACATCGCGAACAAGGACGGCCGCGTGATCCGGGCCGCCAAACGCGCGCTCAACGGCATCGACGTGCAGGACGTACACCGTTCCTACCGCTACGAACAGGGCTTCACGATGGAGCTCAACCTCGCCGGGGTCGCCGACGAGATCAGGGCGCGCTTCGACGACGATCTCGCCGCGCAGAAGAAGGAGAGCTGAAAGCCATGCGCGACAAGAGAATGACCCTCGACGAGGTGGTCGGTGAGCTGCGCAGCGGCATGACCATCGGGATCGGCGGCTGGGGTTCGCGGCGCAAGCCGATGGCGCTGGTGCGCGCGCTGCTGCGCTCCGATGTCACCGACCTGACCGTGGTCACCTATGGCGGCCCCGACCTGGGCCTGCTGTGTTCGGCGGGCAAGGTCCGCAAGGCGTACTACGGGTTCGTGTCGCTGGATTCTGCGCCGTTCTACGACCCGTGGTTCGCGAAGGCGCGCACCGAGGGCGCGATCACCGTGCGCGAGATGGACGAGGGAATGGTGAAGTGCGGGCTGCAAGCGGCCGCGGCGCGACTACCGTTCCTGCCGATCCGGGCCGGGCTCGGATCCGCCGTGCTCGACTTCTGGGAGGGCGAGCTGAAGACCGTCGCGTCGCCGTATCCCGCCGCCGACGGTCGCGTCGAGACCCTGGTCGCGATGCCGGCGCTGAATCTCGACGCGTCGTTCGTGCACCTGGATCTGGCCGACAAGCACGGCAACGCGGCCTACACGGGCGTCGATCCGTACTTCGACGATCTGTACTGCCTGGCGGCGGAGCGTCGCTATGTCTCGGTGGATCGCCTCGTCGAGACCGAGGAACTGGTGAAAGCCGTTCCGCAGCAGTCGATCATCCTCAACCGCATGCTGGTCGACGGTGTGGTCGAGTCGCCCGGTGGCGCGCACTTCACCTTCTCCGGCAGCTACGGGCGGGACGAGAAGTTTCAGAAGCACTATGTGGCCGCCGCGAAGACGCCGGAGTCGTGGGCCGAGTTCAAGGCTCGCTACCTGGATGTCTCCGAAGAGGAATACCAGTCCGCCGTGGCCGCGTTCGCTGAGGAGCAGAAGCTATGACTATTACTCGTGCTGAGGTCTGCGTCGTCGCCGCCGCGGAAATCTTCCGCGGGGCCGGTGAGATCATGGCCAGTCCGATGTCGACGGTCACCACCATCGGCGCCCGGCTGGCCCGGCTCACCTTCGAACCCGACCTGCTGCTCTCCGACGGCGAGGCGCTGTTCTTCGCCGAGGTACCGGCGATCGGCGCCAAAGCCCCTGTCGAGGGCTGGATTCCGTTCTCCCGGGTGTTCGACGTGGTCGCCTCGGGCCGTCGCCATGTGGTGATGGGCGCCAACCAGATCGACCGGTTCGGCAACCAGAACCTGTCGGCCTTCGGTCCGCTCCAGCAGCCGACCAGGCAGATGTTCGGTGTGCGTGGCGCGCCGGGCAACACCATCAACCACGCGACCAGCTACTTCGTGCCCCGGCACAACAACCGGGTGTTCGTCGACAAGGTCGACATCATCTCCGGAATCGGTTACGACCGCATCGATCCCGAGAATCCCGCCTACCGCTTCCATCACCTGCACCGCGTGGTGACCAACCTGGGCGTGTTCGACTTCAACGGTCCCGACCACACCCTGCGCGCACTGTCGCTGCACCCGGGCGTGAGCCCGGCCGAGGTCGCGGAGAACACCTCCTTCGAGATCGCCGAGCTGGGTTCGGCGGGCGAGACCAGGCTGCCGACCGAGGAAGAGCTGCGGATCATCCGAACCGTGCTCGATCCCAAGGGTTTCCGGGAGAAGGAAGTAGCGGCATGAGCGCGCGCTTGCGGACCCCGCTGACCGAGTTGGTCGGGATCGAGCATCCCATCGTGCAGACCGGGATGGGCTGGGTCGCCGGTCCCCGCCTGGTCGCGGCCACCGCCAACGCGGGCGGACTCGGCATTCTCGCCTCGGCGACCATGACTTTCGAGGAGCTCGAGGCGGCGGTCGCCAAGACCAAGTCGCTCACCGACAAGCCCTTCGGCGTGAATATCCGCGCCGATGCCACCGACGCTCCCGAACGCATCGAACTGCTCATCCGTGAGCAGGTGCGGGTCGCGTCGTTCGCGCTGGCGCCGAAGAAGGAACTCATCGCTCGGCTCAAAGACGCCGGGGTGGTGGTCGTTCCGTCGATCGGCGCGGCCAAGCACGCGGTGAAGGTGGCCTCGTGGGGCGCCGACGCGGTGATCGTGCAGGGCGGTGAGGGCGGCGGGCACACCGGACCGGTCGCCACCACCCTGCTGCTGCCGTCGGTGCTCGACGCCGTCGACATCCCGGTGATCGCGGCGGGCGGCTTCTTCGACGGTCGCGGTCTGGCTGCCGCGTTGTCCTACGGCGCGGCGGGCGTCGCGATGGGCACCCGCTTCCTGCTCACCCAGGAGAGCACCGTCCCCGAGGCGGTGAAGCAGGAGTACCTGGCCCGCGGCCTCCAGGACACGGTGGTGTCGGTGAAGGTCGACGGCATGCCGCACCGGATGCTCAACACCGAGCTGGTCGAGAAGCTGGAACACTCCGGCGGCTGGCGCGGGCTGTCGGCCGCGGTGAGCAACGCCGCCAAGTTCAAGAGCATGACCGGCATGAAGTGGTCCACGCTGATGCGCGACGGCCTGGCGATGCGAAAGACCAAGGACCTCAGCTGGTCTCAGGTCGTGATGGCGGCGAACTCGGCGATGCTGACCAAGGCCGGTCTCGTCGAGGGTCGCACCGACGCGGGCGTACTGCCCGCGGGCCAGGTCACCGGCATCATCGACAGCTTGCCGACCGTGGCCGAACTGGTCGAACAGATCGTCGCCGACGCGGTGGCCCGGATCGCCGCGGTGAGCGCGTTGACCAGCGAGCCCGCCGCCGAAGCGCGCTGACCGGTCGAAGCTCGCCCCCGACTCGACGGCCTGGAGCGTCCGTCGAGTTCGCCGGGTGATCAGAGCGCCGGACCAGGTGCGACGCCCACAAGGCGCGCCCGGGTCCGGCGCTTTTCGCTGTTGTCCGTGACGCCCCCGGCGAAAAACTATCGCAGCGCGACCTCGACGCGATTGTCGTGGAAGACCGCGCCGCCTCCGTAGTCCGAATCACGTTCGGCGATCGTGGCATTCACGGTCGCGCCGCCGGTGAACTTGGCCCAGCGACCTTTGGTCGTGCCCGCGACGCCGGGCCGGACCCGGTCCGATACCTCGGCGACGGCCTCGAAGGAACCGCGGGCGTTGGACACGATCACCGCGGCGCCATCGGCGATACCGCGTGCGGAGGCGTCGTCGGGATGCAGTGTGATGCTGGATTCGCCGGCGCGACGTCGCAATTCGGGGTTGGAGCCGAAGGTGGTGTTCAGGAAGTAGTGCGAGGCGGCGGAGATCAGCACCAGGCCCTCGCCGGGGTCGGCGGGCGGGGTGTAGGCCGGTAGCGCGTCGTGACCGGCCAGTTCCGCTCTGGCGGAGACGAACTGGAGCTTCCCCGCGGGAACCGGGCCTGCCTGTACCTTCAGGAATCCGTCGGCCCTGAGACGTTCGAGGTCGTGGCCTTTCAGCAGTTGTCTGGCCAGTTCTTCGTCGGAGTCGTAGAGCGCGGGCTCGGTGAGACCGAAGCGCCGCGAGAGTCGACGGAAAGTCTCTGTGGTGGAAAGGCATTCGCCGGGCGGCTCGACGGCCGGTTCGTTCCAGATCAGATAGAGGTGCCCGTAACCGGCGAGCACGTCGAGGTGTTCGGGCTGCATCGTGGCGGGCAGGACGATGTCGGCGTAGTCGACGGTGTCGGTCCCGAAGTGCTCGAGGACCACGGTGAACAGGTCTTCGCGGGACAGGCCCTCGATCACGCGACGTTGGTCGGGGTTCGAGCCGACCGGATTCGCCCCGATCACGAACAGCGCCTTGACCGGCGGACCGTCGGTCTCGAGCAGGGCTTCGCCGAGCCGGGTCATCGACAGGGTGCGGACCGGTCGCGGCAGCAGGTCGTCGCGACGCAGCGCGGCCTCGTCGAGGCGGAAGTGCCCACTCGTCGAATAGTGCAGTCCCCCACCGGGTATCGCCCAGTCGCCGGTCACGCCGGGCAGGCAGCCGAGTACCCGCAGCGCCATACCGCCGCCCGCGTGTCGCTGCATACCTTGCGAGGCGCGGATTGCGGTCGGCCTGGTGCGGGCGATCCGCTCACCGAGCGCGACGATCTGTTCTTCCCGCAGGCCCGTGATCGCGGCGACGCGTTCGGGCGTGTATTCCTCGATACGGTCACGGAATTCGGGCCAGCCCTCGGTGTGCTCGGCGATGAATTCGGTGTCCTGCGCGTCCAGCGACACCACCACGTGCAGCAACCCGAGGGCCAGCGCCGCGTCGGTGCCGGGCAACGGCGCGAGGTGTTCGTCGCAGCGCTCGGAGGTCTTGGTGCGGATGGGGTCGATGGAGACCAGGTAGGCGCCGCTGTCCTGGATGAACTTCCACAGGTGGTGCCCGGAACTGAGCGGATTGGTGCCCCACAGCAGGATCAGCTTCGACTTCGCGAAGTCCTCGGGATCCATGCCGCCGGAGGTGCCGAGGGTGTAGCGAAGGCCCGCGCCGCCCGCGACCGAGCAGATGGTCGGCGCGTGGTGCGACGCGCCGAGCAGGTTGAACATCCTGCGCCCCGGAAAGCCTTCCAGCCCTTGGATATAGCCCAGGCTGCCGGTGCCGTGGAACGGCCAGACCGCCTCACCACCGAACTCGTCGATGATGCCGGTGACCCGGGTGGCGATCTCGTCGAGCGCGGTGTCCCAGCTGATCCGCTCGAACCGCCCCGACCCCTTCGGCCCGACCCGGCGCATCGGATACCTGAGCCGATCCGGCGCGCCGACCTGCTCGAGATAGCGGTTCACCTTCACGCACAGCGCACCGCGCGTGACCGGGTGTTGCTTGTTCCCTCGTAGCCCTGTGGCCACCCCGTCCTCGACGGTCACCACCCACGAGCACGCGTCGGGGCAGTCGAGCGGGCATGCACCGAGCACCTTCACCAAGCCATCATAGGTGGGATGAATCACCCTCGCCGAGACCGGAGGTGCCCGACACGCTGCGGCGCTGGGATGTGGCGACCCACTGGTGGTGAACGAAGAGTGGTCCCCGGCGAAATACGCCGAGGACCACCACTTTTCGTAGTGCGGAGCTACTTCTTGTCGGCGTCCAGACGCTCGATGATCGTCACGTTGGCCGTGCCGCCGCCTTCACAGATGGTGAGCAGGCCGTAGCGGCCGTTCACGCGCTCGAGCTCGTTGAGCAGCGTGGCGAACAGCTTGGCGCCGGTCGCGCCGAGCGGGTGGCCGAGCGCGATGGCGCCACCGTTGACGTTCACCTTCGCCGGATCGGCGCCGATCTCCTTGATCCAGGCCAGCACCACCGGGGCGAAGGCCTCGTTGATCTCGATGACGTCGATGTCGTCGATGGTCAGGCCGGTCTTCTCCAGCGCCCACTGGGTGGCCGGGATCGGTGCGCTCAGCATGAAGATCGGGTCGGCGCCGCGCGCGCTGACGTGGTGGATGCGGGCACGCGGGGTCAGGCCGTATTCCTTGACCGCCCACTCGGAGGCGAGCAGGGTGGCGCTGGCGCCGTCGGAGATCTGGCTGGCGACCGCCGCGGTGAGCGGGCTGCCCTCCGACAGCGGCTGCAGCGTCGCCATCTTCTCCAGGCTGGTCTCACGCGGACCCTGATCGACGGTGAAGTCGCCGACCGGCACGATCTCGTTGTCGAAACGGCCCTCGGCGATGGCGGTCTTGGCGCGCTGATGGCTCTGCAGCGCCCAGCGCTCCATGTCCTCGCGGCTGATGCCCCACTTCTCGGCGATCATCTCCGCGCCCTTGAACTGGGAGACCTCACCGGTGCCGTAGCGCGAGTCCCAGCCCTTCGCGCCGATGAACGAGGACTCGAAGCCGTAGGGCTTGCCCGCGATCATGGCGGCGCCGATCGGGATGGCGCTCATGTTCTGCACGCCGCCTGCCACGATGACCTCGGCGGTGCCGCTCATGATGGCCTGCGCGCCGAAGTTGATCGCCTGCTGGCTGGAACCGCACTGCCGGTCGACGGTGACGCCGGGCACCTCTTCGGGGTAGCCGGCGACCAGCCACATGGTGCGGCCGATATTGCCCGCCTGCGGACCGAGATTGTCGACACAGCCCACGATCACGTCGTCGACGACGGCCGGGTCGATGCCGGTGCGCTCGACCAGGCCACGCAGCGCGGCGGCGCCGAGATCGGCGGAGTGCACCTCGGCCAGCGCGCCACCGCGCTTGCCGACAGCGGTACGTACCGCATCGATCACATAGGCCTCCCGTAGCGGGGCGTAGGGACGGCGCTCGGCGGATGCGGTCATGTTGGAACTCCTATTTCGCGGTGCCCTCGGGCACGGTCAGCCCGTCGAGCACGATGGTGAGATATTGCTGAGCAAGGGTTTGCACGGTGATCGGGCCACCGGGGGTGTACCAGCGCACCGCGACCCACACGGTGTCGCGCAGGAAGCGGAAGGCCAGTTCCACATCGAGTTCGGCACGGAAGCTGCCGTCGGCGACGCCGGCGGCGAGCACGCGGTGCCACAGCTCGCGGAACTCGGTGTTGAAGTCGCGGATGTAACCGAAGCGCTCGACATCGCGCAGGTTCTTCGCCTCGGCCTGGTAGATCGCGACGGCGGCGTGATGCCGGTCGAACGACTCGTAGGAGGCGATCACCAAGGACTCCAACGTGTCTCGCGAGCTCAGGCCGGCGGCCGCGATCTCGCGGTAGCGGCCGAACAGGTCGTCGAGGAAGCCGCGCAGGATCTCGTCGACCATCGATTCCTTGGAATCGAAGTGGTGGTAGAGGCTGCCGGAGAGGATGCCCGCCGAGTCGGCGATGTCGCGCACCGTGGTGGCACGCAGTCCACGTTCGGCGAACAGGTCGGCGGCGAGACCGAGCAGTTCAGCGCGGCGGGTGCGTTTCACGGTGTCGGGTGCGGTCACACCCGTCATCGTACAACCAAGCACTTGCTTGGTTCAGGGTTACCCGCCACGGCGATCATGCGCGCTGACTGCTCACCGAGACAACCTCGCCGGTCAGATACGAGGTGTAGTCACTGGCCAGCATGGCGATCGTCGCCGCTACTTCCCACGGTTCGGCGGCGCGACCGAAGGCCTCGCGCTCGCTGAGCGAGTCGAGCAACTCGGCCGAGCTCACCTTGTCGAGGAACGGATGACGGGCGATGCTCGGCGCGACGGCATTGATCCGCACGCCGAATTCGGCGCCTTCGACCGCGCTGCACCTGGTCAGCGCCATCACGCCCGCTTTCGCGGCCGCGTAGTGCGCCTGGCCGTGCTGGGCACGCCAGCCCAGCACCGAGGCATTGTTGACGATCACGCCGCCGTGGCCCGCGCCACGGAAGTAGCCGAGAGCGGCCCGGGTGCAACGGAACGTGCCGGTGAGGGTGATGTCGAGAACCTGGTCCCACTGCTCGTCGGTCATGTCGACCACCGGGGTCTCACCGCCGAGGCCGGCGTTGTTGACCATGATGTCGATCCGGCCGAGTTCCTCGGCGGCCGCGCTGATCAGCTGGTTGACCTGCCCGGTGGCGCGGACGTCGCACACCACGGCACCGACCGTGCGCTCCGGGAAATCCTTCGAGAGCAGCTCGGCGGTTTCGGTCAACCGCCGTTCGTGCCAATCGGAGACGACGACATCGGCGCCTTCCTGGAGAAGCCTGCGCGCGGTGGACGAACCGATACCGGTGCCCGCCGCCGCGGTGATCACGGCCTTGCGGCCGGTCAGCAGGCCGTGCCCGGGGATCGGCGCCGGAGCGACCGACAGCGGGGAATTCTGCTCGGTCACGGGCGCGCCTCTCGCGGCAGACCGAGCACCCGCTCGGCGATGATGTTGCGCTGCACTTCGTTCGAACCTCCATAGATCGTGTCGGCGCGGCTGAACAGGTACAGCCGCTGCCATGCGGTCATGTCGTCGGGGCCGGTGAGCAGGCCCACCGCGCCTTGCACGGCCATCGCCAGTTCACCGAGGTCGCGATGCCAGTTGCCCCACAACAACTTCGACACGGAGGCCCCGCCCGCGTCGTCGTGGTCCTCGCTCATGGTGCGCAGCGCGTGCGCGCGCAGCACCCGCAGTCCCACCCAGGCGCGATCGAGGCGATCAGCGATCAGCGGGTCGTCGGCGGCGCCGGTGCGCCGGGCCAGGTCTTCGATGTCGGAGAGTTCACGCGCGAAGCGGATCTGCTGGCCGAGGGTGGAGATGCCGCGCTCGAAGGTGAGCGTGCCCATCGCGATTCGCCAGCCGTCGCCCGGCGCGCCGACCACCAGGTCCGCGTCGGTGACGGCATCGTCGAAGAAGACCTCGTTGAATTCGGAGGTGCCGGTGAGCTGTTCGATCGGCCGCACTTCGATGCCCGGCTGGTTCATCGGGACCAGCAGATAGGACAGGCCCTTGTGACGGCTCGAGCCGCGCTCGGTGCGGGCGATGACGAAGCACCAGTCGGCGACGTGCGCGAGCGAGGTCCAGATCTTCTGGCCGTTGATCACCCACTTGTCGCCGTCGAGGCGCGCGGTCGTCACGACGGCGGCCAGGTCGGAGCCGGCGCCGGGCTCGGAATAGCCCTGGCACCACAGTTCGCCGACCGAGCGCACGCCCGGCAGGAAGCGCTTCTTCTGCTCATCGGTACCGAAGGCGAGCACGGTGGGGCCGAGCAGTTCCTCGCCCACATGCGAGACCCGAGCGGGCGCGTCGGCCTTGGCGTATTCCTCGTGGAAGATCACCTGCTGACGCACGCTGGCGCCGCGACCGCCGTATTCGACCGGCCAGCCGAGGCAGGTCCAGCCCGCCGCGGCGAGGTGTCGGTCCCACGCCAATCGCTCTTCGAAGAATTCGTGCTCGCGGCCGGGTCCACCGGTGCCGCGCAGGTCAGCGAACTCGCCCGAAAGATTCTCGGCGAGCCAATCGCGTATTTCCGCGCGAAACTCCGCGTCGGAAGTCGCGGTATCGGAATCTGAGGTCTGGATCACGCCCACCTCGGTAGGATAACCTACCAAGCACTTGCTTTGTTAGCTGCTTCGGAAGAACAGCGAACCGCACAACGGTGAGGACCCCGTGACACCCCCTGCACAAACCACTCCGCAGGCGCTGCGACACATCGCAGCGGCGCATCCGCACGAGCCTGCCCTGATCGACGGCGCGATCCGCCTGGACTGGACCGAGCTGCTCGACCAGGTCCGGGTGGCCGCCCGCGCCCTGATCGCCCGTGGCATCTCCCCTGGCGACCGGGTCGCGATGTGGGCGCCGAACACCTATCACTGGGTGATCGCCGCCCTGGCCGCGCATTCTGTCGGGGCCGCGCTGGTGCCGCTGAACACCCGGTACGTGGCGGCCGAGGCCGTCGATGTGCTGGCCCGCGTCGATGCGAAGGCTCTGTTCGTCGCCGGTCCTTTCCTCGGTCGCGATCGAGCGACGGAACTGGCGGCGGCGGCACCGGAACTGGGCATCGGGACCGTCGTCGTGATCCCGATCGGAGACGAACCGGCCCGCGCCGCGGGGGCGCCCACACCCACGACCCTCACGTGGGACGAGTTGCTCGAACAGGCCGCGACCGTGTCCGAAGCGGTCGGCGAGGAGCGGGCCGCCCAGGTCTCCCCCGACGACATCTCCGACATCCTGTTCACCTCCGGCACCACCGGCCGCAGCAAGGGCACGCTCGTCGCGCACCGGCAGGCCCTGGATGTGGTGCGCGGGTGGGTCGAGTGCTCGACTCTGCGCGTGGGCGACCGCTACCTGGTGATCCCGCCGTTCTTCCACAACTTCGGGTACAAGGCGGGCATTCTCGCGTGCCTGGTCACCGGGGCCACGATCGTGCCGCAGGCCACCTTCGACGTGCCCGCCGCACTGGCGCTCATCGAGTCCGAGCAGATCACCGTGCTCACCGGTCCCCCGACGATCTACCAGACCATCCTCGAGCATCCACAGCGCGCCGACCGTGCGCTGACCTCGCTGCGGGTAGCGGTGACCGGCGCGGCGACCGTGCCGGTGGTCCTGATCGAGCGCATGCGCGACGACCTCGCCTTCGAGGTGGTCATTACCGCCTACGGCCTGTCCGAGACGGCCGGTTTCGGCACCATGTGCCGCCCCGAGGACGACGCCGCCACCATCGCCAACACCTGTGGACGACCGATCGCGGGCTTCGAGCTGCGCCTGTCCGACGCCGGTGAGGTGCTGCTGCGCGGACCGAACGTGATGCTCGGCTACCTCGACGATCCCGAGGCCACCGCCGAGGCCATCGACGCCGAGGGCTGGCTGCACACCGGCGACATCGGCATCGTCGACGAGCGCGGCTACCTGAAGATCACCGATCGGCTCAAGGACATGTACATCACCGGCGGATTCAACGTCTATCCCGCCGAGATCGAACAGACCCTGGCCAGGCTCGACGGTATCGCCGAGTCCGCGGTGATCGGCGTGCCCGACGAGCGGATGGGCGAAGTCGGCAAGGCCGTCGTGGTCCGCAGGGCCGGATCCACGCTGACCGCCGACGAGGTGATCGCCTTCGCCGCGGGTCAGTTGGCGAATTTCAAAGTGCCCAGGCTCGTCGAGTTCCGCGACCAGCTGCCCTACAGCGCCGCGGGCAAGGTGCTCAAGCGTGAGCTACGTGAGGAGAAGTCGTGAGTCCCGAAACCGAGGCCGAGGTCGTCACCTATGAGGTGCGTGGACCGGTCGCCGTCGTCACCATGAACCGGCCCGACTTCCGCAACGCGCAGAACTCGAAGATGACCTACGCCCTCGACGCCGCCTTCGTGCGGGCCGTCGAGGATCCCGAGGTCAAGGTGATCGTCTTGGCGGGCAACGGGAAACACTTCAGCGCCGGGCACGACATCGGCACGCCGGGTCGCGACCACGATGCGCACTACGAGAACAAGGCCGCGCTGTGGTGGGACCACCTCGACCGCCTCGGCGGCGATCAGCGGTTCGCGCGCGAGTCCGAGGTGTATCTCGGCATGTGCAGGCGCTGGCGGGAAATCCCCAAGCCGATGGTGGCGATGGTGCAGGGCGCGTGCATCGCGGGCGGGCTCATGCTGGCCTGGGTGTGCGATCTGATCGTCTGCTCCGACGACGCGTTCTTCTCCGATCCGGTGGTCCGGATGGGCATTCCGGGCGTGGAGTACTTCGCGCATCCGTGGGTGATGGGTCCGCGCGCGGCCAAGGAGTTCCTGTTCACCGGTGACCGGTTCGGGGCGGCGCAGGCCAAGGAGTGGGGCATGGTCAACCGGGTCGTGCCGCGCGACGAGCTCGAGGCCGAGGTGATGGGCCTGGCCGAGAAGATCTCCGCCATGCCGCAATTCGGGCTCGCGCTCACCAAGAAGGCTGTCAACCAGGCCGAGGATCTGATGGGCATGCGCTCCGGCATGGACTCTGTCTTCGGCCTGCATCATTTCGCACACGCGCACAATGCCGAGGTCGGCGCCGATTCGCTCGGCGGGATGAACGCCCGCTCGATGAAGGGCGCCGCCACCTCCGCCGAACAGAACGGGACGAAGTAAGTGGATCTCGAGATCGACCCGGCTGCCCGGGAATTCCAGCTGGAGGTGCGCGAGTTCCTCGCCGCCAATGTTCCCGCCGAACCATTGCCGTCGATGGACACGGCGGAAGGATTTGCCGCGCACCGGGAATGGGAGGCGAAGCTGGCGCAGGCGCGGCTGTCCGCCGTCTCGTGGCCGCGCGAGTTCGGCGGGCGTGACGCGTCGATCCTGGAATGGGTGCTGTTCGAGCAGGAGTACTACGCCGCAGGCGCACCGGGGCGAGTCGCGCAGAACGGCATCTTCCTGCTCGCGCCGACCCTGTTCGAGCACGGCACCCCCGAACAGCTCGCGCGGATCCTGCCGCGCATGGCCCGTGGTGACGACATCTGGGCGCAGGCCTGGTCGGAGCCGGAGTCGGGCAGCGACCTCGCGAGCCTGCGCTCGACCGCTCGACGCACCGAAGGCGGCTGGCTGCTCAACGGCCAGAAGACCTGGAGTTCGCGTGCGTCCTTCGCCGATTGGGCGTTCGGCCTGTTCCGCAGCGATCCCGAGGCCCAGCGCCACCACGGACTCACCTACGTGATGTTCCCGCTCACCGCCGAAGGCGTGAGCGTGCGCCCGATCCCCCAGCTCGACGGCGAACCCGGCTTCGCTGAGATCTTCCTCGACGATGTCTTCGTGCCCGACCACGATGTGATCGGCGGGGTGAACGAGGGCTGGCGCGTCGCGATGGCGACCTCGTCGAACGAACGCGGCCTCTCGCTGCGCAGCCCGGGGCGGTTCAGCGCCACCGCGCAGCGGCTCGTCGAGCTGTGGCGCGAGACTGCCGACCCGAGCGATACCGCGGCCAGGAACTCGGTGGTCGACGCCTGGCTCGGCGCCGAGTCCTACCGGCTGCACACTTTCGGCACCGTCACTCGCCTCACCGACGGCGGCCAACTCGGCGCGGAATCGTCGATCACCAAGGTGTACTGGTCCGAACTCGACATCGCCATGCACGAGACGGCGCTCGACCTGCTCGGTACGGCCGCCGAGCAGCGCAGCAACTGGACCGATGGCTATCTGTTCTCGCTCTCCGGCCCGATCTACGCGGGCACCAACGAGATCCAGCGCAACATCATCGCCGAGCGCATCCTCGGCCTGCCCCGCGAGAGCAAGCGATGAACGTGCATTTCTACTCAGGAGGCCTGCGATGAGATTCGCGCTCAGTACCGAACAGCTCGACTTCGCCGCCGAGCTGCGCAAGATCCTCGAGGCAGGCCAGGCGCCCGCCGCGGTGCGTGCCTGGGCGGACGGTGACCCCGCCAAGGGCCGCGCGCTGCTGCGGCAGATCGCCGAGATGGGCGTCTTCGGCTTGATCGTCGACGAGAAGTACGACGGGGCGGACGCGACCACGGTCGATCTCGTCGTCGCGCTGATCGAACTGGGTCGTGGCGCTGTCCCCGGCCCGGTGATCGAGTCGGCTGCCGTCATTCCAGCTCTGCTGCAACGCCTTCCGGACGACGCTTCGGCGCAGCGGTGGTCGCCCGCGCTCGCGAGCGGCGACGCGCTCGGCACCGTCACCTTCGAGCCGCAGCGCGGCATCGCTCTCGACGCCGATATCGCCGAGCCGGTACTCGTCGCCACCGACGGTCGGCTGACGCTCGGTCTGCCGGCCGGCTCCGGCCGGGACGCGACAACGGAGCCGGTGACCTCGATCGACCCCGCCCGCAAGCTGTTTCGCGTCACGGCCGACGAACTGATCGCCGAGGGTCCCGAGGTCGAAGCCGCCATCGACTACGCCTTCGACATCGGCGTTCTCGCCTGTGCCGCGCAGCTCCTCGGCGCGGGCCGCTCGATTCTCGAGCAGACCACCTCGTACGCCAAGCAGCGCAAGCAGTTCGGTCGCGCTATCGGTGAATTCCAAGCGGTGAAGCAGCAACTCGCCGATGTGCTGATCGCGCTGGATCTGGCCGAGCCGCTGGTGTACCGCGCGGCGCTCACCCTGGATTCCGCCGACCGCGCTCGCGATGTCTCGGCAGCCCTGGTGACCTGCGGCGACGCTGCTCATCGCGCGGCGCGCGCCGGGCTCCAAGTGCACGGTGCCATCGGCTACACCGCGGAGTTCGACCTGTCGCTGTGGCTCACCAAGGTCGCCGCCCTGCGCACTGCCTGGGGCACAGCCGATTTCCATCGGGGCAGGATCGCCGACGCCCTACGCGCCGCCGAACCCGCTGCAGCCACGAGCTGACACCGCGATGCCACCGCCGACCCAGGCCGAACACCGCGCCATCACCGAGCCTTACGAGGAACTCCATGTCATCGAATGAACTACTCGAATTCCGGACCTCCGTGCGGGCCCTGCTCGGCAAGCACGCGACGTCGGCCGCGCTGCGTACCGCGATGGACACCGACCTCGGGCACGACCCGAAGTTGTGGCGGATGCTGTGCGAGCAGGTCGGTGTGGCCGCGCTCGCGGTGCCGGAGGAGTGGGGTGGCGCGGGGGCAGGCCTCGTCGAATCACTCATGGTGGTCGGCGAGTTGGGACGGACGCTGAGTGGGGTGCCGATGCTCGGGTCGGCGGTGCTCGGGGTGCAGGCGATCCTGCTGGCCGACGACGAACCGTCCTGCGCCCGACTCTTGCCCGACCTGGCCGACGGGTCGCGCACCGCGGCCCTGTGTTGGGCCGATGCCAACGGCTGGGATTCGCTCGGCGTCGGCGTGACCGAGGGGAAGCTCAGCGGCGCGGCCCATTACGTGCTGCACGGTGCGCAGGCCGACCTGCTGTTGGTACTGACCGACGAAGGGCTGTTCGAGACCACAGCCGACGCCCCCGGCGTGGTCGTCACCGCGACCCCCGCGCTCGACCCCACGCGCAAACTCGCCACCATCACCTTCACCGATGCCCCCGCCACCCGGATCGGCACCGGCGACCCCGCGACGCTGCGCCGCCGGTTGCGCGAAATCGCCTGGGCGGCGCTGGCGGCCGAGCAGGTCGGAGCGGCAAGGCACTGCCTCGAGATGACGGTCGAGTACACGGCATCGCGCGTGCAGTTCGGACGCCCGATCGGCAGCTTCCAGGCGCTCAAACACCGGATGGCCGATATGTACGTGCTGGTCGAGTCGGCCGAATCGGCGGCGCTGGCCGCTGCCCAGGCAGTCGCCGAGAACAGCCCGTCGGCCGCGGAGGATGCCTGGGTCGCGCGCAAGCACTGCACCGAGACCTTCTCCACGGTGGCGGCCGAGACCATCCAGCTGCACGGCGGCATCGCCATCACCTGGGAGCACGACGCCCACCTCTACTTCAAGCGGGCCCACGCCACCGCCGAGCTGTTCGGCACCGGCAGGCGCCCGGTCGCGGCCTAGCCGATATTCACCGAAAGCCCTGGCCGCAGCCCCGCGGCCAGGGCTTTCGGCATGCTGTGCGTCACTTCACCGGCCTCGGGCCCGGATCCCCACTGGATTTAGATAGTTAGCTTATGTAATATTAAACCTCGTGAAGCAGACACCGCAGCCATCCGCGGACGACATCGTGGTCGACCTGTTGGTCACTGCTGGTCGGCTCACCCGACTGGCCGGGGCGATCAGCAACGACGATCTGCCCCGCGCGGTCCTGCGGGCCCTGGCCGTGCTCGACGAGCACGGCGGTCTGCGGGTGAGCGATTTCGCTCGGATCGACAGATGTTCCCAACCGGCGGCAACGGCGCTGATCGGTCGACTCGTCACCGACGGATTCGCCACCCGCACCAAGGACCCGCACGATTCCCGGGCAGCGCTCGTCGAGCTCACCCCGGCCGGCCGGTCCCGACTCACCGAGGCCAGGCGCGCGTTCGCCGCCGCCATGGCACCCGGACTCGCCGATTTCGATCTCGACCGGCTGATCCGTCTCGACACCGACATGAACGACCTGCTGACAGCCCTCCGCTCGGTTGCCCGCGGTCATCAGTGAAGCAACAGGAGCGCCAGTGAGCATCCCCCAGTTGACTCGCGACAACACTGCCGCAGCCACTTCCCCATCCGGCCAGCCCAAGGCTGTCTGGGCCGTCGCCTTCGCCAGCGTGATCGCGTTCATGGGCATCGGCCTCGTCGACCCCATTCTCAAGCCGATCGGCGAACAGCTGAACGCGACGCCGTCCCAGGTGTCGTTGCTGTTCACCAGCTACATGGCCGTGACCGGTGTCGCCATGCTGGTCACCGGCGTGATCTCGAGCCGCTTCGGGGCGAAGAAGACGCTGCTGTCCGGGCTGGCGATCATCATCGTGTTCGCCGCGCTGGCCGGCATGTCCGGCAGCATCGGCGAGATCATCGGCTTCCGCGCGGGCTGGGGCCTCGGCAACGCCCTGTTCATCGCGACGGCGCTGGCCACCATTGTCGGCGCGGCCACCGGCGGCGTCGCCAAGGCGATCATCCTCTACGAGGCCGCGCTCGGTATCGGCATCGCGACCGGCCCGCTGCTGGGCGGTGTGCTCGGTGGCATCAGCTGGCGCGGACCGTTCTTCGGAGTGTCGGTGCTGATGGCCGTCGCCTTCATCGCGATCATCGTGCTGCTGCCCGAGATGCCGAAACCGGCGCATCCGACCTCGATCACCGCGCCGTTCAAGGCGTTGCGGCACAAGGGATTGCTGACCGTCAGCATCACCGCGCTGCTCTACAACTTCGGGTTCTTCACCCTGCTCGCGTTCACCCCGTTCCCGCTGGACATGGGCACCTACGCGATCGGCTTCATCTTCTGCGGCTGGGGCATCCTGCTCGCCCTGTCCTCGGTGTTCCTCGCCCCGAAACTGCAGGCGCGCTTCGGTTCGCTGCCGATGATGGCCCTCTCGCTGGCCCTGTTCGCGATCGATCTGGCCGTGATGGGGATGTTCACCGAGCACAAGATCGTGCTGATCGTCGGCGTCGTGATCGCCGGTGCGTTCCTCGGCGTGAACAACACACTGATCACCGAGGCCGTGATGATCTCGGCGCCGGTCGAGCGCTCGACCGCGTCGGCGGCCTACAGCTTCGTGCGATTCGGTGGCGGCGCGGCGGCGCCGTGGGTGGCGGGCAAGCTCGGTGAGCACAATATGTCGCTGCCGTTCTGGCTCGGCGCGGCCTTCACCGCCGCCGCGGTGGCGGTGCTGTTCCTCGGGCGCGGCGCGCTCGCCCACATCGACGATCACGACCCCGCCCCGCACTCCGTCGAGGAAGCACAGGCCATCACCGTCGGCGATTGACCCCTCCCCGCCGGTGCACCCGAATCGCCCCTGGTACCACGAGTATCAGGGGCGATTCGCTGTCTCGGGCGTAGCGTCGATGCCATGGCCGAGAACCGACGCGGGCGCGTCAAGGTGGAAACGGGACAGAAGCGGGTGCGGGTCTATCTGCGCGGGAAGCTGGTGGCCGACACCGTGCGGCCGCTGCTGGTCTGGGAAGTCCCGTATTACCCGACCTACTACGTGCCGCTCACCGACGTGCGCGCCGACCTGGACCCGAACGGGATCACCGAGCACTCCCCCAGCCGCGGCGACTCGACCGGATACGACGTGGCGGTCGAGGGCCTGCGGGCCGAGGGCGCTGCGCTGCGCTACCTCGACTCACCGCTCACGGAACTGAAAGACGCTGTGCGACTGGATATCGCCGCCTTCGACTGGTTCGAGGAAGACGAGCAGGTGTTCGTCCATCCCCGCGATCCGTATTCGCGCGTGGACATCCTCGGCAGCTCGCGACATGTGCGGGTGGAGATCGACGGAGTCACCGTGGCGGACTCGCACTCGCCGCGCATTCTGTTCGAAACCGGTTTGCCCGCACGGTATTACCTGCCGCTGACCGATGTCCGGATGGATCTGCTCACCGCGTCCGACACCCACACCAGCTGCCCGTACAAGGGCACCGCGGACTACTGGAATGTCCGGGTCGGCGACACCGATCACCCGGACGTCGTCTGGATCTATCGCACGCCGCTGCCGGAGAGCCAGAAGGTGGCCGGGTTGGCGTGCTTCTACAACGAGAAGGTCGACATCTACCTGGACGGTGTGCGACAGGATCGCCCGCACACACCGTTCAGCTGACTATTCGCCGACCTCGAGGACGCCCTCATCGACCGCCCACTTGATCGACTTCTCCAGTGACGGACACGATTCCGGCCGACCCGGCCGCGCACCGTGCGCGGTCAACTGCGCGAAGATCGGGCAGTGCGCGTCGGGCCGGTCGGTCCACTGCACCGAGGTCTGGTGCGCGCTCGCCTTGCGCACCAGCACCTGCGCCGAACATGTCTGGCACCGCAGTGGCGTCATGCCCGAGTCGAGGTAGTGCTGTTTGTCGACCACGGTTTGCGCCTGCACTGCGGCCCGTCGCACGGGCTGATCAGCGAAATCGGGTGCCTTGGCCCAGGTCGGAGCGGGCCGCGACGGATCGCCGGACCTTTGCGGCTCGCCCGACCTGGAACTCATCACACGCCCGCTTCCTCGGACTCGGCCTTGCGGCGCAGGTTCTCCGCCACCTCGGCCTCCCACGCCTGATTCGCCTTGGTCGTATCGACCTCGAATTCGAAGCGCTGGGTCATCTTCTCGGTGACGTCGGCGACGTCGACGTAGAACTGGTCGTACCAACGGCGCAGCTGGTAGACCGGGCCGTCCTCCTCGCAGAGCAGCGGGTTCTCGACCTTGGACTTGTGCTTCCAGATCTCCACGTCCTGCAGGAAGCCGTCGCCGAAGAACTTGGCCATCGTGTCGGCCAGCTTCTTCGCGGCCTCGTCGGGGAGACCCTTGGGCTTCTCGACGCTCAGGCCCCACTGCAGCACGAACGAATCCTGGCTGACCGGGTAGTGACAGTTGATCAGCTGGACCTTGATCTCGTACCCGCTGTAGATGTTCACCAGCGGATTGATCATGTAGGACGGTCCGAAGTAGGACGCCTCCGACTTCAGCAGCGTGTCACCGCCGTGCTTGGCGGCCATGCCGACGTCGGGACGACCCTTGGTCTCCAGGAACTGCGTCGCCACATGCCCTTCGAAGACGTTCTTGAAGAACGTCGGGAAGGCGTAGTGGATGTAGAAGAAGTGCGCCATGTCCACGACGTTGTCGATGATCTCGCGGCAGTTGGCGCCCTCGATCAGCAACGAGTCCCACGTCCAGTCGGTCCAGCCGCTGTTATGGGTCTCGGTCGGATTGCCCTGTTCATCGGTGTACGGACCCTCGATATACGGGATCGTGACCTCCGAGGGCGGTTCGTTGCCCTCGTGATCGTGCCAGATGTAGAGCTGGCCGTTGCGCTCGAGCGTGGTCCACTTCCTGGTGCGGGCCAGCGGCGGAACGCGGCGCGCGTACGGAATCGCGGTGCACTTTCCGCTCGCGCCCCAGCGCCAGTCGTGGAACGGGCAGGCGATGTCGTCGCCCTTCACCGTGCCCATGCTCAGATCGCCGCCCATATGCCTGCAGTAGGCATCGAGCACGCGGATCTGGTCGTCGGTATCGGTCCACACGACGAGCTTGGTACCGAAGATCTCGACCGCGTGCGGTTTGCCGTCGCGGAACGTCGCCGCGAGACCGACACAATGCCAGCCGCGTGCGAACCTCGTCGGCGGTGCACCGACGTCGAGTTCCCTCACCTTGGGGTTGATCGCCATCCCGAACCCTCCTCGTTCACTAGAACACGTTACAAAACTGAGCCACTTCACGCCAGTTATCCAGCGAACTTCTCTGTTGACTCCTGTTATATCCGAGGTAAGGCGATCTTCTCGACAGAAACGAGAACCTGTTCTAATCTCAGAGACGAATAGAACCGGTTGTCGATCCGACACAGGCAGGAGCGGGCTCCGAAATGACGCAAGAAGTGACCGAACGGGTCGAGGCACTGCTGCCGACGCTGCGTGAGCGCGCGCAGGAGGCCGAGGACCTGCGCCGCATCCCCGAAGAATCCATGAAGGCGCTGCAGGAGACCGGTTTCTTCCGGCTGCTCCAGCCCAAGCAGTGGGGCGGCCACGCCGCCGATCCAGTGGTCTTCTACGACACCGTGCGCAAGATCGCCAGCGCGTGCGGCTCCACCGGCTGGGTCGCGGGCATCATCGGCGTGCACAACTGGCACCTCGCGCTGTTCGATCAGCAGGCCCAGCAGGATGTCTGGGGCGAGGACACCGATGTGCGCATCTCGTCGTCGTACGCGCCGATGGGTGCGGGACAGGCCGTCGACGGTGGCTACATCGTGCGCGGCTCGTGGGCCTGGTCCTCGGGTTCCGATCACGCCACCTGGGCGGTACTCGGCGGTCCGGTGATCAAGAACGGCAAGCCGGTCGACTTCGGCAGCTTCCTGATCCCGCGCTCGGACTACCGCATCGATGACGTCTGGAACGTCGTCGGTCTGCGTGGCACCGGCTCCAACACCGTGGTCGTCGAGGATGTCTTCGTCCCGTCGCACCGCTTCCTGAGCTTCCGCGCGATGAGCGAGGGCCGCGCGCCCGGCCTCGAACAGAACACCGACCCCGTCTTCAAGATGCCGTGGGGCACCATCCACCCCACCACCATCTCCACGCCGATCGTCGGCATGGGCTACGGCGCCTACGAGGCGCACGTCGAGCACCAGGGCAAGCGCGTGCGCGCGGCCTTCGCCGGCGAGAACGCCAAGGACGATCCGTTCGCCAAGGTGCGCGTCGCCGAGGCGGCCAGCGACATCGACGCCGCGTGGCGTCAGCTCTCGGGCAATGTCGCCGAAGAGTACGCATTGCTGCTGGCGGGCGAGGAAGTGCCGTTCGATCTGCGCGTGCGCGCCCGTCGCGACCAGGTGCGTTCCACCGGCCGCGTGATCGCCTCGATCGACAAGCTCTTCGAGTCCTCCGGCGCCACCGCGCTCGCCAACGGCACCCCGCTGCAGCGCTTCTGGCGTGACGCGCATGCCGGACGGGTGCACGCGGCCAACGATCCCGAGCGCGCCTACGTCATGTACGGCACGCACGAGTTCGGGCTGCCCGTCACCGACGCCATGGTGTAGCCGATGACCCAGACCGCTGAACTGACTTACGCATCGACCTCACGCTTCGCGCAGGTCACCCCCGACCTGAAGCTGCACTATCACGAAGCCGGTGTGGGCAACCCGACCACGATCGTGCTGCTGCACGGCGGCGGACCCGGCGCCTCGGCGTGGTCGAACTTCGCCCGCAACATCCCGGTCCTGGCCGAGCGTTATCACGTGATCGCGCCCGACCAACCGGGATACGGCAAGTCCGACAAGCCGATCGACCACCCGCAGTACTTCGTGCACAGCTCCAACGCACTGCTCGCGCTGCTCGATCACCTGGAGATCACCGACCGGGTGCACCTGCTCGGCAACTCCCTCGGCGGCGGCGCCTCGGTGCGGTTCGCGCTCGATCACCCCACGCGCGCGGGCAAACTCGTGCTGATGGGGCCCGGCGGGCTGAGCACCAACCTGTTCGCGCCCGACCCCACCGAGGGCGTGAAGCTGCTCTCGAAGTTCACCTATGAACCGACCAGGGACAACCTGGAGAAGTTCCTGCGGATCATGGTCTTCGACCAGTCGCTGGTCACCGAAGAACTGATCGACGAGCGATTCGCACTGGCCAACACCCCCGAATCGCTGGCCGCGATGCGGGCGATGGGCAAGTCCTTCGCCGGCGCCGACTACGAGAAGGGCATGCTCTGGCGTGACGCGTACAAGCTGCGTCAGCCGGTACTGCTGATCTGGGGTCGCGAGGACCGGGTGAACCCCCTGGACGGCGCGCTCGTAGCCACCAAGGTGATCCCGCGCGTTCAGCTGCATGTGTTCGGCGGCTGTGGGCACTGGGCACAGCTGGAGAAGTTCGACGAGTTCAACCGGCTCACGGTCGATTTCCTCGGGGAGAAGTAATGAGCATTCGCGCCCTGGGCTACATGCGCATCGAGGCCACCGACATGGCGGCCTGGCGCGAGTACGGCCTCAAGGTTCTCGGCATGATGGAGGGCACCGGGCTGAACCCCGACGCGCTCTACCTGCGCATGGACGATTTCGCCGCGCGTCTGGTGATCGTTCCCGGCGAGCAGGACCGGCTGCTGGTCTCGGGCTGGGAGGTCACCGACGGTCCCGGCCTGCAGCAGCTGCGCGAGACCCTGAGCAAGGCCGGGGTCGCCTTCACCGAGGGCACCAAGGAAGAGCTGGGTGAGCGCCGCGTCGAGGGCATGATCCGGTTCCAGGATCCGTCCGGGAACACCCTCGAGGCGTTCTACGGCGCGCAGTACCTTGGCCGCCGCTTCGTGAGCCCCTACGGCCACAAGTTCGTCACCGCCGAGCAGGGTCTGGGCCACGTGGTGCTGACCTGCACCGACGACGCGGCGGCGCAGGCGTTCTACCAGGACATCCTCGGCTTCCGGCTGCGCGACTCCATGCGGCTGCCGCCGCAGATGGTGGGCCGACCCGCCGACGGCGACCCGGCCTGGCTGCGCTTCTATGGCTGCAACCCGCGCCACCACGCGCTGGCGTTCCTGCCGCTGCCGAATCCGACCGGCATCGTGCACCTCATGCTCGAGGTGGAGAGCGCCGACGATGTAGGCCTCTGCCTGGACCGCGCCTATCGCAAGAAGGTGAAGATGTCGGCCACCCTCGGCCGGCACATCAACGACAAGATGCTGTCCTTCTACATGAAGACTCCCGGCGGATTCGACATCGAATTCGGTTGTGAAGGACTGGAAGTCGACGACCACGAGTGGATTGCCCGCGAATCGACCGCGGTCAGCCTGTGGGGTCACGATTTCACTGTCGGATTTCGGCAGCAATAGGAAACGGCGGCGAAGGACATGACTGAACAGAGACCGGCTATCGACGGCCGGCAGTTCCGCACTGTGCTGGGACAGTTCTGCACCGGCATCACCGTCATCACCGCGCTCGATCCGGACGGTGCGCCCATCGGGTTCGCCTGCCAGTCCTTCGCCGCGCTGTCCCTCGACCCGCCCCTTGTGCTGTTCTGCCCCACCAAGGGGTCGCGGTCGTGGGCGGCGATCGAGGCGGCGGGCAGGTTCTGCGTGAACGTGCTCTCCGAGGAACAGCAGCCCACGTGCGCGCGTTTCGGCTCACGGGAAACCGACAAGTTCGCCGGCGTCGCCTGGCACACCTCCGAACTCGGCGTTCCGGTGATCGATGATTCGCTGGCCACCATCGAATGCACGGTCGACTCGGTCGTCGACGGCGGCGACCACTACATCGTGATCGGCCGGGTCCACGCGCTCTCGGAATCGGCCACCACCGGCGGTCGTCCGCTGCTGTTCTACCGCGGCCAGTACACCGGCATCGAGCCGGACAAGACCACCCCCGCCCCCTGGCGTGCCGACCTGGATCACTTCCTCACCACCACCAGCCTCGACACCTGGCTGTGAGCTGAACGGGCGCTGCCGCACACACAACGTGCGGCAGCGCCCGTTTTTCTGTTTTAAGTGCTCATTCGTTGAGCACTTTGACTCGGATGATGGCTCTATGACCATCGAATACCTCATCTGCACAGACGCGAGCGCTTGGGAAGCGTGGCTGTCGGCCCACCACTCGTCCGCCGGTGAGGTCTGGGTGCGGATCGCGAAGAAGGGCGCACCCGAGCCCTCGGTGACGATCAGCGAAACCCTGGACGGCGCACTCTGCTACGGCTGGATCGACAGCCATCGCCGCAGCCTCGACGCCCACCACTACCTGCAGCGATACTCGCCGCGTCGAGCACGGAGCCCCTGGTCGCAGGTCAACGTCGCCAAGGCCGAAGCCCTCATCGCCGCGGGGCGGATGCGGTCGGCCGGGTTCGCGGCCATCGAATCGGCTTGCGCCGACGGCCGCATCGCCCAAGCGATCGCCGCGCTCGAAAAATAATCACCAGGCACCGGAGTTCTCACGCTCCGGCGACCTGGTGATCAGTGATCCAGATCAGGCGATACGCAAGACGACGTCGCTGAGGACGGGGGCGTCGTCTCGTTCGACCACGGTGACGACCGCGATCAACTGGTCGCCCTCGCGCCACACCTTGGTGCGCAGGGTCTCGCCCGGGTAGAGCACGCCGGCGAACTTGGCCCGGAAACCACCGACCCGGCCCGCGTCACTGTCGAGCAGGGCGTCGGTGAGGGCTTTGCAGACGGTGCCGTAGGTGGACAGGCCGTGCAGGATCGGGGCGGGAAAGCCTGCGCCACGGGCGAATTCGGGATCCGAGTGCAGCGGGTTGCGGTCGCCGGAGAGGCGGTACAGCAGGGCCTGCTGCGGCAAGGTCGGGGTGAGCAGTTCCGCGTCGGGGGCCCGATCCGGCAGTTCGGTGCGGGTGCTCGGGCCGCGCTCGCCGCCGAAGCCGCCCTCGCCCTTGGCGAAGATGGAGGACCGCACGGTCCACAGCGGTTCACCGTCGGACCCGGTGACGGTGTGCTCCTGCACGATCACCGCGTTGGCGCCCTTGTCCCAGATCTCGGCGATCCGGCCGACCGAGACCGCCTTGCCGGTGGCGGGAATCGGCTTGTGCACCTCCACTTCCTGGTGACCGTGCACGACCTTGGCCAGGTCGATCTCGATCCCGGGGAAGCTCACTCGCGGCGGCTCGGTTTCACCGAGGGTCGGCGCCACCGTCGCGAACGTCGGCAGCACCTGGGGTGCGCGATCGTCGAGGTAGGCCAGCTCGGCCGGGTCGGTCGGGCGGGCACCCGCGCCGAGGCCGAGGTGGTAGAGCTGCACGTCGGTGGGTGTCCAACTGAACTCGCGCGTGGGCAGAGTCGCGCCGAGCGCGGTCGCTAGATCAATAGGCACGGTCTTCTCCTGTGGGTGTTGGCTCGTCCGCCGAACCGGTCGTGGCGACGTCGAGCACTGCGAGGTAGCCGATGGTGATCGTCGGGCTCACCCTCATGCGTTCGCCTTCGCCGAGTCGGCCGTCTTCCTGGCGACGATGTCGAGCACAGCCAGGTAGGCGAAGGTGATCGCGGGGCCGATGGTGGCGCCGGGGCCCGCGTAGGTGTGGCCCATCACCGGCGAGCTGGTGTTGCCCGCGGCGTAGAGGCCGTCGATGACGGAATCGTCTTCGCGCAGTACACGTGCGGCGGTATCGGTGACGAGTCCGCCCTTGGTGCCGAGGTCGCCGGGCACCATCTTCGCCGCGTAGAACGGGCCCTGCGACAGTTCGGCCAGGCACGGGTTCGGCTTCACGGTCGGGTCGCCGTAGTAGCGGTCGTAGTGGCTGTTGCCGCGACCGAAGTCCTCGTCCTTGCCCGCGGCGGCGAAGCCGTTGAAACGCTCGATCGTCGAGGTCAGGTTCTCGACGGGCACGCCGATGCGCTCGGCCAGCTCCTGGATCGTGTCGGCCTTGACGATGTAGTCGTTCTCCATCCAGCGCGACGGAAAGCGCTGGCCCGGTTGCAGGCCCGCGAAGATGTAGCGGTTGCGGTAGCGCTGGTCGAACACCAGCCAGGACGGCACGTTCTCGCCGGGACCCGCGCCCTGGCCGTACTCACCGCCGTACATGGTGTGCACCGCCTCGACGTAGGGCGCCGACTCGTTGCCGAACCGCTCGCCCCGGTCGTTGACCATGATGGTACCGGGCAGATTGCGCTCGGCCAGCGCGAACCAGGGCTTGCCGCCCTTGAAGATCGTCGGACCCCACCAGGCGTCCTCCATGAAACCGACCGTCGCACCCGCTGCCATACCCGCGACGATGCCATCGCCGGTGTTGGCCGCGGCACCGGTTGTCCACTCAGTGGTTATCGGCTGACGCTGGTACTTGGCCCGCATGTCGGCATTGTGTTCGAACCCGCCTGCGCCGAGCACCACTCCGTAGCGCGCGGTGAAGGTGACCGGTTCGCCATCGACGGTGGCCTTGACCCCGGTGACCTTGCCGTCGGTGACCACCAGGTCGGTGAGCGGGGTGTTGAGCAGCACCGGCACGCCCGCGTCGAGCAGGCCCTTGCGCATGGCGGCGATGATGGCCTGCCCCATGCCGAGCAGATGCTTGCCGGTCCACTTGGCCAGGTAGGTGCGCGCGCCGACGCGCAGCGCCCGCATCGCGCCCTTGGGATGACGGCGGATCAGGTTGAGCCGCACGAAGTCGGCCTGCATGACGACCACGTTCAGCGGCGCCTTGGCGTAGGGCGGTTCCAGATTGACCAGTTCCGCGCCGAGCACCTTGCCGTTGAACGGCGTCGGTTCGCACGAACGCCCCTGACCGAGGCCGCCCGGCGCCTCGGGGTAGTAGTCGGAGTAGCCCGGAACCCACTTCATCTTCAGCGGGGTGTGGTCGAGGACGAAGTCGAACGCCTCGGCGCCGCGATCGAGGTAGGTATCGATCTTCTCGGCGGGCACCACGTCGCCGATGATGCTGTGCAGGTAGGTGCGCGCGTCCTCGCGGTCGTCGGGGCGGCCCGCGGCGAGCAACGCCTTGTTGCCCGGAATCCAGACGCCACCGCCGGATCGGGCCGTCGACCCACCGTAGTGCGCGGCCTTCTCCAACAGCACAACGCTCAGACCCTTGTGCGCCGCCGCGAGGGCGGCGGTCATCCCGGCGGCGCCGCTACCGACGACCACGACATCGTATTCCCGATCACTCATGTAGAACACGTTATAGAAGGGTCCGGTCGTTGGACAGACAAAAATAGAACTCAGTAGAACATGTTGCAGAAATCACCAGATGTAGCGTTGTATTGTCAGGTGAACGGCTGATGCTGGACTGGAAAACCGGTTACAGTTTTGACGTCTAGATCCTTCCGACCGTGCTGCCAAGGAGGTCCGCGTGCTGCCTGACGCGGTACGAACCCATCTCGCCGACGAACTGGCCCGCGCCGAAGACGAGCGCGTCGCCGTGTTGCCGCTCGTCGACCGGTTCCCCGATATCGATGTGGTCGACGCCTACGAGATCCAGCTGCTCAACATCCAGCGCCGGCTCCGGTCCGGCGCGAAGGTCGTCGGGCACAAGGTGGGGCTGTCGTCGAAGGCGATGCAGCAGATGATGGGCGTCGACGAGCCCGACTACGGTCACCTGCTCGCCGATATGGAGGTCTACGAGGACGTCCCCGTCGACACCTCGAAGTTCCTGCTGCCGCGCGTGGAGGTCGAGGTCGGATTCGTGCTCGGCGCCGACCTGCCCGGCGAGGACTGCACCGAGGCCGACGTGCTGGCCGCGACCGTCGCGTACGCGCCCTCGATCGAACTCATCGACTCGCGTATCAAGGACTGGAAGATCGGCCTGACCGACACCATCTCCGACAACGCCTCCTCGGCCGGTTTCGTGCTCGGCAAGGAGCGCGTCGCACCCGGCGACATCGACATCAAGGCAATCGACGCCGTGCTCACCCGCAACGGCGAGGTCATCGCCGAGGGCCGCAGCGACGCGGTGCTGGGCGATCCGGTGATCGCCGTCGCGTGGCTGGCGCGCAAGGTCGCGACCTTCGGGGTGCGGTTGAAGAAGGGCGATATCGTGCTACCCGGTTCCTGCACCCGCGCCATCGACGCCCGCCCCGGTGACGACTTCCTCGCCGAGTTCACCGGACTCGGTTCCGTCCGTTTGCGTTTCAGCTGAACCAGACTTCCTAGGAGTACACCGTGACCAGCAAAGTCACCGCCGCGATCGTGGGGTCCGGCAACATCAGCACCGATCTGCTCTACAAGCTGCTGCGCTCGGACAAGATCGAGCCGCGCTGGATGATCGGCATCGACCCGGATTCGGAGGGGCTGAAGCGGGCACGCGGGCTGGGTCTGGAAACCTCCGCCGAGGGCGCGGACTGGCTGCTCGCCCTCGACGAGAAGCCGGATCTGCTGTTCGAGGCCACCTCCGCCTACGTGCACCGCGCGTACGCGCCGAAATACGAGGCCGCGGGTATCCGCGCCGTCGACCTCACCCCGGCCGCCGTCGGCCCGGCCGTGATCCCCCCGGTGAACCTGGATTCGCTGCGGGACGCGGCGAACGTCAACATGATCACCTGCGGTGGCCAGGCCACGATTCCGATGGTCAACGCGGTCTCGCGGGTTGTCCCGGTGTCCTACGCCGAGATCGTGGCCTCGGTGTCCTCGGTGTCGGCCGGTCCGGGTACCCGCGCGAACATCGACGAGTTCACCAAGACCACCTCCAAGGGTGTGGAGACCATCGGTGGCGCCGAACGCGGTAAGGCCATCATCATCCTGAACCCGGCCGAGCCGCCGATGATCATGCGCGACACCATCTTCTGCGCCATCCCCGAGGATGCCGATCGCGACGCGATCTCCGAGTCGATCTTCCGGATGGAGAAGTCCATTCAGGAGTACGTGCCCGGCTACCGGCTGCTCAACGACCCGCAGTTCGACGAACCGTCGCTGGTATCCGGCGGCTTGGCGAAGGTGTCGATCTTCGTCGAGGTCGAGGGCGCGGGCGACTTCCTGCCGCCGTACGCGGGCAACCTCGACATCATGACGGCCGCGGCCACCAAGGTCGGCGATGTGCTGGCCGATCAAATCCTCTCGGCTCGGGTGTAAGGGAGAACTCAACCATGAGCAATGTGCGCAAGCCCTACTCGGGCGAACTCGATGTGCGTGTCACCGATACCTCACTGCGCGACGGCTCGCACCACAAGCGTCACCAGTTCACCGTGACCGAGGTTCGCGACATCGTCGGCGCGCTCGACGCGTCCGGTGTCCCGGTCATCGAGGTCACCCACGGTGACGGCCTGGCCGGGTCCTCGTTCAACTACGGGTTCTCCAAAACCCCTGAGCAGGAACTGATCAAGGCTGCCGCGGAAACCGCCAAACAGGCCAAGATCGCCTTCCTCATGCTGCCCGGCGTCGGCGTCAAGGAAGACATCAAGATCTCCCAGGACAACGGCGCGTCCATCTGCCGGATCGCCACTCACTGCACCGAAGCCGACGTCTCCATCCAGCACTTCGGCTACGCCCGCGACCTCGGCCTCGAAACCGTCGGCTTCCTCATGATGGCCCACTCCACCACGCCGGAGAACCTGGCCGAGCAGGCCCGCATCATGGCCGACGCGGGCTGCCAGTGCGTCTACGTCGTCGATTCCGCGGGCGCGCTCGTCCTCGAGCAGGTCTCCGACCGCGTCTCGGCCCTGGTCGCCGAACTCGGCGACGACGCCCAGGTCGGCTTCCACGGCCACGAGAACCTCGGCCTCGCCGTGGCGAACTCGGTCTACGCCGTGCGCGCGGGCGCCACCCAGATCGACGGCTCGGCTCGCCGCTTCGGCGCGGGCGCGGGCAATCTGCCGGTCGAAGCCTTCATCGGCGTCTGCGACAAGCTCGGTATCAAGACCGGCGTCGACTTCTTCGCCGTCACCGACGCCGCCGAGGACGTGGTTCGCCCGGCGATGCCGTCGGAATGCCTGCTCGACCGTCAGGCGCTGATGATGGGCTACGCGGGTGTCTATTCCAGCTTCCTGCGCCATGCCGAACGCCAGGCCGAACGCTACGGTGTCTCCGCCGCCGAAATGCTCGTCCGCGCGGGCAAGCGCAAGCTCGTCGGCGGCCAGGAAGACCAGCTCATCGATATCGCCCTGGAACTCCAGCGCGAAGCTTCGGTTACCGCCTCGGCCTGATGCGGACCCTCCTGACGGCGTGACCCCCGGGTCACGCCGTTCGGCATTGCGGGCACAACGTTTTTCACCGTGCGAGCGCACCGGCGGCAAGATAGTCGTCGCCGCCGACAAAGTACGTGTGGCCGTCGGCGACCGCTTCGGTGCCTGCCCGAACGATCACGCGCGCGAAGTCCTCGACGGTGGGCAACGGGCCTGCCGCGCGGCGGGACTCGACACTGCCCGGATCGCGCCGTTCCAGCAGGCGGACGATGATCGTCCCGTCGATCATGTCGCCGGACACCACCGTGAAACCGACTCCGCGCTCCCGGAATTCGGGGATCAGCGCTCGTAGGGCGTCCTCGCCTGCCCGCTTGCTGCGGGCTATCGGCGTGTACCCCTTTGGCACATTGTCGTTCTCGTGGATGAAGTGCGCCTGATGGCTGGTGACGAACACGATCCGGCCGCCCTCCGGCATCAGCGGCAGCATCGCCGTGGCCAGGTTCACCTGCGCGTCCCGGTTGAGCCGGAGGGCGTACCCGGGATCGGCATCCCGTTCGAGCCCGCCGGATGCGTTGAGCACCAGGGTGTCCAGCCGCCCGAAGGTCCGGCCGACCTCCACGACCATCCTCTCGACAGCCGCCGGATCGGAGACATCGGCGCCGAGCACCGAAGCGCTCCCACCCGTGGCCACGATCGCGTCCACGACGTCCTGGGCCCGCTTGCGCTTCTCCCGGAAGTTCACGACGACATGCGCCCCCGCCGCGCCGAACTGCGCGGCCGCCTCCGCCCCGATCCCTCGCGAAGCCCCGGTGACCAGCACGATCCGCTGATCCTGCCGCACTGTCGAATCCATCGTCGATCTCCTCGTCCATCCCCGACCGGCCGTCATGCTTCTGATTCAGAAGCAACTATCGTGCTTCTGAATGAGAAGCGCAACCGGCGACGAGCCCTCGCAAGCGATCCTGGCCGCGATCGACCTACTCGGCCAGCGCTGGATGCTGCGCGTGATCTGGGAACTGGAGCCCGGCCCCCTCGGCTTCCTCGACATCCGCCGACGCATGGGCAACTGCTCGTCGAGCATGCTCTCGGACCGACTCCAGCAGCTCCAGGCCGCGGCACTGATCCGCAAGAACGGCCAACGCGGCGCCTACGAACTCACCACCGAGGGCGCCCTCCTCGCCGAATCCCTGCAGCCCCTGTGGGACTGGTCCGAGAACCGGACGCCCTCCGGTGACGGCAACGGCCGAATCCCGTGGCGCCCCGACCGCTAGTGCGATGATCGCAAAAACCGCTGGACAGCGGCGATATAACTGGCTGATGAGCGAGGATACGGCGACATTGTTCTGCGATACCGGCATGGCTGCCCGAATCGAGCGGATGGAGACCGATGCCATCACCGGCGGGGTGAGCACGGGGCTTCGTCGGGCGAAGGCGGAGTTCACCGGGTTCGCTCACGAGATCGCCGGTGGCGCGGCATGTTTCGCGGGGCCCGGATCCCCGCTGAACAAGGTGGTCGGAGTCGGCTTCGCCGGGGTGCCGACGGTGGCGCAGTGGGAGGCGGTCGAACAGGCCTATGCCGAGGTGGGGGCACCGGTCCAGGTGGAATTGGCGCATCTCGCCGACCCACGGATCGGGGCCGACCTGACCGCTCGTGGGTATCGGTTGACCTCGTTCGAGAACGTGCTCGGCCTGTGTCCGCGGGGACGCGCCTGGCCGACATCGCGGTCGGTCGAGGTGCGTCGCGATGACGAGAACGGGTTCGATACCTGGCTCGATACCGTCGTCGGCGGCTTCGCCCACCCCGACGACGGTCTACCCACCCACGAAGAGTTCCCCCGCGACATCCTCGCCGCTGTCATACGAGACCTCGCCGCCACCGGCAGCACTCACCGCTACCTCGCCTACCGAGACGGTATTCCCGCCGGCGGCGCCAGCCTCCGCATGTCCGACGGCATCGCCGCGCTCGCCGGGGCGGCGACCCTGCCCGCGCACCGTCGACAAGGCGTCCAGACAGCGTTGCTCTCGGCCCGCCTCGGCGTCGCGGCCGCAGCCGACTGCGACCTCGCGGTCGTCACCACCGAGCCCGGATCGAAATCCCAGAAGAACTCCCAGGCCCAAGGCTTCGCGCTGCTCTACACCCGAGCGGTGCTGGTCAAAGGCCCCACCTAGGGCCCGAGTCCTCTTCGACGCGGATCTCTTCGACGGTCGGGCCCTTGGCCGACAGGCCGCTCACCAGCAGGGCGTAGATCGCGACGATGAGGATGGGCGCGGCCAAGGGGGCCCAGATCAGTTGGACGGGGACCCAGGCCGCGGTAGCCGCGGCGATCGTGAACAGAACCGCGCCGCCGACCGAGGGGATGGTGGTGGGGACCACTCCTTCGGGGGCGTGCAGGACGGCGGCGTTCAGCAGGTAGGTGGTCGCGACCAAACCTGTTGCCGCCGAGGCTATGACGCCGACATCGGAGACGGCCAGCGCGGCGATGGTGATCAGTACCGCGCCGACCGAGGCCGGGCGCCACCACCAGCTCGCGATGATCAGCGCCAGCGCGGGCACTCCGGCGATGGGGTTGATCAGCGCGACCGCGGCGACCAGCAGCAGGCCGGCCAGCAAGGCAAGGAATCTCGTCATCGGCGTACCCGTACTGCTCGGCGGTGTTCGGGGAGCAGGCGCATGGCTTGGTCGAGGCGGGTGTCTTCTGGCCAGGGGATGATGTCGACGCCGACGGTGCCCATATCCCGGTACATCGAGGCGCGCTCGAGCTGCCACATCTTGGCCATGGTGGGGTCGAGGCCGTCCTCGAAGGGAGCGCCGCGCAAGACGTCGACCGCGACGACCACGTGGCCGCGTTTACGCAGGTCGATCAGGGCCAGCGCGAACTGCGTGTCGAGCAGGGTGGAGAAGGCGACCACGATCGCGCCGATCGGAACGGCGGCGTGGGGCGCGAGGGTGCCGGTGGTCTCGACGTGTTCGTCACCGACGCCGAGGACGGTGTCGACGATGCGATAGAACTGCCTGCGGCCGATATCGGGGCGCAGCCAGCGAGGCGCTTCGCCGAGGCAGACCACGGCGGTGCGGTCGCCGGATTGCAGTGTCGACTGCACCACTTGCGCCGCGCCGCGCACCGAGAGTTCCAGCGAGGCGCTGGCCGGACCCGGCGCCTGTAGCGAGGTATCGACCATGACGACCACGTCGGCGGAGCGGTTGGTGAACCGCTGGGTGACGTAGAGCCTGCCGCGCCGCGCGCTCACCGGCCAGTTCACAGCGCGCAGCTGATCGCCTGGTGTGTAGGCGCGGATGTCGGCGTATTCGACGCCAGGACCGTGTCTGCGGGTCAGGTGGGTGCCGATGCGGTCGGGAAGTTCGGTGCGCGGCAAGCGCATTCGCTGCGGATCAGCGATGGGGTAGACGTAGAGTTTGGCCGCGGGCAGCTCGGTCGTCGCGACCGCCAGCCCGGCCGGGCTCAGCGCCGACACCTTCACCTGCACCGGATACCGTCCCCAACGGGTGGCGGAGAGCCCGAGTCGCATGCCCGCGGGCGCACCGCCGGAATCGTGGGCTTCCTCGACCTCGAGTTCCAGGCCGGGCAGCGGCAGGGCTGTCATCCGTAGCAGCGCGTGCCCGCTTTCGACGAAAGCGACAGCACTGCAACCGATCACCTCGTTCTCGAAACAGCGCACGGTGCCGCTGCCGTCGACCTGGACTCTGGTCGGCGCCTGCTGCCACGGCGCGGTGGCGAGCACGCCGAGCATCGGCGCGGCGAAGACGACCAGCTGCCACTGCCCGAGCAGCACCGCGACGACCAGTGCCGCTGCCGCGCAACCGGCCAGGATGAACACCAGCGGCGCGGGCCGCCACCGGAGGTCGACCTCGACCGTTCTGGATTCGTCGCGATGCTTCATGTGCTCGTGGCGCGGGGCACCGGTAGCCGGCGGAGTAGTTCGGTGATGACGTCCTCACCGCGAATGCGGCGGACCCACATCTCGGGACGCAGGGTGATGCGGTGCGACATCGCCGCCACCGCGAGCGCTTTCACGTCTTCGGGGA
Organism: Nocardia salmonicida NBRC 13393; assembly: GCF_001613085.1. Taxonomy (GTDB): domain Bacteria; phylum Actinomycetota; class Actinomycetes; order Mycobacteriales; family Mycobacteriaceae; genus Nocardia; species Nocardia salmonicida. Next base: position 395,292 of record NZ_BDBR01000005.1, read on the forward strand.
TCACGTAGTCGCGCCCGAGTAGCAGGGCCCTCGCCCGTGACATCTGCACCAGATCGAGTTCGGCACGCGGGCTGGCGCCGACCTCCACCTGGGGATGGCTGCGGGTAGCCGAGGCCAGCGCCACGACATAGCTCACCACGTCGGGGTGCACGGTGACGAACTCGACCGACTGACGCATCTCCATCAGACCCTGCGCGTCGACGACCTGGCCCACCTGCGGTGCGGTGGAACCACGTTCGAGCCTGCGCCGGATCATCTGCGTCTCGTCGGCCTCGGAGAGGTAGCCCAGGCGCAGCTGGATGGCGAAGCGGTCGAGTTGAGCCTCGGGCAGCGGGTAGGTGCCCTCGTACTCGATCGGGTTGTCGGTGGCCAGTACCACGAACGGCTGTGGGAGCAGGAAGGTCTCGCCGTCGATGCTCACCTGCCCCTCGGCCATGGCCTCGAGCAGGGCGGCCTGGGTCTTGGGCGGAGTGCGGTTGATCTCGTCGGCGAGCAGCACATTGGTGAAGACCGGACCGCGACGGAAGTTGAACCGGCCCGACGCCATGTCGTAGATCGTCGAACCCAGCAGGTCGGCCGGCAGTAAATCCGGCGTGAACTGCACGCGGGTGAAGTCGAGTCCGAGCGCGGCCGCGAAAGACCGCGCGATCAAGGTCTTTCCGAGGCCTGGCAGGTCCTCGATGAGTACGTGCCCTCCGGCCAGCACGGCAATCATGATGAGCTGCATCTCATCTCGCTTGCCGACCACGACACGGCCCAGCTCACGCAGTACGGCATCGGAGCGCTGGACGGTCACGTTCAACGGCATTGTCATCGGTGGCCTCTAACCCCTCACATCGTCTGCAAACGGCGCAGGATCTCATCCAGCGCCTCTTTACCCGGTGCGCGTCCGGTTTGATCGCGCAGCGCGGAGTTCGCCGGATCCACCCAGCGCCACAGTTCGGGTCCGAACTGCAGCTGACCGGCGGCCTCGGTGGCCCGGCGATTCTTGGAAACCCTCAGCCCCGTCGACAGCTCGAATTCCTTGGCGAGCAGGGGCCGCAGGTGTCGATCCCAGTCGGCACGGGTGCCGTCGGCGCGAGCGGTGAGCATCTCGGCGCGCGCGTGCCAGCGAACGAGCATCTCGGCGGGACCGTTGTCGATGTATTCGGTGAGCGGTTCCTCGCGGATCACGCGGTGGCGCAGCGACCAGACCAGCATCGCGAGCGCCGCGGCCACCGGTATGGCGACCGCGAGCAGCACCGAGTCACGATCCAGACGCACCAACGCCACTTCGATCACAGCGACCGCGAGTACGGCCGTGACGATCACCGAGGTCCGATTCACGCCGTCACCAGCCGGCGTTGCAGGTCGGTGAGCACGATGCGCAGCAGTTGTTCGGCGCGCATGCGCTGCCATTCGAGCATCGAGTGCGGGCTGAACCGCGCCTCCTCGAACAGCGCGACCAGCTCACGGGCCGAAGCATCGTGCAGCACACCGCTTTCGAAGGCCCTGGCGAGAACCTCCATCGGGGTGTCGGAGGCCAGCGGGCGGGCGGCGAGGTCGCTGGACAGGCCGCGCTCCATCGCCACATAACAGGCGATGATGGCGGTACGCGGGTCCTGACCCGGGGCGTTCATCGCGGCCAGGCCCATTTCGGCGGCGCGCGTGAGCGAATCGACTTCGCTGGCGGTCGGTTCGTTCTCGACGGGCGCGGCAGGGGCCGGTTCGCGGCGCGCGGCCACGGCGACGACGACCAGACCGACCAGCGCGACCACGATCAGCACGATGGCCAGGATCGCCGCGATCACCAGGGCGGTGCCGGTGAGTTCCGTGGGTCCGGTCGTGGGGTCCGCGGCATGGGTGTCGGTGGTGGGGACGGGGCCGGAGCCCTCGGCCAGCGTTTCGGCGGCCGGGCGCATCGGGCGGGCGCCGGGCAGCAGGAACAGCGCGGTGACGCCACCGGCGAAGATCAGCGCGACCGTGGCCACGGCGATCGGGACCAGCAGCGCCATCCTGCGCCACTGGATGCGCGGCATGGCCTCGCGTTCGGCTTCCGGCATCGCCAGCGGCAGTCGATGCTGGCTGGCGATCACGCCCGCCACCAGGATGACGATCGAGACCAGCAGCAAGACCGGCATCACGGCGACGAGCAGCGGCGAAGGAGCGCCGGTCGAGTTCGACCCGGCGCCGGGCAGACTGCCCTGCAACGCGATCGTCGCGGCGACGACCAGTGCGATCACGACAATCGCCCGCGTAATGGGCTGATTCACCCCGATCACAGCTGTACCACCAAACCCCGAGAGACTGCACAAAACAGCCACATAGTTACATGCCGAGTGGTCCGCTCGAGAGAAAATCGATGCTTTTGGACCCTCTCCTAATATTGTCCCCCTGGGATCAAGGGCATGCTACGCAGTGCGAACGTTTAACTCGCCAGTTAATGGCAACTCACCGAGTCGGCTGGCGGTGCGCGCCAGATCTGGAATCGCGGGGACGCCAGCGGTCAGCTCGTGTGGGGGTTCGGGGGCGTGGACGGTGAACGGGAGATCGGCGTCGTAGAGGACGTCGACGAGGTTCACCAAGCGCATGGCCCAGTCGGGCGGGACTTCGCGTAGCGGCGGGACCTCGCGCAGAGTCCAGTGGCGGTAGCGCTCGGCGAGACGGAGATAGTCGGCCGCGTTGGTGGGGGCGGCACAGATGTCGTGGAAGCCGACGGTGATGGCGTCGGCGGTGGCGTGGGCGCGGAGGTTTCGGCCGTTGCCGATGGGCACGTCGACGCGCGGGAACGCTGATTCGATACCCGCGGTGACCACGTATCGACCCGCGAGGAAGCCGGTGTCGCGGTGTGCGGTCCTGGTGCGGTAATCGAGCGGTCCGTCGAGGGTGACGGTGTCGAGGTTGGCGAGGATCCGCGCGATGGTGGGCCGGAAGTGGTCATGGAACAGGGGATTGGGCAGCAGGCCCTCGGGCCGGTAGTTGGAGGTGACCACGAGGGTGCGGCGCTCGGCGAAGAGGGTGTCGAGCATGCGGGCGACGAGCATGGCGTCGCCGATATCGGTGACGTGGAATTCGTCGAAGCAGACCAGGTCGGCGTCACCGAGGAGTTCGCCGATCGCGCGTTCGATCGAGCCGAGGGCGTGGGTGGCCGCGTGCAGCGACGCGAAGAAGGCATGGAAGTGGAAGCGGCGCTTGCGCTCTGTGTCGACCGTGGCGAAGAAGCGGTCCATCACCATGGTCTTGCCCCGACCCGGGCGACCGTGCAGGTAGACGCCGGACCGATCCGGGCGCAGGTCGGCGGGCTGCTCGGGTCGACCAGCATTGCCGCGCCCGAAGGGACGCATGAGCGGAATGCCGAACCAGCCCGTGCGCCGACCGCCGCGTTCAGCGGGGCGTCGGGCACCGAGGGGGCGGCCCGGATCCAACAGTGATTCGAGCGCGCGCAGGGCCGCCTGTTGTGCGGGGTCGAGCACCACGGTGTCGGGTTTCATGCGAACTCCTTCGTCCTCTACAGTTGTAGAGGACGGGCGTCGCGGACGGCCAGGAGAGGTGACGATGTCCACAGACCGGCGGGTGCGGATCGTGGCGGGGGCCATCGAACTCATCGCGACACAGGGAATCCGCGCACTCACCCATCGCGCGGTGGATACCCGGCTGGCATTGCCACCGGGTTCGACCTCCTATTACTTCCGCACCCGACAAGCGTTGATCGAGGCGGTGGCGGACGGGATCACCGCTCGATCGCGCTCGGATTTCCTGGCCGCACAGCGGGAATTCGCGAACCGACAATCACTGGACCCAGCCCAGGTCGCGCGCGATATCGCGACGTGGCTCGCGCAGCTGCTCACGCATCGCCGCAACGAGCTGATCGCCCGGCACGCCTTGATCATCGAAGTCCTGTCCGACCCCGAGCTGCACGCCCGCCTGGCAGGCAGCCTGTTCTCGCTGGACCGCGCCACCGCGCTGTTCGACGCGCTCGGCGCCGTCGATCCCCGCGCGTCAGCCCGCGACTTCCTCGCGCTACTGGAAGGACTCGTCTTCGATCGGTTCGCGGGACTGCGCGCGGGATCGGCGGCCGACGTCGATCAGCTCGCCCGGCCACTGGCTGATTTCCTCACAAGTGGTCGTAACTATCAGCCCTGCCAACCGAATTCGGAATAAGGCTCGGCTGAATTCAACGCCGCCAATCCGAGCGCGGAATATTCGATCAGATCGTCGGGTAGTTCGCCGAGCAAAAACCATTGCAGCGCATAGCATTTATCGGGCTCGCGATTGAAAGGTTCACCGCGCCAATCCTCGACGCGAAAGAACAGGCCGAGACGGGAGTCGCTGCCCGGTGCGGTGACATGGGCGACGTGCACCAGGCGCAGGGCCGCGGGATCGATCTCGACCCCGACCTCCTCCGCGGCTTCGCGGACCGCGGCCGTCGCCGCCGATTCGTCGGCCTCGAGTTTTCCCGCGGGCAGGTGCCAGCGGTGATCGAACCCGTCGCCGCTGCGGCGCAGGCTCAGCAGGACCTCGTCGCCGCGGATCAGCAGGATGTGCACGTCGACCAGGTGGCGGGGAGTCACCTGGTCGAGCGTAGAAGGGCCGAGGCTACGACGTCAGCACCAGCCCGGAGGTGGGGACGCCGGTGCCCGCGGTGACGAGGATGCGTTCCAGGGCGTCCACCTGGTTCACCGAGGTACCGCGGATCTGACGGACCGCCTCGGCGATGCCGTTCATGCCGTGGATATAGGCCTCACCCAGCTGGCCGCCGTGGGTATTGAGCGGAAGGCGCCCGCCGAGCTCGATGGCGCCGTCGGCGATGAAGTTCTTGGCTTCGCCGCGGGGGCAGAAGCCGAGCTCCTCGAGCTGCATGAGGACGAACGGGGTGAAGTGGTCGTAGAGGATCGCGGCCTGCATATCGGCGGCGGTCAGGCCGCTCTGCGCCCACAGCTGGTCGCCGACGAGACCCATTTCCGGCAGGCCGGTCATGGCGTCGCGGTAGTAGCTGGTCATCACGTACTGGTCGGCGCCGCTGCCCTGTGCGGCGGCCGCGATGATCGCGGGGCGCTGCGGGAGGTCGCGGGCGCGTTCGGCGCTGGTGACCACGATGGCGACACCGCCGTCGGATTCCTGGCAGCAGTCGAGCAGGTGCAGCGGTTCGGCGATCCAGCGCGAATCCTGGTGCTGTTCCAGGGTGATCGGCTTGCCGTAGAAGAAGGCATTGGGGTTCACCGCGGCGTGCTTGCGGTCGGCGACCGCCACCGCGCCGAAATCGGCACTGGTCGCGCCGGTGACGTGCATGTAGCGGCGGGCGACCATCGCGACCTGCGCGGCGGGCGTGCCGAGCCCCTGCGGGTAGGCCCAGCCCGCGTCGATCCCCGATGACGTGGGCGCGGCGGCCAGCGCGGGCGAGAACTGTCCGAACCGAGCGCCGGACCGTTCGTTGAACGCGCGATAGGCCACCACCACATCGGCGACCCCGGTGGCTACCGCCATGGCGGCCTGCTGCACGGTCGCGCACGCGGCACCGCCGCCATAACCGATGTGGCTGAAGAACTTCAGACTCGGGATGCCGACCGCCCTGGCCACTGCGGCCTGGGTGTTGGTGTCCATGGTGAAGGTGGTGAGGCCGTCGACATCCTCAGGCGTGAGGCCGGCGTCGGCCAGCGCCGCGCTCACAGCCTCGGCGGCCAAACGCAATTCGCTGCGGCCGGAGTCCTTGGAGAAGTCGGTCGCGCCGATGCCGACAATGGCGGCGTGTCCGGAGAGACCGGCCCGGGCAGTGGTGCTCATTTCGGCTCCAGATCGGGAAGGGCGATGACGGCCGTGGCGGTGATGTGCTCGCCGAGGCTGTCTTTGCCGTGCACGTCGATGGTGACCTGGGTGCCGTCGATCTCGGTGACCGTGCCGGAAAGGGTCAGGGTGTCACCGGCGTACAGCGGCACGCCGAGACGAAGAGCGATGCGCTTGACCAGCGCACGCGGACCGGCCCAGTCGGTGACGAAGCGCTGCACCAGACCGGTGTCGGTGAGGATGTTGACGAAGATGTCGCTCGACCCGCGCTCGACCGCCTTGTCGCGGTCGTGGTGCACATCCTGGAAGTCCCTGGTGGCCAGCGCGGTGCTGATCACGAAGGTGGGATCGGCGTGAATCGCCAACTCCGGCAGCACAGTTCCCACCGCGAGGGTGGCGAGTTCGACCGTGGGGGTCATCGAGGCGTCCTTTGCGGTCATCACACGGCCTGCCAGTACGGCAGCACGGTTCCGTCGGCGAGCTTTTCGAAGGCGACGCGGACGGGCACATCGATGGCGACCTCGGCCGGGTCGATGCCCCGCAGTTCGCCGAGCACGCGCACGCCTTCGTCGAGTTCCACCAGGGCGACGACGAAGGGCAGGTCGCGACCGGGCACCTTCGGCGCGTGGTGCACGACGAAGCTGAACACGGTGCCGGTGCCCGCCGCCACGACGTAGTCGCCTGGCTCCGCCTTGTCCTGCCAGAGGGCGGGAATCGGCGGGTGCCGCAGCGAACCGTCGGGCAGCCGCTGGATCCGCAGCTCGCCGATTTCGGTACCGGCCCAGAAGAATTCGGTGTCGCGCGAGATCACCGGACCGACCCGGCCCTCGGGCGCGGTCTCGATCCCGTCCGTGGCGGGCGCGGCCGCGGCGGTGCCGGGGGCGAACTTCAGCAGCCGGAACAGCATTTCGGTGACGACCTCGTCACCGACCGACCAGGTGGTGGCGTAGGTGAGGAACCAGCCGTCACCCAGCCCGGTTCGCTTGGGGCCCTTGACTTCCGCCAGCTTGCTGGTGACCTGTACCTCTTCACCGGGCCGCACATAACGGTGGTAGGTCTGCTCGCAGTTGGTGGCGACGACCGAGGTGTAGCCCGCCGCGTCGAACAGCTCGTTGGCGAGGTTCATCGGGTCGTCGGCGGCCCGGACTCCGTGCAGTCCCTGCATGGTCCATACCTGGGCCATCGCGGGGGGCGCGACAATGCCGGGATGCCCCGCCGCCCTGGCGGCTTCGTCGTCGACGTAGATCGGGTTGGCGTCGCCGAGGGCCTCGACCCAGTTGTGGATCATCGGCTGGTTCACCGGATCACGACCGACGCGCGGCGCCGACTCCCCCGCCGCGACGATCTTCGCCGCGCCCTCTGCGAGTTCTTCTGCGGTGACCGATTCCGGCACGCGCCGCTCCTTGTTCATCGGGGTACGCGCGGGAGGTCGAGGCCGGCCGTGGCGACCAGTTCGCGCATGATCTCGTTCACGCCGCCACCGAAGGTGACGACGAGGTTCTGCTTGGTGCGCCGGTCCAGCCAGCCGAGCAGCTCGGCGGTGCCGGGCTCGGCCGAGTCGCCGTAGCGGCCGATGATCTCCTCCACGAGGCGACCCGCGTCCTGCAGCGATTCGGTGGAGAAGATCTTGGTCGCCGAGGCGTCGGCGATCACCGCGTTCTGCGCCGCGGACGTATCGGCCGCCGCGACCTGCCAGTTCAGCAATTCGTTGAGCCGAACCATGGTGCGCACCCGACCGAGCGCGCGCCGAACCTCGGGCTCGCCGAGCAGGCTGTGCTGCGCCGACCAGTCACGCAGGCGGTCGTAGAGCTGTTCGATCTTGCCCGAGGGGCCGAGGCTGACGCGCTCGTGGTTGAGCTGGGTGGTGATCAGCCGCCAGCCGCGGTTCTCCTCGCCGACGAGCATCTCCGCGGGCACCCGCACATCGTCGAAGTACGTGGCGTTGGTGTGGTGGGCGCCGTCGCAGGTGATGATCGGGGTCCAGGAGTAGCCGGGGTCCTTGGTGTCCACGATGAGGATCGTGATGCCGCGGTGGCGGGACTCGACCGAGCCGGTGCGGCACGCCATCCAGACGTAGTCGGCCTCGTGGGCGCCGGTGGTGAAGATCTTCTGCCCGTTGACGATCCAGTCACCGTCGCCGTCGCGCACCGCGGTGGTCCGCAGTGCGGCGAGGTCGGTGCCCGCCGACGGCTCGGAGTAGCCGATGGCGAAATGGATGTCGCCGGAGAGGATTCCGGGCAGGAACTTCTTCTTCTGCGCGTCGGTGCCGTACTTCTGCAGGGTCGGCCCCACGGTCAGCAGGGTGACCAAGGGCAGCGGAACATCGGCGCGGACGGCCTCGTTGAAGAAGATCTGCTGTTCCATCGGGCCGAAACCCTGGCCGCCGAACTCCTTGGGCCAGCCGACACCGAGCCAGCCGTCGCGGCCCATCCGGCGCACCACCTCGCGGTAGGTGTCGCCGTGCCGGTCCACCGCCATCGCCGCGGCCTCGGCCGGGCTGATGAGATCGGCGAAATAGGAACGCAATTCTTCGCGCAACCGCCGCTGTTCAGCGGTCAGATCGATGAACATCTTGCTCCCAGAAGGTCGAGCCGCAGACCCGCTCCGCCGAGAAGCCGGGCGAGGTCTTTGGCCTGCGAGTAGTAGCGGTGCATCGGGTGGGTGATATCCACACCCAGTCCACCGTGCAGGTGGTGACATTTCTGCATGGCGCGCGGAACTTCGGCCGCGGCCCAGTACGCGAGCACATCGAGGTCCTCATCGATGCGGTCCTGGAGCTCCGGCGACGGATCGGGCTGCGCCAGCGCCCAGCACGCCGACTCCGCGGCGACGTGCAAGGTGCGCGACACCACGTACAGATCGGCGATCTGCTGCGCCACGGCCTGGAATTCGGCCAGCGGCCTGCCGAACTGTTCCCTGGTGCGCACATGCTCGGCGGTGAGCGTGAGCGCGCCCTTCAACAGGCCGTCGGCGACCGCGCCGATACACGCAAGGGCGTGACGGTGCAGAACGGGCAGCACGTCGGGCAGCAGTTGGTCGGCCGGGATCTCGACGTCGTCGAGCACCAGCGTCGCCTCCGGAATGCCCGCCGAACCGGCCACCGGGATGATCTCGAGGCCCGGCGCGACCGAATCGACCAGTGCCACACCGCTATCGGTGGGCACCAGAATCCACCGGGCCTCCGACGCGTAGATCACGCCGGACTTGCGGCCGGTGATCCGCACCGTATCGCCGTCGCGCACCGCCTTGGTGGTCGGCGCGGTGGTGAACGGCGCCCCCGGTTCGGTGAGCGCGGCGGTGAGCACGATGCCCTTGCCGACCTCGGCGAGCACTCGCTCGGCCAGTTCGTCCGACAGCACGTCGAGCAGCGGCAGCACACCGAACCCGAAGGTCGGCAGTGCCGCCACGGCGGCGGCATCGGTGGCCAGCTCCATGAGCAGCGCCGATACCTCGAGCAATCCCATGCCGTCGCCGCCGAATCGCTCCGGTACCGGCACGGCGAGCAGGCCGGAGTCGATCAGGCTCGGCCACAGGGCCATATCCCTGGCCGACTCACGTTCGAGCAGGCTTACCACTACCTCGGCTACGGCGTCGGCGCTTTCGTCGCGGGTGAAATCCACGGCGTCCTCCCTCATCGAGCTAACTGTCCGCATCGCGCGGCAGGCCGAGAATCCGTTCGGCGGCCACGGTCAACAGGATCTGCTCGGTACCGCCCGCAATCGAGAGACACCGTGTAAGCAGGAATTCTTTCAGAGCATCGCTGTCCAGAGAACCTTCTGGGCCGACTAGTTCGAGCGCGTATTCCGCCAGCTCCTGCCGATGCCGGACGCCGACCAGTTTGCGGACGCCCGCCTGGGCCCCCGCGTCGACGCCTGCCACCGTCGCCACCGCGATTCGCTGTTCCAGCAATGATCCAGCAATTGACGACGTGATCAGTGCGCCGAAACGGTCCTCACGCAGTTCCGTTCCCCATCCGCCGACCGGGAAGCGATCGAGCAGGGCTTCGAGCGCGCCGCCGATGCCGCCGCCACCCATGGCGACCCGTTCGGCCGAGAGCGTGGTGCGCGCGATCTTCCAGCCGTTGTTCAGCGCGCCGACCAGGCAATCGTCGGCAACGAACACGTCATCGAGGAAGACCTCGCTGAACTTCTCCTCGCCGGTGATCTGTACCAGCGGCCGCACCTGCACGCCCGCGGCGCGCATATCGACGAGGAAGTAGCTGATGCCGCGATGCTTGGCCGCCGACGGATCGGTGCGGGCCAGGCAGATGCCCCAGTTCGCGGTGGAGCCGAGCGAGGTCCACACCTTCTGGCCGCGCAGCACCCAGCCGCCGTCGACCTTCTCGGCGGTGGTCCGCAGGGCGGCGAGATCGGAGCCGGCGCCGGGCTCGCTGAACAGCTGGCACCAGATGACCTCGCCGTGCAGGGTCGGCCAGACGAAGCGTTCGATCTGCTCCTCGGTGCCGAACCGCAACAGCGTCGGCACGGCCCAGCCCGCGACGGCGAGGTCGGGGGTCGCCAGGTCGACGCGGCGCAGTTGTTCGGCGATCTGCAGGCAGGTCATCGGATCGGCGGCGCGACCGTAGGGTCGCGGCCAATGCGGCATCACCAGGCCCGCCTCCACCATCGCCCGCGGCCGCTGCGCCGGGTCGAGGGCGGCGATGGCGGTGATCTCGGCGGCCAACTCGGTGTCGACGGTGGCGTCGCCGAGTACCCGTTCGGCGCCGGTGGTGCGGCGCTGACCGGCCCTGGTGAGCTCGGCGACGCGGGCGCGCCAACGGGCCGAACCACCGAGGAGCTGGCGCAGCGAGCTCGCCCGGCGCAGGTAGAAGTGCGCGTCGTGTTCCCAGGTGAAGCCGATGCCGCCGAGGACCTGGATGGCGTCCTTGGCGTTGTCGACGGCGGCGTCCAGCGCCACCGACGCGGCGACAGCGGCGGCGATCGGCAGCTCGTCACCGCCTTCGTCGATCGCGGCGGCGGCGTCGGCGGCGACCGCGCGGATCAGCTCGGTGCGGCACAGCATCCAGGCGCACAGGTGTTTGATCGCCTGGAAGGTGCCGATGGGTTTGCCGAATTGTTCACGGACGCGGGCATATTCGACAGCGGTGCGCAGGCACCAGCTGGCCACACCGGCCAGTTCGGAGACCGCGAGCGCCACGAAGAGATCGGTGACATCGGCCGTCGACGTGAAGCCGTGTTCGGCGGGGACAGCTACCTCGGCGGCGCTCACCCGCGCCAGCGGCACGGTGTGGTCACCGTGCGCCAGCGGCGTAATCGTCACTGCCGCAGCCGGAATCAGCATCCAGCGAGTGCCGTCGACGGTGTCGGCGGGCACCAGGACCTGCGTGTCGGCATCGGCGCCGTAGACGAAATCCCAAGTGCCGGTGACACTCCAGCCCGCATCGGTGGCCGTCGCCTTCGCGGCCTGCTCGTCGCCGGGCACCGCGACCGCGCACGGAGCGCCCTCGGCGAGCGCGCCCTCGGTGATCAGCCCGGCCAGCGCGGTGGCCAGCACCGGACCGCCGACCAGATCGTCGCCGGTCTGCTCGAGCATCACCGCGAGGTCGGCGACCGTGCCGCCGAGCCCGCCATTGTCCTCCGATAGCGCGACCTCGAACAGTCCGAACTCACCGAGCGCGGGCCAGTAGTCGCGCCAGGCACCCGCACCGCCTGCCCGCATTGTTTCAATCGGCGCGACCGTTTTCGCCCAGCTCCGCAGCGACGCCGCGACGGCTTTGTGCTCGTCAGTGGTGGCGATGGTCACAAGAAGATCCGCCCTTCCGGCGTGGTTACCACTCCTAGAACATGTTCTAATATCTGTGCCGGGCATAAGTCAAGAGCGCTACACTCGCTCCACACTTCTCACGCGGCTCAGCCGTTGAATTTGCACTGAAGCGAAAGGGTTTCCACGATGGACAGTCCCGCACCAACGCCCACCGTGACCACGCTGTCCGAGGAAGAACTCAGCTCCAGCGCGCAGCGCGACCGGCGCAAGCGCATCCTCGACGCAACCCTCGCGCTCGCTTCCAAGGGCGGCTACGACGCCGTGCAGATGCGTGCGGTCGCCGAACGCGCCGACGTCGCCGTCGGCACCCTGTACCGCTACTTCCCGTCCAAGGTGCACCTGCTCGTTTCGGCTCTGGCCAGGGAATTCGAGATGTTCGAGGGCAAGCGAAAGCCGCTACCCGGCGACGGCCCCTCCGAACGAATGCACACCCTGCTCACCCAGATCACCCGGATGATGCAGCGCGACCCACTGCTCACCGAGGCGATGACGCGCGCGTTCATGTTCGCCGACGCCTCGGCCGCCGCGGAGGTCGATCGGGTCGGCAAAGTGATGGACCGGGTCTTCGCCCGCGCGATGAGCGACGGCGAACCCGACGACCGCCAGCTCGCGATCGCCCGCGTCATCTCCGATGTGTGGCTGTCGAACCTGGTGGCCTGGCTCACCCGGCGAGCGTCCGCGACCGATGTCACGGAACGACTCGAGCTCACCGTCGACCTGTTGCTGGGCGATCGCGGATAACCCAGCAACCCGGCAAACCTCGCTGCCGCATCATCACAAATCGCCCATCGCTGTTGACACCCGTCGGCTGTGCGTCTTCCAGTAGGAAGATGCATAGCCGACGTCGCATATGCGAAACAGCGCATCTACCGGCCTCGCGCGCCTCGCCGAGGCCGCCGCATGCCCGGTGAGCTCGATGGATCCGGCGTACGACGGTAGCCGACCGGTCGGTAATTTGCCGTAAAGTCGCGAGCAAACGACCGGGGTTCGTGCGCACAACCTGCCGCGCCGCTCGCGCGGCAAAATTGACGCAGTATTGTTTTTCGCGCCCCCTGATCAACTCCTCCCATCACTAGGTTGGATGCGTGAGCGCACAGGAACTGCCCTTGGATGTCCGCCGTGCACTGGCGTCGGTTGCGCGCGTGCCACGGCTCTTGGTTGCCTCGGACTACGACGGGACTATTGCCCCGATCGTGTCCGACCCGTCGAAAGCGTTTCCCCAACGGGAATCGGTGAGCGCGTTACGCGCGCTGGCGGGGTTGGCGAACACTACTGCGGCGGTGATTTCCGGTAGAGCGCTACGCGATCTGGCCGCGCTGTCGCGCCTGCCGGTCGAGGTGCAGCTGATCGGTAGTCACGGCTCGGAGTTCGACGTCGGCTTCGTGCACGCGATCGACAGCGACGCCAAACAGCTACTGACAGAGATCAATTCGGCGTTCTCGAAGATCGCCGCCGAGAACGTTGGCGTGACCGTCGAGATGAAGCCGGCCAGCGCCGCGCTGCACGTTCGTAACGCCGACCCCGAAATCGCTGGGCGCGCACTGACTTCCGCGCGTCAAGGTCCCGCTCGCTGGGTGGGCGTACAGGTGACCGAGGGCAAGGCGGTGATCGAGCTCGCGGTGATCCCGACTGACAAGGGCACCGCGCTCGACACCATCCGCCATCAGGAAAGCGCCTCTGCCGCAGTGTTCTTCGGCGACGACGTGACCGACGAGAAGGCGTTCCGCGTGCTGTCGGGGCCCGACGTCGGCATCAAGGTCGGCGAAGGCGAGAGCATCGCCAAGCTGCACGTGAACTCCACCGAGGACGTGGCGCGCGCGCTGGCGTTCCTGGTCGAGGAGCGGCGCACCTGGCTGGCCGGGGCGAGCGCCCCTCGGATCGAGCGGCTGAGCATGCTGGCCAGCCCGCGTTCGGTCGCGCTGCTCACCCCTGACGCGACGGTCACCTGGTTCTGCCATCCCGAGCCGGACTCGGCGGCGGTATTCGCCCACCTGCTCGGCGGCGCGGCGGCCGGGCATTTCACAGTGGCGCCGGAGCGGCCGAGCCTGCCGCTGTCGCAGCGGTATGTGGACGGCACGATGACAGTCGAGACACGGTGGGCCAGTTTGCAAGTGGCCGACTATCTGCCGCACGACGTGACCGCCGACCGCACCGACCTGACCAGGGTGATCACCGGCGCCGCGAAAGCCGTCGTCGTCTTCGCGCCGCAGCCCGAGTTCGGCCAGGTGCCGGTGCGCATGGAGGTTGTGCGCAACGGAATCCAGGTCAGCGGCACCAACGATCCGATGGTGCTGCGCTCCCCCGGCGTGGAGTGGGAGATCCTGTCCGACGGCACCAACGAACAGGCCCGTGCGGTGGTCGATCCGTCGATCGGGCCGGTCGTGCTCGAATTGCGCTGCGGCACCGCCGATCTCACGCCCTCGATGACGCCGGAGCCGCAGCGCCGCCAGCTCGCCGAGCAGTACTGGTCGCAGTGGGCGGCGGGATTGCAGCTGCCGCCGCTCAAGCCGGATCTGATGAAGCGCTCGGCGCTGACACTGCGCGGACTGGTGCATCGCCCGTCGGGATCGATCCTGGCCGCGGCGACCACCTCGCTGCCGGAGGACATCGGCGGCGTGCGCAACTGGGACTACCGCTACTGCTGGCTGCGTGACGCGTCGCTGACCGCGCAGGCCCTGGTGACGCTCGGCTCGCTGACCGAGGCCGAGGAATTCCTCGGCTGGGTACACAAGGTGCTCGACACCCTGCCAGGGCCGGAGCGCCTGCACCCGCTGTACACGATCTACGGCGAGACCCTGCCGCCCGAGGCCGTGATCGACCTGCTGCCGGGTTACGCCGGTTCGCGGCCGGTGCGGGTGGGCAACGCGGCCAATATGCAGGTGCAGCTCGACGTGTTCGGGCCGATCGTCGACCTGATCACCTCGATGGCGCACGAACGCGAGCGTCAGGGCATCATCGCCCCGGCCAAGGCGCTGCCGGATGCCGACTGGGAACTGGTGCACGCGATGGTGTCGGCGGTGCAGCGTCGCTGGACCGAACCCGACCACGGCATCTGGGAGATCCGCGGCAATCCCCGCCACCACGTGTACTCCAAGGTGATGGGCTGGCTCACGATCGATCGAGCCCTCACCCTGGCGGAGCGCTTCGATCGTGGAGCCGATCCCGACTGGGCGACGCTGCGCGACACGATCGCCGACGAGGTGCGGGCGAAGGGCTGGAACGACGAGGTCCAGTCCTACACCGCGGCCTACGACGGCACCGATCTGGACGCGGCCACCCTGCACATCGGCCTGAGCGGCCTGATCGACCCGGCCGACCCGCGCTTCGCCGCGACGGTGGTGGCCACCGAGGCCGAGCTGCGCAGTGGCGCCACGGTGTACCGCTATCACCACGACGACGGACTGCCCGGCGGCGAGGGCGGCTTCCACCTGTGCGCCGCCTGGCTGGTGGAGGCCTACCTGCTGATCGGCAGGCGCTCCGACGCCGAGGCTCTCTTCGCACAGCTGGTCGCGGCGGCAGGCCCCACCGGCCTGCTCAGCGAGGAATACGACCCAGTCGCCGAACGCTCCCTCGGGAACCACCCGCAGGCCTACAGCCACCTCGGCCTGCTGCGCTGCGCCCAACTGCTCAGCCACCCGGTCAACGCCTTGGTCTAACCACCCCGCCGCCGAATCCGCCATAACCGCACTCCCAACCCCACACGCCCGACCCATAGGGAGGGCCGGCCACGCAGTGGCCGGTCCGCGG
>NZ_BDBR01000006.1 GCF_001613085.1 Nocardia salmonicida NBRC 13393
ACGCCGTTGCGCACGCGACGAAGGAGCAAGCAACGGCGTCTAACCGGCGGCCCGGCCGCGGACACGCGCGCGCCAGCGCGCCAATAAACACAGCGTCAAACCATCTGGGACTACCGAACATTTGATCCCGCGACGTACCCACCCACGCACTCTGCTAATCTAACGGTAACGATTTCCATTACGATATAGAGCTTGCTCAGCAGGAGTACCGCGTGAACCCTCGATTCGCCCGCTTGTTTGCCGGTCTCACGGCGGGAGTGGCGGCCGTGGTCGTCCTCAGCGCCTGCGGCACCAGCTCCACCGATTCCGATACCCCCCAGATCGTCGCCTCCACCAATGTGTGGGGTTCCGTCGCGACCGCCGTCGCGGGGCCGGATGCGCAGGTGACCTCGATCATCAGCGATCCCGCCGCCGACCCGCACTCGTTCGAGACCTCGGCCACCGATACCGCCAAGATCAGCGACGCGGATCTGGTGGTGTTCAACGGCGGGCACTACGACGAGTTCATCGAGAAGGCCATCTCGGGCAAGGACAAGCGGACCGTCGAGGCCTTCGAACAGCGCCCGAACAAGGGCGACGACAACGAGCACGTCTGGTACGACGTGAGCACCGTGGCCGCGGTCGCCGACCGGATCGCCGCCGAACTCGGCGAGGTCGACGCCGCGCACGCGAGCGCCTACGCCGAACGCGCGGTGGCCTTCAAGAACCAGCTGATCGGCGTCAGCACCATCACCGGCACCATCGCCACCCAGACGCCGAACGCGCCGGTCGCCCAGTCCGAGCCCCTCGCGCACTACCTGTTGCAGGCCGCGACCGCGCAGGACAAGACCCCGCGCGACTTCCAGGAAGCGATCGAGCAGGAGACCGACCCGGCCCCGGCCGCTGTCGCCGCCACTCGCGACCTGATCACCGCCAAGCAGGTCAAGGCGCTGATCTACAACACCCAGACCGAGGACAAGATCACCCAGGACCTGCGGGCCACCGCACAGTCCGCGGGCATCGCCGTTGTCGAGGTCACCGAAACCCTGCCCGCCGGAATGGATTACATCCAGTGGCAGACCGCCAACGCCAAGGCGCTCGCCGCGGCCCTGCGCTGAGGACGCCCATGACCGAGGCCACCGCACTGTCGGAAACCACCACCGCGCCCGATGTCGACGCCACCGACGCGGCGATCCGTCTGCGCGCGGCGACCATGGCCTTCGGCGACCGCACGCTCTGGCACGGCCTCGACCTCGACGTGCGCCCGGGTGAGTTCATCGCCGTCCTCGGACCCAACGGCTCCGGCAAGACCTCGCTGCTGCGGGTGCTGCTCGGCACCCTCGCCTTGAGCTCGGGCAACGCGCAGATCGCGGGACGCCGCGCCGGGGTCGGCAATCCGGGCATCGGCTACATCCCGCAGCAGAAGACCATCGACGCCGGTGTACAGCTGCGCGGGATCGATCTGGTGGGCCTCGGCGTGGACGGGCACCGGTGGGGGCTCGGCTGGCGTGGTCGACGCAGCAGGGCCGAGAAGGTCGACAGCGCCATTGCCGCGGTGGGTGCCGGATCGTTCGCACACGCGCCGCTGGAGACGCTGTCCGGTGGTGAGCAGCAGCGGTTGCGGGTCGCGCAGGCGCTGGTCGGCGATCCGTCGGTGCTGCTGTGTGACGAACCGCTGCTGAGCCTCGATATGGCGAATCAGCGGCTCGTCGCGGAATTGGTCGACAAGCGTCGCCGCGAACACGACACGGCGGTGCTGTTCGTGACTCACGAGATCAATCCGATCCTGCCGCTCGTGGACCGGGTGCTGTATCTGGTCGACGGCGGCTTCCGAATCGGTACGCCCGATGAGGTGATGACGTCGGAAACGCTGTCGGAGTTGTACGGCACCGAGGTCGAGGTGTTGCGGGTACGCGGACGCCTGGTCGTGGTCGGAACCGGTGACGACATGGACGCGCTGGGCGGGACGGCCTGATGGACAAGCTCACCAAGGTGTTCGAGCAGATGTTCAACTTCGGCACCACCGCGAATCTGCTCGGCTACGACTTCGTGCAGCAGGCGCTGTTGGCCAGCGCCCTGCTGGGATTGCTGGCGGGGTTGATCGGGCCGCTGATCGTCGCCAGGCAGATGTCGTTCGCGGTACACGGGACCAGCGAGCTGTCGCTGACCGGCGCGTCGGCGGCGCTGCTCGTCGGGGTCGGGGTCGGATTCGGGGCGATCGCCGGTTCGGTGGTCGCGGCCGTGCTGTTCGGATGGCTGGGCTCTCGTGCGCGCGAACGTGATTCGGTGATCGCGGTGGTGCTGTCGTTCGGGCTCGGGCTTTCGGTGTTGTTCCTGTGGCTCGCGCCGGAGCGGGCCGGGTCGAAGTTCTCGCTGCTCACCGGGCAGGTGGCCGGGGTCGGCTATGACGGCCTCGCGCTGCTGGTCACGTGTACCGCGGGCGTGCTCGCCGTGCTGGCTGTGGTGTATCGGCCGTTGCTGTTCGCCAGTGCCGATCCCGAGGTCGCGATCGCGCGTGGCGTGCCGGTGCGGGCGCTGTCGGTGGTGTTCGCGGTGCTGCTCGGGATCACCGCCGCGTTCGGCGTGCAGATCGTCGGCGCGCTGCTGGTGCTCGCGTTGCTGATCACCCCGGCCGCGGCCGCCGCGCAGGTGACCTCCAGCCCGATGCGGGCGACCGTGCTTTCGGTGATCTTCGCCGAGGTCGCCGCCGTGGGCGGGCTGTTGCTGTCGCTGGCGCCCGGAGTTCCGGTGTCGACCTTCGTCACCGCGATCTCGTTCAGCATCTACCTGGTGTGCCGGTTCGTCGGACATCGCAATCGGCAACTCGTACCCGCGCGCTGAACCGATAGAACACAATCGATTCATGATCGATTTCTCAGTACCGGACGATCTCGCCGCCCTTCGTGACCGAGCCCGGAACTTCGTCGTCGAGCAGATCGTGCCGTTCGAGCGCGATCCCCGCCTCACCGCGCACGGCCCGACCGACGCATTGCGGGCCGAACTCGTGGAGCTGGCGCGCGCCGAGAAGCTGCTGACTGTGCAGGCGCCGGTGGAATACGGCGGCCTTGGACTCAGCCACATCGAGCAGGCGCTGGTGTACGAGGCGGCGGGGTGGTCCACGCTCGGGCCGGTCGCCATGAACTGCGCCGCGCCCGACGAGGGAAACATGTTTCTGCTCGGTAAGATCGCCGATCCGGAGCAGATCGACCAGTATCTGATGCCGGTGATCCGGGGCGAACAGCGTTCGGTCTTCGCGATGACCGAGCCAGGTGGGGCGGGTTCGGATCCCGGACAGCTCAGCACCGAGGCGGTGTTCGACGGCGAGAATTTCGTGATCAACGGTCGCAAATGGTTGATCACCGGGGCCGACGGCGCCAAGACCTGGATCATCATGGCGCTGCTCGCCGAGAACCCGCACCTGCCCGCGGGGCCGACACTGTTCATCACCGACGGTGACGCGCCGGGCATCGTGATCGAGCGGATCATGAACACGATGGACCGCAACTACGTCGGCGGGCACGCGGTGGTGCGGTTCGACAATCTCACGCTGCCGCCGACGGCCGTGCTCGGTCGCACCGGACAGGCCCTGCGGTACGCGCAATTACGGCTCGCTCCCGCCCGGCTCACGCACTGTATGCGCTGGCTCGGCGCGGCCGCTCGCGCCCAGTCCATCGCACTGGACTACGCGCGCACCCGCACCGCCTTCGGTAAGCCGATCGGTGAACACGAGGGCGTGTCGTTCATGCTCGCCGACAACGAGGTGGCGCTGCACCAGTGCAGACTGACCATCTGGCACGCCTGTTGGCTGATGGATCAGGGGCAGCAGGCAAGGCACGAATCGTCGATGGCCAAGTCGTATGTGTCCGAGGAATTGTTCAAAGTCACCGATCGCTGCGTGCAGGTGCTCGGCGGGATCGGGATCAGCGACGAGACGGTCGTGGAGATGTTGTTCCGGGATATGCGCGCGTTCCGTCTCTACGACGGGCCGACGGAAGTGCACAAGTATGCGATCGGCAGACACTTGCTGTCCGGTCGCTAGTACGATTCGGTCCCATGAGTTCGGAATTGCTCGTCGATGTCGAAGGCGGCGTCGCCTTGTTGACGCTCAACCGACCTGCCAAGCAGAACGCCGTCACCCCCACGATGGCGGCCGAGCTGAGCGCCGCGCTCCGTCGCTGCGATATCGAGGACGCGATCCGCGCCGTCGTCATCACCGGAACCCCACCGGCCTTCTGCGCGGGCGCGGATCTGGCGGCGCGCGGCGGCGACGTGAGCGCGACCCTCGATCCGCCGCCCTGGCAGGTGCGTAAGCCGGTGATCGCCGCGGTGAACGGGCACGCGGTCGGCATCGGCCTGGCCCTGGCACTGCAGTGCGATCTGCGGTACTTCGCTCGCGATGCCGTCTACGGGCTGAACCAGGTGCGGCGCGGGGTGCTCGCCGACGGGTTCGCGCACTGGACGGTGCCGCGACTGGCCGGGCTGGCCAACGCCGCCGACATCATGCTCACCGGGCGCACGTTCGACGGTGACGAAGCCAAGTCGCTCGGTTTGGGCAATGCCTCGCTGCCCGCCGACGAAGTACTGACAACGGCGATGGCCGTGGCCCACGACATCGCCACCGGGACCGCTCCCCTACCGGTCGCGCTCACCAAGCGGCTGATCTGGGAGAGCCTCGGCATGACCCCGGCCGTGGTCGGGCAGCTCGAATCCGAGCTCAACGCGCAGGTTGCCAAGAGTGTCGACGGTGGCGAGGCGATGGTGGCGTTCAAGGAGCGTCGCCCGCCGAACTGGACCGGCAGTGTCAACGACGAATGGCCGGCCTGGGATGCTCCCGGCGAGCGCCCGAGCCTGGACTGAACTCAGAAGTTCCCGTTGCAGGAACCGGCCAGATACAGCAGGGCGAACATCAGCATCAGGATCGTGCCGATGATGCCCGCGATGTAGCCGATCACCACCTGTGACCGGCCGCTGAGCCCACCGTAGGACGCGTCGATCTCGTTGAGTGCCCGCTTGCCGAGCACCCACGCGATCGGCCCGAAGATCCCACAGCAGAACGGGCTGAGCAGCCCGAGCACAAGGATCATATTGGCCTGCGGGTGCTCGACCGTTTCGCCGATCGGCTGATTAGGGATCGCCACAGCACGAATTGTACGGTGACAGAGCGGTTTTGCCCGTCAACCGCGCGGACTCAGCCCAGACGGCGCTGACGGGCGATGTCGGCGAGGACGACGCCCGCGGCTACCGAGGCGTTGAGCGACTCGACCGGGCCCGCCATCGGGATGCTCAGGATCGAGTCACAGTTCTCCCGCACCAGACGCGACAGGCCCTTGCCCTCCGAGCCAACGACCACGACCGTCGGGACGCTGCCGTCGAAGTTGTCGAGGGTGGTGTCGCCGTCGGCGTCGAGGCCGATCACCTGGATGCCCTGCGCGGCCCAATCCTTCAGTGTGCGAGTCAGATTGGTGGCCCTGGCGACAGGGAGGCGGGCAGCCGCACCCGCACTGGTACGCCACGCCACAGCGGTGACGCTGGCACTGCGACGCTGCGGGATCACCACGCCTTGACCGCCGAACGCGGCCACCGAGCGGATGACGGCGCCGAGGTTGCGCGGGTCGGTGATGTTGTCGAGCGCGACCAGCAGGGCGGGCTCGGCGGTGGACTTCACCCGGTCCATCAGATCGTCGGGGTGGGCGTAGCGGTACGGCGGCACCTGCAGGGCCACGCCCTGGTGCATTCCGTTGGCGCTGAGCCGATCCAGATCGGTGCGCGGCACCTCGAGGATGGAGATGCCCATATCGGCGGCGCGCTGCACGCTCTCCGAGAGCCGGTCGTCGTTCTCGGTGCCGACCGCCACGAACAGGGCGGTCGCGGGCACCTCGGCGCGCAGACACTCGAGCACGGGGTTACGGCCGAGCACCAACTCGGGACCCTCGTCGGACTTGCGGCCGACGCGCGGCACACCGGACTTACCGGTCGGACGGCCCTGTGCCGCATTGGCTTTGGCCTTCTCGGCCGCTCTGGCCCGCTTGGCGGCGGGGTGCTTGGTGCGCGCGACGGCGGGCGGGGTAGCACCCCTGCCCTCCAGCCCGCGGCGATGCTTGCCACCGGAACCGGCGACCTGCCCCTTCTTGGTGCCGCCCTTGCGTACCGCTCCGCGTCGCTGTGAATTGCCTGCCATCAGTTCGCCTTTCCGCTCGATGCGCCCAGCGACCATTCCGGCCCCTGCGGGGTATCGGTTACCTCGATACCCGCGGCGATGAGCCGATCCCGTGCGGCATCGGCTTCTGCCCAGTTCTTGTCGGCCCGCGCGTTCGCCCGGCGATCCAGCTCCGTGCGGACGAGCACGTCGAGCGCGTCGATCGCCGCCGAATTGTCGGCGGGGGTGTACCACTGTTCGTCGAGCGGGTCGACGCCGAGAATTCCCAGCATCGCCCGCACCTGACCGGCCAGTTCGACCGCGGTCTCGACCGCACCCGCTTCCAGCGCGCGATTGCCCTCGTGCACCACGTGGTGAATTTCGGCGAGCGCCTTCGGGACTGCCAGATCGTCATCGATCGCGGCGGCGAATCCGTCGGTCCATTTTCCGATCGGCACCTCGCCCGCTCGGTCCAGCACTCGCTGCACGAAGGCTTCGATGCGCTGATACGAGGCGACCGCGTCGTCGAGTGCCTTGTCGGAGTATTCGAGCATCGAGCGGTAATGCGCGCTGCCCAAGTAGAAACGCAATTCTACCGGGCGCACCCGGGTGAGAACATTCGGCACCGAGAGCACGTTGCCGAGTGACTTCGACATTTTCTCCCCGCCCATCGTCACCCAGCCGTTGTGCAGCCAGTAACGCGCGAAACCGTCGCCTGCCGCTTTGGACTGGGCGATCTCGTTCTCGTGGTGCGGGAAAATCAGATCCATTCCACCGCAGTGGATATCGAATTCCGCGCCGAGATAGAACTCGGCCATCGCGGAGCATTCCAGGTGCCAGCCGGGGCGCCCGGGGCCCCAGGGCGAGGGCCAGCTCGGCTCGCCCGGCTTGGCGGCCTTCCACAGCGTGAAGTCGCGAGGATCACGTTTGCAGCGGGTGGGAGTTTCGCCCTGGTGCACGTCGTCGAGGCGGTGGCCGGACAGCTCGCCGTAATTCGGCCAGCTCATCACGTCGAAATACACATCGCCCTCGGCGGCGTAGGCATGGCCGCGCTCGATCAGGCGCTGCATCAGGTCGACCATCTGGGTGATGTGACCGGTGGCGCGCGGTTCGGCCGAAGGCGGCAGAACCCCGAGGGTTTCGTAGGCGGAGTCGAAAGCGCGCTCGTGCGTCGCGGCCCATTCCCACCACGGCCTGCCCGCTTCGGCGGCCTTGTTCAGGATCTTGTCGTCGATATCGGTGACATTGCGGATGAACCGCACGTCGTAGTCGTGCGCGAGCAGCCAGCGACGCAGCACGTCGAAGGCGACGCCACTGCGCACATGACCGATATGGGGTTGTCCCTGGACGGTGGCCCCACACAGATACACCGAGGCACGGCCGGGGACCAGCGGGGTGAATTCCCGCATGGTTCGCGTGTCGGTGTCAAAAAGGCGCAAGGTCACGGCATTCGATCCTAGTCGGTGGGATTGGGGTGGGGTTGACCGGCCGGTTCGTGGCGCCGTGGTGAACGGAACGGCTGATCGAATCGGCGAAAGCGATGCGCGGAAAGAAAGGTTCAGTGGCCCGTAGGGGCTACGAACATGCCGCGATCAGACAGGTGGCGATGGCGGCGATACCCTCGCCGCGACCGGTGAGACCGAGACCGTCGGTCGTGGTGCCGGACACCGAAACGGGAGCGTCGAGAAGTTCGCCGAGTACTTTTTGCGCCTCGGCGCGGCGCGGGCCGATCTTCGGGCGATTACCGATCACCTGCACCGCGGCGTTCACGACCTCGAAGCCTTCTTCGGTCAGCAGCCTGCGGACTTCGGTGAGCATGGCGGCGCCGGTGACGCCTGCCCATTCGGGGCGGCCGACGCCGAAGACAGCGCCCACGTCACCCAGGCCGGCGGCGGAGAGCAGGGCATCGCAGAGGGCGTGAGCGGCGACGTCGCCGTCGGAGTGGCCGGCGCACCCGTCGGCGTCGGAGAACAGCAGACCGGCCATCCAGCAGGGGCGTCCCGGCTCGATGGGGTGCACGTCGCTGCCGATTCCGACTCTCATCGGGCAACCGCCTGCTCGACGGAGGGCGCGTCGACACCCGGGTGCCGGGCGGCCGTGGACCGGCTGGCGTCGGCGAGAAGCGCCTCGGCGAGGTGGAGGTCGAGGGGGGTGGTGATCTTGAACGCCAGCGGGTCGCCGGGGACGGTGTGCACGGCGATACCGAGGCGTTCGACCAGGCCCGCGTCGTCGGTGGCGCCGACGTCGGTGGCGTAGGCGCGGCGAAGCAGGTCGGCGGCGAAGCCCTGGGGGGTTTGGATGGCGCGCAGGTGGGCGCGATCAGGGGTCCCGGTGACGATGCCCGCGTCATCGACCGATTTCACGGTGTCGACAACGGGCAACGCGGGGACCACGGCCTGACTGCCTGCCTGTAGCTCGGCGGCCACCCGCGCGATCAGCTCCGGCGGTGTGAGCGCGCGTGCGGCATCGTGCACGAGGTAGAACGCGGCGTCGGGTGCGGCCGCGATGCCCGCGCGCACCGAATCGGTGCGCTCGGCGCCGCCCACGACCACCTGCACCGGCACAGGGGGCATCGAACCGCCGGTCAGCGAGGTGGTGGTGGACAGCAACGTGGATGCGGCCTCGACCAGTTCGGCGGGTACGACCACGACAACCCGGTGCACCGCACCGGACGCGATCAGACCGTCGACGGCCAACCGGACCATAGGTGTGCCGCCGACCGGAACGAACGCCTTCGGGGTGGGTTCACCCAGGCGCACGCCACGACCGGCGGCAGGGACCAGTGCTACGACAGGTCGCACTTGTTTATTTCTAGGAAGCCGCGGCGAGGACCTCGTCGAGCAGCGATTCAGCCTTGCCGTCGTCGGTGCCCTCGGCGAGCGCGAGCTCACCGACGAGAATCTGACGAGCCTTGGCAAGCATTCGCTTCTCACCGGCGGACAAGCCGCGGTCCTGCTCACGACGCCACAGGTCACGAACCACTTCGGCCACCTTGTTCACATCGCCGGAGGCGAGTTTCTCGAGGTTGGCCTTGTAACGGCGGGACCAGTTGGTCGGCTCCTCCGTGTGTGGCGCGCGCAGCACCTGGAAGACGCGGTCGAGACCTTCTTGGCCGACGACGTCACGGACGCCGACGTATTCAGCGTTCTCTGCGGGAACCCGAACGGTCAGGTCGCCTTGCGCAACCTTCAGGACCAGATACTCTTTCTGCACACCCTTGATGGTGCGGGTCTCGATTGCTTCGATCAGCGCCGCTCCGTGGTGGGGGTAAACGACGGTGTCTCCGACCTTAAAAATCATGTGTCCCGTGCCCCTTTCGATGTTCACAGTTTAACATGCGACTCGATAACGGCGCGATCAACTGTGCAGGTCAGGGCCACAACGAGGCCATCGCAGGGGTTGACATTGCAGAATTGATGTGCATTGTGTTGCGCCAGAACGGGTTAACTACCAGCATAGCGACCGGTTATCGCACATCGGCAACCCGGCATCGATCCGGCAAACCCGCTCGAGACACCGAACTGTTACTTCCGCACCCGCGCGTCGCGAGCCCGAACGTCACCCGCGCGGAGTGAACTACTACGCTGCCTAGTTACTACCCTCCGATCCCCGCGTGGACCGGAGTAGCCCGGTCGACATGGAGGACAAACCGTGACTGCCCTGAAAGCTGTGACCGCCCAGTCGGCGCGACGTCGCATGGTGACGGTTGCCGCGCTCGCCGCTGCCGCGGGCATCGCCCTGACCGGCTGCAGTGCCGGCCAGCACACCCAGACCTCGACGCAGGCCGCCGCGATCAACGGCAACCATGCCAATATCGGTGAGATCGCCCTGCGCAATGTGCACATCGTGTACCCGGAGGCCGCCGCCGAGCACGACAAGGGCGGCAAGGCGACGCTCTCGCTGTCGATCATCAACAACAGCGAGGTCATCACCGATGAGCTGACCAGCGTGAGTACCGACCTGGGCCAGGTCAAGATCACCGGTCCCAACGGCGACCCCAAGTTCGTGCTGAAGCCGCAGCAGACCGTGTTCGTGGGGACGGGCGAGACCAAGCCCGCCGCGGCCGACGATCACCACGGCACCACCTCGGCGGCGCCGACCACCACCTCGGCCACCCCGACCGGTGCCGCCGCGGGCGTCGACCTCCCCTCGAACGATCCGGTGAAGGTCCCGGCCACGATCGAGATCACCGGCCTGGCCAAGGACATCGTCCCGGGCCTGACCTACAACGTCACCTTCAACTTCAAGGACGCGGGCACCGTGCAGGTGTCGGTCCCGGTCGACGCCGCCGCCGTCTCGCGCATCGAGAACGAGAAGTCCGGCCCCGCCCCCGAGGGTGCCGGCGGTCACTGAGACCTGCAGCCGGGAAGAGCCGTCGCGAACTTCGCGGCGGCTCTTCTCTTTGTGTCGGTCTCGGTCCGTAGGGTGCGCGTGTGGCCAAGACCAAAGCAGTCTTCCGGTGCTCCGCGTGCACGCACGAGGTGTCCAAATGGGTGGGCAAGTGCCCTGATTGCGGCGCCTGGGGAACGGTGAACGAGGTGGCCGTCTCGGCGTCCGCCGCGGCGCCGGGCCGCCGGGCGATGCTGCCGAGTACGGCGGCGGCGCCGTTGTCGCAGATCGACTCCAAGGTCACGCAGGCGCGGTCGACGGGGGTGAGCGAGCTCGATCGGGTACTCGGGGGCGGTGTGGTGCCGGGCTCGGTGGTGCTGCTGTCGGGCGAGCCGGGGGTCGGCAAGTCGACGCTGTTGCTCGAGGTCGCGTTCCGGTGGGCGGCGGCGCGCGAGGAGACCGCGCTGTATGTGACCGCCGAGGAGTCGGCCGGGCAGGTGCGGCTGCGGGCCGATCGGACCGGCGCGGTGCACGACCGGGTGTATCTGGCGGCCGAATCGGATCTGTCGATCGTGCTCGGGCATGTGGAGCAGGTACGGCCGACGCTGCTGGTGGTGGACTCGGTGCAGACCATGCTGGCGCCGGAGGTGGACGGTGTGATCGGCGGTGTCACCCAGGTACGCGCGGTTACGGCGGCACTCACCTCGCTGGCCAAGGCGACCGGGATCGCGGTGCTGCTGGTCGGCCACGTCACCAAGGACGGGAACGTGGCGGGCCCGCGCACCCTCGAGCACCTGGTGGACGTGGTGTTGCAGTTCGAGGGCGACAAGAATTCGTCGCTGCGGATGGTTCGCGGCATCAAGAACCGCTTCGGTAGCGCTGATGAGGTCGGCTGCTTCGAACTGCACGACGACGGCATCGCCTGCGTCGACGATCCCTCCGGGCTGTTCCTTCACCATCGCACCGACACCGTCCCCGGCACCGCGGTGACCGTCGCGATGGACGGCAAACGACCACTGGTGGCTGAGGTGCAGGGGCTCACCGTGAAGACCGAGATCCCGCAGCCGCGCCGGGCCGTGAGCGGGCTGGACTACAACCGCGTCGCCATGGTGCTCGCGGTGCTGCAGAGCCGAGGGCGGGTCTTCCTCGGCAAGCACGATGTGTACGCGGCGACCGTAGGCGGCATGCGTCTGCTCGAGCCGACCGCCGATCTGGCCATCGCCTTGGCCATCGCGTCCGCCGAGGCCGATATCGCCCTGCCCGCGGGCTGGGTGATCCTCGGCGAGGTCGGCTTGGCGGGTGAGGTCCGCAAGGTCACCGGGCTCGGCAGGCGCTTGGCCGAAGCCGAGCGTTTGGGGTTCACCACCGCTCTCGTTCCGCCCGGTTCGGAGAAAACGAAGACCGGCACGATGCGTATCCACGAGGTCGGGGACCTACGCTCGGCGCTGCGATTGGCCGAGCTCCGCAAATCCCGCGCACCCCGCGAGGTCGTGGCAGTGGAATAACTCCGGCAACCGCCCGAATCAGCACCGATCAGCCATTTCCACGCCAATGTCCATTGACGGGCTGACCGATCCTGCGAACACTGCAAATCGACCCAACTCGAACATGTGACCTATGGCGCACCCGCACAATGCCCCGGCATACGGGAACGCGGCGTCAGGAGGCGAGGTTGAAGGGCTCCGCGGCACTGCGAACGGCGCCCAGCTGGGCGACGACCATGTACGCGCCCGCGGGCACCTGCAGCCGGTCGCCCGCGCACTGCGGCTGCGAGGTGGTACCGAACCAGGTGCCCTTGTACGAGAGTTGTTCACCGGCCTTGAGCGTCTTCATCTCCGCCGGGTCGTCCTGGTTGCAGTCGTTGCTCGCCCAGAGCCTGCGCTGCCCGTCGAGGGTGTAGACGAGGAACTGCGGGCCCGCACCGAGGTCGCGCGCGCAGGCCGCGGACGAGATGTTGGTGATAACGGTGCCGAACGCGGGCTGGTCGCCCACCCGGTAGGTCGGCTGGCCGACCGTCACCTTCAGCGCCAGCGACTGATCCGAGCACGGCTGTGCCGCGGGCTGGTCGGCGGCGGAGGTCGTCGTGCTCGGCGTGGCCGACGCACTGCTCGGCGGGCTCGTTGAGCTACTCGGCGTCGAACTAGTCGCGGACGCGCTCGCGCTCGACTCCGCCGACGTGGTACTCGCTGCCGCACTGCCGGCTCCGGACGAGTCCCCACCGCGCGCGACCATGGTGACGAGCCAGATCACGATCGCGAGCGCGACGACGATGACGCCGATCGCGAGTGCACGGCGGCGCCAGTAGATCTCCGGTGAGAGCGGTCCATTCGGTTCCAGCACACCTCAAAGGTAAGCGCAGCGCTCGGGGGCGCGCTCGATGACCTCGGCGTGTCGGGAGCCGAACCGGGTGTGAGTCCGCGGCTCAGACCACCTCGCCGATATTGCCGACGGTGCGCCGCAGGTGCACACGCCCGTCTTCGAGCTTGTAGGTGACGCTGGCGATAGCGCACTGACCAGTGGCAACGCGCTGGGAGATGATCATCGACCGCTGCATGAGCAGCTTGCTGGTCTCCACCACGTGACGCGCTTCGAGGTCGTCGAGCGAAGTGAGCCCTTCGCGTCGTCCGACCAGGATCGACGGCGTCACCCGCTCGACCACGCTGCGGATGAACCCGCCGGGTACTTCGCCGCCGTCGAGTGCGTCGATGGTGGCCTTCACCGCGCCACAGCTGTCGTGGCCGAGGACCACGATCAGCGGCACATTGAGCACCTCGACGCCGTATTCGATCGAGCCGAGCACCGAACTGTCCACGACGTGGCCCGCTGTGCGCACCACGAACATGTCGCCGAGACCCTGATCGAAGATCAGTTCGGCGGCGACGCGGGAATCACCGCAGCCGAACAGAATCGCGTGAGGGTTTTGGCCCTTGACGAGTTTGGCTCGGTCTGCGGCGCCCTGGCTAGGATGCTGCAGGGTGTCGTTGACGAAACGCTCATTGCCTTCGCGCAACGACTTCCAGGCGCTTATCGGATTGGAACCAGGCATACCGACCATTGTGCACAGGCCCTTGGTTACCAGCGAGTCCGCCACGTTAAGCGTCGGCAAAGAGAGACTGGCTCAGAGGAAACGGGAACGGTGAGCATCGACGCGGAAGCCCTGCTCGATTGGTTCGGCGAGACGGCGCGCGCGCTGCCGTGGCGCGAGCCGGACGCGACCGCATGGCACATCCTGATGAGCGAGATCATGCTGCAGCAGACGCCGGTGGTGCGCGTGGAGCCGATCTGGCGCGAGTGGGTGGCGCGCTGGCCGGTGCCGTCGGCGATGGCGTCGTCGACGCAAGCCGAGGTGCTGCGGGCGTGGGGCAAGTTGGGGTATCCGCGCCGGGCGCTGCGGTTGCACGAGTGCGCGCGGGTGCTGGCGACCGAACACGGCGACGTGGTTCCCGCCGACGTCGACGTGCTGCTGAGCCTGCCCGGAATCGGCGCGTACACCGCCCGCGCCGTGGCCTGTTTCGCCTACGGACAGCGGGTTCCCGTGGTGGACACCAATGTTCGACGCGTGGTCGCACGCGCGGTGCACGGCCGCGAGCCGGGGAACCCGTCCTCGCGCGATCTCGCGGAGACCGAAGGTCTGCTGCCCGTCCCGGTGCCGCGCGCCGCGAACTTCTCGGCGGCCCTGATGGAGCTGGGCGCCCTGGTCTGCACGGCCCGCAATCCCGACTGCGCCCGCTGCCCGCTGCCCAGCTGCGCGTGGGTCGAGGCGGGCAAACCCGCCGCCGCGGTGGCCCGCAAGGTGCAGAAGTACGAGGGCACCGACCGTCAGGCTCGTGGACGGCTGCTCGATGTCCTGCGCGACGCCTCGGGCCCGGTCGAGCGGATCCGCCTCGACCTGGCCTGGACCCGAGATCCGGGTCAGCGCGCGCGGGCGCTGGATTCGTTGCTGGTCGACGGGCTGATCGAGCAGACCGATGACGGACTGTTCGCCCTGGCGGGCGAGGGAAGCGCCGCCGGGTGACACTTCGCGCGTAGCGAGGCCGACCGGCTCACCCCGTGACGCGTTGCAGGAACCGGCCGACGTGTGCGCGGTAGACCTCGGGTTGTTCGTCGTGCACCAGATGCCCCGCCGCCGCGACGCGCACATACTCCGCATCGGGATGCACCTCGGTCATCGTGCGCATCTGCCCGGGCGGGGTGATGGTGTGCTCGCCTTCGATGAGCAGCGCGGGTACCCGCAGCGACTTCCATTCCGTCCAGAAGTCGCGCGTACCCCACTCTTCGGAGATCGCGCGGAAGGTGTCCACCTCGCCGTGCAGGCGGTAGCCGTCGGGCGCCGCGGTGAACGCGCGAAGGAAATAGGTGCCCGCGACCGGGCCGAAGTAGTCGAGCACCGCCTGTTCGTCGGCGAACGGTTGCGGCCATGAGTGGATCAGTTCGGCCCAGTGGGCGGCGGTACGGCCGGTGAAATCGGGGGCGATGTCCTCGACGACGATCGCGCGCACCCGCTCGGGATAGGTCGCCGCGAAGACCCACCCGTGAATCGCGCCCATCGAATGCCCGACGATCACCATCGGTTCGGTGATCTCGGCGGTGAGCTCGGCCAGGTCGGCCACGAACGCCTCCGTGGTGAGCTCGGCAGGCGTCGGCCGTCCGTGCCCGGCGGCGTCGACGGCATAGACGTGCCCGTAACCGCGCAACCACGGCACCTGATCGGCCCAGGTCCGCGCACTCCCCATCAGCCCGTGCAGCAGCAGGATCGGGGTGCCGGACCCACCTTCGTCGTTCAACACACCCCGATACTGCCCCAGCCCCGCCACGTGGCGGCGCCAGCCGCAATAATCACCACCATGGCTGTTGTGAAGATCAATGCGATCGAGGTTCCCGAGGGCGCAGGCCCCGAGTTGGAGAAGCGGTTCGCCGCGCGTGCGGGTGCGGTGGAGAACTCCCCCGGATTCCTCGGCTTCCAGTTGCTGCGTCCGGTCGCCGGTGACAACCGGTATTTTGTTGTGACGCAATGGGATTCGGAGGAATCGTTCGCCACGTGGCGTGACGGTCCGGCCCGCGCGGCGCACGCCGGAAACGGTGGCGAGGGCGAGCGTCCCAAGCCGGTGTCGACGGGCGCCTCGCTGCTCGAGTTCGAGGTCGTCCTCGACGTGCCCGCGAAGGGCTGACAGCGGCGTTTCCGCTGGACATGCGGTTGCCTGTATTGACGTAGACGGCTCGCGGCTGTCACAGTTCGAGGGAACATACGCGAGGGTGCGCGGTAATTCCGGTGTGAATCCGGAGCGGTCGCGCCACTGTATCCAAGTACCGGGTCCCCGGTGCCGGAGAGCCAGACACCGGCACCTTCGCACCACACTTCAACCGTGGGACGCGTATCCCTGAAGGAGGACCCGAATGGCAATCGTTCATTCACCCAGCCGATCTACCGGCCTCGACACCCTCGCAACCGTGCTCGTCACGGTCGGCGTCGTCCTGCTTGCACTGCTCGCCCTGTACCTGGTCGGTTTCGACCAGGGGGCCGTCTCGCGTAGCGGGATGTTCCTGCACGAGCTGATGCACGACGGACGTCACCTGCTGGGCGTTCCGTGCCACTGATCGGATCCCTCAAGACCCTGCTGTTGCGCGGCCTGCTGGCCGGCCTGATCGCCGGCCTGCTGGCCGCGACAGTGGGCTACTTCGTCGGCGAGCCCCAGGTGGACGCCGCGATCGCCATCGAAGAAGCCGCGGCCGCTCCGGCCGAACACGGCCACGAAGCCGCGCAGCCGCAGGGCCATTCCCACGGCGACGAGGACGAACCGCTGGTCAGCCGATCGGGACAGAAGGCGGGACAGTTCCTCGCACTCGGTTTGGCGGGCATGGCGTTCGGCGCGCTGTTCGCGTCGGCGGTGAATGCGGCACGCCGGTTCACCACCCTGTCCGGACCCCAATTGTCGCTGACCACAGCGGTTCTCGCGTGGGCGGCGATCGTCGCGGTGCCGTTCTTCAAGTATCCGGCCAACCCGCCCGCGGTGGGTGATCCGGACACCATCAACGACCGCACCTGGCTGTGGGTCGCGGCCGTCGTACTCGGCCTGCTTGCCGTCTCGGCAGCCGTCGCGGCCTTCCGCGCGGTCGCCGCGTCGGACACGCTACGGCTCATCGCCGGGGTCGGCGCGTTCGTCGTGGTCACCACGGTCGGCTACGTCCTGCTGCCCGGCGTGAACGAGGTGGCCGACGACTTCCCCGCCACGCTGCTGTGGAATTTCCGGGTGGCCTCGCTGGCCGAAACCACCACGCTGTGGGTGAGTTTGGGGCTGGCGTTCGCCGCGCTCACGGAATTCGCTTCGCGGCGTAGCACTCCGGTAGTGGACAAGGTTCCTACCGCAGGGTGATCCTCGCGAGCAGCTGAGAAAGGCAGTGTCTCCTGTCATGACCGGCACTGCCTTTCTTGTCTCCACCACTCGCCCCCGCGCCGTGAATGTCGCGTTCGGCGGACTCGTCACCGCTCTCGCCGCGGGTGTCGCCGAAGGACTGTTGCGCGCCGCGCGTGGTGGCGACGAGTTCGGCGCCACCGCCGCGGGTCTACTACCCCGGCTGGCCATCTACCTGGCGGTCGCGGGGGTCGCGCTGTACATGCTCAACGGCAGTCGGGTGGCCCGCGCTCTGCTGACCGTCGGCATCGGCGTGGTGGGCCTGGTCTCGCTGATCATCGAGCCGCTGGCGGTCGTGTTGTCCACCGACGACTACACGACACTGTTCGACGGCATGTCCCCCAGTTCGACCGTGCTTGCGGGCTGCCGAACCGTTCACATCCTGGCGGTCGTCATCGCGATTCCGGCGATGTACACCCCCGCCGCGCACCGCTGGTTCACCCGGCACTGACGAGCGGCGTGATCGTGCGATCGGTCGCGGCCGATCGCACGATCACGGCGGAGCTGGTCAGCCCAGTGCGGCGTCGAGTTCGATCTCGGCCACGCCGGCGAGCGCCTTGCTGACCGGGCACCCGTTCTTGGCCGCCAGGGCCGCCGCGGCGAACCCGTCGGCGTCAAGGCCCGACGCACGTCCGCGCACGGTGAGCTTGATCTTGCTGATCCGGAAACCACCGGCCGGGTCGGGCGCGAGGGTCACGTCCGCGTTCACGTCGAGGCTTTCCGGCGTCCCGCCCGCATTGGCGATCTCCGCCGACAGCGCCATCGAGTAGCACGACGAGTGCGCCGCCCCGATCAGTTCCTCCGGGCTGGTGCCCTCGGCCGTGTCGGCCGTGCGGCGCGGGAAGCTCACATCGAACTTGCCCACACCCGAGCTGACCAGTTCGACCTGCCCGGACCCGTCCTGGAGTCCGCCTGACCAGAGTGTGCGTGCGCTACGAGTCGGCATTGCGATCCCTTCGATTCGGAGGTGTTGCGTTCGGTGTCGAACCTACGCGAGCCGAACAGCGCTCGGCCGACGATCGGCCCGGTACGCCGGTCAGACGGTGGCGCTGGTGATTTCGTCGAGCCGCTCGAGTTTGTCCGGCCAGACCTGCTGGTGCAGATCCCGGATCGCCGCGGTGGGGAAACCGGAGTGGCGCAGGCGCAGGCGGATGCCGCGTGGTTGTTTGAGGAATTCGGCGGCGACCACCGTTTCGACGCCGTCGGTGGCGGCGGTGACCCAGGTGAACTCGATGCGCCGGTTCGGCTCGAGCAGCAGGATGCGGCCGTAATGGGGATTGCGTTTCTCGGGCGAGCCGGTGTCGAAGTAGAGGGGCTCGTTGACGGCGGGGCGCATCAGCACCGATCCAGGAACGGCCAGCCACAGGTCCATGCCTTGGGTCCAGGCCGCATAGAGCAGGCTGGGCGAGGCTTTCATCACGCGCTCGACCGTGAGCTCGTGTGGCCGCGTGGACAGGTCCGGGGGGCGAACTGGCTGGTCCATCAGCCGACCTTACCGGTCATGACCGGCCGATCCTCTCATCGGGTGTGCGACAGCGTTACTCAGGATTCGTCACGCGCGCGAGCACGATGCCGCCGAGGATCAGCGACAAGGCCAGCGCGCGGCCCGCGCTGAGCGGATCCTTGTGCACGAGCACACCGAGACCGATCGCGCCGAGCGCCCCGATACCGGTGAATACCGCGTAGGCGGTGCCCACAGGGAGGGTCTGCATGGCACGCGAGAGCAGATACACAGCCAGCGAGCCGAGCGCGACGCAGAGCAGGGTCGGGCCGAGTTTGGTGAAGTTCTCGGTCGGTTTGATGGTCTGCGACCAGAGAATTTCGACGAGTCCGGCCAGGCCGAGCACCAGCCAGCTCATCGCGCGTAGTCCTTTGCCAGAGAGCGCACTTCGGCCCGCGCGGCGGCGAGCGATGCCTCGTGGGCGTCGCGCAGGTGGGCCAGGTTCGGATCCTGAACGGCATTGGCCAGCTCCGCGTTGACGAAAACCGTGTCGGTGACTGCGAAGTGGCCTGCGAAGAAGTCACGCAGGAAGCGTTCCTGATAATCGAACGCGGCTTTCGGCGCACCGGGCGAGTACGCGCCGCCACGGGCGGTGACCACGACGAACCTGCGCTGCCCCAACGACATTCGAGGAAACGTGACCTGGTCGAGCCATGCCTTGAGCGAGGCGGGGACGGAGTAGTTGTACATCGGGGTGCCGATCAGGATCACGTCGGCGGCCAGCACCTGCGCCAGCAGCGGCTCGACCACCCGCCACGCGGCCCGAGCCGCGGGCGTCACGGCGAGTTCCGCGAGTCGGTCGAGGTCGGTGACACCGGCGGCGAGCACAGCGTCACACAGTTCGGTCCAGCCTTCGTCGATGAACGGCGTCGGCTCGGCGGCGAGGTCGCGGTAGGTGTAAGTACCGCCGGGTTCCGCGTCGCGCCAGGCCTGGACGAATCCCCTGCCGAGCTCACGACTGAGGGAGTTCGCACGAGCGCTGGCATCCAGGTGCAGCAGGTGTGTCATCACAGGGCTCCTAACTGGACATGATGTCCGCTTGTTGATTTCTCGACGATAGAACGCAAGTGGACATGCTGTCCACATATTCTTTTCTGGGCTACAGTCGACCCATGGAGTCCCGATCCGACCTGCTCACCGGCGCGTCGCTGGATGCGCCGCCGCCCTCGGAGCGCACCGACGCGGCGCGCAACCGCGCGAAGGTGCTGGCGGCGGCCGCCGAACTCTTCGCCACCCGCGACCCGCGCACGGTCACCATGGACGACATCGCCAAGGCCGCGGGCGTCGGCCGCGGCACCCTCTACCGCCGCTATCCCGACCGCAACGCGATCGCCGTCGCCCTCCTGGACGAGCACGAACGCGCCCTCCAGGAAGAGCTACTACGCGGCGCGCCCCCGCTGGGCCCCGGCGCGCCCCCGGCCGATCGACTCACCGCCTTCTACGCGGCGATGGTCGAATTGCTCACCGCCCATGCCCATCTGGTGCTCGGCGCGGAGACCGGCGGCGCCCGTTTCAGCACCGGGGCCTATGGCTTCTGGTCGGTGCACGTGCGCTCGCTGCTGATCGAAGCCGAGGTGCCACAACCGGATTCGCTGGTCGATACGGTCCTCGCGCCACTCGCCGCCGAGGTCTACCTCCAGCAATGCGAACGCGGGTTGTCACCCGAGCAGATCACCGCCGGTCTGACCACACTGGCCCAGCGCCTGCTGGGTGTCTGACCGAGAGCCACTGACAGCAGCTACGTGTCGGACCCGAGCAGTACCGTCCGACGGGTGACGAGCACCCCCGAAGACAACGCCAGATTCTGGAATCTGATCGCATCGGCCTGGGCGGCCACCGGTACCGAACCGTCCGCCGTTCTGCGATCGACGGAAGGCGGCCTCCAGAACCGCCTCGACGCGTTCCTCGCCCAGTTGAGCGCCCTGTCGACAGATTTCACCAGCGAGGAACTGACCGCCCTCGACCGTGTCGCCGAACGCGCGCTCTACGACATCGACCGCGCCGAAATCCAGGCGATCACCGACGGCTCCGACGACGGCTTCCTCTACGCCCGCGGATTCATCGTGGCCATGGGCCGCGACTACTACGACGCCGTCAATTCCGACCCCGAGGCCGCGACCACCGACGCCGAATGCGAGAGAATGTGCTACTTCTTCGCCCATCTACACAATGAGCGCTTCGGCGGATTTCCGACGACCGGCTCAGGCATCTCCCGCGAAACGGCCTCGAATCCGGCCGGCTGGTCCTGACCCGAGGTGAGGCCCGAATATAGGTAGCGGCAGCCTGTTTCGGACTGCCGCTACCGGTCGGCTGATCGAAAGGGATCAGGTGAGATCGCGGCGGGTCATCAACCAGATCGTGCCGCCCGCGAAGGCCAGCACGTAGGCCGCGAGAAGGGCGAAGGATTCGCCGCGGGTGAGGATGTCGAGAACACCCGGGTTGGCCGGACCCTCCACGGTGCGCATCGCGCCCGCCAGCGAGCCCGCGGCGGTGCCAGGAAGCAGGTTGGTGACGGCTTCGATCGGCCCGAAGATGCCCGCCACACCGCGCAGGAGGTTCTCCACCACCAGGACCCAGACCAGGCCGAGGCCGACAGCCAGGGCGGGGCCGCGGGCGATGGCGCCGATGAGGGCGCCCGCGAGGGTCCACATGCCGAGAATGGCGGTACCGGTGAGGATTCCGATCAGAGCGTCGTCGAGCGACGGCATGGTGATCGGCTGGGACTCGCCCGCCGCGATCACGGTGGCGATGCCGATGTCGACGACGAAGGCGGCCAGGACGAGGGCGAGGACCACCACCAGCAGGGACAACAGCAGTCCCGCTACCGCCGCGGCTCTACTCGGCCCCTGGGTGAACACGGTTTTCCAGGTGCCCCAGCCGTATCCGCTGCCGACGGCCAGGGCGCCGAGGATCAGCACCAGCGCGCCGCCGAACATCGACATGCCCTGCGTGAACACTTCGGGAACGGCAGCGGGCATGAGTTGGCCGAGGAGAACGTCTCGTGGGAGACCGTCCGACATCGCGCTGCTTTCGCCGGAGGTGTAAGCGAGGTAGTTGAACAGGTAGGCGAAGGTCAGGTTGAGCAGAATCCAGGTGCCGAGGACGATCCAGAAGGCGGGCCAGCGTCCGAGACGTACCGCCTCCGCGCGCACGCTGGCAATGAGATCCCTTGTCATGGTGTTCATTTCGCTACCTCCACAGCTGTCATCTCGAAGAACACTTCTTCCAGGGATTTCTCGTCCACCCGCAGTTCGAGCAGGTCCGCGCCCGCCGAGACGACAGCCCGCGCCACCTCCGGCGCCATCGCGGCGCTCGTTTCGACCCTGATTCCGTCCGCACCCGCTCGCGCGGGCGCGTCGATGACCGCGCGCACCGCGTCGAGCGCCACGTCCACGGGCTCGGCGCGCAGCAGAAGTGTCGCGGTGCCACGCAATTCCGACACCGTGGATTCCGCGAGCAAGCGACCACCGGAGATCACGCCGACACGGTGGCAGATCTCCTGCACCTCGGTGAGCTGGTGGCTCGACAGCAGCACGGTGTGTCCGTCGGCCGCGAGATCGGTGATGAGCGTGCGCATCTCGGCCAGGCCCGCTGGGTCGAGGCCGTTGGTCGGTTCGTCGAGAATCAGCAGATCGGGGTCGCCGAGCATGGCCGCGCCGACCCCGAGGCGCTGCTTCATGCCGAGCGAATAGGTGCGGAAACGGTCGCCTGCCCGGTCGGCCAGGCCCACCCGCTCCAGCGCCGTCTCGACCTCGGCATCGCCGTGGCCGCGATAGCGGGCCAGTACCCGCAGGTTGTCTCGGCCGGAGAGGTAGGGGTAGAAGCCAGGGCCCTCGATGAGGACGCCGATTCCGCGCAGCACCTCCGGGTCGCCCGGCGTGCGGCCCTGGACGGTCGCGGTACCCGCGCTGGGTCGGATGAGGCCGGCCAGCATGCGCAACGTGGTGGTTTTGCCCGCGCCGTTGGGGCCGAGGAATCCGTAGATCTCCCCGGCCGCGACCCGCATGCTCACCGCGTCCACCGCGAGGTGCTCGCCATAGCGTTTGGTCAACTCGGTGGTGACCACGATCGATTCGTTCATGGGAATCAGAATCCGCGTTCCAGGGGTGCCGGGGCATCCGTCCCGCGGCGTGCTCGGCGCTACGCCGCGCGGACTACGCGGCCTCGCACAGGAAATACGTGCGCAGGCCGACGCGGTGGGTGGGCGCACACAATAGGGTTGAGCACGTGGGAGCGTCTGCGAAGTGGGAGCGTGGCTCGGTCGTTCAGGACTGGGGCCTGGCAGTGGTGGTCGCGGTGATCCAGCTGGCCGGTAGTTCCGGTGCGAATTCGCATCAAACCGGAGTGCGGTCGCTGGACGCGTTCGCGTATCTGCTGCTGCTCGCGGGGCCGATCGCGCTCGGTTTCCGGCGGGTGCTGCCCGAACCGGTGCTGCTGGTGACGTTGGTCGCCACAGTGACCTATGTGCTGCGTGATTACGGGTACGGGCCGATTTTCCTCTCGCTGGTGATCGCCTTCCTGTCGGCGGCCGTCACTGGATCTCGTTGGCGCACATACCCGGTGGTCGCGATCGGCTACCTGACGATGGTGTGGCCGTTGCCCGCGCTGCTCGGGCGGCACTCCGACGCGTGGCAGATATTCGGGCTGCTGGCGTGGATGGGCGTGCTGGTCGCGATCGCGGAAGGGATGCGGCAGCGACGCGCGGTGGTGCTCGCGCGCAAGCAGCGGGCCGAGGCCGCCCAGCGCGACGAACAGGCCCAGCAGGCCAGGGCGGCATCCGAGGAGCGGTTGGCCATCGCCCGCGAGCTGCACGATGTTCTCGCGCACAGTCTTTCGCTGATCAATGTGCAGTCGTCGGTGGCGCTGGAGTTGTTCGATCGCAAGCCGCAGCAGGCGGCCGCGGCGCTGGCGACCATCAAGACGACATCGAAAGAGGCGCTCACCGAGGTACATACGCTGCTGCACGCGATCCGCAGCGGAACCGCAGTGGTGCCGGAGTACCCCGAACACGTCGGCGTCCCCGATGACGTGCCCGTTCCGCCCCGTCCCGCACCGCGCGCTCCCGCACCGACCCTCGACGACCTCGACACCCTGCTCGAGCGCACCCGGGCGACCGGGCTCGACGTCGACACCAAGATCATCGGTACGCCCAAGAAGCTGCCGAGCGTGATCGATGTGGCGGCGGCCAGGATCATTCAGGAATCGCTGACCAACGTGGTGCGCCACGCGCCCGGCGCGACCGCGCTGATCACCCTGCGATACACACCGGAATCGGTGGACATCACTGTCGACAACACCCGCCCGACCGAGACCGCTGTTCGAACCGGGATCGGCGGCAACGGGATCATCGGGATGCGGGAGCGGGCGCATGCGCTCGGCGGGGCGCTCACCGCGGGTCCGCGACCGTCGGGCGGGTTCCGGGTCGCGGCTCGATTGCCCGCTCGCCCCGTGGCTTCGAGCACGTCGACGCGGTCGTCGGAGTCATCCGGCAAGGAGGCCGGCGCGTGAGCGACCCTGCCGAACTGCCGCCGATCGGAGCGGGCCGAGCGAAGATCCGTCTCCTCGTCGCCGATGATCAGGCGCTGGTGCGTGGTGGTTTCGTCGCCCTGCTGGACGCGCAGGACGACATCGAAGTCATCGGTGAGGCCGAAAACGGTGAGCAGGCGGTCCGGATGACCCGCGCCCTTGTCCCGGACGTGGTGCTGATGGACATCCGCATGCCGATCCTCGACGGGCTGGCCGCCACCCGCATGATCGCCGACGACCCTCAGCTGGCGCCGGTGCGCGTCGTCGTCCTCACCACCTTCGAACTCGACGAATACGTCTTCGAAGCGATCCGCGCGGGCGCCGCGGGCTTCCTGGTCAAGCACACCGAACCCGCCGACCTGCTGCGGGCCGTCCGCGTCGTGGCGGCAGGCGACGCCCTCCTGTCCCCCGGCGTCACCCGCCGCCTGCTCGCCGAGTTCTCCACCCACGCCAAACAACCACCCCCCGCCGCCTTCGCCGAACTCACCGACCGCGAACGCGAGGTGATGATCCTGGTAGCCGAGGGCCTCACCAACGCCGAAATAGGCGCCCGCCTCTACATGTCCCCCGCCACCGCCCGCACCCACGTCAGCCGAATCCTCACCAAACTAGCCGCCCGAGACCGCACCCAACTCGTAGTCCTCGCCTACGAATCAGGCCTGGTCCGCCCGGGTTGGCAGTGATTCCACCGTTGCCATATAGGATTGAACCTATATAGGATCGATCCTATGCACCTCTATGTGGTGGAACTCGAACCCGAGGTAGCCCGATGGCTGCGCACTTTGACTACACGCGAGTTTTCCCAGGTGGACGTGTATGTGGGCATGCTTGCCGAACGAGCAACCACCCTGGGTGAACCGTGGTCATGCAATCTCGGTGATGGGGTGCGCGAACTCCGCTTTCACCTGCACCCGCGGGAATTCCGAATCACCTACTGGCTTGCTCCGGGTGGTCGCATCGTGCTGCTGACGGTTTTCCGCAAGACTCGTATGCGGGAGACCGACGAGGTAGCGCGGGCCAAGGCGCTTCGCAAGGTCTGCGAATCGGAACACGGTTGTGCCCACACAGATTTCGACAGGAGATAACCGATCATGACTGAGCACCCATCGATGGACGACCTGCGCCGTGAGCGGATGAGCAGCCCCGAGTTCGACGCGGGCGAGTATGCGGCCGGGCGGGCCGAGGCGATTCTGGCGATCGAGCTGGCCGAAGCCATTCGCGAACGGCGGCTGGAACTCGGGCTCACGCAGACACAGCTGGCCGAACGGGCCGGGCTGCGTCAGCCCGAGGTCTCGCGGCTCGAATCCGGGGGCGGGACACCGACTATCGGCATGCTCGAGCGTTTGGCGTACGCCCTCGAAGTTCGGTTCGTCGCACGGTTCGAGAAGGTCGACGCGGCGTAGGGCTACTTGCCCTGGTCTGCTTGTCGGCGTTCGGAGGCGGAGAAGCGGGCGCGGCGGGCGGCGCCTGCCGGGGCGGCTTGGGCTCGGGCGGAGTAGGCGGAGAGGGCGTCGAAGGCGCCTCGGACGCCGCCGGCGACCGGGGCGTAGGTGATGGCCGAGCCGGGGTCGAAGCCGAGGTCGGAGCCTACTTCGACGGCGTCCATGTTGGCGCCGAGGAAGACGAAGGTCCAGTTGTAGACGTCTTGCTGCTGGGTGATGAGCGACTTCACGGCGGCGTGGGTCCATTCGCGGCTGGAGTTCTCGTGGCCGTCGGTGAGGACGACGATGATCACAGTGCCGGGGCGGTCGTGTTCGGGGCGGTCGGCCAGTTCGGCGCCCACGCTGGTGACGAGCTTGCCGAGCGCGTCGTAGAGCGCGGTCCCACCGCGTGGGTGCAAGCTCGGCGCCGGTACCCGATCCAGCGGCACATTCGCGTAGACCACGTCGTAGGTGGTGTCGAACTGAGCGAGCGTGACCTCGATCTTCTTCGGCACCGAGCGCTGCTGTTCGAAATAGGCGGCCAACCCACCTTCGGTGTCGGCCTTGATGGTCTGCATGGACCCCGAGCGGTCGAGCAGAACGGCGATCAGTGTGCGGTCGGAATCAGTCATGTGTGCGAACACCCCCGTGTCGGTTGGACGAGCAATTCCCACCGTACGCCGCGAAATAGGGCGCTCCGACCGGCGAAAAGAAGTCGCCAAGGTATCGCCAAGCCTGGATTTCTACCTTTCCCACCATGGGATACGAAGGGCTGTGGAATCCCTGATGTTCGCCAGTGCGAAAGAACTCGCCCGTGCTTTCCCGGTTCGGATAGCCGCGACTTCGGCTCGTCGTCGACGCTGCGCGAACGCGGCGTTTGAGTCGGATGCGGTGGCGTTTCGGGCGAGGACGGCGGCGAATAGCGTTGTTGCTCCTGGCATGACAACGACTTCGACGGCCGACGCGACGGTGGAGAACACCGATCGCCGGGTCTGGCCCGCTCTGCTGACCATGTTCCTCGGCAGCTTCACGCTGGTGACCGCCGAATTCCTGCCCCCCGGCGTACTCACCGCGCTGGCAACGGATCTGGATGTGCCCGAGGGAGTCGTCGGGCTCTCGGTGAGCGCGACGGCCCTGACCGCCTTGCTGGCCGCGCTCGGGCTGGGCGCGCTGTTTCCCCGCCTGGATCGACGCACCCTGCTGATCGGGCTGACCATCGGCGCGGCGGTGTCGAACGTGGTGGTAGCGCTCGCACCGAACATCGTGCTGTTGCTGATCGCGCGTCTGCTCCTCGGGCTGGCTGTCGGCGGCTACTGGTCGATGGCGCTGGTGATCGCCGCGAAGCTCGTGCCCGCCGAGCGGCTCGGCAAAGCGATGATGATCGTGAACGCCGGGACCACGGTCGCAACGGTGGCCGGCGTGCCGCTCGGCGTGCTGCTGAGCACCTACGCCGGCTGGCGGACGACCTTCCTCATCGCGGCCGCGCTGACCGCCGCCACCGCCGTCGCCGTGCGGCTGATGTTGCCGCCGATCGCACCGAGCAAGGGCGTCGGATTCGCCGCACTCGGTAGCGCCCTTCGCGCTCCGGGCGTAACGCTCGGCCTGGTCAGCATGGTCGCCGTCGTCGCAGGCCACTTCGCCGGATACACCTATATCCGCCCGGCCCTCGCTGAACTGCTCGGCGCGGGGCCGACGGTGATCCCGGTCCTGCTCGCCCTGTTCGGCGTCGGTGGACTGCTCGGCAACTTCGTTCTCGGCGCCCTCGCCGACC
The DNA here is from genome assembly GCF_001613085.1 of Nocardia salmonicida NBRC 13393. GTDB lineage: Bacteria > Actinomycetota > Actinomycetes > Mycobacteriales > Mycobacteriaceae > Nocardia > Nocardia salmonicida. Next base: position 27,074 of record NZ_BDBR01000006.1, read on the forward strand.
GCCACCTCGGCGCCCTGCTGCTGGCGGTGCCCACGGCCATCGGCCTGTCATTGCTCGCGATCATCGCCTCCGCGACGTTCGCCCCGCTCGCCTACCTGGCCGTGGTCGTGTGGGGCGCCGCGTTCGGCGGCATCCTCAATCTCGTGCAGGTGTGGGTGTCGCGGGTGCTGCCCGATCGGATGGAAGCGGGCAGCGGGCTGATCGTCGGCGGTTTCCAACTGGCGATCATCCTCGGCTCGGCGGTCGGCGGTCGTGGGGTGGACAGCATCGGCCTGGCCGCCACCTACGCGCTCGGCGCCGTCGCCGCGGTGCTCGGTGGTGTGCTGATCCGACGCTCACTCACCCTGGCGGCGCGCTGACCTCCGCAGGCACTCGGGTCGCACGCCGCCAATCCGTCGGCGTGTGGCCCGTGTGCCGCCGGAAGGCCCGCCCGAATGCCGTCTCCGAGCGATAGCCGAGGCGGCGCGCCACCGCGCCGACCGGCACAGCGTGGTCGGTCAGCAACAGCTGTGCCCGCTCGATCCGCAGTCTCGTCAGGTACCGGCCCGGCGTGAGACCGGTCGCCGCCTGGAACCGGGCGGCGAACCCGGACCGCGAGGCCAGCGCGATCTTCGCCAGCCCCTCGACTGTCCACTCCTGCCCTGGATCGGCATGCATCGCGGCCACCGCCTGCGCCACCCCGGGCTCGTTCACCTTCAGTAGCCACCGTTGCGGCGCGCATCCGCGGGCATGCCAGGACTCGATCGCCATCGAGGTGATCAACGTGGCCACCCGGTCGCCCTGGACACCGAACGGGTCGGGGCACTGCTCGACCAGGTGGCGAAACATGGTGGCGGCCAACGGCGTGTGCTCGACGAAACCGGTCAGCAGCAGCCGTTGCGGCAGCGCGGTCATGGCACCGCCGGTCCCGACGGGATCGAGGCGCACCCGGAGCACCCGGCCCGCCGACAGCGCGTTGATCGCGAACCGGACTGTGCCGGGAACGAACAGGAAGTCGCCGCTCGCCAGATCCTCTGTCGTGCTGAGTCCCTCGACGCGGACCAGCCCGTCCAGCACGACCAGCGCACTCGGTTCGGTCATGAACTCCCACTGACCTGCCGTCAGCGTGAACTCGTCGCGTCCCGCGAACCGCCACTGCACACCGGCCAGCACATCATCGAGGCTCTGCGCACCTTCGGCCTGTGTCACTGCGCACCCCTCGTGATGGAACTTCGATGCACTTCACGGTACCGGTCGGGACGTACGCGTCGGGACGTACGCCGGATCGGGTCTCGCGGCCGATGTCGTCGCGCGTGCGGGCGAGCAGGGTTGAGCCATGAACATTTTCGACAGCGCGACGACGCTGACCCTGCTGGCCGACCACTACGACGGAGGGTGGCATCCCTGGCCGTTCTTCTGGATCTTTCCGCTGCTGTTCTGGATCACCGTGATCGCGGTGGTGTTCTTCGCCCGCCGACGGTGCGTGGGCCGCGGTGGCGCGATGTCCGCCCTGCGGGAAGGGTTCGCTCGCGGCGAGATCACCGAGGACGAGTACCGCAGCAGGCTCGCGGTGCTGAACGAACCGCGCGGGCGCGAGAAGAAGTAGGGAGGTATCGGGATGCGATTCGGAATCGTGCTCATGCCGCGGTCCGGACCGGAGTGGACGCGTGCGGTCACCGGAGCGCAGGCGCAGGGCTACGACACGCTGATGCTGCCGGACACGCTGTACACGCCCTCACCACTCATCGCCCTGGCCGCGGCCGCCGCGGTGACGGAGAACGTGCGGTTGCGGCCGAATGTGCTGGCCGCGCCGTTCCGGTCGTCCACCGCCACTGTTCGGGACACAGCTGCGCTGCAACTGCTTTCGGACGGACGGTTCGAACTGGGAATCGGCACCGGCAGGCCGGACGCTCGGGCGGAAGCCGAAAGGCTCGCCATGCCATGGGGTTCGGCGGCCGAACGACGGAACCAGCTGATCGACACCATCACCGCGGTGCGTACCCAGGTCGACCCGGCCCCACCGGTGGTGATCGCGGCGAGCGGCCCGCGAATGCTCACCACCGCGGCCGAGTACGCCGATCGGATCCTGCTGGCGGCCGCACCGGACGCGACCGAAGACGACCTCGCCCGGATGGTCGGCACCGTCACCGCCCACACCGACCGCGATGTCCGTTTCACCCTCCAACTCGTCGGCATCGGCGAGCACCTGCCCACCTGGCTGAGCACACGCCTCGGCCACACCCCCGAAAAGCTCCGTGCCGCAGGTGCCGCCGGACTTCTCCCCAGCGATCCACAGACCGCTGTGGAAATCCTCGAATCCCGCAGCGAGCGTTACGGAATCGACGAACTGATCGTCCCCGGCGAGCTGGCTACCGCCTTCGCCCCGGTGCTCGAACGCGCGCGTCAGTAATCGGAGAAGCGAAAAGCCCGCCCCCTGATGCAGGGGGCGGGCTTTTCGGTTCAGCTGATTACTCGCCGGAGGCGGCGGCCTCGGGCGCAGTGCCCTCGGCGGCGCCGGTGAGGACAACCTCTGGCTTGTCGTCGCCTGCGGAAGCCTTGGTCAGCTTCGTCTTGCCGGTGAAGGTGAACTTGGCGTCCTCGCCGAGACCCTCGCCGTTCCAGCCTTCGACGTCGACCAGGATGGTCTGGCCCGCGCCGATCTCGCCGAAGAGGATCTTCTCCGACAGCTGGTCTTCGATCTCGCGCTGAATCGTGCGACGCAGCGGACGAGCACCGAGGACCGGGTCGAAACCACGCTTCGCGAGCAGGCTCTTGGCCTGATCGGTCAGCTCCATGGCCATGTCCTTGTTCTTCAGCTGCTTGCCGACGCGAGCGATCATCAGGTCCACCATCATCACGATCTGTTCGCTCGTGAGCTGGTGGAAGACGATCACGTCGTCGATACGGTTGAGGAACTCCGGACGGAAGTGCTTCTTGAGCTCGTCGTTGACCTTGAGCTTCATCCGCTCGTAGTTCGAGCCCTCGACACTGGACTGGGTGAAGCCCAGGCCCACAGCCTTCGAGATGTCGGAGGTGCCCAGGTTCGAGGTGAAGATCAGCACGGTGTTCTTGAAGTCGACCGTACGACCCTGACCGTCGGTGAGACGGCCGTCCTCGAGCACCTGCAGGAGGGTGTTGTAGATCTCCTGGTGCGCCTTCTCGATCTCGTCGAACAGCACCACCGAGAACGGCTTGCGGCGCACCTTTTCGGTGAGCTGGCCGCCCTCCTCGTAGCCCACGTACCCGGGAGGGGCACCGAACAGACGAGAAGCGGTGAAGCGGTCGTGGAACTCGCCCATGTCGATCTGGATGAGCGCGTCGTCGTCGCCGAACAGGAAGTTCGCCAGCGACTTGGCGAGCTCGGTCTTACCGACACCCGAGGGGCCGGCGAAGATGAACGAGCCCGACGGACGCTTGGGGTCCTTCAGACCGGCGCGAGTGCGGCGGATCGCCTTGGAGACGGCCTTGACGGCATCCTCCTGGCCGATGATCCGCTTGTGCAGCTCGTCTTCCATGCGGAGCAGACGGGTGGTCTCCTCCTCGGTGAGCTTGAAGACGGGGATGCCGGTCCAGTTGGCCAGCACCTCCGCGATCTGCTCGTCGTCGACCTCGGCCACGACGTCCAGATCACCGGAACGCCACTGCTTCTCGCGCTCGGCACGCTTGGCGACGAGCTGCTTCTCCTTGTCGCGCAGACGCGCGGCCTTCTCGAAGTCCTGCGCGTCGATAGCGCTTTCCTTCTCCCGACGAGCATCGGCGATCTTGTCGTCGAAGTCGCGCAGGTCCGGCGGAGCGGTCATCCGGCGGATGCGCATGCGCGCGCCCGCTTCGTCGATCAGGTCGATCGCCTTGTCCGGCAGGAACCGGTCGTTGATGTAGCGGTCGGCCAGGGTGGCGGCGGCGACGAGAGCGCCATCGGTGATGGAGACCCGGTGGTGCGCCTCGTAGCGGTCGCGCAGACCCTTGAGGATGTTGATGGTGTGCTCGACGGTCGGCTCGCCCACCTGGACCGGCTGGAAACGGCGTTCCAGCGCGGCGTCCTTCTCGATGTACTTGCGGTACTCGTCGAGAGTGGTGGCGCCGATGGTCTGCAGCTCGCCACGGGCCAGCTTCGGCTTCAGGATCGAGGCCGCGTCGATGGCGCCTTCGGCAGCACCCGCGCCGACGAGCGTGTGCAGCTCGTCGATGAACAGGATGATGTCGCCGCGGGTGTTGATCTCCTTGAGCACCTTCTTGAGGCGCTCTTCGAAGTCACCGCGGTAACGGCTGCCCGCGACCAGGGAGCCCAGGTCGAGGGTGTAGAGCTGCTTGTCCTTGAGGGTCTCGGGGACCTCGCCGTTGACGATGGCCTGTGCCAGGCCCTCGACGACAGCGGTCTTACCGACACCGGGCTCGCCGATCAGCACCGGGTTGTTCTTGGTGCGGCGGCTCAGGACCTGCATGACGCGCTCGATTTCCTTCGAGCGGCCGATGACCGGGTCGAGCTTGCCTTCGAGCGCGGCCTGAGTGAGGTTGCGGCCGAACTGGTCGAGCACCAGCGACGTGGACGGAGTGCCCGCCTCGCCGCGCGGACCGGCGCCCTCGACGGGCTCCTTGCCCTGGTACCCGGACAGCAGCTGGATGACCTGCTGACGGACACGGTTGAGGTCGGCACCCAGCTTGACCAGCACCTGGGCCGCGACGCCCTCGCCCTCGCGGATGAGGCCGAGCAGGATGTGCTCGGTACCGATGTAGTTGTGGCCGAGCTGCAGCGCCTCGCGCAGGCTCAGCTCCAGCACCTTTTTGGCACGCGGGGTGAAGGGGATGTGACCGGACGGCGCCTGCTGGCCCTGCCCGATGATCTCCTCGACCTGGCTACGCACACCCTCCAGCGAGATACCAAGGGACTCCAGCGACTTCGCCGCCACGCCCTCGCCCTCGTGGATCAACCCAAGCAGGATGTGCTCGGTGCCGATGTAGTTGTGGTTGAGCATCCGGGCCTCTTCTTGGGCCAGGACAACGACACGCCTCGCGCGGTCGGTGAACCTCTCGAACATCGCTCCCTCACTCTCCTGCTCCGACATTCTGGCAACAGACGCCGCAGTATGCTCGATACAACCTAGGGCGTCGGACCGACAACTTCGCCGTCAGCCTGCCATGAAGCCCGGGGGTTGCGGCCCCCGCCATCCACTCTAGTTGGCAGGGGATTCCGCCGCCGCCGGTCCACCCTATTGAAGACCGGCGACAACATGGTCACCTACTGACAACGCGCACGTCGCGGCATTCGTTTCCTGTTCAGTTTTGCCTACAGCGAAATCGCCGTCGGGGTGTTATCCGGTGAAGGGTGGGACGAATTCGCACGGAACGGGGGCCTGTCTGGCCGGATCGAGGGCGTTGAGCACGTGACCGGCCGCGCGGGGGCTGCCCGCGATGGCCAGGTGTTCGGAGTAGTCCTGCGCACAACCGTCCTGCACGACGAACGAGGTGGCGTTCGGGCCGGGGACCAGGCCCGAGGTGTGCGGGACGACCAACTCGTCGATGGCGGAGACGACATTGGTGTAGGTGACCCTCGGGTCGTACACGCCGTCGGCGTTCAGCGAGGTCATGAAGGGCGAGCCGGTGAACATCTGTCCGCAGGCCTGACACAGCGACGAACTGACCGCGTCGAAAGCGGGTCCCGCGCCGAGCGCCCGGCTGAAGTGGGCGATGTCGCCCGCCCCGAACGCGTTGGTGCCGAGCCAGGGCGGCGCGATCCCGACGAGCTTGCCGACCTTGTCCCCGCCGCCGAGCCGCTTGACGTAGTAGTTACCGACGATATTGCCCTGTGAATGGGCGATCAGGTCGACCCGCTCGGCGCCGGTGCGGGCCAGCACACCGTCGACGAAGGCCGCGACCTCGGCGGCGCTCTGCTCGATGGGACGCATGCCGCCGATCGCCGAGACGGGCCATGGCAGGGCATAGGCGCCGTAGGTGAGGGAGAAGACGCAATAGCCCTCGTTGGCCAGCAGCGGGGCGTATACGCCCCAGTTCGTCTGTGCTCCGCCCCCGGTGCCGTGCAGCAGGACCACCGGATTCGGATGTTCGGCCGTGGGGACGCAGCCCGGGTCGTTCGAGCCGGGAAGTGAGCCGCCCGGGTTGGTGAGCTCCGGGGGGATGCCGGCGAAGAAGTTGTAGTCGACCGGGAGCGGCTGGGCCGATGCGGTGACGGGCAGACAGGCGAACAGGGCCGCGGCCAGGACCGAGAGCGAACTACGTCGCATGAACGACTCCTCACTAGAACGTGTTCCACTTATCATGGAACATGTTCTAGTGATCGCGTGGCGCTACCGGCCGGAAATCATCGACGCTGGTGCTGCGAGCCGTACGGCGCTCCGGCGATCGGACTGCCCGACTGCTGCGCGAACTGCTGTCCGGCAACAGGGCCGCCGACCTGAGCGAAGCTCTGACCCTGTGAGAAGGACTGTCCAGCAGCCACGTCAGCGGACGAACTCGACTTGCCCTGCTGCACGCCCGCGGCGAACAGCGCACCGCACAGCACCAGGAACGCGGCGGTGTGCACCACCGCGCGCACGATGTTCCAGCGAACCCAGGTCGCCTCGAAATCCGCACGCACGGCGGCGGTGTCGGCGATCGAGGCGGGATCACCCGCCGCGGCGAGCGCGTCGTTGAGCGGCACGTTCAGGCCCGCGGTAACGGTGAACGCGATCACGTTGAGCGCCAACGCGATTCCGATCCAGATCAGCGTCGAGCGCTGCTCCTTACCGAGGTGCAGAGCGGCCGCGAGCGCGGTGAATCCGACCGTGCCCATGAAGCCGAACATGAACCAGGGGTTGATGATCACGACATTGATCTTCTGCATGACGTCGATCAGCGTGCGGTCGTCGGTGCGAGCCAGCGCGGGCATCACCGAGATCGCGTACGCGTAGAACACCCCGGCGATGAGTCCGGTACTGAGCAAGGCCAGCACCATGGTGGCCATCCGAACTGCGAACATGCGATGTCTCCTGACTCGTGGTCCGGAGCTTCGATCCCGTGCTCCGGTGATACGAGTAAGTCAACCGCCCAGCGCGCGTCCGCGACATAGTTCAGGCGCTCACCGACCTACGCGAGCGTCGCGGTCACAAATCGTGGTCGGAGATCAGTCCGCTCTGCATGGCCAGCGCGGCCAGTCGGGTGCGCTTCTGGTTCTGCGGGAGATTTTCCACCCCGAACTTCGCGAACAAGGCGCGCAGGTGGGTCTTGATCGCGTCGATGGAGAGGAACAATTCCTCGGCGATCTGCTGATTCGACGCGGGCGTCGCGAATCCGGTGCCGTGTTTGTACGGACGGCACAGCGCGACCAGCACCGCGCGCTGGGTCTCGGTCAGTGAACGCATCGTGGGGATGGACCCCGACGCGGTATGCGTGGCGTCGTCCACCACACCGCCGAAATCGAAGAAGTGCACGAGCGTGGTCCCGACCCGAATACGGTCGCCAGGACTCAATCGACGCCGACCGACCAGCCGCTCACCGTTGACGAAGGTGCCGTTACGCGAAAGTCCGTCATCGATGATGGTCCAGTGCGCACCGAGATGTTCGACGGCCGCGTGCAGACGGGACACCTCGACGTCCCACGCGAGCACGAGGTCGGCCTGCACATTGCGCCCGATGGTCACACGCTGCTGCCCGGCCTCCAGGGCCAGTTCATGCTGCTTACCGGTGTCGTCGGTATACCGCAGGAAGGAACTCACTGCGCGACTCCGCCGGATACTCGAAACACCTTGTGCACGGCCAACAGTCTACTTCCCTACCACCCCGACCCCACACGACCCGGACTCGAAAAGCCGACCCGATATCGGCCACCCCCACAAAACCCGACCCCACACGCCCCGACCCCGAGGAGGGGCAGGCAGGCGCAGCCTGCCGTTCGCGGCCGTCCCGCTGTTGAGGTGCCGTTGCGTACGCGACGAAGGAGCAAGCAACGGCTCCTCAACAGCGGGACCGTCGGGGCCGCGAACCACGCGGCGCCCGCGCCGCAAATAACTCAGTTCTTGCCGACCTCTTTGTTGTACGCGTCGGTGATTTCCGCCGAGATACGACCGCGGGCCGAGACCTTGTGGCCCTTACGCCGAGCCCATTCGCGAATTGCGGCGCTCTGTTCACGGTCCATGGAAACGCGGCTCTTGCCCTGCGGCGCGGGTGCACCGGCAGCCTTCACCCGGCGACGGCCACTCACACGGCGGGCGTTGGCGACCCACTCGTCCAGGCCTTCACGCAGGCGCGCCGCATTTGCGTCCGACAGATCGATCTCGTACGACACCCCATCGATAGCGAACTCGATGGTCTCGTCCGCGATGGACTCACCGTCGACATCGTCGATCAGGCTAACGGTGACCTTCTTTGCCATGAGATGAACGTCCTCTCGAAATCGTCAAGCCTGCCTCCAGGCCGAATACCCGAGGCAAGAATACCCCGAAATGCGAAATTTCCAACACGGGGTCTTCACCCCGAGAATTCACTGGTCAGCGACTAGTGGGTCGGACAATCGGGAACAGGATCGTTTCCCGGATTCCCGAACCCGTGAGTGCCATCAACAAGCGATCGATTCCCATACCCGTTCCGGTGGTCGGCGGCATGCCGTGTTCCATCGCGGCGAGGAAGTCTTCATCGAGCACCATGGCCTCGTCATCGCCTGCCGCGGCCAACCTCGCCTGGTCGACGAAGCGTTCACGCTGGATCACCGGGTCTACCAGTTCCGAATAGCCCGTTGCCAACTCGAAGCCGCGAACATAGAGGTCCCACTTCTCGGTGACGCCGGACTTGCTGCGATGCTGACGGGTGAGCGGTGAAGTCTCGACCGGGAAGTCGCGAACGAAAGTCGGCGCGTAGAGCTTGTCGCCATACGCGTGTTCCCACAGTTCTTCGACCAGTTTCCCGTGACCGTAGCCCTTGCCGGAAGGAATTTCCAGACCTACCCGATCGGCGAGTGCGAGCAATTCCTCGACAGTGGTTTCCGGAGTCACCTCGACACCGATCGACTCCGACAGCGAGGGATACATCTCGACGGTCGTCCACTCGCCACCGAGATCGTATTCAGTGCCGTCGGCAAGTGTCACAAGGAGGGTGCCGAATGCCTCTCGCGCGACTTCCTGGATCAATTCCCGGGTCATCGTCGCCGAGTCGTCATAGGTGCCGTATGCCTCGTAGGTTTCCAGCATCGCGAACTCGGGTGAATGGGTGGAGTCGGCGCCTTCGTTGCGGAAGTTCCGGTTGATCTCGAAGACCTTCTCCAGGCCGCCGACCACACAACGCTTGAGGAACAGCTCCGGCGCGATACGCAGGAAAAGATCCATGTCCAGCGCATTGGAATGGGTCACGAAGGGGCGCGCGGCGGCGCCGCCGTGGATGGTCTGCAGCATCGGGGTCTCGACCTCGAGGAAGCCGCGGCGCTCGAGCGCGTTGCGCAGCGCACGGACCACATTCACGCGGGTACGGGCCATTTCCCTGGCCTCGGGACGCACGATCAGGTCGACATAGCGCTGACGAACGCGCGACTCCTCGTTCATCTCCTTGTGCGCCACCGGCAGCGGGCGAAGCGACTTGGCCGCCATCGACCAGGAATCGGCCATCACGCTCAATTCCCCGGTGCGCGAGGAGATGACCTCGCCGTGCACGAACACGAAGTCACCGAGGTCGACATCGGCCTTCCAGGCCGCCAGCGCGTCGGCTCCGACACCGTTGAGGCTGATCATCGCCTGCAGCTTGGTGCCGTCGCCCTCCTGCAGCGTGGCGAAGCACAGCTTGCCGGTATTACGAACGAAAATGACGCGGCCCGCGATACCGGCCTGCAGACCGGTCTGGGTGTCGGCTTCCAGATCCGGGTAGGCGGCACGGATTTCGGCCAGCGTGTGGGTGCGCGGAACCACCACCGGGTAGGCCTCACCGCCCTCGGTGAGCAGCCGTTCACGCTTGTCCCGACGAATCCGCATCTGCTCGGGAACATCGATGTCCACGGCGGAAGTGGCGGCGCGGCCGGGTGCGGCGGGG
>NZ_BDBR01000007.1 GCF_001613085.1 Nocardia salmonicida NBRC 13393
TGCTCACATCCGACAACATTAGCGGTCGCCTGAAAGGGTTTTACCCCTCCCCCGCCTCACCGCGCCACCCGCCTATGAATTGTGAAGTGCCTCACTGATTTCGCGACGACATGGGTAACTCCCCAACCACCTCGGAGTCGTCGCGCGCCTGACGTGAGACCGAGGGCGAACCCCACGAATTCGCGAACAGCACGCTGAATTCGCGGAGAGGCGGGGGAGCTTACAGCGAGGCCAGGGAGTCCACCTCACGGGCGAAATGCGGGACGCCGACACCCACGGTCAGCAACCCCGCCGACTTCAGCGCCTGGTAGCCGCCGATCACGTCGCTGGCCCGGTGCAAGCCCAACTCCTGCAGGGCGGCCGCGGCCAAACTCGACGTGTAGCCCTCCGAGCAGAAGATAATCCATTCCACATCATGATCAACGGCGAGGGACAACCGTGCCGACGAGGTCGGATCCAGTCGCCATTCCAGAACATTGCGCTCGATCACCAGGGCGCCGGGCAGCGAGCCTTCGCGCACGCGCTGTGCGGCGGGCCGGATGTCGACCAGAATCGCGCCACGCTCCAGCGCGGCGGCCACGTCGTACACATAGACCCGATGTAGTCGTTCGCGAGCATTCTCGAGCATCTGATCAATCGTCAAACGGCTCATCACAGATCACCTTCGGGCTGGTCGGTGAGGACGGTTTTGGTTCGGCGCAACGTTCCATGGCCGGTCACTTCGTAATATGACATCGCCGACAACGGCGGGGAATACGCGTGCACGCTCAAGGTGGGATCCAGCGGACCAACGGATTCCGCGGCGGCGGGCGCGCGCACCACGTCGTGCACCCAACCGATCGGGAACGACGCCTGATCACCCGCGGCCAGCGTGCGCCTGCGTAACTCCGACCCATTCCAGCGGTATTCCGAGAGGGCGCCGCTCAGCACGGTCAGCGCGCCGAGCGAGCCGGCATGGTCGTGCAAATCGGTGAATTTTCCCGGCGTCCAGCTGATCAGCCAGACATCGACCTCGTCGTCGTGCGAAAGACGGGTCGCCCAGCGCTCTTCGGTCGGCCAGATGCCATCGGCGGGCAGCAGGTGGTCGTAGCGGCCGGAGATAACGTCTTCGGCGCCTTCGTCGGTGAGTCGCAGCAGGTCAGCGGGACGCAACCGGGTCGGCAAGGCCGAAGCGATCGCCCGGTCGAGCGGGGGCGTCGCGGAGTATTCGTCGCGTGCGGACGAAAGGGAAAGAACAGAGGAACGCATGAGCGCATCTCCAGAAGGTGAGAAATCGGTCGAGGGAAAACGTCAGCCTCGAACGGTCGAGGCAGATTAGCCTCGACAACACTCCTGGGTGCTCACACGGAAGATCACGGACGTAGTTTAGCAGACGCTACTTTTTGTTGCGCTCGTAGACATGACGCAGTCCCGTCAGCGTGAGATGTGGGACGTGCTGGTCGATGGTCTCGGACTCCGGCACGATCAGCGGTGCACCCGCACCCGTGGCGACGACGGTGACATCGGTGCCCGCGAACGCGTCGAATTCGTCGCGGATACGGTCGACCAGACCGTCGACCAGACCGGCGAAGCCGAAAATCGCGCCGGACTGAATGCACTCCATGCTGTTCTTGCCCACCACCGAACGCGGCCGCGCCAGCTCGACGCGGCGCATCGCACTGCGTTCCACCAGCGCCTCGGCGGAGATCTCCACACCGGGCGCGATCACCCCGCCGAGGAATTCGCCCTTGGCCGACACCAGATCGACGCAGATCGCGGTACCGAAATCGACGACGATCGCGGGCCCGCCGAAGCTGCGGAAGGCGGCGAGGCAATTGACGATGCGGTCGGCGCCGACTTCCTTCGGATTGTCGACCAGCAGTGGAATGCCTGTTCGCACACCGGGTTCCACCAGGACGTGCGGCACATGCGACCAGTACCGCGCGAGCATCGCGCGCAGTTCGCGCAGCACCGGCGGCACGGTCGACAGCGCGGAGACGCCGACGATCCGGTCGAGATCCTCGCCGACCAGGCCGCGCACCTGCATCGCGAACTCGTCCGCGGTGATCAGCGGATTCGTGTGAATCCGCCAGTGCCGCACCAGGTTCGCGTGTTCACCACTGCCGGAGAACAGCCCGAGTTCGATACCGGTGTTGCGGACGTCGATCGTCAGCAGCATTGTCCTGGGTCCCCCGCCCGGCTCAGACGAACGACAGCGAACGCGGTGAGGTGAGGCCGGAGCCCTCCGGTGCGTGCGCGGGGTCGCTGCCCAGCTCCACCGGACGGTTGTGGTCGTCGACGAAGACCACCTTCGGGTCGTAGTCGCGGACCTCGGCCTCGTCCATCTGACCGTAGGCGATGAGGATGACCAGGTCACCGGGGTGCACGAGGTGGGCCGCGGCGCCGTTGATGCCGATCACGCCCGAACCGCGCTCGCCGGCGATCACGTAGGTCTCGAGGCGGGCGCCGTTGTCGATGTCGACGATGCAGACCTGCTCACCCTCGAGCAGATCGGCGGCGTCGAGCAGGTCCTGGTCGACGGTCACCGAGCCGACGTAGTGCAGGTCGGCATGGGTCACGGTGGCACGGTGGATCTTCGACTTCATCATGGTGCGCAACATCGTCGTCGCCTTTCAGTGCGCCTGCGAGGCAGGCAGGGAGTTCGCGTCGGGGTGTCCATCGATTTGGGCGCCCAGTACTACAGCAGCGTTGTCGATCAGGCGGGTGTCGCCGACTCTGGCCGCGACCAGCAGACGAGCGTTGCCCGCGGTGGGGGCCGGGCCGAGGTTGGCATCGCGCAGTTCGAGGTAGTCGACGTCGAGGCCGTCGACCGCGTCGAGAACCGAGCGAGCGGTCTGCACGACCGCGTCCGCGCCGAGGCCGGCGGCGTGACGGCCCGCGGCGAGCGCGGCCGACAGCGCCAGCGCCGATTCGCGCTGGGTGGCGTCGAGGAAGCGGTTGCGCGAGGAAAGGGCGAGGCCGTCGGGCTCACGGACCGTCGGGTAGGCGACGATCTTGGCGTCCATGTTCAGGTCGCGCACCATCTGCCGGATCAGCGTGAGCTGCTGGTAGTCCTTCTCACCGAAATACGCCTCGGAGGCGTGGGTGATGTTGAGCAGCTTCGCGACAACGGTGAGCATGCCCGCGAAATGCGTCGGCCTGCTGCCGCCTTCGAGCTCGGCGCCGAGCGGGCCGGGCTGGATGGTGGTGCGCATGCCGTCCGGGTACATATCGGAGACGGTCGGCGCGAAGACCAGGTCGACGCCCTCGGTGCGGAGCAGTTCGAGGTCGGCGTCGAGGGTACGCGGGTAGGCGTCGAGGTCTTCGTTCGCGCCGAACTGCAGCGGGTTGACGAAGATCGAGACGATCACGACCTGGTTGGCGAGCTTGGCCTGGCGGATGAGCGCCAGGTGACCCTCGTGCAGCGCACCCATGGTGGGCACGAAGCCGACCGTGCGCCCGGCGCCGCGCAGAGCCTTGGCGACGGTGTCGAGCACCTCGGGGTTGTGGTGCACAGTCAGGACGCCTGCCTTGAAGGCGCCGGTGGCGCGCGGGCCGCCCTGGTGGTGGTGCACTTCTCGGGGTTCCATCAGTGGCCTTCCTTGGCGAGGAGCTCCAGCAGTGCCGGATCGGTTTGTGCGAGTTCGGCGGTGCGCAGCGAGTTGGCCCGGTATGCCTCGGCCAGGTGGTGGTCGACCTGCTCGAGCGCGGCGAGGTGGGCGGCGACGGCGTCGACATCACCGCGGGCGACCGGGCCGGTCAGCGCGGCTTGGCCGCGGCGCAGCGCGTTGTCGAGCGCGGCCGAGGCGAGGGGGGCCAGCAGCCGTTCGGGGAGGCCGCCGGGCTGATCGTCGACCAGCGGCTGGCCGAGCAGGCCGGGTCCGGACAGGGATTCGCGCAGCGCCGCGACGGCGTCGACGATGACCGTGACCAGGTGATTGCTGCCGTGCGCGAGAGCGGCGTGATAGAGCGAACGCTGGTTCTCTTCGACGCGAACCGGTTCGCCACCCATCTCGATCACCAGCGCCTGCGCGATGGCGTAACCGACCTCGTCGGCGGCGGTGACGCCGAAGCAGGCGTTGGCCAGGCGAGCGATGTCCTCGTCGTGGCCGGTGAAGGTCATGGCGGGATGGATCGCGAGACCGAGCGCGCCCTGTTTCGTCAGCGGCTCGAGAATCGCGACGCCGTTCGCGCCGGAGGTGTGCACGACGATGGTGCCGGGGCGCACGACGTTCGCACCGGCGAGCCCGCGCACCAGCCCGGCCAGTTCGGCATCGGGAACGGCGAGCAGGAGCAGTTCACTGCGCTGGGCGATCTGTTCGATCGGCAGCACCTGGGCCTCTGGCAGCCGGGTACGGGCGCGATGCACCGAGGCGTCGGAGATCGCGGCGACGCCGAAGACCACATGGCCGGCTCGCTCGAGCGCTACGCCGAGTGCGGAACCCACTCGTCCCGCCGAGACGATTCCTACCGTCAGTCGTGCGGGCGCCGGGTCAACACTCGTGGTCGCGCCATCAGGGTTGACACTTCTCGAGGTCAACGTTGTCCTCTCGATTTGCGTTCCAGTCCCGCGGTGCGGGTACCAGACGTTACGAGTCGAGGATAGAGGGGTTCGTGGGCGAGGCGCCATCACCCCCCGCCGTGATCTACGCCTCCCCGCGTCTCCAGGCCGGATCTAGGTGGTGTGGTGCGTCAGCGGGTGGATTCCGATTCCAGGTTGGCCATGATGTCGGCCACCGATAGGCGGGCGGTGCCTTCGGTTTCGGCACGGCGGCGTCGACGGGAGCTGGTGCCGACCGCTGGGGCCTTGTCGGGGCGGGCGGCCGGGGGCTGGGCCGGTTCCGGGTCGGGTGTGGCTGCCGGGG
>NZ_BDBR01000008.1 GCF_001613085.1 Nocardia salmonicida NBRC 13393
GCGACGACCAGTTCGGGCTCGGTGCCCGCGGGCGCGGCCCGCAATGTGGCCGCCGCGCGGACCGCGGCCAACACCACCGGGCGCGCGGACCAATCGATGGGCGACGTCGCCGGTGACCGCTGGGCGAATCGTTCACCCGACCTCGGCAGGAGCACGATTCCGCGATGACGACATCGGCGACCGACACCTACGAGCGCCGCTCGTACGGGCTGTGGCAGAAACCGCGCAGCGCGGGCCTTTTCGGCCTGCGCTGGGAAGAGACCGTGATCGGTTTCGTCGTGGTGATCACGGCGCTGATCTGCGCGATGGTCGGTGGATTCAAATGGGGCTTCGTCGTCGGCGGGCTCGGTGCGCTGGTCATGGTGCCCCTGGTGTGGCGGACGGGGGGCCGCTCGGGCTATGAGACGGGACTGATGATGTTCAACTGGAGGCGCTCGCGCAACAACGGCGAGCACGTGTATCGCGGCGGCCGGTTCTCCCGGATCCCCGGCGGTGTCACGAAATTGCCAGGGCTGCTCGCTCCGTCGAAGCTCTATGAAGGCATCGACGCCGGCGGCTATCACTTCGGGATGATCCACCTGCCCGCGTTCGCGCAGTACACGGTGGTGTTGCGGGCCTGGCCGCAGGGGCACGAGGCAGTGGACCAGCCGGTGATCGATCGCTGGGTCGCGGCCTGGGGCACCTTCCTCGCCTCGGTCGGCCAGACCAGCGACATCGTCGCGGTGGTGCCGGTGATCGACACGGTGCCCGAGACCGGAAACCGTTTGCTCAACGAGGTTTCCACGATCACCCGCCCCGAAGCTCCCGATCTGGCCCAGCAGGTGATGTACGAGCTGGCCACCGAATTGCCGCAGGAGCGGGTGCAATTGCTGCCGCGGGTGGCGATCACGTTCAAGGCGACCACCGCCGAGCGGCGCAAGAATCCGGCCGAGGAAGCGGTGGAGATCGGGCGCAGGCTGCCCGGTATCTGCGCGGCGCTGGCCGAGGCGGGTGTGCGGGCGCAGCCGATGTCGGCCGAAGAGGTCATCTCCTTCATCCGCCGCAGCTACGACCCGGCCGCGCAGGCCGATCTCGAGGTGGCCGCGGCCGATCCCGGTGGGCACGGCCTCGGCTGGGACGACGCGGGCCCGGTGTCCTACGACGAGAAGTGGGATCACCTGATCCACGACGGTGGCCGCTCGGTGACCTGGGAGATGGACGCGGCGCCCGAGGGCGCGGTGGACGAGCGGGTACTGCAGCGGCTGCTCGCGCCCAATCCCGAAGTGCCACGCAAACGCATCGCGATCGTCTACCGGCCGCACTCGGCCGCCGACGCCGCCGAGATCGTCGACGACGACTTCAAGAACGCGCTCGTCGCGCAGCAGAGCGAACGCGGTGTGGTCTCGGCGGCGGCGACGTTGCGGGTCGGCGCCACCCAGCAGGCGCGCGAGGAACAGGCACGCGGACACGGTGTCACCCGTTTCGGCGCGCTGGTCACCATCACCGAACCGCTGCGCGGTGACCTGCCACGCATCGAGGCCATCACCCGTGACCTCTCCACGCAGGCGCGGCTCAAGATCCGGCGCTGCTACCGGTACCAGTCCGCGGCGTTCGCGGCATCTCTCGGTTGCGGCGTGATCCTGCCCGAACACGCAACCATTCCGAAGGCATTGGCGGGGTGAGGCGATTATGGGACGCGACTACGAACCCCCGGTGCGCGATCGCGACGATGTCGCGTTGCGCCCGGTCCACCGGCCGCCGCGCATCCGCGGCGAACGCGAGCCACGGCCCGCGGGGAGCGCGCCGCGCGTGAGCGACGACGTGCTCGGCCTCGACGAGCGCACCGAACGCGACGAGCGCGAGAGCTCGACGCGGGGATCACGCGTGCCCGAAGAACGTCCGTCGGGTGAGCGCAGGTCGCGTGAGGAACCGCGGGCCGACCGAGTCCGCCCGACCCGACCGCGTGGCGAGGAACCACGCAGGCCGAGGGAGGACGAGGACGGTCGTCTTCGCCCCCGTGGTGACGAGATGCGTGGTCGCGGTGACGGACCGCGCGCGCCCGGCCGCGAAGGTGCGGGGGAGCGCCGCACTCGGCGCCCGCATCCCGATGCCGATCGGGCCGCGCGGGCGCGGGCCGAACGTGGGCTGCGCGACGAGGACCACGGCCCACGTCTGGAACACCAACGCCCCCAGGGCGATCCGCGTCGACGGCCGAAGCAGGCCGAACCCAAGCTGACGAAGAAGAAGCCAAGGCCCGCGAAGGCGGTGCGCGCGATCCGGCCCGACGAGGCCGCCGACCGCGCGATGGGTTCGGGTCGGTCCGCGAAATCGACCAAGCCGGACCGGCGTTCGCAGTCGGGCCCGAGGCTGCTCGACGACGCCACCCGCGCCCGCTACGAGATGATCGCCCGGGAGCAGTCGGGTCTGCGGGCGGCGTGGGCGACCTTCCGGATCCACACCGACGATCTGCGTCGCAACAACGCGCACGCCCGCAGCGAGGCCGTCGTCAAGGACGGATTCGACCGCACCACCGCCGAATTGACCGACCGCGGCTACTCGGGCGCCGGCGGCGGCAAGATGAACGTCGTCGGCCGCCCGGTGGAGTATCGGGCCACCACCGCCCAGGTCGCGGGTCTGTGGCCGTGGTCGGTCGGTGCCGGCGCGCCGCTGATCGGCACCCCGCTCGGCTCGCATCTGCACACCGGCGCCCCGGTCTGCTTCGATCCGATGAACTGGTTCATGCGCGGCAGCTTCATCACCGCGCCCAGCCTGTTCGTGCTCGGCCTCAACGGTTTCGGCAAGTCCTCGCTCGTGCGCCGGATCGTGCTCGGCGGCATCGCCCAGGGCATCACCCCGCTGATCCTGGCCGACGTGAAACCCGACTACCGCAAGATGGTCGAACTCGTCGGCGGTCAGGTGATCGACCTCGGCTACGGGCACGGCAAGCTGAACCCACTGGCGGCGGGCGTACTCGGCTCGGTCGTGCCGCGGCTGGAAGACAAACCCGCGCTGCAACGTCAGGTGCTGCAGGATCTGCGGGCCAGGCAGGTGACACTGATCGCGGGCCTGGTGGAACTGGTCCGCGGCGCCCGCGTGGCCGACTTCGAGGAAACGCTGATCGCCACCGCGCTGCGCATCCTCTACCAGCCAGGCGGCTTCACCCCCGACAAGCCGCCGATCATGGAGAACCTGCTCGAGGTGATCGTCGGCGGCGGCGCCGAGATGATGCTCGACGCGGGCGCCGACAACAGCGACGAATACCAGAACGCGATCAAGGGGCTTCGCCGTTCGCTGCGCGCGCTCACCCAGGGCCCGTTCGGCGCGATCTTCAACGGCCAGACCAGCGTTCCCATCGACACCAGCGCCGTCGCGGTGTGCATCGACGTCTCGCACATCCCCAGCGGCGACAAGAAGCTCAAGGCCGCGGTCATGTTGGCCTGCTGGGCAGACGGTTTCGCCTCCGTCGAGGCCGCGCACGTGCTGGCCGACGCCGACCTCGGCCCGCAGCGCTACTTCCAGGTGGTGATGGACGAGCTGTGGCAGGTGCTCGGTCTCGGCGACTTCATGGTCGACCGCGTCGACGAGCTGACCCGTCTGCAGCGCGGCCTGGCCACCGCCCTGATCATGATCAGCCACACCATCAAGGACCTGCAGGCGCTCGGCTCGGACGCCGCGATCGCCAAGGCGATCGGCTTCCTGGAACGCGCGCGCGCCAAGATCTTCGGCGCGTTGCCCGCCGAGGAGATCAGCAGGCTCGACTCCACGGTGCCGTTCACCTCGGCCGAGCAGGAGATGGTGACCAGTTGGTCGGCGCCGCAGGCCCTCACCGGTGAGGCGCTCAAGCCCGGCCAGCAGCGGCCATCGCCGCCCGGCACCGGAAAGTTCTTGCTGAAGGTCGGCGAGGATCGTCGACCCGGTATCCCTTTCCACATGGAGTTCACGGTGTCGGAACGAGAAAGCGGAATCCACGACACGAATCAGCGCTTCAGCGAGTTCGGCGACAACCCACGTGGCACGCCGGACTACTCGAACGGGAGTGAGCAATGATGCCGCACCGGTCCTATCGCCGGGTCTCGCCGGAGGTCCGCAATGCCGCCGTCGCCCAGGTGGTCGCGCTGACCGACAAGTTGCGCAGCGAATCCGAGGCGTGCCGGATGGTCGCCGAACAGATCGGCGTGCACGCCAATTCGGTGCGCAACTGGGTCCGCGCGACCCAGGACCCGAGCCTGGACCGGCTGGACGCCACCGCGTTACGCCGCAAAGTGGCGCTGCTGCAACAACAGCTGGCCGCCGCCGCGGAGATGAACCGCACGCTCGCCGACACGCTCAACGAGTCCCGGCGACGCACATGAACTCCGCCGCGGCGGACGTTGCCGAAGTCGGCGCCCGCCGCGGAACGTGGGGAGGCGGCCGGTGAACGTCCGCACGATCATGATGACGGCGCTCGGTTCGGTCGTCGGGTTGGTGGCGCTGGTGCTGGTGATCGTGCTGCCGTCCTCGGATGAGACCTGCGAGACCGGCGATGTGCTGGTCGGATCGTCGGTGCCGACGCTGCCCCAACTCGGCGGCGACAATCGCGCGGGCGCGACCAGTGCTGCCGCACCGACATCGAATCCGGCGGTAACCGGCACGCCGGTGTTGGCCGCGGGTGTCGGTCCGCTGCGCCGCACGTTGCCGCTCGAGATCGGCACTTTCACCGTCTCCGACGTGTTCGGTTCGCGCGGCGGCGATCACAAGGGCATCGATATGGCCGCCACCGACGGGACCACGATCTACTCGGTATCCGACGGCAGGGTCGTCGCCGCCGGTCCCGCTTCGGGTTTCGGCAACTGGATCGTCGTCGATTCCGTCGACACCAATGGGCGCGCCTACTCCGCGGTCTACGGCCACATGTGGGACGCGGGCGTCAAGGTGCGCACCGGTCAGACGGTGACCGCGGGTCAGCCGATCGGGATGGTCGGTTCGGCCGGCGAATCCAGTGGCCCGCACCTGCATTTCGAGATCGTGCCCGGCGGCCGGTTCACCGGTGGCCGTCAGATCGACCCGATGCCGTGGCTCGACGGCGCACCCACCCCGGATGTCGGCGGCGCGCGGGCGTTTTCGAGCGATCCGAACTGTGTGCGTGGATTCGGCAGCGCCGGTGGGGCGCTGGCCGACGGGAAGGTGCCCGCCGAGCTCGAGATCTGGTATCGCCGCGCGGGAACCGTGTGCCCGGAGATCTCGTCGTCGCTGCTGGCCGCGCAGGCCAAGCAGGAGTCGGGATTCCGGCGCGGTCTCACCTCGCCCGCGGGTGCCCAGGGCCTGGCCCAGTTCCTGCCCGGCACGGCCGCGAGCATCAATCCCGAGGACGGTCAGCCCTACATCATCGATGCCGACGGCAACGGTTCGGCCAGCGTGTGGGACGACGGCGACGCGATCATCGGCCAAGCCCGCTACATGTGCTCGATCGCCCACAAGATCGCCGGGTGGATGGCCGCCGGTCGCGTCTCGGGCGACCTGGCCGCGCTCACCCTGGCCGGCTACAACGCCGGTGAGGGCGCGGTGCTGGCCTCCGGGGGGATGCCCAATCAGTATGCGGCGCACTATTCCGAGACCAGGCCCTACGTCACCAACATCTTGTCGATGGAGCCGCAGTACCGGGCGCCCGGCGCGCAAGGCCGATTCACCCCGGGGCAGGGGTCCGACGGCGAACAGATCGTCGAGGCCGCCCACGACTGGCTCGGCACCCCGTACGTGTGGGGTGGCGGCGGCGCGCAAGGGCCGAGCGGCGGCGGATTCGACGGGCCGGGACTGACCGCCGCGGCGGTGTTCGCCGCGTCCTCGGGCAAGGTCACGTTGCCGCGCACCGCGGAACAGCAGTGGGAGGCGGGCCGGGAGGTGCCGATCGCGAAGGCGGCGGTCGGTGATCTGGTGTTCAGCGGGTTCGGACGGCAGGGACCGACCCAGGTCGGGATCTACGCGGGCAACGGCAGGCTGATCCAGGCGGTGCCACCGACGAGCAACCGCGGTGGCGGGGGTGTCGCCGAGGTGGCGGTGCCCGGCGACGCACGGGCGAGGAGGATGTTGTGAGGGCGCGACCAGCGATAACCTGGTGGGAGAGAACACGAATCCACACAAGTGGGGCGGTGATGCTCGTGGTTGTCCTGCTCTCGGTCCCTGCCTGCGGTGGCGACGCCGAGCCGTCGCGCCCTGAGGCCACCTCCACCACCCGCCTGCTCGAAGCCGCGGTCGACCCGACCACTCCCGACGGGGTCGCGGTCGTCGCGCTGCGCGAGGTCTACACCTGGAACCCCGTCACCGAGCAACCGGGATCCTCGCTACAGCGCGCGCGAGAATGGTTGGGGCCCAGCATGATACGTATGTTGGACAGCTCGATCGGCGCCACCGAGACCCCGAAACCGTCGCTGCAGTGGGCGGACTGGGCGAGGGCGAAGGCGCATGTGGAGGCGTTCACCTTCGCCTCGGGGGAGCCGGCGCCCGCGAGCGCCGATCCCACGGTGGCGCAGTACAAGATCGGCATCGAACAAACGGTCGTCTACCCCAACGGACGCACCGAAGCCCTACCGCCGAGCACGGTCATCGCGACCGTGGTGCAGACGCCGCAAGGCTGGCGTCTCGACGCGTTCCGCTGACCACACACCACGTCCACACAAGGAGGCACCCGTGGCGAAGAAGAAGGTGACGGATCCGGCCGCGGTCGGACCCGACACGACGCTGATCATGATCGTGTTCGGGTTCGCGGTGCTGATCACCCTCGCGGTCGCCCTGCATCTGGGCAACGCGCTGGCGGTTGTACCGCAGTCCATTCCGATCAACCCGATCGCGGTGGTCGCCGATCTGGCGCGGGGCAAGCTGCACTGGCCACGTGCGTCGACGGTGATCGTGTTGTTGGTGATCGCGTCGGCCATCGCGTATGTGGTGATCCGCAAGCGGTTGCAGAAGCGTGCGGTCGTGGGGCGGTTGGCAATCGACGACAAAGCCGACTACATGGGTGTCGGTAGCGCGATCGGGTCGATCACCGAGGCCGGAGTCAGGGAGAAGGCGAAGGATCTCGGCGTGCGGCTCGGGACCGGCGACGCGCCCGGGGTACCGATCGGAATCGCGGTTGCCGACGGCACCCCGCTCTACGGCTCCTACGAAGACCTCCATCTCGATATCTGGGGGCCTCGACAGGGCAAGTCGACATCACGGGTGATTCCGGCGATCCTGTCCGCGATCGGGCCGGTGCTGGCGACATCGAACAAGCGCGACGTCGTCGACGCGACTCGTGACGTGCGCGAAGACAAGGGCAGCCGCACGTTCGTCTTCGACCCGCAGGGCGTCGCCGGTGAACGACCGACCTGGTTCTGGGATCCGCTGGCCTGGGTCAACTTCCGCACCGAAGGCTGCGAGATGCGGGCGGCGCGATTGGCCGGTCACTTCGCCGACGCCGAGACCGGCGGCAGTGCCGACGACGGCGACAACTTCTTCGATCCCGAGGCAGAGGACCTGCTCGCCGCGTTCTTCCTCGCCGCCGCGATCGCGGGCAAACCGATCACCCAGGTGTGGGAATGGGTGACCAACCCGCAGAACACCGAGGCGATCGAATACCTTCGCAGCGCCGAACACCACTTCACCGCGTCCGGTCTGGCCATGCAGTACAACGCCGACCAGCGCACCAGGAGTGGCATTTTCGGTACCGCCAAGAAAATGATCCGCTGCTTGCAGTTGTCGAATGTGCATCCGTGGATCACGCCGGCCGACGGTGTTCGCCCCCAGTTCGACGAGCTGGAGTTCATCGAACGCAACGGCACGCTGTACTGCCTGTCGCTCGAGGGGCGCGGTTCGGCCGCACCGCTGGTGAGCGCGCTGACCGAGGCCGTCATCGATGTGGCCATGCGCAAGGCCTCGCGGTCGTCGGGTGGGCGGTTGCCGATCCCGCTGCTCGCGGTGCTCGACGAGGCCGCCAACGTGGTCCGCTGGAAGGATCTGCCCAAGCAGTACAGCCACTTCGGATCGCGCGGCATCGTGGTGATGACCGTGCTGCAGTCGTGGGCGCAGGGTGCTCGCTGCTGGGGCGAGGCCGGAATGAGCGCGCTGTGGTCCGCGGCCAATATCAAAGTCCTCGGCAGCGGGGTCGACGACATGGCCTTCCTGCGCGACCGATCCGAGGCGATCGGCGAGTACGACTCGATCTCGTCGTCGATGTCGCAGTCGGGCAACAGCAAGAGCTACTCGCGCTCGCTGAGCTCCTCGGTGACCTTCACCCCACAGGGCCTGGCGACGCTACCGCGCGGTCGTGCCGTCGTGTTCACCTCCGGTCAGCCTGCCGTGCTGGTGCGGACGGTGCCGTGGTGGGAATCGGAATACTCCGAGGCGGTCAAGAAGTCGATCGAGCAGAACGATCCGACTCGCAAAACCCGGATAGACGACCTGTTCGGGTCCCCGTCGCTAGCGAAATCCAGTCCGCCGGAAGAGATCGGTGAAGTCGAGGAGGTCAAGCCGCTGTGAGCAACGATTTTTCGGATACGGACCGGCAGGAGCGGGTCTATGCCGGGGTGAGCGAGTTCGTCCGCGAATACCTGAGCCAGCTCTATCGTCGTCAGGTCACCGATATCAGCGATACCGTGTGGTGCCCGGAATGGTGGCGCCACCCCGAGGCCGCCGTGCGCCTGGACGCGCTGTGGCAGGCGTGGGAGCACTACCGGATGAAAGGCGGCCCCGGTATCAGCGTGTGGTTCCTCGAACACGCCGATCCCCACATGATCAAGCTGTTCGACCCGCGTGGGCCGTTCAAATACTGCAGCGTGCGCAACGGGCACAAAGAGATGCTCACGTCGTTGCCGGTGGAGAAGCCGGACCTGGATCAGTGGACCGAGCCCGATAATGGGCTGTGGGACAAGGGCGCTGTTCCCGGCGCCTGAGCCGAGCACGATCTCGGCGGGGCAGCTCCCCGGCGCCGCCGAGATCAGCGTCCGCGTTCGATCCCTCGTTCGATGCCGCGCTCGAGGCCACGTGCCCGCGCGGGCATGTTCCGCGTACCCGCGTCGCGCAGCCGGATCGCTTCCTCGGGAGAAATCCCGTGGCCCATCTCGACCAGCATTCGGACCTGGCTCAGTTCGGGGGCGACACCGGCTCGCTGCAGATGCGCCGCGATCGCCGCGCGCCGCTCGGTGGAGTCGTAGCCGACTGCCTGTCCCGCGCTGCTCGAGTGCCCGGCAGCGCTCGCGGCGAAGGGGGAGCCCGACTCCTTGTTGAGGCTGACGCCGCGTGATTCGACTCCGCGCGATTCCACCGTGCGCGAGCCCACCGACATCATCTGCACGAGTTCGATATTGCGCGGATCCTTGGCCTTGAGATCGCGCGCCTCGCGGATCTGCAACTCCCGCGCTTCCTTCATCTTGGCCTCGATCGCCTTCGCGCGTGACTCGGCGTCTTTCTGACCGTGTTCACGCGACTTGAGGGCGACCAGGGTGGCCATCTGCAGCATGATGCGCATCATGGACGCCGTTTCGCTGCCGATGTCGTCGAGTTCCGCCATGACTGCTCCCCGATGCTGCTGTGGAAGTGGACATCTGAGCCTACCGCGCGAAGGACACGATGCGATGTCCGGCGGGGCCGACCGGTGGCCGAAAAAGTGCGGGTGACCGGGTCGTGGGCCGAATGAATCGTAGGGTTGCCTAGCCTCTGATGATCTTCTTCGCACGTCGGGGCCAGAAAAGTGGAAACGGACCGGACACGCGAGCGTGTCCGGTCCGTTGTGTCGCTGAGAAAGGCGGCGTCAGCCCACCTTGACAGTGTTGAACGAGATCGGGATGGCGGGCCCACCGTCCTCGGCGCCGCCCTTGACGCCGCCGCTCGCGACCTTGTCCAGGGTGGCCAAGCCCGCTTCGTCGATCGTGCCGAAAATGGTGTAGTTCGGCGGCAGCTGCGTGTCACCGAAGACCAGGAAGAACTGGCTTCCGTTGGTGCCCTTGCCCTCCGACGAGGTACCGGCGTTGGCCATGGCGACCAGGCCGCGCTTGTAGTTCACCGGCTGCTGGAGCGCCGGGTCACCGGCGGCGAACAGATCGGTCGGGTATTCGTTGTCGAAGCTGTAGCCGGGGCCACCCATGCCGGTGGCCGCGGGGTCACCGCACTGCAGGATGCCGAAGCCCGGCGTCGCCACGATGCGGTGGCAGCTGGTCTTGTCGAAGTAGCCCTGCTGGGCCAGGCTCACCAGCGAGTTCACCGTGCAGGGTGCCTGTGCGCTGTTGAGCGACAACCCGATCGGGCCCTGCGTGGAATCGATCGCGACCTTGACCTCGGGGCCGTCGGTGGCGACCGAGGTCGTGGCCGGCGCGGTGACGGGCTTCGCGGGGGGTTCTTGGCCCACCGGGTAGCTGCAGTCGACGGTCGCGGGCTTGGCCGCGGCCGGCGGCGGACCGGGGATGTCGAGGGGGGTGTTGACGAACTGGGTCGTCGGCACCGCCGAGGACGACTCGGCGGTCGCCGACTCGCTGTCGTCGCCTCTGGTGAGGAAATACACGCCGGTCGCGGCGGCCGCGACGACTATCACACCCAGTACCGAGCCCGCGATCGTCAAGCGCTTGCGCTTCTTCTCCTGCTCGGCCCGTCGTGCCAGCTGGCGCTCCAGCTTGCGCTTGGCCGCCGCCCGTCGCTGTTCGTTACTCGGCACTACCGCGTTCCTCCCGTGTTCGTCAGGTTCGTCTAGAGGGTAACCGGTTGGACGCGGAGGGCGCCCGTGGGGAAAACTGGACCATCGTGACCAAGACCAGCAGCTTCACCGCCCCGAAGGGGGTCCCCGACTACCTGCCGCCCGGTTCGGCCGAGTTCGTCGCCGTGCGCGACGGCTTGATCCACGCCGCCCGACTGGCAGGGTACGGGCATGTCGAGCTGCCGGTATTCGAACAGACCGCCCTGTTCGCACGGGGTGTCGGCGAGTCGACCGACGTGGTCAGCAAGGAGATGTGGACCTTCGCCGACCGCAACGGCGAGAGCTTCACCCTTCGTCCCGAAGGCACCGCGGGCGTGATGCGCGCGGTGATCCAGCACGGTCTGGACAAGAGCGGTCAGCTGCCGGTGAAACTCTGCTACGCCGGTCCGTTCTTCCGGTACGAGCGCCCGCAGGCCGGTCGGTACCGGCAGTTGCAGCAGGTCGGCATCGAGGCGATCGGCATCGACGATCCCGCCCTCGACGCGGAGGTCATCGCGATCGCCGACGCCGGGTTCCGCTCGCTCGGCCTGGACGGGTTCCGCCTCGAGATCACCTCGCTCGGCGACGAGACGTGCCGTCCGCAGTACCGCGAACTGCTGCAGGAGTTCCTCCGTGGGCTGCCACTGGACGAGGAGACCCAGCGCCGCGCCGAGATCAACCCGCTGCGCGTGCTCGACGACAAGCGTCCGGAAGTGCGTGAGCTGACCGCGAACGCGCCGTTGATGATCGACCACCTCTCGGAGTCGGCGAAGGCCCATTTCGAGCAGGTTCTCGGCCACCTCGACGCGCTCGGCGTGCCGTATGTGGTGAACCCGCGCATGGTGCGTGGCCTGGACTACTACACCAAGACCACGTTCGAATTCGTGCACGATCAGCTCGGCGCGCAGTCGGGCATCGGCGGCGGTGGGCGCTACGACGGGCTGATGGCCGAACTCGGCGGACAGCCGCTGTCGGGCATCGGTTTCGGCATCGGTGTCGACCGGACCGTGCTGGCGCTCGCGGCCGAGGGCAAGTCGGCGGCCGATCCGGCGCGCTGCCAGGTCTACGGCGTCGCGCTCGGTGACGCCGCCAAGGCGAAGCTGGTCGCGCTGGCCGGTGAGCTGCGCGCGGCCGACATCAGCGTCGACCTGGCCTATGGCGGACGCGGGATGAAGGGCGCGATGAAGGGCGCCGACCGTTCGGGGGCGAAATACACCCTCGTGCTCGGTGATCGCGATCTCGCCGAGAACACCATCGGCGTCAAGGAGATGGCGACCGGCGAGCAGCGGTCCGTCCCGCTCGACGGCGTCGTCGCGGTGCTGCGCGGGGAGCTCGGGTAGCGGGCTGCCGCGGTCGGTGGGGCGCGGTAATCTGACCGCGCCACACCGGGTGGGCCGGTGGCGGGTGGAGAGGGTCATCGTGGACGGGCAATCCGGGCAGTCGTCGGCGACGGAACCGGTGGGTATCGACCTTGTGGCGCCCGAGGTGTTCGCGCCGATGTTGCGCAGGCTCGCGCTGGCCGCGCTCGGAGTCGGCGTCGGGGCGACGCTGCTGTCGGCGGTCTGGCTGAGCTGGCCGTACGCGATCCTGATCGGACTGGCCGTCGCGGTCCCGACCATCGGCTACGTGTTCGCGTTCCAGCGTCGCCGAATGTGGTTGAGCGGCACCGTGATCCGCGCACATCGCCTGTTCGGCGAACATACCCTCGACCTCGCCGACGCCACTGGCGTGCACCTGCTGGTGTACCCCGCACGGCTCAGTCGCATCGCCTTGCGGGTCACCGCGGGCGGCGACACCCAATTGGTGCCCCTGGCGATGTATACCGATGTGGGTAGCGGACGCGAACTGCACCTACTCGGCCTGCGCAAACTCGCCGACGCGCTCGCCGCCAGCGAACTCGTCGCCGCGATCGCGATCTCGGAAGTACTGGTGCAGCAGCTGCGCGCCGAGGCGCGCGATGCGGGTCTCGAGGAACGCCCGCTGTATCGCGCGGTGCGGTCGGTGCGCAGCAAGGACAGTGTTTCGCCGGTAGTCCTCAGCGATTCCGAGGTCGCCGCACTCGGCTGAACCTCTCGTTGTCGGATCCGAGGGCGGTCAGCCGAAGAGAGCGAGTTGCGCGCTCTGTGGCGTGGCAGGGGGAGTGGCTGGTGTTGTGCGGCCTTGGGTCTGACGGAGGCCGTGGTGCGTCAGCAGGGGGTTCACCCGGTCGCGTAGCCAGTCGCGGTAGAGCGGGGTGACGTTGCCGCCGCGGGCGTAGAGCTGGCGGTAGCGGCGGATGAGCGCGGGGTGTTCGGTGGCGAGCCAGGTGAGGAACCAGTCCCGGGTGGGGCCGCGCAGGTGCATCGGGAAGGCCATGGCGCTGGACGCGCCCGCGTCGGAGATCGCGGCGAACAGGGCCTCGAGATGGGCCCGGCTGTCAGTGAGGCACGGGATGATCGGCGCGGCCATGACATGGACGATGAAGCCCGCGTCGGCCAGCGCGCGGACCAGGTCGAGGCGGGCGCGCGGTTCGGGGGTGCCCGGTTCGAGGCTGTGGTGCAGATCGGGATCGAGGATGGCGATCGACACCGCGACGCTCACCTCGACGCGCCGGGCCGCCTCGGTGAGTAGCGGGAGGTCGCGGCGCAGCAGCGGGCCTTTGGTGAGGATGGAGAACGGGGTGCCCGAATCGGCGAGCGCGGTGATGATGCCGGGCATCAAGCGGTATCGGCCCTCGGCACGTTGATAGGGGTCGGTGTTGGTGCCGAGCGCCACCGCCTCGCGCTGCCAGGACCGGCGCATGAGCTCACGGCGTAGCACCGCGGCGATATTGGTCTTCACCACGATCTCGGAATCGAAATCCTCGCCCGCGTCGAGGCCGAGATATTCGTGGCTGCCGCGCGCGAAGCAATAGCGGCAGGCGTGCGAGCAACCGCGCATCGGGTTGATCGTCCAGCGGAAGGGCAGCGCGGAGCTCTCCGGCATCTTGTTCAGCGCGCTCTTGCACAGCACCTCGTGGAAGGTGATGCCGTCGAACTCGGGGGTGCGGACGGAGCGAACCAGCCCGGCCCTGGTCAGGCCGGGCAGCGCGCCGTCATCGGCGTCCAGGGTCTGAGCTTGCCACCGCACCCCACGAGTCGAACATTTGTTCGAACAGGTGTCAAGCCTGACGCGACGCCCGCAGGAAGTCGACGAGGTCGTTGACGGTCTCCAGGGTCGGACGCGGGCGGTAGCCGAGTTCGCGTTCGGCCTTGCCGTGATCGACGGTCGGCGCCGAGATCAGCGCGCCCATGGCGGCTTTGGACATGATGTCGGAGCCGAGGCGCCTGCTGATCGGCTCGAGCACCGGCATCATCGCGCCGACCGCCTTCGCCGGGATGACGAAGCGTGGACCCTTGGCGCCGGTGCGGGCCGCGGCCATCCGGCACAGGTCGACCATCGTGATCATCTCGCCGCCGAGCAGGTAGTTCTCGCCGGTGCGGCCCTTCTCGCCAGCCAGAATCAGGCCGTGGGCGACATCGCGCACGTCGACCAGATCGAAGCCGCCACCGATCATCACCGGAACTCGGCCACGCATCGCCTGGCCGGCGGCGGAGTTGATGCGCGAGAGCCGGTCCAGGTGGTCGACCGGACCGTAGACGCCGGTCGGATTCACGATCACCGCGTCGAGTCCACGTTCGATCACCGGCCGCAACGCCAGTTCGCCGGACCACTTCGACCGGTCGTACACCGGCAGGCTGGGATCGTCGGAGCGGCCGGAGGTCTCGTCGATGTGCCCGCCCGCGCGGTACTGATCGAAGGCGTGGATCGAGCTGGTGTGGACGAACCGACGCACACCCGATTCCAGCGCCGCCTCGGCGGTGACGCGCACGCCTTCGGTGTTCACCCGCCACGCCAGATCGTTGCGTTCGGCGAGGGTGATCAGCGCGACGAGGTGGTAGACCACCTCGGCGCCCGCCAGCACCGTACGCATCGACGCGGGGTCGAGCACATCGCCTTCGACCCAGGTCACGGCCGGATCGGCGGTGGTCGGGGCTACGCGGTCGATCGCGACGACCTCGTGGCCGCGCTCGACGAGCAGAGGGATCAAGTTGGTACCGAGGTAGCCGGCTGCGCCGGTCACTGCGACCTTCATGAGCCCGAGGATATAGAACATGTTCTAGTTTTGATAGTCGATCGACCAGATCGAACGTGGCACGACTCGAAAACTGTCGGGGAATTCGGCTATATTTGGCGCCAATCGCAGTTGGGCGGTCGCGTCGGGAGTTTCGCGTCCGCCGTTGCCTTCTGTAGTGCAGACTTTTCACGACGAGTTGGGGGGATTCGCATGACTGATCTCTCGGTGCAAACCGGAGAGGTCGCCGCGTTCGCGGCGACCAATGGCGGGGTGGCGGCACAGGTCGCCGCGGCGGGCAATATCGACTTGGTCGCCAGCGTGTCGGCGGCGACGCCGGTGTTCGGCCTCATCGGCGCCGATTACCTGGCGATGTTCGCGGCGGCACAAGCGTTGCAGGCCAAGGACATCAACGACCTGTCGGCCAAGTTCAGCTCGCTCTCGGACGCGGCTTTCAAGTCGTCGGTGACCTTCGAGTCGACCGATATCGACAACGCCGCCGAACTCGCGCGTCAGGCTGCTGGGCTCGGGGGTCCTGCGTGAAGCCGCTGAGTTCGGACACCGGCGTCATCGCTCCCGACGCTGCCATGGCGGCCGCCGATGCCGCGACCGCGTCGGTGATGGGTGCGGCACCGCTCGACGCGCAGGCGATTCTGGATGTGTCGCTGATGCAGGTGCCCGAGGATGTGGCGGCCGACGAGGAAGCGGTCTTCACGCTCGCGCAGAAGATCACCGACGAAGCCCAGAACGGCAGCATGTCGCCCGCCGGGTTGGGCGGGCTCGGCACCGGCGTGCAACCCCAGGACATCCTGTCCGGCGTCGCCGAGGACGCCTCGTCCGCGCTCAGTGGCCTGCAGGGCACGGTGGCTCAGGTCGCGGCGCCCGCGTCGGCCGCCGCACTGACCGCGTTCGACCAGGCCAAGTCCGCGCTCACCGGAACATCGGGCGCCGGCGCCGCGAACACCTCTGGCGCGAGCACGTCCGCCGCCGCGACGACACTGACCGAAGATCCGGTCGCCGCGCTGATGAGCGGACTGTCGCTGCCCGCGCTGCCCGGCATCGACACCCTGTTCCAGCCGTTCCTCGACCTGCTCAGCAGCTTCGGTACCGGTGTTTTCAGCGGGCTGGACCCGACCACGATCCTGAGCAACTCCTCTGCGGTGATCGAGCAGGCGATGAGCCTGGCCCAAGGTGGGGTGAAGACCGTTCAGCAGGTGTGGGAAGGTCAGGCCGCCGACGCGGCGACCACCGCCAGCCAGCAGGCGCAGACCCAGGGGCAGGACACCAGTCAGCGCGGCATCGACATCTCCGCGCTCACGCAGCAGGCGGCCGCTGTGGTGCAGACCGGCAACGCGCAGCTCACCACCATCGCCACCACCTTCGCGGCCCAGGCCACCGCGCTCGCGCCGACGATCATGCTGCCGCCGACCCAGGCCACCCTGATCGGCTTGGCCACTACGCATCTCGGTGACGCGGTGTCGGTCGTCAATGTCACCCGTGGACAGTTGATGGGCTACACCGGTGAACTCAGCGGCGTCGTCGGGCAGCTCGCCAGTCAGAGCGGCTTGCCCTCGCCCGAGGAAGTCCTCTCCGCCGCCTCGGAGAACATCGGCGAACCGCTGCTCACCCAGGCCGAGGAAGCCCTCACCGGCGGCGGCGACTCCTCCACCACCGCAGCGAGCACCACCGCGGGCACCACCTCTCCCGGCTCGACGACAGCGTCGAGCCTCGGCTCCGGTGGTTCCGGTGGCAGCGGCGGCGGTTCCGGCGCCTCGCTCGGCGCGCTCGGGACCGCGCGGGGTGGTGCGGGCGGCAGTTCCGCGGGCACCCCGAGCGCGGGTACGCCGAAGACCACCGCGGCCGTGCCGGGTGCGGCGGTCCCCGCCGGTCGAGTGATGCCCACCGTCAACGCGATGGGCTCCGGCACCACCACGGCCGCGAGCACCGGCGGTACCTCCGGCATGATGGGCGGCGGCGCGGGAGCGGGCGGCGGCGCGGGCCGTGGCAACAACGAGGAAGAACACGGTCGTACCGTGCAGCCCTACCAGAGCCGCACCGGCAACGACGATCTCACCGGTCCGCTGGGTGAATCCACACCCGACGTCATCGGTGCCGTCCACGAGGACGAACGCGACGAGGACGCGACCGCGGATCGCTTCTGACCCGAAGGGGCTCACCGGTGGAAACCGGCGAGCCCCTGTCGGTTCAGCGTCGAACGATCAGCTCTTGAAGGCGTCGACCAGCTTCTTGTAGAGGTCGGTGAATCGCTTGCGGGCGTCCTTCTGCGCCGGATCGAGGCCATCGGACGCCTCGGGGGAGTAGACGACCAGGTGGACTTCGTCGGCCGGATCGTCGGGCATCAGATCGATGATCTGGGTGCCCCTGTTGTCGCCGGCCGGAATGCCGAAATCGATCTCCTTGAGCGCGTTGATCTCCTCGCGCGCGGCCGAAATCACGTCGGAGGCAACCTTTCCGGTCACCTTCTTGGGGGCGGTCTCGGGTTTGCGGTCCTTGCTCACGGCATCGGGCTGGTGCACGGCCTCGCCGTCGGCGAAGACCTGCAGGACCGGGCGCAGGTCGGTGCGCTGCGACCAGCCGTCGGGGATCGTGGTCAGGCTCACCAGCGGTAGTGGCGCCGGATCGGCATGGGCGAGTGCGCTCGCGCCCGGCAGGGCGAGAGCGCAGACGAGCAGTCCGGTCATGGTCAGGCGCATGGGTTCCCCTCGATCGAAAGACAGTGCGTGGGTATCGCGTTCGAGGAGTCAGCGTAGCCCGGGCGGGTTGTCCAGGTCACGCGCGGAATAGGTGTCACAGGCCTGCACCGACCCGGTCCGGTAGCCGACGAGGAACCACTTCTGCCGCTGATCCGAGGACCCGTGGGTCCACGACTCGG
Source organism: Nocardia salmonicida NBRC 13393 (assembly GCF_001613085.1). Taxonomy (GTDB): domain Bacteria; phylum Actinomycetota; class Actinomycetes; order Mycobacteriales; family Mycobacteriaceae; genus Nocardia; species Nocardia salmonicida. The sequence continues at coordinate 17,641 of NZ_BDBR01000008.1, forward strand.
GATTGACGCCGCGACCCGCCGAGCGCTGGATGCGGTCGTCGCCCACGGCATTGGCGGCCGACAGCGCGTCGCGAATATCTTTGTCGGACAAGGTTTTCAGGAAGGGCTGCCCGCCTCCGGGCGAGGGCTGCTTGTCGGCGAAGTTGGCCCAGATACCGGCGTAGCAGTCGGCCTGCAGCTCGGTGCGCACCGCGCCGGAGGTCGCGCCCTGCGGATCGCGCTGGGCCTTGCCGATATCGCCGAGCTGGTTCTGGATGTGGTGGCCGACCTCGTGCGCGACCACATACTCCTGCGCCAGCGGTCCCGCGCTCGCGCCGAACCGGTCGGTCAGCTCCTGGAAGAAGGCGGTGTCGAAGTAGGCGGTCTGGTCGGCCGGGCAGTAGAAGGGTCCGACGTCGCTGGTGGCATTGCCGCACCCGGTGTTCACGGCACCGGTGAACAGCACCAGCTCGGGCTCGACATAGTTCTTGCCGGTCTGTTGCGGCAGCTGCACCGACCACACCGCGTCGAGGCTCTGCGCGGTGGCCACCACCCGGCAGTCGACGTACTTGTTCGCGTCGGCGCCGGTCTTGCAGTGCGCCGGCGTTCCCGCGGTCCCCGGCTGCGCCTGCTGCCCGCTCTGCGCGCCGGTGAAGTTGCCGAGCACCGTCCCGGGATCGCCACCGAGGAGCAGCGTGATGACCAACAGGATCAGACCGCCAGCGCCGCCGCCGAGAGCGAGCTTGCCGCCCATGCCGGGTCCGCCACCCGAGGAAGCCCGGCCGGGATCGATCTGCATACCTTCGTTGAAGGTCATCGCGGTACTCGCCTTCGCTCGGTTGTCCAGCTGCCTCACAGCATGATTCACCGTCGGCGGGAGCGGCGACGGCGGACAGGTGTCACAAGCTTGACACGGTGGGGAAGATATCGGTTTTCACTCGGGCACCGTGTCTCACTACGATGGCAGTGCACCCGGTCATCTGCGCCGGTGCGACAAGTCCGTGAAAGTCTGTCGAAAGGAATACCGTGCTGCGCACCCACTTGGCTGGTTCGCTGCGAGGCGAGCACGCCGGTCAGACCGTCACCCTCACCGGCTGGGTGGCGAGGCGTCGTGACCACGGTGGTGTGACCTTCATCGATCTGCGCGACGCTTCGGGCGTCTCGCAGGTGGTTTTCCGCGAGGGCGAGGCGGCCGAACAGGCCCACAAGCTGCGCGCGGAATTCTGTGTGCAGGTCACCGGTGTGGTGGAACGGCGTCCCGACGGCAACGAGAACCCGGAGCTGCCGACCGGGCAGATCGAGGTCGACGCCAAGGAATTGGTCGTGCTCAACGAGAGCGCGCCGCTGCCGTTCCAGCTCGACGAGACCCCCGGCGACGAGGCCCGCCTCAAGTACCGCTACCTCGACCTGCGCCGCGAAGGCCCCGGCCACGCCATCCGCCTGCGCTCCAAGGTCAACGCCGCCGCCCGCGAGGTGCTGGCAAGCCACGACTTCGTCGAGGTCGAGACCCCCACGCTTACCCGCTCCACCCCGGAGGGCGCTCGCGACTTCCTGGTCCCCGCGCGCCTGCAGCCGGGCAGCTTCTACGCGCTGCCGCAGAGCCCGCAGCTGTTCAAGCAGCTGCTGATGGTCGGTGGCATCGAGCGCTACTACCAGATCGCGCGCTGCTACCGCGACGAGGACTTCCGCGCCGATCGTCAGCCCGAGTTCACCCAACTCGACATCGAGATGAGCTTCGTGCGCCAGGACGACGTGATCCTGCTGGCCGAGGACATCCTGACCGCGCTGTGGAAGCTGGTCGGCCACGACATCGTCACCCCGATTCCGCACATGACCTACGCGGAGTCGATGCGGCGCTACGGCTCCGACAAGCCCGACCTGCGTTTCGGCGTCGAGATCACCGAGCTCAGCGACTACTTCAAGGACACGACCTTCCGGGTGTTCCAGTCGGAGTACGTCGGCGCGGTCGTGATGCCCGGTGGCGCGAGCCAGCCGCGACGCCAGCTCGATGCCTGGCAGGAGTGGGCGAAGCAGCGTGGCGCCAAGGGCCTGGCTTACATCCTGATCAACGAAGACGGCACCCTGGGCGGCCCGGTCGCCAAGAACCTGACCGACGTGGAACGGGACGGCCTGGCCAAGCAGGTCGGCGCCGAGCCGGGCGACTGCGTGTTCTTCGCCGCCGGTGCGGTGAAGTCGAGCCGTGCCCTGCTGGGTGCCGCGCGCGGCGAGATCGCCCGCAAGTGCGACCTCATCGACCCGAACGCCTGGGCTTTCGTCTGGATCGTCGACGCCCCGATGTTCGAGCCCGCCGCCGAGGCGACCGCCAGCGGTGACGTGGCGCTGGGCTACTCGGCCTGGACCGCGGTGCACCACGCGTTCACCTCGCCCAAGCCGGAGTCGCTCGACACCTTCGACACCGACCCCGATTCCGCGCTGGCCTACGCCTACGACATCGTCTGCAACGGCAACGAGATCGGTGGCGGTTCCATCCGTATCCACCGTCGCGATGTGCAGGAACGCGTGTTCTCGGTGATGGGCATCGACAACGCCGAAGCCCAGGACAAGTTCGGCTTCCTGCTCGACGCGTTCGCCTACGGTGCTCCGCCGCACGGCGGCATCGCCTTCGGCTGGGACCGCATCACCGCGCTGCTGGCCGGTGAGGACTCGATCCGCGAGGTGATCGCGTTCCCGAAGACCGGCGGCGGTGTCGACCCGCTCACCGACGCGCCCGCGCAGATCACCGCGCAGCAGCGCAAGGAGGCGGGCATCGACGCCAAGCCCGAGGTCAAGGGCAAGGCCACCGACGCGGCGAAAGTTGTTGCGGCCGAGAAATAGCGGTCATCGGAGGGAGCCCGGTACCTTCTGGTCAGTTCCCGTATCGCCACGGCGATACCGATCAGGAGGACACCGGTGCTACATCTTCGAGTGATCAGCCCGCCCGAGCAGACCGATGAGCTGGTGCGGGTTCTCGAAGCCGACACCGGCGTCACCCACCTGACGGTGGCGCGCGGCATCGCGCTCGACCCCGTGGGCGATCTCGTTCAGGCCGATGTGGCGCGGGAGGCGGGCAACAAGGTGCTCGCCGATGTGAAGTCGCTCGGCATCGTCGAGCACGGCGGAATCACCCTCGGCCCGGTCAGCGCGGTGCTCTCCGATGCCGCGGACCGGGCCGTTCGCGCCGCGCCCGGTGACCCGAGTGACGCGGTGATCTGGGAGCAACTGCTCAAGGAAACCCACGAGGAATCCTCGCTCAACGCCACCTTCGTGGCGTTCCTGACCATCGCCTGCCTGCTCGCCTCGATCGGGGTGGCGACCAACTCACCGGTCACCATCGTCGGCGCGATGGTGGTGGGCCCGGAGTTCGGTCCGCTGGCCGCGCTGTCGGTGGCACTGGTGCGCCGCAACTGGCGGCTGGCGCGGCGCTCCATCATCGCGTTGGCGGTGGCGTTTCCGTTCGCGATGGTGGTCACGCTCGGCGCGACGATCGTGTGGGAGCAGCTCGGCTGGATCACCACCGAGGGTGTGGTCGACGCGCACAGCGTCGACTTCATCTTCGAGGTCGGTCCGTTCTCGCTGGTGGTGGCGCTGCTCGCCGGTGCGGCGGGGATGTTGTCGCTGGTCACCGCGAAGTCGGCGGCTCTGATCGGGGTCTTCATCTCGGTGACGACCGTGCCCGCCGCCGGCTACGCGGTGGTGGCGGCGACCATCGGACAGTGGCATCGGGCGTTCGAGTCGGTCGGCCAGCTCGCGCTGAATCTGGTGGGCATCGTGATCGCCGGGGTACTGGTGCTCGAGCTGCGACCGAAGGCGGGCGACGAGAAGGGTCCGATCGGCCGGTTCAAGCGGGCCATCGGCATGCGGACCGTGTTCGAACGCTGACCTCAGACGCGGGCGACCGGTCCCGCCGTCAGCATCCGGTAGGAGTACGTCACCGCGATGACGCACACCGGCCCCGCGACGAACAGGCCCAGCCCGCACAGCGCCGCGCCGACGAAGGTGACCAGCATGACGGTGAGCGCCAGCAGCAGCGACGCCCACAGATTCGCCAGCACCAGCTGCGCGCTCGCCTTGATCGCTTCCACCGGGCCGTAGTCCTGATCGATCACGAAGTGCAGCGAGAACATGCACAGGAACCCGGCGATCAGCCCCGGCGCCAGGCACAGCGACGACAGCAGCAGGGTGACGGTGAACGCGAGCAGCGAGGTCAGTAGGACATTGCCCGCGTTCACGAATCGGAAGAACGATCCGAATGCCGGTGGATACCCATCGGTTTCGTAGAGCGCCCCGCGCACCATCGCCGCCTGCAGCAGCCACAGCGCGACGATCACCATCAAGAACAGGAACAGCACGCTGAACGGTGATGTCGGATCGACGATCTGGACGACGGCGAGGAAGCCGAGATAGATCAATACCCCCACCGCGGTGACCCCCAGCCACGGACCGGGATTGGCCCGGAATCGCTCCCAGCCGTAGCTCAGCGAACGGCCGATATCGAGGGCCTGTGCTCCCGAATGGTAGTAACCGGGCGTCTGCCCGCCACCACCCGTGGACACGCCGGATGCGGGGGCTGCGGGGTAGATCGGATTCTCCGGTTTCGACTGGGGCACCGCGTAACCGGGACCCGTGCCGGCGGGCCCGTACTGCGGTGCCTGTCCGCCGTGGCCGGCAATCGGTGGCGGCGGCTCGACCGGCTCGTGCCCGTACTGGGCGGCGCCGGGGCCCTCGAATTGCGGATAGCCTGCGCCACCGGCCATTCCGTGCCTGCTCGGTCCGGTACCGGGAGCCGGTGGTTGCCCGGTTCCCTCGTGTCTGCCCCCGGGTCCGGCGAATTGTCCGCCACCGCCCGGAACAGGCGACCCGCCCGGTGAATCGCTCGATGCGGCGTACGGTGTGTCGGTCACTGTGGTAGACCTTTCGACTCAACCGGTTTGCGGTGTGGCGCACAGCAGTTCACGATGAGAAAACCCGACGACCGGCTGATGTGTCAAGCCAACAGGAACACACGCGCAACCTCGGTGCCAACACGCCGAACGACGCGGAAAGGTTGTCCAACCGCTCGCTAGAAGTGACCGGGTACGAGTAGCTTGAGAGGCGATGACCGCACTATTGGCCGAACGCGCCGCCGACGTCGTGTCCGCAGCACAACAGTTGCTCACAAAGCGAATGGGTGCTCCGGTAAAGCTGAGTGATCCGATCGAGCTCAGCGGCAGTGGTAGGACGACAGTCCTACGCGTGCGTGTTGCGGAAAACGCATTTTCGTTGCCGCGCACGCTGATCGTCAAGCAGGTGCGCGGTTCTACTCCCGACCGCCGCGCCGGTGGTTTGGCGCCCGGCGTCGCCAGTATCGACGCGGCATTCCTCCGCGAGGCGGTGTCCTACCAGTTCACCACCGCGCTGAGTCGCGAGCAGCGTCCCGGTGCCTTCCTGATCGCGCACAGCGTCCCCGACCGGCTCCTCGTGCTCTCCGACCTCGGTGACAACGCGTTACTCACCTCGGTGCTGCAGGCCCGCGTGGAGCCGGGTACCCGCAACTCGTTGATGGCGTTCGCGCAGGCGCTCGGCCGGATGCACGCCGCGACCGTCGGCCGCGAGCCCGACTTCGTCGCCCTGATGCGTCGCGTCGACTCGGTGCACCGCGTCGACGGGATCGCCCAGCAGGCCCAGGCCGCTATCGCCGAGGTCCCCGGTCTGCTCGCGGCCGAGTTCGGCATCGAGGTGCCCGGCGAGATCGCCGAACGCATCGTGCACGGCAACCGTCTGTTCACCGGTGGCCGCTACCGCGCGTTCAGCCCGTCGGACCTGTGCCCCGACAACGTGATCATGAACGAGGAAGGTGCGCGGTTCCTCGACTACGAGTGGGGCGGTTTCCGCGACGCCACCCTCGACATCACTTACGCGCTCGTCTCCTACCCCGGCTGCCTGTGCGATTTCGAACTCTCGCGCAGCCGCGCCAAGGAAATGGTCGAGGCCTGGCGTTCTGCCGTGGTCGGCGTCTGGCCGTCGCTGGCCGACGACACCGTCCTGGCCGAACGGATCCTCGAAGCCCGGCTGATCTGGGTCTGGCTGTCCACCTACTGGTTCCTGCCCGCCGACCACGCCCGCATCGCCACCGCCCGCGAACACGGGCTGTCGGTCCCGCGCTCGGAAGCCCTGATCAACCGGTGGTCCGCACTCGCCGAAGACGCCAGGATGACCGGCGACGACGCGGTCGGCGACTTCGCCGAACAGGTCTCGGCGATGCTCGAGGAACGCTGGTCGGAGTAGCGGCGCCGAGCTGGCTCCCCACTTCTCGCCGCGCCGCGGGTACCGTCGGCAGGGATCTGAGGAGTTGGGAGCAGCCGTGCCGATACCGGTCACCGTCACAGTCGTCCGCAAGCAGTGGTTGACCCCGCACCTGGTGCGCGTGGTCGGCACCGTGTCGGACGGATTCACCCCTAACGCGTTCACCGACGCCTATGTGAAGTTGATCTTCCCGGCGCCCGGCGTCGAATATCCCGAGCCGTTCGATCTCGACACGGTGCGCGCGACGCTCGGCCCGGAGAGCCAGCCCGTGCTGCGCACCTACACGGTGCGATCCTTCGATCCCGAGCTGCGCGAGATCAGCATCGACTTCGTGGTGCACGGTGACGAGGGCGTCGCGGGGCCGTGGGCGCGCTCGGTGGAGCCGGGCGCACGGTTCTGGTTGAACGGACCGGGCGGTGCGTTCGCACCCGACCCGGCGGCCGACTGGTACCTGCTCGCCGGCGACGAATCGGCGCTGCCCGCTGTCGCGGCCGCACTCGAAGCACTGCCGGCCGGTGCGCCCGCGCTCGTGTTCGTCGAGGTGGGCGGCACCGAGGACGAGATCCCCCTCGTTTCTCCCGCTGATCTGCGCCTGCACTGGGTGCATCGCGGTGTGTCCTCGGACCGGATCACCGACGACCTGGCCGGGGCGCATTCGCCGCTGGTGGCAGCGGTGCGTGCGGCCGAGTGGCTGCCGGGTCAGGTGCAGGCGTTCGTGCACGGCGAGGCCGAGTCCGTGATGCGTCAGCTGCGCCCTTACCTGCGCAAGGAACGCGACATCGCGCCGAAATGGCTCTCGATCTCGGGATACTGGCGGCGCGGCCGCACCGAGGAGGGCTTCCGTGAATGGAAGCGCGAGCTGGCAGCCGAGGGCGCCTGATCACGTAAGTAGTACTCAGCGGGTCAGCGCGGCGAGTTTGCCGCGCAGATGGGCACTTTCGACCGCGTTGTCGGTGAGCAGCAGCGCCGACTCGTAGGCGGCGATCGCTTCGCCGGTGCGTCCGAGATCGGTGAGGAAGGCGGCGCGGGCGGCGTCGAGATAGCCGTAGGTCGCCAGCGCCGGTTCCGCGCCGAGCGGATCCAGGAGCGCCAGCGCCTGGGCCGGATCGCCGGCCAGGCCGACCGCGATGGCGTGATTGAGCAGCGCGACCGGCGACGGCGCATCGCGCAGCAACAACCGGTACAGGCCGATGATCTCCCGCCAGTCGGTATCGGCCCAGGTCGGTGCTTCGTCGTGCACGGCGGCGATCGCGGCCTGCAGGGTATACCGGTCGGTATGTGGAAGCGCGTGTTTCACCAGCGCGATGCCCTCGGTGATGGCCGCTCTGTCCCAGCGGTCGCGGTCCTGGTGTTCGAGCGTGCACAGGGTGCCCTCGTCGTCGACGCGCGCTGCCCGGCGCGCGTCGGTGAGCAGGATCAGCGCCAGCAGCCCGGTCACCGATGGGTCGTCGGGGACGAGCGCGTGCATCATCCTGGCCAACTGCAGCGCCCGGTCGACGAGATCGGTACGGACCAGCACCTCGCCCGCGGGCGAGGTGTGGCCGGTGGTGAACAGTAGGTGGATCACCGCGCAGATGGAATCGAGCCGCTGCGGCAGCTCGCGCACCGAGGGCACTCGATACGGAATGGCCGCTACCGCGATCTTCTTCTTGGCACGGGTGATCCGCGCGGCCATGGTCGCCTCGCTCACCAGGAATGCGCGAGCCACCTCGGCGGTGGTGACGCCGCAGACCAGCCGCAGTGTCAGGGCGACCTGCGCCTGTGGCGCGAGCGCGGGGTGGCAGCAGGTGCTGATCAGCCGCAGCCGGTCGTCGGGGATCGCCGGGTCGTCCAGATCGGCCAGCGCCAGGTCGGCGGTATCGTCCACCGATTCGTCGACGACGAGCTGGGGCAGCGCGCGCCGGAAGGTGCTGTCGCGGCGCAGCAGGTCGAGGCCGCGACGCCGCGCGACCGTCGTCAGCCAGGCGCCGGGTCGGGCCGGGACACCGTCGCTCGCCCAGACGGTCAGCGCCGTCGCGTAGGCGTCCTGCACGCATTCCTCAGCGAGGTCGAAATCGCGGACCAACCGCACCGTCGCGGCGAGCACGAAAGCCCACTCGCGACGGTGCGCCTGTTCGACGGCTGCGGCCGCCGCTGTGATCACGACTGCGGGTAGACCTGGATCGGGCGCACCTCGACGCCACCGGTGGGGGCAGGCACCTGTGCGGCGAGGGCGATCGCGGCGTCCAGGTCCGGCGCCTCGAGCAGGTAGTAGCCGCCGAGCGCTTCCTTCGCCTCGGCGAACGGGCCGTCGGTGATGACGACCTCGCCGCCAGCATCGCGGCGGATCGTGGTCGCGGTCGCGGTGGGCTGCAACGCCTGCCCGCCGAGGTTGGCGTCACCGGCGATCTGCTGAAACGTGCGATGGGCGGCGAGCATGTCGTCGAACTCGGCGGGGGAGTACGCGGCGTAGGTGGCTTCGTCGCCGTAGATCAGGACCAGGTACTGGCTCATGATGTGCTCCTTCGGTGGGGGCTGCCCGCTCGTCGGGTGGCCGTACTCACTCGACGAGCGAGCGCGGGCACAATCGACAACCCTGTCCGAAGAATTCTGCGCCGATTTCCGCGGCGTCGCGACGAACCCCGCTCAGTGCACCGGAGTAGACCGCGGTTCGACCCGTCCGCCCGTCGCGACGGCGAACGACGCGCCGTGCCGCACGCCGGTGGCGGGATCGGTGACGTCGACGACATAGAACCAGTCCATCTGCGTCTGCGTCGCGGTGACCTCGAGCACGCCGAAGCCGTGTGAGTCGAGTTCGGTGTAGCGCAGGTGGTGGTTGGCCGCTTTGATGGCCTCTTCCGCCGGTACCGACGCGGTGCGGGCGGGCATCTTCAGCAGATCGCCGACGCTGGAGGAGGTGACCGACGGGATCACGAACTCCGCGCCGACCGTCGGCCCGCCCGGGTAGTTCGCGGCGTTCAACGGCAGGTCGGCGGCCCAGGAGGTGTGGATGTCACCGGTGAGGAACACGACGTCGCTCACCCCGTTGTCGACGATCGTCCGGAACAGGGTGTCGCGGTCGGCGGTGTAGCCGTCCCACTGGTCGCCGTTGACGGTGATGCCGCCCTGCGGGAGGCCGAGCGCCTCGGTGATCGCCTGGGTCGTGGCCGCCTCCAGCGGCGGGAACAGCAGCGGCGCGACCATCACCGAGTTGCCGATGAGCTTCCATCGGGTGGGCGAGGAGGCGAGCCCGGCGGTGAGCCAATCCATTTGGGCGCGGCCGGTGATCGTGCGGGAGGGGTCGTCGGCGTGGCGCCACCCCGCGCCCGGCCCGGCCTCCTCGTCGCGGTAGCTGCGCAGATCCAGCATCGACAACTCCGCCAGCGTGCCGAAACGCAAGCGGCGGTAGATCTGCACCTGGCCGTCGGCGCGAGTCGCGCGCACCGGCATCCATTCCAGGTAGGCGCGGGCAGAGGCGGCCTTACGATCACCCCAGGGGCCTTCGGTGGCAGGGTCGTGGTTCTCCGCACCCTCGCGCCAGGAGTTGTCGGCCGACTCGTGGTCATCCCAGGTGCAGATGAACGGCACCGTGGCATGCAGGGCCATCAGATCGGGATCGGTCTTGTACTGGCCGTGGCGGGTGCGGTAGTCGGTGAGGGTGACGATCTCGTTCGCCGGGTCGTGCGCGCGGACCGCGCCGTTGCGGCCGGTGTATTTCCCGCGGCCGTACTCGTAGATGTAGTCGCCGAGATGCACGATCGCGTCGAGATCGGTGCGCGCGGCCAGGTGCCGGTAGGAGCCGAACCAGCCCGCTTCCCAGTTGGCGCACGAGACCAAGCCGAGGCGCAGACGGTCGACCTCGCTGTCCGGTGCGGGTGCTGTCCTGGTGCGACCGACCGGGGAGGTCTCACCGCCGGAGGTGAAGCGGTAGAAGTAGTCCTGACCGGGAGTGAGGCCCGTCGCGTCGACCTTGACGGTGTGGTCGGTCGCGACGGAGGCGGTGACGGTGCCGGACGCGGCGAGCGTGCCGAAATCGGCGTCGGTGGAGATTTCCCAGCGCACCGGCGTCGCGTCGCCGATGCCGGAACCGGGGGTGGCGTCCTCAGCGACGGTGACCCTGGTCCACAGGATGACCGCGCCCGGCAGCGGATCACCGGATGCCACACCGTGCCGGAAGACGCCGCCCGCGGCACGCGCGGGCGCGACGGTGCCCAATACCGCGACCGCCGCCACCGCCGTCGAACCGGCGAACAAGGTGCGGCGGGCGAACCCGACCGGCTGGGACGCTACGGCGCTGTTGTTTTCGACCACGATCAGCGATCACAGCCCACGGATCGGTTCCGCGCAAGTCCGCGCGAGCATTGTTGGTCAACTGTCCATCTTCGCGGCGGATTCTGGACGGATTCCGGGGCAGGGGCGAGTGCGGTGGGTGAGCTTCGCAGAACATGTCCGAGGGCCTCGGTACCCTGCACACCGTGAGCGACAGCCTTTTCGACGTGCCCGGCGAACACGCGTCCGCCGAACCCGGCGCCGATGCGGTGTTCCGTCGCGACTCGGGCGCGCCGCTCGCCGTCCGCATGCGCCCCGCGAACCTGGACGAGGTGATCGGTCAGGCGCATCTGCTGGGCCCCGGCTCCCCGCTGCGCAGGCTCGTCGAAGGGTCGGGTGCGGCGTCGGTGCTGCTCTACGGCCCGCCCGGTACCGGCAAGACCACCTTGGCCTCGCTGCTCTCGCAGGCCACCGGCCGACGGTTCGAAGCGCTGTCGGCGCTCTCGGCCGGGGTCAAGGAGGTGCGGGCGGTGATCGACCTCGCCCGGCGCCGACTCGCCGCGGGCGAGCAGACCGTGCTGTTCATCGACGAGATCCACCGCTTCTCCAAGACCCAGCAGGACGCGTTGCTGGCCGCCGTCGAGAACCGGGTGGTGCTGCTGGTCGGCGCGACCACCGAGAACCCCTCGTTCTCCGTCGTCTCTCCGCTGCTCTCGCGCTCGCTCGTCCTGCAACTGCAACCGCTCACCCCCGACGACATCCGCGCGGTCCTGGCCCGCGCGATCACCGACGCGCGCGGTCTCGCCGACGCCTACACCGTCAGCCACGAGGCGATCGAACACATCGTCCGGATCGCTGGTGGCGATGCCCGCCGCGCGCTCACCGCCCTGGAGGCGTCGGCGGAGTCCGCGACCGGCGGCGCCGTCGAGTTGGAGACCGTCGAGGCCACCGTCGACAAGGCCGCCGTCCGCTACGACCGGGCGGGCGACCAGCACTACGACGTGATCAGCGCCTTCATCAAGTCCATTCGCGGCTCCGATGTCGACGCGGCCGTGCACTATCTGGCGCGCATGCTCGCCGCGGGCGAAGATCCTCGATTCATCGCGCGCCGGCTGATGATCCACGCCAGCGAAGACATCGGCATGGCCGACCCGATGGCCCTGCAGACCGCCACCGCCGCCGCGCAGGTCGTCCAACAGGTCGGCCTGCCCGAATGCAAACTCGCCCTGGCGCAGGCCACCATCCACCTCGCCACCGCCCCTAAATCCGGCGCGGTGACCACGGCCATCGGCACGGCCATGGCCGATGTCTCCCGTGGCAAGGCCGGTGCGGTGCCGCCCTACCTGCGCGACGGCCACTACGCGGGCGCCGCCCTGCTCGGCAACGCTCAGGGCTACAAGTTCCCGCACAAGTACCGCGAGGGCGTCGTCGCCCAGCAGTATCCGCCCGACGAACTGGTCGGCACCGACTACTACCTGCCCACCGACCACGGCAACGAACGCACGATCGCCCCGCGCCTGGAGAAGCTGCGCCGCATCATCCGCGGAAAATAGCCCTACCTGCGTGGCGTGGACCACCCCGGTCGATGAAAAACCACGCGCACCGCACCGGTAGTCTGGGTATTTGTGCAGACCCACGAGATTCGACGACGGTTCCTGGACCATTTCGTCCGTGCCGGACACACCGAGGTCCCCAGTGCTTCGCTGATCCTGGCCGACCCCAACCTGTTGTTCGTCAACGCAGGCATGGTCCAGTTCGTTCCGTATTTCCTGGGTCAGCAGACCCCGCCGTGGGCTACCGCGACCAGCGTGCAGAAGTGCGTGCGCACCCTCGACATCGAGAACGTCGGCATCACCACTCGCCACAACACGTTCTTCCAGATGGCGGGCAATTTCAGCTTCGGCGACTACTTCAAGCGCCAGGCCATCACCCTCGCCTGGACGCTGCTCACCGACACCGTCGAGAACGGCGGCTACGGCTTCGATCCCGAGCGCCTCTGGGTCACCGTCTACCTCGACGACGACGAGGCCGAGCGGATGTGGCTCGAGATGGGCGTGCCCGCCGACCGCATCCAGCGCCGCGGCATGGCCGACAACTACTGGTCGATGGGCATCCCAGGCCCGTGTGGCCCGTGTTCGGAGATCTACTACGACCGCGGCCCCGAATACGGTGTCGAGGGCGGCCCCGAGGCCGACGAGGACCGCTACATCGAGATCTGGAATCTCGTGTTCATGCAGAACGAGCGCGGTGCGGGCATCTCCAAGGACAACTTCGAGATCCTCGGCCCGCTGCCCAAGCAGAACATCGACACCGGCATGGGCGTCGAGCGCGTCGCGTTCCTGCTCCAGGGCGTGGACAACGTCTACGAGACCGACCTGATGCGCCCGATCATCGACAAGGCCGAGGAACTCACCGGCCGCTCCTACGGCGTCGACCACACCGACGACGTGCGCTTCCGCGTGATCGCCGACCACGCCCGCACCGCCGCGATGCTCATCGCCGACGGCGTGAACCCCGGCAACGACGGTCGCGGCTACGTGCTGCGCCGCCTGCTGCGCCGCATCGTGCGTTCGGCGCGCCTGCTCGGCGCCGAGAAGCCGGTGATGGCCGAGCTGATCAAGGTCGTCACCGACCTGATGTCGCCGTCCTATCCCGAACTGGGCACCGACTTCTCGCGGATCGAGACCGTGTCGGTCGGCGAGGAGCTGGCGTTCCTCAAGACCCTCAACACCGGCGAGACCCTGTTCGACAACGCCGCCACCGCGGTGAAGTCCAAGGGCGGCAAGCAGATCACCGGTTCCGACGCGTTCGCCCTGCACGACACCTACGGCTTCCCGATCGACCTCACCCTCGAAATGGCCGCTGAGGCAGGCCTTTCCGTCGACGAGGACGGTTTCCGCTCGCTCATGGCCGAGCAGCGCAAGCGCGCCAAGGACGATGCGCAGGCCCGCAAGCACGCCCACGCCGACCTCACCGTCTACAAGGAACTGGTCGACCGCGGCGCCACCGAGTTCACCGGTTTCGACGAGCTGACCTCCGAGGCCAACGTGCTGGCCCTGATCGCCGACGGCGTGCGGGTCCCGGTGGCCACCCTCGGCCAGGACATCGAGGTCATCCTCGATCGCAGCCCGATGTACGCCGAGTCCGGCGGTCAGATCGCCGATCGCGGCACCATCACCGCCTCGGGGCTGAAGCTCCAGGTCAACGATGTGCAGAAGATCGCCAAGAAGGTCTGGGTCCACAAGGCCACCGTCGAGGCGGGTCAGATCACCGAGGGCGATGTCGTTCTCGCCCAAGCGGATCCGGCCTGGCGTCGCGGCGCCACCCAGGGGCACTCCGGCACGCACATGGTGCACGCCGCCCTGCGTCAGATCCTCGGCCCCAACGCCGTGCAGGCGGGTTCGCTGAACAAGCCCGGCTACCTGCGGTTCGACTTCAACTGGCAGGGCGCGCTGTCGGAGCAGCAGAAGGCCGATATCGAGGCCGTCTCCAATGACGCTGTCGGCTCGGACTTCCCGGTGAACACCTTCGTCACCGATCTGCCCAAGGCCAAGGAAATGGGCGCGATGGCGCTGTTCGGCGAGAACTACGGCGACGAGGTGCGCGTGGTGGAGATCGGCGGTCCGTTCTCCATGGAGCTGTGTGGTGGCACCCACGTGGAGCACTCCTCGCAGATCGGCCCGATCACCCTGCTGGGTGAGTCCTCGGTCGGCTCCGGTGTGCGTCGCGTCGAGGCCTTCGTCGGCCTGGACTCCTACAAGTACCTGGCCAAGGAGCGTGCGCTGCTGGCCGGTGTCGCCTCCTCGCTGAAGGTGCCCTCCGACGAGGTGCCCGGTCGCGTGGAGCAGCTCGTGGAGCGGCTCAAGGTGGCCGAGAAGGAGCTCGAGCGCACCAAGATCGCCGCGGTGCTGTCCTCGGCGGGCACGTTCGCCGAACAGGCCGAGCGGGTCGGTGCGGTGCGTCTGGTGGCCGCCGCGGCGCCCGAGGGCGTGTCGGCCGGTGACCTGCGCACCCTGGCCACCGATATCCGTGGCCGGCTCGGCAGCGAGGCCGCCGTCGTGGTGCTGCTCGGCAATGTCGAGGGCAAGGCGCCGTTCGTGGTGACCGTGAACAAGGCGGCCCAGGATCTCGGCTTCAAGTCGGGCGATCTGGTCGCGGCCTTCGGACCGAGCATCGCCGGGCGTGGCGGTGGCAAGCCGGAGATGGCACAGGGCGCGGGCTCGGATCCGTCGGGTATCCCGACCGGTTTGACCGCGGTCCGTGCCCGGGTGGCCGAACTCGCCGGCTGATGACGACCCCTGGTTCGTCCAGCGAGGAATCCGCCGACCGCCCTGACCCGGGCACCGACCCGGGTCGGGGCCGTCGGATCGCGATCGACGTCGGTAGCGTGCGCATCGGTGTCGCCTCGAGCGACCCCGATGGCATCCTCGCCACCCCCGTCGAGACCGTCGCGCGCGCCAAGTCCGGCGGGCGCACCGGCGGTCCACCCGCCGACATCGCGAGAATTGCCGACATTGTGCGGGAATACGAAGCGGTGGAGGTGGTCATCGGCCTGCCACGCACCCTGCGCGGCGAGAACGGCACCGCGGCTGCCATCGCGCGTAAGTTTGCCAAGCAGTTGCGCCGGGTGATCGACCCGATTCCGATACGCCTTTCCGACGAACGTTTGACTACGGTGTCTGCTGCACGTGCGCTGCGCGACAGTGGAGTTCGCGCACGTGGCCAGCGGCAGATGATCGATCAGGCGGCAGCCGTGTCGATTCTGCAAGGATGGTTGGACGAGCGGAGTTCGGTGTTGAAGGACGCAGCAGATACGGCGAGGGTCGGAGACGATGCATGACCGACCGATGGACCAGGGCCGAGGAACGCTACCGAGCACGGGAAGCTGACCGGCGCTATCCCCGACGCGACGATTGGGGCCTGGACGCCCGTGCGGCGCGCGACGACGAGCCGCAGCAGGCCGGACCTGCCGGGTGGGACGACGAAGCGGGCACCGATGTCATCCCGCGCTACGAGGACGAGATCTACGACGAGCCCGAACCCGAGCCCGAGCCCGAACCGGCGCCCCCGCCGCGCCGAGTCGGGCAGCGCGCGGCGCAGTCCGCTCGCGCGGCAGCGCCCGAACGCGGCCGCGCTCGCCCGTCGGGACGTGGCAAGCGGTCGCGGATCGCCTCACGCAAGGCGGCCGAGCGTAAGCGGCGCCGTCGCAATTTATGG
Organism: Nocardia salmonicida NBRC 13393; assembly: GCF_001613085.1. GTDB lineage: Bacteria > Actinomycetota > Actinomycetes > Mycobacteriales > Mycobacteriaceae > Nocardia > Nocardia salmonicida. The sequence goes on from NZ_BDBR01000008.1 coordinate 33,367, forward strand.
GCCGTGGCCGCGGTATTCGTCGTTCTGGTCGTCTCGGCCGCGGGTTTCGCCGGATACAAACTGATGGGCAGCCTCAGCCCGGCCGAAGATTTCGCCGGTCCGCCCGGTGCGCCCGTGGTGGTCCAGGTGCACTCCGGTGACACCGCGACGCAGATCGCCGACGAGATGCACGGCAAGGGCGTGGTCGCCAGCTCCGAAGCCTTCTACGAAGCGGCCGTACGGAATTCGGCCATGAACAGCGTCCAGCCCGGTTTCTACGCGATCGGCGCGAAGAGCCCGGCCGTCGACGCTGTCACCGCGTTGGTCGGCGGGAAATCCCGGGTGGGCAATGTGACCATCTCCGAGGGGCGGCTGCTGCACGACAAGCATGACGCGACCACCGGTGGTCGATACGACGGCATCTACCGCAAGATCGCGGAGGCCAGCTGCGTCGGCCCCGAGCGCAAGTGCGTCACCTACGAACAGCTCGACGCCGCGGGCGCGAGTATGGACCCGAACGCACTCGGCGTGCCCACATGGGCCATGCAAGCGGTCAGGGAAACCCCCGATAGAACCAGGCAGCTGGAAGGCCTCATCGCCGCCGGGACCTGGGATTTCGATCCGAGCGGGACAGCGGAACAGATCCTGCGGCAGATGGTGACCGCGAGCGTGAAGAGCTACGAGGCCACCGGACTGCTCCAGTCGGGCGCCGACACGAAGCTGTCGCCGTACGAAACACTCGTCGCCGCCTCACTGGTCGAACGGGAGGCGAAACCCCAGGACATGGGCAAGGTGGCACGGGTGATCGTGAACCGGCTGCGGGTCGGTCAGATGCTGCAGTTCGACTCCACCGTGAACTACGCGCTCGACACCACCGAGGTGGCCACCACCGACGCCGACCGGGCCGCGGAGACGCCCTGGAACACCTACGCGATGGAGGGTCTGCCGAAGACGCCGATCGCCGCGCCGTCGGTGGGCGCGTTGCGTGCCATGGAGAACCCGGAGCCGGGTGCGTGGTTGTACTTCGTCACCGTCGACAAACAGGGCACGACCAAGTTCACCGACTCCTATTCGGAGCATCTGCGGCTGGTCACGCAGGCGCAGCGCAGCGGCATCCTCGACAGCTCACGGCCCTACGGTGGCTGAGGCGCGCAAGGCGGCGGTGCTCGGCAAGCCGATCGAGCACTCACGTTCGCCACAACTGCATCTGGCGGCCTATCGTGCGCTCGGATTGCCCTGGAGCTACGAACGCATCGAGTGTTCGGCCGAGCAGTTGCCGGGCCTCGTCGACGGGCTCGGGCCGGAATGGGTCGGGCTGTCGGTGACCATGCCCGGCAAGGAGGCGGCGCTGGCGGTGGCCGTCGAGCGCACCGAACGCGCGGTCCTGGTCGGCTCGGCCAACACTCTCGTGCGCGCCGAGGGCGGATGGCGGGCGGACTGTACCGATGTCGACGGCGTCCTCGGCGCGCTGCGCGGTGGCGGTGTCTCCTCGCTCGACGAGGCCGTCGTGCTGGGTGCCGGTGGAACAGCCAGGCCCGCATTGCTGGCGCTGTCCGAACTCGGGGCGAAGACGGTCACGGTGATCGCCCGTGATGCCGGACGGGCGCGTAGCGCGCTGGAATTGGCCGATCGACTCGGGATGCGCGCCACGGTCGTTCCGCTCGACGCGGAGCAGGTGCGTGCGGCGTGCGCGTCGGCCGGTGCGGTGGTCAGTACGGTGCCCGCCGAGGCCGCCGCGGTGATCGCCTCGGCCGTAGCCGCGGCGCCGGTGGTGCTCGACGCCATCTACAACCCGTGGCCGACCCCGCTGGCCACGGCGGTCGAGGCCGCCGGGCACACGGTGGTCAGCGGGCTGCAGATGTTGCTGAATCAGGCTTACGGTCAGGTCGAGCTGTTCACCGGACAGCCCGCGCCGCGCGCCGCGATGGCCGCTGCCGTCGAATAGGCCCGCGCTGTCGGAACAGATTGTCGCCCGATCCGCGAAATTGATACCGGTTCTAGTTTTATCTCGCTAAGGTGTTGTCCATGACCGCTTGGGTGTTACGAGCCACCGTCCTCGGCGCGCTGGTCGTCGCTTTGCGCGTCCTCCTCGGCCTCGCCATGGGCTCCTGGCCCACCTACGGCATCTTCTGGCGCGCGCTGTGTCTGGCGGCAGTCATCGCGGTGGTCGTCGTCTGGGGCTTGCGCGATGCCCGTGCGGGCGCCGACAGCCTCACCGTGCGCTGGTTGGCCGCTGGTTTCGGCGCGGGACTGGCCAGCTCGGCAGTGTGCTGGGTCCTCGATCAGGTGCCCGGAATCGAACTCGGCGACGCCGGCCTGCTCTACGAGCTGACCTCCGCGGCATCGTTCATCCTGCTGCTGATCTTCCTGCCCGCGATGGTGGGTGTCGCCTTCGGCCACATCCGGTCGCGACGTTCGAGCGAATCCGCTACCCCCGCAACAGAACCAGCGTTCGCTACCGCGAGCTGAATCGCCTTCTCCGGCAACCGAACCCGCGCCGAACCTGTACGCGCTCCTACTTGGTGCGTACAGGTCGGCGACTCGGATCTCAGAGCATGATCGGGGACGTGCCCGGGGTGGTGTCGCGCGCGATGGCCGAGTAAGCGGCGGCCAGTAGAGACGGGTCGGGGCCTTCGAGGCGGCCGGGCTTGGCCAGACCGTCCAGGACCACGAAACGCAGGACCCCCGAACGGGTCTTCTTGTCGGTTTGCATGGCGTCCATCAGGTGGGGGAGCGCGTCGCCGTCGTAGGTGACAGGCAGGCCGACACTTTCCAGGATGGTGCGGTGCCGGTCGGCGGTGGCGTCGTCGAGACGCCCGGCCAGGCGGCCGAGTTCGGCGGCGAACACCAGGCCGACGGAGACCGCGGCGCCGTGACGCCAGCGGTAGCGCTCGCGGCGTTCCACGGCATGGCCGAGGGTGTGGCCGTAGTTCAGGATCTCGCGCAGGCTCGACTCCTTGAGGTCGGCGGCGACCACATCGGCCTTGACCTGGATGGCGCGGCGGATCAGTTCGGGCAGCACGTCGCCGGTGGGGTCGAGGGCGGCCTCGGGGTCGGCTTCGATGAGGTCGAGGATCACCGGGTCGGCGATGAAACCGGCCTTGATGATCTCGGCCATGCCCGCCACGATCTCGTTGCGCGGCACCGTTTCCAGCGTCACGAGGTCGACCAGCACGGCGCTGGGTTCGTGGAAGCTGCCGACGAGGTTCTTGCCCGCCTCGGTGTTGATGCCGGTCTTGCCGCCGACCGCCGCGTCGACCATCGCCAGCAGCGTGGTCGGCACGTGCACGATGCGCACCCCGCGCATCCAGGTGGCGGCGACGAAGCCGGCCAGGTCGGTGGCGGCGCCGCCACCGAGACTCACGATGGCGTCGTTGCGGGTCAGCCCGATCCGGCCGAGCACCTCCCAGCAGAACCCGGCCACGGCCAGTTCCTTGCCGTCCTCGGCGTCGGGGATCTCGATGCGATGCGCGTCGATCCCGGTGTCGGCCAGTGCTTTACGCACCGCCTCGGCGGTCTCGGCCAGCGGCGGCTGATGGAAGATCGCCACGGTCCGCACGGCATTGCCCGCGTTGACCGCTTCGACGAGATCGCCGAGCAGCCCGCGGCCGATGATCACCGGGTACGGGTCGGCGGTGCGAACCTCAATGATGGACGGCTCTGTCACGTGCGCTGCTCCGATTCTTTCTGGTCATTGTTATTACGTCGCCCGCTACGCCGCCGCGGTTGCCCGCGTCGCCTGCGTTCGTTCGTACCGGTGCCCCGATCCGCTTCACCGGGTTGCCCGGCCCGCTGAACCTGCTGCGACGCCCCGGTCCGGGGTTCCTTCGTCGGGTCCGACGTCGCCGAGCCCGAGGGTTGCGCGGGCTCGCTACCACGGTGACCTACCCGCCCCGGGGCGCCGGCGTCGCGGCTGGCTGTGCGTCTGCCTCGGCCGACGCCGCGACTGCTCGTCTTCGCGCCTGCGACCGCAGTGCGTCCGCTCGCCCGACTGCCTGGGGCATTGCGGTTGCCCGCACGACCCCCGGCGGCCTCCCGGTTGCCCGGCTGGTTCTCGGCGTTGCTCGTACGGCTTTCCGGGTTCTCGGACACCGCGGCTGACGAGTTGTCCGTCTCGCGGGCGGCAGCGCTGGTCGCCGGCCGGATACGGGTGCCTCCTCGGCGCGACCTGGTACGCCGGGACCGTCGACTGCCCGCCGTGCGCGACTCGTTCTGCGCCGCACCAGCGGTGCGAGCCGCACCGGTGGTCTCGTCGACCGCGGCGCCATCGACCGAGGATGGTGTCGGCGCCGAACGGTTCCGGTCGTCGGCGACGCCACGACGCTCGGTGGCCGTCACGCCCGACTGCTCGGCGCCGCCTCGGCGCGCGGCGGCCGCGCGTGCCCTGGCACGTCGCCGGTTCTTGGACCGGTTGCTCCCGGCGCCGGGTCTGCTGGTGACCGAACCCGAAGCCGCGGTGACATTTCCGGTGGTCGAGCGCGCGGCGTCCAGGTCGGTGCGTACCGATTCCAGGCCGAGCTTGGCCAGGATCATCCGCACCACCCGACCCGGGCTTCGCCCGTCGGTGCGCACACGCACGGTGGCGATCTGGCGGTAGAGCGGACGACGCTCGCGCATCAGATCCCGGTACTTGGCGGCCGGGTCGACTCCGTTGAGCAGCGGGCGGGTGTTGCTGGCGCCGGTGCGCCGAACCCCTTCGGACACACTGATTTCCAGGTAGACCACCGTCGCGTCACGCAGCAGTTCCCTGGTCCGCTCGGACAGCACCGAACCGCCACCGAGAGAGACCACGCCGTCGTGGGAGAGCACGGCGCGGCGCACCACCTCTTCTTCGATCCGGCGGAACTCCACCTCACCGTCGGTGGCGAAGATATCGGGAATGGTGCGCCCGGTATCGTCCTCGATCCCCGCGTCGGTGTCGTAGAGCGCCACCCCCAGTTCCCTGGCCAGCTTGCGCCCGATCGTCGACTTCCCCGAGCCGGGCAGCCCGACCAGCACCACCCGCGCCGACGGTGCGATCCGGTCGTCGGCGTCGGTGTCAGGAGCACCGGGCTCGACGCTCGCCGGTGAGGGGCCCGCGTCGCTGTCCGGCGCGGTCCCCTCCTGGCCCTGCTCGGTCACGGGATACGGCTGTCCGCGGGCACGTGTGGGCGGCTGCCGATCCGCTTGACGTAACTGTTGATGTTGTCGACGGTCTCGACCAGCGAGTCGCCGCCGAACTTCTCCAGCGCGGCCTGCGCCAGCACCAGTGCCACCATCGATTCCGCGACGACGGCCGCCGCGGGCACCGCGCACACATCGGAACGCTGATGGATGGCGACGGCTTCTTCACCGCTGGACATGTCGACCGTCGACAGCGCCCGCGGCACGGTCGAGATCGGCTTCATCGCGGCACGTACCCGCAGTGCTTCGCCGTTGGTCATGCCGCCTTCGAGCCCACCCGCACGGTTGGTCGAGCGCAGCACACCGTCGGGGCCGGGACGCATCTCGTCGTGGGCCAGGCTGCCGCGTCGGCGCGCGGTCTCGAACCCGTCGCCCACCTCGACACCCTTGATCGCCTGGATGCCCATGAGGGCGGCGGCCAGGCGCGAATCGAGGCGCTGCTCACCGCTGACGAACGAGCCGAGCCCGATGGGCAGCCCGTCCACGATCACCTCGACGACACCGCCGAGGGTGTCACCGTCTTTCTTGGCCGCTTCGATCTCGGCGATCATGGCGGCCTCGGCCTCGGCGTCGAACGCGCGCACGGGGCTGGCATCGATCGCGTCGAGATCGGTCGGACCCGGCGTGACACCGGTGGTGTTGGCCGCGGCGCCGATCGACACCACATGCGAGACGACCTCGACACCGAAGGCCTGACGCAGGAAGTTGCGCGCGAGGGTTCCGGCGGCGACACGGGCCGCGGTCTCCCGGGCGCTGGCCCGCTCGAGCACCGGGCGGGCGTCGTCGAAGCCGTACTTGAGCATTCCGGAGTAATCGGCGTGGCCGGGGCGAGGGCGGGTCAGCGGCGCGTTGCGCGCCATTCCCGCGAGCTCGGTCTCGTCGATCGGATCGGCCGACATCACCTCGGTCCACTTGGGCCACTCGGAGTTGGCGATCTCGATCGCGATCGGACCACCCATGGTGCGGCCGTGGCGCACGCCACCGACCAGGGTGACCTTGTCGGCCTCGAACTTCATCCGGGCGCCGCGCCCGTAACCGAGCCGGCGGCGGGCGAGCTGTGCGGAGACATCGTCCGATGTCACCTCGACTCCGGCGACCATCCCTTCCAGGAGGGCGACGAGAGCGGGACCATGGGATTCTCCGGCAGTTATCCAGCGCAACACGCCGACCATCTTCCCATGTCGACACGTGTGGGAGGGAATGCGGGCCGACGTGACGAGCGGCACGTCGGCGCCGCGGCGGGCCGCGCGGTGGCGGCCGCCGCCCTGATCCGGCCGAACCGGCCTGCTCCGGGCCGCCGACACAACGCCGTCAGCGAGATCGTCCCGGCGCGTCGCACCACCGGTCATGCCAACACCATCGCGGTCACCGTGGCCAGGCACATGGCCGGTCCGTGCGGAACCAATCGTCGAGTGGGCGCAGCACGCACCTCGCGTGAATCACGTCCCAGTACCACTCGCAACCGATCGCCGCCGAGCATCACCACCGCGGCCGCGGCGGTGAGCAGCGGTGCGGCCACGGCGGCCCACGCCCAGGCGGGCGGCCCGGCGATCGCCGCGGCGGCCCCGAGCGCCACCGCGAGCTTCACATCACCGGCCCCGAGGGCGGCAGGGGAGAGCAGGTGGGCAACCAGGTACGGCATCGTCAGCAGCGCGGCACCGATCACCGCGGTCCCCAATTCCCCGGTCGACGCGGCGAACAGGAACACCGCGGCCGCGCCGACGCCGGTCAGCGCGTTGGGAAGACGACGGGCATGAACATCGATGACGCCCAGCAGCAGACACCAGGCGATGAGGCAACAGAACGCGGCAGTGGTCATGGATCGATCGTGCGGCGCCGCGACGGCCGAAAGCGGGTTCTCCCTGAGAATGTGGACAACTTCGGCGCATGTGAACAAAGCCGTATCCAGTCGCCCGTCGACACGGGATACGGAGCATCACGTGCCGACAGGTCGCCCCTCGGGCGGTAGCGTTGACCCATGTGTGCTGACTACACGGCTCCCGATTACGCGGCCCGGCGCGGTGCCCTGCGGAGCCTGCTCGTGGAAAACGGTGTGGACGCGTTGCTGGTGACCGATCTGGTCAACATCCGCTACCTGACCGGCTTCACCGGATCCAATGCCGTTGTCCTGGTGCACTCGTGGGATATGCGCGGCGCCGAGGACCGCACCGTCATCGGCACCGACGGCCGCTACTCCGCCCAGGTCGCCGAACAGGTTCCCGACCTACAGGCCGAGATCTGCCGGGCCACCGCGCGCCGCATCCTCGAACTGTCGGGGGAATGGCAGTTGGGCCGGGTCGGCTTCGAAAGTCATGTGGTGACCGTCGATCAGCATTCCGCGTTCCAGGAACTGCGCACCGGATTGCAGCTCGTTCCCACCGCGGGTCTGGTCGAACAGTTGCGCATGGTCAAGGACCCCTACGAGGTGGATCAACTGAGCGCGGCGTGCGCGGCCGCCGACGCGAGCCTGGCCACCCTGCTCGAGCGCGGCCTGCTGCGTGCGGGCCGTACCGAACGCCAGGTTGCCCGCGACCTCGAATGGGCGATGTTCGAGCACGGGGCCGAGGCGATCTCCTTCGAGACGATCGTCGCCGCCGGCGCCAATTCGGCGATCCCGCATCATCGCCCGACCGGCGCGGTCCTTGCCGTGGGCGACTTCGTGAAGTTCGATTTCGGCGCGGTGGTCAACGGCTACCACTCCGACATGACCCGCACCCTGATCCTCGGCGCCCCCGCCGACTGGCAGCGCGACATCTACGAACTGGTCGCCCGCTCGCAACGCGCGGGAACCGAGGCGCTCACCCCCGGCGCGCAGACCAGCGAGGTCGACGCCGCGGCCCGCACGATCATCGAAGAAGCGGGGTACGGCCCGCAGTTCGTGCACGGTCTCGGTCATGGGGTAGGGCTGCAGATCCATGAAGCACCCGGAGTGGCGAAAACGAGTACCGGTACACTTCTGGCTGGTGTGGCGGTGACCGTCGAACCTGGTGTATACCTTCCCGGCCGCGGCGGGGTCCGGATCGAGGACACGCTCGTGGTGCGCGAAGCGGGCCCGGAACTGCTCACCCGCACCAGCAAGGACTTGATCGTCGTCGAGTGACATCGGCGCGCAGAACGCAGTAACCCCCCAGTACGCAGTATTACGAACGAGGAGATCCGAGGACAGTGGCGGACACCAGCGACTTCAAGAACGGCCTTGTGCTGAAGATCGACGGTCAGCTCCAGCAGATCATCGAATTCCAGCACGTGAAGCCGGGCAAAGGCCCCGCGTTCGTGCGGACCAAGCTGAAGAACGTCGTGTCCGGCAAGGTTGTCGACAAGACCTTCAACGCGGGTGTCAAGGTCGAGACCGCGACCGTCGACCGTCGCGACATGACCTACCTGTACCACGACGGCACCGACTACATCTTCATGGACGGTGACACCTACGACCAGATCTCCATCCCGGAGGCCACCATCGGTGACGGTGCCCGCTTCCTGCTGGAGAACATGGGCGTGCAGGTCGCCGTGCACGAGGAGGCGCCGCTGTTCGTGGAGCTCCCCGTCACCATCGAGCTGGTCGTGCAGCACACCGATATCGGTCTGCAGGGCGACCGCTCCACCGGCGGCACCAAGCCCGCCACCCTGGAAACCGGCGCCGAGGTGGCCGTCCCGTTGTTCATCAACACCGGTGACAAGCTGAAAATCGACTCGCGCGACGGCAGCTACCTCGGCCGCGTCAACGGCTGATCGTGACCGACTCCCCGGCAGACAAGAAGGGCTCGTTCAAGAAGCTCGGCGCGCGCCACAAGGCACGCCGCCGGGCCGTGGACCTGCTGTTCGAGGCGGAGGCGCGCGATGTCGACGTCTCCGTGCTGCTCTCGGATCGCGCTGACCTCGCGACCCGCGACCAGAGCGTGGCCCCCGTGCACGCCTACACCACCACCCTCGTCGAGGGCGTCGCCGACGACCTGGACCGGGTCGACGGCACCATCGAGGGCTACCTCCAGGACTGGACCCTGCAGCGGCTGCCCGCCGTCGACCGGGCCATCCTGCGGATCGCGGTGTGGGAACTGTTCCACGCCACCGACGTCCCCCCGGTCGTCGCGGTCGACGAGGCTGTCGAGCTGGCCAAGGAACTGTCCACCGACGACTCCCCGTCGTTCGTGAACGGCGTGCTCGGCCAGGTCGTGCAGGTGGCGCCCCAGGTTCGCGCCGCCGCCGCGGCCACCGCCGCCACGAAGGCCGCCCGCGGCGAGGCGGAGTCCTGACCGTGGCGCGCAAGTACCTCGTGATGGCCGAGCGCACCCCGAAGTTCGACGCCTCGGTGATCGAACCGCACCGCACCTTCCTGCAGGATCTGCTCGCCGCGGGTCGACTCCAGGAAAGCGGCGGCTTCACCGACGGCACCGGCGGTGCCTACGTTGTCTTGGCCGAAAGCCATGCTGCCGCAACAGCGCTGGTGCACTCCGATCCGCTGCACACCACCGGTGCCTCGGACCTGACGATCCACGAATGGGAAATCACCATTTCGGCGTGAACCGTTCCGGACAGCCGCACGTCCGACGTGGACGTGCGGCTGTTCTGCTGTTCAAGTGCGGCACCGGCTTTGTCTCGTGAAACCGCTTCCGCGAGGCGTCGCAGACCTCGGCGTCATCGGCATCGACGCGGGTGTCGACCTCGAATGCCCCTGCGCCACAGGGAACTTTGCGTAGCCGAACCAAGTGTTGCCCGGATCGTTGACACACTCACCGACTTTCGCATTGAGATGAGTGCACAGGTACTTCCTGGAGCTGCTGGTGTTCTTTCGGCGATCCCGGGAGAAGTCCAGGTCTCCCGTCGCGCATTTCTGCGTACTCCATGCGCTGGTGATGATCAACACCGCGTCGGGGTCGGTACATGCCCGTCGATGGAAGTCCCAGCCACGTCGCCCCGGATCTGTGTAGTACCCGCAATCGCCGGTTCGCTCCGTATCCGATCGCGGCGAGAGCAGACCCCAGGCCATCAAGCCGACCGCCGCCAGCTTGCCACTGCCGCAATCGAACTCACGCATCACCGAGGATCCCGACGGCCTCCGCCGGTGGGTGTACGAGGAAACCGGCGGAGACGCGACCGACGCTGGGTAGGCGCGGTGTCGGGTGTGCGCTGGGCACGAAGTGATCTTGCTACCTCGAGTGCGCTCGAGGTCAAGGGGTTCAGCGGTCGGCGTGGACCAACGGGGCGAGGAAGCCGGTGAGCTGGGCCGCCGAGGGTTGGCCGAGGCGGCGGCCGAGGTAGTCGGGGGCGTCGGCGGCGGCTCGGCAGCGGTCCGGGTCGGTGTTGGACGGGTTGGCGGAATAGCGTTCGCCGAGCATGGTCGCCTTGGCCACCTCGCGTCCGGTGTGGAGTTCGTAGACGGCGATCTCGTAGGTGGCGCGGAAGAGGTTGACGGTGCGCCCTATCGGTGCACCGGCGGAGGGACCGTACTGGCAGGTCTGGACGAGGTCGCGCAGTTCCAGCTGCTTCATGCAGGCGATGAGCTGCACGGTCGACGGGTCGTCCGGGTTCCACGCGGTCGGATCATCCGGGTGGACCATGGCCGTGAGTTCACCGGACAGGTAGATCGGCCGTGCGCCGTCGCGCTGATAGGGCGCGGCATCAGGAAACGGCTTCTTGTCCGCGCCGCACATGCGGTCGTAGTCCGACATCTCGAATCGGCTCGCCTGTACCGCCGTGATCGCGAAGAACCCGGCCCCGAACAGGGCGATGAACAGCAGCAATGCGACACCGGGCCCGACCCGCAGTCCTCGCCTCGGCCGACTCCGCTCCCGAACGGGGCGATTGTGCCACCGGTCGATCAGCGACGAACCGTTCCCCCGACGCCATGACCGCCACCTGTCCGACAGCGTCGGTCGCCGCGTCGTCCGGTCGTGTTCGACCCAATCCGACCAGTGCTCCGAATTCTCCCGAGGTGCTTCCGGTTCCGGGGAACGGTACGCGGGCGCGACGGCGGGGGTGTCGCGCGACGGCGAGGGAGTGCTCCACGACCCGGTCCTGCCGGTCGAGCCGGCCGAACCGATCGCGGCGGCGGTGCCAAGGGCGGCAGCCGTACCGACCGCCGCACCCGCGCCGACCGTCGGACCGGGGGTGCTCGTAGCGGCATCCTCCCTGTCGTCCGATGTGGGTTCGTGGCGGTACGCCGAACTTTCACTCGCAGCACGTTCGCCGTCACCAGCCAACGGATCATCGATCGTGGACGATCCGGTTCCAGCGGTCGACTTGGTCAGCGAGACAACGTTTTCGGACGCTCTGTCCGATGCTTCGGCCACTTCGTCAGGGGTAGGCGAGTCCGTGTCTATCGTGTCGTCGTCGAAAGATGCGGTGGGTGCGACGCTTTCGCTGTGCGAAGCCGTGTCCGTTTCGGCCGACTCGCGTTCAGCAGCGTCGTCCGGAGACGGGTCTTTCTCGGACGAGGAGGCTTCGTTCGTCACCTGATCAGCGGGTTCGGGCCCGGATGGCGGCCGTCCGATCGCGGTGGCCGGTAGCGCCCCGCTGTCCGAATCATCAACGTGTGCAACGCTTTCCTCGCTCGAAGAAGGTGATTCCGCCACTTCCTCGGACTGTAGCGGTGTCGCGGACTCCTCGGGGCGAGATGACGTAGGGGCTCGATGGGCGAGCCTGTCGATCGCAGCGAGGAAGGCGGGTGTTGCCGCCTGGGTGACCCGTGCCGAACTGGTCGACGCCGCAGCCGGATTCGATGTGGTGTCGGAATCTGCTGTCCCTGAAGAGGAGCCGAGCTCCACGGCAGTCGGGCCGGCGGGTCGGGACGTGGTCGCCGGGTCGAGAACGGCCGGAAAACCCTGTGCCGTCAGCTCATCGGGCGACGGCAACAGGTGGCCCAGGTTCAATGCGGCGAACACCCGGGTGACGTCATCGACGCTGAGCCGGACGGTGCGCCCGCTCTCCGCCTGGAAATGATCGTGCAGCGCGCCGACGTCATCACGATCGATCAGCACCGCACGGTACCCGTCGGCGATTCTGGTTTCCTCGATGGTGATCTCGGTGCCGGGCTGGGACACCAGCGCGATCACCGCGTTCACCCAGCCGAAGATTCCGGACTGCTGCAGCAAGCTCTTGGCGGCGAACACCTGTCGGCGCACCTGGACGAACGGATTCGGTACCCGGACGGCGTGATAGAGCGCGGCGGGCTCGCCGTCGATGGTCCACGGCCCATTCGGTGGGGTGGCGAGAGTGCCTTCCTGACGGGCGGTGAAACCCTTCACCTCCACGATGGTCACGCTCTGCGGCGTGCACACCAACGCGTCGACCTCGACCGACCCGCCCCGGCTCTCCGGCACATGGCAGCGGAACACGGCGACGCCGCCCGCCCGAAACGCCTGGTCACGGAGGGCCGCGCCGACGATCTGTTCCGCGCCTTCGAGTTCGCTCTCGTCCGCGACAACGACGATCACCACGACCCCCTGTGCACCTGACTGCGGACTTCTACCAGGATACGGCCTCCACTAGCCGTATCGAAACCGAATCCTGTTGCTGAGCAACGCCTTCGGCAATGTCGATTACCGATCTCGCCACGGCGCCCCCGTGTTTCGACCTACCGCCGATGCCTCGCCGACCGGCCGAACCCGTTCTCGTGGCGGCTCGGGGACCTGACCTGCCGCCAGGACCAGCCCCGCCGATGCATTCGACGCCCGCATGTGCGGCAGAAGTGAACTCCCCATGCCCGGAATCCTACGGCCAGCCACCGACAATCCGCCATGTCAACGTATCCCTCAGTCACGCACAACCCGCCAACCGGGCATAGTCCCTGGCCCCGTCACGGCGACGAACCGCTGTCACATGATCGAACCCCGCGGGCGTTGCTGCTCGACGCCGGTGCGTGGCGTCGCGGTGTCGGTAGCGGCGGAGTGAACGCCGATTCGGCTGTATCCGACGAACTCATGGCGGGTTCGGTCGATCCGATGCTTGCGGTGAGGAGGCTGAGACCGGTGGTCGGTCATGGGACACCGCGGATTGACCCGTTCGTCGGGTGTCGCCGATGATGGTTGCGGGCGAATGCGGGGACGTCCGATTCAGCGCTCGGCACCGGAATTCAATGAGGAGCGTCTATGGACACCGATGTCAGCGTCGCCCTGAGCGATGTCACTGTGCGGGCCACTGTCACCGGCGCGGGACCGACGGTGCTGTTGCTCCACGCGGGTGGTGAGGATCGCCGTGTGTGGGCACCGATCTCGGCACGCCTCGCCGAAGGTGGGTTGCGAACGGTGGCCTACGACCTGCGCGGTCACGGCGAGAGCACCGGGCAGGCGACAACTCTTCGGGCGCTGCGCGACGACGTGATCGAGATGGTGCTGCGTGAGCCGACGCCGATCGTCGTGGTGGGAGCCTCGATCGGCGGGCTGGCCGCCATCGCCGCCCTCGCCGAACCGACTGTCGCGCAACGTGTCGTCGGCCTGGTTCTCGTGGATGTCGTGGCCTGGCCCGATCCGGATCGGGTCCGCGCATGGCTCGGTGATCTCGGGCTGGGCGATCGCCGGGCCGATCTCGTGGAAGACACTCTGACGTGGGGCCCGCGACTGCAGGCGACGGCCGCGGCGTCGGACCTGCCCATCCTGCTCGTGCATGCCGAACGCTCACCGCTCAGCGCCGCCGATGTGGACCGGTTCCGCGCGGCGAACCCTCGGGTCACCGTCACCGAGTTGTCAGATGTCGGCCACCTCGTGGCGCGGGAAGCTCCAGAGGAACTGGCCCGCATTCTGTCGGTCTGCGTCCCCAGCTGGCTGGCCGCCGACCCGGTCGTGCGCGGTGCGTTCGAATTCCAACGCACTCTCGGGACGGAACACATCGAACATCCCGGCGGGACGTTGCACGCGCATCTGCATCGGGTGCACGCCCTCGCGGTCGAATGGAACGCCGCGCCACGTGCCCAGCTGGCGGCGATCTGTCACGCGTCATATGGCACCGACGGTTTCGCGCATGCCCTGCTTCCCACCGAGGATCGCGGGCGTCTGCGCGCCGTCATCGGGGCCGATGCGGAGGCGCTGGTGTACCTCTACGGCGCCTGCGATCGTGAGCGGACATACCGAGACCTCGGGCAGCGACCGTTGACCGTGATCGACCGGTTCACCGGTGAGTCGAGGGCGATCGAAGGGGCGGATCTGCGCGATTTCGCGGAGCTGACGATTGTCAACGAGCTCGATGTGGCACGCCATGCGAGCCTGTCGGCATCCACTCGCGAAGGCATCCGGGACCTCGTCCGCGCGCTGGCGAGCTACGCCCCCACCGTGGCGGCGCGAGCCCTCGCCGACCCCCGAGACGGTGGCCTGCCGACCACCGCGTAGCGGCTGTCGGGGGGTCGGTGTTCACCGGACGCCGCGCGGGCGGAACTGGATGCTGATGCGGGGTCCGACGGGGCGCGCGGTCTTGGGAACCGCGTGCTCCCAGGCGCGCTGACACGCGCCACCCATCACCAACAGGTCCCCATGTCCCGCCGTGAACCGCACACTCGCACCGCCACCGCGCGGCCGCAGCAGCAGCGAGCGCGGCGCCCCGACCGACACGATCGCGACCATCGTGTCGTGGGTGGCGCCGCGGCCGATCGTGTCCCCGTGCCAGGCGACGCTGTCGCGGCCGTCGCGATAGAAGCACAGCCCGGCCGTCAGGAACGGTTCACCGAGCTCGGCCGCGTAGTGCGCGGAGAGCGCCGCCCGCGCATCGACCAGAATGTGATCGGGCAGCGGATCGTTCTCCCCGAAGAACGACACCAGCCGCGGCACGTCGACCACCCGGTCGTACATCGGCCTGCGTTCGGCATGCCACGGCACCCGCTCGGCCAACCGATCGAACAGCTGACTCGCGCCGCTGAGCCAGCCGGGTATCACATCGACCCAGCTCGTGGCATCGAGCTGGGTGCGCCGGATCGCCTCGATCGAACCCAGGGCAATCGCATCACCGTCGAACAGTGAACCTTGCAGGGGCAGCGACATGAGCGACAGTCTACAACGTGTTCGAATGTATGTTCGATAGATGGTGTTCGATCAGGAGTCTTGCGGACGCAAGGCTGCCAAGGTGTCGCCGGTCCGATAGAGCTCGAGGAGAAGTGGCCGCAGCGCCCGGCCGCGATCGGTGAGGGCGTAACTCGTGCGCACGGGGAAGCCGCGGTGCGTCCGTCGCTCGACCAGTGCGCGTGCTTCGAGGTCGCGGAGACGGTCGGTCAGCACTTTGGCGCTGAGCGACGGCAGCCGGTCCCGTAACTCGCCGAACGAGAGCGGCCCACTCATGAGTTCGCGCAGAACCAGAGTTGTCCAGCGGCCGGAGATGGCGGCCAGGGTGACCTCGACGGGGCAGTCAGGTTCCGGCGCGCGGGTTCGCCCGCGGTCGTCGGGCACGAGCTCGTCGTCCCAGCCCGCGTCGGTCACCGTTTGGTTGCCTACGCGCGGGCCGAGTTGGCTGTCGCTATGACCCATACCAGTTCTCGTCACAACCCCACTGTCGCCCTCACTGTCGACCCGAGGCAACATCCCGCGGTGTTCGCGGCCCGCTTCAACACCTTCGACTCGGACTCGCTCGCCGAGGTGTACACCGACGACGCCGTATTCGTGCCGGAACCGGGCAGCGAGGTCACCGGGCCCGCGTTGCGCGCGGCCAATGCCGAGTTCCTCGCCCTGGGCCTGCCTATCCGAGTAAGCCCGCGCCACACGTACGTCGCGGGAGATATCGCGTTGCTCATCGTCGACTGGGAGATCGACGGCACCGGCCCGGACGGCGAGCCGGTCCACGTATCGGGAACCGCCACGGACGTCGCCCGTCGCGACGCCGACGGCTTCTGGCGCTACGTCATCGACAATCCGTTCGGTGTCGCCTGAAGCCGGCGACCTATGATCGGCAACCGTTCCGCACGGACTACCGGCTCAGTCCTGGCCGGTGACCGCGATCCAGATGGCGGCGGGTCGTCGTCGGTACACCGGTGAGTCGCTGAGGCCGGTCGTGTGCGCGGCGACGGCGTCCCGGACGATGTCGCCGCGCTCATCGCGGACACCTTGCGCTTCGAGGAATTCGGCCGCGAGATCCGCACCGTCGATCTCGAATCGTTGTGTGCCGTTGGCAGGACACTCGAGGAATCCGGTCACGTGAAGGTGGTGATCCGAGCCGCCGGGATCGTCACGGCCGCAACAGAACGGTGCCGAAGGCGGCCCGGTCCTCGAGCATTCGGTGCGCGTCCGCGGCACCGGCGAGGGGGAGGACCGAATGTACCGCGGGTGTCAGTAGTCCCTGTGCCGTAGCCGTGAGCGCCGCCGACCGCTGCCGGGCGACTTCGCCGAGCCATGCGCTGCCCGCGCAGCCGGTGAGCGTGAGCCCGCGCAGGATCAGATCGGTGACGCCCAGCTGTGCGGGTGCGCCGTCGAGCCAGCCGTAGCTGAGAATCCGGCCGCGCAGTGGCGTGATCCGGTCGAGCAGTGGGATGAGTGAATCGCCTCCGATGGAATCGAATACGACGTCGACCGTGCCGCCCGCGAGCAGGTCGGCCAGCTTGTCCGCCCAGTCGGGCGCGGTGTGGTCGAGCACTTCGTGCGCACCGTTGTCGCGGGCGAGGCGGGCTTTCTGTTCCCCGCCCGCGGTGCCGATGACGCGCACGCCCGCGGCGGCGCACAGCTGGGCGAGACGGCCGCCGACGCCGGTCGCCGCTGCTTCGATCAGCACGGTCTCGCCTGCGGCGACCGCCGCGGTCTGCATCAGGGCCAGCGCCACCGACCCTGACATCAGGATCGCGGCGGCGTGCTCGGTGGTCAGACCCTCCGGAATCACCGTCACCGAATCGGCTTCGGCGACAACGAGTTCGGCATAGGATCCGAACCCGCTGGTCGACGCGACCACCCGCGCGCCGAGCAATCCTCGATCTACGCCCGCGCCCAGATCGACCACAGTGCCCGCCGCCTGGAATCCGAAGACCTCGGGCAGTGGTGCGGGAAAGGGGAACGCGCCGGCCCGGACCTTGGTCTCCGGGTACAGCACCGGCACCACCTCCGTCCGGACGACGACCTGCCCGTCGCCCGGACGAGGTTCGCCGACCTCACGCGCGACCAGGACCTCGGGTGCGCCGGTCTCTGTCATTACGATTGCCTGCATCAGAACTCCATAAGTTGACTGCCGGTCCAGATATCTCGAACGATATGGACCGGCGGTCAACTTGTCAACGATCGGCGGGTGCCGAGAAAGCGGGTGCGATGACCGACCGACGTCCCACCGAACGCGCCGACGCGGCGCGCAACCGTCGAGCGATCCTCGATGCCACCGCCACGCTGCTGGCCGAACACGGCGCGGCCGGGGTGACGATGGACCGCGTGGCGGCGGCGGCGGGCGTCGGGAAGGGCACCATCTTCCACCGGTTCGGCAGCCGCGCGGGCCTGCTCTACGAGCTCGTCGCCGAGGGCGCTGTCGCGCTGATGGCGGCGGTCTCGAGCGGCCCGCCACCCCTGGGACCCGGCGCGGCGGCGACCGATCGGCTACTGGCCTTCTTCGACGCCATGACGAGTCTGGTCACCGACGACGTGGAGTTGATCGCGGCCTATCAGGCGATGCCGCCGCATCCGCGCAGCGCCGAATTCCATACGTTCTGGGCTCAGCACATCGGCACGCTCCTACGTGAGGTCCGGCCCGATATCGACGCCGACACCGTGGGCGCACTGTTGTTGTCGACTGTCGGCGGGGAACTAGCTCAGCACATGGCCAGAGCAGGAGAAGTCGACCGATTGCGCTCGGCGATCGAGGAACTGGTTCGTTCGGTTCTGCGCGTTCCCTGAGCGCGTTGTTCGCGGTTACCGCGGAAGCGGCACTGTCACACGAAGTCCGCCGGTCGCCGCTACGCTGCGACAGATGGTTCCGCTGTCACATGCCGCGGCCTTCGCCGTCGCCTCCCTGATCATCATCGTGATTCCCGGCCCGAACGTGCTGTTCGCGATCGGCCGGGCATTGACGCTGGGGCGCCGGTCCGCTGTGCTGTCGGTCGCGGGGGCCGTCGCCGGATCGTTCGTGCCGTTGGTCGCGGTGTCGGTGGGCCTCGGTGCGGTCTTGATGGCCTCGGCGACGTTGTTCCTGATCGTGAAGATTGTCGGAGCCGGATACCTGATCTATCTGGGCGTCGCGACGATCCGGCGGCGCAAGGAGCTGGCGGCGGCCTTGCACTCGAATGCCCCGAGCGTCGGTGGAAGTCGGGTGCTCGGCCAGGGATTCATCGTCGGTGCCACCAACCCCAAGACGATCGTCTTCTTCGGCGCGGTCCTTCCGCAGTTCGCGGTACCAGCCCAGGGTGCACTGCCCGCGCAACTGCTGATCCTGGGCGCGATCTTCCTGACGATCCAGGCGCTGTCGGATGGTTGCTGGGCACTGCTCGCGGCGACGGCGCGGTCGTGGTTCGCGCGTTCTCCGCGTCGCCTCGAAACTGTCGGCAGCACAGGCGGACTGATGATCATCGGAGTCGGGGCGGGTATGGCGCTGACCGGTACCCACTGACCGATATCGGGCCTCTTCCGAGGTGTGCTCACTCGTTGCCCCTTCTAACTTATAGCTCACCCGGGGGCTTGCGGCAAGGCCCCGGTGGTGCTGCAGAATCGCTGGGCAACGCAGGGACCAGCCACATTCGGGAGTGACGAAGATGCAAGAGATGACCACCGACGTGATCGTTGTCGGCGCTGGACCTGCCGGAATGATGCTGGCGGGGGAACTGGGTCGGGCGGGGGTGCGGCCGTTGGTGCTCGAGCGTCGGGAACAGCCGGGCACCGCGCAGAAGGCCAGTGGTCTCGGTGGGCGGATTCTGGATGTGCTGCGATATCGGGGACTGCTCGATCGGATGATCGCGGGCAGCGGTGACCCGAGTCCGAAGCCGATCTTCCCCTTCGGCGGGGTGTACCTGGACTTCACCGGGCTCGACGAAACGCCGATGCACGCCATGGCGATGCCGCAGGCACGGGTCGAGGAACTGCTGGCCGAGGACGCCGTCGACCTCGGCGCCGAGATCCGGCGCGGACACGAGGTGCTCGCGGTGACCCAGGTCGACGACGCGGTGATCGCGGAGGTGAACGGCCCGGACGGGCGCTACCGGGTGCGTGCCCGCTACCTGGTCGGCTGCGACGGTGGCCGCAGCCGGATCCGCGAATTGGCGGGGATCGGCTTTCCCGGCAGCACCTATCCGGAGGTCAACCGGTTGGCGGTGGTCGCGGTGCACGAGTCGGTGACCGTGCTCGACGACGGCGGGATCGAGGTGCCCGGATTCGGCCGGATCGATCCGGGATTCACTCACACCGACAACGGAGTGTTCGCGCTCGGCCGGGTCAGTGCCGAGGACCGGGTGATGTTCTTCCAGACCACCGAGAACGACGATGCCGAATACGACAACGACGAACCGCTGTCCATGGCCGAACTCGGCGACAGCGTGCGACGCGTGCTGGGCGCGGAGGTTCCGCTGGGCGCGCCGACTCGCTTGTCGCGCTACCAATTCCAGGACCGGCAGGCCGAAAACTACCGGGTGGGCAGGGTTTTCCTGGCCGGTGACGCGGCGCATCTGCTGCCCGCCACCGGTGCCGCGATGAACCTCGGCATGACCGATTCGGTGAACCTGGCCTGGAAGCTGGCCGCCGATCTCCGAGGTTGGGCACCGGCAGACCTGCTCGACACCTACCACTCCGAACGCCACTTCGCCGGTGGCCGCGCACTGCTGCAGACCCGCGCCCAGGCCGCCCTTCGCCAGGGCCAGGACCCCGCCGCCGAGGCACTGCGAGCGGTATTCCAGGAACTCCTGTCCGACGAACCCGCGTTGCGCCGCATGGGAGCCCTCGTCGCCGGTACCGATCTGCGCTACGAGATCAGCGGAACCCATTCGCTCACCGGCACTTTCGCACCCGATCTGATCCTGCACACCGATCAGGGCACCACCGGCGTCGCCGAACTCATGCACGCCGCGCGACCGATCTTCCTCGACCTGGCCGACCGTGCCGACCTGCGCGAGGTCGTCGGAGAGTGGGCGCCGCGCGTCGAGATCCACTCGGGCAAGACCCTCGATCGCCCGGCCGACGCTCTGCTGATCCGCCCCGACGGTCATATCGCCTGGGCAGGGACGATCGGCGAACCATCGGACACCGCCGCCGCTGATCTGCGTGCGGCGCTGACCATGTGGTTCGGCGTCCAGGAATCGCGCGAACACCGGGAAGCGTTCGGCTTCCGGCGCTGAGTTTCCGACAGCGGGGTCCCACTCACGTGACCGCCACGTGACGCAATGTCACCGCGTTGAAATCCGTGTCCGTCTGTGGATTACTCCTGGGATGAATTCGATCTCGACCACCGAACGGTCGGCGACGCGCGTGTTGCCAGGCTGGTCGGTGCCGATGGTGTTCATCGTCGCGGCGACCTCGCAATATGTGGGCGCGGCACTCGGCGTATTCCTCTTCGACACCACCGAACCGGCCACGGTCGCCTGGTTGCGCGCCGCCGCGGCGGGAGTGGCGTTGCTGGCATGGCGACGTCCGTGGCGGACCCGCTGGACGCGGCGGGGCGTCGTGACGGCGACGGGCTTCGGGATCGTCACCGTGTCGATGAACATCGTGTTCTACGAGGCCATCGCGCGCATCCCGCTCGGTACCGCCGTTGCCATCGAATTCCTCGGTCCGGTCGCTGTTGCCACACTGGGCTCGCGACGGGCTCGCGACCTGCTCGCCGTGGCGCTGGTGGCGATCGGGGTGGTGTTGCTGGCCGGCGTGCAACTCGGTGTCGAGCTGGTCGGTGTGGGTTTCGCGCTCGCCTCGGCCGTTCTGTGGGCGGCCTACATCCTGGTCGGCAAGCGCGTCGCCGACACCGGCGACGGCCAGGATTCCCTCGCTGTCGGCATGGCGGCCGCCGCCGTGCTGCTGGCACCGTTCGTGCTGATCCCGCAGCTGGCGATCGATGCCGCGGTGTTCGCCGACCCGCGGACCTGGCTGCTCGGTCTCGGTGTCGGCGTGCTGTCGAGCGCGGTGCCGTACGCGCTGGACCAGGTGGTGCTGACCGCCGTAGGCCGCGCGCGTTTCGCCTTGCTGCTCGCGTTGCTCCCGGCGACCGCGACCGTCGTCGGCGCGATCGCCCTCGCGCAACGGCCCACGATGCTCGAACTCGCGGGCATCGCCCTGGTCATGCTGGCCCTGACGATCAGCGCGCTGCCCACCCGTCAGACCGCGCCGGAACCGCCCGCGCCACTGTGACCGGTCGCCCCGATCAGGCACGAGGATCAACTAGCCGGTATTCCAGTGTGAGCGGCACAGGGGTTGCATCTCCCCTGAAGGGAGGCGGCACGCTGAGATCCATGGACGACGACATGCTCTGCACGATCGGGGAGGCGGCCGCGCGCACCGCGCTCACGGTCAAGGCCATCCGCTTCTACGCCGACCGTGGCATCGTGGCGCCGACCAGGCTCAGCCCGGCAGGCCACCGCCTCTACGGCACCGCCGCGATCGCACAGCTGGAGCTCGTCCGCACCTTGCGTGCGCTCGGCATGGACTTGACCACTGTGCGCGAGGTACTCGATCGCGAAACGTCGATGGCAGCGATCGCCGCCACGCACGCGGACGCGCTCGACGTCGAGATCAGGGCCCTGCGTGTGCGCCGGGCCGTGTTGCGTGCGGTGGCCGCCCGGAAATCCGATCAACGAGAGATGGGACTCATGCACCGACTCGCCGCCCTGTCCGCCGCCGAAAGGCATCGCCTCATCGAGGATTTCGTCGACGACACCTTCGGCCGCTACGCCGCCAACCCCGCCATGGTGGAACTGGTCCGCGCGAGCGTGCCCGACCTCCCCGACGACCCGACCCCCGACCAGTTAGCAGCCTGGATGGAACTGGCAGAATTGGTGCAGGACAACGACTTCCGTGACGCCGTCCGCCGCATGGCCGACTACCAGGCCCGTGAACGCGCCGCAGGCGACACCACCGGCCTGCACCACGACCTCACCGAAGCCGTCCGCACCCTCGTCGCCGACGCCATCGCCACAGGTGTCTCCCCGGAACCTCCCGCCGCGACCCCCATCGTCGACGCCCTGACCACCCGCTACGCCACGACCTTCGACCGCCCCGACGACAACGCCCTCCGCGCGTGGATTCTGGAACGCCTCGAAGTAGCCGACGACGCACGCGTACAACGCTATTGGCGCCTACTCGCCACCGTGAACGCCTGGCGCGAACAACCCGACCTGGCCCCGATCTTCACCTGGTTCGCCCGAGCACTCCGCGCCCACACGCCCTGATCATCAGTAGTAGTCGTCATCCACCGTGTCCTCGGTGCGGGCGCGGGGGTTGTGCCGGGCTACTTGTTCGTCGAGCCCCGCCGCCATGTCGGCAATCTCGCGCACCTGGAGTGGGAGGAGGCGCAGGCGCCGGCACGCGCGGTGTGGTGCGCGAGCCCTCGACGCGGAACTCGCACCGCGACATGTGTTCTCGATGATCGCCGGTCGGTCCGTCGCGCACATTCATCAGCACCTGTTCGTGCGTCCTCGGTCGATGCCCGAAGAATTCGCTTGGCACGATGTGGACTCGTGGACCGGTGGCGAATGGTTAGACGCCGAGGGGCCGGCGTTGTTGTGTTCGAAATTGTCGTGATGGTTCGGCGAGTGATCGGCGGTGCCGTGAGTCAGTTGCCCTGGGCGAGGTAGTTGTAGATTTCGTGGACTTCGATGGTGGGCTGATTGGGCATGCCCACTTCCATGCCGACGGGGCCGAGGGTGGATTCGGCGAAGCTCTGGAATTGCTCGGCGGATTCCCAGACGTCGGTGACGTGGAATCCGGTGTCGGTCTTCCTGGCCAGATGGAACAGGAGTCCTGGACCGCCGGAGCCGCCGTGCTCGAAGCCCATCTTCGCGAGGGCCTGGTCGTACTGTTCGAGAGTCGAGCCGGTGAATTCGAGTTCGACGGCAACCGTCATGGCGGTCATCTCCTTACACGGTCGAGCGAGGTTGGAGTGACTTCGGTCCCGGCCCGAGGGGCGGCGGGTCGCGGTCGAACACCGTGACCCGGCGCTCCGATCGAATCACGATTGCCCTGGGCGGCGGCACCGAACAGCCGTCGCGATGTGGTGCGCGTCACAGTCTAGTCGGTGGGTCATCGGGCGACAAGCGACCTTCTCGGCCCCCATTCGCCGCGACTCCGGCCCGCGCCGTTGTCGCCCAGACCATTCCGATGCCGGAGTCGGCGGGCGCCGTCCGCGGGCGCGGGGCAGTGCTGACCAGGTCGTATCCGAGCCGCTGTGGAACAGCCGCGCTACGGACATTGGCCGCGTCGCAATGGATTTCGACCCGAACGATGTGGGGGAGGGCGAGCGCGGCGGCGGTCAGGGCGTGGACGGCCCGGGTGATGATGCCCCGGCCGGTGTGGGCGACATGGCACCAGTAACCGATCTCCAAGGCGGCGGGGTCGACCCTGTCGTGGAGTCCGATGCCGCCCGCCACCTCGCCCCGCGCGGTGAAGATTCCGTACAGGTAGCCGCCGTCGGGCGTAGGCCAGTGCGCGGCCGAGGTCTGGAGGGATCGGCGTTGTCCGGCGAGCGTGGGTGGTTGCTCGGCCCACGACATCCACGGCCGCAGGTGGGTGTGTGAGGCGCTCAACGCGGCGAACTGGCGAGTCAGGTCAGTGCGGCGCCAACGGCGCACCAGGAGATCGCCCAGATCGATCCGCTCCGGGGGCGTCGACCCGGGATGGGCGCTGCTGCCGATGGTCATGACCGATGATGGCGGACCCCACGACGCCGTGGCAACGCATTTCCGGCGCCCGGCTAGGTGATCCGGGCGAGGATGTCGATCGCTATATCCGTTGCGGCGGTGTGCATCTGATCGTCGGTCAGCTCGAGATCGTCCATCATCGACACGCTCCAGCTGATCGCGAGCAGCGCTTGCCGGGCGTGATAGACGTCGAGCGGGGCGGCGTCGGGGCCGGTCATGAGATCGGCGAGGACGCGGAATTGGTAGCGCAGCCCCGCACCGAAACCCAGGTCACGGAACGCGGGCTGGTTCTCGTGCCAGAACCGCACCATGTCACGGCCGAGACTGTGCAGGAGCGCGCTGTAGCGGCGCAGGATCTGCTCGGCGCGCTCGTGCCCGGGCTGGGACTGTTCGGCCCAGGTGACGATGTCGTCGATGCCGCGACGCAGATCGTCGGACAGGCTGACAACGATGTCTTCCTTGGTCCGGAAGTGGTAGTACAGCGCGGCTTTGGTGACGCCGAGTCGCTCGGCGATCTCGCGTAGCGACGTCTTCTCGTAGCCGCGCTCGGAGAACAGTTCCATCGCCACCGTGCGAATGCGTTCCTTGGTGTCGCTACGACGTCCGTCCACGGGGCTTTCCTTTGCTTGACGACCGGCTAGGACAAGCCTACCGTCGGATCATGACCGAGATCACTAGCCGGTCGGCAAGTTAGTTTCTAGGAGGATCACGATGACACAGGTGAACGCGCCCACCGCCGGGGTGGCACTGACAGCGATCGGGGTCGCGGTGATCCGTGAGCAGGAGTCGCGCAGGCCGGATCGGCTCTACGACGACCCCCTCGCCACGGCGTTCGTCGATGCCGCGCGCCGCGACTTCGCCCGCACCGAGGGCGGCGCGGCGCGGTGGGAGCGAGTCGAGGCGTTGGCCGAACAGTTCTTCGCGGGCCGATCCGTCGGCGTTCGGTTGGTCGACGACCGGGTGGCCGAGGCGGTCGCCGCCGGATGTCGCCAGATCGTCCTGCTCGGCGCCGGACTGGATACCCGGGCCTATCGGATGGGTCTGCCTGCCGACGCCACCGTCTACGAACTCGATCTGCCGGAGCTGTTCGCCTTCAAAGAACCGGTGCTGCGCGCCGCGGACGCCACACCGACGGCGCACCGGCACGTCCTGCCGATCGACCTGCGAACAGACTGGGCCGACCCGTTGCGGGAGCAGGGGTTTCGGTCTGACCGGCCGACGCACTGGATCGACGAGGGCGCGCTCCCATACCTCCCTCCCGAGGACCACCTCCGTGTGGTGGCAACGCTGACGGCCCTGTCCGCCCCTGGGAGCCGATTCGGGCTCAGCCGCTTCGCCGTCGATCCCGACGCCCCGCCCTATGCCGAACTGCGTCGACTCGTCGCGGGCGACAGCGATGCGCCGATACCTCCGGATGCCGGGCGTCCGGGGGAACAGTGGCTGGTCGAACATGGCTGGCGCACCCGGTTCCGCGCCTGGGACGACATGATCGTTCCCCTCGGTCGAGACGTGGCGGTGAACGACCCGGAGGTCGGCGTGGTGCTCGCCGAGCGAGTGTGACCGAACCTGAACCATGTCGTGCGGGGACGACCCCAGTTATCGAGGTCGTTCCGACGACGTGAATGCGATCACGGACCGGTTCGCGCCGGGTGGTCGTCGCCTGGCTCCGTGGCGGTGAAATATGTGCGCTCGCTGCACTTTCGGCGCGCCTGTGATCACCGCCACGGCAGCGGTCCCCAGTCGGCGGTTCGTGGTCGCGCTCACAGGTGGGCCTACCTGGTCAAAGGCATCCCGCGGCGCTGATAGGCTGACGGGCGAGTTAGGCATCCTTTAACGGACCGTCCGGTGAGGCGGGGAAGGAGGTCGGCATGGCTGTGCCCGAACGGGTGGCCGGAACCGGCGTGAGCGAGCGTGCAAGCGAACCAACAACGCAGCGCGCATCGCGCATCTGTCCCCCGAGCGCCAGCGAGGTGGACAGATGAGCGAAACATCGCAGCGGCACACCCCGGAGTGGGTCGCAGCCGGTCGCGAGTTGTTGTCGCCATCGGACGTGACCAGGACCGTAGCGCGTATCGCGCACCAGATCATCGAGAAGACCGCCCTGGATTCCGGCGACGCCGACGCACCGCGGGTGGTTCTCATGGGAATCCCCACCCGCGGCACCACTCTGGCGAATCGGCTGGCGGACAAGATCGAGGAATTCTCCGGTGTGCGCCCCGCGCTCGGCTCCCTCGACATCACCCTGTACCGCGACGACCTGCGCTCTCGCCCGCATCGCCCGCTCGAACGCACCTCGGTACCCGACGGCGGCATCGAGAACTCCCTGGTCGTCCTAGTCGACGACGTGCTGTTCTCGGGCCGGACGGTCCGCTCCGCCCTCGACGGGCTGCGCGACCTGGGCCGCCCCCGCGCGGTGCAGTTGGCGGTCCTCATCGACCGCGGCCACCGCGAGCTGCCGATCCGCGCCGACTATGTGGGCAAGAACGTGCCGACCTCCCGCGCCGAGGACATCTCGGTGCTGATGGTCGAGCACGACGGCCGTGACGGCGTGTATCTGCATCAGGAAGGTCAAGAGTGAAGCATTTGCTGACGGTCGCCGACCTGGATCGCGGCACCGCCACCGAACTCCTCGACGAAGCCGAGCGCTTCGAACAGGCCCTGCTCGGCCGCGAGGTGAAGAAGCTGCCCACCCTGCGGGGCCGCACCGTGATGACGGTGTTCTACGAGAACTCCACGCGCACCCGGGTGTCCTTCGAGGTCGCGGGCAAGTGGATGAGCGCCGACGTGATCAATGTCAGCGCGTCGAGTTCTTCTGTCTCCAAAGGCGAATCGCTGCGCGACACCGCGCTCACCCTGCACGCGGCGGGCGCCGACGCGCTGATCGTGCGCCACCCGGCCTCGGGCGCCGCGCACCAGATCGCGCGCTGGATGGAGCAGTGGGCGCGCGAGGAGAACCGCGTCGCCCCGTCGATCATCAACGCCGGCGACGGCACCCACCAGCACCCCACCCAGGCCCTGCTCGACGCACTCACCCTGCGTCAGCGCCTCGGTGACATCGAGGGCAAGCGGATCGTGCTGGTCGGCGACATCCTGCACAGCCGGGTCGCCCGCTCCAATGTCTCCCTGCTCGACACGCTCGGCGCCGAAGTGGTGCTGGTCGCGCCGCGCACCCTGCTGCCCGTCGGCGTGGATGCCTGGCCCTGCCGGGTCTCGAGCTCGCTCGACGCCGAATTGCCCGGTGCCGACGCGGTGATGATGTTGCGCGTGCAGGCGGAGCGGATGAACGGCGGGTTCTTCCCGTCGGCCCGCGAATATTCGATCAACTACGGACTGTCCGAGCGCAGGCTCGCGCTGCTCGGCGACGACGCCGTCGTCCTGCACCCTGGCCCGATGCTGCGCGGTATGGAAATCGCCTCTGCGGTCGCGGATTCGCCGAAATCGGCTGTGCTGCAGCAGGTCTCGAACGGTGTGCATATGCGGATGGCCGTGTTGTTCCGGCTGCTCGTCGGCCAGGAGGAAACGGTATGAGTGAGCTGCTGATCAAGAACGTCAAGCCCTACGGCGAAGGCGACCCCGTCGACGTCCTGGTGCGCGGCACCGTCATCGCCGACATCGGCACCGGCCTCACCGCGTCCGACGACGCCGAGGTGATCGAGGGCAACGGCCAGATCCTGCTGCCCGGCTTCGTCGACCTGCACACGCACCTGCGCGAACCCGGCCGCGAAGACACCGAAACCATCGAAACCGGTTCCGCCGCCGCCGCACTGGGCGGCTACACCGCGGTGTTCGCGATGGCCAACACCAGCCCGGTCGCCGACTCGGTGGTCATCACCGACCACGTGTGGCGTCGCGGCCAGGAAGTCGGCCTCGTGGACGTGTTCCCGGTCGGTGCCGTGACGGTCGGCCTGCAGGGTAAGCAGCTTGCCGAGATGGGCACCATGGCCGCCGGTATCGGCCAGGTCAGGATGTTCTCCGACGACGGCCACTGCGTCGACGACCCGCTGATCATGCGCCGCGCCCTCGAATACGCGAACTCCCTGGGCGTGCTCATCGCCCAGCACGCCGAGGAACCGCGCCTGACCAAGAATGCCATCGCCCACGAAGGCCCCAACGCCGCGCGCCTCGGACTGCACGGCTGGCCGCGCGCCGCCGAGGAGTCGATCGTCGCGCGTGACGCACTGCTGGCCCGCGACGCGAACGCCCGGGTGCACATCTGCCACGCCTCGACCGCGGGCACCGTCGAACTGGTGAAATGGGCCAAGTCCCAGGGCATCTCGATCACCGCCGAGGTCACCCCGCACCACCTGCTCCTCGACGACTCGCGACTGGAAACCTACGACGCGGTCAACAAGGTGAACCCGCCCCTGCGCGAGTCCACCGACGTGGCAGCCCTGCGCCAGGCACTGGCCGACGGCGTCATCGACTGCGTCGCCACCGACCACGCTCCGCACGCCGAGCAGGACAAGTGCTGCGAATTCGCGGCTGCCCGCCCCGGCATGCTCGGCCTCGAGACGGCGCTGTCGATCATCGTGCAGACGATGGTCGAGCCCGGCCTGCTCGACTGGCGCGGCGTCGCGAAGGTGATGAGCGAGAAGCCCGCCGCGATCGTCGGCCTCGACGACCACGGTCGCCCGATCGCGGTCGGCGAGCCCGCGAACCTCACGCTGATCGACCCCGACGCCGAGTGGACGGTGCGCGGCGCCGAGCTGGCGAGTATCTCGAACAACACACCGTTCGAGGACATGACGTTCCCGGCCGAGGTCACAGCCACCGTGCTGCGCGGCCGGGTAACTGCCCGCGAGGGCAAGGCGGTCGGGATCTAGGGAGGCCAGGACGTGGAAAGAACGCTGTGGGTAGTCGGACTGCTGGCATTTTTCGTGGTGTGCCTGTGGCTGATGTACCGGGCATGGCAGAAGAAGGCCACGCGGCAGCAGGCACGCATCGGCGAACTGCCGACGGTGCCGGCCGAACTGGGCGCACAACTACTGGAACCGACCACCGGGATGTACCTGGGCAGCACCATCGCGCCCAGCTGGCAGGACCGGATCGCGGTCGGTGACCTGGGATTCCGGGCGACCGCCGAACTGACGCGGTTCGAACGCGGAATTCTGCTCGAACGCGACGGCGCCACGGTGATCTGGATTCCGCAGGAATCGGTGACAGCCGTGCGTACCGAGCGCGGACACGCGGGCAAGGTGATGACCGAAAATGGTGTGCTGGTAATTCGCTGGACACTGCCGACCGGAACCGAGATAGATACCGGATTCCGGGGCGACGACAAGACGGTGTACCCGGCATGGACTGCGGATACCAGGGTGACGACGGGAGACGATGAATGAGCACAGTGAAGGCAGCCTTGGTGCTCGAGGACGGCCGCGTATTCCGCGGTACCGCCTTCGGCGCACAGGGCCAGACACTTGGTGAGGCCGTGTTCTGCACGGCGATGACCGGGTACCAGGAAACCCTGACCGACCCCAGCTACGCCCGCCAGATCGTGGTGGCCACGGCCCCGCAGATCGGCAACACCGGCTGGAACGACGAGGACGACGAGTCCGCCAGGATCTGGGTCGCCGGCTACGCCGTGCGCGACCCCTCGCGGGTCTCCTCCAACTGGCGCGCCACCGGCACGCTGACCGACGAGCTCGACCGCCAGGACGTGGTCGGCATCGCGGGCATCGACACCCGCGCGGTGGTCCGCCACCTGCGCAGCCGCGGTTCGATGAAGGCCGGCATCTTCTCCGGCGCCGCGCTGGCCACCGACGAGGAACTCCTCGCGCGGGTCAACGGACAGGCCTCGATGCTGGGCGCCGACCTCGCCGAAGAGGTCAGCACCGACGCGATGTACACGATCGAACCGATTGGCGATCACAAGTTCACCGTCGTCGCGGTCGACCTGGGCATCAAGACCAACACTCCGCGCATGTTCGCCGAGCGCGGCGTGCGCACCCACGTGGTGCCGTCGAACACCTCCCTCGACGACATCCTCGCGCTCAACCCCAACGGCGTGTTCCTGTCGAACGGCCCCGGCGACCCGGCCACCCAGACCGGCGCCATCGCGCTCACCCAGGGCGTGCTCGAGCGCGGAATCCCGCTGTTCGGCATCTGCTTCGGCAACCAGATCCTGGGCCGGGCACTGGGTCGCAGCACCTACAAGATGAAGTTCGGCCACCGCGGCATCAACATCCCGGTGATCGAAGAGGGCACGGGCCGCGTGTCCATCACCGCCCAGAACCACGGCTTCGCTCTCGAAGGCGAGCGCGGCGA
Source organism: Nocardia salmonicida NBRC 13393 (assembly GCF_001613085.1). Lineage (GTDB taxonomy): Bacteria > Actinomycetota > Actinomycetes > Mycobacteriales > Mycobacteriaceae > Nocardia > Nocardia salmonicida. The sequence continues at coordinate 63,479 of NZ_BDBR01000008.1, forward strand.
GGTGTTCGACACCCCGTTCGGCAAGGCCGAGGTCTCCCACATCTGCGCCAACGACGGCACCGTCGAAGGGGTCCGGCTGATCGACGGCCGCGCCTTCTCGGTGCAGTACCACCCCGAGGCCGCCGCAGGCCCGCACGACGCCGCATACCTGTTCGACCGTTTCGCCGGTCTCATGGAAGGAGCCTGATGCCTCGCCGCGAGGATCTGAAGCACATCCTGGTGATCGGCTCTGGCCCGATCGTGATCGGCCAGGCGTGCGAATTCGACTACTCCGGTACCCAGGCGTGCCGGGTGCTGCGGTCCGAGGGACTGCGCGTTTCGCTGGTGAACTCCAACCCGGCGACCATCATGACCGACCCGGAGTTCGCCGACGCCACCTACGTCGAGCCGATCACCCCGGAGTTCGTCGAGAAGGTCATCGAGAAGGAACGCCCCGACGCCATCCTGGCCACCCTCGGTGGGCAGACCGCGCTCAACACCGCCGTCGCGCTGCACGAGAACGGTGTGCTGCAGAAGTACAACGTGGAGCTGATCGGCGCCGACTTCGACGCCATCCAGCGCGGTGAGGACCGGCAGAAGTTCAAGGACATCGTCGCCAAGGTCGGCGGCGAGAGTGCCCGCAGCGCCGTCTGTTACACCATGGACGAAGTCCGCGAGACCGTCGCCGACCTCGGTTACCCCGTGGTCGTGCGTCCCTCGTTCACCATGGGCGGGCTCGGCTCGGGCATGGCCTACAACGAGGAAGACCTCGACCGCATCGCCGGCGGCGGCCTGTCCGCCTCGCCGACCGCGAACGTCCTGATCGAGGAGTCCATCCTCGGTTGGAAGGAGTTCGAACTCGAGCTCATGCGCGACCGCAACGACAATGTGGTCATCGTCTGCTCGATCGAGAACGTCGACCCGATGGGCGTGCACACCGGTGACTCGGTCACCGTGGCCCCCGCGATGACCCTCACCGACCGCGAGTACCAGAAGATGCGCGATCTCGGCATCGCGATCCTGCGCGAGGTCGGCGTCGACACCGGCGGCTGCAACATCCAGTTCGCGGTGGATCCGGCCGACGGTCGCCTGATCGTCATCGAGATGAACCCCCGCGTCTCGCGTTCCTCGGCGCTGGCGTCGAAGGCCACCGGCTTCCCGATCGCCAAGATCGCCGCCAAGCTGGCCATCGGCTACACCCTCGACGAGATCGTCAACGACATCACCGGCGAGACCCCGGCATCGTTCGAGCCGACCCTCGACTACGTCGTGGTGAAGGCGCCGCGGTTCGCGTTCGAGAAGTTCCCCGGCGCCGATGCCACGCTGACCACCACCATGAAGTCGGTGGGCGAGGCCATGTCGATGGGCCGCAACTTCTCCGAGGCCCTCGGCAAGGTGCTGCGCTCGCTCGAGACCAAGGCCGCCAGCTTCTGGACCACCGACGACGGCCAGTGGGCCCCGGCGGATCCGAGCGATCCGGCGTCGGTACGCGAGGCGATCGAAGCCATCCTCGCCGACCTGCGCGTGCCGACCGAAGGCCGCATCTACCAGGTCGAGCGGGCGCTGCGCTACGGCGCGAGCATCGAAGAGGTCGCGCTGGCCTCCGGTGTCGACCCGTGGTTCGTCGCCGAGGTGCTCGGCCTGGTCGAGCTGCGGACCGAAGTCCTCGATGCGCCCGTCCTCGACGAGGATCTGCTGCGCCGCGCCAAGCACTACGGCCTGTCGGACCGTCAGCTGGCGGCACTGCGCCCCGAGCTGGCGGGCGAGGCGGGCGTGCGCTCGCTGCGTCACCGCCTCCAGGTGCGCCCGGTCTACAAGACCGTCGACACCTGCGCCGCGGAGTTCGAGGCCAAGACCCCGTACCACTACAGCACCTACGAGCTGGATCCCGGTGCGGAGTCCGAGGTCGCGCCCCAGCGAGAGCGCGAGAAGGTCATCATCCTGGGTTCGGGCCCGAACCGCATCGGTCAGGGCATCGAGTTCGACTACTCGTGTGTGCACGCGGCACAGACCCTCTCGGCCGCCGGGTACGAGACCGTGATGGTCAACTGCAACCCCGAAACCGTCTCCACCGACTACGACACCGCCGATCGCCTCTACTTCGAGCCGCTCACCTTCGAGGACGTCCTCGAGGTGTACAACGCCGAAGCCGAGTCGGGCACCGTCGCCGGTGTGATCGTGCAGCTCGGCGGCCAGACCCCGCTGGGTCTGGCGCAGCGGCTCACCGACGCCGGCGTGCCGGTGGTCGGTACCTCCGCGGCCGCGATCGACCTGGCCGAGGACCGTGGCGAATTCGGTGACGTGCTGATCGCCGCCGGACTGCCCGCGCCCAAGTACGGCACCGCCACCACGGTGGCGCAGGCCAAGAAGATCGCCAACGAGATCGGCTACCCGGTGCTGGTCCGCCCGTCCTACGTGCTGGGCGGGCGCGGCATGGAGATCGTCTACGACGAGACCTCGCTCGAGGGCTACATCTCCCGTGCCACCGAACTGAACCCCGATCACCCGGTGCTGGTCGACCGCTTCCTCGAAGACGCCATCGAGATCGACGTCGACGCGCTGTGCGACGGCGACGAGGTCTACCTCGGCGGCGTGATGGAACACATCGAGGAAGCCGGTATCCACTCCGGTGACTCCGCCTGCGCGCTGCCCCCGATCACCTTGGGCCGCAGCGACATCGAGGCCGTGCGCCGCTCCACCATCGCGCTGGCCAAGGGCATCGGCGTCAAGGGCCTGCTCAATGTGCAGTACGCCCTCAAGGACGACGTGCTCTACGTCCTGGAAGCCAATCCCCGGGCGAGCCGGACGGTTCCGTTCGTCTCCAAGGCCACCGCCGTGCCGCTGGCCAAGGCCTGCGCGCGCGTGATGCTCGGCGCCACCATCGCCGACCTGCGCAAGGAAGGCATGCTGCCGCCCGAGGGCGACGGCGGCCACGTGCCGCTGGACGCGCCGGTCGCGGTGAAGGAAGCCGTGCTGCCCTTCCACCGGTTCCGTCGCGCCGACGGCTCCGGCATCGACTCGCTGCTCTCGCCGGAGATGAAGTCCACCGGTGAGGTCATGGGCATCGACGCCGACTTCGGCACCGCCTTCGCCAAGAGCCAGGCCGCCGCCTACGGCTCGCTGCCGACCGAGGGCACCGTGTTCGTCTCGATCGCCAACCGCGACAAGCGCGCCATGGTGTTCCCGATCAAGCGCCTGCACGACCTGGGCTTCCGCATCCTCGCCACCGAGGGCACCGCGGAAACCCTGCGCCGCAACGGCATTCCCTGCGAACAGGCACGCAAGCACTCCGATCCGGAATCCACCGATCCGGCCACCGGCATGCCGGAGGCCTCGATCGTGGAGCAGATCCGCGACGGCGAGATCGACATCGTGTTCAACACCCCCTACGGCAACTCGGGCCCTCGCGTGGACGGCTACGAGATCCGCACCGCCGCGGTGGGCGCGAACATCCCGTGCATCACCACCGTGCAGGGCGCGGCTGCGGCGGTGCAGGGCATCGAGGCGGGCATCAACGGTGGCATCGGGGTGCGCTCGCTGCAGGAACTGCACTCGAAGCTGCGTGGCTGACATGACGTTCGGTCACCGGTTGCAGCAGGCCATGCGGCAGTTCGGACCCGTGTGCGTCGGCATCGACCCCCATCCCGCCCTGCTGCGGGCATGGGGGCTCACCGAAGACGTCGACGGGCTGGAGGCTTTCGCCGAGATCTGTGTCGAGGCCTTCGACGGTCGCGTCGCCCTGGTGAAGCCGCAGGTCGCGTTCTTCGAGACCTACGGTTCCGGCGGCATCGCGGTGCTGGAGCGCACCATCTCGGTGCTGCGGGCCTCGGGCACCTTGGTGCTGGCCGATGCCAAGCGTGGCGACATCGGCTCCACCATGGATGCCTACGCCCATGCCTGGCTCGGCGACGGACCGCTGGGTTCGGACGCTGTGACGGTGTCGCCGTACCTCGGGTTCGGCTCCCTCGACCCGGCTCTGAGCCTGGCGAAGGACAATCACCGTGGGGTGTTCGTGCTCTCGGCGACCTCGAATCCCGAAGGGGCGCAACTACAACGGATCACCGCCGCCGACGGGCGCACCATCGCGCAGACGATGGTCGACGAGGCCGCGGCGCGCAATGCCGGGTCCGGTTTCGGCTCCGTCGGCGTGGTCGTCGGTGCGACGCTCACCGAGGCGCCCGACCTGTCGGCCCTCAACGGCCCGATCCTGATGCCCGGCGTCGGCGCGCAGGGCGGGGGAGCGGACTCCATCCGCGCCCTGGTCACCGAGGCGAACTTCGCCGCCGCCGTGCCCGCGGTGTCACGCGAGGTTCTCAACGCGGGACCGTCGGTGACGGCGCTGTGCGACAAGACGGCTCAGTTGCAGGAGGAGTTCGCCTTCCTGCAGCGTTGATGAACGCCACGACGGGCCGGGGCAGCGACATGCTGCCCCGGCCTCGTTTGTTGTCGGCGACCACAGCCGGAGATCACGCGAGGCAGTAGGTGGCGGTGACCGTGGCGAACAGCGAGAGTGCGTCCGAGGAAGCCGCCGAGCCGAGAACCATCGTCAGCGACCGGCCGTCGGTCGAACGGAACGCGTAGGAGACGTAACCGAGCAGTTCACCGCCGTGTCCCCACAGGTCGGCGCCACACGGTGGTTCGAAACGCTGCAGGCCGAGGCCGTAGTGGAAACCCATGCCCATCGGAACCGTCTCCCGCATCCGGTCCAGCGAGGCGGGGCTCATCAGACGCCCACCGAGCAGTGCCGTGAAGAAGGCGTCGAGATCGGCTGTGGTGGAGATCATCTCGCCCGCGGCCCAGTCCAGTGAGGGGTTCATCTCGGTCACGTCCATCCGGCCCGCACCGTCGATGTCACGGTGCGCGGTGAGGGCGGGCGCGGGGACGCGGGGGTCGTCACCGGGCACGGTGGTGGCGGTCAAGCGCAGTGGCATGAGGATGCGGTCGCGGATCTCGTCGCCGTATCGGTGCCCGGTCACGTGCTCGATCAGCAGGCCGAGTGCGATGTAGTTGGTGTTCGAGTACCGGAAGCGGGCGCCCGGTGCGAAATAGGGGTCGTGGCGCACGGCGGTGGCGAGTAGATCGCGTGGCGCGTGCGTGCGGAAGCGGTCGTCGCCGCGCCACCGGTTCGTCGACATGCCCGGCTCTTTCATGTAGTCGTAGAGCCCGCTGGTGTGATTCATCAACTGCCGCACCGTGATCCGGTCCCCGCCGGGAACCGTTTCGGGTAGCTGCGCGGCGATCGCACCGTCCAGTGCGACCCTGCCCTCATCGACGAGTTGCAGCACGACGGTGGCGACGAAGGTCTTCGTGATACTGCCGATCCGGAACCTGCTGTGCGGTCCCGGCGCGCTCGCCTGTCCGGCGGCGCTGCCTTCGTGGTGCCATTCGCGGCGCTGCTCGCCATCGGAGACGCGCAACACCACATCGGTGTCGCTCCAGCGCGCCGCGGCCTCCACCGTATCCCCGACGACTCGCCATCGTGCCGTCACGAGGACCACAGCGGCCACCAGCGTGGCTGTCAGCACGGTGCCCACAATGACCACGGCGGCCCGAAACAGTTTCTGTCGCATACCTTTCGACGCTAAGCACGCGTACGGCCCGCGGCGATGGTGTGCGCCCCGCAACCGGGGTGCGGAAAACCCCACCCCCGACCTGTGGTCGCACCGCGCCGACCGGGTGGTCGACGCTACTGATCGCGAACCCCCGCCTACCTAGCGTCGAAAACATGGAAACGACAGGGAATTCGACCGAACTGACCGGCATCGCGGGCTGGGCGGTACAGCTGATGGAACAGCTCGGAGGCTTCGGCGCCGGCCTCGCGATCGCACTCGAGAATCTCTTCCCTCCGCTGCCCAGCGAGGTGATCCTGCCACTGGCCGGCTTCACCGCCGGTCGCGGTCGATTCGGCCTGGCCGAGGTGCTGCTGTGGACCACCTTCGGCTCGGTGGTCGGCGCGCTCGCCCTCTACGGCCTCGGCGCCGCACTCGGCCGCGACCGCCTGCGCCGCATCGTCGACCGGCTACCCCTGGTCCGACTGTCCGACCTGGACCGCACCGAGGACTGGTTCGCCCGCCACGGCGACAAAGCGGTCTTCTTCGGCCGGATGATCCCGATCTTCCGGAGCCTGATCTCGATCCCTGCGGGCGTCGAACGCATGCCCCTCACCCGCTTCACGCTGCTGACCACGGCGGGAAGCCTGGTGTGGAACGCGGTCTTCGTGTTCGCGGGCTTCTTTCTCGGCGAGAACTGGCACGTCGTCGAGACCTACGCGGGCATCCTGCAGAAGGCCGTGATCGCCGCCGTGCTCGTAGCCGCGACCGTGTTCGTCGTCCGGCGCGTGCGGCAGCGGCAGGCACACGCGAGAATTGGGCGATGAGCACCTCCCCGGCGCGATCCTCACGCGTCGCCGCCGCGGTCACGGGATACCTGCTCGGCGTGCTCACTGTGCCGTTGGACCTGCTCGGTGTGCTCGCCGCGCCGATCGCGGCGGGCCTCACCGACCGGATCGCCCAGGGCGAGCACCGGCGCCTCACCCGGTTGCTCGGCGTGCGGTCGAACGGTGCGCCGAAGGGGGCGCGGGCCGCGGGATACCTGGCTATTCGCGCGCTCGTCGGGGTGCTCGGTGCGCTGGTGCTGGCGCTGTCGGGGCTGGGGGTCGTCGTCGCGGTGGCCGTGGTCTACGGCGCGTCGACCGGCGACGCGGTGCCGATCATCGACGCGACCGAACCAGGGCAGGTCAGCTGGGCGACGGTCACCGTGCTGGCCCTACCCGGCGCGGTGCTCTGCTTCCTCGCCGTGCAGGGTTTGCTCGGGGTGGTGCGTGCCGAAGCCTGGTGTCTGCGACGGAGCACGCGGCCGGGGCAGGACGAACTGGCTCAGCGCGTCGCCCAGCTCACCACCACCCGCGCAGAGGTGGTCGAGGTGATCGACGACGAGCGGCGCCGTATCGAGCGCGATCTGCACGACGGCGTGCAGCAGCGGGTGGTCGCGTTGTCGATCCTGCTCGGCCGGATGGACCGGGCGGCCGAGCAGGAAGTGCGCGGTGAACTGCAGCGCCGCGCGATTGCCGAGACCGGGCACATCCTCGACGAGCTGCGCGAGGTCTCCTGGCGGATCTACCCGGCCATGCTCGCCCGCGACGGCCTGCGCGCCGCCCTCGAAGCCCTCGCCGACCGCACCCCGGTACCGACACGACTGACCGTCGACCTCGACGAGCGCGCACCCCGCCCGGTCGAATCGGCGTGCTATTTCACCGCGAGCGAGGCGATCACCAACGCCATCAAGCATTCCGGGGCCACGGCCATCGAAGTGGCGGTGGAGCGCGACGACCGGACGGTGCGCCTCCGCGTGCACGACGACGGACAAGGCGGCGCCGACCCCACCGGCCACGGCCTGACCGGCATCGCCACCCGCGTCACCGCGCTGGACGGCACCATGACAGTGGACAGCCCGTCGGGCGGCCCGACGGTCATCACCGTGGAGGTTCCGTGCGGATAACCCTGGCCGAGGACTCCGCGCTGCTGCGCGAGAGCTTGGCCCAGCTGCTCACCGCGGAGGGCCACGAGATCGTGGACTCCGTCGGCACGGCGATCGAACTGCTGGCCGCCGTGCGGGTTCGCCCACCCGACCTCGTCATCGCCGATGTGCGGATGCCGCCCGACCACGTCGACGAGGGGATCCGAGCGGCACTCGAGATCCGCCGCGACCAGCCGGGGATCGCCGTGCTGGTGCTGTCGCAGTACGTCGAGCGCAGGCACGCCGCGGAGTTCCTCACCGGCACCGGCGGCATCGGCTATCTGCTCAAGGACCGGGTCGCCGCGATCGGGTCGTTCCTCGATGCCGTCGACCGGGTCGGCACCGGCGGCACCGCCTTCGACCCGGAGGTGGTCCGCCAGTTGCTGCTGCACAATCGCGCCGACTCGCCACTGCACCGGCTCACCGAGCGCGAACGCGAAGTGCTCGAACTCATGGCGCAGGGTCTGAGCAACGCGGCGATCTGCGCACAGCTCTTCGTCACCCGCAGTGCCGTCGAAAAACACATCAACGCGATCTTCACCAAGCTGGACCTACCGGCCGGCGAGGCACACAACCGGCGCGTGCTCGCCATCCTGCAGCACCTGCGGGCCGGTGCCGCGCAGGGGTGAGCACTCAGGCCGCGACCCGCTCGTTCCTGGTTCGCCACCAGCCGTAGGAGCCGACCCCGAGGGGCAGCAGCACCATGACGAACCCCGATACCGGCATGAAGGCCAGACCGAACACAGTGACCGCGCCGAGCACTAGCAGCACCGCTCCGGGCACGTAGCCCAAGGCACGCTCGAGCGCGATCATGGCGATGCCGAAACCGATGCTGAGCACGCCGAACTCGGTGAACCAGAACGTGAGCTCGACGTCTTGATCGGCGAAGACGAACAGTGCGACGCCGAGGGCGGTATGCACGGTGCCGATGAAGGCGAGCAGCGCACCGGCGAGCGGGAAACTAGTTTTTGAATCCATATTCATAAACTGTGCCACTAGGCTGATCCGGTGGCAAGACCCCGCCTTTTCACCGACGATCAGGTGCTCGACGCGGCCCGAGACCTGCTCACCGATCCCGCGGTCACCCGTCCCGCCATTACGGCGATCGGCGCCGCCGCCGGCGTGCACTCCGGGTCGATCTATGTGCGTTTCGCCTCACGTGACGAACTGCTCGCCCGCCTGTGGCTGCGGTCGATCCGCCGGTTCCACGAGGGCTTCGTCGCGGCACTGACCGGGCCCGCGCCGCTGCTGTCGGCCGCCACGTTTCTGCCGCGCTATTGCCGCGCGCACCCGACCGAGGCACGGGCGATGAAGATGTTCCATCGCGACGAACTGCTCGAGGTCGGACCCGAGGATCTGCGGTCCGCGATCGCGGGCGTCAACGACGAGATGAACGCCGCGCTGCGGACTGCCGTGGTGGCCGAATTCGGGGCCGCCGACGACCGATCGCTGGCCATCGCGGGCGCCGCGGTGAAGGCGATTCCGTACGGTCTGGTGCGCGATTACATCGCCCGCGCCACCCCGATTCCGGACTGGATCGACGATGTCGTGGCGACCGCGTCGGGCGCGGTTCTCGACCAGTTTCGGGCCCGATCTTGACGACACGCTGTACGAAATCGAGCGACACGCGGGCTTTTTCAGGAAACCCGCTGGTCGCGCGCCACCGGGTTTGCCAGGGCGGCACCCGGCCCTCACGCTACCTGGTGGCTATCATCGCCCATATCGGTATAACCGCAGGTGAGGATACATTTCAAGAATTCGACTGTACGATCGTGACCAAGGAATCGGCGGTCACCGCATCGGGTCCGCGCGCGCCATACGGCATGCGTAATCCTGCCCTGACCTGGGGGTCGGGTTCGCAATCGGCGCGCACCGTGGGTACGGTCGCACAGACCGTCCGGGTAACCGGCGGTAGATCTGGCAATGAACGATGAGACGGAGGAACCCGTGGCCCTTCCCCAGCTGACTGATGAGCAGCGCGCCGCTGCTCTGGAGAAGGCGGCTGCCGCTCGCCGCGCTCGGGCAGAGCTCAAGGAGCGCCTGAAGCGCGGTGGAACGAACCTGAAGCAGGTCCTCACCGATGCCGAGTCCGATGAGATTCTCGGCAAGATGAAGGTTTCTGCGCTGCTCGAGGCTCTGCCGAAGGTGGGCAAGGTCAAGGCGGCGGAGATCATGACCGAGCTGGAGATCGCGCCTACGCGTCGTCTCCGTGGTCTCGGTGCCCGGCAGCGCGCCGCGCTGCTCACCCGCTTCGACTTCGACGCCTAAAGTCTGGTGGACAAAAACACGCGGAAGGGCCGGCTGGTAGTACTGGTCGGCCCCTCGGCTGTGGGTAAATCCACGGTCGTGCGGTGCGTGCGGGAACGCCTGCCCGAACTGGTTTTCAGTGTGTCGGCCACGACTCGGGACCCCCGTCCCGGCGAGGTCGACGGTCTCGATTACCGCTTCGTTTCCCGAGCCGAGTTCGACGCCATGATCGCGGCGGACGAACTGCTCGAATGGGCAGACATCCATGGGGGGTTGCAGCGATCGGGCACCCCCGCCGCCCCGGTGCGAGAAGCGCTGGCGAGCGGACTTTCAGTACTGATCGAAGTCGACCTGGCCGGTGCACGGTCGGTCCGGCAGGCGATGCCGGAGGCACTTCTGGTGTTTCTCGCGCCGCCGAGCTGGGAAGAACTGGTCTCGCGGTTGCGTTCGCGCGGCACCGAGACGCCCGAGGTGATCGAGCGAAGGCTCGAGACGGCCCGGGTCGAATTGGCGGCCTGTGACGAGTTCGACACGGTCATCGTGAACAGCGAGGTAACGACCGCTTGTGAGCAGTTGGTATCGTTGTTCGTTAGCACAAATTCGAGTTCTTGACCCACTAACCCGCAGGAGCCACCCCTAGTGAGTACGGACATCACCGCAGTACCCGCGTACGACACCCCGATCGGCCTCACCAACCCCCCGATCGACGAGCTGCTCGAGCGCACGTCCTCCAAGTACGCCCTGGTGATCTACGCGGCCAAGCGCGCCCGCCAGATCAACGATTACTACAACCAGCTCGGTGACGGCATCCTCGAGTACGTCGGCCCGCTCGTCGAGCCGGGTCTGCAGGAGAAGCCGCTGTCGGTCGCTATGCGCGAAATTCACTCCGACCTGCTCGAACACACCGAGGGCGAGTGACAATCTCTAGTCCGGAGGCGTAGAAGACCATGCGGATCGTCGTCGGGGTCGGCGGGGGCATCGCCGCCTACAAGGCGTGTGCCCTCGTTCGCCGTTTCACCGAGACCGGACACCAGGTGCGGGTCGTTCCCACCGAGTCGGCTCTACAGTTCGTCGGCAAAGCGACCTTCGAGGCGCTGTCCGGTCAGCCGGTGCACACCACGGTGTTCGCCGACGTGCCCGAGGTGCCGCATGTCCGGATCGGCCAGGAGGCCGATCTCGTCGTCATCGCCCCCGCCACCGCGGATCTGATGGCGCGCGCCGCACAGGGGCGCGCCGACGATCTGCTCACCGCCACCTTGCTGACGGCTCGATGTCCGGTGCTGTTCGCGCCCGCGATGCACACCGAGATGTGGGAGCATCCGGCGACGGTGGCCAATGTCGCGACGCTGCGTGCGCACGGCGCCAACGTGATGGAACCCGCCTCGGGCCGGCTCACCGGCACCGATACGGGTCCGGGACGGCTGCCGGAGCCGGAGGAGATCTTCGGTCTGGCCTCGCTGTTGCTCGAACGTGACGACGCGCTGCCGCGCGACCTGACCGGTCGCCGCGTGGTGATCACCGCCGGTGGTACGAGGGAACCCCTCGACCCGGTGCGCTTCCTCGGCAACCGCAGCTCCGGCAAGCAGGGCTATGCCCTGGCCAGGGTCGCCGCCCAGCGTGGCGCCCAGGTGACGCTGATCGCGGGCAACACGATCGAGCTCGCGCCGCCCGCCGCGGTCGAACTGGTCCACATCACCACCGCCGACCAGCTCAAGACCGCGGTCGACAAGCACGCGCTCGGCGCCGATGCGGTGATCATGGCGGCCGCGGTCGCCGATTTCCGTCCGACCCATGTGGCCGCTGCGAAGATCAAGAAGGGCGCCGACGAACCCGACGTGATCCCGCTGACCAAGAACGAGGACATCCTCGCCGGTTTGGTCGACGCCCGCACCGAGGGACGGCTCGCCGGTACCGCGATCGTCGGTTTCGCCGCCGAGACCGGTGACGACAACGGCGACGTGCTCACCCACGCGCGCTCGAAACTGGCACGCAAGGGCTGCGATCTGCTCGTGGTCAACGCGGTCGGCGAGGGCAAGGCGTTCGAGGTCGACACCAACGACGGCTGGTTGCTCGGCGCCGACGGCACCGAGCAGGCCCTCGATCACGGCTCGAAGGCGCTGCTGGCCAGCCGGGTGCTCGACGCACTGGTTCCGCTCCTGCGCTGACCGGGGAGTTCGCGTCGATTTCGCGCGAAAACAGTTGCGCGGCAACGAGGGTCGTGCAGTCTACCGTTCGAGTAGGTGTTCGCGGCGTGGCTTGGTGCGTACTCGCCACCATGTCGGTGGTTTGGAATAGTCTTGATGAGAAGGGTTGCGCGGTAACACCGAGAAGTTACCGTCACAAGCCGAACGAGTAACCCGTTGAGGGAGAGGGAAGAACTGTGCGTACGACAGGTAGTCGGCTATTCACCAGTGAGTCCGTGACCGAGGGGCATCCGGACAAGATCTGTGACGCGATCAGCGATTCCATCCTCGACGCATTGCTCGCGGAGGACCCGGGCAGCCGCGTCGCGGTGGAAACCATGGTCACCACGGGGCAGGTCCATGTCGCGGGCGAGGTCACCACCTCCGCCTATGCCGACATTCCGCGGATCGTGCGCGAGAAGGTCCTCGAGATCGGATACGACTCCTCCGCAAAGGGATTCGACGGCAACTCCTGCGGTGTCAATATCGCGATCGGTGCCCAGTCGCCCGATATCGCCCAGGGTGTCGACACCTCGCACGAGGCGCGCGTCGGCGGTTCCGACGACGCGATCGAGCGTCAGGGCGCCGGCGACCAGGGCCTGATGTTCGGTTACGCGACCACCGACACGCCCGAGCTGATGCCGCTGCCGATCGCGCTCGCGCACCGGCTCTCGCGCAAGCTCACCGAGGTCCGCAAGTCGGGTGTGCTGCCCTACCTGCGCCCCGACGGCAAGACCCAGGTCACCATCGAATACGACGGTGACCGCCCGGTCCGTCTCGACACGGTCGTCATCTCCACCCAGCACGCGGCCGATATCGACCTCGACAACCTGCTCGCCCCCGATATCCGCGAGAAGGTCGTCGACGCCGTCATCGGCGATCTGAACCTGCCCAGCCTGGACACCTCCGATATCCGACTGCTGGTCAACCCCACCGGCAAGTTCGTCCTCGGTGGTCCGATGGGTGATGCGGGCCTGACCGGCCGCAAGATCATCGTCGACACCTACGGCGGCATGGCCCGTCACGGTGGCGGCGCGTTCTCCGGCAAGGACCCGTCGAAGGTCGACCGCTCGGCCGCCTACGCCATGCGCTGGGTCGCCAAGAACGTCGTGGCCGCCGGTCTGGCGGATCGCGTCGAGGTGCAGGTCGCGTACGCGATCGGCAAGTCGGCCCCGGTCGGTCTGTTCGTCGAGACCTTCGGTACCGAGAAGGTCGACCCGACGCGCATCTCCACCGCCATCTCCGAGGTCTTCGACCTGCGTCCGGGCGCGATCATCCGGGATCTCGACCTGCTGCGCCCGATCTACGCGCCGACCGCGGCCTACGGCCACTTCGGCCGCACCGATGTCGACCTGCCCTGGGAGCACACGGACCGCGCCGACAAGCTGCGCGCGGCCGTCGGCCTGTAATACCAACGGACCGCGTGGCAGCGGACGAAACATCGAAGGCAGCGGGACACCCCATCGCGAGGGTGCTCCCGCTGCTTTCGCCTGCCCACCTCGACCGCGACTTCGACTACCTCGTCCCCGCCGAACTGGACGAGATCGCCCGACCCGGCGTGCGCGTGCGCGTGCGTTTCGCCGGTCGCCTCGTCGACGGATACCTGCTGGAACGTCTCCCGCGCAGCGATCACAACGGCAAGATGATGCCGCTCGAACGGGTCGTTTCGCCGGAACGCGTGCTCGCCCCGGAAATTCTGCGCCTGGCCACCGCCGTTGCCACCCGCTACGCGGGGACGCGCGCCGACGTCCTTCGTCTGGCCATTCCACCGCGCCACGCTCGTACCGAAACCGGCGGCACCAAGAAGACCGGTACGGCGGCGAAAGCGGCACCCGTCACGGAAGGTGTTGATACCGAAAAAGATTCGCCGTCTGACGTACTTGCCGAGACCGGTGGGAACGGCCCGGGCGAATCGGCCGCGGCGGCGGGCGGGGCTACATCGGACCAGCCGGACGCGACGACCGTGGAGGTTCGGCCCGAGTCGTCACCCGAAGTGTCCGTAGCCCAATCGCGCGTCGAGGTCGATGCTTCGGCGTGGGGCCGATATGTGCACGGCCTGGCCTTTGTCGACGCGCTGGCGCACGGCAAGGGGGCGCGGGCGGCGTGGCAGGCATTGCCGGGTGAGAACTGGGCGGCGCGGCTGGCGGAGTTGGCGGCGACGGTCGTGGCCAGTGGACGCAGCGCCGTGTTGATGGTGCCGGATCAGCGCGATCTCGATCGTTTGCTCGCCGAATGTGTTGCGCTGGTAGGTGATTCGGCGGTAGGGCTGTCGGCGGGGTTGGGTCCCGCGGCGCGGTATCGGCGGTGGCTGGCGGTATTACGTGGGCAGGCGCGGATCGTGGTGGGGACGCGGGCGGCGGTGTTCGCCCCGGCGCGGGATCTCGGACTGATCGCGATCTGGGACGACGGCGACGACACCTATGCCGAACCGAGGTCCCCGTATCCGCACGCTCGTGAAGTGGCGATGCTGCGGGCGCACGAGACGGGCGCAGCGTTCGTCGCCGCGGGTTTCGCGCGGACCGCCGAGATCCAAGCGGTGGTCGAATCCGGTTGGGCACGTGACCTTCTCGCCGAACGCCAGGTATTGCGTGAGGTGACGCCACGGATCAGCGCGCCCGGTGACAGCGATTTCGCGTTGGAGCGCGACGCGTTGGCGCGGTCGGTGCGGATGCCCGGTGTCGCGTTCGCGGCCGCGCGCTCCGCGATCAAGGAGAACGTGGCGGTGCTGGTGCAGGTGCCGCGGCGTGGATACGTTCCGTCGCTGGCCTGCGCGAAATGTCGCACGCCTGCCCGCTGTCGGCACTGTAACGGCCCGTTGGCGCTGCCGCAGTCGGCCAATGGTGAAGCGGCGAGCCCGAATTGCAAGTGGTGCGGGATCACCGAAGCGGCGTTCCGCTGCCAGGCGTGCGGTGCGCGAGCTCTGCGGGCGACGGTGATCGGCGCGGCCCGGACCGCCGAAGAACTCGGTCGCGCCTTCGCCGGGGTACCGATCCGCACCTCGGGGGGCGGGGAAGTGCTCGATACCGTCGAACCGGGTGCTCAGGTGGTCGTCGCCACCGTCGGAGCAGAACCGCTCGTGCAGGGCGGTTACGGCGTGGCCCTGCTGCTCGACGGATGGGCGCTGCTCGGCCGCGCCGACCTGCGCGCGAGCGAGGACACCTTGCGCCGCTGGATGGGCGCGGCGGCGCTGGTGCGGCCTCGCGGGCAGGTCATCGTGATGGCCGAACCCTCCCTGCCCACCGTCCAGGCGCTGGTCCGGTGGGACCCCGTCAACCACGCCGCCGCCGAACTCGAAGCCCGCGCCGAGGTCGGCTTCCCGCCCGCGGTCCGCCTCGCCGCAGTCGACGGCACCACCGCCTCGATCGCCGAATTACTCGACGCCACAACCCTTCCCGACGGCACCGAGGTCCTCGGCCCCGTCCCCCTGCCGCCGACGGCCCGTAAACCCTTCTCCGGCGCCGACTCTCCTGCCGAGGTCGAGCGCATGCTCCTGCGCGTACCCCGCTCGGGTGGCGCGCCCCTCGCTCGCGCCCTCACCGCCGCCCAAGCGGTTCGCAGCTCCCACCGCTCCGATGCCCCCCTTCGCGTCCAGATCGACCCTGTCGACATCGGCTGACCCGGACGTCCGGCACGCCGGTCAGGCGTACATCGCTCGATGGCGCCGCGCCCACTGCGCGTAGCTCGTGGCCGGTCGACCGAGAACCTTCTCGATATCGTCGCTGACCTGCAGCTCTTCCGGTGTGGGTGTGCCGAGGATGGTCAGGGTGTGGTCGGCGACCGGCTCGGGCATGAAGCGGAGCATGTTCTGTTTGGCTTGGTCCGTCGTGAGTTCGACGAAGGCGATCGGGATGTCGATCGCTTCGGCAAGTGCCGCTGCTTGGTCGCGCGGGGTGACTACGGCGGGACCGGTCAGGGTGTAAGCGCGGGCGTGGTGGCCGTCTTCGCGGAGGGCGGCCGCGGCTACGGCGGCGATATCGGCGGGGTCTACGGAGGGTAGGCCGACATCGCCGAAGGGCGCCGGGACGATGCGCTGGGTGCGGATCGGTTCGATCCACGCGAAGGTGTTGGAGAAGAAGGCGCCGGGTCGCAGCGCCGTCCACTCCAGGCCGGACTCGGCGAGTGCCTGTTCGAAGGCGATCGTTCTGGCGTAGCCGTCGGAGTGGGGGCGGGTCACCGCGCCCTGCGAGGACACGAAGACGACTCGGCGCACGCCGGCGTCCGCGGCGGTTTTCAGCAGCAGCGCCGGCTCGGGGCCGCTCATCAGTTGCTCCCCGGTGATCAGCAGGAACAGCGCGTCGGCGCCGCGTAGTGCGGGGGAGAGGCTGTCGAGATCGCCTAGGTCGGCGACCGCGTGCTCGACGCCCGCAGGCAGGTCGACGGGACGAGTACCTCGGGAGACGGCCCTGACCTGCTCACCCGCGTCGGCGAGTAGTCCGACCAGGGTGCTGCCGATGTTGCCGGTCGCTCCGGTGACGACGATCATGTGAGTCCTTAGTTAGTTGGCTGACTGACTTGCTGAACAGAAGGTATCCCATCGAGCATCGGCTGTCTATAGTTAGTTGTATGACTAAATCGGATGCGCAGGTCAGCCCTAAGATCGGGAAGCAGGAACGGCTGGTCCAGGCGGCGATGCGGGTGTTCTACCAGCAGGGCATCGAGAAGACGACGATCGCCGAGATCGCGCGCGAGGCCGACGTGCCGGTCGGCAATGTCTACTACTACTTCAAGACCAAGGATCAGTTCGTCGCCGCGGTCATCGAGCTGCACGCGCAGGTGCTGACCGGGGCCGTCGCCGAGATCGCCGAGCTGCCGGGGCCCGCCGAGCGGTTGAAGGCGATGGTGCGCAGCTGGGTCGACCAGCGGGAGATGGCGGCGCGATACGGGTGCCCGTTCGGTTCGTTGGCCGCCGAGCTCGACAAGCGGGAGGATGCCTTCCGCGGCGAGCCTGCGCGCGTGATGGGGCTGCTCGTGGACTGGGCACGCACGCAGTTCGCCGAGCTGGGGCGCACCGATGCCGCCGAGCTCGCGATCGCGTTCGTAGCTGCCTATCAGGGAATCTCCCTGCTCACCAACACTTTCCGCGACCCGGAACTGATGGTCACCGAGGGCGCGCGCCTGGAGCGGTGGATCGACGAGCTGGGTGCGCGGTAGACCCGACTCGGGTACGCGGCGGATTCAGGCGCGATCGCCGGGCTGCCAGCCCGAGCACAACAGGTCGATGCCGGTGATCTCGCCGTGGTCGGTGGTGAGGAAGACGCGCTGCTCGGCGACGCGGGTGGCGCCGTTGGCGGGTCGCATGCGGACCAGCCAGTGCAGCGCGAGCTTGTCGCCGATGCGTTCGCGGCCGGAATCGACGACGGCGAAATCGTCGGGACCGCCGAACCAGCGGCGGAAGCGCTCGATCGCCGGATCGGGGCCGACCGCGGTGAACGGGCCGGGCGGGATCAGGCCGCGCAGCGTGACCTCGGGGGCGAGGTAGGTCGTCTACCGAGAGCTTGGGCGATCTCGCGGGTCGACCGACCGCGCACGAGCAGGGCGAGAACGTCGAGTTCGCGGGCAGTGCGGCCGGCGATCCGCGCGCGTCTGCGTGGACGTCGGCCCTGTGCCGCGGCCAGAACCGCGGCCACGGCGTCACCGTCCAGCCTGCCCGCGGTCACTTCGGCCCGCAGGATCTCGGCGCGTTCGTCGGGATCGAGGGGCGGGCGGTGTGGCCGCTGCTCGCCGAGCGCGCGAAACATCTGCGCGTCGGCGAGAATGCGTGCGGCGGCGGCAGCATCGAACCGGGCATGGACTTCGGCGTCGTCGGCGATGTGCACCACCCGCATCACCGGGATGATCGCGTCGCCGCACAAGCCGCCGGGAACACCGTGGCTGTCCCATCGTTCGAAGGCTTGCGGCAGCGCCGCCTTGACCGCCTCGGGCAGGTCGAGGCGGTCGGCGATATCGGCGGCGGTGCGGCAGTGGGTGAGGAACGAGTCCATCGTGTCGCGCACGCCACCCGCGAGGAAGCGGCCGGTCACCGAGATCCGCCGCAGCCCAGACGCGCCCTCGGCGAGATGCCCGAGCAGGAACGCCATCATCGGCAACCCGGTCTTGTCGATGTCGTAGCTGTCGGCCCGGATCCGCAGGTCGTCGCCGAACCAGCGCGCCATCTCGGGGGAGTCCGCGACACAGCCGACCCAGGCCAGTAGTGAGACGTAGTAGGCGGCCGCCCGATCGGCCTCGGACAGCTTTGCTGCTTCCGCCAGCCGGACGGCCTGCACGGTCTGGCGCAGGACGTGTTCCTGCGGCTGGTCGAGCCTGAGGTCGGTGGCCAGTGACAGCGAGGCGACCAGTTCGGCGAGCCGAAGGGGCCGGGACGGGTCCGTCATGGTGAATTCGGATTACTCCTTGCATTCGATGCATTGCCGATATATCGTCGATAGTGTCAAGACAAACGAGAGAGCCACAGGAGGCTGTCATGCAGAACCAAGAACAACGAGAATTCGGACACTTCCGGCGCGGTCGCGGACCGGGCCCCCGGGAATTCGGTCCCGACCGGCAGCAGTTCCGTCACGGCGGGCGACACGGGCACGGCCCCGAGTTCGGACCGGGCTTCGGCCCAGGTTTCGGACCCGGTTTCGGCCCTGGCTTCGGTCGTGGACGCGGCCGTGGCGGTCGTGGCAGGCGCGGTGACGTGCGGGCCGCGGTGCTGCTGCTGCTCGCAGAGCGCCCCATGCACGGCTACGAACTGATCCAGCAGATCCGCGATCGCAGCGACGATGTCTGGCGCCCGAGTCCGGGGTCCATCTACCCGGCATTGGCCCAGCTAGAGGACGAGGGCCTGGTGCTCATCGAGAAGGTCGCCGGTCGCAAAACCGCGCAGCTCACCGACGAGGGCAAGGCCTATGTCGAGACTCATCGCGACGATCTCGGTGACCCGTGGGCCGAGGTCAAGCAGGATGTCGGCGCTCAGGCGCTGGACCTGCGCGGTCTGGTCGGACAGGTGATGGGCGCGGTCGGTCAGGTGGCCCAGGTCGGCACGGCGCAGCAGGCGGCGAAGGCGGCCGAGGTGCTCGCCGAAACCCGTCGGGCGCTGTACCGGATCCTCGCCGAAGACGATGTCGTTTCCGAGGGCGACGCAACCCCCGAGAAGTGAGGGCGTCGTGAACGCCCTTCCCGGCGTGCGGTTGTCGATCCCATGGAGTAAATGTTTGGGGCATGGAACAACTGGGAACGTTGTGGGGTTGGGGAACATCACGATTGCGCGGAGCGGTGTCGGTCACGGCACTCGCCTGCGCGGCGGTGATCGGTGTGTCCGTCGCGCCGATCGCCGCCGCTGAACCGGCGAATTTTCGGCCGGCTGTCATTCCGATGGAGGCGGGTCCCGCGCAGGCCGATCATCTGGACGCAGCCCATTACATCAAGGCTCATCCGAACTCGGTTCCGGTGGGGCTCAACAACTTCGGGTGTACGCCCACGGCTGAGCATCCGCGGCCGATCGTGTTGGTGCACGGCACCGACTCGAGTGCGTACTCCGACTGGGCGGGAATCGGACCGCAACTGGTGTCGGCAGGATACTGCGTCTTCGCGCTGAACTACGGCGGGGCGCCGGGCGCCGACACCTATGGCACCGAGGACATGCGGATCAGTTTCGCCCAGCTGGCCGGGTTCGTCGACGATGTCCTGGTCGCGACCGAGGCGACCAAGGTCGATCTGGTCGGATTCTCGCAGGGGGCCACCGTCAGCCGGTTCTACGTCAACAAGCTCGGGGGCGCGCCGAAGGTCGGGACCTGGGTCGGTCTGGCCTCACCCAGCTACGGCGGGGTCATGTACGGACTGGTTCCGGTGGGGCAGGCCGTTCCCGGCATGATGGATGTCTTCGCGAAGGTCACCTCGACGGCCGCGGTTCAGCAGGCCCAGGGCGAACCACTCATGGTGGAGCTCAACGCGGGCGGCGACACTGTGCCCGGTGTCCGTTATGTCACCGTCGGCAGCCGGGTCGACGAGATGATCCAGCCGTTCTCGAACATCGCTCTGCGCGGCGCGGGTGCGGAGAACCTCGTCCTCCAGGACCTGTGCGCCGACAACCTGACCGGCCACTTCCACCTGGTCTACGACCCCTTCGCGCAGCAACTGCTCCAGCGCGTCCTCGACCCCGTTCGGGCACCCGCTCCGGTCTGCGCGACGGTCCCGCTCGGCACCGGCATCCCCGAGGTGATCATCGCGGGCAACTCCTGACGGCCGGGCTGGACGGAAGCGCCTGGCGGGGTCACTAGACTGGGACGACCGCATTCGTCCTCCCCGGGAGCCATCGTGACCATTCAGCCCGTCCGCCTGTTCGGCGACCCGATCCTGCGCTCGCGTGCCGACGCGGTCACCGAGTTCGGTCCCGACCTCGCCACCTTGGTCGCCGACCTCACCGAGACCATGCACGACGACGGCGGGGTCGGGATGGCCGCGCCGCAGATCGGGGTCGGGCTGCGGGTATTCGTCTACGACACCGGCGACGCCGCGGGGCACGTGGTGAACCCGGAATGGTCGGCCGTAGGGGCCGACGAACAGGTCGGCCCCGAGGGCTGCCTGTCGATTCCCGGCGTGCGCTACGACGTGCGCCGGGCATCGCGCGTTCGGGTCACCGGCGTCGACATCACCGGTGCGCCGGTGGAATTCGAGGCCGAGGGGCTGCTCGCGCGCTGCGTACAGCACGAACACGATCACCTCGACGGCGTGCTGTTCATCAACCGGCTCGAACCTGCCGACCGTAAGGACGCGATGCGCACCATCCGCGAATCCGACTGGTTCCGCGGCGGAATCACTGTGCGCGAATCCAGCGGCGTCGGCGGTGGTCGCTGATGCGCCTCGTTTTCGCGGGCACGCCCGAACCCGCGGTGCCCTCACTGCGCAGGCTGATCGAGAGCACCGGCCACGAGGTCGTCGCGGTGGTCACCCGGCCCGACGCGGTCGCGGGCCGTGGCCGCAAGATCATGCGTTCGCCCGTGGGACAGCTCGCCGATGACCACGGTATTCCGGTGTTCACGCCGCGTAAGCCGTCCGAGCCCGAATTCGTCGCCGCGCTCACCGAGCTCGCGCCGGACTGTTGCCCGGTCGTCGCCTACGGTGCGCTGCTGCCGCAACAGGTGCTCGATATCCCCGCGCACGGCTGGATCAATCTGCACTTCTCGCTGCTGCCCTCCTGGCGCGGGGCGGCGCCCGTGCAGGCGGCCATCGACGCGGGTGACGACATGACCGGCGCGTCGACCTTTTTGATCGAGGCGGGCCTCGACACCGGTCCGGTGTACGGAGTGATGACCGAGAAGATCGGGCTCACCGACACCGCTGGCGAGCTGCTCGCCCGACTCGCCGACGCGGGCGCCGTGCTGCTCGAGAAGACCCTGGACGGAGTGGAAGACGGTTCGCTGCAAGCGATTCCGCAATCCCATGACGGCGTGTCCTACGCACCGAAGGTGACCGTGGAGGCAGGGCGGATCGGATTCGACGAACCCGCCCTGGCCATCCACCGCCACATCCGCGCCGTCACCCCGGCGCCCGGTGCGTGGACCGAGGTGAACGGGCTGCGCCTCAAACTCGGCCCGGTGGAAATGGTGGAGGAAACCTTGCCCGAACGCGAGATCGAGGTGCGCAAGTCCGGCGTCTTCGTCGGAACGTCGACCACAGCGGTCCGCCTGGGGCAGGTCCAACCGCCCGGCAAGAAGATGATGAACGCCCTCGACTGGGCCCGTGGCGCCCGCCTGGCTCCCGGCACGGTGATCGGATGAGCGCCTCCGACCGCCGCCGACGCCGCGATGCCGACGCGGCGAAGGGCATCACGTCCCGCGACGACCGCAAGCCCACCGGAAAAACGGGTGAGCAGCGGGGCAGCAGCCCCCGCGACGACCGCAAGATCACCGGCAAGAACGTCGACGGCGGCTGGGCCGCCCGCGCCGCGAAGGGCACCACCACCCCGCGCGCGGACGGCGACCGCTGGACGGGCCGCGACGACCGCGGCGGCTCCGATCGACCCCGGCGCGACGACGGCGGCTATCGCTCCGGCGCGCCCCGGCGTGCGGACGACCGTCCCGGTTTCTCCCGCGGCGCGCAGGGTCGCGACGCGGGCAGCCAACGCGGCGACGCACCGCGCTCCGGCGCGTCCCGCCGCGAAGACGACCGTCCCGGTTTCGGCCGCGGCGCGAACGACCGTGCGCAAGGCCGTGACGCGGGTAGTCGACGTGCGGACGCTCCGCGCTCCGGTGCCCCTCGCCGCGAGGACGACCGTCCTGGTTTCGGTGGCGCGAACGACCGGGCACAGGGGCGTGACACGGCCGACCAGCGCGGTGATCGTGCCGGACGTTCCGGCGCGGGACGTGCCGATCGCGGCACCTCCCGTCCCGACCGCGGTGCGCGCCAAGGAGATTCGCGGAGCAGCGGCCGCGATGCTGGTGCGGGACCGGCGCCCAAGGCCCCCACGCAGCGTCGCCCCGAGCGGCCCGATCCCAGCGTGCCCAGTCCGCGCAAGCGGCGCGGCGAGCCGGTGGACCCGGCGCGCGAGGTCGCCCTCGATGTACTGCGGGCAGTGCGGGAGCGCGACGCCTACGCCAACCTCGCGCTGCCGAAGCTGTTGCGCGAGCGCAAGATCAGTGGGCGTGACGCCGCGTTCGCGACCGAGCTCACCTACGGCGCGAGCCGTTCGCAGGGGCAGCTCGACGCGGTGATCTCGGCCTGCGCGGGCCGCCCGGTCGACGAGATCGACGGCCCCATCCTCGATATCCTGCGCCTCGGCGTCTACCAGCTGCTGCGCACCCGCACCAGCGCGCACGCCGCCGTCGACACCTCCGTCGACCTGGCCAGTGCCGAATTCGGCCAGGGCCGTGCCGGTTTCGTCAATGCCGTCCTGCGTCGAGCGGGGGAGAAGACCGCCGAGCAGTGGATCACCGAGTTGGCCCCGGCCGACCCGGTCGGCAAGCTCGCCTTCGAACACGCGCACCCCAAGTGGATTGCCCAGTCCTTCGCCGACGCGCTGGGCGCGCAGGCAGGCGAGCTGGACGAACTTCTGGCAGCCGACGACGAGCGCCCGGTCGTGCACCTGGTTGCCCGCCCCGGCGAGATCACCGCCGAAGAGCTGGCGCTGGTCACCGGCGGCGAAGAGGGCCGCTGGTCGCCGTACGCGGTGTATCTCGACGGTGGTGATCCCGGCCTGCTGGAACCGGTCCGCGACGGCATCGCCTCGGTCCAGGACGAGGGCAGCCAGTTGGTCGCGCTCGCTCTCACCCGGGCGCCGCTGGAAGGCGAGGACAAGGGTCGCTGGCTCGACCTGTGCGCCGGTCCCGGCGGGAAGGCGGCCTTGCTCGGCGCACTCGCCGCGATCGACCTGTTCACCGTCGACGCCGTGGAACCCGCCGAGCACCGCGCCGAGCTGGTCCGCAAATCCACCAGGAACCTGCCCGTCACCGTGCACGTCGCCGACGGCCGCGACAGCGGGCTGACCCCCGGCTACGACCGCGTTCTGGTCGACGCGCCGTGCACCGGCCTCGGCGCGCTGCGCCGGCGCCCGGAGGCTCGCTGGCGTCGCACCCCGGCCGACGTGGCCGAACTGGTCACCTTGCAGCGCGAACTCCTCACCGCCGCGTGGGATCTGGTGCGACCGGGTGGTGTCGTCGTGTATTCGACCTGCTCACCGCATCTCGCCGAAACTGTGTCGGTGGTCGCCGATTTCGTCCGTCGCACCGGCGCCGAAGAACTCGACAGCCGCGAGTTCCTGCCCGGCGTCACCGATCTCGGCGACGGCCCGTCCGCACAGCTCTGGCCGCACCGCCACGGTACCGACGCCATGTTCCTGGCGACCCTGCGCAAGAAGTAGCCCCGCGCGAACACACGGCGCCGTTCCCACACCGGGGAGCGGCGCCGTTCCATTCGTCCAAGCGGGTGCCGATCGCCGCGGTGCAGAATCGACGTATGGCGATGACATGGGAGCAGGTGGTCGCGGTGGCGACGGCGCTGCCGGGTGTGGAGGAAGGCACCTGGTGGCGCAGTCCCGGCCTGAAGGTGGGCGGAAAGGGCTTCGCACGGTTGCGTATCGAAGCGGAGGGCGGCCTGGCGTTGCTCTGCGAGCTCACGGAGAAGCAAGCGCTGCTCGCCTCCGGCGATCCGGCGTTCTACACGACCCCGCACTACGACGGGCACCCGTTCGTTCTCGTCGACCTCGCCGCGGTCGACCCGCGACAGCTCGCCGAGCTGATCGACAGCGCCTGGTGGCTGCGCGCACCCGCGAAGCTTCGGCGCGCCAGGGAGAACGCGTAGGGGACTCCGTTGTCCCGCTGGCGTCAGTCCCGTTCGGACAATTCACGCAGGCGTGCAAGGGTTTTCGCGAGAATCCGCGACACGTGCATCTGTGAGATCCCCAGCTGCGAGGCGATCTGCGTCTGCGTCATCGACTCGAAGAACCGCATGGTGAGAATGCGGCGCTCACGTTCGGGCAGGCCCGCCAGGAGCGGGCGCACCGCGATGTACTCCTCGACCCGGTCGAACTGCGATTCCTCCTCGCCGAGGGTGTCGAGCAGCGACGCATCGCTGTCGCGCCCGATCGAGGCGGCGTCGATCGACGTCGGCTGATAGGCGTTGCCCGCGATGACCGCCTGGGTGACCTCGTCGGGGTCGACATCGAGTTCGGCGGCGATCTCCTTGGCGGTGGGGGAGCGTCCCAGTCGTTGCGAGAGCTGATCCACCGCCGCGCCGATGCGCAGGTGGGTTTCCTTGACGCGCCGCGGAACCCGCATCGCCCACGTGTTGTCCCGGAAATATCGCCGGACCTCGCCCATGATGGTCGGCACCGCGAAGGACAGGAAGTTCGAGCCCCGGCTCAGATCGAATCGATCCACCGCGTGCACCAGACCGACCCGCGCCACCTGCGACAGGTCGTCGAACGGCTCACCGCGCCCGCTGAACTTACGCGCGATGTGGTCGGCCAGCGGGATGCAGCGGTTGATCAGCGCGTCACGCGCCACCGCATGCGCCACGCTGCCCGGCTCGGTCGCCGCGAGACGCTCGAACAGGGCGCTGACGTCGTCGTACCCGGATACCGGCTCCGGCGTTTCGGTCTCGTCCTCCAGCGATTCCTGCTCGAGGGCTTCCTTGTCCGGTTCAGCGGCCTTGTCCGATTCCGCGGCAGGGGAGTCGGTTTTGTCGGGTTCGCTGAGACTGTGCTGGTCGGATGTGTCCTCGCCGTGCACTACGCCTTCCCCCGGACCCGTCGAAATCGAACCGTCGTCGGGTACCCGGACACGCCTGCGTCGAAATCCTGCTGCTCGGCAGTTACCTCGTCGCACAGCGTGCGCAGCACATGCCACCCGAAGCTGCGCTGATCCGGCATGCCCTGCGATCCCGCGACACCGTCGACGCGGACCTGCAATTCGGTGTCACCGACGAGGAATTCGCAGGTGAGTAGCGTATCGGGGGCGGCGATCGCAATCAGAGTCGAGCACACCTCGTCCACCGCCAGGCGCACGTCGGCTACCTCGTCGAGGGTGAAATCACTGAGTAGTACCAGTGTTTCGGCCAGTCCGCGCACGATTGGCAGCTGCGTCAGCTGTGCTGCCACACGAATCTCCACCGGGGCGCCGAAGGGCCCATGTTCCGCCGAAAAATTGGTCACCCTCAGAAGGCTACCCATATCCCGGCAGGGCAATCACCATCGCCATCGCTACACTGGCGCGCTGTGTCCACTCCGACGTTCTCTCGTCCGTCCAAGCCGATGATCGCCCCGTCGATCCTGTCCGCGGACTTCGCGAACCTGGCAGCCGAGGCCGCGGCTGTCGAAGGATGCGATTGGCTCCACGTCGACGTCATGGACGGTCACTTCGTGCCGAACCTCACACTGGGTCTGCCGATCGTGCAGAGCCTGCTCAAGGCCACCGACATCCCGTTCGACTGCCACCTGATGATCGACGATCCGGGCCGCTGGGCGCCGAGCTACGCCGAGGCGGGCGCCTACAACGTCACCATCCACGCCGAGGCCACCGATGATCCGATCGCGGTGGCGCGCGATATCCGCGCCGCGGGCGGCCGGGCCGGGCTGTCGGTGAAGCCGAACACCCCGATCGAGCCGTACCTGGAAATCCTGCGCGAGTTCGACACCCTGCTGGTGATGAGCGTGGAACCCGGATTCGGCGGACAGTCGTTCATTCCCGGCGTGCTGGAGAAGGCGCGGATCGTGCGCAACCTGGTGGACTCGGGTGAGCTGCACCTGGTCGTCGAAATCGACGGCGGCATCAACGACGACACCATCGAGCAGGCCGCCGCGGCCGGTATCGATTGCTTCGTGGCCGGATCGGCGGTCTACAACACCGCCGATCCGGGTGCCGCTGTGCAGACGCTGCGCAACCTCGCCGCGGCGGCCTGGCTGTCCTAGCTACAGGGCGCGGAGTTTGCGGGTGCCCAGTGCTCGCGCCGCATCGATGACGGCCTGCACCGGCGGCCGATGGTCGCCGGATTCGGGTTCCTGCACCCAGGTGCGGTAGCCGGTGCGCTCGTCGTCGGGGGAGGGCAGCACGATCTGGCTGCCCGCGCAGGCGACGGTCGCGTAGAGGCGGAACAGTTCGGCCGAGGCGGTCGCGGTGAGAGAGTCGGGTCGGCAGGGGCCGGTGAGGAACGTCCAACGCCGGGCACGGGGGTGATCGACGACCGGCCCCGCGATAGCGGCCTCCCGCAGCTTGGCCTGCACTCGCTCGCCCAGGTCGCCGGGCATGGTCACCGCGCCGTAGTGCGCGCCGATCTGGAGCAGAATGCGGCGGGAATCGAAATCTATCTTGGCCGGTAGATGCAACTCGCGCCGATAACGCACGCAGCGCATTTCCAGCGTCGAATCGATCAATGTGCTCATGCGGCACCCCCACATATCGCGAACCTGTTGTAACCCACAGTGTTGTCTTCCTGGAGTGGTGGACTATCCCTGGGGCGAACACTCGGTGGCAGCGGCGCTCCGAGCGATGATGTCGGGAAGAACCCGCAGTTCCAGGCCCCGACATCTGGTTGAACAGCAGGAATCAATGACGTAACAATATTGCGTCAATGGCGCGGGGGGCGCAAGCATTCCACTCACCGTGTTTCCAGTTCGTGATGGCTGGGTATTGCCAGATTAAGGCCGCCGGATGAATGCGGGGGACCGGTTCGCTGAAAATTGGATTGAACGACAACCGCCGGGATGATTAACGGCGGTGTCGCGTCATGTCGATACACCTTCGCCGCCGAATCGATGCCCGGTCGATCGGTTCCGGTGGCCGAGTGCTGCCCACGGTCGGGTTCGGCCCCCGACCCGGGCTCACCGGCCGCGCTACTAGGCTGTGCGACGAGCTGGGTGGTCGCGTGGGAATAGCGGCCACGGGCCTGCTGTTGGGCCCAACGGGTACGGATGACGCGACAAGGGAGTTCAGGCATGTTCACAGGGATCGTCGAGGAGCTCGGCGAGGTCGTGGCCACCGAAGCGCTGACCGACGCCGCCCGGTTGACGATTCGCGGCAAGCTGGTGACTTCCGATGCCGGACACGGCGATTCGATCGCCGTCAACGGCGTCTGCCTCACCGTGGTCGACGTGGTCGACGGCGACAGCTTCACCGTCGATGTCATGGACGAGACGTTGAAGCGTTCGAGCATCGGCGGCCTCGTCACGGGATCGCCGGTCAACCTCGAGCGCGCGGCCGCGCTGAACAGTCGCCTCGGTGGCCACCTCGTGCAGGGCCACGTCGACGGCACCGGCACGGTGCTGCGCCGCAGCCCGTCGGAGAACTGGGAGATCGTGCGGATCTCGCTGCCGGATTCCATCGCGCGCTATGTGGTGGAGAAGGGCTCGATCACTGTCGACGGCGTCTCCCTCACCGTCTCGGGTCTCGGTATCGACGACGAACCCGGTGCCGACGGAAGCCGTGATTGGTTCGAGGTCTCGCTGATCCCGACCACCCTCGCGCTGACCGTCCTCGGGACCGCCCCCGTCGGCGCCACCGTCAACCTCGAGGTGGACGTCATCGCGAAGTACGTAGAACGCCTCGCCCAACGAGGCTGACACCGATCGGCGCCAGGCCTCACAGAACACGCCGGGACCACGCCGTAATGTAGGAAGTCATTGCCATCCCACGGAGTGTTTCTCGGCCGCCTCGATCTGGACTGACCAGAGGGTGCGACGAAGGAGTGCCCGCCGGGAGGGAAGATCGAGGCCCACCGGGCCGAGAAACCCGCGGCCCCGGCCGCCAAATATACGGAGCAAGCAGACGTGACCAGGTTGGACAGCATCGAGCGCGCGGTCGCCGATATCGCGGCCGGCAAGGCTGTTGTCGTCATCGACGACGAGGACCGGGAGAACGAAGGCGATCTCATCTTCGCGGCCGAGAAGGCCACCCCGGAGCTGGTCGCGTTCATGATCCGCTACACCTCCGGCTACATCTGCGTGCCGCTGACCGCCGACGACTGCGACCGCCTCGGCCTGCCGCCCGCGTACGCGATGAACCAGGACAAGCACGGCACCGCCTACACCGTCTCGGTGGACGCGCGCGAGGGCATCACCACCGGCATCTCCGGCGCCGACCGGGCCGTCACCATGCGCTTGCTGGCCAGCGCCGAGGCCAAGGCCGACGAATTCACCCGCCCGGGCCACGTGGTGCCGCTGCGCGCCAAGGACGGCGGCGTGCTGCGCAGGCCCGGCCACACCGAGGCCGCGGTCGATCTCTCCCGGATGGCCGGACTGCGTCCCGCGGGCGTGATCTGCGAGATCGTCAGCCAGAAGGACGACGGGCACATGGCCCGTACCGACGAGCTGCGCGTGTTCGCCGACGAGCACAACCTGGCGATGATCTCGATCGCCGACATGATCGCCTGGCGGCGCAAGCACGAGAAGCATGTCGTGCGGGTGGCCGAGGCCCGGATCCCCACCGCGCACGGCGACTTCAAGGCCGTGGGCTACCAGAGCATCTTCGACGACGCCGAGCACGTCGCGCTGGTGCGCGGCGACATCGGCGACGGCGAGGACGTGCTGGTGCGCGTGCATTCGGAGTGCCTGACCGGCGACGTCTTCGGTTCGCTGCGCTGCGATTGCGGCCCGCAGCTGGACGCGGCGCTCGAGATGGTCGATCAGGAGGGGCGCGGCGTCGTGCTCTACATGCGCGGGCACGAGGGCCGTGGCATCGGTCTGATGCACAAGTTGCAGGCCTACCAGCTGCAGGACACCGGTCGCGACACCGTCGACGCCAACCTCGATCTCGGCCTGCCCGCCGACGCTCGTGATTACGGCACCGGCGCGCAGATCCTGGTCGATCTCGGTATCCGCTCGATGCGGCTGCTCACCAACAATCCGGCCAAGCGAGTCGGCCTCGACGGCTACGGCCTCGCGATCACCGAGCGCGTTGCGATGCCGTTGCGTGCCAATGCCGAGAACCTGCACTACCTGCGCACCAAGCGCGATCGGATGGGCCACGACCTGGTCGGCCTCGACGATCTCGACCTGGGCGAAACCGCGCAGTGATCACCACTTCGGAAAGGCAGTAACGATGAGCGGCACGGGTGTTCCGTCCTTCGCCTTGGCGCAGGCCAAAGACGTCAAACTCGGCATCGTCGCCTCGCGTTGGCACACCGAGATCTGCGACACCCTGGTGGCGAATGCCGAACGGGTGGCCAAGGAGGCCGGCGTCGAACACGTGACCGTGGTGCGTTGCGCCGGCGCGATGGAGCTGCCGGTCGTCGCGCAGGAGCTGGCGCGCACCCATGACGCTGTCGTGGCGCTCGGCGTCGTGATCCGTGGTGGTACACCGCATTTCGAGTATGTCTGTGACGCGGTGACGGCCGGGCTGACCCGGGTGTCGCTGGATGCGGCCACCCCCGTCACCAACGGCGTGCTCACCACGAACGACGAGGAGCAGGCGCGCGATCGGGCCGGGCTGCCCGGTTCGTCGGAGGACAAGGGCGAGCAGGCGTGTGCCGCTGCCCTCGATGCCGCGCTCACGTTGCGCGCGCTGCGATCGGTGTGACCGTGCCGGTGGTGCGGACGTGGCGTCGCGGTGCTCCCGAGCCCGACTCGGGCTGGGAGTTCGAGGTGCGTCCGCGCCGGGCGATCCGCACCGCCGTGGTGGTCGCGATCATCATCCTCGTCGCGTTCACCGTGGGTGGGGTGCTGCTGCGTACCGGGTCGACCGGGGTGAACTTCCGGGTCGCCGATCAGGTCGCGATGATCCTGATCGGCGTGGTCGGTGCGGGTGCGGTACTGATGCTGACCCGGCCGCGAGTGCGCGTGGGTAGCCAGGGTGTCGGGATACGCAACATCCTGGGCGAGCAGGTGTACCCGTGGGCCTACATCCGCGGCGCGGCCTTCCCGGACGGCAAGGCGTGGGCCCGCCTCGAACTGGCCGATGACGATTACGTCCCGATGTTGGCGATCCGTTCCAACGACAAGACCCACGCTGCCGACGCCATCGAACGCGTCCGCGAACTCGGCGCCCGCTACGCCCCGCAGGACTGAATTCGCTGACCGTCGCCACCCGGGGCCGCTGTCTGCCGACAGCCGCCTGTGCGCCACCTGGTGACGCACAGGCCGGCGCGTCAGCGGGTGTCGCCGAGGACCGCTCCCTCGCGGCGCGGATCCGCACCGCCGATCCAGCCGTCCTCGCCGTTGTGTTGCAGGGCGCTGAGTCCGCTGGACTGCGGCGCCACGGAGACCTGATGGCCCATCGCCCGTAGCTTCTCGACCAGCGGATCGTGGGCGCCGTTGTCGGTGGCATCGATGTCGGGGTGCTCGCCGCCCACGCCGGTGACCGGCGTATTGCCCGCGCCGAACGACACCCCGGAGACCGCCTGTTGCGGGTCGAGGCCCCAATCCAGAACGTTGACCAGCGTTTTCACGAC
The DNA here is from genome assembly GCF_001613085.1 of Nocardia salmonicida NBRC 13393. Lineage (GTDB taxonomy): Bacteria > Actinomycetota > Actinomycetes > Mycobacteriales > Mycobacteriaceae > Nocardia > Nocardia salmonicida. Next base: position 94,258 of record NZ_BDBR01000008.1, read on the forward strand.
GAACTGGATGATCACCGAACCGCCCGGTGAACCCGTGACGAGCTTCAGTTCGCCACGGTCGCCCTTGTCGTCACGATCGAACACCAGGGTCGGAGCCATCGAACTGCGCGGGCGCTTGTTGGGCTGGAGGCGGTTGGCCACCGGGGTGCCGTCGGGGTCGACGGGGTCGGCGGCGAAGTCGGTGAGCTGATTGTTGAGGACGAATCCGTCGACGAGATGGAACGACCCGAACGCCGATTCGACCGTCGTGGTCATCGCGGCGGCGTTGCCGTACTTGTCGATGACGGAGATGTGGCTGGTGCCGTGTTCGGGCGGTTGTGGGCCGTTGCCGAGGGGGACCGGGCCGAGGTTACCTGGCTTGGCGGTCCCCATGCTGCGCTGCGGGTCGATCAGCGTCGACCGCTCCTCGAGGTACTGCGGGTGGACCAGGGAGAGGGCCGAATTACCCGGCAGCGGAACGAAATCCGGGTCGGCGACGTACTTGTTGCGGTCGGCGTAGGCCAGCCGCTCCGCCTCGGAGATCAGGTGCACGGCCTGCGCGTCGGGGCGGCCGCCGTTGGCGTCGAGCTCCTGGGGACGCAGCGCGGGGAGGTCGAAGTTGGCGAGGATACCCAGCGTCGCGGCGACGGTGCTGCCACCGGAGGACGGCGCGGGCATGCCGCACAGTTCGTACTTGCGGTACCCGGTGCACAGCGCCGTGCGCTTCTTGGCCTCGTAATTCGCCAGGTCGGTAGTGGTCAGCGCGCTCGGGGTGCGACCACCCGCCGTGCTGCCCGCGGCCTCGACGATGTCCTGGGCGACGGCGCCACTGTAGAAGGCTTTCGCGCCGTCGGTCGCGATCGCCGACAGCGTTTTCGCCAGCGCCGGATTGGTGAGGACGGTGCCGGACTTCTTGGGCGAACCATCGGGTTCGAGGAAGTAGCCGCGCGCGGCTTCGTCGGCGGCCAGGTCCTTCGCGGACTCTGCGATCTGCCCGGCCAGCCGCGGACTGATCTCGAAACCGCTGTCGGACAGACTGATCGCGGGATCGAACAGTTCCTTCCATGCGCTCATCCCGTGCTCCTGGTGCGCGAGTTCGAGCATCCGCAGCACGCCGGGAACACCGATCGAGCGACCGCTGGCGCGGGTGTTCGGCGCGGGTTCGGTGCGGTCGGTATCGCTGATCCAGCGCAGATAGTTCTCGGTCGCCGCGGCGGGCGCGGTCTCGCGGCCGTCGTAGGTGTCGACCGTGCGCGACTTCGCGTCGTAGTGGACGAGGAACGCGCCGCCGCCGATTCCGGAAGCCTGCGGTTCGACCAGCCCGAGTACCGCCTGTGCGGTGACCAGCGCGTCGGCGGCGGTGCCACCCGCGCGCAGCACCCGGCACGCGGCCTCCGTGGCAATCGGATTGGCGGTCGACACCGCGTAGGTGCTGGTGCGTACCGCCGTCATGTCCGAGCGGTATCCCGACGAGATCTCCGGGTTGGTGCTGAGGTTCTGCGAGGTCGGCGCACCCCCTCCGGTCGCGGGCGCCGCGGACACCGGAGTGCCGTTGGGCGTGCTCGTACACTCGGCAGCCGTCTTCTCATCTGTCGAACATCCGGCCAGTACCCCCACCGCGAGCACTGCGGCCGTCGTGGCCCCGATCCACGTCCGTCGCCTTGGCGTCATAGAGGCAGCGTAACGCGCCGGTCCGACACCATCCGAGCTTTTTCCGCCGGGGCGCAGGTCGCCGACCTCCTCGGTGATCTCGACACCCGGATGACGTGTTCGCGAATCCTGGACTCCCCGGCCGGTTTCCGCCGGAGCCGTACTCGCCGTCTGGCTACCCTGGCTGATATGGATATCGACGCGGTGCTCTTCGACTACTCGGGCACGGTCTTTCGTTTGGAAGACGACCGGACCTGGGCCGACGAACTCGTCGGCGACGACGGCACACCGTTCGACATCGCGGCGAAAGCCGAAGTGCTGCGGCGGATGACGGCCCCGGTCGAGCAGTTCATGACCTTCGACGCGGCGGGCCAACATGCCTGGGACAACCGCGATCTCGACCCCGCCCTGCACCGCCACGCCTATCTGGAGGTGCTGCGCGGTTCCGGCCTTCCCGGCACCCAGGCGACGCGCCTCTACGAACGCCTCATCGACCCGCTCACCTGGACTCCGTACCCCGATACCGGCACTGTCCTGAAATCACTCGCCGCCCAGGGAATCCCGGTCGGCATCGTCAGCAATATCGCCTTCGACATCCGCCCCGCCTTCGCGAAGCACGGCTGGACGGACCTGATCGGTGCGATGACCCTGTCTTACGAAATAGGCGCCATCAAACCGAACGCCCAGATCTTCCGCGACGCCACCGACCGCCTCGGTGTCGACCCCGAACGTGTCCTCATGATCGGCGACAGCGCCGAAGCCGACGGCGGCGCCACCTCCCTCGGTGCCCGCTTCGCCCTCGTCGACGCGGTCCCCACCATCGATCGCCCCCGCGCCCTCATCGACGCACTCGCCGGACATGGCATCCGAACTGCCGACTGACCGCATGCGGGCGACTCGTCGATCGATAGTCGTGCCCGGCAACCGACTCCTATGCCCCGGTCGAGACGCCCGCGGACGCTTACAGCCGTGCGAACCAGCGCGAGGCGCAGGTCAGCGTTCGCGGGTGAACCAGGCCCGGGCCGAGGGTCGAAGCAGCATCCCCGCGACCGCGGCATTGGCGACGACGCCGACCACGCCCGGCGGCAGCCCGGTGAGAATGCCCGTCGACGACACCAGGCACGCCAGCACCGCGACCCCGATCGCCGCCTTGCGCACCAGGTCACCGCCCTGCCGGAACAGCAGCACCAGCGGAACCAGCGCGAAGGACGGCAGATACCCGGCGAGCAGCGCGCCGAGCGAGCCGCCCAACGCCACCGTGATCGCGATCAACACCACGCCGACAGCGGTGGCAACCGCGGCGATGAGCCGCGCCCCGCGCACCGTCCCCGGCATGGCCCCCTGCAGGGACGCCTCGTCGTCGTAGAGGTCATCGCCGGTTTGCGGCAGGGCGGCGGCATTGCTCATCGGACGTCCTTTCGGGCACATAATCCGAGCACTCACGCTACACAGGCGGGCGCACAGCTCACCCCGGCGACCTCGCGAGCAGGTTTGCGCCGGCCCCGCTGATCAGCAATCCCGAGCAAACTCGGGCGGTGCCCGACTCGCCATCGAGCAGAGCCCACACAAGGCCGTCGACCCGCCGACCACAATGGCCGTCGTCCTGATCTCCTTGCTGCCGGTTCGGACGGTTTCGTCGCGCCCGGGTAGGGCTGAGTCCGTGCGGCGTTACTGGAGGCGGAAAGCATTGTGCCAGCATGGTTTCGGTGCCGACCAAGGGTCGCCCGCGCCAGTCGGTACCTCGGCGGTGCGGACCTGTCGGAGTCCCTCGCTAGGCTGGATGGGTGGCAGATCCCGCGACGTACCGGCCGGCGCCGGGCACGATCCCCGTCGAACCCGGTGTGTACAAGTTCCGGGACGTGCACGGGCGGGTCATCTATGTCGGTAAGGCCAAGAGCCTGCGGAGTCGGCTGAATTCCTACTTCGCCGATGTGTACTCGCTGCATCCGCGTACCAAGCAGATGGTCACCACGGCGGCCGCCGTCGAGTGGACGGTGGTGTCCACCGAGGTGGAGGCGCTGCAGCTCGAGTACAACTGGATCAAGGAATTCGATCCTCGGTTCAATGTGCGCTACCGCGACGACAAGACCTACCCGGTGCTCGCGGTGACCCTCAACGAAGAGTATCCGCGGCTGTTCGTCTACCGCGGGGCACGCAAAAAAGGCGTTCGGTACTTCGGCCCCTACGCCCACGCCTGGGCGATCCGCGAGACCCTCGATCTGCTGCTGCGGGTGTTCCCCGCGCGCACCTGCTCCAACGGAGTCTTCAAGCGGCACAACCAGATCGGGCGCCCCTGCCTGCTCGGCTACATCGACAAGTGCTCGGCGCCCTGTGTGGGCCGGGTCAGCGCCGACGAGCACCGCCAGATCGTCGAGGACTTCTGCGACTTCCTCTCCGGCAAGACCGACAAGATGGTGCGCGCGCTCGAACGCCGCATGCACGAGGCCGCTGAAGACCTCGACTTCGAGAACGCCGCCCGCCTGCGTGACGACGTGCAGGCGCTGCGCCGCGCGCTGGAGAAGCAGGCCGTGGTGCTCGGCACCGGCACCGACGCCGATGTGATCGCCTTCGCCACCGACGAACTCGAAGCCGCGGTCCAGATCTTCCACGTCCGCGACGGACGCGTGCGCGGCCAGCGCGGCTGGGTCGTCGACAAATCCGGCGACGCGCTCGACGTCGCGGAATCGGGCACCGAGATGGCGGCCCTGGTCGAACAGTTCCTCACCCAGTTCTATGGCGAACAGGCCGCCATGGCCGATCAGAACGGCGACGCGGCCATCGTCGTCCCGCGCGAGGTGCTGGTGCCCGAACTGCCCGCCGACGCCGAGGAGATCGGTGAGTGGCTCAGCGAGATGCGCGGCTCGGCGGTCTCGCTGCGCATCCCGCAGCGCGGCGACAAGAAGGCGCTCGCCGAGACGGTGCAGCGCAACGCCGCCGAGGCACTGGCCCAGCACAAGCTCCGCCGCGCCGGTGATCTCACGTCGAGATCGCAAGCGCTGCAAGACATTCAGGACGCGCTCGAACTCGACAGCGCCCCGCTGCGGATCGAGTGCGTCGACATCAGCCACGTGCAGGGCACCGACGTGGTCGCCTCGCTGGTGGTCTTCGAAGACGGATTGGCGCGCAAGTCCGACTACCGCCACTACGCGATCAAGGAGGCCGCGGGCGACGGCCGCTCCGACGATGTCGGCAGCATCGCCGAGGTGACCCGCCGCCGCTTCGCCCGCCTGGCCCGCGACCGTGAACAACCGGTCGAGATCGAGCCCGACGAGGTCGACGAACCCGCCTCACGCCCCGGCATCGACCCCACCACGGGCCGCCCGCGCCGCTTCGCCTACCCGCCCAACCTCTACGTCGTCGACGGCGGCGCACCCCAGGTCGCCGCCGCCGCCGAGGTCCTCGACGAACTCGGCATCACCGACGTGGCGGTGATCGGCCTGGCCAAACGCCTCGAAGAGGTATGGGTACCCGGCGAAGCCGACCCGGTGATCATGCCGCGCAACAGCGAGGCGCTGTTCCTGCTGCAACGCGTACGCGACGAGGCCCACCGTTTCGCCATCACCTTCCACCGCAGCAAACGCTCCCGTCGGATGACGGCATCGGCACTGGACTCGGTGCCGGGCCTCGGCGAGACGAGGCGAACGGCCCTGGTCACCCACTTCGGCTCGGTCGCCAGGATCAAGGACGCGACCGTCGAGGAAATCACCTCGGTGCCCGGAATCGGAGTATCGACGGCGAAAGCAGTGCTCGCGGCACTCAACAGTCCGTAACCGCGACGGGCGGGATCGCAGGACGCAAGATTGCGTGTGCCGTACGTTGTGTGTCTGCGCCCGATACCCGAACCGGTGCGGGATGATCGAAAGGCACCCAGAAACGGATCCGGTAGGACATGACACGCGTCGAATCGAATAACAATGCGGGGGCGGCACCCGGTCAATCCGGGACGGTCACCGACACACAGCAACCAGTAGAAGTGGTCATCGTGACCGGCTTGTCCGGCGCGGGCCGCGGCACTGCCGCGCGCGTGCTGGAGGACCTGGGCTGGTACGTGACCGACAATTTACCGCCCGAACTGATCGGGCGGATGATCGAACTAGGCGCCGCCGCCGACCCGCCGATCCGTCGGCTCGCGCTGGTCATGGACGTGCGCAGCCGATTCTTCACCGGTGAGCTGTCCGGCGTCACCGAGCAGTTGCGCGGCGCGGGCATCCGCACCAGAGTGCTGTTTCTCGAAGCGTCCGACGATGTGCTGATCCGGCGATTCGGCTTCGCCCGACGCCGTCATCCGCTGCAGAGCGACAGCCCCGACGGGACGCTGTCGGCCGGGCTCACCGCCGAACGAGCCAGGCTGGCCCCGGTCAAGGGCGCCGCCGACCTCGTCATCGACACCACCGAGCTGTCGATCCACCAGCTGCACCGCAAGCTGGAGGAGGCATACGGCGCGGGCGCGCCAGCCGCACTGCAACTGACCGTGCAATCATTCGGCTTCAAGTACGGTGTTCCCCTCGACGCCGACATGGTGTTGGACGTGCGATTCCTACCCAACCCGCATTGGATTCCGGAGTTGCGGGAACACACAGGACAGGAGTCGGTGGTCAGCGATTACGTGCTGTCCAGGCCCGGTGCGCGGGACTACCTGCAGACCGGCAAACACTTGGTCGACTTGACGACGACCGGATACCGCCAAGAGGGGAAGCGATACATGACCGTGGCAGTGGGGTGCACCGGCGGCAAACATCGCAGTGTCGCTATCGCCGAGGCACTGGGTGAGCGCATCGGCGCCGATACCGGACACGCGGCGGTGGACGTCGTTCGCGTCGTGCACCGGGATCTGGGGCGCGAATGAGTGGAACCGAAGCCGACCCAGCGGTTGTCGCGTTGGGCGGTGGACATGGGCTGTACGCGACATTGACAGCGGTGCGAAGGCTGACGCGGCGGATCACCGCCGTGGTCACCGTCGCCGACGACGGTGGGTCGTCCGGTCGGCTACGCGCCGAGCTGGGCATGCTCCCGCCGGGAGATCTGCGGATGGCCCTCGCGGCGCTGTCCGAGGACGCCGGCGACGTATGGACCACGACGGTGCAGCACCGCTTCGGCGGCACCGGCGCGCTCGCCGGGCACTCGGTGGGCAATCTGATTCTGGCCGGACTCACCGACATCCTCGGTGACCCGGTGGCCGCGCTCGACGAGGTGGGCCGCCTGCTGCGGATCACCGGCCGGGTGCTGCCGATGTCGCCGATTCCGCTCGACATCGAGGCCGAAGTGTCGGGCCTCGAGTCGGATCCGCGGATCGGCCGGTGTGTACGCGGTCAGGTTGCGGTGGCGACCACGCCGGGTAAGGTCCGGCGGGTGCGGCTGATTCCGTCCGATCCGCCTGCCAGTCCCGAGGCGACCGCGGCCATCGAAGACGCGGATGTTGTTGTGCTGGGACCTGGTTCGTGGTTCACCAGCGTCATTCCGCATGTCCTCGTGCCGCAATTGCACGCGGCGCTGGTACGCACGGAGGCACGCAAAGTGCTCGTACTGAATCTGGCGGCCGAGCCGGGCGAGACCGCCGGCTTTTCCGCGGAACGTCATCTGCATGTATTGTCCCAGCACGCACCGGATTTCGCGGTCGACGATGTGCTCGTCGACTCGGCGTCGGTGCCCGAGGGGCGGCAACGGGAACATGTGGCAAGAGCCGCCGAACAGTTGCGTGCACGGGTAACGTTCTGCGATGTCGCCGAGCCGGGAACGGATCGGCATCATCCCGGAAAACTTGCCGCCGCACTGGATCAGCTGATCCGGTCGCCGCGGTCGCAACTGGCAGGGCTTCGAGTCGAGGGACGGCACAGTGTCTCAGATGTGCGTTCCGGGTCGGTGGGAAAGGAGCGCGTCTCGTGGCGATGACAGCCGAGGTGAAGGACGAGCTGAGCAGGCTCGTGGTATCGCAGGTCAGCTCGCGCAAAGCGGAACTGTCGGCGTTGCTGCGGTTTGCGGGCGGTCTGCACATCGTGGGGGGAAGGGTGATCGTGGAAGCCGAGGTGGACATGGGGTCCATCGCCCGGCGATTGCGCAGAGAGATTTTCGAGCTGTACGGATACGGCTCCGACGTGCATGTGCTCGGCGCGGGCGGGTTGCGTAAGACCTCCCGCTACGTCGTGCGGGTGTCGAAGGAAGGCGAGGCGCTGGCGCGCCAGACCGGGTTGCTCGACGTGCGCGGACGTCCCGTGCGCGGGCTGCCCGCACAGGTGGTCGGCGGCAGCATCGGTGATGCCGAAGCGGCATGGCGTGGCGCGTTTCTCGCGCACGGTTCGCTCACCGAGCCGGGTCGTTCCTCGGCGCTCGAGGTGAGTTGCCCCGGGCCGGAGGCGGCATTGGCGCTGGTCGGCGCGGCGCGCAGGCTCGGCATCACCGCGAAGGCGCGCGAGGTGCGCGGCACGGATCGGGTCGTGGTGCGCGACGGCGAGGCGATCGGCGCCCTGCTCACCCGCATGGGCGCGCAGGACACCCGGCTCACCTGGGAAGAACGGCGGATGCGCCGTGAGGTGCGGGCCACCGCCAACCGGCTCGCCAACTTCGACGACGCGAACCTGCGTCGTTCGGCGCGTGCGGCCGTCGCGGCGGCGGCTCGGGTGGAACGGGCGCTCGAGATCCTCGCCGACGATGTGCCCGAGCATCTCGCCGCGGCGGGCAGGCTGCGGGTGCAGCACCGGCAGGCCTCGCTCGAGGAGCTCGGTCAGCTGGCCGAGCCGCCGATGACCAAAGACGCTGTCGCCGGCCGAATCCGGCGCTTGCTGTCGATGGCCGACCGTCGTGCCAAGGACCTCGGCATCCCCGATACGGAGTCCGCGGTGACAGCGGAACTGCTCGACGACGCGTAATAGGAATATCGACAGACTCCGCACGCCGAAAGGTGTGGCGAATCCGACGATTAGGGCAGAGCGGTCATCGATGACCGCTCTGCCCTCTATTCTGGGGGCTCCGCAGGCCTGAGGCCGGGGAGCTCACAACTCACAGGTGGCTGTCGTGAAAGGCTGGCGCGGCTACTACTGTGGTTACCGTCGGAATGAATCCGCTTGAAAGCTGAGGAGCGATAACGTGACTGTCCGGGTAGGTATCAACGGCTTCGGTCGTATCGGACGTAATTTCTTCCGTGCGGTGGAGGCGCTGAAGGCCGTCGGCGAGACCGATATCGAGATCGTCGCGGTCAACGACCTGACCGACATCAACACCCTCGCTACCCTGCTGAAGTACGACTCGATCCTGGGTCGTCTGCCGCAGGACGTCTCCGTCGAGGGCGACACCATCGTGGTCGGCGAGCAGCGCATCAAGGCGCTCGCGATCAAGGAAGGCCCCTCGGCGCTGCCGTGGGCCGACCTGAACGTCGACGTGGTCGTCGAGTCGACCGGCATCTTCACCGCCGCCGAGAAGGCCAAGGGTCACCTGTCCGCCGGCGCCAAGAAGGTCATCATCTCCGCGCCCGCCACCGGCGACGACATCACCATCGTGATGGGCGTCAACGACGACAAGTACGACGGCAGCCAGAACATCATCTCCAACGCCTCCTGCACCACGAACTGCCTCGGCCCGATCGCCAAGGTGCTCAACGACTCGTTCGGCATCGTGAACGGTCTGATGACCACCATTCACGCCTACACCCAGGACCAGAACCTGCAGGACGCGCCGCACAAGGACCTGCGTCGCGCCCGCGCCGCGGCTCTGAACATCGTGCCCACCGGCACCGGCGCGGCCAAGGCCATCGGCCTGGTGCTGCCCGAGCTGCAAGGCAAGCTCGACGGCTACGCGCTGCGCGTTCCGGTCCCGACGGGCTCGGTCACCGACCTGACCGCGACCCTGGCCAAGCCCGCCACCATCGAGGAGATCAACGCCGCGATGAAGGCCGCCGCCGAGGGCCCGATGAAGGGCATCCTCAAGTACAACGAGGACCCGATCGTCTCCAGCGACATCGTCACCGACCCGCACTCGTCGATTTACGACGCGCCGCTGACCAAGGTCATCGACAACCAGGTCAAGGTCGTCTCCTGGTACGACAACGAGTGGGGCTACTCGAACCGCCTGGCCAACCTGGTCGATCTCGTCGGCAAGTCGCTCTGATCGCGATGACAGTGCAGACACTGCAGGATCTCCTGACCGAGGGTGTCGAGGGCCGGGGCGTGCTCGTGCGCTCCGACCTGAACGTTCCCCTCGACGACAACGGCCGGATCACCGACCCGGGCCGCATCATCGCCTCGGTGCCGACCATCCAGGCGCTGGTCGATGCCGGCGCCAAGGTGGTCGTGATGGCGCACCTGGGCCGTCCCAAGGGCGAGCCCGACGCCAAGTTCTCGCTCGCTCCCGTGGCGGCGAAGCTGGCCGAGCTGCTGGGCCGCAACGTCCAGCTGGCCGGTGACGTGGTGGGCTACGACGCGCTCTCGCGCTCGGAAGGCCTCACCGACGGCGACGTGCTGCTGCTCGAGAACGTGCGCTTCGACCCGCGCGAGACCAGCAAGGACGACTCGGAGCGGGCCAAGCTGGCCGCGGCGTTCGTCGAGCTGGTCGGCGACGACGGCGCGTTCGTCTCCGACGGTTTCGGCGTGGTGCACCGCAAGCAGGCATCGGTCTACGACGTGGCACAGGTGTTGCCGCATTACGCGGGCACCCTGGTCGCGGCCGAGGTCGAGGTGCTGCGCAAGCTCACCGAGGACCCGGCCCGTCCGTACGCCGTGGTGCTCGGCGGCTCCAAGGTTTCGGACAAGCTCGCGGTGATCGAGGCGCTGGCCCCCAAGGTCGACACCCTGGTGATCGGCGGCGGCATGTGCTTCACCTTCCTTGCCGCGCAAGGACTTCCGGTCGGCGGCTCGCTGCTGCAGACCGAGATGATCGACACCTGCAAGTCGCTGCTCGAGCGCTTCGGCGACGTGCTGCACCTGCCGGTCGACATCGTGGTGGCGGACAAGTTCGCGGCCGACGCCGACACCAAGACCGTCGCCTCGACCGAGATCCCCGACGGCTGGCTCGGCCTCGACATCGGTCCCGAGTCGGTGTCGCGGTTCTCCGCGCTGCTGACCGAGGCCAAGACGGTGTTCTGGAACGGCCCGATGGGCGTGTTCGAGTTCGACGCGTTCGCCGCGGGTACCCGTGGCGTCGCCGAAGCCATCGTGACCGCCACCTCCAAGGGTGCGTTCACCGTGGTCGGCGGTGGAGACTCGGCTGCTGCCGTGCGCTCCCTCGGACTGCCCGACGACGGCTTCTCGCACATCTCCACCGGTGGTGGCGCTTCTCTCGAATACCTGGAAGGCAAAGAGCTGCCCGGTATTTCGGTGCTGGAGGGCTGAGCGATGGCAACACGGAAACCGCTCATCGCGGGCAACTGGAAGATGAACCTCAACCACCTCGAGGCCATCTCCCTGGTGCAGAAGGTGGCGTTCGCGCTGCCGGAGAAGTACTTCGCGAAGGTCGATGTGACGGTGATTCCGCCGTTCACCGATCTGCGCAGTGTGCAGTCGATCGTCGACGGCGACAAACTGCTGATCACCTACGGCGCCCAGGACGTCTCGGCGCACGACTCCGGTGCCTACACCGGTGAGATCAGCGCGGCGATGCTGGCGAAGCTGGGCGCCACCTTCGTGGTGGTCGGGCACTCGGAGCGTCGTCAGTACCACCACGAGGACGACGCGACCGTGCTGGCCAAGGCCAAGCAGGCGCTGAAGTACGAGATCACCCCGATCGTCTGCATCGGCGAGGGTCTCGGCGTCCGCGAGGCGGGTACGCACGTCGAGTACAACCTCGAGCAGCTGCGTGGTTCGCTCAAAGGTCTGACGGCGGAACAGATTTCGCAGGTCGTCATCGCCTACGAGCCGGTCTGGGCCATCGGCACCGGCAAGGTCGCCTCGGCGGGCGACGCGCAGGAAGTGTGCGGCGCGATCCGTGGCGAGCTGGAGAAGCTGGCTTCTCCGGAGATCGCCGCCGGTGTGCGCGTGCTCTACGGCGGCTCGGTGAACGCCAAGAACATCGGCGAGCTGATCCGTCAGCCCGATATCGACGGCGCGCTGGTCGGCGGTGCCTCGCTCAAGGGTGACGAGTTCGCCACCCTGTCGGCGATCGCCGCGGGCGGACCGCTGCCCTGATCGGGTACTGAACGCTGAAGGGCCGGAAACCGCTGGGTTTCCGGCCCTTCGCTTGTCGTGCGCTGCGAGGCTACTGCGCGTGCAGGATGAGGCCGTAGCCGTTGTCGTTGCGCAAGGTCAGAGTGGCCGCGTCGATGGTGGCGGTGGTTCGGCCGTCCAGCGCGCGCAGCACGTTCTGCTCGACCTCCATCACCTCCGGCGGGCACATCATCCTGGTGGTGGCGACGGCGAAGTTCACCGCGTCGCCGGGGCCGACGCCCGCGGTTCCGGTGATCCGATTGCACCCCGCGAAGCCGTTGACGGTGCCGCCGTCACCGATGGTGATAGTCGGGCTCACCTGGTCGAGGGTGGTCGAGCGGATCTGCGCGTCCGGGGTGAGCATGGTGGTGACCACCCAGGTGGTACCGGTCAGGGGCTTGTCGGGGCTCACGATCTTCTTGTCGGTGAGATGGACGGTGACGGACTTGCCCGTCAGCGTGAGCTGATCACCGTCGAGGCGCCAGGTGGGGTCGGATTCCAGGAAGGTGTTCTGCCAGGCGTCGGCGCCGTCACGGCCGTCGGTGCACGCCATCAGGGTGCTCGCCAGCGGCGAGGTGTGCACGATGTGGTTGCTCAGGTCGACGGTGCCGCCCGCGGAGTTGCAGCCGGAGTTCGCCGAGATCCGGCCGTCGGTGAAGGTGAGCGTCATCGGACCGCCGCCCGGGATCTGGTCGCCGACGACCTCGGTGGAGACGTAGGTGTGGTCCATCGGCGTGGCGGTGTCGTCCACCGGTTCCTTGTCGGCTGACCCGCACCCGGCCGCCACGGTGCCGACCAGTGCGAGCAGAACAGCCAGAGGACGAGGTGATATCCGCATGGAGCCGATGGTACGGACCACCCCGAACGCCACGGCGCGGTGTTCGGGGCGGTTCGCGAACTCGTTACCTACCCGGCCGCGTCGCCCGAGCAGATGGCGCTCGCGAATTGGCCGCTGGCCTGGTCCTCGGCGATCACTGTGCCGCCGACGGTGATCTTGCAAGAGACCGATCCGCCGTCGGCCCCGGAGAGCACGCTCAGCGAAACGAACTTCACCAGACCGGTGACCGTGACCTCCTTGGACCACGGCAGCGTCACATCGGATTCCTGTGCGACATCCAGACTTCCGTCGGAATAGGTCACCGTCGAGGTCCCGGTGCCACCGGCCTGATAGGAAACGGTGACCTCCCGGCTGACCTCGTTCTCGATCTCATTGGCGACGGTGCCGACGAGCGCGACACAACCGCCGACGATCAGCAGCAGGACCACCAGGACACCACCGAGCACCCACGGCCACACCTTCTTCTTACGTGGCGGCTGCGGGTAGCCACCCTGCTGGGGGTAGCCACCGCCAGGCGGTTGCCGGCCGTACGGCGGCGGTTGCTGACCATAGGGCTGCTGCGGATGGCCGGGTGGGACAGTCATGCGGGTTCCTCCGTGTGGTGCGGGCTCTCCGAACGACACGGGAGCTCTGTACTGATCGCTCGAAGGCGGCCAGAAGGTAACACCGCATCGAAGATTCGTGGGGATATCGTCTTGAAGCACAGGGCATCTGGTGGTTCAGGGTGATCGGGCGCAGAAGGCGGTGCCGGTAGCGCACCGTCGTCGCGGCGGAGACTGCGTGCCGGGGCACGGTGGTCGCCGGGGATATGCTCGACGCGTGGGCACTGTGGCGGCGGAGCGAATCTCGACCTGGGCGCCGTTGCGTTCGCCGGTGTTCAGGGCGCTGTGGATCGCGCAGCTCGTGTCCAATCTGGGCACCTGGATGCAGACGGTCGGCGCGCAGTGGATTCTCGTGGATCAACCGAACGCGGCGGTGCTGGTGTCGTTCGTGCAGACCGCGCTCACCCTGCCGGTGATGTTGCTGTCGATTCCGTCCGGAGTCCTGGCCGACCTGGTCGACCGGCGCAGGTTGCTGATCGGCGCGCAGGCGGGCATGGCCCTCGCCTCGCTCACCCTCACCGTGTTCACGGCCACCGGCCATACCACCCCCGCGGTCCTGCTCAGCCTGCTGTTCCTACTCGGCTGCGGGCAGGCGCTCACGGCTCCCGCCTGGCAGGCGATACAGCCCGAGCTGGTGCCGCGCGACCAGATCACGTCGGTGGCGGCGCTGGGCAGTATGAGCGTCAATATCGGTCGAGCCGTCGGGCCCGCGGTGGCTGGGGTGATCGTGTCGATAGCGGGGCCGACCGTGGTGTTCGGGTTCAACACGGTGTCGTTCATCGGCATCGTCGTGGTGCTGCTGGTGTCGAAGTGGCCGACGCGAACGAGCCCGCTGCCCAGTGAACGGCCGCTCGCGGCGTTGCAGGCGGGCACCCGGTTCATCCGCGCCGCGCCCGCGATCAGGAGGGTGCTGTTCCGTGCGAGCCTGTTCATCGCCCCCGCCAGCGCGGTGTGGTCGCTGCTGCCGGTGATCGCGCACGACCGCCTCGGACTGTCGTCGTCCGGCTACGGTCTGCTGCTCGGCGCGCTCGGGCTCGGCGCGGTGTGTGGCGCGCTCGGATTGTCACGCCTGCGGGTCCTGTTCACCCCCACCCAGCGACTCGCGCTCGCCGCGGTCCTGTTCGGCCTCGGCGCGGTCGCGGCCGCGCTGGTCCAGAATGTGGTGCTGGTCCTCGTGCTGCTGGTCGGGGCCGGGTTGGCGTGGCTGCTGGCGATGTCGACGCTGAACTCGACCATGCAGTTGCTCCTGCCCGCCTGGGTCCGCGCCCGCGGACTGTCGGTGTACATGCTGGTGTTCATGGGTGGGCAGGCGATCGGGTCGCTGCTCTGGGGCCTGGTCGCCGGTGCCTACGGCGCCGTGACGGCGCTGCTGATCGCGGCGGCGATGCTGGCATGCTGCGCCGTGAGCACCCTGTGGTGGCCGATCCGGCACAACGTCGAGGAGATCGACCTCTCCCCGGCGGCGTACTGGCCCGAGCCGCAACTCGTCGTCGAGCCCGAACCCGCGGACGGCCCCGTCCTGGTGATGCGCGGCTACGACGTGCCACCGGGCGACGTCGCCGCCTTCACCGAGTCGATGGCGCTGGTCGGGCGATCCCGGCAGCGTACGGGCGCGATGGAATGGCGCCTCTACCGCGATGTCGGCACCGTCGACCGCTTCGTGGAAGCCTTCGTCGTGCGGTCATGGGCCGAGCACATGCACCAGCATCAGGTGCGTCTGACCGCCCGTGATCGGGAGATAGAACAGGCCGTCGTCGAGTACTCCGCGGGCCCCCAGACGGTCTCACACCTGGTCGCCGTCGAGCCTGGTTAGACCAGTCGGTCCCGCACCACCTAGGATGAACGTCATGTCGCTGTTCCTCGATATCCTCCTTGTGATCACCAGCTTGCTGTTGGTGCTGCTGGTGCTGCTGCACCGCGCCAAGGGCGGCGGCTTGTCCAGCCTCTTCGGTGGCGGCGTGCAGTCGAGCCTGTCGGGCTCCACCGTCGTCGAGAAGAACCTCGACCGCATCACCATCTTCGTCGGTGTCGTCTGGTTCATCGCGATCCTCGGCATCGGCCTCGAGATCAAGTTCGCCTGAGTTCGCTCTACGTTCTGCCCTACCGGCCAGCGCACAGCATGTCGGTAGGGTTGTTTCCGCGACCTACGGGGGCTCTGCGCCGGTATCGGTTCTCGACTCAGCCCAGTAGCAGACGCCGTGCGGCGGTCTCGATCGCCGACTCGCTCAGCAGCACAGTGTCCGCGGCGGGACCGAGTGGGACGAAGCTGTCCTCGCTGGTGACTCGGGCGAGCGCTCCACGGTAGCCCGAGTCGATCAGCGCCGCGTAGACCGATTCGGAAACTCCACCGGTGCTCCGGGTTTCATCGGCGACCAACACCTTTCCGGTGGCTTCGGCGTGGTGGACCAGGTCGGTGACCGGTAGCGGATTGAGCCAGCGGAGGTCGAGCACCCGTGCGTGAATTCCTTGGGCGGCAAGGCGATTCATCGTGCGCAGACTCATCGGGACGCCGTTGCCGAAGGTGACGATGGTGAGGTCGGTGCCTTCGCCGTAGGCGCGGGCATCGCCGATCGGGATGTGGTCGGTGGCGGGGGAGGCCAGCCAGGCATCGTCTCCGGGATGGAGATCTTTGGTGTGGTACAGCGCAATCGGCTCTACGAACACGCATACTCGGCCGTCGACTCGAGCCGCTGACACGCAGGTGCGCAGCATCGCCGCCGCGTCGTCGGCGCGCGCAGGCACCGCGACGACGACGCCGGGGATATCGCGCAGCGCAGCGAGGGAATCGTCGTTGTGGAAGTGGCCGCCGAAGCCCTTTTGATAGGCGAGGCCGGCGATGCGCAAGACCATCGGATTGCGGTACTGCCCGTTCGAGAAGAACTGCAGTGTGGCCGCTTCGCCGCGGATCTGATCGGCGGCGTTGTGCACGTAGGCCAGGTACTGGACCTCGGGGATCGGAATGAATCCGGCCGATCCGGTACCGAGCGCGGTGCCGAGGACGGACTGTTCATCGAGGAGGGTGTCGAAGACCCGGCGCGCTCCGAATCGTTTTCTGAGTCCCTTCGTGACGCCGTAGACACCGCCCTTGCGGCCGACGTCCTCGCCGAATACCAGGACATCGGGGTCTCTGGTGAGGAGCTCACCGAGGGTGTGATTGATCGCCTGCGCCAGCGTCATCCGAAGGTCGGCTGTCCCGGGAGGCCGGGGCGACGATTCGCGAGGTCGTTCGTCAGCCGACGACTGTGGCGAGGGCATCGATGGACCGGGGCGGGTGACATCGTCGCGGATCGCGGTGGGATGACTCGGCGCGAGCGGTGCGATCACGGCCGCGGCGGAATCGAGCCGCGCTTCGTGAACCACCTCGTCCGCGGTCTCGCGCACGCGCGCACCGATCCGCTCGTAGCGCTCGATGAGATCGCCCGCGTCGGCGGCACCCACCGCGATCAGATAGCGGGAGGTGCCGAGAAGGGGGTCGCGGGCGAGGTCGGCGGCGATATCGGCCCGACCGCGATAGGCGGACTCGACATCGGATCCCGCGTGGCCACCGAGTCGGACCGTGCGCAGGTGCAGGAAAACCGGCACCCGCCAGGTTCGCGCCAGGTGCACCGCGTCTTCGGCGGCACCGAGAACGTCGGGCAGGTCGCAACCGTCGGCGGCGAGGTAGGTGAGCCCCGGCCGCGGGCCGTAGGCCCGTTCGATCCAGTCCGGAGCGGTCGGCACGCTGATGCCGAGGCCGTTGTCCTCGCAGACGAACACCAGCGGCATCGGCACGCCCTGATGGGCGGCATGCAGGGCGGCATTGACCGCACCGACCGCCGTCGAATGGTTCGCCGACGCATCGCCGAAACTGCACACCACCACCGCGTCAGCGGGCCACGGACACGAAACCCCTTGCTTCGCGGCCCGATCCAGCGCGAAGGCCAACCCCACCGCACGCGGCAGATGCGAAGCGATGGTCGAGGTCTGCGGGATGATCGACGCCGCCGCGCTCCCGATCACCTTGTGCCGACCACCGGAAATCGGATCAGCGGCCGCCGCCACAACCCCGAGCAGCACGTCCCGAATCGGATCCAGCCCCGGAATCTGTTTGCATCGCTGCACGAAAAAGGCCGCCGACCGATAGTGCAGCAACGCCGGATCATCGACGCGCGCCGCCGCCGCCACCGCCGCATTCCCCTCATGCCCCGAGGACCCGATGCTGTAGAACCCCTGCCGAGCGGCCCCCAACCGGCGAGCCGCCAGATCGAGATGCCGACTGGCAACCTGCGATTCGAACAATTCGATGCCGAACGCGGCATCGATGGTCTCGATAGGGTCGATCCGATCGGGCACAGCGAGACTGTCCATCGCGGCCCGAAACGCCCCATCGAGGTCAAGCGAACCCAGTGCCACCGTCACCACTCCTCGCCCGCAGTCGAGTCGACGTCCGAACCGTCGGCATGCCAAGAAAGCTACTGCGATCCTCGATGAACAACGGGCAATTCCCGCCAGAAGCGCGCAACTGCGTTATCCGCTGACGAACATCGATCTCGTAGACGGAGCTCGTGTGTGGGGTGATCCGAGTGCGCGGTAATGTCCGGTGTTCATGTGGGACGGCGATGGAGGGGCATTGACTACGCCAGGTGGGCTGGGAGGGCAGTGGGGGTATCCGCCGCAGCAGTACGGGCAGCCGCATCTTCCGCCGCAGCAACCGCAGTACCAGCAGCCGCCTGCTCAATTCGGTGCTCCGCAACCGAATTACGGTGCGCCACAGCAACCACCGGGTCCGGTCGCACCACCGGAGAGTGCGGCGGTGCAGGCTTATCTGGCGGCCGTCGCTCACCACATGACTATGGGCGGCCTCCAGGTGAGCCGGAACTGGATCGGCCCGGTGCTTTCCCTGATCGGTATCGGTGCGGTGATCAAGAGTTCGCTGAACCCGATCGAACTGGCCGTCTGTGTGGGCCATGCGGGCGAGATCTCACCCGCGACCGTTGCCGGATTCACCAGGCAGGTAGACGAATTCGCCCGCTCGATCCGCCGCCCCAGCGCCTTCGCGGTGAAAGGTAGCGCGTGCGCTGTCGCCGCGTTGATCTCCGACCGCGTACACCCGGCCAGTTTCGGCGCCGTGACCAATAAAGCCATGAGCTACGGCACCGTTGTGGTGCCCGCCGTCATCGACCTCGGCAACCGTCAGATGATGATCGCGCAGAACACTCCCGTGCTGGGATTCGCCATGTGGAGCACCGTGCGCGGTAAGGCCGGCATGTACCTCCCGGATCCGCGCGCGGTCCTGGGCTGACAGTCCCAGGGTACCGAACCGAATCTCACTGTCCCCGTACGACAATCGCTGTGATCATCGTTCGCCCGTCGCGGACGGTGGTGGTGATGAGCTGGGTGTAGAGCAGGTCTTCTGCCGACGTGCCGCCGGGGCGGCGTTCGGTCAGGTCGAGTTCGTAGTTGTCCGGACCGATCTGGTTGATCTGGGCGCAGTAGGTGGTTCCGCGCGGGACGTGCTCGTCGATGCCGCGCTGAATGGTCGGGGCCGAACCGACGGTGTCGGCGTCGGGCGCCACGAACGACCGCGCCTTCTCACCATCGCGGTCGCTGTAGAACGCGTACTCGAAGCCGAGGATCGCGCCGGGACCGGAGTTGTGGTCACCCGGACCGCGGCCGATGGTCAGGCTGCCGCGCTGTTCGTCGGCGCAAGGCAGCGGTCCAGCCGTCTTCCTGGTCGTCGGCGGGCTGGTCGCGGCGATGAGCACGGCTTCCTCTGGTTCGCTGTCTCGACCTGCCACGACGTAGGAGAGCGCCGCCACGCCGACCGCGATCGTTGCCACCGAACCCAGAACGACGAAGCCGATCCTGCTGCGACCCGTGTTCTGTGGCTCGATCCTCTTGTGCGTCCGGAACTGCGGGGGTGGCGGCGGAATCATCGGCTCCGGATCGGCCGGTCGCCACGAAGTCGGCGCGTACCCCGGCGCAATCGCGGCCGGATCAGGCCCGAGTACGTCCAGTGGTGGACCGAACGGTAACCCCGAACTCCCGTCCTCCCGCGGTCCTGTGGAAGCCACCCATCACCCTTTCCCTTCCCATGCCGGCACCTCGCATCCGACCCAAGCGCAACCTCAGCGCACGGGACACGGCAGCACCACAGGTCGGCAACCCATGATGTTCCCGGTAGGCAACTCGTCCCCCGCCACACCGATCGCCCGACATTTTAACCAGGCGCTGTCGCGAAACGGCTGGGCGGGAACCGTATGTTTCCGAAAGCGGACTGGGGCCCTCCTGCCCGGGTTGCTCTACGCCGCAGCGAGAGCGGGTGGTGAGCGAGCGCCAGGAGGCACATCCCGCGAGGCAGAGTTCCCTTACGGATACGGGTGTTGTCCGCGCTCGATGGTGGGCCGGATCGGGATTCGATCACGCCGGCCGAGATCGTCGAGGCGCAGGAGAAATTGCGTCGGTCTGCCCGTGAATGTTCGGGTACATCGACCGACGGGGTGTTCGAGTATCCCTCGTTCACCGAGAACGCGGACAGCCCTACCGCGACACATGGCTTCTTGAGCATGCAGGGCCTGATTCCGGCCGCCACCTCGCTGTGCGACGAAGCCGGGCCGCGATCATCGGGCCCGGCTTCGTCAGGTGCGCTTATTCGTCGTCGAGCAGCAGACCCGTCGCCGCGGGTTCGTCGATCACCCAGGTGGTCGACTCGATGCCGACCGCGCCGGCCGACGGGATGTCGTCGGGGGAGGCGCCGTTGACGGCGGCGGCCACCGCGGCGGCCTTGGCTTCGCCGCTGACCACGAGCATCACGTGGCGGGAGCGGTGGATCGCGGGCAGGGTCATCGTGATCCTGGTCGGCGGAGGCTTCGGGCAATTGTGCACGGCGACAACGTATTCCTTGGTTTCCTGCACTGCGGGGGAGTGCGGGAACAGGGAGTCGATGTGGCCTTCGGGGCCCATGCCGAGGACGGTGAGGTCGAACTCACCGCGCTCGTCGAGTTCGGTGTGCACGAGCTGGGCGTAGGCGGCGGCGGCTTCCTCGGGGGAGCCGTAGGCGCCGTCGGAAGGGGCGATCGGGAAGACGTGCGCCGGATCGAGCGGGACGAAGTCCAGCAGCGCCTCGCGGGCCTGGAGTTCGTTGCGGTCCTTGTCGCCGTCGGGGACGAAACGCTCGTCGCCCCAGTAGACGTAGAGGGTGGACCAGTCGATGTCGCCGGGGGACTGCCGGACTCGCTCGAGCAGGCGGATGCCGTCGCTGCCACCGGTGAGAGAGACCGACGCGTGGCCGCGTTCGGCCTGGGCGGTGACGATCACATCGACGAAGCGCTCGGCGGCCGCGTCGGCGAGAAACTCGGCGTCGTCGTGGATCTCGATCGTGTTGGCGGGGAATTCGGCACCGAGGTCGTCGTGCACGTCTACGTGGTCACTCATAGGTCACCTTCTCGATTCCGGCGAGCGCCTCGGCGTAGATCTCGTCGGCATCGAGCCGACGCAGTTCTTCGGCGAGACAATCGCGAGTTTCCCGGCGTGCCAGCGCGATCCGCTGGTCGGGTTCGCCGGTGCGGGTCAGCGTTGCCGTCCTTCCTAGTTGCGGGCGTTCGATGGCGATCGAATCGGTGGCGCGCTGGATCTCTACCTTCAACTCCCCGGTCTTGCGGATCACCGGGCAGTGCAGACGGGACGCCAGCCAACCGGCCAGGGTGTCGAGCGCGGGTTCGGAGGCCAGGCCGGACACGGTCACCGAGATGACCGGTTCGAACGGCGGCTCGTCCAGTGCCGCGGCCAGCAGTGCGCGCCAGTAGGTGATCCGGCTCCACGCCAGATCGGTGTCGCCGGTCGCATAGGAGTAGCGGCGCTTCTTGATCGCGGCCTGTGGATCGCGGGCGTAGGTGGCATCGGTGATGCGGCGCTTGGCCAGCTTGCCCACCGAGTCCATCGACGGGAAGTCCGGCGCGCCACGCGGCCACCACGCCACCACCGGGGTGTCGGGCAGCAGGAACGGGGTCACGACGCTGCTCTCGTGGTTCACCAGCGCGCCCTGCAGGCGCAGCACGATCACCTCGGCCGCACCGGCGTCACCGCCGACGCGGATCTGAGCGTCGAGGCGGGTCTCGGCATCGCGGTCACCGCGGGCCAGAACGATGACGCGGCAGGGATGTTCGCGGCTGGCATCGTTGGCGGCGTCGATCGCGTCCTCGGCCTCGGAGGAGTCCAGCGTGCACACCACCAGCGTGAGCACCCGGCCCTGGGTGATCACGCCGTTGGTCTCGCGCAACTGCACCATCCGCTTGCCGACATCGACGGTGTTGGTATCGGGCATGTCGACGATCACGGACGCCGCCATTCCCGCCCGCTGCGCGCGAGCATCTCATCGGCCGAGGTGGGACCCCAGGTACCGGCCTCGTAGGGTTCGGGTTTGCCGCCCGCGGCCCAGTGCGCGAGCACGGGATCGAGGATGCGCCAGGACAATTCGACCTCCGCGTTGACCGGGAACAGCGACGGCACGCCGAGCAGCACGTCGAGGATCAGCCGTTCGTAGGCCTCGGGAGAGGACTCGGTGAACGCCTCGCCGTAGCTGAAGTCCATGTTCACGTCGCGCACTTCCATGCCGGAGCCGGGGACTTTGGAACCGAAGCGCAAGGTGATGCCCTCGTCCGGCTGCACCCGGATGACCAGCGCGTTCTGGCCGAGTTCCTCGGTCATGGTCTGGTCGAAGGGCAGGTGCGGCGCGCGCTTGAACACCACCGCGATCTCGGTCACCCTGCGGCCGAGGCGTTTTCCGGTGCGCAGATAGAACGGCACACCCGCCCAGCGTCGGTTCTCCACATGCAGGGTGAGCGCGGCGTAGGTCTCGGTCCGCGACTGTGGATCGAAGCCCTCTTCTTGATGCAGGCCGACCACGTGCTCGCTGCCCTGCCAGCCCTCGGTGTACTGTCCGCGCGCGGTGGTCTCGTCCAGCGGCGCGACGAGTTTGGTGGCCGAGAGGGCCTTGATCTTCTCGGTGGTGAGCTGCATCGGCTCGAAGGAGGTCGGCTCCTCCATCGCGGTCAGCGCGAGCAACTGCAACAGGTGGTTCTGGATGACGTCACGCGCGGCGCCGATCCCGTCGTAATAGCCTGCGCGACCGCCCAATCCGATGTCCTCGGCCATGGTGATCTGCACGCTGTCGACATAGTTGGCGTTCCAGATCGGCTCGAACAACTCGTTGGCGAAGCGCAGCGCCAGAATGTTCTGGACCGTTTCCTTGCCGAGGTAGTGGTCGATGCGAAAGACCTGCTCTTCGGGAAAGACCCGGTTGACCAGGGCATTGAGTTCCTTGGCGCTGGTCAGATCGTGGCCGAACGGCTTCTCGATCACCACGCGCCGCCACGGGGTGTACCCGTCGGGGTCCGGGGTGGCCTGAGCCAGATTGTGCTCGGAGAGCTGATCGAGCACCACGGGGAACATATTCGGCGGAATCGACAGGTAGAAGGCGTAATTGCCGCCGGTGCCACGGGTCTGGTCGAGAGTGTTCAAAGTGTCGGCGAGCGTCGCGAAGGCCGCGTCGTCGTCGAAACTGCCCTGCACGAACCGCACTCCCTCGGCCAGGTGGTCCCAGACCTCCTGGCGGAAAGGGGTGCGCGCGTGCTTCTTCACCGCCTCGAGTACCACCGAGGCGAAGTCTTCGTCGGCGTAGTTGCGCCGAGCGAAGCCGACCAGAGCGAAACCAGGGGGAAGCAACCCCTGGTTCGCCAGGTCATAGATGGCCGGCATCAGCTTCTTACGGGACAGATCTCCGGTGACGCCGAAGATCACCATGCAGCACGGGCCCGCGATGAAGGGGACCCGTTTGTCGCGTTCGTCGCGCAGCGGGTTGTGCCACAGCCCCGCCGCCTGATCCGTCGATGCTGTGCCGGCCATCGTGTTAGT
This sequence comes from Nocardia salmonicida NBRC 13393, assembly GCF_001613085.1. Taxonomy (GTDB): domain Bacteria; phylum Actinomycetota; class Actinomycetes; order Mycobacteriales; family Mycobacteriaceae; genus Nocardia; species Nocardia salmonicida. The sequence continues at coordinate 117,345 of NZ_BDBR01000008.1, forward strand.
TGCCCTCCGCAGCGACGCCGAGCGCGCCGGTGGTCGCCTCGATCAGTTCACCCCACGCGCTCTCGAACTTGTCGACGCCTTCGCGCTCGAGCAGCGCGAACACATCGTCGAGATCGATACCGACCGCTGCCAGGTCGGCGAAGACCTGGGCGCCCTCGGCGCCACGGCCGCTGAGCGTGTCGCCCAGCACCTCGCCGTGATCGGCGAACGCCTGCAGGGTCTTCTCCGGCAGGGTGTTGACCGTGTTCGGGCCGATGAGTTCGGTGACGTAGAGGGTGTCGGGGTAATCCGGGTTCTTCACCCCGGTCGACGCCCACAGCGGCCGCTGCCGGTTGCCGCCCTGTGCGGCCAGGTGGTTGTAGGTGGAGGTATGCGCGCCACCGTCGAACACATCCTGGTACTCGGCGTACGCCAGCCGAGCGTTGGCCACACCGGCCTTGCCGCGCAGCGCGAGGGCCTCCGGGGTGCCGATCGCCTCGAGGCGCTTGTCGATCTCGGTGTCCACGCGGGAGACGAAGAACGAAGCGACCGAGTGGATCTTGGCCAGGTCGTGGCCGACGATCTTGGCGTTGCGCAGACCGTCGAGGTAGGCGCCCATCACCGCGCGGTAGCGCGGCACCGAGAAGATCAGCGTCACGTTCACGCTGATGCCCTCACCGATCACCGAGGTGATCGCGGGCAGGCCCGCCTCGGTGGCCGGGATCTTGATGAACAGGTTCTTGCGGTCGACGATCTTCCACAGTTCGATCGCCTGGGCGACGGTCTTGTCGGCGTCGAAGGCGAAGCGCGGGTCGACCTCGATCGACACGCGCCCGTCCACGCCACCGGTCGTTTCGAACACCGGCGCGAGCACGTCGCAGGCGGCGCGCACGTCGTCGGTGGTCATCGTGCGGATCGCCGCGTCGGCGTCGGCACCTTGGGACGCAAGGTCTTTGAGCTGTGCCTCGTAGGCGTGGCCGACACTCAGCGCGGCCTGGAAGATGCTCGGGTTGGTGGTGACGCCGACGACGCCGCGGGTCGCGATCAGTTCGGCGAGGTTGCCGGACTGGATGCGATCACGCGAGAGATCGTCGAGCCACACCGAGACGCCCGCGGCCGAGAGCGCGGCGAGATTCTCGTTCTGTGCCATGGTTCTTACCCCTTCACCTTGTCGGTGGAACGCAGTGCCGCGCGGACGACGGCATCGGGGGTGATACCGAATTCGCGGTACAGAGTCTTGTAGTCGGCCGACGCGCCGAAGTGATCGATGGACACGATTTCGCCCGCGTCACCGACGAATCGGTACCACGGCATCGCGATACCGGCTTCGACCGCGACCCTTGCCCGCACCGACGGGGGCAGCACTTCGTCGCGGTAATCTTGATCCTGCACGTCGAACCACTCCACACACGGCATCGAGACCACACGGGTCGGGATGCCCTGCTCCTCCAGGGTAGTGCGCGCGGCGACCGCGAGGTGGACCTCGGAGCCGGTGCTGATGAGGATCACTTCCGGGGTGCCGGTGGATGCCTCGGCCAGCACGTAGCCGCCCTTCTTGACACCCTCGTAGCTGGTGCCCTCCAGGGTGGGAACGTCCTGGCGGGTCAGCGCCAGTGCGGACGGGCCATCCTGCTGCGGCGACTCGTACACCGGGAAGTGCGAGGTGTGCTCGTCGGAGTCCCGCTCGAGGATCGTGCGCCAGGCGTGGACGGTCTCGTTGGCATCGCCCGGGCGCACGACATTGAGGCCGGGGATCGCGCGCAGCGCGGCCAGGTGCTCGACCGGCTGATGGGTCGGGCCGTCCTCGCCGAGGCCGATGGAGTCGTGGGTCCACACGTAGATCGCGGGCACCCGCATCAGGGCGGCCAGGCGGACGGCCGGGCGCATGTAGTCGCTGAACACCAGGAAGGTGCCGCCGTAGGGGCGGGTGGGGCCGTGCAGCGCGATGCCGTTGAGGATCGAGCCCATCGCGTGCTCACGGATACCGAAGTGCAGGGTGCGCCCGTACGGGTTGGCCTTCCACGCACCGGTGGAGATCGACTCGGGGCCGAAGCTCGGCTGGCCGGGCATCGTGGTGTTGTTGGACTCGGCCAGGTCGGCCGAACCGCCCCACAGCTCGGGCAGCTCGTCGGCGACCGCGGCGAGGAACTTGCCCGACGCCTTGCGGGTGGCCATGCCCTTGGGGTCGACCTCGAAGCTCGGCAGCGCCTCGGTCCAGCCCTTGGGCAGGGTGCGGGTCTGCAGGCGATCGAACAGCGCCTTGTTCGACGGGTTGGCCTCGGCCCACTCGTCGAAGCCCTGCTGCCACTGTGCCTGTGCCTGCGCGCCGCGGGCCTGTGCCTTGCGGGTGTGCTCGATGACGGCCGGGTCGACCTGGAAGGACTTCTCCGGGTCGAAGCCGAGCGCCTTCTTCACCGCGGCGACCTCGTCGGGGCCGAGCGCGGCGCCGTGCGCGCCGCCGGTGTTCATCTTGTTCGGGGCCGGGAAGCCGATGATGGTGCGCAGGATGATGATCGAGGGCTTGGACGTCTCGGCCCTGGCCGCGTCCAGGGCCTTCTCGATGGCCACCACGTCTTCGCCGCCTTCGACGATCTGCACCTGCCAGCCGTAGGCCTCGTAGCGCTTGGCCACGTCTTCGGTGAAGGCGATGTCGGTGTCGTCCTCGATGGAGATCTCGTTGTCGTCGTAGATCACCACGAGGTTGCCCAGCTGCTGGGTGCCCGCGATCGAGGAGGCCTCGGCGGTGACGCCCTCCTGCAGGTCGCCGTCGGAGGCGATCGTGTAGATGAAGTGATCGAACGGGCTGGTGCCCTCGGCGGCGTTCGGATCGAACAGCCCGCGCTCACGTCGCGCGGCCATCGCCATGCCGACCGCGGAGGCCAGACCCTGACCCAGCGGGCCGGTGGTGATCTCGACGCCGTCGGTGTGGCGGAACTCGGGGTGACCCGGGGTGAGCGAGCCCCACTGGCGCAGCTGCTCGAGGTCGGTCAGCTCCAGGCCGAAACCGGCCAGGTAGAGCTCGATGTAGAGGGTGAGGCTGGAATGCCCACAGGACAGCACGAACCGGTCGCGACCGACCCAGCTCGGGTCCGCGGGGTTGTGGCGCATCGTGCGCTGGAAGAGGGTGTAGGCGACCGGCGCGAGGCTCATCGCGGTGCCGGGGTGCCCGTTGCCCGCCTTCTGCACGGCGTCGGCAGCGAGTACCCGGGCGGTGTCGACAGCCAAGGTGTCGAGGTCCGTCCAGTCGCTGGGGTAGTTCCGCTGAGTGAGGGCGCGAATGTCGTCTGTGACTGGCACGACCGTGGTTCTCCTGACCTAGGTTTCGTCGACGGCGATAGCTTGGCTGCGGCGATGATGATCGAAGCGGGTCGCACGCGGCCGGGGTGCGTACCGATGTACAGGAATACCCTAGTGGTGCTGTGACACCGGATCGGCGCGAACCCTGGCAGTGAGTCTAGTGCGGATCGCCGCGTACCGGCGGTGTGCGGTGTCGACCGTCGCCGCGACGCACGCGAGGCTCGTCGCGGTGCCGTTCACCTGCGCGTCGATACGGGTTCACCGCCGCGTGGGCCCGGGATACGCGGTCGCGAGGAGTAGTGACCGCGCCCACGGTGGCGGGGGTCTGGCGCGGAGCGGCAGGTGAGTGGGTCTACCATCCTCTGTAGTAGTGGCCGCGCCGCAGCCGCGCGCTGCTCGTTCCATTACCGGATGCGAAGCGAAGCACAGCGTGCGAGGAGAAACAGTGCGGATCGGTCACGAGCCGGGTAGTAGCGGTGCGCACGGAACTTCGTCGACGGCCCTGGCCGACCGCCTCGCGGGCGACAGTCTGGCCGCGCGAATCGTGCGCAAGCCCCTTGCCTATATCGCGCTCACCAAGCCACGCGTCATCGAGCTGCTGCTCGTCGCGACCATTCCGACGATGCTGTTGGCCGACCGCGGCACCGTCGACATCCGGCTCATCCTGGTCACCCTGTTCGGTGGCTGGATGGGCGCGGCCAGTGCCAACACCCTCAACTGTGTCGCCGACGCCGACATCGACAAGGTGATGAAGCGGACCGCGCGACGGCCACTGGCCCGCGATGCGGTGCCCACCTCGCACGCGCTCGTGTTCGGCGTCGCGCTCGGCGCGATCTCCTTCGCCTGGCTGTGGTGGCAGGCCAACCTGCTCAGCGGCGCGCTCGTCGTCGCGACGATCCTGTTCTACGTCTTCGTCTACACCAAGGGCCTCAAGCGCCGGACCTCGCAGAATGTGGTGTGGGGCGGCGCGGCCGGGTGCATGCCCGCTCTGGTCGGCTGGTCCGCGGTGACCGGCGATATCGGCTGGCCCGCACTGGTGCTGTTCGCGGTGATCTTCTTCTGGACGCCGCCGCACACCTGGGCGCTGGCCATGCGCTACAAGGAGGACTACCGCGCGGCCGGTGTGCCGATGCTGCCGGTGGTCGCCACCGAGCAGGTGGTGACCAAGCAGATCGTCATCTACACATGGTTGACGGTGCTGGCGACGATGGCCTTGGTGCCCGCGACGGGTGTCATCTACGCGGCGGTCGCGCTGGTGGCCGGTGCCTGGTTCCTGCTGATGGCGCACCAGCTCTACTCGGGGGTGCGCCGTGGCGAGTCGGTGAAGCCGCTGAAGTTGTTCCTGCAGTCGAACAACTACCTGGCGGTGGTGTTCTGTGGCCTGGCCGTCGACTCGGTGCTCGGGTGGGACACGGTGGGCAGCCTCGTCGGGCTGTAAGACATTCTTTCGCGACAGTGGCCGGGCAGCGATGCCCGGCCACTGTCGTTTCCGGACCCGGTCACGCTCGTCGGGTCAAGGGCAGTGTCGGGCGAACGTCACCAGCGATGTGCGAGGTGGCCGTCGGGTCGGATCAGGACGGCGGTGCCGGAGGTGGCCGCGTAGGCGGTGAAGGCGTGGCCGTCGGTGTCGACGAGTGTTGTGAACGGGGGGCGGTCGGTGTCGGCGGATCGGTCGCCGGGGGCGTCGAACCGGTGGATCTCGACGGTGTGGACGTCGGGATCATCGAGGGCTGCGGCGCCTGTCGCAGCGGACCCGGGCGTCGGGGCGAAACGCAACAGGGTGGCATGCGGGCCACGGAAGAGGTCGAACAGGCGGATCGGTCGGCCGGATTCGTCGTGTAGCGGGGCGTCCGGTGCTCGGTCGCCCGCGACGAGAGGGCCGTGCTCGGTGGGGGAGCGATAGGTGATGCCGAGCTGGCGGGTTTCGGGGCCGCGCCGCATCGCGTCCTCGTCGCCGTCGACGAGTTTGTCGAGGAGTTCGGTGCTCAGGCCGAGGATTCGGGCCGCGACCGTGCGGCGTTCGGATTCGTAGGTGTCGAGCGGGGCGGGGTCGTCGCCGAGCGCGGCGGCCAGTTTCCAGCCCAGGTTGTAGGCGTCCTGGACGCCGGTGTTCAAGCCCTGGCCGCCGGTGGGCGGGTGGACGTGGGCGGCGTCGCCCGCGAGGAGCACCCGGCCGTCGCGAAATCGTTGCGCGAGTCGAATGTTGGGGCGCCACACCGTGATCCAGGACAGGTCGCTCAGCACAAGACCTGCCTCGGGGCCGTGGCGGTCGGCGAGTTCTTGCAGTGTGGCCAGATCGGGGGAGCGGTCCTCGGCCAGTGGGGCGGCGAACTGGAAGCGCCGCGCGCCCGGTAGCGGAGACAGGGCGAAGCCGGTCATCGGCTGGTCGGCCGCGGCGGCGAACCAGTAGCCGTACTCGTGGTCGAGGGCGTCGGCGCGGACATCGCCGAGCAGCATCTTGATCGAGTCGTCGGTGCTGCCTTCGAATGCGATCCCGAGGCGCTTGCGCACCGCGCTCGCGCCGCCGTCGGCACCGACCAGGTAGCTCGCGCGCACCGTCTCCGGTGTGCCGTCGCGGTGCAGTGTCGCCGTGACACCGGTGTCGTCCTGAGTGAAATCGGCCAGCGCCGTGCCGAATTCGACTCTCACCCCGAGCTCGGCGAGCCGTGCCCGCAGGATTGCCTCGGTGTCGGACTGGCCGAGCACCCAGGCATTCGGATACGGCACATCCGGCGTCGGCTCGACCGGTTCGGCCATGTGACGCTCGCCGACGAAGGTCCCCGCGAAGTAGGCGCGCATCACCGGGAGTTCGCGGCCTGCCGCCAGTACCGCGTCGATGACGCCGAGGTCGTCGAACACCTCCAGGGTGCGCGGTTGCAGGCCGTCCCCGCGTGATCCCTGGAACGGCGAATCGGCCCGGTCGACGATCCGGACGTCCACGCCGCGCCGAGCGAGGTCGATGGCGAGGGTGAGACCAGTCGGGCCCGCACCGGCGACGAGTACCTGTTCTGACATGGGAAGTACCTCCTGGCACAACAACTGAACTGATATTCAGTGAATATGAATTCAGTTTCAGTGTTGGTACCGTGCTTGTCAAGGAGGTGATGTCCGGTGGCGGGCAGCAGGCGCGAGAAATCCGCGGAAACCGAGCAGGCGCTCAAGGACGCCGCCCGGCAGGTCTTCGCCGAACACGGCTACCTGAACGCGAAGATCACCGACATCACCACCGCCGCGGGCCGCGCCGCGGGCTCGTTCTACAACCATTTCGCGAGCAAAGAGGAACTGCTGCAAGCGCTTCTGCGCGATATGGCCGTCGCGAGCGACGAGCGCGCGGCCGATCCCGAGCACAACGGCGACTTCACCGATCCGGCGGCAGTGCGATACCACGTGCGCGGCTACTGGACCTTCGCCCGCGAACACGCCTCTGTCCTGCGCGCGATAGGGCAGGCGGCCCTGGTCAGCCCGGACTTCGCCCGGATCATCGCCGGGTTCGGCGCGGAGCAGCGCGCCGACATCGCCGATCACGTGGCGGACTTCCCGGAACGCGGACTACGCCTGCCGGGAACGGTCGACGCCAGCCTGGCCATGATGTTCGCGGCCGTCGACGGGATGTTGCGCATGGTCGAGGACGGTTCGGTGACCCTCGACGACGAGGAGGCGATCGAGTCGATCACCCGCTTCGTCTACCGCGGCCTCACGGGCCGCGAATACTGACTCGAGTGCGGGGCCGGGCACTGGAGTGCCCGGCCCTGGCGGCTAGGGCAGCAGGACGATCGAGCCGGTGGTCTTGCGGTCGGCCAGGTCGCGGTGCGCCTGGGCGGCATCGGCCAACGGATAGGTGGCGCCGATGCGGAGGTTCAGGGTTCCCGCGGCGATCCGGTCGAAGACATCGGTCGCGCGCCAGAGGAATTCGGTGCGATCACGGGTGTAGGCGCCCAGCGACGGGCGGGTGAGCCAGAGGGAACCGGCGGCGTTGAGGCGCTGGGGGTCGAAGGGCGGGACCGCGCCACTGGCCGCGCCGAACAGGGCGAGAGTGCCGCGGACGCGGAGCGAGGCGAGGCTGGCTTCGAACGTGCTGGCGCCGACGCCGTCGTAGACCACGGCGACGCCGATGCCGTCGGTGAGGTCGCGCACGCGGGCGGCGAGGTCGTCGTAGCGCAGGACCTCGGTGGCGCCCGCTTCGCGCGAGAGCTTTTCCTTGGCGTCGGTGGAGACCGTGGTGATGACCCTGGCGCCCTTCGCGACGGCCATCTGGGTGAGCAGCAGGCCGACGCCGCCCGCGCCCGCGTGGACGAGTACCGGGTCGCCGGGTTCGGGGGAGAACACCGATTCGGTCAGGTAGTGGGCAGTCATGCCCTGCAGGAGGGCAGCGGCCGCGACGGCGGGTTCGACGTCGTCGGGCACCTTCACCGCGACGGCCTCGTCGACGGTGACCAGGTCCGCGTAGCTGCCGGGCGCCGACGCCCAGGCGACTCGGTCGCCGACGGCGAACTCGGTGACGTCCGAGCCGATCGCCACCACGATGCCCGTGCCCTCGGAGCCGGGAAGGTAGGGCGTCGCCTGCGGGTACTGGCCGGTGCGGAAGTAGATGTCGATGTAGTTGATGCCGACGCCCTGGGTCTCGACCAGTAGCTGACCCGGCCCGGGCTGCGGGTCCGGCACCTCGACGTACCGCAGGACCTCGGGACCACCGTGCTCGGAAACCTGAATCGCGCGCATGAGTCCCCTTTCTACACCCAGTGTTCCGGACCACTCGGGGCTGGACTGGAAACTACCTGCCGGTAAACTCACCGCCATGAGTACAACCGCCGCCCCCGAGGCCGTGAAGGTGCCGGCCGAGGTCGAGAAGTCCATCGTGAAGTTCCTCGCCCAGCACGGTGGTTCGGGAACGGCCGTGCTGCAGTACCTCGGAAAGCAGGGTGTGCGGATCACCCTGGTCGGCGCCGACGGCATCCTCGGCGACCGGGTGGTCGGCGATATGGCGATCGCGAAGGCGCTCGTCGAGCGGGTCGACGGCCTCGCCGAGACCGACGAGTGGAGCCGTGAGCTCGGCTCGATCGTCACTCCCGCCCCGACGCACTGGGCCAAGATGGCCGGCTGGGTCGCCCATCAGACCAAGTTCCCGAAGGCGCGTAACTGGAAGTTGCTCGCCGGCGCCTGACGGCCACTGACGAGAAAAGCCCGCGAATCGCATTGCGACGCGGGCTTTTTCGTGGTTCGAGGTGGTCGGATGTCAGCGCGGGGAAGTCTGCGACAAGGCAGGCGCTTCGATCTTCTCGCGCGTACGCAGCGACGCCCACAGTGCGGCGGTCGCCGCGGTGCAGGCCGCAGCTCCACCGACGTGGATGGCGACGAGCGCGGCGGGCACATCGGTGAAGTACTGGACGATGCCGACGAGCGCCTGCGCCAGCACCAGCCCGAGCAGCACGAACAACCGCTTGCGGATGGCCGCCGACATCCCGACGGCGTACAGGCCGAAGGCGAGCCCGATCAGCAGCGCGAGGTAGCCGATCAGCAGCTGCGAGTGCAGGTGCACCAGCGTGACGATCTCGACTTCGAGTCGCTCGACCTGTCGGTCGATGCTCTTGTCGCCGGCATGCGGTCCGGCCGCGGTGACCAGCGTGCCCGCGATGAGCACACCCGCGAGCGCCACGCCGGACAGCGCGGTGAGCCAACGCAGGGGAGCGGGTACCTGGACGGTCTCGATGCCGTCGTCGGGTTCGCTGATCTTGGCGTACAGCACCACCGCGAGCCACACCATCGCCATCGAGGCGAGCAGGTGCACCGCCACCGTCCACCAGAGCAGGCCGGTGCGCACGGTGATTCCGCCGATCACGGCCTGCACGACGGTGCCGCCGGGCATCAACCAGGCGTAGACCAGAACTTCCTTGCGCCTGCGCGCCCGGACGACGGCCAGCACGATCAACGCGGCGCACAGCGTCACCGCGAAGGTGAGCAGCCGGTTGCCGAACTCCACGGTCTGGTGCAGGACCGGCACTTCCGACACCCCGATGGGGGTGAAGCTGCCGGGGAAGCACTGCGGCCAGGTCGGGCAGCCGAGGCCGGAGGCGGTGACGCGCACGATGGCGCCGGTCACCGAGATGCCCGCCTGGCTCAGGATCACCGCGACGGCGATGAGCCGCTGCACCCGCAGCGAGGGGAGCGGTAGCCGGTCGACGAGGCCAACGAAGGCGCGATACAGCACGTCAGGAATGGTACCGGCCGGGAATTCGGCGCTGATACCAGGGCTACTACAGTGCGTCGTTGGTCACGTCAGTGGAACCGGAAGAGCCGGGTCGCGAGCCACCCGCACACCACGCCCCACACCGCGAGCACCGCCACCCCGAACCAGTCGATCGACCCCGTCAAGGCCGTGTCCAGCGCGAAAGCCAGCGCACCGGACGGGATGAGCCGCGCGATCACGGTCAGCGCGGTGGGCAGGGTGTCGCCCACGAGGACCAGGCTGGCGATGCCGAGCATGATGAACCACAGGATATTGGCCAGCGCGAGCACGACCTCGGCCTTGAGCGTCCCGCCGAGCAGCAGCCCCATCGCCGCGAAGGTGGCCGTGCCGAGGGCGATCACCAGCGCGCCGAGGGCGAGTCCGCCGATGCCGGGCCGCCATCCCAGCGCCACGCCGATCGCGCCGAGCAGGATCGCCTGCAGCACCACCACGATCAGCACGGCCGCGCACTTGCCCGCGATCACGCCCCAGCGGGGCAGTGGTGTCGCGCCGAGCCGTTTGAGGGCGCCGTAGCGGCGGTCGAAGCCGACGGCGATGGCCTGGCCGGTGAACGCGGTCGACATCACCGCGGTCATCATCACCATCGGCACGATCCGGTCGACCCGGTGCTCGCCGAGGTCGCCGAACGGCAACAGGGTGAGCCCGATGAGCAGGGTGATCGGGATGAACATGGTGAGCAGCAGCTGTTCGCCGTTGCGCAACAACAGTTTCAGCTCGAGCCCGGTCTGTGCGGTGAGCATCGCCGCCCGCGTGGCGGGACGCGGGTCGGGCGTGAAGGTGCCGGGCCGGAAACGGCTGGTGGTCTCGCTCATCCGCGCAGGTCCCGTCCGGTCAGTTCGAGGAAGACGTCTTCGAGGCGACGCTGGTCGATGCGGATGTCGGTGGCCAGCACGTCCATCCTGGCGCACCACGCGGTGACCGTGGCCAGCACCTGCGGGTTGATCTCGCCCTCGACGAGATAGGTGCCCGGCGTCGTCTCTCGCGGCGAAAAGCCTTCGGGGAGCGCCGATGTCAGCAGGTTCAGGTCGAGTTTCGGTGGGGCGCAGAATCTCAGCTGGCCTGCCGCGCCATGAGCGGTGACCTCGGCGGGAGTGCCCTGGGCGACGATCTGCCCGTGATCGATGATGACGAGCTGATCGGCGAGTTGTTCGGCCTCGTCCATCATGTGCGTGGTGAGCACGACGCTCACGCCGTCGCGGCGCAGGGCGTCGATCAGTTCCCAGACGATCAGCCTGGCCTGGGCGTCCAGACCGGCGGTGGGTTCGTCGAGGAAGACGATCTCGGGCCTGCCGACCAGCGCGCAGGCGAGTGCGAGCCGCTGTTGCTGACCACCGGACAGACGTCGATAGGGGGTGCGGCGATTGTCCTGCAGTCCCAGTGTCGACAGCAGCCAATCGGGATCGAGGGGATCGGCCGAGTAGGCCGCGACCAGATCGAGCATCTCGCCGGCGCGGGCGCCGGGATAGGCGCCGCCGCCCTGGAGCATCACGCCGATGCGCGGACGCAACTGTTCGGAGTCGGCGATCGGGTCGAGGCCGAGGACGCGCACGGTGCCCGCGTCCGGGCGCACGAAGCCTTCGCACATCTCGACGGTGGTGGTCTTGCCCGCGCCGTTGGGGCCGAGCAGAGCGAACACCTGGGCGGGCTCCACGTCGAACCGGAGACCGTCTACTGCGGTGGTCTCGCCATAGCGCTTGACCACACCGTCGACGCTAACGGCGGGTCCAGGGCGACTTGTCACGACTGCGCCTCGCTGACGCTCGGCTCCGTCGCGCCAAAAGGTGCTGTGCCCTTGGTTCGCTCGCTGCGCTCCCTCACGTTGTCACACGGTAAGCCGTGCCCTCCTGTGACGGAGCCGACACCCCCGCCTGCGCCCGCCACGGCAGCGTGTGCCGGGTGAGCGCGAAGAACAGCGCGAAGCACACCACGGCGGCGAGCGCGGCGCCGATGATCTGGAAGACCTGGAATTCCGCGCCACGCGGCATCACCAACATCGAGACCACCGCCGAGAACGCGACAGCGGGCACGCGGAACACCGGCTGGGTGGCCCACGCGGCCAGCGGCACGATGGCCCAGAGCAGGTACCAGGGCTGGACCACCGGGAACAGCAGCACGATCGCCGCGAGCGAGACGCCCATCGCACCGACCGGATGCAGCCTGCCCATGCTGGTGGCGACGAGCATGCGGACGGTCACGAAGACCGCGACCAAGCCCGCGATCGGGCGGGTGATCGAGAGCAGCGCGGTGGTGTGATCGCCGAGGCCGAGCAGTACGCCGCCGAATCCGGTGACGATCCCGATGATGGTCGGCAGCGACATCCAACTCCGGACGGCGTTGGCGACGCTGAGGGTGTGGACCCAGCCGAAGCCGAGACCACTGGCGAATCCGATGAAAAGCGTTGTCGCCACGGCGATGACGCCCAGCAGCGCGGCGGCCTTCACGATGGCGACCAACGAGCCGCCCCAGCGTCTGGCCAGTGCCATGCCGACGAACCCGAGCGCGATGATGGAGGTGAGTTTGATCGATGACGACAGCGTGATCACCACCGCGCCACCGATCAGCAGCCCGTAGGCGCGGGCATCGAACGGAGGCAGATTCGTGGCCGTCAGCCGGTCGGGTCTGCCGCCCTCGCCGTACACCGCGCGGAGCATGAGCTCCACACCCGCCAGCATCAGACCGAGCATGAGCGCGTCGTTGTGCACGCCGCCGACCAGGTGGAACAGCACCAGCGGATTGGCCGCGCCGAGCCACAGCGCACTCACCGGCGCGACCCCACAGCGCACCGACAACCGCGGCAGCGCCCACACGATCAGCGCCACACCGGCCAGCGCCAGCAGCCGGTGCACCCACACCCCGGCGATGATGTTGTCCCCGGTCAGCTCCGCGATACCGCGCCCGATCCACAGGAACAGCGGACCGTACGGCGCGGGTGTATCACGCCAGATCGTCGGCACGTTGTTGGTCAGTACATTGTCGATCCCGAGCCCGGCGACCGGACCCTCGGAATAGGGGTCGATGCCGCGCGCGGCGATCTCGCTCTGTGCCAGATAGGAATAGACGTCGTTGCTGAACATGGGCGGCGCCACGGACAGCGGAATGATCCACAGCAGCAGCGTGCGATCCAGCTGCGAGCGGCTCAGGCGGTGCAGTGGCGAACCGGCGAGCCCGCCGATGGCGAAGCGCCCCAGCAGCAGCCACGCTCCGATCACCAGCGCGGTGCCGAACATGCACATCGCCAGTGAACCGGTGTGCGCCCGCGCGAAGATGCCGAGCACGCGAACGCCCGAAACGGGATTCTGGTGCACCGGTTGGGCGCCGATGCCGAGCGCCGCGATCGCCATGAGCACCGCACCGGTCGCGCCCATCAGCCGGATCCGGTCCAGTTGCGCGCGTTCGCGCTTGTCGAGCCCGGGGACCTCGGTCTCATCGCGATGCAGCACCGCGACGGTGTGATCGGGCGCCGACACGTCGAGCCCGAGAGCTCTACGCCCGAAGGCCAGTGTCTTGCGCGCCGCGCCCTCCAGTACTGCCACGAAGTCAGAGCCTAGTGTGCGCGGACACGATTACCCTCGGGCGGTCGAACGGGACCGTTGCGGCCGCCACCGAGTCGACGCGGCAGCGACCGGGGCATCCGCGAACCGGACCGGACGTTCTCCGCCTCGTGGACCACAGTTTCATCGAGCAGTCCCCACCGATCCGCCCATCACCAGATATCGATCCACAGGGGCCGCTTCGGAACGTCGATCAAGGCCGACTTCTTATGAACGACGAGGGGAACCGGGGCCCCTATGCTCAGCCGTTCACTCATTGCTCGTGCCTTGGATACGCGGAACTGGTGGTACAGGAACTGCTTCTGTACCTGGACCTCCGCGCCGGAATCCGGGTGCGGGAACTGAGCTTCGATCTGGAGCCGCCACGAATCGAAGTTGAACAGCCTTCTACCGCGTTCACATTCCAGATCCGACTCGACCACGACTGCGGACACCTCGCTGCCGACCCGCCGGAGATAAGCCCGCCGCACCCGCCAAACACCGGCCAGGACGCCCATCCATCCCCAGACGCCCAGTATCAGGCTCGCTGGAAAGAACAGCGCCATGGCGACGTCGGAACCGGTCCATCGGGCCAGTGCGATACCGAGATTCAGTGCGCCTCCGAGGAAGGTCACCGAACCCACCACCACACCCGATATCCACACCAGCGTCATCGGGTTGACCAGTCTCCCCGACCGCGCCATATGAACTCCTCGAGCAAGCGGAAAATTTGAAGAGCCAACGGTAGCGGCGCCTCGGAACACGAATTCATGGCATGGTGCGTTTCAGCGCCAACGCCGATCGTCGGGGTAATCCTCGAATTCATCCGACCAGTCGCTGGGTCCGACCACGGTCTCCCCTGGTCGGAATCGGCCGGTGGGCGGCGGGGTGGGCGGCCACGCAGGCGGCGGCGGCGGTGGCGGTGGCGGTGGCGGCGCTTGCGGGGGTTCCGGTGTCCATTTCCAGGTGAACTCCTGCGGCAAGCTTTTCATCTCGGCGACCTCCGGTGGAACCGGACGCGCGAGTGTTTCGATGTCACACCATCGGCATTCGCCGGCGGCGACTCTGTCGGCGTAGGCCTTCAGTGCCGGTGACGCTGTGTCCATCCCGGCGACCATCGAGATGAACTCCTCGGTCACCTCGGTGGCACTGTCGAAGAGTTCTTCGACATCTATGCTGGTCAGGCGGATAGTGGCCGTGCGTAGATCGTCTGCCGCGTCCATGACCTTCCGCGCGAAAGCCTCCACCTCGGCGTCGAGGTTCGGCTCCCGCATGCTGCCCCACTGCGGCCGGGTCATTTCGCGTTCTCCCACGGTGCGGCACCGGTGTCATAGCCCTCGGTCGGCCGGTTTGTGGTGTCGCCGTAGTTGGCGATGCGCGTGAGATCCTGTCCGATAGCGGTTGCTCGGGTCGCCTGGTCGACCCGCTTGGTGACGGGTGCGACCGCATCCTCCAGCTTTTGTTTCGCGTTGTCCGTCAACTTGCCTACCGGATCCTTGATGTAGTCGAGTAGTTTCTGAAAAGCCTCGACGAGCTCTTTGATCTTGAGAACCGTGTTGATGGCGTTGGTGACTATGGTCGCGATGTCAACGACGAGTTTGGCGATCCGGGCAGCTCCCATCCCCGGGACGGCCGCGGACAAGATGTTGGCGACCGATTTTAGAGCACCTTTGATGTCGTCGAAATCGACATACTTGTTGAGCATCCCCCACAGGCCTTCGATGATCGCTTTGATCCCGTCCCTGATCAAATCGGCGACCACGCCCGCACAGTCGCTCACAACACGACCGACAGGGCCTTCCCACTTCATCGCGGCGATCTGCTTTGTTACCCAGTCCGTGAACGTTGCCGAGGCTTGACCGTCCCAGTTCGGGCTGTTGCCAGTGTTCCCGTCGATTCGCTTGACTCCGGATTCGAGGTTCTCACCGCATGCTTCGAGTCCGTTGCCGGCCGATTTGTAGACGTCACCGAGCCTGCGGATCTCGGACCAGTTGCCGGGAATCGGCGACAAACATTTGCCCAGTGGATCTTGTTCGTTACCTGCGGCCCGAGTCATGCTCTTGATCGATTCGTTCACGCTGCCGAGCGTGGGGAAGATATCTGCGATGAGACCGATGACGTCATCTTTATTCGCCGATGGTGGTTCGAGTTTGACTTCCTTCGGCTTCGGGTACGTAGCGGCACCCTCGTAGGCGGCCGTGGCGCCGGTCTCTTCGACGTTGTCGCCCACTGCGACAACGGATTCAGTGTGTGCGTTCAGCGCTGCGTAGGTTTTCTGATCCTGGCTGTGATACATCCAGGCGGCCTTGTTGAGTTCGGTACCGGTGCTCGCGGTGGTAGTCGCCAGCACGCCGTGGCGCTTGGACATCCAATCGGCGGCGTCATTGATGGGGTTTACCAGCGTGTCGATGATCGGTCCGTGGAGCCAATCAGCAGCCTTGCCCTCCTTCGCTACGAAGGCTGAGACCGCCTGGGCATCCTCAGCTATCGAGGTGATGAGGTTGCCGAGACCAGCAATCTCGCTGGGATTCGCCGCGAATGTTTCAGCCATCCGTGTTACGCCCTCACTCTGCGCTGCTCAACTAGGCGGAGCCGAATGCCGTTTCCCCCACCGCCGGACTCCCGCTCCGGTCGTGGTCGGACTGTAGGGGCACGACTATTGGGTGTCAACACCGCCGAATCAGTTGCCGCCGAGGGCTCCGCTGAAGATTTCGGCAAGCTGGCGGATCTGGTCACACGGCTCTGGCACGGCAACCGGACCGGGAGGCACGGTAAGGCGCACAGTGAAGGTGCCATCGGGGGCTTCGAGGGACGCCGTGCATGAGCTGGGGACCTGTGGAGTCCGGTACAGCACGGCCTCGCGCCCGCCGATCAGGTCGGAGTGGAAAATGCTGTGGCCCGGGTTGCGCCTGATTTCGTCCAGCGTCATGTCGCTCGACGTCACCCCTAACCCGCCGGTCGGATACTTCTCACCATCGACGAATTCCTCACGCCAGAATTGGCAACCGATTGTCGTCAAGAGGCTGGATGTGGTTTCGTCCGCAGCTCTTTCGCGAGTGGCCGGGTCGAATCCCGCCCGGGTCACCAGATCGTCGCCCACGCCGACACAGGGGTCGAACCGAACCTGGATGGCGCCTGTCTGTACCGGTGCAGGCGGGACCTGCACCTGCACCGAAGTGGAGGTCGTGGGTGCGGTCGTCGCCGAAACGACCGTGTTCGCGCGGTCCTCGGTGGAGTTTCCCGTACACGCAACCAACGCCGTCGCACTGACCGCTAGGCAACCTGCGGCGAAGCTTCTTTTCATCATCGGAGCCCGATCGTTGAGGTCACCGCGCGATATCGGCAGCACCAGGCGGTCACTGGTCATTCGTGATCATTACAGAAGGCCGCCGCACCGAACGACTCGGTCCGAACGCTTACAACGGCCCTCGGCCGGTTGTGCAATGTCGGAGTGGACTACCTGGGCGCTTCGGCGGGGGTCGGTGCGGTGACGGCCGGTGGTCCGACGAACATCGGCTGCTGGCGCAACGAGAGCACCGAGGCGATGATCACGGCCACGCAGACCACTACGACCGCGCCGAGCGCCGCCCAGCCGATGCGCTGCGCGGACCGCTGATCACGGGCCGACAGCCAGCCGGGTACGAACAGGATGCCGAGCGCGCTCAATGTGCCCGCGGCCAGACCGCCCAGGTGACCCCATAGCGAGATCCCCGGGATCGAGAAGCTGATCAGCACGTTCACGCCGATGACCACCAACATCGGCGTCGGGCTCTGCCGCAACCGGATCAGCGTCACGGTGACGGCGCCGAACAGGCCGTACACCGCACCGGAGGCGCCTGCGGTCGCCGTCACCGAGTCCGACAGCGCCATCACCGCGGCCGATCCGCCCAGCAGCGAGACCAGATAGACGCACCCGTACCTGACCCGGCCGAGGACCTGTTCGAGGTCGCGCCCCACGACATAGAGCGCGAACATATTGACCAGCAGATGGATCGCGCCGTAGTGCAGGAACCCCGACCCGAGCAGTCGCCACCACTCGCCGTCGGCGACCAGCAGCGGCACCAGGACGAACTCGCGGAACACCGACGAACCGCGATAGTTGTCCATCGGACTACCGGCCTGGGCCGCGGTGACGAGATAGAGCAACACATTGACCGCGATCAACCCGTAGGTCACATACGGAACCGCCGCGCTCGCACGCGCCCCGCCGACGGTCCGCACCGGGCGCACATCCTGCTGCCCCTGCCGCACGCAGTCGACGCAGTGCTGCCCGACCGCGGCCGGGCGCAGGCATTCAGGACAGGCGGGCCGCCCGCATCGCGTACACGCGAGTCCGGTAGGCCGATCGGGATGACGGACACACGTGGGTGTGAGCGGGTTCGACACCCTGTCATCGTGCCAGACCACGCCCGCTGCCCGCCTTGTTCGCCACAGCGCACCTGGACTGTCGATCACTTCGGTTGTGGTGCGAATATCGTCGTCGAGCAACGCCGTGAGAGCGCGGTGAAGCACTCTCCGGCACCAGGTGCGTAGCGGGTGATCGCGGTCGAAGACCTGTGCGATGGGTCACCCGGCCACGCGTCGGTGATCGGTCCGCAGGGGCCGCACCTGGGGTTTTGTCGGGCGGGAGAGTGCCCCGATGATCTTCATCGCAGGTCAGGGCACCCTTTGTCAGGTTACCCTTATTAGATTTAAGGAAGTAATTCCGCCACACTGGTGTTGTGAAAACCGTGGGTTTGCGGACAGGCGTGGAAAGTGACGGTCGTAAGACGACCGGCGCTCGGTCGTCCGCTGTCCCCGCGGCGACCGCGCACGAAGGGCAGACCAGGGCGGCCATCGTCCAGTTGCTGCTCGAGCAGGGGCCCATCACCGCGACGGCGATCGGCACCGAACTCGGTCTCGCGCCCGCCGGGGTCCGCAGGCACCTCGACGCGCTCATCGACGCGGGTCAGGCTCGGGCGAGCCGCTCGGCGCCGTGGCAGCAGAAGGGGCGCGGCAGGCCGGCCAAGCAGTACCAGCTCACCGCGGCAGGCCGGGGCAATCTCGGTCACGCCTACGACGATCTGGCCGGGGCGGCGATTCGTCAGCTCGGTGAGATCGGTGGCGACGCCGCGATCGCCGAATTCGCCCGCAAGCGGGTTCGCGTGATCGTCGACGGCATCGAGCCCGTCGCCGACCACACCGCACCGGTGATCGAAGCGAAGGTGGAGGAGATCGCGGAAGCGTTCGCCGAGGCCGGTTTCGCCGCCACCACCCGTCAGGTCGGCGCCGGTGTGCAGATCTGTCAGCACCACTGCCCGGTGGCCCATGTCGCCGAGGAGTTCCCGCAGTTGTGCGCCGCCGAATTGGACGCTTTCCGCGACCTGCTCGGTACCCACGTGCAGCGCCTTGCGACGATCGCCAACGGTGATTGCGCCTGCACCACCCACGTACCGCTGGTCGCGGTGCCGAAGATCCCAACCGCCGCACAGCCCGCGGCGGGACGAACGAACGACTCCGGAAGGAGTGCCGAATGACGACCTCGACCGACCAGGTACAACCGCTTACCCAGGACGAAACCATCGCCTCGCTGGGCACCTACGGTTACGGCTGGTCCGACTCCGATGTGGCAGGCGCCAGCGCCCAACGTGGCCTGTCGGAGGCTGTCGTTCGCGACATCTCGGCCAAGAAGAGCGAAGAGGAGTGGATGCTCGACCTGCGCCTCAAGGCGCTGCGCATCTTCGACCGCAAGCCCATGCCGAACTGGGGTTCCAACCTCGAGGGCATCGACTTCGACAACATCAAGTACTTCGTGCGCTCGTCCGAGAAGCAGGCCGAGAGCTGGGAAGACCTGCCCGAGGACATCAAGAACACCTACGACAAGCTTGGCATCCCGGAAGCGGAGAAGCAGCGTCTGGTCTCCGGTGTCGCGGCGCAGTACGAGTCCGAGGTCGTCTACCACTCCATCCGCGAGGACCTGGAGAAGCAGGGCGTCATCTTCCTCGACACCGATACGGCGTTGAAGGAGCACCCGGAGATCTTCCACAAGTACTTCGGTTCGGTCATCCCCGCCGGTGACAACAAGTTCTCCGCGCTCAACACCGCCGTCTGGTCGGGTGGCTCGTTCATCTACGTGCCGCCGGGCGTGCACGTCGACATTCCGCTGCAGGCCTACTTCCGGATCAACACCGAGAACATGGGCCAGTTCGAGCGGACGCTGATCATCGTCGACGAGGACGCCTACGTCCACTACGTCGAGGGTTGTACAGCCCCGATCTACAAGTCCGACTCGCTGCACTCCGCGGTCGTCGAGATCATCGTGAAGAAGGGCGGCCGCTGCCGCTACACGACCATCCAGAACTGGTCGAACAACGTGTTCAACCTGGTCACCAAGCGTGCCAAGGCCGAAGCGGGCGCCACCATGGAGTGGGTCGACGGCAACATCGGCTCCAAGGTCACCATGAAGTACCCGGCGGTCTGGATGACCGGCGAGCACGCGCACGGCGAGGTCCTCTCCGTCGCGTTCGCCGGCCCCGGCCAGCACCAGGACACCGGCGCCAAGATGCTGCACCTGGCCCCGCACACCTCCTCGACCATCGTGTCGAAGTCGGTGGCGCGTGGCGGCGGTCGCGCGTCGTACCGCGGTCTGGTCCAGATCAACAAGGGCGCCCACGGTTCCAAGTCGACCGTGAAGTGTGACGCGCTGCTGGTCGACACCATCAGCCGCTCCGACACCTACCCCTACGTCGACATCCGCGAGGACGACGTGACGATGGGTCACGAGGCGACCGTCTCCAAGGTCTCCGAGGAGCAGCTGTTCTACCTGATGAGCCGTGGCCTCACCGAGGACGAGGCGATGGCGATGATCGTGCGTGGCTTCGTGGAGCCGATCGCCAAGGAACTGCCGATGGAATACGCATTGGAACTGAACCGGCTCATCGAGCTGCAGATGGAAGGGGCCGTGGGCTGATGTCGACGCTCGAGACGCCGATCCAGAATCCTGGCGCGGGCGCCGCGGTCAACAAGGGCGAGGTCTTCACCTCGTTCGACGTCGACCAGTTCGAGATTCCGTCGGGTCGCGACGAGGCGTGGCGGTTCACCCCGCTGCGTCGGCTGCGCGGCCTGCACGACGGCACCGCCGTCGCCGATGGTCAGGCAGTGGTCGAGGTGAGCGAGGTCGCCGGAGTCACCGTGGAAACGGTGGGCCGCACCGACTCTCGTCTCGGCCAGGCCGGTACCCCCGCCGATCGTGTCGCCGCTCAGGCCTATTCGGGTTTCTCCGAGGCGACCGTGATCACCGTCGGCCCGGAAACCGAGGTGTCGGACCCGGTGACGGTCACCATCACCGGTCCCGGTGAGGGCAAGACCGCCTACGGTCACCTGCAGGTACGCCTGGACAACTTCGCCGTCGCCACCGTGGTCATCGACCAGCGCGGCAGCGGAACCTACGCCGAGAACGTCGAATTCGTGCTCGGTGACAGCGCCAAGCTCACCGTCGTCGCGGTCCAGGAATGGAACGAAGACGCCGTGCACGTCACCGCGCATCACCTGAAGCTCGGCCGTGACGCGAACCTGCGCCACGTGTCGGCCACGCTGGGCGGCGACCTGGTTCGTCTGTCGGGCACCGTGCGCTACGCCGGTCCCGGTGGTGAGGCGGAGCTGTTCGGTCTGTACTTCGCCGACGCCGGCCAGCATTTCGAGCAGCGCCTGCTGGTCGATCACGCCGAGCCCAATTGCAAGTCCAATGTGCTGTACAAGGGTGCGCTGCAGGGCGATCCGGCCTCGGCCAAGGGCGATGCTCGCACGGTCTGGATCGGCGATGTGCTGATCCGCGCGGCCGCCGAGGGCACCGACACCTACGAGGCCAACCGCAACCTGGTGCTCACCGACGGCGCGCGCGCCGACTCGGTGCCGAACCTGGAGATCGAGACCGGCGAGATCGCCGGTGCCGGACACGCGAGTGCCACCGGCCGTTTCGACGACGAGCAGCTGTTCTACCTGCGCGCTCGCGGCATTCCCGAAGACGTCGCCCGCCGCTTGGTCGTGCGTGGCTTCTTCTTCGAGATCATCCAGAAGGTCACAGTCCCCGAGGTCCGGGAGCGGCTCGAGGCGGCCATCGAGGCCGAGCTCGCCACTGTCGGTATCTGACACCACTTACTGCAACGAAGGATTCGAATTCGATGACCACCTTGGAAATCAAGGACCTGCACGCCGAGATCACCACCCCCGAGGGTGAGTCGAAGCAGATCCTCAACGGCGTCGACCTGACTGTGAAGTCGGGCGAGACGCACGCCATCATGGGCCCCAACGGCTCGGGCAAGTCCACGCTGTCCTACGTGATCGCGGGCCACCCGAAGTACACCGTCACCCAGGGCACCATCACCCTCGACGGTGAGAACGTCCTTGACATGTCGGTCGACGAGCGCGCCCGCGCCGGCCTGTTCCTGGCCATGCAGTACCCGGTCGAGGTCCCCGGCGTCTCGATGTCGAACTTCCTGCGCACCGCCGCCACCGCCGTCCGCGGCGAGGCCCCCAAGCTGCGCACCTGGGTCAAGGAGGTGAAGGAGTCGATGAAGGAGCTCGATATCGATTCGGCCTTCGCCGACCGCTCGGTGAACGAGGGCTTCTCCGGTGGCGAGAAGAAGCGTCACGAGGTCCTGCAGCTGGGTCTGCTCAAGCCGAAGATCGCGATCCTCGACGAGACCGACTCCGGTCTGGACGTCGACGCGCTGCGCATCGTCTCCGAGGGCGTCAACCGCTACAAGGAGCGTACGGACGGCGGCGTGCTGCTGATCACCCACTACACCCGCATCCTGCGCTACATCAAGCCCGACTTCGTGCATGTGTTCGTCAACGGCAAGATCGTGGCCGAGGGTGGCTCCGAGCTGGCCGACGAACTCGACGCGAACGGGTACGAGCGCTTCACGTCCGCGACCGCTGGAGCCTGATATGACCGCTACGGTGCCCGCCCTCGACGTGGCCCGGATCAGGGCCGACTTCCCGATCCTGCACCGCACGGTGCGGGACGGGAAACCGTTGGTGTACCTGGATTCCGGTGCCACCTCGCAGCGTCCGCTGCAGGTGCTGGACGCCGAGCGCGAGTTCTTGCTCACCCGGAACTCCGCGGTGCACCGCGGTGCGCATCAGCTGGCGGAGGAGGCGACCGACTCCTACGAGCAGGCGCGCGCCGATATCGCCCGCTTCGTCGGCGCGGATCCCGGCGAGATCGTGTTCACCAAGAACGCGACCGAGTCGCTGAACCTGGTGGCCAACGCCTTCGGTGACGACCGGTTCCCCTACAGGGTCGGCCCCGGCGACGAGATCGTCATCACCGAACTCGAGCACCACGCGAATCTCGTTCCGTGGCAGGAGCTCGCGCGTCGCACCGGTGCCACCCTCACGTGGTACGGCATCACCGACGACGGCCGCATCGATCTGGACTCGCTCGAACTGTCGTCCGCGACAAAGGTTCTCGCGTTCAGTCATCAGTCGAACGTGACCGGCGCGGTCGCTCCGGTGGAGGAATTGATCCGCCGGGCGAAGGCTGTCGGTGCGCTCGTCGTGCTCGACGCCTGCCAGTCGGTGCCGCACATGGCGGTGGACTTCCACGAGCTCGGTGTCGACTTCGCCGCGTTCTCCGGTCACAAGATGCTCGGCCCGATGGGCGTGGGCGGACTGTACGGTCGGCGCGCGCTGCTCGCGGAGACGCCGCCGTTCATCACCGGTGGGTCGATGATCGAGACTGTCACCATGGAGAAGACCACCTACGCGCCGCCGCCGCAGCGCTTCGAGGCTGGCACGCCGATGACCTCGCAGGTCGTCGGGCTGGCCGCCGCGGTGCGCTATCTCGAGGAACTCGGCATGGACGCGATCGCGGCCCACGAGCACGCGCTCACCGGTGCCGCGCTCGAGGGTCTGTCCGGTATCGACGGTGTGCGGATCGTCGGGCCGGTCGAGAACGTCGATCGCGGTGGCGCGGTGTCGTTCGTGGTCGATGGGATCCACGCCCACGACGTGGGCCAGATCCTCGACGACCAGGGTGTCGCCATCCGGGTCGGACACCACTGCGCCTGGCCGCTGCACCGCAGGTTCGGTGTCGCCGCCACCGCACGTGCCTCGTTCGCCGTGTACAACACCCTCGATGAGGTCGACGCACTGGTCACGGCCGTGCGGAAGGCCAAGACCTTCTTCGGAGTTGCCTAGCTCATGCGTATGGAGCAGATGTACCAGGAAGTGATCCTGGATCACTACAAGCACCCGCACCACCGCGGGCTGCGGGAACCGTTCGGTGCGCAGGTGCACCACGTGAACCCGACCTGTGGTGACGAAGTGACGATGCGGGTGCAGATCGACGACGCCGGCGAGGTCGCCGACGTCTCCTACGACGGCCAGGGCTGTTCGATCAGCCAGGCCGCCACCTCGATCCTCACCGATCAGGTGATCGGGCTGCCGGTGCAGCAGGCGCTGAAGGTCGTCGACTCGTTCAGCGAGATGATCTCCAGCCGCGGCACCGTCGAAGGCGACGAGGACATGATCGGTGACGGCATCGCCCTCGCCGGTGTCAGCAAATACCCGGCGCGGGTCAAGTGCGCGCTGCTGGGGTGGATGGCGTTCAAAGACGCTGTCGTGCAGATCAGTTCGGCCGAGGAAACCAAGGCACCGATGGGAAATGGGGAGTCTGCCACATGAGTGAGAGCACCGATACCGCACAGATCCCGGAAGCCGCCGAGGCCGCCGAGGTCGACAAAGCTGTCGAGGCCGTCGAGACCGTCGAGGTCGAGTTGACGGCCGAACAGATCCAGCACGTCGAAGACCTCGAAGAGGCGATGCGCGACGTCGTCGACCCCGAACTCGGCATCAATGTCGTCGATCTCGGCCTGGTCTACGGCCTTTCGGTCGACGCGGAGAACATCTGCACCCTCGACATGACGCTCACCTCGGCGGCCTGTCCGCTGACCGACGTCATCGAGGACCAGTCCCGCAACGCGCTGGTGCGCAGCGGTCTGGTCGAGGACCTGAAGATCAACTGGGTCTGGATGCCCCCGTGGGGCCCGGACAAGATCACCGATGACGGCCGCGAACAGCTGCGCGCCCTCGGCTTCACGGTGTAGCACTGCGCTTTTCGGGCCCGGATCCTTGATGGATCCGGGCCCTCGGCGTTTCGGTGTGATCATGCGCCGACAGGTCGCAGTGTGATCTTTCTCGGTTCGGTTGGCCATGACCGGGCGATCAGTGATGATCTTGAAGGTTCCGGACTTTCGGAACTGTTTTCAGAGGAGATCTTTCGAATGAGTTTCATGGGTAAGGCCGGCTTCGCCGTTGCGGCGCTGGGTCTTGCGGCCGGGTCGGTGTTCGGCGCCGGTTCGGCGAGCGCGGCGGGCGACCAGTGGGCATCGATCGCTGTGAGCGACGGCCAGGCGATCTATGGCACCAGCGTCAACCAGGCCGACGTCGCGTCCGCCGAGTCCGCCGCCGTCGCCGACTGCTACTTGGCGGATTGCCAAGCTGTGCTGACCTGGGCCAACGGCTGTGGCGTCCTGGTCGAGAGCAACAAGGCCCTCGCGTGGGCGTCGGGTGCGACTCGGGCAGAGGCCGAGCGCAAGGCCTTCGACCAGCTGTCGACGTGGACGCCGACCGCGGTGCTGGCCAACACCGGCTCGGCGAACCTGAGCGGTGCCCACGTTGTCGACGCGATCTGCACGGTGAACGCGCGCTGATCATCGCGTAGCGAACGGGCCCGAATCCCTCGAAAGGATTCGGGCCCGTTTCGTTGTGTACTAGGCGTTTTCGGTGGCGGAGACCGCGTCGATCCACGCGCTGATCATGTCGGCCGTGCCGGCGATGATGGCCTCGAGTTCGACGTCGTCCAACTCGACCGAACGCAAAGCGGTGGCGAAACCGGCGTTGAGCACGACGAAGGCCATCACGTCGATGTCGACGTGCTTGATCGGGCCGATGATCTGGAGGATGTAGAGCTTGATGAGCATCCGCAGTCGGGGTTCGAATTCAGGGATGCCGCTGCCGTGGAACTGCAGATCGGCGACCAGGGCCCGCACGAGCGGCCCGTTCGCGACGAGGATGTCCACGGCCGAGCGGATCAGGTCGACCACGGCATCGCGGGGGGATTGGTTCGCGCTCGAGGTCAGCAGCTGGCTGTAGCGCTCCTCTACCTGCAGAAACAGGCTGTCGTTGAGCTCTTTGACGATCTCGTCGCGATCGTTGAAATACCGGTAGAGCGTGCCGATGCTCATGCCCGCTTCGGTCGCGATCCGATTGGTCGAGGTGTTGCCGATCCCGCGGGTGCCGAAAAGATGAGCGGACACCGTGAGAATGCGGGTTCTGGTTTCCTTCGCCCGGTCTTGCTTGGGTCGTTTGCGCTGCTTATCGGCTTGCGGGGGCATTTTCGGACCTCGACGGAAAGAAGAGTAGAAGGTGAGCTGTCGCTCACCCTACAGTCATGATCACAGAGAAACCGAAGTGCGGGTCATCACATGGGCCAACACGACGGAGGCACAACCACTACCGGCGGCGCCGGGGTGTAGAAGGAGGAGTCGACGATGACGATCTCACTGGACGAGACGGCCCTGTGGCAGCCTTTGCGTGATGTGCGGACGATGACCAGCCGATTGGTGGGCCACTTCGTCGACAATGTCGCGACCTGCCGGACGCTACCCGGCGATGTGATCTCCGGCGATGTCACCTCGGTCACCCGGATGTGTCTGGAAATCGTCGGCGGAATGCTGGACGGCCGCGACGAGGAAGTGAAACTGAACCGGCTCGCGGTGGCGGCGGCGGGGTGGGCGCGCGAAGGCGTGCCGATCGACACGATCCTGCACGCCTTCCACGAGGGTTTCCGGCTCTCCTTCGACGCGGTCTACGACGAGGTAGCCGACGCCGACCGGGCGAGCCTGATCCACGGCTTCCGGCGGGTGGTCGAGATCTCGGACCTGTTGTGTACCACCGTGACCCGTTCCTATATCCGCGAGCATCGCGAGGCGGTCGGTGAACATCACACGGCCGTGCACACTCTCACCTCGGCGCTGCTGGCCGGTCAGTCGACCGTCACCATGGCGCGCGAGGTCGGCATCACCGTCGCCGACGCGTATTCGGTACTCGCCCTGTCGATCGGGCAGCATCCCGACGAGCGCGATCCGCGCGTGAACGGCGCGGTGGTGGCGCGGCGCAAGCTGCGGCGGGTGCAAACGGCGCTGGCGCACCGGTGTGGTGAGCAGGTGTTGTCACTGCTGTCGGTCGACGGCGGCACCCTGCTGATCCCGGCCGATCTGTTGGTCGACGAGCAGCTCGACGCACTGGTCGAGGTGCTGTCGCGGGCCGCGCACGTCGACGTCACGGCGGCGCTGGTGCCCGCCACCACCGAGGAGATCCCCGACGCGGCCCAGCGTGCCCACGAACTGCTGGACATGGTGGAGCGGCTCGACAGCGCCCCCGGCCTCTACCGCTTCGGCGACCTGGCCTTGGAATACCAGCTCACTCGCCCCGGCCCCGGCCGCGCCCGTCTCGGCGAGCTGCTCGCTCCCCTCGACAACCACCCCGAGCTCTACGAAACCCTGCGCGTGCACATCGCCAACAACATGAACCGCCAGCGCACCGCTCGCCTGCTGCACATCCACACCAACACCGTCGATTACCGCCTGCGCCGAGTAGCCCAACTCACCGGCCTCGACCCGGCCCAGTCCTCGGGCCTGTGGCAGCTGCGCTCCTCGATGATCGCCCGCAGCTTCCACACCGGCACCGGCGACCGATCCACCGTCGCCGAAACCAGAATCCCCCGCCGCCCCGCCCCCCACACTTACCCCGACCTGGACGGCATCAGGACGGCCTGACCCGACAACCACCCAAGCGGATAGCGCCTGATTGCGATATATGGTTGCATAGACCAAAACCAGGAGGGGTGATGGCTGTCGAATCTGTGGAGCAGTTGTGTCAGGCAATCGCGCAGGGTATTTCGCCGAAGTACCTGGCGTTCTGGGGGCACAGCCCACGTCGTGACGGAACGATCGGGTCGAGCAGTCTGAGCCAGTGGTGGCCTGCGACGTTCACCGTCGACGGTGTGGAATTCGCCAGCGCCGAGCACTACATGATGTGGCGCAAGGCGATGCTGTTCGATGATCCGGCGACCGCGGCGAAGGTCCTCGGGGCCGGTCATCCGAGCCAGGCGAAGAAGCTGGGCAGGCAGATTCGGAACTTCGACGACAACGTGTGGGAGCGCGCGCGGTTCGACATCGTCGCCGCGGGGAGCGTGGCCAAATTCGGCCAGGATGACGCGCTGCGGCGATATCTGGTCGGTACCGGCTCGCGAGTGCTCGTCGAAGCCAGTCCGGTGGACCGGATCTGGGGGACCGGGTTGGCCGCCGACGATCCGGGTGCGACAGATCCGCTGCGGTGGCGGGGACTCAACCTGCTCGGATTCGCGTTGATGCGGGCGAGGGAGGAGCTGGCTCGCCAGTAGGGGGATTCGGTCCGCCGCTACTTGTCGGAGGGCGTTGTTACGCTGTGGCGGACGAGCGGTTCGGGAGGAATCGGGCGTTACGACACGCGAGAACTGTTGTCGCCGAATATGTTTCGGCGCTATGACCGGTTTCGCCGAATGGTTGTCGTCGCGATGCCGGAAAGCTATTTCCGGGGGAGTGGGCGGGCCGTTCATGATGGGTCGGCTTCGAGGCGCGGAGTCGAAATTTCGACGGGGAGAATCTCTGATGTCTGTTGTGGGCAAATATGCCCTCGGTGTGGCTGCCATGTCCGCGGTGGCCGCGTTCACCGTGGTGAACGCGGGGGCTGCTTCCGCGGGGGCCAGCGGTGTGGCGATCGCCGAGGTGCCGGGGTACACGGCGGTGTCGCGCGATGGTGGTTTCCAGGCCGCGGCGGGCGACCTCTACGGCGCGCTGGCCTTGTCGGCGGGCCAGGCAGTGGTGGCCTCGGCGGTGAATTACGGCAGCTGGGCGGCGGCGAGCCAGGCCGCGCTCGATGAGTGCGGTGTGCGCGACTGCCAGGTCGTCGTCGAGTTCCGCAATGCCTGCGGTGCGGTGGCGCAGGGCGCGGACTACCGCTTCGGCTGGTCGTGGGATCACTCCCTGGCCGCGGCCGAGCGCTCGGCGGTGGATGTACTCGGCATCAGCGCGGCGCCGTTCCCGGATCCGGGCTCGGCCTCACCGCGTGCCGCGAGCGTCATCCTGTCGGCCTGTACGGCCAACATCTAGGAAATCTCCGAAAGTAGTGGCACGGACCGATGGGGTCCGTGCCACTACTGATTTCAGCGGCGCAGCACCTTCCTGGCGAGCCAGTTGCCGAAGAACTGCACACCCTGCACGCCGACGATGATGATCAGCACCGCCACGATCGTGACCTGCCACTGGAACTGCTGATACCCGTAGACGATGGCGAAGTCACCGAGTCCGCCGCCACCCACCGTGCCCGCCATCGCCGAGATGTCGACGATCGAGATCACCACGAAGGTATAGCCGAGGATCAACGGCCCCAACGCTTCCGGGATGAGCAGCGTGAGAATGATCCGCAGCGGTCCCGCACCGACCGCACGCGCGGCCTCGATCACGCCGGGATCGACCGTCACCAGGTTCTGCTCCACGATCCGGGCGATCCCGAACGAGGCCGCGACGATCATCACGAACAGCGCCGCCTCGGAGCCGATCGTGGTGCCGACCACCTCCAGGGTGACCGGGCCGAGTGCGGCCAGCAGGATGATGAACGGAATCGGGCGCACCAGATTGACGAACACATTGAGCACGAAATAGATCGGTGCGTTCGCCAGCAGCCCACCCTTGCGGGTGGTGTAGAGCGCGGTCCCGAGCACCAGTCCGATCACGCCCGCGACAACGAACGTCACGCCGACCAGGTAGATCGTGGTCCCGATCGCCTCGAACAGCGTGGGCCGCAACTTCTCCCAGTCGGTCTCCATCAGCCCGCCTTCCGTTCCAGGTCGGCGACCACGCGATCCAGCGCGGCATCGGGCCCGCGCAGCGCCAGGGTGACGCTGCCGAAGGTCTTGTCCTGCAACGTGCTCACCCCGCCGTAGACGATCTCGAAACGCACGTCGGCGGCGGTAGCGGCGGCCAATGCCGCCCCGATTCCGCTGTGATCGTCGATGTCGACAGTCACCAATCGGCCGCCGTGCAGCTCCCGCAGGCGATCCAGTTCCGTCGCGTCGGGCCGGTTGTGCAGCACCGTCGCCACGAACGAGCGCGTCGGCGCGGCCTGGGGTGCGGCGAAGACATCGAAGGTGGCGGCCAATTCGACGATCCGGCCTTCGGCGAGCACCGCCACCCGGTCGGCGACCGCGCGGATCACATCCATCTCGTGGGTGATCACCGCGATGGTCACCCCGAGTTCGGCGTTGATCTTCTTCAGCAGTCGCAGCACCTCACCGGTGGTTTCCGGGTCCAGCGCGGAGGTGGCCTCGTCGGCCAGCAACAGCGAGGGTGAGGTGGCCAGCGCCCTGGCGATACCGACACGCTGCTTCTGCCCGCCGGAAAGCTGATCGGGGTAGGCGCGCGCCTTGTCGGTGAGTCCGACGAAGTCGAGCAGCTCGGCCACCCGCGCCTTGCGCTCGGCTCGCTTCCAGCCCGCCACCTTCAGCGGATATTCGATATTGCCCGCGGCAGTGCGTGATCGGAACAGGTTGAACTGCTGGAACACCATGCCGATATCGCGGCGCAGCTTGCGCACCGCCGACTCCGGCACCCCGGTGATGGGGGTGCCGGAAATCGTGACGGTGCCCGAAGTCGGCTTGTCCAGCGCGTTGATCAGCCGTACCAGCGTGGACTTGCCCGCCCCGGAATAGCCGATGACGCCGAAGATCTCACCCGGTTCGATCCGCAGGTCGATATTCTCGAGTGCGGTGTGCCGATCGCCGCCGCTGCCGAAAACCTTGGTGACGGAACGAAATTCGACGGCGGCGGGTTGCCCACTCACTTGGTCGTGCGGATGCCCTGCTGCACCCGGTCCAGGATCTGTTCGAGCTCGGCGCCGGGACGGTTCACCGCGACCGCGGTGCCCTTGGTGACCTCGGCGTGGGCGGTGGCCACGGCCGGGTCCTTCCAGATCTCGACCAGCTTCAGATACGTCGGATTCGTCTTGTCCTCGGCGCGGCTGACGATCACATTGATATACGGCTCCGCCGCCGGATTGTTCGGATCATCTTTGTACAGCGCCGATTTCGGGTCGACGCCCGACCGATCGAGGAAGGTGTTGTTGATCACCGAGCCGTCTACGGAGGGCAGCGACAGCGCGGTCTGGGCGGCGTCGACCGGGGTGACGCGCACCTTGGAGGCTGCCTTGTCGATATCGGCCGGGGTCGGCTGGACCGAGGCGCCGGTGATCTTCAGCAAGCCGGCGGCCTGCAGCACGAACAGCGCGCGCGCCTGGTTGGTCGGATCGTTGGGGATCGCGATCTCGCCGCCGGCCGGGATGTCGGCGAGGGCCTTGTGCTTCTTCGAGTACAGACCCAGCGGAACGATGTAGGTCGACCCGATCGGGGTGAGCGTATCCGAGCTCGCGACGTTGTACTGGCCGAGGAACTGCAGATGCTGGAACAGGTTGAGGTCGATCTGTTTCTGCGACAGCGCCGTATTCGGCTGCTTGTAATCGGAGAAGTTGGTGACCTTCAGCGTGATGCCCTGCTCTTTCGCCTTCTGCTCGAAGACCTCGAAAGCCTTGTCCTTGTCGGTGGTGCCGATCCGCACGACCGTGCCCGACTCGTCATCGGAACCGCACGCGGTCAGGGTGAGGGCCGCGGTTGCTATCAGCACTGGGATCGCCAGTGTCCGACGGAATTTCACTTGTACTCCCGAATCGCTCGCAGAAGATGAACTCGGTCATCCAAGCTGTCGGCACTACCCGTCGACAACGGTTCGACTTGCCATGAGCGAAATCCTCGCAAATAGTGGGACGCCCGTCTAACTTGCGGACAATGCGAATCCTGCGCCGTGTCCGGCCCCGGGGATCAGCGCAGCGGGTGTTCTATCGAGAGTCGCCCGCGGCGGACGAGGTCGCGTTTGGTGATCGGCGGCAGCGTGGCGTCGTCGTCCGGGGCGGCGGGGTTGGGCCGCACCAGCAGGGTGACGGTCGCGGCGGGCACGAACCCGCTGCTGGTCATCAGTGCGGCCGAGGCGCTGTTGCGGTCCTCGACATCGGTGACGATATGGCGGGCGCCGCGCGCGAACAGCGCCTCCGAACACACGTTCACCAGCCGCCGCGCGATCCCGTGGCCCTGCATATCGGGGGCGACGGCGATCCACTCCAGATACGCCCAGTCGTCGCGATGCTCGAACTCCATCGACCCGAGGACGAAACCGACCACCCGGTCGGAATCCAGGGCCACCCAGCAGGCGTTGTCGGGGCTGTCGAGGTGCTCGGCGACGGCCGTGAGCGACCACGATGTGTACGGCTTGATGGTGGTGTCGAAGACCTGATGGCCGAGGTCGAGGACTTGACGCAGGTGTCCCAATCCCATCGGCACGACAGCGATGGCGGTGTCCATGGTCGCCAGTGTGCCCTACGCGCCCTTGCGGGTCGCGGTCTTGGACGCAGTGGATTTGCTCGTGGCGGCCTTGCGCGGCGCGGCTTTCTTGGCCGCCTTCTTCGCGGCTTTTTTCGCGGGCGCGGCCGGGGCGGCTTCCCGGCGACCGCTGGCCTCGAGACTGCGTTGCAGCGCGGCGACCAGATCCACGACTTCGGCGTCGGCCTGCTCGGCGGGCTCGGTTTCGGCGGCGGGCTCGACCTTGCCGGTGCCGCTGGCAATGGCCTCGTCGAGAAGCTTCTGTAGTTCGATCTGGTATTCGTCGGTGAATTCGGAAGGGTCGAAATCGCCCGACATCGACTCCACGAGAGTTTCGGCCATCTTCAGTTCCTGCGGGCGCGGGGCAGGCGCTTCGTCGAGCGAGGGGAATTCTACGGCGCGCACCTCGTCGGGCCACAGCAGCGTCTGCAGGACGAGCACGCCGTCACGCACGCGCAATGCGGCCAGGCGAGTCTTCTGGCGCAGCGTGAAATGCACGAGCGCGGTCTTGTCGATGCGTTCGAGCGTCGCTGCCAGCAACTGATAGGCCTTCGGCGTCGTGGAATCCGGTTCGAGGTAGTAGCTCTTCTCGAACAGCACCGGGTCGATCTGATCGGACGGCACGAATTCCAGCACCGGAATCTCGTGCTTCTCCGCGGCGGGGAGTTTCGAGAAATCGGCGTCGGTGAGCACCACCTGCTCACCATCCGGCGAGGTATAGGCCTTGTCGATATCGGCGAACTGCACGGAATTGCCGCACACCTGACAGACCCGGTCATATTTGATCCGGCCCCCGTCCTTGGCGTGGACCTGATGGAACCGAATGTCGTGGTCCTCGGTCGCGGTATAAACCTTGACCGGGACATTCACCAGCCCGAAAGCGATCGAGCCTTTCCAGATCGACCTCATGCAACCCATCATTGTCGATAGGTAGCGCGCAGGTGAGAAAGCGCTCCCGAATAGGTGCGGGCCCGTGATCCGGCAGTGCTCGAGATCATCACGTCTGATCCAATCAACGGGTGCGTGTGGAAGTGATTGTTTGCGGGCTCGGTCCGGCGGGACGAGCTGTTGCTCATCGTGCGCTGGCGGCGGGCCGCGATGTCACGGTGATCGATCCGCATCCGGATCGGGTGTGGACGCCGACCTATGCGGCATGGGCCGATGAATTGCCCGGGTGGCTCGATCCCGGCGTAGTGGCGGCGACGGTGGACGCGCCGACGGCGTGGGCGGTGGGCGAGCATCGGATCGACCGCGTCTATCAGGTGTTCGATACGGCGGCACTGCAGTCGTCGTTGACGCTCGACGGGGCGACTGTGATCGCGGACCGGGTCGTCGAGGTGGAGGCGCGATCGGTGCGGACGGCGGGTGGGCTGACCCGTACGGGTCAGGTGGTCGATGCGCGAGGATTGCCTCGGTCGTCGCGCCGGGCGGAGCAGACCGCCTACGGCGTAGTCGTGGCCCGGACGGGACTCGAGCCGACGCTGTTCATGGACTGGCGTCTCGACAACGGCGCCGACCCCGTCGACCCACCGTCGTTCCTGTACGACATCCCGCTCGGTGCCGACACCGTGCTCCTCGAGGAGACCTGCCTCGCGGGCCGACCAGCGCTCGCGCCGGAGGTGTTGCGGCGCAGACTCGAACATCGGTTACACGCGCGGGGGATCGCGCTCACGGGAGCAGAACCTGTTGAGCGAGTGCGCTTTCCGGTGCAGGGAGGCAAGCCGGGAGGTGGTCGATTCGGTGCCGCCGGTGGCCTGACCCATCCCGCGACCGGGTACAGCGTCGCCGCCGCACTCGCCGCGGCGGACACCGTGGCCACGGGTGGCACGGTGTGGACGCCGCAAGCGCGGGCCGTAACTGCGCTGCGTCGCGCCGGATTGCGTGCGCTGCTGGCTCTCCCACCCCACGAGGTCCCGGTGTTCTTCGAGGTCTTCTTCGGATTGCCCGCTCCTCTCCAGCGTTGCTATCTGTCCGGCCACGGCGACCTTCGCGGCACCCTCGCCGCGATGCGCGCGCTGTTCGCCGACCTGCCACCGACTCTGCGCCGCACTGTCATGACCTCGATCGTCGGTGCGGTCGGTCGATAGTCGAAGCGTGCTGGTGCCCCGGCGCGAAACGATGCGGCGCAGGCTCCTCGGCGTTCACCGCACTCGGCCCGGACAGCCTCTGCGGCCACCGGTGGAGCGATCGGGATCGTCGCCGTGGCGTGGTGGCCGAGACCGGTAGCTGACCGGGACGAACAGGGGTGTGACGGAGGCCCGGCGGTACCGCCACGAAGTTGCTACGATCGCTCAGCGAACGCGCCGACCCGCCAACAGGATCGGGCCGACGAGGCGGACCGGCCGGAAGTATTTCCAGCTCCCACACGTCGATGTGCGTGCCGCGCAATTGGCGTGACGAGTTAGGGGACAATCCGGTGTTCGAATTCACCAGGCGGCGCAGCTGCTGGGTGCTCGGCGTTTTCGCGGTGCTCGCGGTGGTGCTCGGCGCGCTGGGAGCCACGCTGTTCGAGCGGGTGGAGGGC
Source organism: Nocardia salmonicida NBRC 13393 (assembly GCF_001613085.1). Lineage (GTDB taxonomy): Bacteria > Actinomycetota > Actinomycetes > Mycobacteriales > Mycobacteriaceae > Nocardia > Nocardia salmonicida. The sequence continues at coordinate 151,430 of NZ_BDBR01000008.1, forward strand.
GGCGGATACACCGACTCCGGCAGTGAATCCAGCCGCGCGCTCGAGGTGTTGCGCGAGGAGTTCGGGCAGGCGCCGCCGAACCTGCTGCTGCTGGTGGAGACCGAGTCCTCGGTCGAGGACCCCGAATCCACCGCGGCGGCAACGGCACTGGTCGCCAACCTGCAGGAACGCGCCGGCGTCACCGAGGTGATGTCGTACTGGACCTCCCACCAGCCCGCGCTGCGCAGTGTCGACGGCAAACAGGGTCTGATCGTCGCGAGCGTGCTCGGCAGCGAACGCGAGATCGACGAACGCGTCACCGCCATCTCCGAAGAGCTGACAGGCGAACAGGGATCGTTGCAGGTCAGGGCGGGCGGCTTCGCCATGCTCATGCACGAGACGGTGCAGCAGAGCAAGACCGATATCGCCAAGGGCGAGGCCATCGCCTTCCCGCTCACGCTGATCGCGCTGATGTTCGTCTTCGGCGGTCTGGTCGCCGCGAGCCTGCCGCTGCTCGTCGCGATCGGCACCGTGCTCACCACCATGGGCGCGCTGTGGTTGCTCACCCTGTTCACCCCGCTGTCGGTGACCGCCACCAATGTGGCGACGCTGCTCGGCCTCGGTCTGGCCATCGATTACAGCCTGTTGATCGTCAACCGCTACCGCGACGAACTCTCCGAAGGCCGCACCCCGGCCGGTGCGGTGGCCACTACTCTGCGCACGGCGGGTCGCACCGTCGCGTTCTCCGCGCTCACCGTCGCGGTGGCGCTGGCCGGGTTGCTGTTCTTCCCGCTGCTGGCGATCCGGTCGATGGGGTACGCGGGCATCGTCGTGGCGGCGCTGGCGGCGCTGGTCTCGCTCACCGTGCTGCCCGCCGCGCTGTTGCTGATCGGCACACGCATCGACAAGGGGCAGCTCGGCTGGTGGTTCCTGCGCGCCCCGCGCCCCGCGCCGGGGGAGGGCGCCTGGCACAAGCTCGCCACCGCCGTGATGCGTAAGCCGATCTCGATCGGACTCGCTGTCACCGCGCTGCTGCTCCTGCTCGGCGCGCCGTTCCTCGGCGTGAACCTCGGTTTCCCGGACGAACGCACGCTGCCGGAATCGATGAACTCCCGTCAGGTCACCGAGATCGTGGCGCGCGACTTCGGCGAGAGCGACCAGCACACGATCGTCGCCGTGCTTCCCGACAGCGCGTACAGCGCCGCGGGACTCGACACCATCGCCCGCGATATGTCCGACCTGGACAATGTCCGTCGCGTCGACACCGCCACCGGCAGCTACGCCCAGGGCGGGCTGCTGCTCGAGCCCACCGCGGCGAACTCGCGATTCCGGGTCGAGAAGGCGGTCTACCTGTCGATCGTGTCGAGCACCGGCGACAGTGATGCCCTCGCCGATCTGGTCGAGCAGGTGCGCGCGGTGCGGACGCCGAGCGAACTGCTGGTCGGCGGCGTGGCCGCGGCCAATGCCGACTCGGTCGCGGCCATCGAGAACGAACTGCCGTGGGCGCTCGGCTTCGTGGTGATCATGATGCTGATCGTGCTGTTCGCGCTCACCGGCAGCGTGGTGCTGCCGGTGCTGGCGGTGATCCTCAGCGCGCTGAGCCTGACCGCGACGTTCGGTGCGCTGGTGTGGATCTTCCAGGACGGGCACCTGTCCGGGGTGCTCGGCTTCACCGTCACCGGGGATCTGTCCGCCACGGTCCCGGTGATGTTGTTCGCCGCCGCCTTCGGGCTCGCGATGGACTACCAGGTGTTCCTGCTGTCGCGGATTCGGGAGGAATACGACCGCACCGGCAAGAACGAGACAGCGGTCGCGCTCGGCCTGGAAAGGGTCGGGCGCATCGTCACCGCCGCCGCGATCCTCATCTCGCTGGTGTTCCTCGGCTTCCTGGCCTCCGACATCACCTTCATGAAGGCGTTCGGCATCGGCCTGCCGTTGGCCGTGATCGTCGACGCCACCCTCGTGCGCGGGTTCCTGCTGCCCGCCACGATGAAGGTGCTCGGCGACGCGAACTGGTACGCACCGGAATTCCTGCGTCGCCTGCACGACCGGTGGGGCCTGGACGAGGGCGGTGCGGCGCGCTCGCCGAAACGTGAAGTGGTGGTGCGTGATCCGCTCGCCGCCAGGCCGGAGGAGATCGTCGTCGTGGATCCACTCGCGCGGGCGGAGGCGGCGCGGGCGGAAGCGGCCCGAGCCGAGGCCGAGCGTTCCGACGCGGCGCGGGCAGAGGACGGTGTGCGGGAGAACTCGCGGGCGCAGGAGAGTATTTCGGTCTCGACGGGAAGCCGCGAGACCTCGGTCTGACAAGACATCGCAGGGCGGGCAACGGGGAACCGTTGCCCGCCCCTGCGAGTTTCGATGCTGTGGGTTTCAGATGCCGCCGGTGGACAGGAACCCGCCGTCGACCCGCACGCAATCACCGGTGATCCACGCGGCCTCGTCGGACACCAGGAAGGCGATCAGCCGGGCCACGTCTTCGGGCACGCCGAGTCGCTTCATCGGGTACACGCTCGCGGCCCGCTCCTCGTCGTCGGAGTACAGCGCGTCGGCGAACTTGGTCTTGACCACGCCCGGCGCCACCGCGTTGACACGGATCTTGGGGCCCAGCTGCCAGGCCAGCTCCTCGGTGAGCCGGATCAGCGCCGCCTTCGACGCGCCGTAGGCCGAGATGACCCCGGACGACCGGATACCCGCGACGCTGGCCACGTTCACCACGGCGCCGCCGTGCTCGGCCATCCACGCGCGGTAGGCCTGCTGCACATAGCCGAGCGAGGCCACCACGTTCACATCGAAGATCTTGCTGACGCCACCCAGATCGGCGTCCATCAGCGCACCGTAGACGGGGTTGATGCCGGTGTTGTTGATCAGGATGTCGAGCGAGCCGTACTCGGTGACGGCCCTGGCCACGGCCTCCGCGCGCGCGTCGGCATCGCCCGCGTTGCCGGCGAGAAAGCTCACCTGGCCCTGGTGGCCCAGCGCGCGCAGCTCGGTGGCCGCGGCCTCCAGTGGTTCGGGTTTACGCGCGGTGATCAGCACGTTCGCGCCCCGGCGCATCAGTTCGGCCGCGGTCGCGAGGCCGATGCCGCGACTGGCTCCGGTGACGAGAGCGGTACGGCCAAGGAGATCGGTAGTCATGGCATGAGAGTAACCACGCTCACATCGGGCAGCGCCGGGTGCGGCTTCCTGAGGTGTCGACGGTAAAATAAGTGGTTCTTGCCGATATGCCTTTCCCGTTTGTCTTACTCTGAGGAGAACTCTGTGATCACGGCGACCGACCTGGAGGTCCGGGCCGGAGTCCGCACCCTGCTCTCCGCTCCTGGGCCGGCGCTGCGGGTGCAGTCCGGCGACCGGATCGGACTGGTCGGTCGTAACGGTGCCGGGAAGACCACCACCCTGCGCATCCTCGCGGGTGAGGGTGAGCCGTACGCCGGCAAGATCACGCGTTCCACCGATATCGGCTACCTGCCGCAGGACCCGAAGGAAGGCGATCTCGATGTGATCGCCAAAGACCGGGTGCTCTCGGCGCGCGGGCTCGACATCCTGCTGCGCGATATGGAGAAGGCCCAGGTCGAGATGGCTGAGGTCGCCGACGATGCCGCCCGCGACAAGGCGATTCGCCGGTACGGACGCCTCGAGGACCAGTTCTCCTCGCTCGGTGGCTACGTCGCCGAAAGCGAGGCGGCCCGCATCTGCAACAGCCTCGGCCTGCCCGACCGCGTCCTCGATCAGCAGCTGCGCACCCTCTCCGGTGGTCAGCGTCGCCGCATCGAGCTGGCTCGCATCCTGTTCTCCGCCTCCGACGGCTCGGGCGGGCGCTCCGACCGCATCCTGCTGCTCGACGAGCCGACCAACCACCTCGACGCCGACTCCATCACCTGGCTGCGCGGGTTCCTGCAGAGCCACGACGGCGGCCTGATCGTGATCAGCCACGACGTGGAACTGCTCGGCGACGTGGTCAACAAGGTGTGGTTCCTCGACGCCGTGCGCGGTGAGCCCGACGTGTACAACATGGGCTGGAAGAAGTACCTCGACGCGCGCGCCACCGACGAGCAGCGCCGCGTCCGCGAGCGCGCCAATGCCGAGAAGAAGGCGGGCGCGCTGCGTCAGCAGGCCGCCAAGCTCGGCGCGAAGGCCACCAAAGCCGCTGCGGCACACCAGATGGTGCGTCGCGCCGAACGGTTGATCAACGACCTCGACGACGTGCGCGTGAGCGACAAGGTCGCCCGCATCCGGTTCCCCGAGCCCGCGGCCTGCAGCAAGACTCCGCTGATGGTGAAGGACCTGACCAAGCTCTACGGTTCGCTCGAGATCTTCACCGGCGTGAACTTCGCCGTCGACAAGGGCAGTCGCGTGGTAGTACTCGGGCTCAACGGCGCCGGTAAGACGACCATGCTGAAACTGCTCGCCGGTGTCGAGACGCCGACCGCGGGTGGCGTCGAGCAGGGGCGCGGGCTCAAGGTCGGCTACTTCGCCCAGGAGCACGACACTCTCGACGACCAGGCCTCGGTGTGGGAGAACATCCGCCATGCCTCCCCGGACGCGGGGGAGCAGGAGCTGCGCAGTTTGCTCGGTGCGTTCATGTTCACCGGTCCGCAGCTCGACCAGCCGGCCGGCACGCTGTCCGGCGGTGAGAAGACCCGGCTGGCGCTGGCCGGACTGGTGTCCTCGGCGGCGAACGTGCTGCTGCTCGACGAGCCGACCAACAACCTCGACCCGGTCTCGCGTGAGCAGGTCCTCGAGGCGCTGCGCACCTACGCGGGCGCCGTGGTGCTGGTGACGCACGATCCCGGCGCTGCCGAGGCGCTCAACCCGGAGCGGGTCATTCTGCTTCCTGACGGCACCGAGGACCACTGGTCGGCGGAGTACGCGGAGCTCATTGATCTCGCATAGAGCCGGTGTGTCGCGCATGAATCGCGGTGGCCGGGAGGAACTCGCGGGGATCGCGTGAGTTCGATCACTGTTTCCGTTGATCACCGAGTGCGGAGTGTCTAGCCTGGAGGAAGTGCTCGGCGACTCGGAGGAAGCCATGAGCGACAGTTCCAGACAGGCCGCTAGGTCGGCCAAGGGTAAATCGACGATCGGCAAGGCCTCGCTGGGCAAGGGAACCCGGGTAACGGGCAAGTCCCGCGACCGGTTGCAGTCCCAGTTGAAGAAGCAGTACGAGGCGGGCGCGTCCATTCGCTCCCTGGCCAGGTCCACCGGCCGCTCGTACGGCTTCATCCACAATGTGCTGGTCGAGTCACACGTCGAACTGCGTGGGCGCGGCGGCGCCAATCGGCGCAAGAATCCGGCCGACTGAGCGGGGCGTCGTCGACGGAGCCGCTACCAGCCTGCGACGGCTCCGTCGCCGCGGACCAGCAGATTGGCCAGGCTGGCGAACAGCGGCAGCCCCGTCTTGATCTCGAGGTACGCGAACTGCCCCTGTGGGTTCACCTCGAGGAAGTAGTACTCGCCATCGCTGCCGAGGCGTAGATCGACCACGCCGAAGCTGAGTCCGAGCGCGCCCATCAGGGTCGCGAGGGACTTGCTCACCGAGGCCGGTAGCCGATCCGGCGCGAAGGCGACGGAGGTGTCGAGACGGGAATCGATGCGGCCTACCCCCGACTGAGAGTCGATGCGCACACTCCACTCGACACCGTCGACCCACACCACCCGCAGATCGCAGCTGGCCTCCACGTAATCCTGGAACGTGGTCGGCGTCGAACGGATCGAGTCGAGCCGGTTCAACTCGGGTCTGGTGATGATCCTCGTCTCGGAGAACTCGCCACGCCCGGTACCGGTGCGTTTGTACACCACTGGACCACACCGGGATTCGACGAAACTGCGCGCCTCGTCCGGGTCGTTGGTGATCAGCGTTTCCGGGATGGTGAAACCCGCCCGCTGCGCGGTTTCGAGCTGCACGATCTTGCGCGAGGCGGTGCGTTCGGCGGCCGGATCGTTGACCCAGTACGCCGGGATCGACCACAGCATGCCCTGCAGGAATCCGTCGCACTCGGCCTGGCGGAACTCGTCGTCGGCGGCGCGCACGCCGGTGGGGACTTTGCACGGGTGCGGCCTGCGCCACCACACCGCGCGCACGTCGTCGAGACCGTGGATGTGTGACATCGCGCGGTTGGTGCCCGCTTTGTCGAGCCGGAAACTCCCTGTCTCGGAGGGAAAGTCACGCAAGTCGAGTCGGATCGGGTCGAGGCCGTGGTGTTCTCGCAAGGTCGACGCCAGCGCATCGGCGTGCAGGTCGTCGGTTTCGGAGACGATGAGCACGGCGTCGGTCGCGCCTTCCATGACTTCCGCGCCGTTTCAGTCGAGGCTGTCGCAGTTGATGCCGTCGCGGAAGGTGAACGTCGCTCCGGTGGCGCCACCTCGTTCGGTGATGCGCAGTTTCGTCGCCCAGCTGCGGGTGGCGCGGGCCAGCTGCTCGTCGTCCAGCGCCTCCGACGGTTCCGGTGCGAGGGTGATCGGTCGGTCGACCAGATCGACGCGCATCCGTCGGGTGAAATCGGCGGTGGCGCCGGGGCGGATATCGACCCGCACCTGACGTTCACCCGCGCCCACGCGGTCTTCGGTGAGTCGTACGACGTCGTTGCGGTCGAAAGTCCAGGTTCCACCGTCTACGCGCACCGAGATGTCGTGATCGGACTCGGCCACCAGCAATCCGCGCAAGGCGGGGCCCCGATCTCGGGACGACGCGGTAGCGGGGAGGTGGATGGCGTCGGTCATGGGCGCTCACTCCGATCTTTTCTCGTCTGCTCGCGATTTGCCAGAACCCCAAAAGGTGCTTCGGATCATAACGTGAACAGGTGGCCCGCCGAGCGGGTTCGCGAGATTTGCGGAGTGCCGGGCAAACCGCCGAGCGGCGCGTGATCGCCTTGCCGGGAAAGAATTTCGGACAACTCGGATGTTGCAACTGTGTTCTCACGGGCAATCCAGCAGCAAACATATCTGACAACGGCGCAGCGGGCGCCCCCGAGTCTGTGTCGGAGGGCGCCCGCCGCGCCGCGTGCGGTCTCTAGAGTCCGAGCAGTTCGGGATTCTCGGCGAGCTCGCGGAAGTGTTCGGCCGGTTTCGCGACGAGCCGACGGGTCGTCAGATCCATCGCGCCCGCCACAACGGTGATCTCTGCGGCGACCGTACCGTCGAGCTTGATGATCTGGTGGTGGAAGCGGAAGACCTTCTCGCCTTCCTTCCAATCGAGCACGCAGGTCACCGTGACCTCGTCGCCACCGCGCAGCTCGCGCTTGTACTTGATGGTGGACTCGAGCACCACCGCGCCGACGCCGCTGGCGATGAACTTGTCCTGCGCGATCCCCGCCGCGCGCATCAGCTCCCACCGGGCGTGCTCGCCGTACTGGTGGTAGACGGCGTGATTGAGGTGGCCCTGGGTGTCGAGCTCGTAGCCGCGGACGAGGACCGGTACGGAGAACGTCATACGGCGTATAACCGGCCGCTTCCGACTCGTTGTTCCCGATCGGCGTGCAATCTCGGCCACAGTGCGACCGGGGACCGCATGACGGATCAGCCGCGGTGGGCGTTGCGCTCGGCCCACCAGGCGGGCGCGTCGACGAAGTGGTTGTCGAATTCCTCTTGGGCGGCGACGAATTCGTCATGGGTGGCGTCGCCGCGGAGGAGCCGGTCGAGCAGGCGGAAGTACTCGAAGCGTTGCACGCCGGGCATCAGTGCGATCAGGATGCGCGCGCCGCTGTCCGGGGTGGCGCCGAAGGCGTGCGGCATCTGCCGCGGGACGACCAGCGAGCCGCCCGTGCCGACGGTGAGGATGCGGTCGCCCGCCATGACCTGGAGCTCGCCGTCGGCGACGTAGAACAGCTCGTCGGAGCGGGTGTGGAAGTGCGGGGCGGCGCCGTCGGCGCCCTGGGTCATGGTGACTTCGAGCGTGCTGACCGCGCCGTCGCTGGCGTTCGCGTCGGTGAGCAGGCGCATGCGCACGTTCTCGGTACCCAGGGTCTCGGCGTCCTCGGGCAGGCAGAGGGCGATCTCGCGGGTGTTCGTCATGACCATTCCGTTCGTCGGTTGATAGTTAGGTACCGAACTATATCCCAGCGAATAGAATGCTGTCCATGGATGAACGTGAGCCGGATGTGGTCGACGCGATCACGGCGCAGTGGCAGCGGGAGCGACCCGATCTGGAACTCGAGGCGATGGCGGTCTTCGGCAGACTCGGCAGGCTCATGAACGTGGCCATGGCGCGGATCGAAAGTGTTTTCACCGCACACGGTTTGCAGCGCGGCGAGTTCGATGTGCTTGCGGCACTGCGTCGTTCGGGCGCACCCTTCGAACTCAACCCGTCGGTGCTCGCCGATACCTTGATGCTGTCGCGGGCGGGGATGACCGGGCGTATCGACCGACTCGAAACGGCGGGCCTGGTTCGCCGCGTCGCCGATCGCGAGGATCGACGCGCCGTGCGGGTGGCGCTCACCGATCAGGGCAGGGCGCTCGTCGACACGGTGGTCGTGGCGCACACCGAGAACGAGACGGCGATGCTGGCGGTACTGAAGCCGGCCGATCGTGTCGCCCTGGACCGTATCTCGCGAACCTTGCTCAGTGGTTGGGCGAGCTGACCCGCCGATCCCGGTCGGGGAAACGACCTCCGGGGAATTTCCCGCCGCGCGCAATCGGCTAGGGCTCGGCGGCCATGGGCTACTCCATGGCCGCGTCGAGCCCGACTCAGGATTCCTTGCGTCGCACCGAGGCTTCGACGAGATCCAGTACGGCGGAGAGGTTTTCGTTGGTGTGACCCGAGGCGATGCGGGCGATCAACCCGTCGAGGACCAAGTCGAGGTAGCCGAGTAGGACATCGGTGGGGACATCGTCTCGGAGGGCGCCTGCTGCTTTGCGGCGCTCGAGGCGGGCCAGGGTCGCGGCGGTCAGTTCGGCCGAGCGCTGGGTCCAGCCCGCGCGGAACTCGGGGTCGGTGCGGACTCTGCGCGCGATTTCCAGGCGGGTGCCCAGCCAGTTGAATTCCTCCGGGCGGGCGAGCATATCGCGCATCACCTGGACCAGGCCCTGATTGGCGGCGACTTCGGCCATGCGTTCGGCGTCGTCTTTGGCCAGGGCGAAGAACAGGGCGTCCTTGTCGCGGAAATGGTGGAAGATCGCGCCGCGGGACAGGCCGATGGCCTCTTCCAGGCGGCGCACGGTGGCGCCGTCGTAGCCGTATTCGGCGAAGCAGCGTCGTGCACCGTCGAGGATCTGGCTGCGGCGGGCGGCGAGGTGGTCGTCGCTGACCTTGGGCATGATTCCTCCAGCTAGCGGATACACGGACCCCCGCCCCGGCGAACCGAGACGGGGGCTGTCGCATTATTCATGGGGCAAGCGAATGCCCTTGTGGCGCAACACCTTACGGTGTTGCGCCACCGGGTCGAACAATCAGCCGCGGATCATGTTGCGCAGCACGTACTGCAGGATGCCGCCGTTGCGGTAGTAGTCGGCCTCACCGGGGGTGTCGATGCGGACGACCGCGTCGAACTCGGTGACCTTGCCGTCTTCCGCGGTGGCGGTGACCTTGACGGTCTCGGGGGTGACACCCTCGTTGAGGGCGGTGATTCCCGCGATGTCGAAGGTCTCGGTGCCGGTCAGACCCAGCGAGGCAGCGGACTGCCCGGCCGGGAACTGCAGCGGCACAACGCCCATGCCGATCAGGTTGGAGCGGTGGATGCGCTCGAACGACTCGGTGATGACGGCCTTCACACCCAGCAGGCTGGTGCCCTTGGCGGCCCAGTCACGCGAGGAGCCCGAACCGTATTCCTTGCCACCGAGCACGACCAGCGGGATGCCCGCGGCCTGGTAGTTCTGCGAGGCGTCGTAGATGAACGCCTGCGGGCCACCGTCCTGGGTGAAGTCGCGGGTGTAACCACCCGAGACGTCGTCGAGCAGCTGGTTGCGCAGCCGGATGTTGGCGAAGGTGCCACGGATCATGACCTCGTGGTTACCGCGACGCGACCCCAGCGAGTTGTAGTCCTTGCGGGCCACACCGTTGGCGTCGAGGTACTGCGCGGCGGGGGTGCCGGGCTTGATCGGGCCCGCCGGGGAGATGTGGTCGGTGGTGACCGAGTCGCCCAGCAGCGCCAGCACGCGAGCGCCGGAGATGTCGGTGACGGGGGAGGGATCCATCGACATGCCGTCGAAGTACGGTGCCTTGCGCACGTAGGTCGACTTCTCGTCCCACGCGAAGGTGTCGCCCTCCGGGGTCGCCAGACTCTGCCAACGCTTGTCACCGTCGAAGATGGTGGCGTAGGAGTTGCGGAACATGTCCTGGCTGATCGAGGACTTGATGGTGTCGTCGATCTCCTGGGCCGAGGGCCAGATGTCCTTCAGGAAGACATCGTTGCCGTCGGTGTCCTGGCCGAGCGCGTCGGTCTCGAAGTCGAAGTCCATCGTGCCCGCGAGCGCGTAGGCGATGACCAGCGGCGGGGAGGCCAGGTAGTTCATCTTCACGTCGGGGGAGATGCGACCCTCGAAGTTGCGGTTACCCGAGAGCACCGCGGTGACCGAGAGGTCGTTGTCGTTGATCGCGGCCGAGATCGCCTCGGGCAGCGGACCGGTGTTACCGATGCAGGTGGTGCAGCCGTAGCCACCGACGAAGAAGCCCAGCTTCTCCAGGTAGGGCCACAGACCGGCCTTCTCGTAGTAGTCGGTGACGACCTGCGAACCCGGGGCCATGTTGGTCTTCACCCACGGCTTGGTCGCGAGACCCTTCTCCACCGCGTTGCGGGCGAGCAGGGCGGCGCCGAGCATGACCGACGGGTTGGAGGTGTTGGTGCAGGAGGTGATACCCGCGACGACCACCGCGCCGTGATCGAGGACGAACTTGTTGCCGTCCTCGCCGACGACCTCGATCGGCTTGGACGGACGACCCTTGGCACCGTTGGCCGCGGAGTGCGCGGGGGTGTAGGTGTCGTCGGCGGCGGCGGCGGACACCGCGGTCGAGTCCGAGGCCGGGAAGGACTCGTCGACGCCCTCGTCCAGCGCGGTGAGCTCACCTTCGCCGACGTAGTTGACGATGTCGGAGCGGAACGCGTTCTTGGAGTCGCTGAGCAGGATGCGGTCCTGGGGACGCTTCGGGCCCGCGATCGAGGGCACGACGCTGCCCAGATCGAGCTCGAGGTACTCCGAGTACACCGGCTCGCGGTCGGCGTCGTGCCACATGCCCTGTTCCTTGGCGTACGCCTCGACGAGCGCGAGCTGCTCGTCGCTGCGGCCGGTCAGGCGCAGGTAGTTGATGGTCTCCTCGTCGATCGGGAAGATCGCGGCGGTGGAACCGAACTCGGGGCTCATGTTGCCCAGGGTGGCGCGGTTCGCGAGGGGGACCTCGGAGACGCCCTTGCCGTAGAACTCGACGAACTTGCCGACGACGCCGTGCTTACGCAGCTGCTCGGTGACGGTGAGCACCACGTCGGTGGCGGTGACGCCCGGCTTGATCTCACCGGTCAGCTTGAAGCCGACCACGCGCGGGATCAGCATGGAGACAGGCTGGCCGAGCATCGCGGCCTCGGCCTCGATGCCGCCGACGCCCCAGCCCAGCACGCCGAGGCCGTTGACCATGGTGGTGTGCGAGTCGGTGCCGACACAGGTGTCGGGGTAGGCCTGGCCGTTGCGGACCATGACCGTGGGGGCCAGGTACTCGATGTTGACCTGGTGGACGATGCCCATGCCCGGGGGGACGACCTTGAAGTCGTCGAAGGCGCCCTGGCCCCAGCGCAGGAACTGGTAACGCTCGCCGTTGCGCTCGTACTCGAGGTCGACGTTGCGCTCGAGCGCGTCGGCGCGGCCGAAGACGTCGAGGATCACCGAGTGGTCGATGACCATGTCGGCGGGCGAGAGCGGGTTGACCTTGCTCGGATCGCCACCGAGGACGGTGACGGCCTCACGCATGGTGGCGAGGTCGACGATGCAGGGCACGCCGGTGAAGTCCTGCATGATCACGCGCGCGGGGGTGAACTGGATCTCGACGCTCGGCTGCGCCGAGGGGTCCCAGTTCGCGATCTCGCGGATGTGGTCGGCGGTGATGTTCGCGCCGTCCTCGGTGCGCAGCAGGTTCTCTGCCAGCACCTTCAGGGCGTAGGGCAGCTTCTCGGTGCCGGGAACAGCCGAGAGACGGAAGATCTCGTAGGAGTTGCTTCCGACCTCGAGCGTGCCTTTGGCGCCGAAGGTATCAATCTTCGTCACGTCAGCTCCACTCATGTGTGAGGGTGTGCCGCCGGCGGGGCTGTGCCGGCGGCTCGCGTCTTCGGAGGGGGTATCCGGCGCCGTGAGATGCCGAATTCCTCGCCGTACGAGCCTAACAGTACGCTTGTCCTATGAAATACGCGGGGGCCGTCGGTGGTGCCGTGCAGGCGTAGTCGAGCGCCGCGTCGCGTACTGTGCCTGACGAGCGAAGTCGGGGAAGACGCAGTGACGCTCACCTTGGCAGTGTTGGACGCCCGTCGCGACACCGGCGACTGTGGCTCGACAGACCGGATGGAAGATGACCACTTTTGCGCCGATGGCGGCCGAACTGCCGCCGAACACCGTGCTGAGCAGCGTCGCGTCCGACCTCGCCGACAATCACGTCGCGGCCCCCAAGGGTCAGGATCAGGAGAAACTGGCGGCGATCGTCGCGCAGGCGCGATCCGAGGGGATCCCGCTCAGCGTCGTCATCGTTCCCGGTAATCCCGGCCACGACTCGAGCCTACGTGATCTGGCCACCGAGGTCGGCGAGAGCACGCACGGCACCGTCGCGGTATTCAGTGACGACTGGCTCGGCACCTACAGCGACACCATCAGCCGGGTCCGGCTCGAGTGGGCCGAGGACTCGGCCAAGTACAAGGGCAACCATCCCGAAGAGGCCGTGCAGGCCTTCGTCGACCGGCTCGAGCAGCCAGAGGGCGTCTCCTGGGGCGCCATCACCGCGGTGATGATCAGCCTCGTGGTGCTGGTGATCGCCGGGCTGTACCTGGTGAAGGTCCGCCGTGGTCCCGATGTGGACGCTACGGCCGTCGTGTCACCACGCGTCGACGCGAGTTCCACCAACTAACTGGTTTCACTCCAGCCACATTTCCAGACCAGCGGTCTGTTTTCTGGGGTAGAAAACTGTCCCGCGTCGCGCAAATTCCGAGCAATCGATGAATTGTTGCCGCGCGCCACTGTGACGGATGTTTCCTTTGGGAACCATGTGTCGTACGGTTGCGATGAACGTGATCGTGAATGCAGTGGTACAGGGGGCATTGGTCGACTCTTGTGGTCGGTGTTTCGGCTGATGCGCCGGTGGCGTATGTCGAGTCGAGATGCTCGGAGGTACCGTGCGGAGTGCGGGCAGGCGGGACGAACCAGGTCTATTACGAATAGCGATCGGTTTGCTGGCGGTGGTGGCAGTGCTGCTCGCCGCGGGACCGGTCGCTGCTGTACCACCCCCTCCACCTAATCCGTCCGACGGTGAGATCGCCGGCGCGGGCGCCCAGGTCGACGCGCGGGTCAGCGAGATCGGCGTGCTGATCAATCGCGTCGCCGCGGCCGATCAGCAGTTGCGCGAACTCGACGACCAACTCGCGGGCAAACGCGAAGCGGTCAACCAGGCGCTCGTCGACCTGCAGACCGCACGCGACGCCGCCGACGCGGCCGCGGCCGCCGTCTCCGACAGCCAGACCCAACTGGCCGACGCGGGCGTGAAAGTCGGTGTGGCACGCCAGGGTTTCGATCAGGTCGCCACCCAGGCCTACGTGCGTCCCGCCAACAGTTCGGTCGTCACCTACCTCGCTTCCTCGACCCCCGATGCCGCGATGGACCGCGCGCAGGTGCTCGGCATGGTGTCGAAGAACCAGCGACAGGTGCTCGACGGTCTGCGCCGCGCCCAGGTCGCCCAGGCCAATCAGAATTCCGCCGCGCGCCAGGCCAAGGCCGACGCCGATACCGCCGCGGCGGGCGCGGAACAGAAGCGCGACGCCGCCCAGCACGCGGTGAACATCGCGAAATCCGAGTTCGACACCCAGGCCGTGGCCCGCGACACCCTGAGCCGCGACCGCAGCGCCGCCCAATCCGCCCTCGACGTAGCCCGCTCGACCGTCGCCGGGCTCCAGAGCCAACGCGAGATCTTCCTGACCTGGGACGACCAACGCGAAGCCGAGGTGATGGCCCTGCTGGCCGCGGCCAACGCCGCGGCCTCACGTGCCGCCGCCGACAAGGCCGCCCGCGACCGAGCCGCCCAGCTCAACGAGGGCCAGCGCCCGCACGCCGACCTGGAGTCGACCCCGGCCTCGCCACGCAAAACCAAGCCGCGCCCGTCCCAACCACAGGTCACCGGTTCGGCGGCGATCGAAATCGTGGTCGACCGCGCGATGTCGCAGCTCGGGGTCACCTACGCCTGGGGTGGCGGCGACGAGGACGGACCCACCCTGGGCATCCGTGACGGCGGCACCGGGGACGCCCACGGCGACTTCGAGAAGGTCGGCTTCGATTGCTCGGGCCTGATGCTCTACGCCTTCGCCGGTATCGGCGTCTCGCTGCCGCACTACAGCGGCTACCAGTACAACGCGGGCACCCGGGTAGACGTCGAGGATCGCGAACGCGGCGACATGCTGTTCTGGGGCCCCGGCGGCAGCGTGCACGTGGCGATGTATCTGGGCAACGGCAAGATGATCGAGGCCCCTGAATCCGGGGATGTCGTGAAGATTTCCCCGGTCCGTGAAGACGGCATCATGCCGTACGCGGTGCGCATCGTCACCGACTGAGTGCGTATCGTCGCTGGTAGGGGCGAAATCGGTGCGGCGTGCGCCACACCGATCGCCGCGCGTGAGTGCCGTCACGAGGATGACGAATCCCCGTCTAGTACTGGCCGGTTGCGGCGCACCGGGCGATTCAATGGAATAGTTGGTGCCGCACGCACAGGACCAAAGCGAAAGCGGGGATGTTGGTGACTTCGACGGAAGGTGTGAGCGGGCCGAAGCTGGCGAAGGACGCCGGTACGGCCACGCCGAGCACCCTGGAGCGTGACGTCCAGACTCTCGAGAAGGCGATCTACGAGGTCAAGCGGGTTATCGTCGGGCAGGATCGGCTCGTCGAGAGTTTGCTAGTCGCCGTTCTGGCACGCGGACACGTGCTTCTCGAAGGTGTGCCGGGCGTCGCGAAAACTCTTGCGGTGGAAACCTTCGCGAAGGTCATCGGCGGTTCGTTCTCCCGGGTGCAGTTCACCCCGGACCTCGTGCCCACCGACCTGATCGGCACCCGCATCTACCGGCAGGGCCGCGAAGAATTCGACACCGAGCTCGGCCCGGTCGTCGCGAACTTCGTGCTCGCCGACGAGATCAACCGCGCACCGGCCAAGGTGCAGTCGGCACTGCTCGAGGTGATGGCCGAGCGCAAGCTGTCGATCGGCGGCAAGACCTACCCGATGCCCGATCCGTTCCTGGTCATGGCGACCCAGAACCCGATCGAGAGCGAAGGCGTGTACCCGCTGCCCGAGGCGCAGCGCGACCGCTTCCTGTTCAAGGTCGTCGTGGACTACCCCTCGGTCGAGGAAGAGCGCGAGATCATCTACCGGATGGGTGTGAGCGCGCCAGAGCCGAACCAGATTCTCGACCCCGAGGACATCATCCGCCTGCAGAAGGTGGCCGCCAACGTCTTCGTCCACCACGCGCTCGTCGACTACGTGGTCCGCGTGATCACCGCGACCCGCACGCCCGCCGACTTCGGCATGGACGATGTGGCGAGCTGGATCTCCTACGGCGCTTCCCCGCGCGCGAGCCTCGGCATCATCGCCGCGGCCCGCTCGGTCGCACTGATCCGTGGCCGTGACTACGTGGTGCCCCAGGACGTCGTCGAGGTGATCCCGGACGTGCTGCGGCACCGTCTGGTGCTGTCGTACGACGCGCTGGCCGACGAGGTTTCGCCCGAGGACGTCATCAAGCGCGTGCTGCAGACCGTCGGCCTGCCGCAGGTCGCCCCGCAGGCCAACGGTCAGGCCGCACCGCAGCAGCCGCCGGTGCCCCAGCCGCCCCAGCAGCAGCCTGTGCCGCAGGCGGTGAACGGGCAGCAGTCCCAGCCCGCCGGCTCCGCTGCGCCCCAGTGAGTGCGCCGGAACCCGTTGTCCGCGTGCCCGTGCCGTCTCACGCTCCGCCGTCGTTTCGTGCCGGTGAACTGACCGACCCGAAGCTGTCCGCCGCGCTCAAGACCCTCGAGTTGACCGTGCGGCGCCGCCTCGACGGCGTGCTGCACGGTGATCACCAGGGGCTGATCCCCGGTCCGGGTTCGGAACCGGGGGAGGCGCGGCTGTACCAGCCGGGTGACGATGTGCGACAGATGGATTGGTCGGTCACCGCCCGCACCACCCATCCGCACGTGCGGCAGATGATCGCCGACCGCGAGCTGGAGACCTGGCTCGTCGTCGACCTGTCGTCGAGCCTGGACTTCGGTACCGGGCGGGTGCACAAGCGCGATCTCGCGATCGCGGCGGCCGCGGCGATCACCCATCTCACGTCGGGCGGCGGCAACCGGATCGGCGCCGTCGTGGCGACCGGTCAGGACCTGGTTCGCATCCCCGCACGCAGCGGACGTATGCACGCCCAGACCCTGTTGCGCGGCATCGCGACCACCCCGCACGCCCGCGACGGCGTGCGCGGTGATCTCAAAACCGGGATCGAGTCGCTGCGCCGTCCGCAACGCAAACGCGGTCTGGCCGTGGTGATCAGCGATTTCCTCGGTGACGTCGACTGGCAGCGCTCCCTGCGCGCGATCTCCGCCCGCCACGACCTGCTCGCCGTGGAAGTGCTCGACCCCTTGGATGTCGCGCTGCCCGACGGTGGCGACGTGGTGCTGCACGATCCCGAATCGGGCCGCACCCGCGAGTTCAGCGTCACTCCCACGCTGCGCGCCGATTTCGCGGCCGCGGCTCGGGCCCAGCGTGAGCAGGTGGCCCAAGCGCTGCGCAGCTGCGGCGCGCCGGTGCTCACCCTGCAGACCGATCGGGACTGGATCGCCGACGTGGTCCGGTTCGTGTCCACCCGGCGCCACAGCCTCGGCGCCCCGAGCGGGCGGGTGCCTCGCCAGTGAGTATTTCGCATTTCACGGCCGTTGTCTGGCTCGGTTTCCTCGCGGTCGTCGCCCTGCTCGTGCTCGGCTACGTGCTGGTGCAGCGCGCCCGGCACAAGCGGATGCTGCAGTTCGGCAACATGGCCATCCTGGAGCGGGTCGCACCGTCGCGCCCGAGTCCGATGCGCCATGCGCCGATCGCGCTCATCCTGGTCGGCCTGGTGCTGCTGACCATCGCCGCCGCGGGCCCGACCGCCGTGCAGAAGGTGCCGCGCAACCGCGCGACAGTTGTTCTGGTGATGGATGTTTCGCTGTCGATGGAGGCCACCGATGTGCCGCCGAACCGGCTGCAGGTCGCGCAGAAGGCCGGTAAGGATTTCGTCGACGGTCTGACGCCGGGCATCAACCTCGGTTTCGTCACGTTCGCGGGCACGGCCTCGGTGATGGTGTCGCCGACGACCAACCGCGAGGCGGTCAAGCACTCGATCGACAACATCAAGCTGGCCGAGCGCACCGCCACCGGCGAGGGCGTCCTCACCGCGCTGCAGTCGATCGACACGCTGGCCGCCGTGCTCGGCGGCGCCGAGACGCCCCCGCCCGCGCGCGTGGTGCTGATGTCGGACGGTAAGCAGACCGTGCCCGACGACAAGGACGTCGACAACCCGCGCCACGGTTTCACCGCCGCGCGCCTGGCCAAGAACAAGGGCATCCCGGTCTCGACGATCTCCTTCGGCACCGAGTGGGGCACGGTCGAGATCCCGGACTCCGACGGCAAGGGTTCGCAGCGGGTGAAGGTCCCCGTGGACAACGATTCGTTGCGCGAGATCGCCGAGCTGTCGGGCGGTGACTTCTACACCGCCTCGTCGCTGGCCGAACTCACCGCGGTCTACGACACCCTCGAGGAACAGATCGGCTACGAGACCACGCGTGGCGATGCGAGCAGGCCGTGGCTGCTGCTCGGCATGCTGGCCATCGCGGCCGGAGTCGTGGTCAGTTTGCTCTATCGTCAACGTCTGCCCTAGCTCCCACCGCCCCCGCGTTGTGAGCTGTCGCAACGGCGCGACCCTGACGCGGGGCGCACGAATCGGAACAGATAGGTTGAACCCTATGTCGAACGTCACATCCCGGTCGGTCCTGGTCACCGGCGGTAACCGCGGTATCGGTCTCGCTGTCGCGCAGCGCCTGCAGGCCGACGGCCACAAGGTCGCCGTCACCCATCGCGGATCGGGGGTTCCCGAGGGTCTTTTCGGTGTGAAGTGCGATGTCACCGACAGTGATTCGGTCGATCGTGCGTTCACCGAAGTCGAGGAGCACCAGGGTCCGGTCGAGGTGCTGGTCGCCAATGCGGGCATCACCGACGACACCCTGCTGATGCGCATGACCGAGGACCAGTTCGAACGGGTCATCGACGCCAACCTCACCGGCGCGTTCCGCTGTGCCAAGCGGGCCAATCGAGCCATGCTCAAGGGTCGCTGGGGCCGGCTGATCTTCCTCGGCTCGGTGGTCGGCATGGCCGGCCAGGCCGGTCAGCTCAATTACGCTGCGTCCAAGGCCGGCGTCATCGGCATGGCGCGGTCGCTCACTCGGGAGCTGGGCTCGCGTTCGATCACCTCCAACGTGGTCGCCCCGGGCTTCATCGAGACCGATATGACCGCGGACCTGCCCGAAGATCTGAAGACCATGGCGAAGAAGTACATTCCGCTGCAGCGTCTCGGCCAGCCGGAAGACATCGCCGCTGTGGTCAGCTTCCTCGCTTCTGAGGACTCTCGCTATGTCTCCGGTGCAGTCATCCCGGTCGACGGCGGCATGGGCATGGGTCACTGATCCGACATGGCGCTGTTGTCCACGCCGACGGTCACTATTGCATGGGTCACTGATCCGACATGGCGCTGTTGTCCACGTCGACGGTCGCTATTGCATGGGTCACTGATCCGCTAACAGACCGCACCGCGCCACCGACAAGGTGGCAGCAAACCACACTGATTTCAGGAGAACCGAAAACTCATGGGCGGACTGCTCGAAGGCAAGACCATCCTGGTCACCGGCATCATCACCGACTCGTCGATCGCGTTCCACGCGGCCGCGATCGCGCAGGAGCAGGGCGCGAGGGTGATCATCACCGGTATTCCCGACCGCCTGCGGCTCATCGACCGCATCGCCAAGCGGCTGCCGCAGGAAGTGCCGCCTGCCATCGGCCTCGACGTGACCAACGAAGAGGATTTGGCCGCCCTCACCGAGAAGCTGCGTGAGATCGCGCCCGAGGGCGTCGACGGCGTGCTGCACTCGATCGCGTTCGCGCCCCGTTCGATCATGGGCCCCGGCGCGCTGCCGTTCCTCGAGGGCCCCGGCCCCGACGTCTCCAAGTCGTTCGAGATCTCGGCCTGGAGCTACGCCTCGCTGGCTCGCGCCGTGCTCCCCGTCATGAACGAGGGTGGCTCGATCGTCGGTATGGACTTCGATCCGCGCGTGGCCATGCCGTACTACAACTGGATGGGCGTGTCCAAGGCCGCGCTCGAGTCGGTGAACCGCTACGTGGCGCGCGAGGTGGGTGCCGCCAAGAAGATTCGTTCGAACCTGATCGCCGCGGGTCCGATCAAGACCCTCGCCGCCAAGGCCATCGCGGGTACCGCCACCGACGATGCCAAGCAGCTCGTCCAGCTCGACGAGTACTGGGACGGCGCGTCGCCGATCGGCTGGGACGGCAACGACCCGCGCGCGGTCGGCAAGTCGATCGTGGCGCTGCTCTCGGACTGGCTGCCCGCCACCACCGGCTCGATCATCTACGTCGACGGCGGCGCCAGCCACAACATGTGGTTCCCGGAGAACATGTCGCTGAGCTGATGCCGGACGCCCTGCTGCTGCTGTCCTTCGGTGGCCCCGAAGGTCCCGAGGACGTGATCCCCTTCCTGGAGAACGTCACTCGGGGCCGCGGGGTGCCTCCGGAACGCCTCGCCGAGGTCGCGCAGCACTACCTGCATTTCGGTGGGATCTCGCCGATCAACGCGTTGAATCGGCAGATCATCACCGCGCTGGAGGCCGACCTCGCCGATGCCGGGCTGGATCTGCCGGTCTACTTCGGCAATCGCAACTGGCATCCCATGGTCGAGGACACCGTCGCGCGGATGACCGCCGACGGCGTGCGCTCGGCGCTGGTTCTCACCACCTCCGCGTGGGGTGGGTATTCCGGTTGCCGCCAGTACGACGAGGACATCACCCGGGCCCGCGCGGCCGTCGGTGCCGGTGCCCCGGAGCTGGTGAAACTGCGCCAGTACTTCGACCACCCGCTGCTGATCGAGTCCTTCGCCGACGCGATCACCGCTGCGGTGCAACAGATTCCGGCCGATCGCCGTAGCGGCGCGCGCCTGGTTTTCACCGCGCACTCCATTCCCGTCTCCGCCGACGCCACGGCGGGCCCGCCTGCCGACGGTGGCCGCCTCTACAGCAGGCAGGTCGCCGAAGCCGCCCGATTGTGCGCCGCGGCAACCGGTTTCGCCGAGTACGACGTGGTATGGCAATCGCGTTCGGGCCCACCGCAGGTGCCGTGGCTCGAACCCGACATCGTCGACCACCTGGATGCGCTGCACGGCAAGGGCATCGACGCGGTGGTGGTGTGCCCGGTCGGTTTCGTCTCCGATCACCTCGAGGTGATCTGGGATCTCGACAACGAAGCGTCGGCCAGGGCCGACGAACTCGGGATGGCCTTCGCCCGCGCGGGGACTCCCGGCACCGACCCGCGGTTCTCCCGGATGATCGTCGAACTGATCGCCGAACGGGTGAGCGGCGGTCCGGTGCGTGAACTCGGCGAAGTCCCGGGTTACGGCTGCACCGTCGACGGTGCCCTGTGCGCGCCCGGTTGCTGCGAACTGCCCGCGCGCCCGGCTCGTCGCTGAACACAACCGGATAACCATTCACCGGTAGCCCCCGGTTCGAGGAGTAGCCTTTTCACAGTTGCGCTCGACTGATCGGAGGATTTCCGATGATTTCGATACCGCCGCGCCGCGCAGCCGGGCTCGCCCTGGTGCTGACCGCCGCCGCGCTCGGCCTGACCGGGTGTGGCAACGACTCCGGCTATCAGACCCAGCCCCCACAGCCCACCGAACCCACGATTTCGCAGGCCTCGGTGCAGGATCTCTGCGGCATTCTCGATGGACAGAAGGGCACGTGGAAGGCGCTGGGCCCGCCGGTCGCACGGGTGGCGTTCACCGGCGCGGTGAGGTTGTGGACAGTGAACGACACCGTGGCCAATGCCGCCATCGCCTACAACCGCCGCATCGTCGACACCGTCACCATCCGCACCTGTCCGCAGGTGCGCGACGCCACGCTGAAGTCGCTCGATGTCCCTGATCTGAAGGTCGCCCTCGGCGGATTCTGAACTGGCACTTCCCACTTCGCGTCGGCTCTGCGTTAGCATCGCCCGCAGACCTTCGCCCGGAGGTCTGCGTGACGCTACGGGGAGGGTCCGATGAACTATGCCGAGATAACGGTGACCGCACTATCTCGGGGAGGTGGCCTTCTCGCAGGCGATCGCGTCCTCGTGGGCGATGCGGAGGCGGTGCTGGCCCGTCGTGGGGGCGGTAGCAGCGTGAGCGTCGGGGGCGGTGGGGTTCCGGAGTGGGTCTGGTATCTCATCATCGCCGCGATCGTGCTCATCGTGTTGGTCGTGGTGATCCGCGCGTTCAGTGGTTCCTCGAATCAGGCTGCGCCACAACAGATGCCGCCACCGCAGCAGATGGCGCCCCAGCCGCATCCGGCCCAGTATCAGCAGCCCTACCCGCAGCAGCACCCGTCCGGGCCCGGCTACCCGCAGGCCCAGTACCCGCCGCATTATCCGCAGGGTCACTACCCCCAGCTGTATCCGCAACAGCAGCCGATGCCGTACCCACAGCAGCAGGCGTACCCGTACCCCCAGCAGATGCCGTACCCACAGCAGCCGCAGTACCAGCAGCCGTACCGTCGCTGACGAATCGGGGTCCGGCGGGCACCGCCGGACGTCGGCGAACGCGGTAGGTCTAGCCGTCGCGGCGGGCGGCGGCGTGGACCGCGACGAGACGGGCCTCACGGATCGTGTTCCACAGCGGGCGCAGCAGGGATTCGTGCGCGCCGATCGCGGTGGCCGAGGTGGGCGAGGACGCCGGTTCGTGCTGGGCGACGGTGAGAATCGCGGCCACGTGATCGGCGGTATCGAGAATCCGCTTGGCGCGCAGCGGGATCGAGTCGGGATAGGCGTGACGTGAGTAGGCCGCGAGCTGAGCTTCGATCTGCTCGCGCGGATCGTCGTCGCCGTTGCCGACCGAGGTGGTGTGCAGTTGCATGAGGGCGTCGGCGGCGTCGCGGACCGATTCGCGCATCGTGTACTCGGCCTCGCCGAGCGACATGTCGTGACCCACGATGCGGGGGAGGTCGACGCCGTAGACGGTCCACTGTAGGGTTTCGTCGTCGTCCCACTGTGGGATCAGGCCGGTGCCCGGCTCGCCGGGAACACCGAGCAGCAGGCCTTCCTCGGCGTCGATCGCGTCGGCGGCGAAGGCGGTGCCAACGGGCAGCCCGCGCACATCACCCGCCGCGGGCAGGACAAGGCGCAAGTGCGCCCCGGCCGGCGCCATCGCCTCGCGGATCACCTTGAGCAACGGCATGGCGCCGGTGCCCGCTTCGCCGCGTGAGGTCCACGGCAGATCGGTGCGTCCGCCGGTGACCGGATCGCCCGCCGCGATGGTGTGGCGCGGCGCCCAGGCGTGCAGTGCCTCCAGCACGTCGTCGGGCGCGCTGGTACCGGCCAGCCAGGAGCCGGCCCACAGCGTCAGCGTGGCACTGGGAGAGCACATAATCATCGAGCATAAAGGTTCGGCGGCAATCGCGTGCGCGCACCGAGCTCGTCGATGTTGCCTACGCAGGTCGCGGTATTCGGCGCGAGGACCCGCCTGACCTGCTGTGCGTTCACTCGGGCTCGGTCACGAAGTCGATGAGCCGTTCGACGGCCCCGATGAGCGGGGCTTCCAGATCCCGGAACGAGTCGACCGCATCGTAGACACGGCGCCACCCCTGCTGCGGTGTTCCCCAGCCCAGGCGCGCGCAGATTCCGGTCTTCCAATCCTCGCCGCGCGGCACCGTCGGCCAGGCGTCGATGCCCAGTGCGGCGGGACGGACCGCCTGCCAGACATCGATGTACGGATGGCCGGTCACCAGTACATGCGGTCCGAGCCCGGTGGTCAGGTGCGTCTCCTTGGAGCCGGTCACCAGGTGGTCGACCAGCACCCCCACCCGTGCGCCGGGACCCGGTTCGAATTCGGTGAGCCGGGCGCCGAGATTGTCGAGACCCTCCAGATGTTCGACGACCACGCCCTCCACCCGCAGATCGTGGCCCCACACCCGTTCCACGAGCGCCGCGTCGTGCACGCCTTCCACCCAGATCCGGCTGGTCCGCGCGACCCGCGCGCGCAGGCCGTCGACGCGGGTGGAACCCGACGACGACCGGGTGGGCTGTTTCGGCGCGGCGGCGGTGGGCTTGGTCAGCGTCACCGGTTTCCCGTCGATCAGGAAGGCCGCTTCCCGCATCGCGAACAACCGCACCGCGCCGCGCGCGTCCTCCAGCTTCACGAACTCGCCGTCGTAGCTGCGGTCGAAACCGACTACGGCACCGCAGAATCCGCTCGCCGCGTCCTCCACCACCAAGTCGCGCTCGGCCCGCACTGTCGGCACCGGCTTCTTCTTGGTCCGATCGTGTCCGGAATAGATATCGCCGTAACTGTCTCCTGCGCTCACGCCCCGAAACTACCGCGCACGCAACGCAGTGCGCTGCACCGCCGCACCGGTCGAACCGATCGCGCGAGGCCGCCCGCAAACCGGTCATCGGGGCTAGGCTGGCAGTGTGGCCGCAATAGTCTGGCTGATCGCGGGCATCGTTCTCGCGGCGGCGGAAATGCTCACCGGGGATCTCACGCTGCTCACGCTGGGCGTGGCCGCACTCGGCACGGCGGGCGTCAGCGCGGCGACCGATCTCCCCGTGTGGGGCGACGCGCTGGTGTTCGCCGCGATGGCCGGTGTGCTGTTCGTCGGGGTACGCCCGCTACTGCGCCGCAAGTTCGGTAGCCCGCCACCCACTCCGACGAACGCCGATGCGCTGCCAGGCAAGTCGGCCCTGGTGCTCGAGCAGGTCGCGGAATATTCGGGGCAGGTCAAGCTCGGTGGCGAGGTCTGGACCGCGCGTCCGCTCGACCCGACTGAAGTGTACGAAGCCGGTGTGACTGTCTATGTGATGAAGATCGATGGCGCGACAGCCGTCGTCTGGAAGGGTCCCTAGAACATGGTTGCCTTGATCGTGGCCGCCGTCCTCGTCCTGTTGGTCGTGGTGGTGGTTTTCAAATCGATCGCGCTCGTCCCACAGGCCGAGGCGGCGGTGATCGAACGGCTCGGGCGGTATTCGCGCACCGTGTCCGGTCAGCTCACGTTCCTCGTCCCGTTCGCCGATCGCGTCCGCGCCAAGGTCGACCTGCGCGAGCGGGTCGTGTCGTTCCCGCCGCAGCCGGTGATCACCCAGGACAACCTCACCCTGCAGATCGACTCGGTGGTGTATTTCCAGGTCACCAGCCCGCAGGCCGCTGTCTACGAGATCAGCAACTACATCGCCGCGGTCGAGCAGCTCACCGTCACCACCCTGCGCAATGTGGTCGGCGGCATGACCCTCGAAGAGACGCTGACCTCGCGCGATCAGATCAACAACCAGCTGCGCGGCGTGCTCGACGAGGCCACCGGCCGCTGGGGCCTTCGGGTGGCCCGGGTGGAGCTCAAGTCCATCGATCCGCCGCCGTCGATCCAGGAATCGATGGAGAAGCAGATGAAGGCCGATCGCGAGAAGCGCGCGACGATCCTCACCGCCGAAGGTAACCGCGAAGCGCAGATCAAGACCGCCGAGGGCGCCAAGCAGGCGGCGATCCTGACCGCCGAGGGCGGTAAGCAGTCCTCGATCCTGTCGGCCGAGGGCGAACGCCAGAGCCGCATCCTGCGCGCGCAGGGTGAACGCGCCGCCTCCTACCTGCAGGCCCAGGGTCAGGCGAAGGCGATCGAGAAGGTCTTCGCCGCGATCAAGAACGGCAAGCCGACGCCGGAACTGCTTGCCTACCAATACATGCAGACCCTGCCGATGGTGGCCAAGGGCGATGCGAACAAGGTGTGGCTGGTCCCCAGCGATTTCGGCAAGGCGCTGGAAGGTTTCGCCCAGAACTTCGCCACCAAGGGCGAGGACGGTGTATTCCGCTACGAACCGTCCGCCGACGAAGCCCCGGTGAAGATCGAAGACGACACCGACGTGGCCGACTGGTTCGAAACCGCCTCGGACCCCAAGATCGCCGAAGCCGTGCGCGCCGCGGAAGCCACCGCCCGCACCCCCGTCGAAGGTTTCGATTCCCCCGTACCCCGGCCGAAGACCTCAGTGGAAAAGGGGAACCCGGAACTGCCGACTCCACCCCCGATCGCCCCGGCGGAACACCGCGCCTCGCGCCCGGACGACCCCTACGGTCGCCCTTGGCAGCCACCGCAACACGGCTGATCCTGTCGAATCCAGCAGAGTACGGCCCCGGTGTGGACTTCCACACCGGGGCCGTTTCTGTTGTGCGGCAACGCTATCGGTTCAGTGAGGGAGGGGAAGGAGTTCCACGAGGGAGCCTCGGCCGGTGCCGGGCGGAAGGATGGCCAGGGCTTGGCAGGGGATGAGGCCGGCCAGGTGGGGGGTGTGAGCGGGGCCGGTGCTGCGCCAGACACCGCCGGGGTGTTGCTGGACGCCGACTATCCGGGTGGCCTCGCCTTCCATGACGCCGGCGTCGGAAAGGCGGCCCCACATGGTGGGGCCGGGGGTGCGCAGGGTGAGGGCGTCGACGATTGCCGGGCCGACGGCCAAGAGCGCCGCCACGGCGGCGAAGGGGTTGCCGGGCAGGCCCAGGAGGACTCGGCCGTCGGGGAGCTGGGCGACCAGGGTGGAGCCGCCGGGGCGGATCGCTATCCGTTCGACGATGATGCGGGCGCCCAGGTCGGCGAGCAGGGTGCGCAGGTGGTCGGCGGCGCCGCGACCGGTGGCACCGACCATGACAACCAGGTCGGCGTGCGATTTCAGGGTGAGCCAGGAGCGCAGCAGGTCGCGGCTGTCGGCGAGGTGCCACAGGCCGGTGCTCTCGATATCGCAGCAGCGCAAGAACTCCGGCATTACCGGGCCGAGCGAGTCGCGGGTCTCGCCCGGGCCGAGTGGGCCGACAGCGCGGATCTCGTCGCCGGTCATCACCACGTCTGCGCGCAAAGGGCCACGCACGGTGACGGTTTCGGCTTCGGCGCTGAGCGCGGCCGAAGCGAGTGCCGGTGAGACGCGGGCTCCGGCGCGAGCCAATTCCGTTCCGCTGCTCCAGTGTTCGCCTTGGCGGCGGGTGTCGTCGCGCACCGGCGCGCCGGGCGCGCGCATCACCACCGGTTTGCCGGACACGCTCGTGGTCACGATGTGTTCGTCGCGCAGGGTTGCCGTGGTGCCCAGCGGGGTCGCCGCGCCGGTCGCGATCCGCACCGCCTCGCCGGGCGCCAGCACCACCGAGCAGCCACGTCCGGCGTAGCTGACCTGCTGGTGCAGCCGCCACCACGGTCCCGGGCCCGCGACCGCGTAGCCGTCCATGGCGGCGCTGTCCACGCGTGGCAGGGGAGTGCCCGCGGCCAAGGCCATGGCCAGGGTCGCCCCGACCGCCTCGGCCACGGGGCGCTCTCGCACCGCGATCGGTTCGAGGTCCGCGGCTATCTGTGCGCGCACCCGACCCAGCCCACACTGCACTGCCGGAACTACGCCCACCCGTGCGCTCGTCACCACGTCTCGCCTTCCGAGGACCAACACCGACACTGCGACCTCATGGTGCGCACCAGCGATTGCCTGCGATTTTCTGGGCAGTTGCCTCGCGATGACGTTGTGCTCACGCGAGCGGAGGCCGCTCGGTGCGTAGTTCGGCGTCACGTACCTGTCCGCCGGTCTCGAGTGGCCTGCGGGAGGGGTCCCGGGCGCTCAGAGGCCGGGGTGCCGAAGCGACCCGCGTGTTCGGGTGCCGGACAGCTGCGTCGCCGCCGGTGGTGTCCGGGTCACGCCTCGGTGAGGGTGTTCGCGAGTTCGGCGGCACGGTCGGCGATGGCAGTACCCAGTTCGGCGGTGGTCGCGGTGCCGCCCAGGTCCGGTGTGCGGACCGTGCCCGCGGCGAGCACATCGCAGACCGCCCGGTCTACGGCGGCGGCCGCGGCGTGCTCGCCGAGGTGCGACAGCAGCATGGCGCCGGCGAGGATCTGGGCCACCGGGTCGGCAATGCCAAGGCCTGCGATGTCGGGCGCGCTGCCGTGCACGGCCTCGAACATCGACGGTGCGTCCGCCGCGGGGTTGATATTGCCCGAGGGCGCGAGCCCGAGTCCGCCGGTGACGGCCGCGGCGAGGTCGGAGAGGATGTCGCCGAACAGGTTCGAGCCGACGATCACGTCGAGGCGGTCGGGGTGGAGCACGATTTCGGCGGCGAGTGCGTCGACGTGCATCTGTCGCGTACGCACCGTCGGATACTCGGCCGCGATGCGCTCGAAAACGCTGTCCCAGTAGGGCATCGAGTGGATCAGGCCGTTCGACTTCGTCGCCGAGCAGAGCTTTCCCGAGCGTTCGGCGGCACGGTCGAAGGCGTAGCGGATGATCCGTTCGCAGCCGGTCCGGGTGAACACCGATTCCTGCAGGACGAATTCGTCCGGCCTGCCCGGGTTGTGGATGCCGCCGATCTCGGAGTACTCGCCCTCGGAGTTCTCGCGCACGATGAGAATGTCGAGGTCCTCGGCAGTGCGATCGCGCAGTGCCGATTCCGTGCCGGGCAGCAGCCGCACCGGCCGCAGGTTGACGTACTGAGCGAAGGCGCGCCGCAGCGGAATCAGCAGGCCCCACAGCGAGATATGGTCGGGCACCCCGGGGAATCCGACGGCGCCCAACAGGATCGCATCGAACTGCGCGAGCTGCTCGGGCCCATCGGTCGGCATCATCGCCCCGGTCCGCAGATAGTTCTCACAGGACCAGTCGAACTCGGTCCAGCTGATCCCCGGCAGGACCCGGTCGAGTACCTTCACCGCCTCGATCGTCACGTCGACGCCGATTCCGTCACCCGGAATGGTCGCGATCCGGTATGTGCTCACGCTGTCTCCCTAAACCTTGACGCCGATGTATTTGGTCTCGAGGAATTCGTCGATTCCGGTGGACCCGCCCTCGCGTCCGAGCCCCGATTCCTTCACCCCGCCGAACGGTGCGGCCGGATTGGAGACCACGCCCTGATTCAGGCCGACCATCCCCGTCTCGAGAGCTTCGCAGACGCGCAGTCCGCGCCGCAGGTTCTCGGTGAACACGTACGCGACCAGCCCGTAGGGGGTGTCGTTGGCACGGGTGATCGCTTCGTCCTCGGTGTCGAAGACGCCGATCGCGGCGACCGGACCGAAGATCTCGGTGTGGCACAGCTCCGCGTCGTCGGGCACGTCGGTGAGTACGGTCGCCGGGTAGAACGTGCCCGGTCCGTCGATCGCCGTGCCACCCAGCAGCACCTTCGCGCCGCGTCGGCGTGCGTCGGCCACGAGGTGTTCGACCTTGGCGACGGCGTCGGCGTCGATGAGCGGCCCGACGACAACGCCCGGCTCGGTGCCGCGGCCCATCGGCAACGCCGCCATCCGTGCGGCCAGTCGTTCGGCGAATGCGTCAGCGATGCCGCGCTGCACCAGAATGCGGTTCGCGGCCGTACAGGCCTGGCCGATATTGCGCATCTTGGCGGCCAGCGCGCCCTCGACCGCTTCGTCGAGATCGGCATCGTCGAACACCAGCAGCGGCGCGTTGCCGCCGAGTTCCATGGAGGTGCGCATGACGGTGCGGGCGCACTGTTCCAGCAGGAGTTTCCCGATGGCGGTCGACCCGGTGAAGGAGAGTTTGCGGGAGCGGGGATCGGCGATGATCGGTGTCATCACCGCGCCGGGGTCGGCGGTGGTCACCACATTCACCACACCGGCGGGCACGCCCGCCTCGGACAGAATCGCCGCGAGCGCCAGCATCGACAGAGGCGTCTGTTCGGCGGGCTTCACGACGCAGGTGCATCCGGCGGCCAAGGCGGGCGCGATCTTGCGGGCGCCCATGGCCATCGGGAAGTTCCACGGCGTGATGAGCAGGCTCGGCCCCACCGGCTGTTTCGTCACCAGAAACCGTGAGCCCCCCGTCGGCGCGGGCATGTATCCGCCGTCGAGGCGGACGGCTTCCTCGGCGAACCAGCGGAAGAACTCCGCGGCGTAGGCGACTTCGCCGCGCGCCTCTGTCACCGGCTTGCCCATCTCGAGCGTCATGATCAGGGCGAGGCGTTCGGTGTCGGCGAGAAGTGCGCGGTGCGCGCGCATCAGGATGTCGCTGCGGGTGCGTGCCGGGGTGTTCGCCCAGTCCGCCTGCGCCTCGGCCGCGGCGGTGAGCGCGTCGAGTCCGTCGGCCGGGGTCGCGTCGGCCACCGCGCACAGCCGCACGCCGGTCGAGGGATCGAGGACGGGCAGCGTGGCGGGGGAGTCGCGCCATCCGCCACCGATGAACAGCCCTTTCGGGACGCTGTCGATCGCGGCTCGTTCGGCGGCGCTCAGGTTGTCGAGCAGCTGTGCGCTGCCCCCGGACTCGTGTGTAAGGAGCCCTCGTTCCTCGCTCATTCGCCTGCCCTGCCTCCCGACGCGGTGGATCAACCATTGCTGTGACCCCTGCCGCCATGTTATGCATATTGTCAACAATCCGACAATAGACAATCTGGGGAGTCCTTGATGACCGAGCTGTCTCCCGTCCTGAAGCAGGCCACGCCCGTTCACGTCGATCACGGCGCAGGCTGCTACCTCTACGACACCGACGGTCGCCGCTACCTGGACTTCACCGCCGGGATCGGCGTCACCAGCACCGGCCACTGCCATCCCACCGTGGTGGCGGCCGCGCAAGCCCAAGTCGCCAAGCTGATCCACGGGCAGTACACGACGGTGCTGCACCGGCCGCTGCTCGAACTCACCGAGCGCCTCGGCACCGTGCTGCCCGAGGGCCTGGACACGCTGTTCTTCGCCAACTCCGGCAGCGAGGCGGTCGAGGCGGCGCTGCGCCTGGTCCGCCAGGCCACCGGACGGCCGAACGTGATCGTCTTCCACGGCGGTTTTCACGGCCGTACCGTCGCCGCCGCGACCATGACCACCTCGGGGACCCGGTTCTCGGCGGGCTTCAGCCCGCTGATGTCGGGTGTGCACGTGGCCCCGTTCCCGACCGCTTTCCGCTACGGCTGGAGCGAGGAGGAGGCCACCGACTTCGCCCTGCGTGAGCTCGACTATCTGCTCGCCACCCTCACCTCGCCCGTGGAAACCGCCGCGTTCATCGTCGAACCGGTGCTCGGCGAGGGCGGCTACATCCCCGGCAACACCCGGTTCTTCCAGGGCCTGCGCGAGCGCGCCGACCGGCACGGGATCCTGCTGGTCTTCGACGAGATCCAAACCGGGTTCGGCCGGACCGGAAAGTTCTTCGGCCACCAGCACTTCGACGTGCGCCCCGACGTGATCACCATCGCCAAGGGTCTGGCCAGCGGCTTCCCGCTGTCGGGCATCGCGGCGTCGGGGGAATTGATGGCGAAGGCCTGGCCGGGGTCCCAGGGCGGAACATACGGCGGAAACGCGGTGGCCTGTGCCGCCGCCGTGGCGACTCTCGAGGTCATCCAGACCGAGGGGCTGGTCGACAACGCCGCCATGCGCGGCACGCAGTTGCTCGCCGGTGTCCGGGGGCTCGCCACCAAGGCGATCGGTGATGTCCGCGGTCTCGGCCTGCTCGTAGGCGCCGAATTCACCACGGCGACAGGTGAACCCGACACCGCGACCGCGACGGCCGCGCAGAAGTCGGCCGTGGACAAGGGCCTGCTGCTGCTCACCTGCGGCGCGCACATGAATGTCGTACGCATGATCCCGCCGCTGATCGTCACCGACAGCCAAGTCGAGGACGCCCTGGCCATCTGGTCGGAGGTCCTCGCCGAGCTGTAGTCCGCCGTGGTCCCGCTCGGGCATCGAGCGGGACCACGCACCGACGCAGCTCCGCTCGCACCGCACAGGAAGCAGGATCGATGGCCCGCTACATGAGCATCACCCTCACCAAAGCCGGCGTCACCTGCCGCGCTCGCCTCCTCGACGACGAAGCCCCGCTCACGTGCGCCGCCGTCTGGGATGCGCTGCCCCAGGAGGGCGACGCCTTCCACGCCAAGTACGCCCGCAACGAGGTCTACACGCTGGTGCCGCGCATCACCGCGGCGCCACATCGCGAGAACCCCACTGTCACTCCGATTCCCGGCGACGTCTGCCTCTTCGACTTCGAACCGTGGGAAATCGGCAACCCCGCCTACGGCTACGAACCCGGCTCCGCGGCCCACCATGCCCAGGGCGCCACCGACCTGGCCCTGTTCTACGGCCGCAACAACCTGCTGATCAACGGCGACCTCGGCTGGGTGCCCGGTAGCGTCTTCGCCTCCATCGAGGACGGCCTCGCGGACTTGGCGACAGCCTGCAAAAGGCTGTGGTTGCGCGGCGTCGAGGGCGAGACGTTGGCTTTCGCCCGCGCATGAACAGACACCGGGGTCGTGCTCGGCACGACCGTTCGGCATAGTCGCCGCGACGCCGTCGGCACGATCCGGCGGCGTCGCAGCGGCGACTACCTAATTCAGGAGTTCAGCACGAACTCGGCGTGCCTGGCGACCGCGAGGATCAAATCGTCGGAGTGCCGGGGTCCGACGATCTGCATGCCCACCGGCATCCCGGCGCGCGTCGTGCCGACCGGAATGCTGATGGCGGGCTGCTGCGTCATGTTGAACGGGTAGGTGAACGGGGTCCAGTCGGGCCAGCCGTCGAGCCCGCTGCCCGGCGGCACATCGTGTCCGGCTTCGAACGCGGTGATCGGCATGGTCGGGGTGATCAGCACGTCGTAGGACATGTGGAAGGTGCCCATCGTGATGCCGACCTCGGCGGCGACGTGGCGGGCGTCGAGATAGTCGACGGCGCTGACGGATTCACCACGAGCCCACGCCGCACCCAAACCGGCATCCACCTTCTCGCGGGAGCCGGCCGGGAACTTCGACAGCATGGTCGCCGCACCCGCGGCCCACAGCGTTTCGAAAGCCGCACGCGGGTCGGCGAATCCGGGATCGACCGCGTCGATGGTCAGATCGGCCTCGGCCAGCCGCGCGACCGCGCGCTCGACGATCTCGGCGACCTCGGGGTCGACCTGGGCGTACCCGAGCGTGGCGGAGTAGCCGACCGACAGCCCACGCACATCCCGCTGCATCTGACTGCGGAAGGTCGTGAGGGTGGGCGCCAGCGCCGTCGGGTCTCGGGGATCGGGCAGCGAGAGGATGTCCATCAGCAACGCCGCGTCCTCGACGGTGTGCGTCATCGGCCCGGCGTGCGCGAGGGGGCCGAACGGGCTGGCCGGGTAGAGCGGAATCCGCCCGTGCGTCGGTTTGAAACCGACGATCCCGCAGAACGACGCCGGAATCCGGATGCTGCCACCCCCGTCGGTACCGACCGACACCGGCGTCATCCCGCCCGCGACCGCTGCCGCGCTGCCCCCGGACGACCCGCCCGCCGTCGTCGTGGGATCGGCGGGATTGCGGGTGATTCCGGTCAGCGGACTGTCGGTGACACCCTTCCACGCGATCTCCGGGGTGGTCGTCTTCCCGACGAACACCATCCCGTCCTCGCGCAGCCGCGCGGCGACCGGACTGTCCACCGACCACGGCCCGCCCGCGTCGATACAGGTGGAACCGCGCAGGGTCGGCCACCCCTCGGTCAGAAAGATGTCCTTGATGGATATCGGCACGCCGTCGAGTAACCCGCGCGGATTGCCGGACTGCCAGCGCGCCTCGGAGTCCTTGGCCTGTACCAACGCCCGATCCGGATCGACCAGGCAGAAGGCGTTGAGCGCGCCGTCGCGGGCGGCGATGGCGTCCAAGCAGGCTTGCGTGGCCTCGACGGGGGAGAGCTGCCTGGCCGCGTAGGCCGAGACCAGCTGCACCGCGGTCATCGCGGTGGGATCGGTGGGCAGATCGGGGTCGGGCTGCGTCATGGCGGGGCTCCTTCAGCCGGGCACGTACCCGAGCGTCTTGTCGACAACGTTGTCCAGCGGCAGACCGGCTGCCCACCTGCCGAAATTGTCGGTGAATGCGCGGACGATCTCGGTGCGCCAGCCGTGGAAATCGCCCGAATTGTGTGGCGTGAGCACCACGTTCGGCAGATCCCACAGCGGATGACCGGCAGGTAGCGGCTCCGGGTCAACCACGTCCAATGCGGCCGCGGCGATCGAACCGTTGCCGAGCGCGGCGACGAGATCGTCGGTAACCACTAGTTCCCCGCGTCCGACATTGACAAACCTCGCATGCGGTTTCATCGCCGCGAACGCGGCGGCGTCGAACATGTGTCTGGTCTCGGCGGTGAGTGGCGCGATCGCGATCACGTAGTCGGCACCGGGCAGTTCGGCATGCAGATCGTCGCCGACGGTGCCGAAATCCGGGTCGCCGGTGCGGGCGCGACGTCCTACCGCGCGCACCGTCATCCCGGTGGCGCGCAACAATCGCGCGATGGTCCGGCCGATCGAACCGGTGCCGACGATCAGCGCCGTCGCCCCGGCCACGCGTTCGGATTCGCGGTGGCGCCACTCGTGCCGCTGCTGCAGCCGGATCGATCCGGGGAGGTCCTTGGCGAACGAGATGATCTGTCCGAGAACGTATTCGGCGATCGCGGTATCGAAGACATTGCGGGTATTGGTGACCACCACATCGGAGGCGCGCAGTGGCGGGAACATCACCGGGTCCACGCCGACGCCGCCCATGTGCAGCCAGCGCAGGCGATCGGCGCTGTGCCACGCACCGGGTACGGCGCGAGTCTGGAAGTCGTAGACGAACAGCACATCGGCGCCGCGCAGCGCATCGGCGAGCCCGTCGGCCTCGGTGTAGCGCACGTCGGCGCGCTCGGCAACGGGGGCCATGAGGTCCGATTCGGGCACGCTGTCACGATGTAGGACGGTGACAATCGGCCCGTTTTCCACATTGACACCGTACGATCAGATCGTATGATTGTCAACAATCCGATCGTGTTCGGAGGTCTGCCCGGCTGAGCGCGAGAGGGGCCGCAGTGGAGTTCAGCTTCCCGGACATCGAGGGGCCGGTTGCCCAACGAGGCATCGGCGTGATCGCGCCGTTCGACCTTGCCCTCGAACGGGAATTATGGCGGTGGGCTCCCCTGGAGGTGAGTCTGCACCTGGCCCGCACCCCCTATGAACCGGTACCGGTGTCGCTGGCCATGGCCGAACTGGTGTCCAATCCACTGCACCTCACCGCGGCGACGCACGACGTGCTGCACGTGGAGCCGGAAGTCGTGGCCTACCTGTGTACGTCGGGCAGCTTCATCAACGGCCTGGCCTACGAACGGTCCCTGCGGGAAGCGATCTGCCTGGCGGGCGCACCCGACGCGGTGACCACCTCGGGCGCCCTGGTGGAAGCGATCAAGCACCTCAACATCACCCGCATGTCGGTGATCACGCCCTACGACGAGATCCTCACCGGCAAACTGCACGAGTTCCTCGACGAAGCGGGTTGCACGACGATCAAGTCCGATCACCTCGGGCTCGGCGGCGGTATCTGGAAGGTCAACTACCGCACCATCGCCGAGCGGATTCTCGGCGCCGACGATCCGCGCTCCGAAGCGATCTTCGTCAGCTGCACCAACCTGCCGACCTACGACGTGATCGAGCCACTCGAACAGGCACTCGGCAAACCCGTCCTCACCGCCAATCAACTGACCATGTGGGCCTGCCTCGGCCGGATGAAACTGCCCATGATGGGCCCGGGGAAGTGGCTCGTCAATGTCTTCTGACGGCTCAATGTCTTCTGAACGGAGCGAGATGCACACGCCGACAATCGGATTCATCTACCCCGACCACGCCGCCGAAGACGACTACCCCCGCGCGGCGGCCCTGCTCGACGCCGCCTTGCCGGTGGCCCACATCTACGGCACCGATCTGCACGCCGTCCCCGAACTGCTCGATCTGGGCAGCCCGGAGAAGCTGAGCCACGGCGCGGCGCTGCTCGCCCCCGAGGCACCGGCCGTCGTCGTCTGGGCCTGCACCTCGGGCAGTTTCGTCTACGGGCCCGAAGGCGCCCGTGGTCAGGTCGAGCGCCTTGCCGAGGCGGCCGGAGTGCCCGCCTCCAGTACGAGTTTCGCGTTCGTCGAAGCGGCGCGGGCGCTCGGTGTGCGACGGGTGGCCGTCGTCGCGAGTTACCCCGAGGACGTGGCGAAGTTGTTCGTCGAGTTCCTCGCCGACGCGGGGATCGAGGTGGTATCGATGTCGAGCGCGGGCATCGACACCGCCGCGGAGGTCGGCACCCTCACACCGGACCAGGTCCTGACCCTGGCCGTCGCCAACGATCACCCCGACGCCCAGGCGCTGCTCATCCCGGATACGGCCATGCATACTCTCGAGGTGCTTCCTACACTCGAAGCCGCGCTCGGCAAGCCGGTGCTGACGGCGAACCAGGTCACCATCTGGGAAGGGTTGCGACTGGCCGGGGTCACCCCGTTCGTCCCCGCGCTCGGCGCGTTATTCGCGGAGGGGAGTCGGCATGTCGATCATTGATTTCGAGCCCGTCAACCAGCAGTCCACCGCGGAGATGATCGCCGACCGGCTGCGCGAGGCGATCATGCGCGGTGCGCTCGGCCCCGGCGCCCAACTCGGTGAGGCCGATCTGGCGACCAGTTTCGGCGTCTCGCGCGGACCCGTGCGCGAGGCCATGCAACGCCTCGTCCAGGAGGGCCTGCTGTTCAGCATCCGCAACCGCGGCATCTTCGTCATCGAACTCACCACCGACGACGTCGTCGACATCTACCGCGCCCGCACCGCGCTGGAAGGCGGCGCGCTCGACCTCATCCTCGACGGTCGCCGCGAGATCGCCTATGCCGCACTGCAATCCAGCGTCGCCGCCATGCGAATCGCCGCCGAAGTGGGTGACGCACCCGGTGTCTCCGACGCCGACCAGGCCTTCCACGAAGCCCTCGTCACCGCCGCGAACAGCCCACGCCTCGTCCGCGCCGCCCGCACCCTGCTCATCGAAACTCGCATGTGCCTCGGCGCCCTCCAGACCACCTACCCCGACCTGCGCGAACAAGCCCGCGAACACGTCGAACTCCACGAGGCGATCGGCACCGGTTCACCCGAGCGTGCGCGCGCCCTTCTCGTGGAACACATGGACGACGCGGTCCGCCGCCTGGGCGACCGCTAGCGGAGGTGCACGGGCTGCGCCTCGGGGCAGAATGGACCCGGTACGGACATCCCGACTCGCACCAGGAGTTCTCGTGGACAGCGAACAGCGGACACGCGCGCAGGCCTTTGTCGATCTACACCGCGCGGGTTGCTTCCTGTTGCCGAATGCCTGGGACGCGGGCAGCGCGCGGATGCTCGAGTCGGTGGGATTCCCGGCGATCGCCACCACCAGCGCGGGCGTCGCGTTCTCCTTCGGTCGTCCCGATCACGACTTCTTCACCGAGCACGGTGCGCACGGGCGCGTGGATCGCTCGACGATGATGCGGCGGATCCACGAGATCACCGGTGCCGTGCGGGTGCCTGTCAGCGCCGACCTCGAGGAGGGGTACGGGCCGGACGCGCAGGAAGTGGCGACCACGATCTCCCTCGCGATCGACGCCGGTGCGGCGGGCGGGAATATCGAGGACTTCACCGGCGACCGCACCACCCCACTGTTCGACGAGGTACACGCGGTGGACCGGGTCCGCGCGGCGCGCGCGGCGGTGGCTGCCAGCGGCGAGCCGTTCGTACTCGTCGGTCGCACCGACGCGCTGCTCGTGGACGCGGGTCTCGACGAGGCGATTCGCCGCGCCAACTCCTACCTCGCCGCGGGTGCGGACTGCGCCTTCGTCCCCGGGGCCGCCGACGCCGCCACTATCGCCACCCTGGTCGAAGCGCTCGACGGCCCACTCAATGTCGTGATGGGACTGACCGGTGGTGCGCTGTCGATGGCCGAGCTCGCCGACCTCGGCGTCCGCCGGGTCACGGTCGGCGGCAGCATCGCCCGCCTGCTCTACCGCCACCTCCTCGACGCGGCGACCGAGCTCGCCGAACACGGCACTTTCACCTACGGCAACACCCAACTTGCCCAATCGGCTCTCAACGCCCATTTCGCCGACCGCGCCAGGTGACCGCGCCGTTCGTTCGCGCTCGGTGATCTCGATCAGGAGGTGGGTCGGGCGCCTCGGAGGTCGAGCAGCATGCCGAGGTAACCCAGTTCCTGGCTCTGGGACTGGGCCATCGCGCGAGCGGCCTGTTTCACGGGGCCCGAGGCGAGCAGGGTGTCGGCGGCGCGGGCCATCGTGATTCCGCCCGCGTGGTGGCGGTACATCAGTTGCAGGAAGAGGGTTTCGGCGTCGGCCGCGCGCGCCGCGGCGAGGGTGTCGAGGTCGGCGGTGGTGGCCATGCCGGGCATCGTGGTCGGCCCGGTGGTCGAGTGGTGGTGGGTTCGCGCCATCCAGCTCATCGGGACGTCGGCGGTGGGGGCCGCGCCGACGAGTTGGGTCCAGCCGAGCAGGGTGCCGATTTCCACGCGCTGGGTGTCGGCGATCTGGTCGGCCAGTCTGCGCACGGTGGGATCGGCGGCCGGGTCGAGGCGTTCGGTGAGGATGAGCGCCTGCTGGTGGTGGGCGGTCATGTCCTGGACGAAACCCAGCTCTGTCGCGGTGAGAACTGGTGCGGGCGTTGCTGTCTCGGTGACGAACAGCGGTCGCAGTGCCGCGCCCAGTGCCAGCAGGAACAGCGCGGCCGCACCGGCGAACGCCAGCCTGATCACCCGACCCACGGTCACGACCCGACCGTGGACTGCTGATTCGCGGGCGGCGTGTACACCTCGTTGTCGAGCTGCAACACCATGAACCCGTTGTCGGAGCAGGTGACATAGAGCTGATCGCCCCGCCACTCCGGCGGGGAGAGGCACCAGTCCGTGGACAGGTCACCGAACGCGATGTCGCCGGCCCGAGCGGTGAGCACCTGCGCCGGATCGAACAGACCCTCGGCCATCGACCGCAGCGCAGCCGGAGCACTCATCACCGGAATTCCGATGATCGAGGCCAGGGCGTGGGGCGAGTTCCAGATCTCGAGGTTACGGCCGGTGCGGGCAGGCGGATTGAAGTAGGCGATCTCGCGGATCTCGCCGGGATCGCGGACATCGAACACCCGGATACCGGAGGAGACCCAGCCGCAGGCCAGCGCGGTCGGGTTGTCGGGACGGTCGGCGGCGCAGTAGTGCGATTCGTAGGAGAACGCCGAACCACCCATGGCGGAACCGACACCCGCGTCGATATTGTCGGGCAGGTTGATCTCGAGTTTGATCTTCGCGGTGATGCGCGGCGCGCTGTCGTCGGACACGTCGATGAGTTTCACTCCGCCGGAACCGCCCTCGTCGACGGTGAACAGATGGGGCACGCCGTCATAGGTCACAGGCACGCTGTGCTGGGTGGCCCAGCCGTCGGTCCAGAACGTCCGGCCGAGATGCGGCACCTGCGGATTCGGGTCGCGTCGCTGCACCGCGCTCACATCGAGCACGGTGAATCCACTGAGCGCGGAGATGTAGAGCCGGTCGCCGTCGGGACTCACACCGAGTCCGTGCGCCTCGATTCCCGTCAGCCCCTGCCAGATCACCCGCGGATTCGCCGGATCGGTGAGATCGATCGCACTGAGGAAACCGGGCACCAGGCCCGAGGCCCAGTACGTGCGGCCATCGGGGGAGAAGCCGCCCTCGTGGGTCGTGATCGGCAGCGGCATCAGCAGATTCGAGCCGGTTCCCGGATTGAGCAGACGGGGATGCGCGCAATCGGAGATGTCGTACACCGAGAGGTATCCGGCCCCGATGCCGACCGGCACACCTGTCCCGACGAGCAGTTTGCGAGTGGTGTTGACCTTCAACGTCTCCCAGGTCCCGGCCAGCATCGCGGGTTCGGCGAGGGTCGCTGTGAGTCGCGGATTCGCCGGATCGGAGACATCGAGCACCTGAACGCCCGGGTGTTCGCTCAGCATGTTGCCGGGGAAGAACGTGCCCATGTAGGCGCAGTGTTCGAAACTGGTGGAGGTGATGCCCGCTCCGCGGCCGGCGTAGCCCCCGATCATCGACATATTGCAGCGATAGCCCTGCGTGCTGCGCCCACTGTCTCGGTCACCGGCGGGCACATCGCCCTGCAATCCGGTTTCCGGCAGCGAACCGGGCCCACAGTCGGCGCGCGGCACCGCCGTTCGACCCACATCGAGGAATTCCTGCACCGTGCCGGTCAGGTCGGCGCCGAAATCCGCTGACGCACCCGACGGCAGTCCGAGCGCCACGAGTGCGGTGATCGCGGCCGCCGCCACGTACCGCATCGGCGAATGGCGCCGGTGAATCGAGTGCGGCGGACCCGTCCCGGTATCGCTCTGCCCGGACGCGGGCTCGGCGTGTGGTCGTGGGTCGGTGTGCGGACCTGGTGCCATCGTTGCCCTCCCGAATCAATGATGCGGACAACGCAACTGGCTCAGACAGTTGTGCCGCATCACGAATAGTAGGCCGTACGAATGGTTGCCGAAGGGTATTTCGGGGAACAGGGGTTTGGGCGGGGCTCGTGCTTCCCTCGGGCCGCCGCCGATACGCTGTACGGTTGCTCTGCACGACAAGCGCGTCTGTAAAGGCGGGGAGTTTCCGCGATCGGAGAGGACTCGGATCCATGTCGAACGATGTCGTAGGAAGTTCCGGCGCCGCACCGCCGCCCGGCGGAGAGGTAGCCGGTGGATCGCCGGGCAAGCCCAGGCTGGATCTGCTCATCTTCTGCGCCACCGCGATCGGCGCACTCGCCTTCGTCGCCTGGGGTGTCCTCGACGACGAGGGCCTCGCCTCCGCGGCGAGCACCGCGCAGAAGTGGGTCATCACCAATACCGGCTGGTTGTTCGTGCTCACCGCGACAGCGTTCGTCGTCTTCGTGATCTGGCTGGCAATCAGCCGCTTCGGCCGGATCCCGCTGGGCGCCGACGACGAGAAACCCGAATTCCGCACCGTGTCATGGATCGCGATGATGTTCAGCGCGGGCATGGGTATCGGTCTGATGTTCTGGGGTGTGGCGGAACCGCTGTCGCACTTCGTGAATCCGCCGCCGCACACTGCGGCGCCCGGCTCACCGGCGGCCGCCGAGCTCGCCATGGCCACCACACTGTTCCACTGGACACTGCACCCGTGGGCGATCTACGCCGTCACCGGCCTGGCCATCGCCTACGGCACGTTCCGGAAAGGCCGCTCGCAGTTGATCTCCGCGGTGTTCCGGCCGCTGCTCGGCCACCATGCCGACGGAATCGGTGGTCGCGTCATCGACATGATGGCGATCTTCGCGACCCTGTTCGGTTCCGCCGCCTCCCTCGGCCTGGGCGCCCTGCAGATCGGCGCGGGCATGGAGTTCAACGGATGGATCGACGGGATCGGCAAGCTCGGTCTGGTGGCGATCATCTCGGCCCTGACCGTCGCCTTCGTCCTGTCGGCGGTCTCCGGGGTGGCACGCGGCATCCAGTGGCTGTCCAACATCAATATGGTGCTGGCCCTGGCTATCGCGGCGTTCGTGTTCATCGCAGGCCCGACGCTGTTCATCCTCAATATGCTGCCGACCGCGATCGGTGACTACATCGAGGCCCTGCCGACCATGGCTTCGCGTACCGGTGCGGGCGACGAGGCGATGCAGGCGTGGCTGTCGAGCTGGACGATCTTCTACTGGGCCTGGTGGATCTCGTGGACGCCGTTCGTCGGCATGTTCATCGCGCGGATCAGCCGCGGCCGCACCATCCGTCAGTTCGTCACCGGCGTGCTGCTGGTGCCGAGCGTGGTCAGCCTGGTGTGGTTCGCGATCTTCGGCGGAGCGGGCATCTTCGAGCAGACGGAGAACGGTGACCTCACCGAACCCGACGGCTCGGTCGACTCCAACTTCGCCCTGTTCCACCTGCTCGACCAGTACCCGATCACCTCGGTGACCACGGTCGTCGTGATGATCCTCGTCGCGATCTTCTTCGTCTCCGGCGCCGACGCGGCCTCCATCGTGATGGGCACCCTGTCCGAACGCGGCAGTATCGAACCGTCGAAGTGGGTCGTCATCTTCTGGGGTGCGGCTACCGGCGCTGTCGCCGCGATCATGCTGGCCATCGCCGATTCCGACAATCTCGGCGGAGCGCTCACGGGCCTGCAAGCCTTGACCACGGTGGTGTCACTACCGTTCCTGGTGGTGATGGTGGCGATGTGCGTGTCGCTGTACAAGGACCTGAGCGATGACCCGCTGATTCTGCGGATGGACCGTGGCATCGAACTGGTCGAGGGCGCCGTCGACCAGGGCACCGAACTGCACGAAGGCGATTTCGCGCTGGTCACCGAACCGGCGGTGGACGAGCCTTCGTCCTCGACAAGAACGAGCGTCGCATCGCCTCCGACGATCGAGGCTAGGCCGTAGCGTCTGATCTGGCCTGTGTCGAGGACAACTCGGCGCAGGCCAGTCGCATGCGGCCGCGCAGCGCGTCGGCGGATTCGGCGATCGCGGCCTGGGCGCGAACGTATTCGGCTCGGCCGGTAGGGGTTTCGATGCGGACCGGCTCGTAGCCGAAATCGGACAGGTCGTAGGGACTGGCTCGCATGTCGAGTTCGCGTGCGGTGCAGGCGAGTTCGAAACAGTCGAGGAGCAGATCAGAGGAGATCAGTGGGGCGAGTTTGAATCCCCACTTGTACAAATCCATGTTGGCGTGCAGGCAACCGGGCTGTTCGCGTTCCACCTGGTCCGCCCGGGTGAGCGGTTCGGCATTGCGACCCACCGCCTCCGGGGTGAAGAACCGGAACGCGTCGAAATGCGTGCACCGCAACGACATCGACTCCACCACTTCGTCGGTGCCCGCGTGGCCCAGACGCAGCGGAACCCGCTGGTGGCGCACCTCGTCGGTGCGATAGACCATGGCCCACTCGTGCAGTCCGAAGCACGACAATTGCGCCGGGCGTCGCGCGGTCGCGGTGAGCAGCCTCGAAACGAACTCGATCGTGTCTCGACGCTTGGCCAGATAGGCCGGATCGGCTGTGAACACACCCCGATGGTGCGCAAGCTCGTGGTATCCCCGCGCGCCCCGGTAATCGCCCGCATCACTCAGCGCGATCCCGAACCCCGGATGCCACCGCCGCAACTGCGCAGGCTTGTTGCCGTAATACGTGAAGAGAAAGTCCACGACCGGATGGGTGGTTCCTGCCGCACGGCGTTCGAGATAGGGACCGACTAACCGATCGAGCCGATCACGGTGTGCGCGCGCGGCGTCCCGCCACTCGACCGCCGGTGATACCCGCAGGTCGAGAGCGTGGTCGAGATCGTCGCGCGCGCTCATCCAGCTATTCTCGCGCACCGCTTATGCTCAGTGGATTCGCCCTCGATCAGGCTCCGCTCAGGTCTGAAGCACTGTGGGATAACGACCGAGCTGGTCGGGGCGCCCTCTCATGAAGTGAGCGGTCCACCGGCGGCGCGCCAGTCGATCAGGCCACGGCTCATGTTGACCGCTTCGAAGCCGTTCTCGACCAAGAGGTTCGCCGCGCCCGCGGAGCGAAGGCCGCCGGTGCAGAAGGTGATGAGCAGCCGGTCCTCGGGAAGTTCCCTGCACAGCGTGGGGAGCACCTCGAGCGGCATGTGCACGGCACCCGGGATGTGCACTCGATTCCACTCGAAGTCACGGCGGACGTCCACGATGACCGCGCCCTCCGTGACAAGGCGCACCGCCTCGGCGGCGCTGACCGCCGGGGGTCGGCGTAGGTAATGACGGAAGCTCACGCGCAGCACCTCGCTCCGTGTACGAGAGGGAAGGCGCCCGGCGCGACACCGAGGCGAGACAGTGGCAGACGCTCCATAGCCTTCAGCTTAACTGAAGGTTGTGGAAGCGGGCCTTGTCTGACCGGCGACGCCCTGGTCGTCGGTCAGTCGTCGGGGGAGGCGCGGCGGTTGCGTTTGGTGACGCCGCGCCGCTTCTTCGCGGAGATGCGACGCTCCTTCGCGCCGCGCGAGGGCTTGGTGGCGCGGCGAACGGGTGGCGGAGCGGCTGCGGCGTCACGCAGTAGCGAGGCCAGACGTTCGCGGGCGGCGGCGCGGTTCTGTAGCTGTGCGCGTTGCTCCGACGCGGCGATCGTGAGTACCCCGTTGACCAGGCGGGTGGCCAGGCGCTCGAGCATCCGGGTGCGCAGCCACTCCGGCACCGAGGGCGAGTTGGCGAGGTCGAACGACAGCTCTACCCGGCTGTCGGTGGTGTTGACGTGCTGGCCTCCTGGACCCGACGACCGTGAGAACCGCTCCCGTAACTCGGACGCGGGAATCACCAGCGCCCGAGTTACGGTCAGGTCCTCTGCCATGATTCGACGCCGCTACCTCCACGCGACACCACGCCGGGCGTGCTGACGGGAGCGGCGAGTGATCCGGCGAGCATGTCGATGATCTCGCCCCATGCCCGCGCATCGCCCGCCCGCGCATCTCCGACCTCCGCCGCGCGTTCGTGATCGGCCAGGAGCGCGAAAAGCATGGTGGTCAGCGCCCGCAACCGCCGCACCCGCAACCGCGGTGGCAAGGCGTTGAGTTCTCGGTCGAGGCCCTGCATGATGACGCGCACCGCGGTGCGTCCCGCACTATCGAGATTGGTCGCGTCGGAGACCGCCGGATGCGGGTGGATCTGCTCGAGGAATCGTGCGTAATGCCGAATCCCGTGCTGTTCGCCGAGTTCGAACATCGGCACCACCAAGGCTTCGAGCAGCCCGTGCAAACCTGGCGGGCGACCCGACCCCGCTTGTTCGGCGAGTAGTTCCAGCCGCCGCACCTCCAGCGTCGCCAGCCGGAACTCGACCACCGCTTCGATCAGCCCGTCGCGGGATCCGAAGTGATACTGGATCGCTGAATTGTTCCGCTGACCTGCGGCAGCGGCGATATCGCGCAGCGGCACCGACCGTCCGTGCTCCGCGATCAGACGCTCCGCCGCGACGATGATGCGTTCCCGCGCTGCTGTCCCTGCCACAGTTCGCACAATAGTCGCTCACCAGCAGGTATGAGAACTTGTACTTGACAATTAAGCGCTAGTTCTTAAAGATTCCTGTGACCGCGGACACACGCGGCCAAATCGGAGAGGAGCTTTCGACATGATCCTGGATGCCTTCCGGCTCGACGGTCGCGTTGCCATCGTCACCGGGGCGGGCCGCGGTATCGGCGCGGCCACCGCGCTCGCGCTGGCCGAAGCCGGTGCCGACGTCGCTATCGCCGCCCGCACCACCGAGCAACTCGACGAG
Organism: Nocardia salmonicida NBRC 13393; assembly: GCF_001613085.1. Classification (GTDB taxonomy): domain Bacteria; phylum Actinomycetota; class Actinomycetes; order Mycobacteriales; family Mycobacteriaceae; genus Nocardia; species Nocardia salmonicida. The sequence goes on from NZ_BDBR01000008.1 coordinate 195,817, forward strand.
GTCGCCGGGAAGATCCGCGCCCTCGGCCGCCGTGCCGTCACCGTGTCGGCGGACCTGTCCGACCTGGCCGCGGTGAAAGCCTTCGCCGATACCGCCGCTGCCGAACTCGGCCGCATCGACATCGTGGTCAACAATGTCGGCGGCACCATGCCCAATACCTTCATGACCACCTCCCCGGAGTTTCTGGAGGAGGCCTTCCGCTTCAATGTGTCCACCGCGCATGCCCTCACCCAGGCCGCGGTGCCGTACCTGCTGGAGTCCGACGGCGCATCGGTCGTCAACATCTCCTCGATGATGGGGCGCACCGCCGGCCGTGGCTTCCTCGCCTACGGCACCGCCAAAGCCGCCCTCGCGCATTGGACCCGGCTGGCCGCCACGGACCTGTCCCCACGCATCCGCGTCAATGCCATCGCGGTCGGTTCGGTACTCACCTCCGCGCTGGATGTCGTTGCGCGGCAACCGGAAATCAAGGCGGCCATGGAAGGCGCGACCCCGCTGGGCCGACTCGGCGAACCCTGGGAAATCGGGGCTGCCATCGTCTACCTCAGTTCACGCGCCGGCGGCTACATCACCGGCAAGATTCTGGAGATCGACGGCGGCATCGAAAGCCCCAATTTCGAACTCGGCCTGCCCGACCTGTGATCCACGCCCACACAAAGGATCTGACATGACCTACCGCGTCATCCAATGGAGCACCGGAAATGTCGGTGCGCGAGCATTGCGTTCCATCATCGCCCGGCCCGAGCTGGAACTCGTCGGCGTCTGGGTGTCGAGCTCCGCCAAAGCGGGTAAGGACGCGGGCGAACTCGCCGGTCTGTCTGTCGAAACCGGCATTACCGCCACCACTGATGCCGATGCCCTGGTGGCCATGAAACCCGACTGCATCGTGCACACCGCCATGGCCGACGACCGGCTGATGGAATCGGTCGAGGACCTGAAGCGGTTCCTGCGCGCCGGGATCAACGTGGTCTCCAGTAGCCCAGTCTTTCTGCAGTACCCGTACGGAACTCTCCCTGATGAGGCGATCGCCCCGATCATCGCGGCCGCCGAGGAGGGCGGCGCGTCCCTGTGGGTCAACGGCATCGATCCCGGCTGGGCCAACGACTGGCTCCCGCTGCTGCTCTCCAGCGGCTCCGAGCGGATCGACCGCATCATCTGCTCGGAGATCATGGACTACTCCACCTATGACAATCCCAAGGTCGTCTTCGACATCATGGGGTTCGGCAGCGAGCTCGACGCCCTGCCCATGCTGCTGCAACCCGGCGTCCTGACCCTGGCCTGGGGCAGTGTCGTCCGACAGCTCGCCGCCGCTCTCGATATCGAACTCGACGCCGTGACACAACATTTCGAACGGCTACCGGCCACCGAAGAACTCACCGTGGGCAACCGCACCATCGCGCCGGGCGCCGCGGCGGCGCTGCGCTTCCAGGTGCACGGCATCCGTGCCGATCGCGAGGTCCTGACCCTCGAGCACGTCACCCGCCTGCACCCCGACCTGGCTCCGGATTGGCCACAGCCCACTGGAACGGGTTGCTACCGGGTCGAGATCCAGGGCGAACCGGATTATCAGCTGGACCTACAGCTCTCCAGCAACGGCGACCACGCGCTCGCCGGCGTGGTCGGTACCGCCGCCCGCCTGGTCAGCGCCGTCGCCGCCGTGGTCGAAGCCCGCCCCGGCCTGCTGACCGCCACCGATCTTCCACTCACCACCGGCCGCGGACTGATGTAGCAGGGCTCGGATCGATGACTCGCCGCGCCACAATCTAGAACACGTTATAGTTCGTCTTCTAGAACGCGTTATAGGCGGCGGCGATGCGGTCGGCCTCTGCTCGGAAGGTGAGACAAGTGCGGGCCTGGGACGATGCAGCCGATGTCGTGGTCGTCGGATACGGCGGTGCGGGAGTGGTCGCGGCGCTGGCCGCGCGGGAATCCGGCGCCGAGGTCCTGGCCCTCGACCGGTACCTGGGCGGCGGCGCCACGACACTGTCGGGTGGCATCGTGTACGCGGGCGGCGGTACATGGGTGCAGCGCGAAGCGGGCATCGATGACGACGTCGACAACATGATCGCGTACCTGGAGGCCGAGGTCGGCGACGCGGTGAGCGCCTCGACGCTGCGCCGATTCTGCGAACAGTCCGCGGCGATGATCGACTGGCTCACCGAGCACGGCGTGCCCTTCCAGGCGTCGCTGTGCCCGTACAAGACGTCGTACCCCACCGATGACTACTACCTGTATTACTCGGGCAGCGAAAACTCCGGCCGCTACCGGGATCTCGCGAAGCCGCGCCAGCGCGGTCACCGCGTCCACGGTCCCGGTGTGTCGGGCAAAGCGCTGTTCGGGCCGTTGGCCGAATCGGCGGCCGCGCATGACGTCCGTGTCCGGACCGGCACCAGGGCGGCGCGGCTCGTCGTAGAGGAGGGGCGGGTGACCGGCGTCGAGGCGGTCACCATCGACGGTGCGCCCGCGGCGGTGCGACGCCGATTCGCCGCGCTCGCCCGCATCTCGGCGAAACCCGGTGTGTACCACCAGGGTTTGCGCCGGGCGGTGGAAGTACTCCTGGCCCGGATCGAGCGCAAGTACGGACGGCAGGTCAGGATCCAGGCGAGATCCGGTGTCGTGCTCACCACGGGTGGGTTCATCGCCAATGGCGAGATGGTCGCTCGGCACGCCCCCGAATATCCGTGGTCGCAAGGACTGCCGCTGGGTAGCGCGGGCGACGACGGCAGCGGCATCAGCATGGCGCTCGACATCGGCGCGGCGAGCGGCAAGATGGACGTGCTGTCGACGTGGCGTTTCATCGCCCCGCCCAGCGCCTTCTTCGGCGCTGTCGCGGTGAACTCCCTCGGCAGGCGCATGATCGACGAGTCCCGCTACGGCGCGGCGCTGGGTGCGGCCATCGCCGCCAGTCCTGGTCACCGCGCCTGGTTGCTCATCGACTCCGACCTCGAGGCCGAGGTGCGCAGGCAGATCGGCATGCAGTCGGTGTGGTTCCAGCGCATGCAGACCGAGCGTTTGCTCCGGATCGGGCGCGTCACCGGCAGCACCGTGGAGGAGGTGGCCGCACGTGCCGGGATCGACCAGTCCGCGCTGCGTGAAACCCTCGACGCGCACAACCGGGCTATCGAGCAGGACCGGCCCGATCCGTTGGGCAAGCCCGACGACATCCGTCGTCCGATTCGTACCGGACCGTTCACCATGCTCGACATCTCGTTCAAGGCGCGGCTGACCTACCCCATGCCGATGCTCACCCTCGGTGGTCTGCTGGTGGACGAGGACACCGGCGCAGTGCGCCTCGAGACCGGGGGAGTCGTTCCGGGACTCTTCGCGGCGGGGCGCGCGGCGGTCGGCATCTGCTCGAACTCCTACGTCAGTGGACTGTCGCTGGCCGACTGCGTCTTCTCCGGGCGGCGGGCGGGCATGCACAGTGCCCCAGCCGCTTCCGCGCAGGTGAACACTCTCGGGTGATGCCGGGTCCGGCGTCGGAGATCACGCGAGCGTCCGATGCGGCGGGCCGTCGGCGCGATCGAGAGCGGTGACGAACGCGCGCACCTGCGCCAAGGCGGCGACAGCTTCCGGGACGGCCAGGTATCCCGCCTGGAAGACGTGCACTTGGCCGGCCCAGACCTGCAGGTCGCAGTGCACACCGACGCGGCGGGCGGTCGCCGCGAGGTGTTCGGCGTCGGCCTGCAGGATCTCGAGGCCGCCGACTTGGATGAGCATCGGCGGAAATCCGGGGACGATCCCGGCCGCGACGTCCAGGCGGGGATCGGCGAGGTCGGCTCCGGCGAGGTACATGCCGATCAGCCGGTGGGCGGTGGTGGCCGAGGCGTACGGGTCACGCAGGGCCGGTTCCTTCGTGGCGGCCAGTCCCATGGTGAGGTCGGCCAACGGCGAGAACAGCACCAGCCCCGACGGTTGTGGAAGTCCCCGGCGGGCGAGCTCGCCGACGAGGGCCAGCGCCAGGTGCCCGCCCGCGGAATCTCCCGCGACGACGATATCGGCGGGTCGATGTCCGCGGGCGAGCAGCCAGAGGTAGCCGCGCACCGCGTCCTGATGCGCTGCGGGGAAGGGGTGTTCGGGTGCGAGCCGGTATCGCAGGGCGAAGACGGGGCGTCCGCAGGCGCGACCCACCCGCGAGATCAGGCCGCGGTGGGTGCCCGGCGAACACGAGAAGTACGCACTGCCGTGCAGGTAGTAGACGATCGGTTCCTTCGGTTCGGGTAGTGCGTTCACCCACTCGCCGCGCACCGCGACATCGGCGTCTGCCCGTTCGTGCACGGGAAAGCGTGCCACTGTCCACGACGGCATGACCAGGCGCAGCCCGTGCATCGCCGATCGTCCGATGTGGGTGCCTGCCCGAGTCGCGGGAAGCAGCGAGCCCAATCGGCGCACTGTCAGCAGCATGACCGCGGCCACGGCCCGGCTGGCGCGCGACGGTGTCGCGTCGAGATATCGATCCATGGCGCACATCATGCGCGGACAACGGGGCAACTGACAAGAAGTCATGTCAAAATTTGTCGAGATCCTGTACGTTGCTGACATGACACCATGTCAAACTGAGGACGCGGAGGTATCGCTGACATGCGACGGCCAGTAACAGGGCGGGTCATCGCGGTGACCGGCGGTGCCCGTGGGATCGGAAGGGAGATCGCCGCGCAGCTCGCACGGGCGGGCGCGCGCGTCGCGATCGGCGATATCGACGGATCGGCAGCCCGCGCCACCGCCGCCGAACTGGGTGCGCAGGTGCGGGGATTCGACCTCGATGTCGCCGACCGGGCGTCGTTCGCGGCGTTTCTGGCCGCGGCCGAGCAGGGGTGGGGTCCGCTCGATGTGCTCGTCAACAATGCCGGGGTCATGTGGGTCGGCCCGTTCGACCGGGAACCCGAGGCCGTGCGGCGGCGACAGTTCGACGTGAATGTGCACGGCGTCGTCAACGGGGTGACCCTCGCCGCACCGGCCATGCGCGCCCGCGGCGCCGGGCACATCGTCACCGTGGCCTCCGCCGCGTCGAAGCTCGCCCCGCCCGGTGAGTCTTCCTATGCCGCGACCAAGCACGCGATTCTCGGCTACCTGACCGGGGTGCGCGCCGAATTGCGCGATAGCGGCGTCGACCTCTCGGTGATCATGCCGACGGTGGTGGACACCGAATTGGCGACGGGCACCGACAACGGCGGGGTGGCATTGCTCCAGCCCGCCGACGTCGCTCGCGCGGTCGTGCGGGCGATCGAGCGCCCCCGATTCGAGGTGACCGTCCCCGGCTACATCGGACCGCTACTGCGCTTGGTCAACGTGCTCCCGGCCTTCCTGCGGGATCGTGTGCTGCTCGCCATGGTGCCGGATCAGGTTGCTGCCGTTCATGATTCGTCGAGCCGGTCCGACTATGAACACCGGGTCTATGAACCTGCCTCCACTCCTACCTCAGGAAATTCGCGATGACGACAACCGATGCTCGCGGCGATGTCCGGCCGATTCCGGAGTTCGCCGGGGTCCACGATGTGTGGCCGCGAGGCGACCGCCTCGAAGCCGTGCGCGAGGCCGCACGCCGCTACCGCGAGCGGTTCCTCCGACAGGGGCAGGTGCGCGCGATCAAGAGCTTCGACATCGCCGCCGCCCCGTATCCGCAGCGGTTCGCGTTCCAGGGCTATTCGATCGGCCCCAACCCGATGATCTCGATCATCAACCGGATGTTCGTGGTCCAATTCGAGGGATTCGACGGCGCTCTGCGGACGCTGGTCTGGGAGCCCACCGTCGCGGCCGGGTCGGGCAAGGCCCCGTTCTACGCGAAGCTGCAGAAACTCTCGCGCACGCTGCGCGCGGACTCGCTGTTCGTCAAGTACTACAACGATCCCGAGGCGGTGCTGCCCCGGCTCGGTCTCCGCGACGAGGATGTCGACTACGTCAGCTTCGACCATCTGCACGTGCAGGACGTCCGCATGATCATGGGTAGCGACCGGACCATCGACGGTGAGGCGGGCCCGCGTGACTCGCTGTTCCCGAACGCGCGGATGCTCGTGCAGCGCAAGGAACTCGGCACGCTGGAATCGGTGCACCCGATGCAGTGGGCATGGTACGTCGACGGCGGCATGGACGGCGTGCCCGCCGAGCGGCTGCAAATCCTCGACGGTGACGTCGAATTGGGCGTCGGGGTCAGCCTGCTGTGGACGCCCGGGCACACCGACGGAAATCACTCGCTGTGTGTGAACACGCCCGACGGCGTCTGGGTGTCCTCGGAGAACGGGATGGCGGCCGACAGCTGGCAACCGGAATTGTCCAAGATCCCCGGGGTCCGGCAGCAGGCCGCGTTCTACGGCCGCGAAGTCGTGCTCAACGCGAATACCCTCGAGGACTCGCTGGATCAGTACGATTCCATGGTCAAGGAGAAGACCATGGCGTCCCGGTCGCCGCGCGATTCGCGCTGGCTGCAGGTTGTTCCGTCGTCGGAATGCGCGAACTGGAAGCGTCAGTGGCCGGTCGTGCCGACCTTCACCCACGGCGGACTCGACTACGGGACGATCACGATACCGCCGCGCGCCACCGTCTGACGCGGTGCTCGCTACCTCGCCCGATTCTGGTAAGGGTTCATGTCGGAATCGGGCGCCTGGATAGGATGGAGACTCCGGAAGTCGGGTGGACGGATGCGGGAGGATTGTGACCGAGACCGAGACCGCGTCGCGCCGTTACGGCGGGCGGGACAAGGCGAGTCGAAGCGCTGAGCGTCGAGCCGCTCTCCTGGCGGCCGGCCTGGAACTCTTCGGCACCATCGGCTATCCGGCGTCCTCGGTGAAGAAGATCTGCGATCGAGCGGGTTTGACCGAACGGTACTTCTACGAGTCCTTCACCCATCGCGAGGCATTGCTGAGCGCGGTCTACGACGGTGAGATCGACCAGGTCCGCACCGCCACCCTGGCGGCGCTGGCGAGCGCTGAACCCGAGCTGGCTCCCCAGGCGCACGCCAGTGTCGAGGCCTTCGTCCGAACCGTGGCCGCGGACCCTCGTCGTGCCCGTGTCATCTTCATCGAGGTCGTCGGAGTCAGTTCCGCACTCGAGGTACACCGCCGCGCGGTCATGCACGAATTCGCCCAGCTGATAGCCGGTTTCGCCGAAGCCTATTTCCGCATTCCCGCCACCGAGCGGCTGGCGATCGCGGCGATGCTGTTCGCCGGCGGCATGACCGAGCTGATGGTGGACTGGACGCTGGCCGACACACCGCTGCCGCTCGACGATCTGATCGACGTCGCCGTGAGCATCCTGATCCACGGCCTCGGAACCCTCGATCCCCTACCCGTCGAACAGTCGTAGTCGAGCACCTTGCGCACAGGACACGGCCCGACCTGTTGGTCGAGCCGTGTCCCGGTATGCCTGTGTGCGGCCCTGTCACCATGTGGTGTCGTGCGTGAGATCGGTTGGCGCAGGTCCTATTCGGCGAGGCGGTGGGTTCCGTCGCGCACGGTGCCGACGAACTCTTCGATCAGGTCCTCCAACGCGACCACGCCGACGGTGTTGCCGCGACTGTCGACCACCCGTCCCAGATGGCTGCTGGTGCGGCGCAACCGGGCCAGCGCTTCGTACAGCGGAGTCCCGGTGCTCACGGTGGGCAGTGGGCGGATGTCGGTGCGGGGGATGACGGTGTCGGGGCCCGCGTTGTCGTCGGCGACCTCGTCGAGGACGTCCTTGATGTGCAGGTAGCCCACCAGGGAGCCGTCGGAGGCGGCGACCGGATAGCGGGAGAAGCCGGTTTCGGAGACCGCCGCTTCCACCTCGCCGAGGGTGGTTCCGTTGCCGATCAGCGGCACCGATCTGGCTTGGGCCAACGGGACCATCACATCGCCGACGATCTGTTCGGAGGTACCGAGGGCCTGGGTGAGCCTGCGGTGTTCTTCCTCGTCGAGCAGTCCCTCGGAACGGGATTCGCCGATCATCTCGGCCAGTTCCAGCGTCGAGACCGTGGCGTCGAGCTCGTCCTTGGGCTCGATCCGCAGCATCCGCAGCGTCATGTTCGCGGCGAGGTTGTACAGCGCGATCAGCGGTCGGGCGATCCGCAACCACATCAGGTGGATCGGCACCAGCAGCAGCGCCGACCGTTCCGGGCCCGCGAGGGCGATGTTCTTCGGCACCATCTCGCCGAGCAGGATGTGCAGGATCACCACGATGGTCAGCGCCAGCGTGAAGCCCACCGGATGCAGCAATTGGTCCGGCAGACCGAGCAATTCGAACGGCCGCTCGATCAGGTGCGCGATCGCGGGTTCGCCCACTCGCCCGAGCAGGATCGAGCAGATGGTGATGCCGAGCTGGGCCGCGGCCAGCATGATCGACAGGTTCTCGCCTGCTTCGATCACCGTCTGTGCCTTCTTCTTGCCTTGTGCGACAAGGGCTTCGAGGCGGTCACGGCGGGCCGAGATGAGCGCGAACTCCGCGGCGACGAAGAACGCGTTGCCTGCCAGGAGTACGACGGTGAGCAAGATTCCGAACAGGTCACCCATGAGTGTTCTCCCGTGCCGAGAGGTTGGCCGCGTCGACGGGGATCAGCCGAACACGGTCGATGCGCCGTCCGTCCATTCGTTCCACGCGGGCGATCCAGCCGCCGCCGGAACCGCGGGATGCGGGCAGTACCACTTCGTCACCGGTCACCGGGATGCGGCCGAGCTGGGCCAGAACCAGCCCGCCGAGGGTCTCGTATTCGCCCTCGGGTGCGTCGTAGCCGGTCGCGCGCGACACCTCGTCGATGCGCATCAGGCCCGAGCAGTCCCAGCCGTCGGAGACCCGGCGCACATCGCGCTCCTCCTCGTCGTGCTCGTCGCGCACGTCGCCGAGGATCTCCTCGATCAGGTCCTCCATGGTCACCATGCCCGCGGTGCCGCCGTATTCGTCGACGACCAGTGCCACCTGCATGCCGTCGGCGCGGACCCGCTCCAGGACTTCGTCACCGTCCAAGCTGGCGGGCACGATCGGCACCGCGACGGCCAGCTTGCTGAGCGGGATCTGCTTGCGCAGTTCGCCCGGATGGGTGAACGCCTGCTTGACGTGCACCACGCCGAGGGTGTTGTCGAGGTCGCCGTCGACCACCGGGAACCGGGAGTAACCGGTGCGCGCGGCGGCGGCGATGAGATCGGCGATGGTGTCGTCGCGGTCCAGCGATTCGACCTTCACCCGTGGCGTCATCAGATCCTCGGCACTGCGCTCACCGAATTCCAGCGAGCGGTCCATCACCTGCGCGGTGCGCTGATCCATCGCGCCGCGCATGGCGGAGGTGCGTACCAGCGAACCGAGTTCCTGGGGTGAGCGGGCCGAGCGCAGTTCCTCGGCGGGTTCGATGCCCAGCCTGCGAACCACCCAGTTGGCGGCGCCGTTGAGAAAACGGATGAGCCATTTGAACAGGGCGGAGAACCCGATCATCGGACCCGCGGTGACCCGGGCCACCATCATCGGCTCGGCGATCGCGATGTTCTTCGGCACCAATTCGCCGTAGATCATCGACAGCGATGTCGCGATGATCAAGGCCAGCGCCAACGAGACACCGTGCGCAGCGCTTTCGCTCAATCCGATGCCGTCGAGCAGCGGGTCGAGCAGTCGGGCCAGCACGGGTTCGGCGATGTAGCCGGTGATCAGGGTGGTGATGGTGATGCCGAGCTGGGCGCCGGAGAGCTGGAAGGACAGGGTGTGATGAGCCTGTTTCACCAGCCGTGACTGGGTGTCACCTTCGCGGGCGGCCGCTTCGACGGTGCTGCGTTCGAGGGCGGTGAGGGAGAACTCGGCGGCGACGAACAGGGCCGTTCCGAGGGTGAGGGCGACGAAGCCGAGCAGGCTGAGCACGGTCAGAACGATGGACATCCTCAGCACCACCCGAGGGGTGCGACAGGGAAACCGGGAGATCGAACGGACGCTGCGGAAAGGAGGACGCCGGGTTTGTCACCCGGCTCCGTAGAGGAGCCCTCCTGTGTGGCGCCCTTGGACGCGGGTGACAACTGGATCCTTTCGGGGCGGGAGTCGAGCATGTGCCGTGATCGGCTACTCCATAGTAATCGGTGCCCTCCCATGATGTGTCAGCGGCGCGGCCTCGGACACGGCGACGGCGGCCGATCGAACCCTCGATCGGCCGCCGTGCGCGGGGTTCACCAGCCGCTGGGCAGCGGCCGACCTTCGGCGAAGCCTGCCGCGGACTGCACGCCGAGCACGGCCTTGTCGTGGAATTCCGGCAGTGAGCGAGCACCGGCGTAGGTGCAGGAACTGCGCACACCCGAGCAGATGTGGTCGATGAGGTCCTCGACACCGGGGCGCTCGGGATCCAGGCGCATCCGCGAGCTGGAGATGCCCTCCTCGAACAGCGCCTTGCGGGCGCGGTCGAAGCTGCTGTCGGCGGCGGTGCGGGCGGCGACGGCGCGCTTGGACGCCATGCCGAAGCTCTCCTTGTACTTGTTGCCGTCACGGTCCACGCGCAGGTCGCCGGGGGACTCGTAGGTGCCGGCGAACCAGGAACCGATCATCACGTTCGACGCACCCGCGGCCAGCGCGAGGGCCACGTCGCGAGGGTGCCGAACGCCACCGTCTGCCCAGACGTGCACGCCGAGTTCCTTTGCGGCGGCGGCACATTCGGCCACGGCGGAGAACTGCGGGCGACCGACGCCGGTCATCATGCGGGTGGTGCACATGGCGCCGGGGCCGACACCGACCTTGATGATGGTCGCGCCCGCCTCCGCCAGATCACGGGTGCCTTCGGCCGAGACCACGTTGCCCGCGACCAGGGGCAGCCCGAGGCCGAGATCGGCGACGGTGCGCAACGATTCGAGCATCTTGGTCTGGTGGCCGTGCGCGGTATCGAGCACGAGCACGTCGGCGCCCGCCTCCGCCAGCGCCTTCGCCTTGGCGGCGACGTCACCGTTGATGCCGACGGCGGCAGCGACGCGCAGCTTGCCCGCTTCGTCGACGGCGGGGGTGTAAATACCCGCGCGGACGGTGCCGGTGCGGGTCATCACGCCGGCGAGCGTGCCGTCGGGGTTGGTGAGCACGGCGAGCTGGGCATGGGCTTCGGCGAGACGGTCGAAGATGTCGCGCGGGGACGCCTCGACGGGCACCTGGACGAAATCGGTGAAGGCGACCTCGCGCAGGCGCGCGAACCGGTCGACATCGGCGCAGGCGGCCTCGGTGACCACACCGACCGGCTTACCGTCCTCGACGACCACGACGGCGCCGTGCGCACGCTTGTGCATCAGCGCCACCGCGTCGGACACCGAACGATCGGGATCGAGGGTGACAGGGGTGTCGGCGGTGAGCGAGCGGCTCTTGACGAACGCGATGGTGTCGGCGGCCGCCGGGATCGGCAGGTCCTGGGGGAGCACCACGATGCCGCCGCGGCGGGCGACGGTCTCGGCCATCCGCTTGCCCGCGACCGCGGTCATGTTCGCGACCACGAGGGGGATGGTGGTACCGGACCCGTCGACGCTGGCCAGGTCCACATCGAACCGGGACGCGACCTCGGTCCGGTTCGGGACCAGGAACAGGTCGTCGTAGGTCAGGTCATACGGCGGCTGGGGTCCCGGAAGAAATCGCACTTGATTGATAGTAGCCCTGTGAGCACCGCGGTGGGCAATCTCGGCGATGTGTCAGCGCGCGGGCTCGGCGGCGACCGCCCTGGTCTGACACAGGGCCACGGTCGCCGCGCACATCACGACGACGCAGACACCGACGACGACCAGGCCGAAACCGTTGGTGCGCAGGTGTTCGTCGAGGGCGGTGAGCCCGAGGAACGCGGCGGCCAGCGGTTCGGCGATGGTCGCCGCGGGCAGTGAGGCCGACAGCGGTCCGGCTTGGAACGCGCGCTGTTGCAGGTATACGCCGAGCAGTCCCGCGGCGACCAGAGTCCAGGTCTGCCACCCGCCGAGCACCGCGCCGATCCCGTCGCCGAACAGGGTGACTACGCGGTCGGTGAGTGCGGCGGCCATGCCGAACAGGGCGCCACCGGCGAGACCGAGCGCGAGCGCCTGCCCTGATCGGCTGCTGATCACCAGCCCGGTGACGGTCGCGGCCATGACGACGCCGAGCAGAATCACCAAGGGCACCAACCACTCTCGGAAGGGCGCGGTGTCCTCGCCCGCGGTCGGATCGCCCACGATCAGGAACAGCACGAGCGCCGTGACGAGGATCAGGGCGATCGTGGCGGCACGCGCGGTGATCCGCTGCCCGTTCAGTCGCGCCGACAGCGGGAGCGCGAACACCAAGGCGCTCACCAGGATCGGTTGCACCACCAGCACCGCGCCGAAGGTCAGCGCGAGAACCTGCATCCCGTATCCACCGACATCGCCGACGATTCCGGACCACCACCGTGGGCTGCGGAGCAGACCGCCGACGAGGGACGCGTCTTCGGGCACCGCCGCGGCCGCCCGCTGCTGGGCTACGGCGCCCACCGCGATCAACATGGCCGCGATCAGCGCGCACACGATGGTGGCGATCTCATGGTTCGTCACGGGGTCAGTGTGCGGGATCCGGCCCTGCTGGGCGCTGATGCACGACGGGAAGTCGCGGTGTTCGCCGCACCCGGAAACAGACGCGTGGCCGAACCGTAATCGGTTCGGCCACGCGACAACTCAGTTTGCCGTGCGGTTGCGGGTCACGGCGGGAGAGGCCGGACGCGCGGCGCGACGACGAGAATTTGTCGGCGTGTCGCCACTGCGGGCGTGTCCACCGGCCCCCGCGGGCTTGCGGGTACGCGACTCATGTGCCGGACGCTCGCGACGCGGAGCGCCACCACGTCCCGCCTCGGCGGCAGGTGCGCCACCGGTGCGCGGACGACGGGTGCGCCCGCCGCCGGTCGCCGACCGAGTCGGCTGCGCGGGTGCGACCGGGGCGGCCAGTGCGATACCGCTGGGCTTGCGGGCGCCGGTGATCTCCACCAGGTTCCGGTCGCCGGGGCGAACGTCGACACCGTCGGTCCGCACGCCCGCCTTGCGGGTCATCGCGGCGACGTCCTTGCGCTCCTCGTCGGTGACGAGGGTGACCACGACGCCGTCTTCACCGGCGCGCGCGGTGCGGCCCGCGCGGTGCAGGTAGGCCTTGTGCTCGGCGGGCGGGTCGAAGTGCACGACCAGCGAGACGCCGTCGATGTGGATGCCGCGCGCGGCGACATCGGTGGTGACCAGCACCGGCACCGACCCGTCGGCGAAGGCCGCCAGGGTACGCACACGGTTGTTCTGGGCCTTGCCGCCGTGCAGCGAGCCCGCGTCGACTCCGGAGCCGCGCAGCTGCTTGGCCAGGCGGTCGGCGCCGTGCTTGGTGCGCACGAACATGATGGTCAGGCCCTCACGCGCGGCGATCTCGGTGGCCACGGTGCGCTTGATGTTCTTGTCGCGCACGTAGAGCAGGTGGTGGGTCATGGTGCTGACCGACGCCTCGGCGGGCGCGGTCGAGTGGGTCACCGGGTTGTGCATGTAGCGCTTGACCAGCTTGTCCACGTCACCGTCGAGGGTGGCCGAGAACAGCAGTCGCTGGCCCTGCTTGGGGGTGCGGTCCAGCAGGCGGGTGACCTGGGGCAGGAAGCCCATGTCGGCCATGTGGTCGGCCTCGTCGAGCGCGGTGATCGACACGTCCGACAGGTCGGCGTTGCGCTGCTTGATCAGGTCGTCGAGGCGGCCGGGGGTCGCGATGAGCAGGTCGACACCGCGCGCCAGGCGATCGGCCTGACGCTTGATCGGCGCTCCACCGACGACGGAGGCCACGCGCAGGCCCAGCGCGCGGGCTGCCTCTTCGAGGGCCTTCTCGATCTGGGTCGCGAGTTCGCGGGTCGGCACCAGCACGAGACCGCGCGGGCGGCCCGGCTTGGAGGGCGAACCCTGGGCCAGGCGGGTCAGCATCGGCAGGCCGAAGGCCAGGGTCTTGCCCGAGCCGGTCGGGCCGCGGCCGAGCACGTCGCGCCCGGCGAGGGCGTCGCCGATCGTGGCGGCCTGGATGGGGAAGGGCTTGTCGATGCCCGCGTTGCGCAGGGTCTGCACCAGTTCGACGGGCAGGCCGAGTTCGGCGAAGGTCGGTTCGTTGGGCACGGCAGAGTTGGTCAAGGTGGCCTTTCGTTGGGCTGCGAATCGCGCCGAACGATGGTCGGCGCCGATTACCCGAATACGCGCTTCGGCGTGAGCGGGGTGCGGCCCAGCAGGAAGGACCGGTCTCCCAGGATAGGCGTGTTCGGCCTCGGGTGGGTAAACAGGCTGGTCAGGTCGGCGGTTGTGGCAACCTTTGTTCCGCTGTGAGACGCCGACCGACAGCGTGGTCGGCGCGTCGCGAACGCGGAGCTGCGGTGGTGGCTGATCGCCAGGTCAGCCGTGGAAGAGCCGGTTGAGTTCCTGCAGCCACGGCACCGCGACGGCCAGTGTCGGCACTACCAGAATCGCGGCCGAGCCGAGGTAGGCGGCGGTGGCGACTCTCACGTCTCCGGTGGTGCTCGCGAGCCGTTGGATGCGGATGAGCGTGCTCGGTCCGCCCGCCGCGAGCGCGCCCTGCGGAGCGGTGGACTTGGCACAGGCGATCAGAGCGCGGGCGAGGGGCTTGGGGCCGGTCACCTTCACGGCGGAGTCGTCGGCGAGCAGTTCGATCAGCAGTTTCACCTGGCCGAGCGCGGCCTTGCTGCGGACCACCCGGGGAAACGCCTCGTGGACGGCCGTGAACGCCTCGAGCACCAGATCGTGGCGTGCGCGTAGATGCGAGCGTTCATGGCTCACGATGGCGGTGACCTCGGAGTCGTCGAGGTTGGTGAGCGTGCCTTCGCTGATCACGACCCGCTGGCGTAGGCCAGGCAGGCAGTAGGCGATGGGTTCGGTGGCGGCCAGCACGCGGATATCGGCGGCGCGGCGCACCGGGCCGCTCTGATCGAGCAGGTCGACCAACATGCGATGGCGGGAACGGCGGCGCCGGGTGTGCACACCGACTCGCACGATCGAGAACATCAGCCGGGCGCCGACCATCAAAGTCAGCGCGAAGACCAGCACATACAGCGTCCACAGGGGCAGACCGAGCGCGTCGATCTCCTGGGTGGGCGAGGTGGTCGGCCTACCGTCGGGGCCGGGTACGAGCAGCAGGCTGGCGATGGCGAGCCCGGATCCGAAGGCGCTGAGCACGGCGGCCAAGGCGATCGCCTGCCACAACACCAGTGCCGCGCGCGGGCTGCGGTGCACCCAGGTAGCGCGACTGAGCAGCGCTGGTACCGGCCCTGCGAGAAGCAAGGCGAGACCAGCAAAGACTGCCGCGGTTGCGTTCATCGACTCTGCTCACTGCGTTGTGGGGCCAGGGGCGCTCACTCCATTGTGAGAGCCGCCAGGGAGTCTAGCCGCTGTTTTCGTCGGATTCGAGCTTGGCGAGTGCCTCGCGCAGGGCATCGGCCTCGTCTTTGCCGACCTGCTCCACGAAATGCACCAGCGCCGCAGCCCGACTACCTGCGGCGTCGGCCTGTTGCAAGGCGTCGACCATCAGGCTCGCGACGAGTTCGTCGCGGGTGTGAACCGGTGCGTATCGATGGGCGCGATCGTCGCGTCGCTGCACGACCAGATCTTTCTTCGCCAGTCGTTGGAGCACCGTCATCACCGTGGTGTACGCGAGCTCGCGCCGCGCGGCCAGCGCTTCGTGGACCTGCCGCACCGTCAGTGGCTCATCGGCCGACCACAACTGGTCCATGACCGCTTTTTCGAGTTCGCCGAGACCTGCCATCCCACCGATTTTACGGCCTCAACGACAAACATGCGTACTACAGATTGTCGTAACGGAGTGTTTGCTGTGTGTCATTCGTCATAGTCGGCCGCGCCGTACACATGTCGGGTGCCGATCGGGACGACCATCGGCCGCCCCGAGACCGGATCCGTGAGCACCGTGGCCTCGAGCCCGAACACCTCGGCCAGCAGGTCGGTGGTGACGATGTCGGCCGGTTTACCGCGCGCGACGATCCGGCCCGCGCGCATGACCACGAGCTCGTCGCTGTAGCGGATGGCGAGGTTGAGATCGTGCAGCACCATCACCACCGTGCGCCCGTACTCGGCGTGCAGCCGGTCGACGAGGTCGAGGACCTCGAGCGAGTGCGCGAGATCGAGGTAGGTGGTGGGTTCGTCGAGCAGCAGGATGTCGGTGCCCTGGGCCAGCGCCATGGAGATCCAGGCCCGCTGACGTTGGCCGCCGGAGAGTTCGTCGAGGGTGCGGTCGGCCAGGTCGGCGATGCCGGTTTGGGCCAGCGCGGCGGCGACCTCGGTCTCGTCGTCGGCCGACCACTGCCGCAACCAGGACTGATGCGGATGACGCCCACGCGCGACCAGGTCGGCGACCGTGAGTCCTTCGGGCGCGACCGGTGTCTGCGGCAGCATGCCGATCACCCTGGCCACGTCCTTGGTCTTCATCGACGAGATGGCCTTGCCGTCGAGCACCACCTGGCCCTCGCGCGGGCGAAGCAGCCTGCCCAGTGACTTCAACAGTGTCGACTTGCCGCAGCCGTTGGGTCCGATGACGGTGGTGACCACGCCGGGCGCGATGTCGAGGCTGAGCTCGTCGACGATCACCCGTTCGCCGTAGCCGAGGGACACGGCGTCGGCGCCGAGGCGATGGGCGGGGCTGGTCATGAGAGCGTGGCCTTCCGATTCATGCGGACGAGCAGGTAGAGCAGGAACGGTCCACCCAGCGCGGCTGTGACGATACCGACCGGCAGGTCGACGGGCAGTAGCGCGCGCGAGACGACGTCGGCGCCCGCGACCAGAGCGGCGCCCGTCAGCGCCGAGGCGATCAGGGGCTCGCCCGCGGTCCGCAGCGCCATTCTCGCGATCTGTGGTGCGGCGAGGGCGACGAATCCGACCGGCCCCACGGCGGCGGTCGCCACCGAGGCGGCCACGACCGACGCGCCGATGAGCAGTGCCTGCTGCGACTGGATCCGCACACCGAGCACCCGGGTCGAGTCCTCGCCGAGGCGCAGCGCGGCCAGCGTGCGCGCCGACACCAGCGACACCACGGTCACCACCGACAGGGCGATGACAGCGGGCACGACCCTCGACATATCGGCGCCGTTGAGCGAGCCGGTGAGCCAGAGCTGGGCACGGGCGGCATCGGTCAGGCTGGCGCGGGTGAGCAGCCAGCTGATCACCGACAACAGGACCGCGTTCACGCCGATGCCGATGAGTACGAGCCGGAATCCGGTGACGCCGTGTTCGCCGCTGCCCCCACGACCCCAGGCCAGGAGATAGATGACGACCGCGGTCAGCAGGCCGCCGGTCAGCGCGGCGATCGGGGCTCCGACGGTCGCGAGCAGTCCGGTGGTCGCACCACCGCTGCCGACCAGCACCGCGACGGCGCCGACGCTCGCGCCGGTGGTGATGCCGAGCACGTCCGGCCCGGCCAGTGGGTTGTGCAGGATCGACTGCATCAGCGCGCCCGACAAGCCGAGCGCAGCCCCGACGACCACGGCTGTCAGCGCACGCGGCAATCGCGATTCGATGATGATGAAGCGCTGCGATCGGGTGCCGCCGCCGCCGAGCACGTCGAGTACGCGACCCAGGGGGATATGGGTATCGCCTACCGCGATGTCCAGGCAGAACAGTGCGAACACCGTGACCACCAGCGCCAGCACGATGCCGAACACGACCGGCCGCAGCACCAACGACACCGGCCCGACCCGCAGCGCGGGGCGCACCTTGCGCAGCTCGGTCACCGCTCGATCCGTTCGGTCGGCGTGCGCGGGTTCGGCGGCCACCTGGTCGGCGGCCTTGTCCATCTCGACCTCACTCACAGCGACACCAACTTCTTACGACGCACCAGGGCGATGAAGAACGGCGCGCCGATCGCGGCCAACATCACCCCGACCTGGAGTTCACCGGGCCGCGCGATCACCCGTCCGACGACGTCGGCGACGAGCAGCAGCAGGCCGCCGAGCAGCCCGGAATAGGGGATCAGCCACTTGTTGTCCGGTCCGGTGATGGTCCGCGCCATGTGCGGAACCACCAGCCCCAGAAACGCGATCGGCCCGATCGCCGCGGTCGCCCCGCCGCTGAGCAGCACCACCGCGAACAGGCCGAAGGCCCGCGCCCGGGTGACGTCGACGCCGAGTCCGCGGGCGACATCGTCACCGAGGCTCAGCAGATTCAGGCTGGGTGCCGCGGCCACGGCCATGCCGACGCCGACCACCAGAAACGGCAGAACCTCCCAGAACACTTCCGCTTCGCGCCCGGCCACATTGCCGACCACCCAGAACCGATAGGTATCGAGCGCCGCGTTGTCGAGCACGATGATCGCGTTCGTCATCGCCTGGAGGAAGGCGGTCACCGCCGCGCCGGCCAGGATCAGGCTCAGCGGACTCGCCTTGCCCCCGCCGATCGAGGAGACTCCGAACACGATCACCCCCGCGATCGCCGACCCGGCGAAGGCGAACCAGATGTATTGCGCGGGTGCGGTGAACCCGAACAGGAAGATGCTCAGCGCCGCGAGAAAACCGGCGCCCGCATTCAGTCCTAACAATCCGGCATCAGCGAGCGGATTCCGGGTATACCCCTGGATGAGCGCGCCCGCGACGCCCAACGCCACTCCGGCGAACAGGGCCAATGCGGTGCGCGGCAGACGCAGCTCACGCACGATTTCCTCGGCGGTGGAGCGGGCCGGGCAGTGGAACGGGCCGCCGACGCAGCCGAGGGCGTGTGTGACGGCGTCGAACACCGTGGTGGGTGCGAGCGAGCGGGTGCCGATGGCAATGCTCGCCACCACCGCCACGGTGAGCAAGACAACGAGCAGCAGAAGCCCGGTCAGACGACGACGTCTGACGGTGCCAGGGTGGATCACGGCGACGAACTTCTCCTGCCTCGAAACCGGACATGACTTGTGAAGTCTGGTAAGCCTAACCTATGTTCCGAGACATCATCGTCACGGGAACCAACGTTCGAGGAGGTTCGATGTCCGAGCCCGTCACCACCGCCACTTCCCGCACCACCGCCGTGTTCGACCGCGCCTGTGCCAGGTTGCAATCGCTGCAACCCGAGCATCCGCGCGTGTATGCCGTCGCGGCGATGAGCGGGCAGGGCAAACGGCGATGGTGGCATGTGCCCAACGGGCTCTCGGAGGGCCGCGTCGAACTGATGTACCGACGTCACGCCGCGGAAATGATCAATGACGAGATCGCCGCCGAAGTGGTGGCCACCGCGCTCATCCACGCCGTCGCGGGTCGGGTCACCGCCCTGTTCGTCATGGACGCGCAGGCCTGGGACCCCGGCCGCGACAACCTGTGGATCCACCACGACAACGACGGCGGCATCGACTGGGCGGGGTTGACCGACACCAGGATTCGCGTCGTCGACTGCGACCCCGAACCCGGCGCGGTCGCCTTCCCCTGCGAAGCCGCCATGGCGGTCTGGCTCGCCCACCGCTGTGCCTCCTCGCTGATCCCGTTGCAGTCGGTTCTCACCCGCTGCTCCGGTCTGCCCGCTCGCCGTTTCTGGACCCTGGTCGGTGAATCCATCATCGGCGCAGCGACTTACGTCCCCGATCTGGCGCGCGCCGACGTGTCCGCGGGGGCGCGGCGCGGACAACTCCTGCTCGGCGCGTTCGAGGAAGGCGGCCTCCCGGTTCGCCGCAGCAGTTGCCTGCAGCGCTGACGAGAGCGCTACTCGGACAGGCGATCACCAGGGTTTCATGGTAGGCCGAGGGCTGTCGCCATCATCGGCCATGAGGCGTGGAGGTCGTCCTCCCAATAGCCCCAGGAATGAGTGCCGGTCGGGCGGATATTGTAGGTGATGTTCGTGCGGCCGAGTTCTCGCGTCCGCTGTGCCAGATTCGCCGTGCAATAGGCCGTCGCGGCTTCGATGCCGCCGCCGACGAGCATCTGATTCGTCAGAATCGACGTCGGGTTCTTGCCGCTGATGTGCACGCGCGGATTCGACAGCGTGTCGTGTGGACCCGGCAATCCGGTGCCCGCGGAGATGTAGATCGGAATATTCGGCAACCGATGGGCTTGCACGTAGGGATCGTGCTCGCGCCATGCGGCGTCGTTATCGGGACCCCACATGTTCTCGGTGTTCCCGCCGCCCATCCGCACCACGAGGGAGACGAAGGCGCGGCCGATCGGATCGCTGGTCATCGCGCAGCCGCTGTAGGCGGAGACGCTGCGGTACAGCTCGGGCGCCTGGATCGCGAGATCGAGGACCGAGGTTCCCGCCATCGAGATACCGGCCAGGGAATTGACGCCGTTCGTGCCGAAGGCCGCGTCGATCACGGGCGGCAGCTCCTCGGTGAGGAACGTCGTCCACATGTTGTTGCCGTTGTTGTCGAGGTTCTTCGCCAGGCCCGTGTCCGGTCGCCGCCAGTCGGTGTAATAACTGAACGCGCCTTCCATCGGGATGACGACATTGACATGCTTGTCGGCGAAGAACCCGCCGGCATCGGTCTGACCCGGCCAATTGGCCGAATCCTCGCCGCCGCCCGCGCCGTTGAGCAGATACAACGTCGGTGCGGGCGTCGAGGTGTCGCTCGGCTGCAGCACCCGCAACGCGATCGTGCGATCCATCGCGGGGGAGTAGACGCTGATGTCGGCGACCCGGTCGGCCTGCGTCCGGCTCACCAGCCGCGCGCCGGGGGCGGCCGATGCCGTGGCGTCTACGAAGACGGGCGTCGAGGCGACTGCCACGGCACAGACGGCCGAGATGATCGCGCGGAGCATTACGTTCTTCATCGTGTTGCGAGCCTGTTCAGGTGGTCATTACCGGCGGTTTCGAATGTGATCCCGGTAACTTATCTCCCGCCGGGGAAGTGTGGCAAGCTGGTGTTTCACTCTTCCGCTCTGTATCCGAGTGACGTATCTCCGCGCCATTCGGTCCGCGACGCTGTCGATCCTCCTCGGGTCGCCTACTGCATTGCCGAATGCGGCAGTACCGCTGTGTATTTCAGTGGTCACTAGTTTTCGGGAGTGGTGCGGCCGGTGACGATCATGAGTAGTTCTGCGGCCGTGCCGCTGACCGTGGTACCCGCACCGGCCGTCCACCCGGTATCGGTCGCGGCGAGGGCGTATCCGGTGAGTCGAGTCCGCGCGTGAAACGGTGCCCCTCTCGTCCAGACCCGCTCCAGCGACAGCTGCGCCGCCGCCGTCGGCATCACCCGCTCGATTCCGAGCGGGACGGCGATGTCCTGCCCGTGTACCAGCAGATCCATCAGGCGGTCGATCGGTGTGGTGCCGATCGGGATGGCCCTGGAGTCGATCGTGGCGTGCAGTGCGGCGAGCAACTCGGCGGTCGATGTTCGATCGGCGAGCCGAACGGCGGTGTCGTGGATGAGACGGTCGGTATTGCCGCGAGCGCGGATCAGGTTCACCACCAAGGAGACGATGGTGACCCGGGTGGCCAACACGAGATGGGCCACGACGTCGCGAACGCGCCACCCCTCGCACAATGTCTCGGTGTCCCACGCCGATTCGGGCAGCTCGCGCAGCAAGGCGACCAGGGTGGCGCGCTCCTCGGCCACCGCCTGCCAGATCGTGTCGTTCATCGTGTCGTGTCCGGTCATCGTCGAGTCTCCTTCGCGTGGGCGTCCTCGGTACCGTAGGAGTTCCACCGAGGTGGAGGTGCCAGGGAAAGTGACCCACATCACATATCTGACGATCGGCGAGCTCGCCGCCCGCACCGGCGTCGCGGTGCGAACGGTCCGGTACTACTGCGATGCGGGCCTGCTGGATGCGGCGCGCTCGCCCACCGGTCACCGGGTGTTCGAACCCGGTGCGGTCGATCGACTCGTGCTGTTGCGCCGGTTGCGTTCCTTCGGCATCGGACTCGCGGCGATCGAAGACGTTCTGGACGGCACCCGGTCGATCGCGGAGGTGATCACCGCCGAACGGGTCGCTGTCGACTACGAACTCGACGCACTGAACCGTCGCCGGGCGCTACTGCGCGCCGTCGAATCGGCAGCCCCCGACAGGCACAGCGAACACTTGAATCTGCTTGCCGCCGTGGTCGATCCGCGTGCTGCCCACGACGTGCTGGTCGCGTTCTGGCGCCGCCAACTCGCGCCGCTACCGACCTCGGCCATCGACGGATTCCTCAGCATGAACGTCCCCGAACTGATCGCCGACGCACACCCCGAACACCTCGTCGCTTACGCGGAACTGATTGCCGCCGTATCGAACCCGGACATGGCCACCGCCGTGAACGACACCATCCGCCACCGCGGCACCCCCGGAACCCGCGACGAACGCCGCCTACTGTTCGACGTAGCCGATGCCTGCGTGGCCGTCGCGCCCCTCGTCGCCGCGGGCCGCCGACCCTATCCGGGCGCGGAACTCGACCACTACGTCGGCATCCACGCCACCGCCCGCGGACGCCGCGACACCCCGACCTTCCGCCGCCAACTCCTCACCGACGCCGCGGGTGCAGATCGCCGAGTCCGCCGATATTGGCACCTGACAACAACTTTCACCGGTGCCGCCGTTACCACCGGCGCCGCCCAACTCTGGCTCTTCGACGCCCTGACCACCTCGGTGACGCAAAAAGGGGAGGCCGGTAGCCGGCCTCCCCTTCCTCGAAACAGAACTCAGGGAACAACTTCGACGATGTCGCCCGGTTCCAGCCACTCGTAGTGCGCCTTCGCGCCTTCCGGGGTCAAACGGATGCAGCCGTGGGACTGCTCCTCGGTGGGTCCGATGTGATAAGCGATGTCGCCGTTGAAGAAGACCGCGTATTCCATGGGGGCGTTGTGCAGGGTGCTCCAGTGGAACGGCTTCTTGAACGCCACCTTGAACACCCCGGGGGGCGTTTCGTAGCCGGGACGGCCGTGCGACATCGGGCTGGGCCCGAAGGTGACCTTGCCGTTGTCCATCAACCACGCGTTATTGGTCGACAGTTGCAGGCACGCACGCGCTTTCTCGCTGCACGGTGCCACCACGGGCTCCGGCGGCGGCGCGGGAACGATGGCGGGCACGCCGGGCACATCGGGCCCGCCGGGCCACAGTGGTTCGGCCTGTACGGGTGCTGCGACCGCGGCCCCGACCACGGCCACACACATCGCCGCCTGCACGGCCCACCGGGGAATACGACTACTACTCACGAAATCTTGCCTCTCTCGCCGCGCCCACCCCTGGTCGTCGTACGCCCAGAACATGAGCTTTCACCATCGACACAAGCCTCGGAAACATAGGAGGTACAGCGATCATGGAGTATTGCGATCGTGTTGAGCAAGCCCTGGGCGCGGCTACCGGCGCGTCACATGCCGAGGATCGATTCGTGCCAGCGCGGCGCGGTCTGACGACCCTTCAGTGACTGTGCGCGCCGGGCGTACTCGGTGACCCGGTGGTGTCGTTCGCGGACGAATCGTCGGCCGCGGAACGGCAGGGACTTGACTACTTAGGTAAGCCTGACCTACTCTGATCTCGGCGTACGGATGAGCCGGTGGTCCCGAGGGCTGCGGTCGACTCCGCCATCCTGCCGCGGCGGGCTCCGTTTTCGAGCGGAGCTCGCCGCTACGTCTTACCGGCTGCCGCGCAGGTTTTCGGATGGTGTAAACCGGACCATATGAGCGAAACGCCCCTGTCCCTGGCCGATGTCACCCCCGAGTTGATGACCAAGGCCAGCGAAGGCACCTTCACCGATCTCATCGGCCTGCGCTACACCGAGGTCACCCCCGACCGGGTGCGCGGTGAATGGACGGTGCGCCCGGAGCTGCACCAGCCCGCCGGTATCCAGAACGGCGGCGTCTACTGCACCATCATCGAAACCCTCGCCAGCGTCGGCGGCGGCGTCTGGTTCGGCGAGCGTGGATCGGTCGTCGGCGTCAACAACAACACCGATTTCTTGCGCGCCGTCCGTGAGGGCGTCCTCACCGGCGAGGCCACCCCGATTCACCGCGGCCGTAGCCAGCAACTCTGGGTCGTCGTCATCACCGACGCCGATGGTCGCACTGTCGCCCGTGGCCAGGTCCGCCTCCAGAACCTCGCCGCCTAGCGCCCTGGTGAGAACTTCCTTGGTGTGAACCTGTCGGTTCAATTCACTGAACGACGCTGATGACTTCCCGTGAAGCACGTTGTTGTCACTGTGCGCGCACTTCGTACGGGCCGATCTGAGCTCGATCGCCGAGACCCGCACCGCGATCGAATCCGTTCGGGCCGACTTCACCCGACTCGACGCTCTGGTGCTGGGCGCGCGGCATTACCGGTCCGAACGACGGGTCACGGCTGAGGGGTTCGAATGCAGATTCGGCGTTCGTGGCGGGCCGCAGTCCACGACAGGGCGGGACTGCGCGTCAGTCGACGGTGGTGACCCGCCAACCACCACGGCCGAGGACATCCACGACCAGCGCGCCGATATTCCACGCGTCGTCGTCGCCACGGTGGTGCGTGCCTTCGAGGGGGATGTCGGCGATTCGCAGCGCGTGGTCCATGCCCGGTCGTCGACGCAGGTCGTAGGACTCGGCGAACACCTGTTTGGCGTTGGTGTGCTCGGGGCCGAAGGGGTACTCGACGCCGGTCGCCGCGCACTGGGTGCGGAACTGCTTGCGGTCGTAATCGCCCCAGCTCGCCCACGGCCGCGTGCCCGCCGCGAACTCGCTCCCCAGTAGGCGGCACGCCTCACCGAACTCGACACCCTGATCGACCTGCTCCTGGGTGAGCGTGGTGAGCTCGGTGCAGAATTCGCTCACCGTGGACCGGGTCGGCCGCACGATGATCCCGTGTTTGCTCACCCTGGTTCGGGTGGCGAGATCGACCACGGTGACCCCGATCTCGATGATCTCGTTGGTCTGCCCGGCCGGTGGGTCTCCGGCCCAGCAGGTGGCTTCCACATCGACCACGTTGAGCAGGCCGGTCCATTCGTTCATAGATGCGACGGTACGGGCGCGCGATGGTGCATTCCAGCGGATATTCGCGGGGGCGTTGGCCAAGCGGAGCGGGCGTGGCTGGCGCTCCGTCGGTGACGCGGGCGCTTTCTGGCCGAGTGATGCGCCCTTCGTTAACATCTCGTTAACCACCTCGGGGTCGTGCCCGGTCGTGCTCGGCGGCGGTCGCCGTGTGAACGCGGGACGTGCCAGAATGTCGCTCACCGACCACGACCCGCCGAGGAGAGAACGCATGCGCCTGTCGCCGCACGAGCAGGAACGGTTGCTGCTGAGTTATGCGGCCGAGCTGGCGCGCCGGAGGCAGGCGCGGGGGCTGAAGCTGAACCATCCCGAGTCGATCGCGTTGATCACCGATCATGTGCTCGAGGGGGCGCGGGACGGGCGGACCGTGGCGGAACTGATGTCCTCGGGGCGGTCGGTGCTCACCCGTGCGGACGTGATGGACGGGGTGCCCGAGATGATTCACGACGTGCAGGTCGAGGCGACGTTTCCCGATGGGACCAAGCTCGTCACCGTGCACCACCCGATCGGATAGGCGACGCGCATGATTCCCGGTGAATATCTCTGTGCCGAGGGCACGATCGAGCTGAACGCGGGCGCGGTGCGCGTCGAGCTCGAGGTGGTCAATACCGGTGACCGTCCCGTTCAGGTGGGCAGTCATGTGCACTTCCCGCAGTCCAACGCCGCGCTGGAGTTCGACCGCGAGGCCGCCTACGGGCACCGGCTCGATATTCCGGCCGGTACCGCAGTGCGTTTCGAACCCGGTCTGCCGCAGCGGATCTCGCTGGTTCCGCTCGGCGGAACCCGTGAGGTCCACGGCATCAGCATGAACCCGCCGGGGCAGTTGGATGCAGATAATTCACCGCGACGTCCGGAAGAGAGTCGATGACCGAACTGAGCCGCGCCCGCTATGCCGAACTGTTCGGGCCGACCACCGGTGACCGTATTCGCCTGGCCGACACCGACCTGCTCATCGAGATCACCGAAGACCGCAGTGGCGGACCGGGTCTCGCCGGCGAGGAAGCGGTGTTCGGCGGTGGCAAGGTACTGCGCGAGTCGATGGGTCAGTCGCGCGCCACTCGTGCCGACGGCGCCCCCGACACTGTCATCACCGGTGTCGTCATCATCGACCACTGGGGCATCATCAAGGCCGACGTGGGCATCCGCGACGGCCGGATCTGCGGCATCGGCAAGGCCGGTAATCCCGACACGATGTCGGGCGTGCACCGGGACCTGGTCGTCGGTCCGTCGACCGAGATCATCGCGGGTAACGGCCGCATTCTCACGGCGGGCGCCATCGACTGTCACGTCCACTTCATCTGCCCGCAGCTGATGGACGAAGCGCTCGGCGGCGGCATCACCACCCTCATCGGCGGCGGCACCGGCCCCGCCGAGGGTTCCAAGGCCACCACCGTCACGCCGGGCTCCTGGCATCTGGCGCGGATGCTGGAATCATTGGATCACTGGCCGATGAACATCGTGCTGCTCGGCAAGGGCAACACGGTCAGCCACGAATCGATGTGGGAGCAATTGCGCGGCGGCGCATCGGGTTTCAAGTTGCACGAGGACTGGGGTTCCACCCCCGCGGCGATCGATGCCTGCCTGACTGTCGCCGACGCGGCGGGCGTGCAGGTGGCGCTGCACTCGGACACGCTGAACGAGGCGGGCTTCGTCGAGGACACCCTCGCCGCCATCGCGGGCCGCGGCATCCACGCCTACCACACCGAGGGTGCGGGCGGCGGTCACGCGCCCGACATCATCACTGTCGCTTCACATCTGAACGTGCTGCCCAGCTCCACCAACCCCACCAGGCCACACACCGTCAACACCCTCGACGAGCACCTCGACATGCTGATGGTGTGTCACCACCTGAGTCCGTCGATCCCCGAGGACCTGGCCTTCGCCGAATCACGGATCCGCCCGTCCACCATCGCCGCCGAAGACCTCCTGCACGACCTCGGCGCCATCTCCATGATCGGCTCGGACTCCCAGGCGATGGGCCGCATCGGCGAGGTGGTGATGCGCACCTGGCAGACCGCCCACGTGATGAAGCGCCGCCGCGGCGCCCTGCCCGGCGACGGCGCGGCCGACAATGCCCGCGTGCAGCGCTACATCGCCAAATACACGATCTGCCCGGCGGTTTCGCACGGGCTCGACGACGAGATCGGTTCGATCGAAGTCGGCAAACTCGCCGATCTGGTGCTGTGGGAGCCCGCGTTCTTCGGCGTCCGCCCGCACGCCGTCCTCAAGGGCGGCATGATCGCCTGGGCCGCGATGGGCGACGCCAACGCCTCGATCCCCACCCCGCAGCCGGTACTTCCGCGCCCCATGTTCGGCGCCGCGGCCCCCGCCGCCGCGGCCACCTCGCTGCACTTCGTCTCCGAGCAGGCCATCGACGACGGCCTCGCGAACCGCTTGAACGTGCGCCGAAAGCTGGTGCCGGTCAAGAACGCTCGCCGCGTCACCAAGGCTGACATGCCCCACAACGACGCCATGCCCCGCATCGAAGTAGACCCTGACACCTTCACTGTCCGCATCGACGGCGAAGTCTGGGCCGAGCAACCCGCCACCGAACTCCCGATGGCCCAGCGCTACTTCCTTTTCTGAACCGGCGCCGGGGTGGGCTAGGCCACCCCGGCGCTCATCGCCCGGGCGTTGCCGGTGTCGGGCCGCGCTCGGTGGCAGACTGCCGATATGACGACCAACGATTGGACCGATGTCGACAGCTATATCGTCACCACCCTCGTGGGTGACGAGGGTGTGCCCGCGCTCACCGCCAACGCCGACGCGGGACTGCCCGCCATCGATGTCTCCCCACCTCAGGGAAAGTTGCTGAACCTGTTGGCCCGCACCGCGAAAGCGCGCCGGGTGCTCGAGATCGGCACGCTCGGCGGGTACAGCACCGAGTGGCTGGCGCGCGCGGTCGGCGACGGCGGCCTCGTCGTCACTCTCGAATTCGAACCACGCCACGCGAAGGTCGCCCGCGAGAACCTGGACCGGGCGGGGGTGGGCGATCGTGTCGAGATCCTGGTCGGCGCGGCTCTGGACAACTTGCCCGGCGTCGCCGAGGATCTGACCGAGCCGTTCGATCTGGTCTTCATCGACGCCGACAAGGTCAACAACTCCAACTACGTCCAGTGGGCGCTGCGCCTGACCCATCCGGGCTCGGTGATCATCGTCGACAATGTGGTGCGCGCGGGCGCGGTGGCCGACGAGCAGACCGAGGACCCGAACGCGCGGGCCAGCCGCGACCTGATCGAATTGCTCGCCGCCGAACCGAGCGTCGATGCGACCGTCATCCAGACCGTCGGCGCCAAAGGGTGGGACGGTTTCGCCTACGCCGTGGTCACCGGTCCGAATTCCTGATCTTCACCGCCCGGCAATGCGGATGGTCATTGCCGGGCGCCCGGGATTCATGGGGGTGTTGTTCGCTGCCGCTAGCGTGGGAGTGTTCGACTTCAGGAGCCGCCGTCATGGAATTCCGTCATCTCGTCTCGTTCATCGCGCTCGCCGAAGAATTGCATTTCGGGCGCGCGGCGCAACGTCTGCATCTGACCCAGCCGAGCCTGAGCGCCCAGCTACAGAAGCTGGAGAAATCCCTGGAAGTGCAGCTGGTCGCGCGCAACTCGCACGAGGTGCGCCTCACGCCCGCCGGCCGGGAGTTCGAACTGCAGGCCCGCCAGATCGTCGCCCAGCTCGACCGGGCCGCCAAGGCGGCGAAGGCCACCGCCGCCGGGCGCGCGGGCAGCCTGAACATCGGCTACAACCTGCCCGCCAGCAAACACGTGCTGCCCGAGGCGCTGGCCCAGCTGACCGACCGCCACCCCGGCATCTCGGTGTCGTTGTGGGAGAAGCGAACCGGGCCGCAGCTGGCCGCCCTGGCCGACGGGTCCCTCGATCTGGCCATGGTCTACGGCCACCCGAGCACCGCCGATTTCCGGTACCGCCGTCTGCTGCACCGGATCCCGCTGGTGGCGGTGGTCGGCCGACAGCACCGTTGGGCCCACCGCTCGCACGTGCCGTTCGCCGAACTGCGCGATCAGGAGTGCGTGCTGTTCGCGCGTGAGCAGTGCCCGGCGATGTACGACACGATCCTGCGATCGGCCGCGCAGACCCGGATCTCGTTGAACATCACCCATATCGCCGATGATCCGGGCGCCACCGCCCACATCGTGTCGGTGCGCCCACTGGTCGGTTTCGCCTCGCTGCCACGGGCGGTGTCGGCGGGTATGGGCACCGCGAGCACCGACGCGGTCGCACTGAAACTGGTCGATCCGGTCCCGACCCTGGATCTGCACGTGGTGTGGCGGGCCGACGAGCAGAATCCGGCGGTGGCGATGTTTCTGGATTGCCTCGCGTCCACGGCACCTGCCCTGGACGACGACCAGGTCTTGACGGGCTGAGGTCGTCGTTCACTTCAATCCCGACCGCACGAACGCGTTGACGATGTGGCGTTGCAGCACCAGGTACAGCAGCAGCACCGGCAGGCAGGCGAGGCCGGCCAGCGCCATCATCGGCCCCCACTGATCGCCTTCGGTGCCCATGAAACTGCGCAGCCCGAGCTGCAGGACACTGTTGGACTGACGCAGGACGACCGCGGGCCAGAAGTACTCGTTCCACGCGTTGATGAACAGCAGGATGCCGAGCGCGGCGAGTGCGGGCCGCAGATTCGGCACCACCACGGTCCACAGGATCGACCACGACGAGCGCCCGTCGATCTTCGCGGCGGCGATGAGTTCCTTCGGGAACGCCGACATGTGCTGGCGCAGCAGCAGGACCGCCAGCGCCGAACACAGCGTCGGCAGCACGACGCCGATCAGGGTGTTGATCAGGCCCAGCTGGTTGAGCAGGATGTAGTTGGGCAGCATCGTCACCTGGAACGGCACCAGCCACACCCCGACGAACGCCAGATACAGCAGGTTCTGCAGCGGGAACGTGTAGATGGCGAACGCGTAGGAGGCCAGCAGCGCGATGAGGAGCTGGCCTGCCGCCGAGAGCACCGCGACGAAGAACGTATTGGCGATCAGACCGGCGATGTCGACCTTCTGCGCCGCGTCGAGGTAGTTGGCCGTCGACAGCGGCCACGGGATCGGGGAGAGCGAGGTGACGTCTTCCGGTCTGCGCAGCGACGTCGCGAACAGCCAGTAGATCGGGAACACGCACACCAGTGCCGTCGCGGCGAGAAGCAGATGGCTGCCCACCCCGCGCAGTCGTTCAATCGTCATGGACAGCAACCTTTTCCGAAATCCAGACCAGCAGTGCGGCCACCAGGCCGAAGCCGAAGAACAGCAGCACACCGGCCGCGGCGCTCAGACCGGCGTCGAAACTGTGGAAGGCGTAGTCCCAGAGCAGGTAGTAGATATTGGTGGTGGCCTGCGCCGGACCGCCCTGGGTCATCGAGTCGATGAGCGGGAAAGTCAGGGTGGGACTGAGCAATACGGTCGTGAGGACCAGGAACAGCACCGTGGGCGAGAGCAGCGGCAGCGTGATCCAGCGCCGGATCTGACCGGGTGAGGCGCCGTCGACCCTCGCCGCTTCGTCGTAGTCGCCGCTGATTCCGGCCAGCCCCGCCCACACCACGAGCACCGCGAAGCCGATCAGGTGCCAGGCGGTGATCGCGATGATCACGCCCTGCGCGGTCGCGGTCTCGTACACCCAGTTGCGGTCGGAACCGGTGACCTGGGCGAGGAAACCGGACCCCGGATGCAGCAACCAGCGCCACACCGCGGCCGCCGCGACCGGCGCGACCAGGAACGGCGCGAACACCAGTGCCTGATAGACCGTGCGGGCCCGGCCGGTGACCCGCCTGCTCGCCATCGCGATGACGACCGGCAGGACCACCGTGAACGGCAGCAGACCCAGGATCAGTGTCCCGGTGCGCCCGAGAGCGCCCCAGAACGCCGGAAGATCCAGTAGCCGTTCGTAATTCGCGGTACCGACCGGTGTCATCGGAGCCGTCGGCAGCAGGTTCCACGAGTACGTGGACAGTTGCAGGGCCTGCACCAGCGGTTGATAGGTCCACACGACCAGCAGGAACAGTGCCGGACTCAGGTAGAGATACGGCGCGACGAACCGGGCAACCCGGCGTCGGGTGAGTGGGCGGCGCACCGGTTTCGCCTCGATCGGCGGTGTCGGCGGGGCCGGCGCATCGATGACGAACATCTACTTCACCGCCGCCCTGGCGGCGACGATCGCGGCGATCTGCTCGAGCATCTCCGATTCCGGCCGGTCGTAGACCGTGGGCGCCGGGGCGGCGTCGATCGCGGTGGCCAGCACCGTCGACTCCATGACGTCGATGCGGCTGTACCCGAATCCGACGAACCCACGGTGCCTGCCCGCCGGTGCCATCGCGTCCACCCGGTAGGCCATCGCGGGACCGATCCACACCGGGATCCCGGCCAGCGCCGACGCGCCGGTGAGGTGGTTGTGTCCGCACAGGATCATCCGGACATCGGTGCCCGCGACGACCTCAGCCAGCTGTTCGGCATCCTTGAGCCGGAGGAAGTCGAGGGTGGCCAGGGGGGAGCGCAGCGGCGGATGGTGCACCACCAGCACGGTGCCGTGCGGGGCGGGGGTGCGCAGAATGCCTGCCAGCCAGGTCAGCTGCTCCGGCTCGAGCTTGCCGTCGTGCTGGAACGGCGTGGTGCTGTCCAGCACGATGATCCGCACTCCCGCGACCTCGACGCACTGATCGTGCGGGAGATCAGGGTCCACGGAGTCGCGGTCGAGCAATTCGACGCCGAAGGCGGTGCGTTCGTCGTGATTGCCCATCGCGTAGACGATCTCGGCGCCGAGGTCGGCCGCGACGGGCTCGACGGCGGCCCGCAGCCGCCGGTAGGCCTCGGGTGATCCGTTGTCGCTGAGATCGCCGGAGAAGATCAGCACGTCGACGCGCTGCCCGAATTCGCGCAGCCGGTCGAGCACCGCCGTCAGGTTGGCGGCGGTGTCGACGCCGTGGAGCAGTTCGCCCTCGGGCCGCAAGTGGGTGTCGGTGATCTGGACGATCGTGAGTTCGCTCATGACTTCGGCATGAGTTCGGTGCCCGCGGTGCGGGCCGCGGTGAGCGTCGACTGCGGGTCGGCGCCCTGGAACACGACGGCTTCGACGGCGTCCATCATGCCGTCACGCATCTGCAGATAGTTGTTGCCCGGCATGGAAACCCACGGCTCCATATTGGCCAGCTGCGCCACGTTCGGGCGCAGCAGCGGGTTCTGATCGGCCCATTCCTTGAGGCCGCCCGCTTCCTCGAGCAGGCCGGTCCGCAGCGGCAGGTAGCCGATGTTCTGCGCGATCTTCTTGTAGGAATCCTCGCTGGTGAGGTGCTTGATCAGTTCCCACGCGGCCCGCTGCTTGGCGGGATCGTTGGACAGGATGTGCAGGCCCGCACCGGAATTGGTCGGAACGGCCGGCTTGGCGCCGAAGCCGGGCATCGGCGCCGAACGCAGGTCCCACTTGCCCTTGGCGCCGGTGACGAAAATGCTCTGCAGCGCGCTGGTTTCGAGCATCATGCCGATCTCGCCGCGGCCGAATGCCTCGTAGCCCTGCTTCTGGTTGAGCTTGGGCATACTGCCGGTGTTCACGAGGTTCTGTGCCATCTTGGCGACCTCGACGGCGGGCGCGTCGGCGAAGGTGAGGGAGTTGCGGTCCTCGGAGATCACGCGACCGCCGTTCGAGCGCACCAGCGACTGGAAGCACCAGTCCTTGGCGGTCTTGGTCAGGCAGTCGATGTAGACCCCGCCCTTGCCGGTGCGGTCGGCGATCGCCTTCGCGGCGGTGGTGACCTCGTCCCACGTGGTGGGGGGCTTGGCGGGATCGAGACCGGCTTCGGTGAACAGCGAGGCGTTCAGGTACAGCACGGGCGTGGAGAAGACGAACGGAACGCCATAGGTGTGGCCGTCCCAGTCGTCGAGCGTGCGGGCGCGCGGTGCGTACGCGTGGCGGGCGCCGTCGAAGTTCTGCTTCACCGCCGGCGCGCCGACCAGCTGGTCGAGGGGCTTGGCCTTGAGCTGGTTGATGGTGAAGTCCAGATCGGAGAAGCCGAGCTGGGCGACATCGGGCGGAGTGCCTGCCACCATCTGGTTCTGGATGCTGGAGACGGTGTCGGTCGCCGGGTTGGGGCTGTTGCCCTGGGGCTTCTGCGCGGTGACCTTGATATTGGGGTGCTTGGCGCTGAAGTCGGCGATCAGGGCGTTGAACGTGTCGGTCCAGGCACCGGCCACGCCGTAGCTGTAGGACTCGAACACGATCGAAACCTGCTGGTCGGCAGCCAGTTCGGGGATCTGCGCGGTGGAGGTGGTGTCGGTGGACCCGGTGGTGCCGAGGCCGCAGCCGGTGAGTGCGAGGGCGGTGGTGAGCGCCACGCCCAGTGCGGGCAGTGTGCGTTTCATGATGGAACTCCTCATCGGGGTGGTGCCGAGATCAGGGGACGGGAACAGCGGCCGCGTCGATGGCCGCGTCCGAATGGGGCTGGGGTGCTTGCCACGTGAGCCGCAGGCCGGTGTCGGGGTCGAACAGGTGGATGTCGGCGGGGTCGACGCGGCAGGCGATGTCCTCGCCCACCCGGACACCGGCCGGACGTGCCGCGCGCACGCACAGACCGGAGTCGAGGTGCACGAGTTCCTCGCTGCCGAGGTTCTCCACCATCCGTACCCGGCCGCGGACATCGGTCGAGGTGTCGTCGATCCGCAGGCGTTCCGGACGGATTCCGGCGACGACGGCGGTGGCGCCGCCGGAATCCTCGGCGATGTCCAGCGCGGCGTCGATGCCGTCGGCCATCACCTTCATGTGGCCGTCGCTCGAGGTGACGACGGCGGGGAACAGGTTCATCGGGGGCGAGCCGAGGAAGCCGGCGACGAAGGTCGAACGCGGGCGGTCGTAGAGCTCCTCCGGGGTACCGCACTGTTCGATGCGGCCCTGGTTGAGCAGTGCGATGCGCGTCGCCATCGTCATCGCCTCGACCTGGTCGTGGGTGACGTAGAGGAAGGTCGCACCGA
The DNA here is from genome assembly GCF_001613085.1 of Nocardia salmonicida NBRC 13393. Classification (GTDB taxonomy): domain Bacteria; phylum Actinomycetota; class Actinomycetes; order Mycobacteriales; family Mycobacteriaceae; genus Nocardia; species Nocardia salmonicida. Next base: position 229,611 of record NZ_BDBR01000008.1, read on the forward strand.
GGCGCTGGTGCAGCGCGATCAGTTCGGCGCGGGTCGCGCTGCGCAGTTTGGCGTCGAGGTTCGACAGCGGTTCGTCCATCAGGAACGCGCCGGGATCGCGAACCATGGCGCGCGCCAGCGCGACTCGCTGCCGTTGCCCGCCCGACAGCGCGACCGGGCGACGCTCGAGCAGCGCCGAGATCTCCAGCGTCGTCGACACCTCGGCCACCCGCTGCGCGATCTCCGCCCGTGGTCTGCGCCGGGCCCGCAACGGAAACCCGATGTTGCGGGCCACCGAAAGATGCGGATACAGCGCATAGCTCTGGAACACCATCGCCAGATCCCGCCGCTGCGGCGCCGCGTCCGTCACATCGGTGCCACCCACGAGAATCCGCCCCGCGCTCGGCTCCTCCAGCCCCGCGATCATCCGCAACAGCGTGGACTTGCCGCAGCCACTGGGGCCGAGCAACACCATGAATTCACCATCGGCGATGTCGAGACTCACCTCGCGCACCGCGTACTCGGCATCGAACTTCTTCGACACCGCTTCGATCTGCAGTCGTGCCATGCGCCCAGTGTCGAGCCCGCTACGGCGCGCGCGCCGGTGCGATAGTGAACGTCGATCGGTCCAGTCGTCTACGCACTACCGAGACGCGAACGGCACTGTCAGTGTCGGCTGTGATTGTTGTCCAGCAGTGCGGACCGCGTCAGCGCAGGCGGACCGGTAGTTCGAGGAGGCCGCGGATGAGGGTGCTGGTCTGCCAGTGGAGGTCGTCGGTGGGGGACAGGGTCAGGTGGGGGAAGCGGTGGAGCAGGGCGGTGAAGGCTATTTCGGCTTCTACGCGGGCCAAGGGGGCGCCGACGCAGAAGTGGATGCCGTGGCCGAAGGCGAGGTGGCCCGCGGTGGGGGTGTCGGTGGCGAGGGTGTCGGGGGCGGGGAAGCGGGCGGGGTCGCGGTTGGCCGCCGAGAGGGCGACGTAGACGATTTCGCCTTCGGGGATCTCGACTCCGCCCAGGGTGACCGGTTCCGCGGTGAAGCGGGCGGTGGACATGTCGACGGGGCCGTCGAAACGCAGGAATTCCTCGACGGCGGCGGGCACCCCCGTGCGGTCGGCGCGCAGGGCCTGCCACTGCTCGGGATTGCGGAGCAGGGCGAGCACCCCGTTGCCGATGAGGTTCACGGTGGTCTCGTGGCCCGCGACCAGCAGCAGGAACGCCATCGACACCAGTTCATGATCGGTGAGCCGATCGCCCTCGTCATCGGCGAGCACCAGCTGGGACAGCAGATCCTCGGCGGGCTCGGACTGCTTGGTGCGCACCAGTTTCGCGAGATAGCCGACCATCGCGGCCGACGCGGCCGGACGCTCGTCCTCCTCGCCCTCACCGACCACGGTGACCAGAGCCTTCGTCCAGGCCTGGAAGTCCTCGCGATCCTCGAACGGGACGCCGAGCAGCTCGCAGATCACCGTCACCGGAAGGGGATTGGCGAACTCGCTCATCAGATCGACCTCGTCTCGCTCGCTCATCGCGTCCAGCAGCGACTCGGTGATCTGTTCGATGCGTGGGCGCAGCAACGCGACCTGGCGGCTGGTGAAAGCCTTGTTCACGAGCTTGCGCAGGCGGGTGTGCTCGGGTGGGTCGGTGGCGAGCATATGGCTCAGCAGCGCGACGATGTTCGGGTCCGTCGCCGTGGTGTCGCGCTTGCTGTGCAGGATCGCGTCGATTCGGACGACATCCTTGCGGAACCGCGGGTCGGCGAGCGCGATCTTGGCTTCGGCATAGCCGATGACCACCCAGCGGACGACGTTGTCGGGGAAGCGGACCCGATGCACGGGACCCTCGGCGCGCCACCGGCGGTACTGCGCGTGCGGATCGTCGAAGAAGTCGGCGTCGATGGACTCGACAGGGGCGGAGGCGGTGAGGTCGGCCATCGAATCGACGGTACCCGCGCCGGGCGGGATGCGCATCGACGTCGGCCGACGAAAGCACGGAAAGCCTTGTGGCAAGCGAGAATTCGTGGTGCGGACCGCGTGTCAGGTGGTGTGCGGCGGCGTGCTCGACTCGATCGACGCCAGAAAGCTCTGGAGCAGGTCGGTGACGGCCTGTGGTTGTTCGAGGGAACTCGAATGCCCACACTCCGGGATCGTGTGGAGCTGGGCGTGCGGGATGAGCGAGGCGATCTGGCGGGCATGCGGAACGGGGGTGGCCGCGTCATCGGCGCCGACGATGATCTGGGTGGGGACGGTGATCGCCGCGAGTTCGTCGTCGACGGCCCCACGTTCGGTGACACCGTGGACGGCGTGGCGCAGACCGACGCGGTCGACCCCGGCCAGGCGACGCGACCACTCGCGGACTACTTCCTTGCCGGTGTCGGAAGCCCGGAAGGAGGGGCCGAACATGTGAGGGGCCACCCGGCCCGCGATGGGGCGGATGCCGAACCAGCGCAGCGCCCACGCGAGGCGGTGGTATTCGCCGATCTTGGTGGGATCCTCGGCTCGCGCGCTGGTATCGAGCAGGGTCAGCGACCGCAGCAGGTCACCGTGCCTGGCGGCGAGTCGCTGACCGACGAAGCCGCCCATGGACAGTCCCACCCAGTGCACGGGTCCCACGTCGAGAGCGCGGATCACACCCACCGCGTCGGCGGTGAGGGTGTCCATGTCGTAGCCGTCGGCGGTGGGTGGGGTATCGCCCTGACCGCGCCAGTCGAGGGTGACACACCGACAGTCGCGTCGCAGTGCCTCGAGTTGGGCGCGAAACATCCAGCCGCCGAACAACAATCCGTGGCCGAAGACCACGGTGGCGGCATCGGGTCGACCCGAGGGAGCGCCGGTATCGGTGACGGCGATCGGAACACCGTCGACGGGGACGATCGGCATGAGATCACTCGCTCCCGGTGCTCAGGCCGCCGCGAGACGCACGTTGCGCATCGTCACCAGCGCTGTGGCACACAGGACTTCGCCGGATTCCTCCACTGAGAACACATCGGCGGCGGCGATCGTGAGCAGCGCGCCGGGCTTGATCACCCGCCCGCGAGCGACCACAGTCGGGCCTTTCGCGGGCGCGAGGATCTTCACGGTGTAGTCGATGGTCATGTTCACCCAGCCGACAGGCAACAGCGTGCCCGCAGCCGAACCGGCGGCGAAATCGGCGAGCGAGCCGAGGACTCCGCCCTGGAAGAAGCCGTCGTGCTGGGTCAGTTCGCGGCGGCGCGGTTGCACGATCTCGACATCGCCGAGCTCGACCTTGCCGAAGTGGAAACCCAAATGGGCGGCGGCGGGCATGGACAGCACCACGCTGGGAACCAGCTGTGCGAAGTCGGGGTTGGGCGGTGGACCGTCGCTGCTCCTCATGTGGCGAATCCTGCCCGCTGACGCCGCGCGGGAACAGCCGATCGCGGAGATTTCGCCTGCTGTTGGGGGACTGGAAAGAGTCCGGCCGGGCGAGCGAGCGAGAGCGGCCTCGTCGCATCGCCCGGCCGAGAGCTCAACGAGTTCCGGCGTGCAGGACCACTTTGCCGTTGCGACCGGGGGTTTCGGAGACCACGGCGGCCTGGGCGGCCTGGTCGAGCGCGAAATCGGCCTGGACATCGAGGCGCAGGGTGCCGTCGGCGGCGAGGGTGACGAGTTCGGTGATCAACCGGGCGTAATCGGCGCGGTCGATGTCGGAGCTGCGCTGCTGGCCCCAGAACCCTTTCACCACAGCCTGTTTGAAGATGACGGCGCCGGTGTCGATGATCAGCGGCTTGCCCGACAGCGCACCGAAGGAGATCAGCTCACCGCGCGGGGCGAGCAGGGCCATCAGGTCGCCCGCGGCGGGGCCGCTGACCTGGTCGACGGCGCGCACGATCGGTTCGCCACCGGTGATGTCGGCGCCCGTGGCGAGCCAGCCCACCGACTCGGTATCGAGCACGGGACCGTAGCCGAGCTGTTCGAGCGCCTGCGCCGAGGACTGGCCGCGGACCAGGCTCAGCACCCGCACGCCGCGCTCCTTCGCGAACAGGTTGAGCAGTCGACCGACCGCGCCGTTGGCGGCGTTCACCACGATCCACTGACCGGACGTCACCCGCAGGTCGTCGAGCAGCATCAGCGCGCTCAGCGGCATGGCCAGCAGTTGGCAGGCGGTCTCGTCGGGCACGGAATCCGGCATCGGCACCGCCTGGGCGGCGCGGGCGACGAAGGAATCCGCCCACGCCCCACGCACGCCCGCGATCGCTACCCGCTGCCCGACCTGGAGGGTGTCGACGCCGGGGCCGATCGCCTCGACGACACCGGCGGCCTCGGTCCCCGGGATCGCGGGCAGCGGCGGCCGGTAGCCGTACACGCCGCGGATGATCGCCAGATCGTGGTTGTGGATCGGCGACAGCGACATCGCGATCCGCACCTCACCCTCCCCTGGTTCGGGGGTCGGCACCTGCTGTGCGGTGAGCACGTCCTTCGGTTCGCCGAATTCATCGATGACAACTGCCTGCATGTCCGCCTCCGTGGTGGTTGCGAGTCCCTGCCGAGCGTGATCGTGCTCCATTGTGGCACCGTGGCGGTCGTGGGCTGCTCAGGTGGTCGTTCGGGCCCGGCTGTCAATACGCCGCAGGGCTGACAGCGGATCACTCCGGTACGGGGGCGAAAATAGCTCGTACGGTGGACGAATGTGACCGGTCGGCGTGCGTACGCTCGGTTCATGGCAGACGCACTCGGAACACGCTCGCCCACAGTGCGATCCGGATCGCGTATCGCCGAGGTCGACATCCTGCGCGGGTTCGCCCTGTTCGGGATTCTGATCACCAATGTGATCGTGGCGACCTCGCTGTGGTCGGTGGTCGGTACTCGCGAGGACCCGGTGCTGCGCTTCGGGGGCACCGTCGATCTGCTGGTGCGTGCCACCGTCGACGCACTGTTCACCGGGCGGTTCTATCTGCTGTTCGCCTTTTTGTTCGGATACTCGTTCACGCTGCAGATCGCGGCCGCCCACCGCGCGGGGGCTTCGCCGGTAGGGCGGTTGCTCCGACGGTGCGCCGCGCTGATGGTGATCGGTCTCGTACACGTTTACCTGCTGTGGATCGGCGACATCCTCACCCTGTACGCGTTCCTGTGCCTGGTCCTCATCGCGCTGCGTGAATTGCGACCGCGAACGGCGGTGATCGTGGGGGTGGTGCTGTATGTGACCTGGTCGGCATGGAGCTTCCTGCCGGGAGAAAACAGTCTTCTCGCGTTCGGCGACTTCGTCGACCTGCCCGCGATCTCCGCCGACTACACCGACACCTTCGCCTCGACGTTCTCCGCGCAGACCGCCCTCGCGCCGGTTTTCCTGCTGCTGATCTGGTTCAGTCAGGGCGTGCCGAGCCTGGCGATGTTCCTGATCGGCATGGCGGCGGGCAAACGAAACCTGTTCGCGGACCCGGACACACTGCGCCGCTGGTCTCGTCGCGCACTCGTGATCGGCCTCGGCCTCGGATTGCCGATCTCGGCGATGACCTTCGCCGAGACGATGACCTGGTGGCATGCCCCCGCTGTGATCCACGGCCTCCAGATCCTGGTGAACCCGGCCATGACGTTCGCCTACGTCGCCGTGATCCTGCTGGCAGCACAGTCCGCCCGCCTCGGCCGCTACACCGCCCTACTCGCCCCGGCCGGGCGCATGGCCGCCACCAACTACATCGGCCAGTCGATCGTGCTGATGCTCGTCTACACCGGCTATGGCCTCGCCCTCGCCGACGACGTGCCGCCCGCAGTGGTGATCGCGGTCGGCGTGGTCACCTTTGTCGCCCAGCTCTGGCTCAGCGCCTGGTGGCTGAGTCGCCATCCGTACGGGCCGGTGGAATGGGTGCTGCGGGCGGCGACGTACTGGACCGTCCCGACTTGGCGGAAGTCGTCGGCGAGTGTCAGTCGGCAGCCTGCGCCGGGCGATGGAATTCGGCCCGCCAGCGGTTGAGGCCCGATGTGTCGGCGCGAGGGATTGTTTCCACGCGGATCTGAGTCAGGTCGGGGGCGGTGAACGAGTCGATGTCGGCGCGGGTGAGTGGCCATGGTGGGCCGACGGTGGCGGGGGTCTTGCTGATGTCGGCGATGACGAGCAGGGTCGCACCGGGGGCCAAGAGGTCCCGGATGCCGGTGATGGAGAGGGCCCGCACGTCCGGAGGCAGGGATTGGACGGTGATCGACTCGATGACCAGGTCGAAGGCGTGGCGCCAAGACGCCGGTGGGTTCAGTAGATCGGCGACCTTGTAGGTGACGGGCGACTGCGGGAAGCGGACGCGGGCGCCGCGGATCGCGCTGGGGGAGACGTCGAAGGCGGTGGTTCGGATGCCTTGGGCGGCAACGAATTCCGCGTCGGTACCGTAGCCGCAGCCGATCACCAGGGCCCTCGCGCACTGGGGCAGGGAGGCGCTGCGCAGCCAGTCGACCAGCAGCGGATTGGGCTCGGCACGGTCCCACGGGACGACCGAGGTCCCCGCCGCGGCCTCGGCGTAGAGCGGTTCGAACCATCCGGTCGGATCGTTCGCGGCCAGTGCCTGAGCGGCGAGGCGACGATCGGCGGACGGCTGCGCGTCGGTCATAGGTCCAGTCTTCACCACCGATGACCACCGTGTCGTCCGACATTCGCCCGACTCGCCCGACGGTGAGCGATCTGGTCGATTGATCACTAGGCCCTGGTGGTGGAAACTCCGGCCGAGTCAGCATCACCAGAGTCCGAAGCCTTCAAGGGACCAATACGACTTTGCCTGTGGTGGCACGGGATTCGAGGGCGTGGTGGGCGGCGGCGGCCTCGGCGAGGGGGAATTCGGTCAGTGCGGGGCGGAACAGGCCGGTGCCCGCGGCGGCGAGGGCGCGTTCGGACAGGATGCGCAGGTCACCACCCGCACGCTCGATCATCGGCGGGCCGAGCACGCTGGGGGAGGTGATGCCGCGAGCGGCGGTGTCCACCTGCGTCGGGGCGCCGGCGGACCAGCCGAAGACCAGGTGGGTGCCGCCGGGGCCGAGTAGGTCGACGGCTGCGTCGGCGACCGGGCCGCCGACGCCGTCGAAGACCACGGTCGCGGTCCGTCCGCCCAGCTGGGCCCGCACCTTCTCCGGCCAATCCGCCAGCGTGTAGTCGACCGCGATATCGGCGCCGTTGTCGCGCACCATCGCCACCTTGTCCGGCCCACCGGCCAGCCCGACCACCGTCGCCCTTACGGCAGCGGCGTACTGGACCAGCAGCGTGCCGATTCCCCCGGCCGCCGCGGTCACCACCGCGACGCTGTCGGCATCGAGTTCGGTGAATTGGAGGATGCCGAGCGTGGTGCGCCCGGTGCCGACCATCGCGACCGCCGCGGCGAAGCTCACGCCCTCCGGAATATCGAGCAGCCGTTCGGCTTCGGTGACGGCGAGCTCGGCGTAGCCGCCCGGGGCGGCGCCCAGATGAGCGACCACCCGCGCGCCGAGCAGACTGTTGTCGACACCGTCGCCGACCCGGTCCACCACCCCGGCGACCTCGCGGCCGGGGACGGTCGGCAGCTCGGGCACCGGGAACGGGCCGGGCTCACCGCGGCGCAACGCGGTGTCGACCAGATGGACGCCCGCGGCGGCTACCGCGATGCGCACCTGGCCTGGGCCCGGTTCCGGATCGGGGATCGACTCGTGGCGGAGGTTCTCGGCGGCACCGAATTCGTGGAGCTGGATCGCATGCATGAAAATCAGTCTTCAACCTGAATGGTGCTCGAGGTCAAGACCGGTTCGGCGACTCCGGGGCTCGACGGGCCGCGCGCGCGGCGAAGCCGTCGCAGAGCGCCTCGAGGCCGAGGAACAGCAGGTCCTCGGAGGTGAGATCGCTCACCCCCGCGCCTTCCAGTTCGGCCAGCGCAGGCGGTACGGGGAAGGAGGGCGTGCCCTCGAGGAGGTCGCGCAGTCCATTGGTGTCGTCGGTGGCGGTGCGCTTCTCGGCGAGTAGCGCACCGCCGACCACGGGCAAGCTGGCGCCGGAGATGTAGTTCCAGACGGAGAACCCCATCGTGGTGGCCTCGCGGGCGGTCACGTCGAGTTCGCGCAGGCCCTCGACCAGCCAGGCCAGGCTCGTCAGGCCCTGTGGGCCGAAGCTGTAGCGGGGGACCGCGAAGGTGAGCAGTACCCAGGGGTGCTGCTGGTAGAGCTGCCAATCGACCTCGGCGGCGATGCGCACCCGGTCGCGCCACGTCCACCCTCGACCGACCGGATCGGGATAGGGGTGGCGGGCGGCGATCTCGTCGGTCATGGCCGCGATGAGTTCGTCCTTGTTCGCCACGTGCCGGTACAGCGACATGGTGCCCACCTCGAGGCGGTCGGCGATGCGGCGCATCGACACCGCGTCGAGTCCGTCGGCGTCGGCGAGGGTGATCGCGGCGTCGACGATCGCGGTGCGGGTGAGCTTCGCCTCGGTCATCCCATGACTCGCTTTCGTAATACAACCTTCATGCGTACACTGTACCCAGCTCCCGCGTACGGCGTACGCACACCGTGGAAGGATGTCGGAAAATGACGAAGCTGGAACCGGCGGTGCCCACCGTAGTCGCCGGTGGACGCCGCGCATGGCTCGGATTGGGCGTGCTGCTGCTGCCGGTGCTGCTGGTGTCGATGGACATCTCGGTTCTCTTCCTTGCCATGCCGACCCTCACGGCCGACCTGGACCCCACTGCCTCCCAGCAGCTCTGGATCCTCGACATCTACGGGTTCATGCTGGCGGGTCTGCTCATCACGATGGGCAACCTCGGCGACCGGATCGGCCGACGCAATATCCTGCTCGTCGGCGCCGCCATCTTCGGCGTCGCGTCGGTGCTCGCCGCGTTCGCGCCCACCGCGCCGGTCCTCATCGCGGCCCGAGTCCTGATGGGCATCGGCGGCGCGACGCTGCTGCCGTCGAGCCTGGCGCTGATCTCCACCCTGTTCCCCGACACCCGGCAACGGGCCACCGCGATCGGCATCTGGACCGCGTTCTTCGCCGGTGGTTCGGCGGTCGGGCCGATCATCGGCGGCGTACTGCTGCACCACTTCTGGTGGGGCTCGGTGTTCCTGATCAACATTCCGGTGCTGGCGATTCTGCTGATCTTCGGGCCGATCCTGCTGCCCGAACATCGCTCCGCCGCGCTGGGGCCGATCGATCTGCCCAGCGTCGCGCTGTCCATCGGCGGCATCCTGCCGTTGATCTACGGGATCAAACACATCGCCGCCGAAGGGCTGGACGCGGTGTCGTTGGTGATCGCCGTGATCGGCGTCGGACTGCTCGTGCTGTTCGTGCGCAGGCAGCGTCATCTCGCCGAACCGCTGCTCGACCTGTCGTTGTTCACGCGGCCGCTGTTCCGGGTGGCGATCGGGGCGAGCATGGCGGGCATGATGTCGCTGGCCGCGCTGAGCTACCTGACCAGCATCTACCTGCAGTCGGTCACCGGTCGCGATCCGTTGGCCGCCGCGCTGCTCGGCGTTCCGATGGCGATCGCGGTGTTCGTGTGCTCGATGAGCGGCGCGCGCCTCGGGATGCGGCTGGGCGTGCGGGCCACCTTCACCCTCGCGCTGATGCTGTCGGCGATCGGCAACCTGATGCTGCTCGGCGTCGGAGTCGACGGCGGCCTCGGCTGGTATATCGCGGGCTCGGTGATCGCCGGTATCGGTTACGGTTTCTCGTTCACGCTGGTCTCGGATGTCGCGGTGTCGGCGGTGCCCGTCGAGCGGGCGGGTTCGGCGGTCGGGATCTCCGAAACGAGTTTCGAACTCGGCAACGCGCTCGGTCTGGCCCTGCTCGGCTCGGTGGCCGCGTTGGTGTTCCGCTCCGGCGGGGACTTCGGCGAGACCCTGGGCGACACCCTCCTGCAGTCATCCGGTGACGACGGGCTGATCCACGCCGCCCGCGAATCCTTCGTCAGCGGAATGCACATCGCGACCACCTGCGGCGCGCTGTTGCTGATCGCGATGGCGGTGCTGGCCTGGCGCTCGACCCGCACCGAGACGGCGACCGTCGAGGCACACTGAATCGTCCGGCGGCCGATCGGCGGGTCGAGTACGACCGCCGGTCGGGGTGATCGCCGCCACGGTGGGCCGTGCTGGTCGGCCTCACCGGGCGGACGTCCAGGTTCGTTGCATAGGATCGTCGGATGCGAAACGAGGGTGCGGCGGGACTGGCGATATTGCTCGCCCTGGCCGATTCGCGCCTGCCCATCGGTGGACACGTGCACTCCGGCGGCGTCGAGGAAGCTGTGTCGTCGGGGTTGCTGCGCGACAAGGCGAGCGTGGAGCTGTATCTGCGGCGCCGGATCTCGACGTCGGGACTCGTCACGGCATCACTGGCCGCCGCGGTGTGTGGCTGGTCGCTCACGCCCGAACGCGGCGAGCTCGAGGCGGATGCTCGCACCCCGTCGCCCGCCGCGCGCACGGCATCGCGGGCGCAGGGCCGTGGGCTGCTCCGCCTGGCCAAACAGCTGTGGCCGCACCATGATTGGGCCACGGTAGGACCGCGCCCCCATCTGTCGACGGTATTCGGCATGGTCGGCGCGGCGAGCGGAGCGAGCACCGACCAGCTGGCCGGCGTCGTGGTCTACACGACGCTCACCGGCGCCGCCACCGCCGCGCAACGACTGCTCGCCCTCGATCCCGCCGCCATCGCCGAGAGCACCCTGCGCCTGGCGCCGCTGTGCGACCGGATCGCCGCCGAGGCCGCCGCCGGGCTCGCCGCACTGTCGGATCCACTGCAGGACGCGCTCGCCGAACGTCACCTCCACCGCGACATGCCGTTGTTCGCATCCTGACCCCGAACCCGAGAAGGAGCCCCCATGCCTCCCCATCTGATCGATGGCGAACCGCACGATCACAGCCACGACCGACCCAAGCGCGACCGCGCCGCGGGTGAGGCACTGCGCATCGGCATCGGTGGTCCGGTCGGCTCCGGCAAGACCGCGCTGGTCGCCGCCCTGTGCAGGCAACTGCGCGACGAACTGTCCCTCGCGGTGCTGACCAACGACATCTACACCACCGAGGACGCGGACTTCCTGCGCCGCCACGCCGTGCTGCCCGACGAGCGGATCACCGCCGTGCAGACCGGCGGGTGCCCGCACACCGCCATCCGCGACGACATCACCGCCAACCTCGACGCCATCGACGACCTCGTCGCGGCCAACCCGCCGCTGGATCTGATCCTGGTGGAGTCCGGCGGCGACAACCTCACGGCCACTTTCTCTTCCGGCCTGATCGACGTGCAGATCTTCGTCGTCGACGTGGCCGGCGGCGACAAGGTGCCGCGCAAGGGCGGCCCCGGCGTCACCTTCTCCGACCTGCTCGTGGTGAACAAGACCGACCTCGCCCCGCTGGTCGGCGCCGACCTGGGCGTGATGGAGCGCGACGCCGCCAAGGTCCGCGACGGCCGCCCCACCGCGCTGGTCTCGCTGACCGACGACCCGGCCGCCACCCCGGTCCTGGCCTGGGTGCGCGAGCAACTGCGGGTCGCCGCCGAACAGGACACGGCCGCCGGCGTTGCGCACTGAACTCAGTATTGTCGCCGCACCGGGCAGACTGCCCCGCATCGACGCGGTCGGCGGCCTGGCCGGGCGGCACACCGGCGTCGACACCGTGCACCTGATCGGTACCGCGGCCACCCCGCTCGGCGGCGACGAACTCGACATCACCATCGTCGTGCGCCCCGGTGCGCGGCTGGTGGTTCGTTCGGTGGCGGCCACGATCGCCCTGCCGGGGGCGGCCACCATGTTGTCGAACGCGCACTGGCGCTTCGAGATCGGCGAAGGCGCCGAACTCGACTTCGATCCGGAACCGACGATCGTGGCCGGAGGCGCACGCCATCACACGGTGACCACGGTGCAGGTGGCACCCGACGCGCGGCTGCGGCTGCGGGAGCGGGTGCAAGTGGGCCGCAGTGGCGAGGACGGCGGCGGGTGGCGCGGTGACCTGCTGGCCGACGTCGGCGATGTGCCGTTGCTGCGGCACCGGCTCGAACTCGGCGCGGGTGCGTCGACCGATGATCGGCTCACCGCACCGCGTGCGCTCGACAGCGAGCTGGTCTATCCGGATGACCGTCCGGTCTGGTCGGGCAGTGTGGACGAGGTTCGGCTCCCGCTGGCCGCGGGTGGTTCACTCGCCACCCGGACGACCAGCCGACTGCGCGCACTCGCGATCACCGACGCCTAGCCGCACAAATGGCGGTGGGAGCCGAGCAGATGGCCCGACTCCCACCACTGGGAATTCGATCAAGCGGAGACGAGCTCGGCTTCGGTATCGACGGACTGGGGGGCCGCCGCACGCGGCGGTGCGAGGAAACCGCTTGCCGCGCCTACCGCCGCACCGATACCGGCGCCGACCACGGTGATGGGGATCGACACGGCCATGTACGCGGCCATGCCACCCAAGATCGGGCCCGCGACCAAGCCGACCGGAAACAGCGGGAGTCCGGCGACGAGCCCGGCCAGCGCACCACCCGTGCTGGCCATCATCGCGAACGGCATCGCCACGGTGGAACCGACCGCCGCGCCCCTGGCAGCCGAACCCAGGGTCTCGGCAGCGATCCGGTCCGAGCGGCTGCGCTCGAGGCCGACCGAGTCGAGGAACGTCGCCAGGTTGGCCTCGGTATTGGCCGCTGCGTCGTTGATGTGTATCGAGGTGTCCACCGGCACGAAGTCCGGTACCGGAATCTGCTGGTCACCGAAGCGGAACTGGCCCGGCGGCGGCAGGATCGGCGGCACCGGCGCGACCGCGGTCGGTGCGTGCAGCGGTCCCACCGGGGACAGGTAGTCCATTTCCGGCCCCGTCCGCGACCACTGCAGCGCGCTGCGGGTGTTCGCGGGCATCGGCTGGCCCACGTAGGGGGTGGCGTTGGGTGCCACCGCGTCGAATTCCGGTCCGGCCTGATGCTCGGGCTGTGTCACCGCCGCTTGCGCGGGATCGGCATTCGCGGTGCCCGTGCCGATCAGGGCCATGACCAGGGGGACCGCTCCGGCTGCGACGACCGAACCTACCTTCTGTCGCTGCAAATTCGGCGCCCTGTGTTTCCCCGTCGCCATAGATCACCTTTCATCCTGGGGATTTGGTCACACATATGACCTCCGACATTCGGACCGGTGCTCGAGTCGGATGGGTCCGAAACGTCGACAAACCGCAATATCGGTACGCGGAAAGGTGACCGGCACGACGAAGGCCGGGTGGTTCGACGGAACCACCCGGCCTACGTCGAGCTTGTATCAGCCGATCTTGCGCTGTTCGGCGGTGAGCGGTTCGGCGGTGGCGGGCGGCGCACCCACCTCGGCCGCGAGTTCCCTGGCCTCGGCCTGATCGGCGTTGACCTCCTCGATCGCGAGCCGCGCGAAGATCCACTGTTCGGTCGCCGCCATCTGACCGCGGTTGCGGCCCAGGAACGACACGAACCAACCGATCACCGTGACGATTCGGCTGCGGTAGCCGACCAGGTAGTACAGGTGCAGGGCCAGCCAGGCGAGCCAGGCCAGGAAACCGCTGAACTCGAGCTTGCCGATCTGGCAGACGGCGTCGAACCGCGAGATCGTGGCCATCGAGCCCTTGTTGAAGTACTTGAACGGCTTGCGTTCCTCCGGAGTCTGACCACCCAGCCCGGCCTTGATCGCCTTGGCCGCATACACCGAACCCTGGATGGCGCCCTGTGCCTGCCCCGGCACGCCGGGCACCGACATCAGGTCGCCGACCACGAACACGTTCGGATGACCCTTGACGGTGAGGTCGGGCTCCACGATGACGCGCCCCGCCCGGTCGACCTCGGTGCCCTCGGACCGCCCGGCGATCATCTTGCCCAGCGGGCTGGCCTGCACGCCGGCCGACCACACCTTGCACACGGCCTCGATCCGGCGGGTGCTGCCGTCGGCATCCTTGACGATGACGCCGTGCGCGTCGACATCGGTCACCATGGCGTTGAGCTGGATCTCCACGCCCATCTTCTCGAGCCGCTTGGCCGCCTTGGCGCCCAGCTTGGGCCCCATCGGGCCGAGCACCGCGCCCGCGCCCTCGAGCAGGATGACGCGCGCGTCGCGGGGATCGATGGTGCGGAAGGTCCCGTCGAGGGTGCGGTCGGCGAGTTCGGCGATCTGCCCGGCCAGTTCCACGCCGGTGGGACCCGCGCCGACGACGATGAAGGTCATCAGCCGGTCGCGCTCTTCCTGGGTGGTCGCCAGCTCCGCCTGTTCGAAGGAGCCGAGGATGCGCGCGCGCAATTCGAGCGCGTCGTCGATGGTCTTCATGCCGGGCGCGTAGGTGGCGAAGTGGTCGTTGCCGAAGTACGACTGCTGGGCGCCGGTGGCGACGATCAGGCTGTCGTAGCCGGTCACGGTGTCGCGGTTGAGTAGTCGCGAGGTGACCTTCTTGTTCGCCAGGTCCACGTCGACGACGTCGCCCAGCAGCACCTGCGCGTTCTTCTGCTTGCGCAGCACCAGGCGCGTGGCCGGGGCGATCTCGCCGGTCGAGAGGATGCCGGTGGCCACCTGGTAGAGCAGCGGCTGGAACAGGTGGGTCGACGTCTTGGAGATGAGCGTGATGTCGACATCGGCCCGGCGCAGATGCCGGGTACCGAACAAACCGCCGAACCCGGAACCGATCACCACAACGTGGTGCCGCTTCTCGACAGACTCAGTGCTCATCGTCGCGCTCCTCGACAGACTGGGGTGGGCCCCGCGGTGGTGGTGACAGGGTCAACCGTAGTCGGCTCCGGTTGTGACGTCGCAACAAGAACTCGATCGCGGCGTGTGATGCGGCGTCTCATCACAGACAAGATCGACGATACGGGACGCGCCGAGTCAGCGACCTGCGAGAAGGAGTTCGGCCACCCGGGTGTCGGTCTCGGCGCCGTCGGTGTAGCCGCCCGCTGCGCCGAGCGCGTTCATGATCGAGAGCGTGTACCGCTCGCCCGCCCCGGCGACGCCGACCGAGTTGACCACCCAACCATCGGCTTCGGCCGACCAGCCGTTCTTCAGGCCGGGCCGCATCGACGGACCCGCGCCCCACACGCCCCAGTGCTGATTGGAGTCGACCGAGCGCATCCGGTCGAGCAGGTAGGCGAGATCGTCGGGGTGCATGGTGTCGAGGATGGTGTTCATCAGCCGATCCAGGTCGGCGGCCGTGCACTTCTGGAACGACCAGTCCGGGAACACCGCGGTCGTGGTCGGCTGCGGGATCAGGCTGACCATGCCGTAGGCGCGGAACGCGTTGTTGTAGGCCATCCGGTCGAAGCCGATGTACTTCTGCCACAGCACGTCGGTGGCGTGGTCGTTGGAGGTGGCCAGCATCGCTTCGATGTTGAAGCGGTCGTCGGGGGACAGGCCGATGGCGCCGACGCGGGCCCGGTTGAGCAGATCGGCGGCGATGGCCAGCTTGATCGTGGAGGCGGTCCAGACCTGGTTCTCGGCGTGTTCGTTGGCGTAGATGCCGCCGGTCTTGCGGTCGCGCAGCACATAGCCGACGGCACCGGGGCGACCGGCTAGATAGGCGTCGGCCCGCGCGATCCGGGAGCTCATGTCGGCGTCGAACCCGGGCACCGACACCTGGGTCAACGCGGGTGGCGCGGCATAGGCCGGAGCCACGAGTACGGGGACGCCCGGAGTGAGGACGGCGGCGGCGGCGAGGAGACAGGCTGTTGCTGCTACTCGGGAAACGGCACGAGGGGAAGGAGAACGGTCACGCACGATGGACCACACTCGCACACCGAACGCCCGAGCGCACTACTTCACCCCAAATCCGGCCCCCGGCGACAGCGCTGTTGCGGCGCACGGGAATTGCGTGTCAGTGATGCGCGGCGTGCGGTGTGGCGATGGTGCAGCCGTTGAGGCGATGGCAGTGCTCGAACGCTTCGCCGTGCCGGTCCAGTGGCCACGAATGCAGTACCTGATCAGGCCCGTAGCGCCGGGAATTGACCAACTCCCAGCGCGCGCCCACTCGGCGGACGACGAAGCCGCCGCCGGGAACCAGGGGAAACACCTGCGCGATCATGAAACGAAACCAGCCTTTCGCCCGCGGCCGTACTGTCCCACCCGAACGGCAACGATCCCACGGTCGGCGTCGAGGGTGCCGCAGGCGTGGCCGGGACGCCTTGGGGTGTGGCGTATTTCACTAGCCCGGTCCAGTGGTGGTGGCGGGGTCGCGCGATTGCGGGTCGGTCGCTGGGCGTATAAACAACGGATGCCGTTGCACCTCCATCGCGCCGAACGCGCCGACGCGCTGGCCGACGGACTGGGGCGTTTGCTGGGGGCGGTGCCCGCCGATCCGTTCGTCGCGGATGTGGTCGCGGTGCCTGCCAAAGGGGTCGAGCGCTGGTTGGCGCAACGGTTGTCGGGTGTGCTCGGTGTGGTGGATGGCGGGCGTGGCCCGGTCGGTGACGGGATAGCCGCGAATATCGCCTTTCCCGCGCCTACCGCGCTGGTGGCCGAGGTGCTGGCCGGTGCGAGCGGGATCGCGCCCGCCGACGATCCGTGGGCCGGTCAGCGACTGGTGTGGACCCTGCTGCGGGTGATCGACGAGGTCGCCGACCAGCCGTGGGCCGCGGTGCTGGCTCGTCATCTCGGCCTTCCGGGGACCGATCACCGAGTCGGCAGGCGCTACGCCACTGCCGCCCACCTCGCCGCGTTGTTCGACTCCTACGCCGCCCAACGCCCGGGGGTGCTGCTCGACTGGACCGAGGGCGCGGACACCGACGGTGCGGGCGGGCCGGTGCCCGACGATCTCGCGTGGCAGCCGCAACTGTGGCGCGCGCTGCGTACAGCGGTCGATGCCCCGAGCCCGGCCGAACGACTCGCTGACGCCTGCGCCCGGCTCCGCGCCGCGCCGGACTCGATCGACCTGCCCGAGCGACTCTCCCTTTTCGGCCTGACCAGACTCCCCGCCGACCAACTGGCTGTCATCACCGCCCTCGCCGCCCACCGCGACGTTCACCTCTGGATGGCACACCCGAGCCCGGCCATGTGGACCGCCCTCAGTGATGCTCGCGCGGTCGCCGGCGTCGAGGCGAACAACGAGGGGACGGTCGGAAGTGGAGTTCGTCCACGCGCCGACGACCGCACCGCCGATCTGGTCTCCCACCCCTTGCTGTCGGGACTGGCCCGCGATGTCCGGGAGCTGGAGCAGCGCCTGAATCCGTTGTTGGACAGCGACACTCACCTTCCCGGTGAGACGGCCACGCACTCCCTGCTCGGTGCGGTACAGACTGCCGTGCGTGCCGACCGAGCCCCCGAACCGGGCGCGGAGCCGGACGGCAGTGTCGAGGTACACGCGTGTCACGGCCCGGCGCGGCAGGTGGAGGTGCTGCGGGATCTGCTGCTCACGACGTTCGCCGCGGATCCGACGCTCGAGCCGCGCGACGTGCTGATCATGTGCCCGGACGTGGAGGCGTTCGCGCCGCTGGTGCGGGCGGCGTTCGGGCAGCGCGGCACCGGGGTGGACCTTCCGGTCGAGGGCGAACATCCGGCGCACCAGTTGCGGGTGCGGCTGGCCGATCGCGGGCGGGCGGTGACCAACCCGATCCTGGCCGTGGTGATCGAGCTACTCGACCTGGCCGACGGTCGCGTCACGGTGACGCAGGTGCTCGACCTGGCGGCGAGCGAAACCGTGCGCCGCCGTTGCGGGTTCGACGACGACGACATCGAACGGCTGCGCGAGTGGGCGGCCGAGTCGGGCGCGCGGTGGGGGATCGGGCAGCGTCAGCGCGAGGCGTTCGGCCTCGCCGATTTCGCCCAGAACACCCTCAACGCCGCGGTGGACCGCATCCTGCTCGGCGTCACCGCCGACGAATCCGGTGACGACTGGCTCGATCTGGCGCTGCCACTCGACGATGTCGACTCCAACGACGTCGACCTCGCGGGCCGCTTCGCGGAGTTCATCGACCGACTCGCGGTCTGTCTGCGCGACCTGCGCGGCCCCCGCCCGGCCGTCGAATGGACCGCCGTGCTGCTGCGCGCCGTCGAACTGCTCACCGATGTGCCCGACGCGCATTCGTGGATCCGCACCGAAGCGCGCCGCGAGATCGTCGCCGCCACCGAACACGCGGGCGACACCCCGCTGCGCCTGGCCGACGTGGCGGTCCTGCTGACCAGTCGACTGGCAGGCGGCCCCGGCCGCGCGAACTTCCGCACCGGTGAACTCACCGTGTGCACCCTCGTGCCGATGCGGTCGGTGCCGCACCGCGTGGTGGTGCTGCTCGGCCTCGACGACGACGTCTTCCCGCGGCCCGGCAGTGTCGACGGCGACGACCTGCTGGCCCGCGACCCGCTGGTCGGCGAACGCGACGCGCGCAGCGAGGACCGCCAACTCCTCCTCGACGCCGTCATGGCGGCAGGCGACACCCTGCTGGTCCTGCACACCGGCGCGGACCCGGTCACCGGCGCCGCGCGTCCGCCCGCCGTCCCGGTCGCCGAATTTCTCGACGTGCTCGCCTGCCACGTGGGACCGGCGGCCATGGACGCCGTGCACATCCGTCACCCCCTGCAGGCCTTCGACCGCCGCAATTTCGCCCCCGAGAATCCGCGCAGCTTCGACACCGTCGCCCTGGCCGGTGCGCGCGCCGCCGCCCGCCCGTCACGGCCGCGGCCACCGCTGCTCACCGCGCCGTTGCCGCCCGCTCCCGCCACGGATGTCGCACTGGCGGAACTGATCTCGTTCGCCGAGCATCCGGTGCGCGCGTTCCTGTGGCAGCGGCTCGGCCTGCGGGTGCCCGAGGAATCCGAGGACATCGCCGATCAGCTCCCGATCGAACTCGACGGCCTGGCGAAGTGGGACCTGGGCGAACGAATGCTGACCGCCCGCCTCACCGGCGCCGACCCGGCAGGGCTGCGCGCCGCCGAATGGCGTCGGGGAACGTTGCCCCCCTTCGGTTTCGGGGCCAAGGTGCTCGACGAAGTGGAGGGCACCGTCGACACTCTCGTCCGCACCGCACTGCCCGACTACGAAGCGCCACCGCGCGCCGTCGACATCGCCATCGACCTCGGCAACGGCCGGACCCTCGCGGGCACCGTGCCCGAGGTCCGTGGGGAAACCCTGGTGCGCACCACCTACTCACGTCTGGCGCCGAAACACCGCCTCGCGTCCTGGGTTTCGCTGCTGGCCCTCGCCGCCATCGAAGACCGATCGTGGCAGGCGATCAGTACGGGGCGAGGTCAATTCCGTAGCAGGCCGGTGGCCAGATCGGTGATCACCGCACCCGAAGCGCCTGCCGCACTGGCGATCCTGCGTGACCTGGTCCGGTTGCGCGACGAAGGGCTGTGCGAACCGCTGCCCTGCGCGCCCGCCGCCACCGCCGCCTATGCCGAGCGCCGATTCCGCGGTGACAGCGTGGCCGACGCCCTGCTCGCGGCCGAACACTCCTTCGACGGTGGCCCCAACGGGCCCGACAAGTTCGGTGACCACACCGATCGCTACCTGCGCTATGTATGGGGCCGCGCACCCCGATTCGCCGGTCTCGCCACCGAACCCAGCCGACCGGGCGAGCCGGAGAGCACCCACTTCGGAGCTCTCGCGCGCCGCTGGTGGGCGCCGCTACTCGCCGCCGAGAGTCAGGGACAGCCGTGACGGGCACCGTATCGGCACCGACCGCGTTCGACGCCACGGGTCCGCTGCCCCAGGGCACCACCGTGCTCGAGGCCAGCGCGGGCACCGGCAAAACGCACGCCATTGTCGGGCTCGCGGTGCGATACGTCGCCGAGGCGGGTATCGCGATCACCGAATTGCTCCTGGTCACCTTCAGCCGGGCGGCCACCCAGGAACTGCGTGAACGCACCAGGGATCGTTTCGTCACGGTGGCGACCGCACTGGCCGAGCCCGACACGGCACGCCACCACCAGGACGAACTCGTTCGGGCGATGGCCGATGCCGACCCCGCGACCGTGCGGCTGCGCAGGCACCGCTTGCTCACCGCCCTCGCCGATTTCGACGCGGGCACCATCGCCACCACCCACTCGTTCTGTCAGCGGATGCTCGACGAACTCGGTCTGGCCGGTGAACACGATCCGGGCGCCCGGCTGGTCGAATCGGTGGACGAACTCGTCGCCACCGTGGCCGACGACCTGTATCTGGCCCGCTACGCCCGCGACCGCGCCCCCTTCACGGTGCGCGATGCCCATACCCTGGCGCTGGCGGCGGTGCACGACCGCCACGCCGACCTCGCGCCGCGCACCGACGGTGCGGCGGGGGAGCGTGTCGCCTTCGCGAGCGCCGTGCGCGCCGAAACCGAACGCCGCAAACGCCGTGCGGGACTGCGTGATTTCGACGATCTGCTCGTGCTGCTGCACGATGTGCTGGCCGACCCGGACCACGGGCCACGCGCCTGCGCCAGGATCAGGCAGCGGTACCGGGTGGCGCTGGTCGACGAATTCCAGGACACCGATCCCCTGCAGTGGGACATCCTGCGCCTGGCCTTCCACCAGCACGCCACCCTCGTGCTGGTCGGCGACCCGAAGCAGGCCATCTACGCCTTCCGCGGCGCCGAGGTGCTCAGCTATCTCGACGCCGTGGCGTTGGCGGACCGCCGCAGCGAGCTCACCCGCAACTGGCGCAGCGACGCCGGACTGCTGCGCGCCATCGACCACCTGTGTGGCGGTGCGGAATTGGGTCACCCCGAGATCAGCGTGTATCCGGTCACCCCGACCCGCCCGACGACCCGCCTGCACGGTGAACCCGAGACGATCAGTCCGCTGCGACTGCGGGTGCTGCCTCGGACCGGGGCCGGTCCGCGCAATCGGTCGGGGTTCCCGTCGGTGGGCAGACAGCGCGCCAAGGTCGCCGACGACCTGGCCGCCGACATCGTCACCCTGCTCGAATCCGGCACCGCCATCGATGCCAAACCCACACGCGGCGGGGATCATTCGCTCAGCGAGGTCGGCGACGGCCGGGTGCGCAGGCCGATCGGACCCGGCGATATCGCGGTGCTGGTCCGCACCCGATCCCAGATCGACGTGGTGCGTGCGGCGTTGGACCGGGTCGGGGTCGCCTCCGTCCTCGCCGGGGGCACCAGTGTCTTCGCGACCGTCGCCGCGACCGACTGGCTGTGGGTGCTGCGGGCCCTGGAACAGCCGCATCGCGGTGACCGGGTGCGCCTGGCCGCGTGCACACCGATCCTCGGCGTGACCGCTGCCGAGATCGACTCGGGCGGTGCCGATCTCGTCGGCCGGGTCTCGACTCAATTGCGCGACGCCGCCCGGTTGTTCGCGCGCGCCGGATTCGCCGCCGTGTTCGACAAGCTCGCCACCGAAACCGATCTCGCGCCGCGCCTGCTCGCGGTGGACAACGGCGAACGAGAACTCACCGACCTGCGTCACCTCGCGCAGTTGCTCGACGAGGTCGCGCTGGCCGAGGGACTGGGCCTGACCGCGCTCACCCGCTGGCTCGCCGACCGCGTGCGCGACCCGGAGGCCGGCAGCATCAGCGGTCGCAGCCGCAGGCTCGATCGGGACGCGGCGGCAGTGCAGATCGCCACCGTGCACGCCAGCAAGGGCCTCGAATTCCCCATCGTCTACCTGCCTTTCACCTGGGACAGCGCCAAGAATCCCTATCCCGCGACGCTGCTGTTCCACGACGACAACGGCACCAGGGTCCTCGATATCGGCGGCAAGGAGGCTCCCGGTTACGGCGAGCGCCAATTGCGGTGCGAGGCCGAGGAATCGGGGGAGGAGCTGCGGCTGCTGTATGTGGCGCTGACCCGGGCGATGTGTCAGGTCGTCGCGTGGTGGGCGCCCGCGGTGACCACCGGCGCCGCCCCGCTGCACCGAATGATGCTGGGCCGGCGGCCGGGTTCGGCGCAGGTACCGCGCCGGGCGGAGATCCCCGCCGATACCGCTGCGGCGCAGAGGATTTCCGAGTGGGCGGCGTCGGCTACGGACGTGATCTCGGTGACGATGGTCGATCGCCCCGAGGATGTCGCGCCCCGGCGGGTGCGCACCGAGCTGCCGACCGGTGAGCTGGCGGCCGCGGGGTTCACCCGCGCGCTCGACCAGCAGTGGCGGCGCACCTCGTACTCGGCGCTCACCGCCGGTGCGCACGACGCGCCAGGGGTGAACGACGAGGAACCCGAGGACGGCCCGGGTCCGGACGACGAGCCGACCGAGGCGCCGGTCGACGCCCTCACCGGCAGCACGGCCGCTCCGTCGTTGATGAACGATCTGCCCTATGGCGCCGAGTTCGGCACGCTGGTCCACGGCGTTCTCGAAACGGTCGATACCTCGGTGCCCGATCTCGCCGCCGAGGTCCACCGACGGTGTGTCGAGGCGGTCGAGCACACGATGGCCGAGCTCGACGTCGAGGTCCTGTCGTCAGCGTTGCTCGAAGTCCTGCGCACCCCGGCCGATTTCGGTTCCCTGGCCGCCGTCGCGACCCGGGACCGGCTCAACGAACTGGAATTCGAACTGCCGCTCGGCGGCGGCGATGCCCCCGGTGCGCGCTCGGCGGGGATGCACGCCATCGCCGCGCTGCTGCGCACCCACCTCCCCGCCGACGACGATCTGGCCGGGTACGCCGATCATGTTGCCGCACTGCCTGATACGGTGCTGCGCGGCTATCTCACCGGCAGTATCGACGCCGTCCTGCGGGTGCCCGACGGAACGGGTGGGCTCCGCTATCTCATCGTCGACTACAAGACCAACCGGCTCGGCACCGGCGACCTCACCGTCGAGCACTACCGTCGCGACCACATGGTCGCGGAGATGATCCGTTCGCACTATCCGCTGCAGGCGCTGCTGTATGCCGTCGCGCTGCACCGTTATCTGCGCTGGCGGCTGCCGGACTACGATCCCGCCCACCATCTGGGTGGGGCGAGGTATCTGTTCGTGCGCGGCATGATCGGCACGTCGACGCCGCCGGGCCACGGCGTTTTCGATTGGTACCCGTCCGCGCGACTCGTTGTCGCGCTGTCGGATCTGCTCGCGGGGCAGCGATGACCTCTATTCAGGTGGCGCAGCGGGGGACCGGATTGCTGCGGGTGTTCAACGAAGCGGGCGTCCTGTCCGCCGCCGACGTGCACGTGGCGGTGCGGTTGGGTCGGATGGGGCGCGAGGACAGCGAGGACGTGCTGTTCGTGGCGGCCCTGGCTGTGCGCGCGGTGCGCTCGGGATCGGTGTGTCTCGAGCTGGCTCGGATGCGTGAGATCGGCATCGACGCCGACGAAACTCGCGACGGCGCCACGGGAATCGACCCGACGACCCTGCCGTGGCCGGACATCGATCGGGTGCTCACCGCCCTGCGTCGCAGTCCGCTGATCCGCGGCGGGCAGTCCGGTCCGCTGCGCCCGTTGCGGATCGTCGAAGCCGACGCCGAGGGCGGCGCGCTGCTCTACCTCGACCGGTACTACCAGCAGGAACAGACCCTGCGACGAGTGCTCACCGAACGCAGTGCCGATCACCCCGCGATCGATACCGAACTCGTGCGCGCACAACTGGATCGGCTCTTCGCCGACCCCCTCGGCGACGGTCCCGACCGGCAACGCTTGGCCGCGGCCCTCGCCGCGACCCACTGGACCACCGTCGTCGCCGGTGGTCCCGGCACCGGCAAAACCCACACCATCGCCCGCATCCTGGCCCTGCTCACCGCCCACCGCGGGGCCTCGCCGAAGTTGCCCGCCCTGCGTATCGCCCTCGCCGCGCCCACGGGCAAAGCGGCGGCCCGGCTGCAGGAAGCGGTGCGCGAACAAGCCGCCGTCCTCGGCCTGCCCGAACTCACCGCCTCGACCCTGCACCGTCTGCTGGGCTGGCAACGTGGCCGCACCACCCGATTCCGCCACCACGAACACAACCGCCTGCCCTACGACGTCGTGGTGGTCGACGAGACCTCGATGGTGTCGCTGACGATGATGAGTCACCTGTTCTCGGCCCTGCGCCCCGATACCCGCCTGGTGCTCGTCGGCGATCCCGACCAGCTCGCCTCGGTCGACGCGGGTGCGGTGCTGGCCGACCTCGTGGCCGGACCGGTCAGCGGTGCGCCGAACGAGGCGCTGCGTGCGGTGCTGGGCGAGGTGGACCTGCCCGGTGCGCAGGCACCCTCGCTCACCGACCTCGAACAGCGGCGTCTGCAAGGCGGGATCGTTCGATTGACCAGGGGTAGAAGGTTCGGCGGGCGCATCGCCGACCTGGCCGTGGCCGTTCGCGCGGGCGACGCGGACACGGCGTTGGCCATTCTGCGGGCGGGCGGAGATGATGTGTCGCTGTGCGCCCCCGACGACACCCGCGCTGTCCGGGCGGATGTGACAACCGCCGCCCTTGCCGTCACCGCCGCCGCCGAGGCGGGCGACGCGAGCGGGGCGCTGACCGCACTGGAGTCGCACCGATTGCTCTGCGCCCATCGCCAGGGCCCCTTCGGCGTGGAACGCTGGGACCGGATGGCGGCCGAGTGGGCCGCGGCCGGTGGCGCGGGACCCGAAGGGCCGCAATCGGTCTGGTACCCCGGCCAGCCGCTGCTGGTCACCGCCAACGACCACGAGGCCCGGATCTACAACGGCGACACCGGCGTCATCATCCGCCGCCCCGACGGCTCTCTGCGCGCGGCCCTGCAACGCGGCAGCGAGCCCTATCTGGTCCACCCGACTCAATTCCCCGCCGTGGTCACGGTTTTCGCCATGACCATCCACCGCAGCCAGGGCAGCCAGTACGACACCGTCTCGGTCGTCCTCCCCGAACCCGAATCCACGTTGCTCACCAGGGAACTCCTCTACACAGCCATCACCAGGGCCCGCACCCATGTCCGGATCATCGGTACCGAGGACTCCATCCGCGCCGCGATCGGGCGCCGCGTCCTGCGAGCGAGCGGCCTGTCCAGAACTGTTGCGCCACAGGAATAGTCGCTGGCTTTCCGGGTCTCGGACGTGTTGTTCGAAGTCGCGGTGCGCGGTCGCTCGTGGTGAGCGACCGGATCCCGATGCGTCAGCGAGCTGAGCTGCGCGACCAGTTCCAGGACCACCACTGGTCGTCGTCGAGGTCGTCGAGGACGGGGGTTTCGATCCGGGTGCGGAGGTTGTCGGGCAGCGGGTCGAGGGCGGGGAGGATATCGGGGGAGAGGTTGCTCAGGTAGTCCGCGTCCAAGCGGCCGCTGGTCTGCCAACGGTCGATATTGCGTTCGGCGACAAGGTGTTCCGGGTTCAGCAGCGCCAAGGCGATGAGGGTGCCGAGTGCGGTGCCGATCGCGGCGCGCGGCACCCAGCTCCAGCGCAGTCGCGCGATGGCGATCAACACGAGGACGTAGACGAGGCCGACCCAGAGCTCGCACGTGGTCACCAGCAGTCGCAGCACAGTGAACCCGTAGGCCTGCTGATAGGTCCACATCCGGCCGAGCGCGGAGCACACGATCACCAGCGCCAGCACGCTCACCGCGCTCAGCAGGATGCGCAGCGACCGGCGGTCGGCGGCGGTTTCCTGCACCGACCAGTGCAAGACGGCCAGAATCACGGCCAGCGTCAGAATGCTCACCGCTGACAACTGCCAGAAACCGCTGCGCGCGTACTCGGCGTAGGTCAGACCCGCGGTGCGCTGCACGTAGTCGTCGCCGCCGAACAGCGCGACGAACTGCGCGCCGACGAACACCGCGAACAGCACGGTCAACGCCCCGACGGGCAGCATCCACTCACTGCGCGACCACAGCCGCACCGGCCGCACCGAATCCGCCGCGTGCGCAGGCGGCCCCGCCAGCAGATACAGCGCCGCCAGCACGCCCACCATGACGACCGCGAACAGGAGGATCCACTGCCACGCCGCCGGAGCGTCCACGGTCGGAACGACCCCGTTCAACAGCTTCGCGAAGGTCGCGTCCGCCCCGCCGAGCAGGGGCACGAACACCACCAGCAACGCCGCGGTCGCGGCTACCGACACCCCGTACCGACGGACAGTGGAGGTCCCCGTCGACCGCGACTCCCGCAACCCCGAGAACGCCCACGGCACAGCGCCGAACGACGCCAACGGCACCGCGAACATGTCGTGCACGATGCCGCGCACACTGCGTCGTCCCAACACCGCCAACGACCCGGCGACACACGCCGCGATCACACACAGTACGAACAGCCATCCCGCCGCCCGGACCGTCCCCACACCGAGCAGCACAATCGCCGCCGTCGCCCACCAAGCCCGATCACCGATCGAAACGGAGTGGGAAGCGACCTCGTTTTTCGCGGACTTCACGCCGTCGTCGGCCTCGCCAACCGTGGGTCGGTCGCTCGTGGGATCGGCCGATCGATCGGTGGGCGTGCGTCCGTCGCTCGTCGCGGCGTTCGCGGGCGCGGTGTTGTCGCCCGTGCCCGTCTCCGCGGTGCGGCCCGATGCGGTCTCTTCAGTGACTGCCGCTCCCTCGGTGTTCGGCGCTGCGAGACCGTCAGATGCTGAAGGTGTCAGTGGCTCAGCAGGTTTCGCGCCAGGAACTTGGCCCGTGGTCGGCACCGCCGCACGCGGAGCGGTCGCAGGTGGTCCTCCGGCAGTCGGAGCCGAATCCGATGCGCTCTCCTCCGGCGTTCCGCGCGACCGGGCGCGATAGTCGACCGCGCAGAGGGCTCCGGTGATGGCGACACCCGTGATCAGCCAGCCGATGCCGGGACGGTCGAGCGGGATCACGGTGGCGCCGACGATTCCGGCGATGGCCGCGGCGGGGAGGACGCCGGGTGGGCGCGCTACGCGCTGCCAGCGTGGGGGGACAGGCGGAATGGGCGGTGGCATGACGGTTGGCGACATCGTCGGCCAAGCGGCGGCTCGTGCGGCGTCGGGCCCGGGATGAACGGTGGTGCGACTCGCGGCGAGCAGGGTCGCGAACGGCACCGAGTCGGCGGGGCTCTGTGTCGCAGGCGATGCTGCGTCCGGCTCCGGTGCCGTGGTCTTGGTGAGCACAGCTGTCGACTGGGTACCGGGGCTTGTCGCACCGCCATCCACCTGCGGATCGCTCCCTGCCTCGGATGAAACACCGGAGTCGGGCACGATCGGCTTGTTCGCTGGGGCGTCTGCCGACTTCCTGGATCCCGTTGTGCCGGTTACTGTCACGGCATTGCTGGCGACAGCGTCGGGGGGCGAAGCAGTCGCGGTCGTCTCGGTGCCGTGCTCACCGGCAACGGCCTGTGTAGCGGCATTTCGGCTGTCGGCCGGGATCGGTCCCTCGGCTATCGGCTTGTCGGACATGGATTTCCCCTCCTGGAGGTGTGCGGATTCGTCCCGGCACCGAGGTGCCGGGAGGGTGATGTGGATGTAGGGGTCAGTCCGTGGGGAGGACGACGCGCATGCGCGAGCCGGGGTCGGCGACGGCGATGGAGCCGCCGTGCAGGTCGATCACCCAGCGGGCGATGGCCAGGCCGAGGCCGGTGCCGCCGCCGTCGGTGCGCCCGCCACGGGTGAAACGGTCGAAGACGGTGGCGCGCTCGGCTTCCGGAATGCCGGGGCCGTCGTCCTGGATCTCGAGGACGGTCCCCTCGGGTCCGGTCGACGCCGAGACGCGGACCTCACCGCCGGACGGACCGTGCCTGGCCGCGTTGTCGAGCAGGTTGAACAGCACCTGGTGCAGGCGCGCCCGGTCGGCGAACACGGTCGCGCAGGCGGGTTCGATCGAGGTGGTGAACCGGACGCCGCGGCCGAGCGCGGCGGTCATCACCTCGGCTTCGGCGATCACCTCCGCCAACAGTGGTGTCAGCGGCAGGATTTCGCGATCCAGCGTGAACGCCCCCGCCTCGATGCTGGACAGGTCGAGGAGTTCGGAGACGAGTAGACCGAGGCGTTCGGTCTGGGCCAGCGCGGTGCGCAGCGTCGCCGGTTCGGGTTCGCTCACCCCGTCGACCAAGTTCTCCAGGACGGCGTGCAGTGCGGTCACCGGGGTGCGCAGCTCATGGGACACATTGGCGATGAGGTCACGACGTTGCCGGTCGGCGGCGGCCAGGTCGGCGGCCATCTGGTTGAACGCCGTCGCCAGCTGACCCACTTCGTCCTGCGAGGTTGCCCGCACACGAAAGCTGTAGTCGCCCTGAGCCATCCGCCGAGCGGCCGAGGTCATCTCGCGCAGCGGGCGGGTGATCCCGTGCGCGAGGAACTGTGAGGTGAGCAGCGCGATCCCGATCGCGGCCACGGTGGTGCGCGGCGGCAGCCAGCCGATCTTCAGCCGGAAGTACCCGAATGCCACACCGCCCGAACACAACATCAACACGGCCAGTTTGAGTTTGATCGATCGCAGTCGGTCCAGTGGCCGCGGCAGCACGTCGGCGATCCGGTCCATCAACGCGGCGGTGCGTTCCGGCGCCGTCATCGGGCGTCCAGGGCATACCCGACACCGTGCACGGTCCGGATGAGATCGGCGCCGAGCTTGCGTCGCAACGCTTTCACATGCGAATCCACCGCCCGGGTGCCCGCCGCGTCGGACCAGTCCCAGATGTCTTCGAGCAGCCGTTCCCTGGCGAGTACTGCTCGCGGACGTTGCGCGAGTCGCGTCAACAGGTCGAATTCCAGTGGGGTGAGCCGTGCCTCGGTGTCGCCGCGCCACACCCGGCGCTCGGCGAGATCTATGCGCAGATCGCCGACGACGATGCTGTGGTCGCCACGCTCGGCGGCGCGGTCCACGCGCCGCAACAGCGCGTGCACGCGGGCGGCGAGTACCCGCATCGAGAACGGCTTGGTGAGATAGTCGTCGGCGCCGACTCCGAGCCCGATGAGCTGGTCGGTCTCGTCGGTGCGCGCGGTGAGCATGAGGACGGGCACAGGGCGCTCGGCTTGAATCCGACGGCACACCTCCAGCCCGTCGAACCCCGGCAACATCACGTCGAGGACCACCAGATCCGGTTCCCCCGCGAGGGCCGCCGCCACCGCGGCGGGCCCGTCGTGTGCCAGGTCGACGGTGAACCCTTCGGCCCGCAACCTGGCAGCCACGGACTCGGCGATCGTCACCTCGTCATCGACCACCAGGATCCGGCGTACCGCCTGTCCTGTCCCGCCCCCACTGTTCTCCATGGTGCGACCCTAGCGAGCGGGTGTGGAGGGTTGCGTCGCCAAATGTGGAGATTCTGTGTGGAGTGCACCCGCTGCCGCGGAACCCGAGGCGCTACGGATCCGGGAAGAGACCGGGCAGTTCCATCGCGTAGGCGAGATCGTCGCGGGTGCCGAGGGTGACCAGCAGGACACGGATCATGGTCACCCTGGCCTCGGACGCCAGCGCCGGATCGGGATCGCTGCCCGGCTCGCTGCCCGCGGTGAGCCGGTAGACGATGTATTCACACACGTGCAGCGCCGCGTCCAGATCGAGCGGTGCGGGCACCGGGCGGCCGAGGTCGCCGAAGGTCTTGCGCACCAGATCGCGGATATCGTCGAGCGCGCGTTCGCGGTAGCCCGAGACGACCGAAGCGGGATCGTGCAGCTCGGCGAACAAGGGGCGCAGCATCGGGCCGTGCCCACGGGCCCAGTCCACATACGCGTCGATGAGCCGGATGCCCAGCTGAACCGGTTCGTCGGTTCCGGCGAGTGCCTCGCGGATGCCGCCGACGAGGCCGTCGTTGGACGCGTCGAGCACCGCGTGCAGCGGCTCGGACACGTTGCCGAAATAGCGGTAGAAAGTGGGTCTGGCCAGCCCGGCCTCTTCGATGATCTGGGCCACGCTCAACCCGCGCGAGCCGGTGCGCGCGAACACCGCGGCGGTCGCCTCGACGATCCTGGCGCGCACTTCCTCGGCCTGCTCCTGGGTCTGCGGCGGGCGCCCGCGACGTACCGCCGTCGATTCCTCGGTCATCGCACCTCCCTCACCGCTGGTGAACACACCTTGAAAGCTTGACACGAACCCTGGCGCTGGCATTAATCTAACACTAGTGTTCAGTAAATAACCTGAACGTGCGCGACCTGTTCCGCGCGATCCATCTGTTGAGGAGAAGGGCCGACAATGACGACAGCCCCAGAGCTGACCGCCGAACCCACCGCGCTGCCCACCGCGCTGGTCAAGCCCCTGTTCGAACGCGGAGTCGCCGGCGGCGCCCCGTCGGTTCCGGTCTTCGCCCCGGCTACCGGCCACAAGATCGGCGACCTGCCGCAGTCCTCGGTCGCCGATATCGAGCGCGCCTTCGCCGTCGCCAGGCACGCGCAGCGCGACTGGGCCAAGGTGGGCGTCAAGCAGCGCGCCGAGATCGTGCGCCGCTTCCACGACATCGTGCTCGCCGAGCAGGACACGATCCTCGACATCGTGCAGACCGAGACCGGCAAGTCCCGTCCGCACGCCTTCGACGAGATCGCCGACGTGGCGCTGAACGCGCGCTACTACGCCACGGTCGCCCCCAAACTGCTCGCCGAGCGCAAGCCGCGCGGCGTGCTGCCGGTGCTCACCTCGGTCGAGGTGCACAACCGGCCCAAGGGCGTCGTCGCGGTCATCTCGCCGTGGAACTACCCCCTCGCGCTGGCGGCCTCCGACGCGCTGCCCGCCCTGCTCGCGGGCAACGCGGTCATCGCGCGCCCCGACAACCAGACCGCGCTCACCGCACTGTGGGCCATCGACGCCGCCGAGCGGGCCGGGCTGCCGCGCGGTCTGTGGCAGGCGGTGCTCGGCCGTGGCCGCGAGATCGGCGGCGACGTGATCGCGCGCGCCGACTACGTCGACTACACCGGTTCCAGCGCGACCGGCCGGACCATCGCCCAGCAGGCCGGTGAACGCCTGATCGGCTACTCCCTCGAACTCGGCGGCAAGAACCCGCTGCTCGTGCTGGCCGACGCCGATGTCTCCAAGGCGGCGAAACTGGCTGTGCGCGCGTGCTTCTCGTCGGCCGGTCAGCTCTGCGAGTCGATGGAACGCATCTACGTCGACGCCTCGGTCTACGACCAGTTCGTGGCGGAATTCGTCGGCAACGTCAAGAACATGTCGCTCGGCGGCGAACTCGACTACAGCCGGGACATGGGTTCGCTGACCTTCCAGCGTCAGCTCGACACCGTCAGCGGCCACGTGGACGACGCGGTCGCCAAGGGCGCCAAGGTGCTCGCCGGTGGCCGTGCCCGCCCGGATCTCGGTCCGTACTTCTACGAGCCCACCGTCCTCGCGGACGTGGCGCCCGGCATGACGGTCTTCCGCGAGGAGACCTTCGGCCCGGTCGTCTCGGTGTACAAGGTCGACTCCGACGAGGCCGCCGTCGAGGCAGCCAACGACACCGCCTACGGCCTCAACGCCAGCGTGTGGAGCCGGGACGTGAACCGTGGCAAGGAAGTCGCCGCCCGGATCAACGCCGGTTCGGTGAACGTGAACGAGGGCTTCAGCGCCGCCTGGGGCAGCGTCGACGCGCCCTCGGGTGGTCTCGGCATCTCCGGTCAGGGGCGTCGCCACGGTCCGGAAGGCCTGCTGAAGTACATCGACACCCAGACCATCGCGGTCCAGCGGCTGCTGCCGATCGCGCCGCTGCCCGGCATGTCCGAGCAGATGTGGGCCAAGACGATGACGGTGGTTTTCGGTGTCATGAAGACACTGCGCCAGAAGTAGCCGAACACGAGCAGGGGTAGGTAGCGAGAGATGAAGTTGGAAACGGTCGCAGGCAAGCGGGTTCTCATCACCGGCGCGGCGATGGGGCTCGGGAAGTTGTTCGCCGAGAAGGCCGTTGCCGAAGGCGCCGACGCGGTCGTGCTGTGGGATATCAATGAGCTGGCGCTGCGCGAGACGGCGGCGCAGCTGACCGCCGCGGGCGGCAAGGTGCACCACTATGTGGTGGATGTGTCCTCGCCGGACTCGATCCGCGAGGCGGGCGAGGCGGTGCGCAAGGAAGTCGGCGGCATCGACATCCTCGTCAACAACGCGGGCATCGTGCGTGGCAACACCTACTTCTGGGAAACCGAGAACCGCGCCGACATCGACAAGACGATGGCGATCAACTCGTTGGCCCCGATGTACGTCACCCTGGAGTTCCTGGCCGGCATGGTCGCCGGTGCGGGCCAGGCGCGCGTGCTCAATATCGCGTCGTCGGCCGGTCTGGTCGCCAACCCGCGCATGGCCGTCTACGCGGGGTCGAAGTGGGCGGCGCTGGGTTGGTCGGATTCGGTGCGTCTCGAGCTCGAGCAGGCGGGCCACGACCACGTGAAGGTCACCACGGTCTGTCCGACCTACATCAACACCGGCATGTTCGACGGCGCGAAGGGCATTCTGTTCACGCCGATGCTCGAGCAGCACGAGGTCGTCGACACCTCGTGGTCGGAGATGAAGAAGGGCGGCGCCCTGGTGGTGCTCCCGTGGACCTCGAGGATGAACCGGGCACTGACCGGTCTGCTGCCGATCAAGATTCGCGACTTCTACCTGAACGCGGTGGGCGTGTACCACTCGATGGATCAGTTCACCGGGCGCAAGTAGGCATTCGGTGCGGGTGCCCCCGTCGACCGGTCGCGAAGGCGATCGTTCGACGGGGGCATCGTCGTTTGTCGGGCGGCGGTGGTGGGGTCGTGATCAGCGAGGATCCCGGGTACCGATGACCACGGTGGCGTAATACTCCTCGGACTCCGACACGTGGGGCACGAGACCGTGCGCGGTGAGCACCGAGCACGCGATATCGACCTGTCCCGCACCGGTTTCCACCAGCACGGTGCCGCCCGGCGCCAGCCATGCGGCCGCGCCCTCGGCGACCCGCCGGAATACGTCGAGCCCGTCCTCGCCACCGTCGAGCGCGGCCAGCGGCTCGTGCTCGCGTGCCTCCGGCGGCAGGTCCGCGACCCGGGCACTGGGCACATACGGTGTGTTCGCGAGCAGGATGTCGATGCGCCCGCGCAGGTCACCCGGCAGCGCGTCGAACAGATCGCCGCCGAACACCGGTGCGCTCATCGGCGCGAGATTCTCGCGGGCGCAGGCGACGGCCACGGGGTCGATATCAGCGGCGACGAGCTCGACGTCGCAGCCCCGCGCCGTGAGCTCGGTCGCCGCGCTCAGCCCGAGCGCCCCACAGCCACAACACAGGTCGACCACACAGGCTCGCTTCGTGCCGGGCGCGACACCGTCGACCGCCTGCTCCACCAGGAACGCGGTGCGCTGACGCGGCACGAAGACCCCCGGTCGCACGCCGACCCGCAGTCCCCGGAATTCCACCCAGCCGAGCAGATATTCGAGCGGAGTCCCCGAGACCCGTTGTCCCACCAACGCGTCCAGTCGCCGAGGATCGCCTGCCGCCGCCTCGATCAACAGCGTGGCCTCGTCCTCGGCGAACACGCATCCCGCACGCCGCAACGTCACGACCACCTCGGGAAAACCGGAACCGCTCATGCGCCGATTGTTCCTGACCTGGCAAACGAATTTTCACCGCAGGCGGTGGTCGCGACGCAACGGCTCAGCGCGAAGTGTCCAGTTCGAAGGTGCGGGTCGCGTCGAGGTAGATCCCGCGCTGGGCGCTGCGCGCGGGCGGGGGCAACTGGGAAACCAGCTGTTCGAGCGAGGTCATCGCCCCGACCACCTGCGTTCCCGCCACGATGAAGTCGGCGACCGCGCGGCGAATGTGGTTCGGGGAGGTCACCACCACCGCGCTGGTCGCTCCGAGATCACGCAACAGCCGGGTACTGAACAGCGCGTTCTGCACCGTCGACCCGGCCCGATCCTCCACATGGATCCGATCGCCGGGCAGCCCGCGCGCGGTCAGCCAGCGCCGCATCGCCTCGGCCTCGGAGATGCCGTTCTGCGGATTGCCGCCGGTCACGATCACCGGGGAGAACGGCGCGGCGATCGCCTGCATCCACGCCGCGGTGAGCCGGTTCTCCAGCTCCGGTCGCAGCGCGCCGTCGGGCAGCAGGCCGTAGCCCAGGACCACGATGCCGGTCTGCGGACCGACCAGCGCGGGCAGCGGGTTGGGCAGGGTGGCGGCGGCAGCGGTCACCGCGTGCAGCACGTGGTTGGTGCGCGCCGCCATGCCCGCGTCGATTCCGCCGAGCCTGGTCAGTGCGTCACCGACCGCGGCCGGATCGCCCGCGTAGTGCGACCAGATCGCCTGGAGGGCGAGCGCGTCGGCATCATGGGGATCGGCGGCGATGAGGGCGCGGAGGTCGGCACGTCCGGCGGCGTCGTCACCGTCGGTGAAATGCCGTTGCGCCGAGTTGTAGAGCGCTGTCACATCGGCTTCCGCGGCGGCTGGGCCCACCGTGACGCCCGTCAATGCGGCGGTCGCCAGGACAGCGGCGGCCAGTTGTTTCCAGTTCCTCGAGATCTTCAAGTCAGTCGCAACCCTTCCCGCGAACGGTTCGGTACGTGCTGGCAGAGCAGAGCTGCCGACACCCTACGGCCGTCCGTCCGGCGCCCGGTGGATCTCGACCAGCTTGCGCGCGTCGCGGCCCGGCGGCAGGCCGTCGGCCCGGCGGCGGATAAGGTGACTCACCGTGGATACCGCTTCGCTGACCGGCAAGGAACTCGCCGCCGCCATCAACGCCGACTCGAAGGAGCGCGCGGCCGCGCTCACCGCCGCCGGCACCGCGCCGACGCTGGCGCTGATCGTCGCCAATGACGACCCGGCGAGCGCCTGGTATGTGAACTCCCTGCGCAAGGCCGCCGAACGACTCGGAATCGCCTGCGAGCGCATCGATCTCGGCGCCGACGCGAGCGCCGAGACGATTCGCGCCGAACTGAGCGCGCGCAGCGCCGACCCGGCCACCGACGCGATCATGCTGCAGACCCCGCTGCCGGCCGGCGTGAACCTCGACGACGTGAGTTCCGCGATCGCCGCGACCAAGGACGTCGACGGCGTCAGCCCGCTGTCGCTCGGCCTGCTCGCCTCCGGCCTCGACGGTTTCGTTCCCGCCACCTCCGAAGCCGTCGTCGAGCTGCTGAAGCATCACGGCATCGCGCTGCAGGGGCGTCTCGTCACCGTGGTCGGTCGCTCCAATATCGTCGGCAAGCCGCTGGCTCAGCTGCTGCTCGCCGAGAACGCGACCGTCACGGTCGCGCACTCACGCACCGCCGACCTGACCGCGGTCACCACCCCCGCGGACATCGTGGTCGCCGCGGCGGGCCGGATCGGCCTGGTCACCGGCAAGCACATCGGCGAGGGTGCGGTGGTGATCGACGTGGGCACCAACGAAGCCGAAGACGGCGGCATCGTGGGCGATGTCGACGCGGCGTCGGTCATCGGCAAGGCGGCGGCGCTGAGCCCCGTTCCCGGTGGTGTCGGCCCGGTGACCACCGCGCTGCTCATGCGCCATGTGGTCGTCGCCGCCGAAAAAGCCCGCGCCTGAACACTTTTCACGAGAGGGCTGTGGTACCGCCCCACCGCTGACGGTTCGGCTGCCGTGGCCGCGTCGTGAGGCGGGCCCTCGTCCGGGTCTAGCGCGGTGCCGCTCCGAACGAGGTGATCAACGTTTTGTTGCCGATCTCGGCGGTCCCCACCAGCTGTGGTGTGTAGGTGCTCGGCGCCGAATCCGGTCGGAACGCGGTGATCTTGACGAGGTATTGATCGGCGAAGGCGCCCGGGGTGATCTCCACGCAGTGCGTGGTGCCCACCGGGGTCGAGTCGATCCCGGCCTGGATGGCAGCCGCGGAGGGCGCGACGGCATCGGAAGCCACGAGAGTCCGCGCCTGATCACCGGACCGTGCCACGTAATAGGCGTATTGGAAGGCCAGGATCGCCGCGATGCCGGACTCGGTGCCGCCCGCGCCGTTGCCCCGGGACATGGCGCCGATCTGTTCGGTGGGGCACTCGGCCGTCACCGGGCTCACCGAACTCGGGGCCAGGGGAGTGCTCGCCGCCGTGGATGCCGGTGCGGGCCCGCGTAGTTGGACGTAGGTGCCGCCGAGAAGGACGGCGCCTGCCACCGAGGCCACCAGCGGTGCGACCCATCGGGGCACGCGCCGTCGCTTGGAGCGATCGATCATCCGCGCGAAGACTTCGTCGTCACCGTTGTAGTCGGGTGCGGTACGCGAAGGCTCATCCTCGCCACCGTGGTCCTCGGAAGGGGCGTGTGCCGAAAAGGCGTCCGTGTCGGGGTAATCGGGTGCGGGGCGTGGTGGGAAGGTGTCCGTGCCACGGTAAGGGGAGGCCGGGCGCGGTGGGAAGGTGTCCGCACCGCGGTAATCGGACGCCGGTCGCGGCGGAAAGGTGTCCGCACCGCGGTCCTCGGGTGTGGAACGCGAATGCTGCGTCACCGCAGCGCCGTAGCTGGGTGTGGGATGTTCGAGGGTCGCCCACCCCGGGGTCGGCGAGGTGATGATCGGCAGTTGATCGGTGTCGGGTCCGTTGTCGCTCATCGAGAACGGGGTGTCCGGGAGACGGTGACGCGCACCGGGATCGAATTTTCCGCCGACAACGGGCAGCCGATCGGTGACGGTAGCGTCCGCCGGAACGACCCCGCTGGTCTCGGCCTCTCGAATGGCGGCGGCCGAGATGACCGGAATACCGGCCGGTGTCGTGGGTCCACCTTCGATGCGATGACGTGCACCGCTCGTCGGCTGCTCGCTCAGCCGACGAGGCCGTGGCGCGCCGAGGTCGCGTGAGCGCCGAATCGGGGTGACAGCAGCGAGCGGAGCACCTGCCGATCCCGGGTCGTGCTGTCGAGCCCCGATCGGTCTGTGCGCATCCGGTCGATCCATCGCCCCACCTTCATCAGGCTCGTCGCCGTCAGGGTATGTCCCGCAACGATTTCGTTACGGGCACGATACTGCCCTGACGGCGCGTTCGCCGAATGCCACGAGGGAAAATGTTTACCAGTGGATATAGACCTCGTCGCCGATGCCGACATTCTCGAAGTACCAGGCGGCGTCGTCGGGTGCGAGGTTGATGCAGCCGTGGCTCACATTGGCGTTGCCCTGCGAGTCCACCGACCACGGCGCCGAGTGCACCATCACGCCACCCCAGGTGAGGCGAACGGCGTACTCACCGTCGACGATGTAGCCCTCCGGGTCGTCGAGCGGAATGCCGATCGTGCGCGAGTCGAACACCACCGCCCGATCCTTCTCGAGCACGCTGAAGGTGCCGGTGGGCGTCTCGAAACCGGGCTTGCCCATCGACGCGGGCATCACCCGCACAACCTGTCCACCCTGGCTGACGGTGAAGGTGTGCGTCGAGAGATTCGCCTCTGCGTACGTGCCACCGCCGTACTGGGTGCGCTGGCCTCCGATCAGGTCCGCGGACGCGGCTCCCGACCAGGACGCGGCTAATACTGCCGCCATGATCGCGACGAACAGGAAACGAAATGCGCTCCTCATAAACGCCACCCCTTCACTCACTCGTAGGCGGATTCCAAGTCTAGGCCGCCATGATCAACTCGACCTATCGAAGTGGTAACGGCCGTCGGGTCCATCGGTGTGTCGTCTTGCGTTCGTGCAGGTCGGGGCCCCGATAAAACGTTCTCACTTCGAGATCGGTGGTGCCGAGCGCCCCGGTTGCGGTACCGGGGCCGGTTCGGCGCTGCGCGCGGCATCGAATTGGGCTCTGGCGGCGGTGATCTCTGTGTGGTGTTCGACCACCCAGGCGCCCATCGCCTGGCTGATCCGCCCCAGATCGGCCCCGAGCGCGGTGATGCCGTATTCCACTCGGGGCGGCATGGTGGGGAACACCTCGCGTCGGACCAGGCCGTCACGTTCCAGGTCGCGCAGTGTGCGGGTGAGCACCTTCTGGGTGATGCCGTCCAGGCGTCTGCGCAGTTCGTTGAAACGCACCGGCCCGCCCGCCTCACGTAGGCTGCCGAGCACCAGCAGGACCCATTTGTCGGCGAGTACCGACAGCAATTGCCGCGCGGGGCAGTCACGAAGGAACGCCTCGACCGAACTCTGCTCACCGACGGTATCCATGAGGTACCACGGTATCCGAAAGGTGCCTACTTCCGCTGGGACACCGGTCGGAGCAGACTCGACGGTATGTGGCAGATCGTGCAGAGATCATTCGGCGGACCCGACGTCTTCGAGCGCGTGCAGGCGCCGCGCCCGACGCCGGGTCCGGGGGAGGTGTTGGTGCGGGTCGTGGCGACCAGCGTCAACGCCGCGGACTGGAAGGTGCGAAGCGGCCTGATCCGGAGCCTGGGTGAGCCGCCGCTCGTGCTCGGACTCGATGTGTCCGGAGTGGTCGCGGCGGTGGGCGACGGCGCGACGCTGTTCGCGCCGGGAGAAGCGGTGTACGGCATGGTGTTCGGCGGCGCCAACGCGGAATACGTGCTGGCGCAGGAGAGTCGGCTGGCGCGCGTCCCCGTCTCGATCGACCCGGTCCACGCGGCCGCGCTTCCGGTGGCCGGGGTCACCGCCTGGCAGGCACTGGCCTCGGTGCGGTCGGGGGAGCGGGTTCTCGTGCACGCGGCCGCCGGTGGGGTCGGGCATCTGGCAGTACAGATCGCCGCCCGGCGCGGCACGTGGATCGCGGCCACCGCGCGCAGCGGCAACCATGCCTATCTCCGTGGACTCGGCGTCACCGAACCGATCGATTACCCGACCACCGATTTCACCACCGCGGTGCGCGAGGTCGACCTGGTGCTGGATCTGATCGGCGGCGACTACACGGATCGGTCGTTGACCGTGCTGAGCGATACCGGCCGGGTGGTGGCCGCCGAAGGTCCGCCGACACATCCCGATTCGCGAGTGCATCGGCTCTATGTCGAACCGACGACCGCCGCGCTCGACGAGCTCGCGGCGGCGGTCGACCGCGGCGAGCTGACCGTCGACATCGCTGAGATCCTGCCGATCACCGAACTCGCCGCCGCGCATCGGCGCAGCGAATCCGGCCGGGTCCGCGGCAAGATCGTGCTCACCGCGGACCGCTGACTCAGCCGCGTACGGCGTGCAGCACGTCGCCGTGCAGGGCGTCGGCGCGGGCCGCGATGGTCTCGACGTGCAGCAGTGCAGCGGCGAACGGGTCGCCGAGGTCGGCGGGCAGGGACCCGACGTTGATCTCGATATTGAGCTGCGAGCTCATCGCCGCGGCGCGGGCGGCGTCGGCGGCGGCACCGATGTCGGTGACCACGTTCGGATTGCCGATCGGCAGCAGTTCGGCCGCCAGGGAGAGGATCTCGTCGGCCTCGTCGACCACGGCGGCGGGTACGCGCGCGGCTTCGACGAGGGCGGCGTTGATCGCCGCGGTGCGGGCGCCGATCTCGGCGTCGGTGTCCTTCGGCAGTTTGTAGGCGGCGCCGACGGCGGTGAACGCGGCCGCGTCGGCATCGGCGAGGGCGAGCGACCTGGCCACCGCGGCATCGGCGGCCACGATGATCTGGTCGATCACCGGCCGGTTGTCCGCGTCCTTGGCCCGAGTCGTGTAGCGCGCCACCATCGCCACCAGCGCGGCGGCCTGCGCGGCATGCAGCGCGGCCACGGCCCCGCCACCGGGGGCGGGAACCTTCGCGGCCAGCTCCGACAGGTAGTGCTCCAAGGTCACCGAACCGAAGGAGGGGGCGATCTGCTGCGGCGACACGGTGGGCTGCGACACGACGGGGTGGCCTTTCGATGCGGCGAGAATTGCGTGGAATCTTCTCCCAACGCTACCGCGTGCCCGCCCACGCACCCCGCTCGACCAGCACCTGCGCCGACAGACCGACCGGTCGGGGTCGGCGCGTCGTCCGGGGCTATGTTGGGTGCATGCGGATCGGATTGAGCATCAACTACACGGACGGTTTCAAGGAAACGGCGGCCGAGGTCGCCGACCTGGAACGCGCCGGCCTCGACATCGTCTTCGTGCCGGAGGCGTACTCGTTCGACGCGGTGAGCGCGCTGGGCTTCCTGGCCGCCCGCACCGAGCGAGTGCAGCTGGCCTCGGGCATCCTGCAGCTCTACACCCGGACCCCCAGCCTCACCGCGATGACCGCGGCGGGCCTGGACTACGTCTCCGACGGCCGGTTCATCCTCGGCATCGGCGCCTCGGGCCCGCAGGTCATCGAGGGCTTCCACGGCGTTCCCTACGACGCCCCGATCGGCCGCACCCGCGAACTGCTCGAAATCTGCCGCACGGTGTGGCGCCGCGAGAAGCTCAACTACCAGGGCAAGTACTACCAGATTCCGCTGCCCGCCGAGCGTGGCACCGGCCTCGGCAAAGAGCTCAAGCTGATCAATCACCCGGTGCGCGCGGACATTCCGGTGCTGCTGGCCGCGCTCGGCCCGAAGAACGTGGAGCTGGCCGCCGAGGTCGCCAACGGCTGGCAGCCGATCTTCTTCCTGCCGGAGAAGGCGAACGACGTATGGGGCGACGCGCTCGCCGCGGGCAAGACCAAGCGTGATCCGGCGCTGGGCGAGCTCGACATCTTCGCCGGTCCCGCACTGGCGATCGGTGAGAACGTCACCGGGCTGCTCGAGTTCGTGAAGCCGCACCTGGCGCTCTACATCGGCGGCATGGGCGCCAAGGGCAAGAACTTCTATCACACCCTCGCCACCAAGTACGGCTACGGCGAAGCCGCCGACCGCATCCAGGAGCTGTACCTGGCAGGCGA
Source organism: Nocardia salmonicida NBRC 13393 (assembly GCF_001613085.1). Classification (GTDB taxonomy): domain Bacteria; phylum Actinomycetota; class Actinomycetes; order Mycobacteriales; family Mycobacteriaceae; genus Nocardia; species Nocardia salmonicida. Next base: position 269,845 of record NZ_BDBR01000008.1, read on the forward strand.
CAAGCAGGCCGCCACCCAGGCTGTGCCCGACGAGCTGGTGCGCGACGTGTCGCTGATCGGTCCGGAGAGCTTCGTGAAGGAGCGCATCGCGGCGATGGCCGAGGCGGGCGTCACCACGCTCAACGTCACGCCGATCGCCGAGAACGCGGCAGGACGGGTGAAGCTGATCGAGCAGCTGCGCTCGCTCTGCTGACACCCACCGACGACAAACGCGCCGCCGTCCGGACATTCCCGGGCGGCGGCGCGTTGTGTTGTGTCAGGACGTGAACGACGCCAACGCGGCGTCCAGGGTGGTGTGCATGGCGAACACCTGGTCCAGGCTCGTCATCTTCAGCTGACGACTGGTGGCAGGTCCGTCGGCCACGACCGCGATCGAGGTGGTCTCGCCTGCCCGCTGATGCGCGGCGACCAGCGTCGCCATGCCTGCCGACGCCAGGAACCCGACCGCGGTCAGGTCGATCACCAGCGCCGCCGGTTTATCGGCCAGGATGGCCTCGATGGTGGCGTCGAGGGCAGGTGCGGTCGCCAGGTCGACCTCGCCGGTCACCGTCAGCACCGTGACGCCGTCGTGTACCGCCGTCGTGGTGGTCATCGTGTCCGTGAGTGGATACGCGTCTCCGGAAGAGTTGGTCACTGTTCAACAACACACAACTTCGCCCGAATACGCAAGCCGCAGGGGTGCTCGCCGCTAGATCGCCCTGGTCGGCATCGGGTTCTCAGGCCTCGCCGCCGCCGAGGCCGGACAGGCGAACATGGCGAGCTTCGGACGCGGCGTTGAGCCCGATGATCTCCACCTGCTTGCCCTTGTTCGCGTACTTGGTGGTGATGGCATCGAGCGCGGCGACGGTGGAGGCGTCCCAGATGTGGCTCTCGGACAGGTCGATCACGATGTTCGCCGGATCGTCGACGTAGTCGAACTGGTAGACGAGATCGTTGCTGGAGGCGAAGAACAGCTCGCCGCGCACCTTGTAGACGCGGATGTCGTCGGCGGTGGGCACCGGCACGACCTCGGTGAAGTGCGCGACCCGATGCGCGAACGCCACCATCGCGGCCAGCACCCCGACGATCACGCCGTAGGCCAGATTGTGCGTGACGACGGTGACGAGCACGGTCACCAGCATCACCGTGGTCTCCGCGACGGGCATGCGCCGCAATGTCTTCGGTGCGATGGAATGCCAATCGAAGGTCCCGACCGACACCATGATCATCACCGCGACCAGCACCGCCATCGGGATCTGCGCCACCAGTCCACCGAGTCCGACGACCAACCCCAGCAGGAAGACACCGGCCAGGAACGTCGAGATCCGGGTCCGCGCTCCGGAGACCTTGACGTTGATCATGGTCTGGCCGATCATCGCGCACCCGCCCATCCCGCCGAAGAACCCGGTGACGAGATTGGCCACGCCCTGACCCCAGCCCTCGCGGGTCTTGTCCGAATGCGAATCGGTGATGTCGTCGACGAGCTTGGCCGTCATCAGCGATTCGAGCAGACCGACCAGCGCCATCGCGAGCGCGAACGGCGCGATGATCCGCAGTGTGTCCAGATTCCACGGCACGTCCGGTATCCCGGGCGAGGGCAGACTCTTCGGCAGCGCGCCCTCGTCACCCACATTCGGGACATCCAGGGACAACGCCATCGTCACCGCGGTGAGCGCCACGATCGCGACGAGCGGCGCCGGCACCGCGGTGGTCAGTTTGGGCAGCAACACCAGAATCGCCAGGCTCGCCGCCAGCATCGGATACACCAGCCAGGGCACCCCGATCAGGTACGGGAGCTGGGTGAGAAAGACCGAGATGGCCAGCGCGTTCACGAACCCGACCATCACGCTGCGCGGAATGAAGCGCATCAACCTGGCCACCCCGACCACGCTCAGCACGATCTGGAACACCCCCGCCAGCAGCACCGTCGCGATCAGATAGTCGATCCCGTACTCGCGCACCACCGGCGCGATCACCAGCGCCACCGCGCCCGTCGCCGCCGAGATCATCGCGGGCCTGCCGCCGGTGAACGCGATCGTCACCGCCATGGTGAACGAGGCGAACAGCCCCACTCGCGGATCCACCCCGGCGATGATCGAGAACGAGATCGCCTCGGGTATCAGGGCCAGCGCGACGATCAGTCCGCCCAGCACTTCGGTCCGTAGTCGTCTCGGGCTGCGTAGCGCCGCGAGCACCGAGATGTCGTCTCGATGTGATCGAGGTGCCGTCGCGGCCATCCCGAACTCCGTTCCCTGACAGGTGCCGGGTGATCCGGCAATCGCTAACCTTAACTATGCGTCAGGTCGGGGACGTGGCTGGTGTACGAGGGTGTGCAGGGTAGGGGCTGGTGTTATTCCGATGTCGTCGTACTGTGAGGGCGTGAACATCGATGTGACGCCTTTACCGGGAATCGGCGTATGCAAGGACTTTCCGCTGGCGGAGGCGCGTCGCCGGATCGGCGTGATCGAGCATCGTGACGGCTCCGTCGACCTGGTTGTCTCGCGCGCCGGTGACTACGACTCGACGACGTCGATTCCTCTGTCGGACACCGAGATCGGCGTGCTCGCCGGGTTACTCGGCGCGCCGCAGGTGGTGCAGAAGACGCGGGAGACCCACAGCGCGGGCGAGCTGTCGACCAGGCAGTTCGCGATCGACCGCGGCAGCCCCTTCGACGGTCGCCCCCTGCGTGACACCGAGATGCGCACTCGTACCAAGGCCTCGGTCGTCGCGGTGGTGCGCGCGGGTGAGGTAACTCCTTCACCGGGGACCGATTTCACCTTCGTCTCCGGTGACCTGGTCGTCGTGATCGGCACCGACGAGGGCCTCGACGCCGCCGGAAGGCTGCTCGGCGCGGGCTGAGAATCCATACGGATAGTAAAGGGCAGGTAAGGTATCCCTAGCTGAGGTTAGGTGATCCCATGAATGTAGAAGTGACGTCCCTGCCGGGAATCGGTGTCCGCAAAGAGTTTTCACTGTCGAAGGTGGACCGCCGCATCGGCATCGTCGACCACCGCGACGGTGGTACCGACCTGATTTTCACCAAGGTCGGCGACCCCGATTCGACCGTACAGATTCCACTGTCCGCGGTCGAGGCCCGCACGCTGGCGAGCCTGCTCGGCGCACCCCAGTTGGTCGCGCAGCTGCGCGAAGAACATCGCGAACTCGACGGAGTGAGCACGCGATCGATGTTGGTTCCGCCGAATTCGCCGTACGCGTCGCGGCGGTTGGGCGATACCGAGCTGCGGACCAAGACGCGCGCCTCGATCGTGGCGGTCCTGCGCGCGGGGCAGGTCCTGGCCTCACCGGGACCGGAATTCGTGTTCGCCAGTGGCGATATGGTCGTCGTGGTCGGCACGAATGCCGGGTTGGACGCCGCCGCTTCGATCCTGACCGACGGCTGAGCCGGTGGAGATCAGTGGAACCGCGCTGGCACTGATCCAGCTGGGGGCTGTGTTCTTCGGGTTGGGCGTACTGGGGCGCATCGCGGCGCGCATCGGCCTCTCGCCGATCCCGCTCTACCTGCTCGGGGGTTTGGTCTTCGGTACCGGCGGGCTGATCGAGCTGCACGAGGTGGAGGACTTCATCCACATCGCCAGTGAGATCGGCGTCGTGCTGCTGCTGTTGCTGCTCGGATTGGAATACACCGCCGGTGAATTGGTCACCGGCATGCGCAAATCGTGGCCCGCGGGTCTGCTCGACCTGGTGCTCAACGCGACCCCCGGTGTGATCGTGGCGCTGATGCTCGGCCTCGGTCCCACCGGGGCGATCGCGATGGCCGGCGTCACCTACATCTCCTCGTCGGGCATCGTCGCCAAGGTGCTCAACGACCTGGGTCGACTGGGTAACCGCGAGACGCCGACCGTGCTGTCGATCCTGGTGTTCGAGGACCTGGCGATGGCGGTGTATCTGCCGGTGCTCACCGCGGTGCTGGCCGGTGTCGGGTTCGTGGCCGGGATGACCACCGTGGGAATCGCGCTGGTCGCGGTGACCGTGGTGCTCGTCGTCGCGCTGCGCTACGGCAGATATGTCTCGGCGATCGTGGCCAGTGAGGATCGTGAGATCTTCCTGCTCAAGCTGCTCGGTTCGGCGCTGCTGGTGGCGGGTATCGCCTCGGCGGTGCAGGTGTCGGCGGCGGTCGGCGCGTTCCTGCTCGGTATCGCGATCTCGGATTCGACCGCGCACGACGCCACCAAGATCCTCGAACCGCTGCGCGACCTGTTCGCGGCGATGTTCTTCGTGCTGTTCGGGTTGAGCACCGATCCGGCGAGTATTCCGCCGGTGCTCGGCTGGGCGGTGCTGCTGGCGGTGGTCACCACGATCACCAAGATCGCCACCGGGTGGTGGGCGGCCAAGCGCGCGGGGGCCTCGCAACTGGGCCGGGCTCGGGCCGGTACCGCCTTGGTGGCGCGCGGTGAATTCTCGATCGTCATCGCGGGCCTCGCGGTCGCCGCGGGCGCGGTACCCGCCGAATTCGCCGCCCTGGCCACCACGTACGTGCTCCTGATGGCCATCATCGGCCCGATCGGTGCCCGCATCGTGGAACCGGTGATGCGTCTGGTGGTCGGTCGCAAGCAGCGTGTGCAGGTCGATCCGCTCGCGGAATGAACGATCTCGACGAGGCCCTCGCGATCGTTCGCGGGGCCTTCGGCGTTCTCATGGCTCGATCAGTCCGGCCCGAATCGCGTACCTGGTCAGGTCGAGCCGGTCGCGCAGGCCCAGTTTCTGCAGGATATTGGCGCGATGCCGGTCGACGGTCTTCGCGCTGATCACCAGCTCGGCGGCGATCTCACGCGCGGAGTACCCCTCGGCGATCAGCTTGAGCACTTCTTCCTCGCGGGGGGTGAGGATCGTTTCCGGCAGCGCCGAGCCCTGCCGGGCGAGTTGGAGGTAGTCGCGCACGAGGGCGGTGACCGCGCCGGGGTAGAGGAACGATTCACCACGCATCGTCGCCCGGCACGCCTCGATGAGGTCGCGATCGGCCACCGACTTCAGCACGTAGCCGGAGGCGCCGGCCTTGAGCGACTCGAAGAAGTACTGCTCGTTGTCGTACATCGACAGCATCAGGATGCGTACCGGATGGTTGTTCCTGGTGATCTCGCGGGCGGCCTGGATACCGGTCATCCGCGGCATGGCGATATCGAGGATCACCAGGTCGATGCTGTCGTCGGCGATCGCGGTGACCGCGTCGAGTCCGTTGGCGGCCTCCGCGACGACGAGCAGATCCGGCTCGTTGTCCAGGATCATCCGCAGACCGCTGCGCACCAGCGCGTGGTCGTCGGCCAGCAGGATCCGAGTTGGCGCGCTCATGCCGGTACCTCGTCACGAGCCGGGACCGGGATGACCAACTCGACCGCCGTGCCGCCCGACACCGGGGAGGTGATGGTCAGGGTCGCGTCGATCAGCATGGCGCGCTCGCGCATTCCACGGATGCCCGCTCCGTCCTCGACCGCGCCGCCGCGACCGTTGTCGGTGACCTCGAGGATCACGGTGTCCTCGCGTGCCGCGATCAGCAGGCTCACCTCGTCGGCTCCCGCGTGGCGCAACACGTTCGTCAGGCTCTCCTGCGCGACCCGGTAGCAGACGAGTTCGATATCGGGGTCGAGGCGGCTGATCGCCGGGTCGACCTCTCGACGCACGGAAATGCCTGCCGTGCGGCTGAATTCGTGACACAGCGCGGTGATCGCGCTGTGCAGACCGAGGTCTTCGAGCACATCGGGCCGCAGCCGCGAGGCGATCCCGCGGACCTCGTCCAGGCACCCACGCACCGTCTCCTGCGCCGCCTCGACCTCCGCACGCAACTCGGCGGGCGCCCGGTCCACGACGCGTTTGAGCCGCAACAGCGCCACGGTCAGGCTCTGGCCGATCTCGTCGTGCAGTTCGCGGGCGATGCGCCGACGCTCACCCTCCTGCGCGGCCAGCGCGGCACCACCGGCCACCGACCGTTCGGCTTCCAAGCGGTCGAGCATCGCGTTGAAGGTCTCGATCAGCTGATGGAAGTCCCCGCTCGCACCGCGCTCGAGGCGGACCGCCCGCCGGGGCGGGTCGACGCGGCGCATGGAGGCGACCAGCTCGTCGAGCGGAGCCAGCGAGGTGCGCAGGGCCACGGCGTTCGCCGTGAGGATCACCGCGAGTCCGATCACCAGCACCGGCACCTCGGTCAGGCGCAGCCGGGCCGACACCGTGGCCGGGGAGAGGGCCAGGATCAGCGTGCCGAGGGTGAAGATCACGCCGTTGAGCAAGCAGATCCGCCAGAACAACGCCGTCACCGGCGTTCGGATTCGCCGCGAGCGTCCTGCTCGCAGCGCTGCGGGACGGTTCATGACACCAGCATGCTGGCGCCCTCACGTTCTGTCCATGGTGCCCAGCACCCATCCCGCACCCGCTTACCCCGCCGGACCGGTCGACGAAATGGGTGTCACGGCCGATAGTGCCCGTGAACTGGGCGAACCAGACTCGGATCAGACGCTTTCGACGAGCCGAGGAAGGACCGCCGGCCATGGATATCGACCGGACGACGATCCCGGGAGCAGGTGTGCTGCACAGCTTCCACACTCGCCACGGCGCCCGCTTCGCCCTGCTGACGCACTCGTCGGGAGCGCGACGCCTGCTCGCCTACGCCAGTGGCAGCGACGAACCCACGGTCGACATCGAACTGGAGCCCGACGAAGCCGATCAGGTCGCCGAGCTCATGCATTCGCGGCCGTTCGGTGACCGGCTCACTCGCCTCGAACAACGGCTCGACCTCCTGACCGGACGGAAGGCACACCCGTGAGCACAGTCGAATCCCCCCGGAGCCATGCCATGCGTGCACGCGATATCGCGATGAACCTGCCGACCGTCCGTATCAGCGACCCCGTCGCCCGCGCGGTCCGGCTGATGGTGGTCAACCGGTTGCCGGGTCTGATCGTCGTCGACGAGCTGGACCGGCCGGTGGCGGTCCTGCCCGGAACCCAGGTGCTGCGCCTGGCGATTCCCGCCTCCTACCACGACGACCCGACGCTGGTGCGCACGATCGACGAGGTGCACGCCGACCTGTTCTGGCAGGAACCGGGCAGCCTCACTGTCGGCGACTGTCTGCCCGACGGCGCGAGCAAACCGGTCACCGTTACCCCGGACGCGACCCTGCTGGAAATCGCGATCCTGATGGCGCGCAAGCACAGTCCGCTCATCGCCGTGGTCGACCGCTCGCGCACGTTGTGCGGCGCGATCACCCTGGAACGGTTGCTGACCAGCCTCGCTGTCGTCGGCCCCGGCGACTGAACGCCACGCCGCGCATGGCCGCAGTGCTTGCCGTCATCATCTTCGTGGTCGCCTTCTTCTTCATCGCCACGGAGAAGGCCGACAAGGTCAAGACCGTACTGATCGCCGCGGGCGCGATGGCCCTGCTCGGCCTGATCCCCGGCGACGAAGTCTTCTATTCCGCCCACGAGGGCATCGACTGGAATGTCATCTTCCTGCTGCTCGGGATGATGATCATCGTCGGTGTCATCAAGCAGACCGGCCTGTTCGACTACCTGGCGATCTGGTCGGCCAAACGCTCGCGGGGCAACCCGTATCGCCTGATGGTGATGCTGATGTTGATCACCGCGGTCGCGTCACCGTTTCTCGACAACGTCACCATCATCATGCTCGTCGCCCCGGTGACGCTGGTGGTGTGCCGACGCCTCGGCCTCGCCGCGCAACCGTTCCTGATCGCCGAGGTGCTCGCGTCCAACATCGGCGGCGCGGCGACGCTGATCGGCGACCCGCCCAACATCATCATCGCCAGCCGGGCCGGGCTCACGTTCAACGACTTCCTCGTGCACATGGCGCCGATCGTGGTGATCACCTTCGTGCTGTTCGTCGTGCTGACCCGGGTGCTGTTCCGCTCGGCGCTGCGCACCGATCCCACCTCGGTCGACACGGTGATGGCGTTGCAGGAACGACGCGCGATCCGTGATCCGAAACTGCTGGTGCGCTCGATGATCGTGCTCACCGGCGTGGTCGTCGGCTTCTGCCTGCACAGCGTGCTGCATGTCGCGCCGTCGGTGATCGCGCTGGTCGGCGCGGGCATCATGGTGCTCGTCTCCGGCCTCGACATCGGCGACATCCTGCAGGAGGTGGAGTGGTCCACGCTGGTGTTCTTCATGGGCCTGTTCGTGATGGTCGCCGGCCTGGTGCACACCGGGGTGATCGCCACGATCGGCGACGCCGCGATCGGGTGGGTGGGTGACGACTACTTCCTGGCCGCGACCGCCCTGGTCTTCGGTTCGGCGATCCTGGGCGCGTTCGTCGACAACATCCCCTACACCGCGACCATGGCGCCGGTGGTCGAAGACATCGTCGCGGGTGCGCCGGATCCGGCTACCGGCCGATCGCTGTGGTGGGCCTTCGCTTTGGGCGCCGACTTCGGTGGGAACGGCACGGCGGTGGCGGCCAGCGCCAATGTGGTCGCACTCGGGATCGCCGCTCGCGCGGGGCAGCGGATCACCTTCTGGCAGTTCACGAAGTACGGCATGTCGGTCACGATGCTCAGTAGCTTCATCGCCTGGATCTACGTCTGGATCCGCTACTTCTGAGCCGTTGTCCCGCAACGGTTCTCACACGAGGCGCACATGCTGAAATCGCTACGCCCGCAGCTGTTGTGCCGGTTGGACCTCGGTGAGTCCGCGCAGCGACTCGGGCAACGGACTCTGGTGCACGACACCGAGACGCTGGGTGGCACGAGTGAGCGCGACATAGAGTTCGGCGGCGCCCCGGGGTCCGTCGGCGAGGATTCGCTGCGGATCCACGACGAGCACGGCGTCGAACTCGAGGCCTTTCGTCTCCGACGCGGGCACCGTGCCGGGAACCCCCGGCGGGCCGATCACGATGCTCGTCCCCTCGCGGCCCGCCTCGCTTCGCGCGAATTCCTCGATCGCCGCGGGCAATTCGTCGGCGGTGATCCGGCGGGACCAGGGTGCGACCCCGCAGGATCGCACCGAATCCGGCGGTCGGACGTCGGGTGCGAACTCGGCGAGCACATCGGCGGCCACCGCCATGATCTCCGCCGGGGTGCGGTAGTTCACCGTGAGGGAGCGATAGATCCACCGGCCGGGGACGTAGGGCTCCATCATCGTGGCCCATGAGGTCGCGCCCGCCGCCGACCGGCGTTGCGCGAGATCGCCCACGATCGTGAACGACCGGCTCGGGCAGCGCCGCATCAGCACCCGCCAATCCATCGCCGACAGTTCCTGGGCCTCGTCGACCACCACGTGCCCGTAGGTCCAATCACGGTCCGCCGCGGCACGGTCGGCGAGTTCGCGGGTGTCGCGCTCGAGGAAGCGTTCGGCGAGGTCTTCGCCGAAGAGCATGTCCTGGGCGAGCAGATGGTCTTCGTCGTCCATCAGGTCTTCGCGGCTGATGAGGGTGTCCAACACGCCCGCCGCGTACTCGGCCTCGGCTTTGCGTTCGCGCTCGGCGGAGTCGTCGGCGGCCTTGTCGCGGCCGAGCAGGTCCACCAGTTCGTCGAGCAGCGGCACGTCCGACACCGTCCACGCGCCACCGTCGGCCCGCCACAGCACCTCGTCCGCACCCGCCGCGCGCAAACGATCGTGCGACGAATACAGCTCGGACAGCACGGTTTCCGGGCGCAGGACCGGCCAGCACCGATCGATCGCCGCGGTGAACTCGTCGGTCTCGGCGAGCTCGCGGAGCAGGTCGGCCCGCAGCTGTTCCCACGCCTCGGTGTCGTCACGAGTCAGCCACCCCTCCCCGATCCGAGCGATCGCGCGTTCGGTGAGGACGTAGGTGATGATCTCGGTGAACACCGCGCGCGCCTCGTTGTGCGGACGGCCGCTCTCTCGCGCTTCCTGCCTGGCCCACTCCGCGGTCGCGGCGTCGATCCGCACCGTCACGTCGGTGAGCGCGATCGTCAGCGGCGCCTCGGGCAGGCGCTGGCGATCCGCGATCGTCGCCGCCAGGATGTCCAGGATCGGCAGCGAGCCCTTGAGGCGGGCGGCTTCGGGGGTGTCCTCCGCGCTCGCGTGCAACCCGGGCACGAGGTCGGCGGTGGTCGCGAACACGACATTCGTCTCGCCCAGCGAGGGCAGTACATGGGCGATGTGGTTCAGGAAGGCCGGGTTCGGGCCGACCACCAGCACACCCTGGCGCTCCATCCGCCTGCGCTGGGTGTAGAGCAGATACGCGACGCGGTGCAGGGCCACCACGGTCTTGCCGGTGCCGGGACCGCCCTCGATCACGGTCACGCCGGGGTGCTCGAGGCGGATGATCTCGTCCTGTTCGGCCTGGATCGTCGCGACGATATCGCGCATCCCGTCCCCGCGGGGCGCGTCGACGGCGGCGAGCAGAGCGGCGTCCGCTCCGCCCTCGCTCCCGTCCGGTCGGCCGAGCACCTCGTCGGTGAAATCGACCACCTGACGGCCGCGAGTATGGAACTGGCGACGCCTGCGCATGCCCTCCGGAGTGGCCGCGGTAGCGACGTAGAACGCGCGCGCCGCCGGGGCCCGCCAGTCCAGCAGCAGCTGTTCGAGCTCGTTCGACTCGTCGAACAGCCCGATCCGGCCGATATAGGACCGCTCACCCGATGCCGCGTCGAGTCGGCCGAAACACAGTCCGTTGTCGGCCACGTCGAGGCGCTGTACTTCTTTGCCCAGTGCCCGCACCTCGTTGTCGCGCTCCATGGGGGAGTCGCCCTTGGAGCGCAGGGCCGCGCCGTAGCGGCCCTTCACCCGTGCCCGCTCGGCATCGAGGCGCGAGTACAACCCGGCGACATAGCTCCGCTCGGACCGGCGTTCCTCTTCGTACCCGTGCGCTGACATAGGCCCCTAACTGTACTTTTCGGCTGCGACCGGATGATTGTGCAGCACCCACGGGGCCTTGCCGCAAGTCCCCACATGCGCTATACAGTGAAAGTGGAAAGAGCCCCGGCGATGCCGGGGCTCTCGTCTTGTCCGGGCTTGTCAGCCTTCCTGCACATCTGCCCGTACATCGTCTGCCCCAACTGCGTCATCGCACCGAGGTGGTGTTCGTGTGGTCGGAGGCGTCCGGTGATCAGGACTCGCGAATATGATGGGCGGCAAGGTATTCCATTCTCAAGACTCGAAATACCCGGATTCTCTGGGTAATTGCGCAATGATATTTCGATCAGGGAGATAGTCGAACTGTTCTCTGCGCAGTTGTATTACCGGCTACTTATCGGCGGCAACGGCCTCGTCGAGCAGCCGTGCGTTTGTCGAGTTCATTCTCGATGGGATTCGACCTGCTCGATGAGGCGGTGAGGGTGCGCAATCGTTCTCCGAAATTGTTACCCGATCTGAATGAAATCTGACTGTAGCAAATCGAAAGCTATCCAAAATTTGGTGTCTGAACTGGGCATATGTCGGATGGTTCGATCGGGTTCAGTTTTGAGTTATCACTGTTTCATGACGATGTACGCGCAATGCCGGATAGGGGCTGTACGTTTGGGGCTCGAGAGTTTCGCTGGGTTCCATTCAGGTAACGGAGAGGGCGGAAATGGCTACAGTCACGCAGCCGTCGGGGCCGCACACCATGATCTCCCGACGTGATTTCTCCGCAGCGAAAACAGCGATGACGCCGTCGGGTCTGGTGACTCTCGGGTTGATCTTGCTGATTCCCGTATTCATCACGGCGGGGCCGATTCTCGCGTTGGCGTTGATCGCGCGAAGTAACGGTGTCGGCTGGTCCGGCGGGGTGCTCTTCGGGGCCATCGCGACCGTCGTCGTCATGTCGGCACTGGCCTCGGTGTGGGCATTCCGCCTCGCGTGGCAGCGCGGTTCCGCCGCCGCGCGGCAGCACTCGTTCGGTTCTTCTCTCGCGCGGTAGGAGGTCGACACATGCAGACGCAACGACAAGCGGCGACGCCGCTCATCGAACCGCCCGCAGCCACCGCTGCGAACGAATGCCGCCGCCTGCGCATCGTCGCCCGGATCGAGTCGCCCGACCTGTGGGACTCGACCGCCGCCCGCCTGCTCGGCTGCGCCCGTCGGCGCTGGCAGGGCAGACCCGATATCGCCGATCACCCGGCCCTGCGCCGTTGGTCGCAGATCCAGGACTCCCAGCAACGGCCGGAACAGCCGTGCCTGCGCACGCTGTTCGCCGCCTTCGCCTCGGGTTCGCTGGTCGGCGGTGATCCCTGCGCCGACCTCGCCGCCGCGGTCATGCTCCTGTCGAGCTGCCCCGCCGAAGCGGTTCAGCAGGCCGACCCGCTCAACGATCAGCACACGGTGCGCTTCTCGGTGTTCGCCTACCGCGAAGACGACCTTCCCCTGGCCGAAGACATGATCACCACCGCCGTCAAAACCTGCGGCACTCTGCTGGCTCGTCGCTGCACGATCATGCGCCCCCCGGCTCGTTCCACGGCTCCGCTCGTGGACCACCCGATGCCGGACCAACTGGTCCTCGGCAACCTCGGCAGTACCGCCGCCCGCTGACCCGTTCCCGTTGCGTGACCGAGCGACACGCGGTGTCTGATCCTACGTGTGGTCGGTGACGGACTGCCGGCTTTCGCGCCTTTTCGCTTCGATGCCTCCGCGTCCTGGTGCGTTGCTAGCGAAACTAACAGTGCTGCAGTGTATTTCAATGTGACAGCCGCCGTGAGTTCGGATCGTCGTGCGTGCGGCGAGTCGCATCCCGATCGCTTCTCGGCTCGCGGGAAGGCACTTCGGATTGTATGGTTCAGGCAGAGCTGCCCCCGTCGCCGGAGCTGTTGACGACCTGACAGTTCGTGTCAATCTGGTCTGAATCTGCTGTGTATCAACAACATTGACGTTGTGGCTCCGAAGCGACCGCGAGCCGGTCGATCCCGAGGTGTCTCGCCTTCGGGTGCCCGGAGAGCCATGAGTTCGTGCCAGGATGCCCCGCGACGACGCGGAAGCCTTTGTCGTGCAGGCGATTACGCCGCACAGGGGTAAACGTCGGCAGTCCACAACTGCTGTGTTGCCCACCCATAAATCTTGTAAACCATTGTGGTACAGGACAATTGTCGAATCCAAACCTGGAACATGTTGGAATGCTTGACATCTCGAGCTTCCTCCACAAAACTACCCGTCGGTAGCCAGCGAACGGGACGCTCGACCCCGTCGGCTGCGAGAGGTGACTCCCTACGACTGCCCCACCGGAAATGTCCGTAAACCCGTGTCCGGCAGTCGCCGGGGAACCTCTCCGCATCGTGATCACACCAAAGGAGCTCAGCGCTATGGATAATCCCGCGCTACCCGCAGCACAACACTCCGGTGACCAGCACTCAGGCGACCGAGTGGTGGTCATGCCAAGGCCGGCCGGACCGGCCGAGCAACTGGCGCTCGTCACCGAACGGCTGCGGGAACTGCTCATCACCGGTGAAGACTTCGACGCGATCTACACCCACATCCTGGCCGCGCCCGGCAAACGCGTGCGGGCACGGCTCGTCCTGGCCTGCGCCGGCTTGCTGCCCGATGCCATCGATACCGCGGCCCCGCTGCGCGACGCCGTCGACCTCGCCTGCGCGATGGAGATGCTGCACGAATCCTCGCTGGTCCACGACGACATCTGCGACGGCTCGCTGCTGCGCCGTGACGCGCCGTCGGTGCCCGCCGCGTTCGGTGTCCGCACCAGCGCGCGGGCCGGGTTTCACCTGGCAGGCGCCGCGATGCAGGTGGTCGCGCGGGTGCTCACCGACAATCCGGAGGCCTTCGCGCGGGTCGGTGAGGCACCCGGCATCACCTACGCGGATCGGCTCTCCGACCTGTCCTACGGCCAGCTCATCGAGACCCTGCCGCCCTCGATCGACGAGCTCGCGCTGCGCCGTCACTACGAACTCGTGGCCGGGGCCAAGACCGGCACCCTGTTCCGGCTGTCCTGCGCCTACGGCGGCACCGCGGGCGGAGTCGATCTCGATCGGCTGCACGCCCTGATGGAGTACGCCGACCAGCTCGCGCTCGCCTTCCAGATCATGGACGACGTCCGCGACATCGAGGGCGGACCAGGCCTGGGCAAGGACGCGGGCGGTGACCTCGAACGCCGCGTGCCGACCTGGCCGGTCATCGAATGGCTCGGCACGCGACCCGGAGCCCGTGAAATGTGGCTGGACGCGGAGATTTCCAGCGCGACCCTGCAAGAAGACCTGGTCGAGAGCGGTGCGACCAAAGCCGCCCGCCTGGTCGCGATGGACGCCACCGAGAAGGCCACCCGCGCCCTCGACGTCTTCCCGCCTTCCCTCGCGCGCGACGACCTGCGCGAGCTCCTCGAGCAGGTGATATCCCGATGAACACACCACGCCTTCCCCTCCTGATCCGCGGCCTGCGGCACCTGCGTCGCGCACCGGATCTGGCCGCACTGCGAGCCGCGCGGACACCGCGGGAGCTGGCCGCGCTCGCCCTGATCCCGGCGGGGCGCAACCTCGGTATCGCCGTCACCCTGCTGCCCGCGACGTTGCGCGACGAAGCCACCGCCGCGCTGCTCGCCTGTCGCGTGCTCGACGCTTTCGAAGACCTCAGCGACCGTGCGGTGGCCAGCGGTGCCGTGCTGGCGGCGGCGGATTACCTCAACGGTGTCAGCGACACCCTCCCGACGCCGCTACCCGCGCTCGAGGGCGAGATCCGCGACAGCGAAGCCGTCGATCGGGTACTCGCCGAGCGCATCGCCGACATCAGGGCACTGCTCACGGCATTGTCCGAGCGTGGCCGTGAGCGTGTCGGCCACGTGCTCACCGATGTCGGCCGGGTGATGGCCCGCAATATCGACGCACCGCTGACCCGCGTCGCCTACAGCGAGGGCGTGCTCGGCCGGATCACCCACTACGCGTGCGCCCTGGTCGCCGAAGATGTGCTGCCCGAAGCGGATCTGCGCGAGCTCACCGGCTGCGTGGCAGTGATCGCCCAGTCGGCCAACGACCTGCGCGACAACGAGCTCGCGATCTACGGCGCCGCCGACCGCGACGAACTCACGCGGATGGTGATGCTGCGCCAGCTCACCCCCGCCCTCGGCGGCTTCGCGCTACTGGCCAAGCTCGGTCCCGGCACGCCGAGTGTGGGCGCGCGAGCGGCGATGGCGTACATGACGATCACGACCTCGGCATTCCTGTGCCGTGCCGTCGACGCGCCGCCTGCCTTCCGGCGCCCGGTCGCCGCGGCCGCGCTGGCCGCCGCCTCACCGGTGTACTGGACGAAGATGCTCGAGCGGGTACGCCGCAGCGGCGACGCCGCGATCCATCAAATGCTGGATGCCTCACCGGATTTCACCACCGGCTCGGCTTCGGCGTCGCAGGTGCTCGGTGCGGGCGACCTCGCCTCGACGGAAACCTCGTTGATGCCGCTGATCGTCGACACCACCTTCGCGCTGGTACACACGCTGCCCGAAGGTCGCTTGACCGGCGAACTCTCCGATTCGGCGATCCGCACCATGATGATCGCCGATCACCTCGCCTTCGGTGCCATGGAGCGGGTACCGAACCACGAACCCGACGCGATCCGGGCGCTGGCCACACGGCTGCAGCTCGCCGCTCTCGACAACAGCAGCCACCAGTAATCGAGGAACACCTCCTCGATGATCGTCACTACTAGCGAAGGAGCTCTCCTATGAGCACCGGAACGCCCGTCGCGCCCACAGAGAAACCGCCGTTCAGCCGGCGCGTGTTCAAACTCGAGCACGCATCCAACGTCGGCCCGCTGCTCCACATCGCGTTGTGGATGGGCATGACCTCGGCCGCGCTGTTCATTCCAGGCACCTCGGCCTGGTACCTCGCGGTGCCACTGATCATCGTGCTCTCGCTGCTGAACCTCTCGCTGACCATCGGCGTGATGCACATGCACACCCATCGCCCGCTGTTCGTGTCCAAGTTCCCCAATCGGGTGGTCGACATCCTGTGCTGCCTGCCCGGCAACCTGACCGCGGCCGAGATGCGCGAGGTGCATGTCCTCAACCATCACCGGTTCAACGACGGCCCGGGTGATGTCACCGCGACCACCGGTCTGGACAAGGGCATCGGTGCCCTCTGGTACTGGGTCCGCTACGGCATGGTCGTCAAGATCCACACGGTGCGTACGGTTTTCGCCGCGAACCCGGCGCCGCGTCGCCGGAAGACGCGCCACCAGTTCATCTTCGACCTGGCCGTGTACGCGGTCGTGATCGGTTCGGTCTGGTACGTCGCGGGCTTCGAGAAGTTCGTGCTCTTCTACTGGGTGCCGTTCCTCATCACCCAGGTCAACGCAGGCTACTTCGCCTGGCTGAGCCACGCTCCCGCGCGTGGATTCACCGATGAGCCGAGCACCTCGCTGAACAACGCGGGCAACATCCTCAACTTCCTGATCTTCAACCAGGGCTACCACAGCGTGCACCACCGCTACCCCGGCATCCACTGGAGCCAGATCCCCGACAAGCTCGACTACATGCGCGACGTGAACCCCGGCGTCATCGTGCCGTATTGGATGGTGGCGCAGTCGGGTTGGCGTCTGGTCGTGCCCGGCGGCTTCCTCAACGAGGGCTACGGCAACAAGTGGAAGGCGCGTCTGGAGACGCGTTTGGAGGCGGGCACCGTTCGTTCGCGTTTCCTGCCGTGGTTCGCATGGATCTGATGACACCGCAACAGGTTCGGGGCGTGGTGAAAACCCCCTCGCGGCTCGTCCCGTTCCTGTTCTCCTTCGCCGTCTACGGTGTCGCCGGAATCACGGTGCCGTTGATGCTGCTGTTCGCCGGCGGCTGGTGGTTGCCGAAGACGGTGGACAAGGGACAGCACCTGTCCACGGTTCCGGCGATCGCGATCGACCTCGTGCTGCTCGCGCTGTTCGCGCTGCAGCATTCGGGGATGGCTCGGCCCTCGTTCAAGGCCTTCATCACCCGCTGGGTGCCCGAGGCGCTCGAGCGGACCGTCTACATCATCGGCGTGTGCCTGGTGATGTGGGTGATCATGCTGGCGTGGCAGCCGGTGCCGCAGGTGCTGTGGTCGGCCGACGGTGCGGTCGGGGTGGCACTCGACACCGGATTCTGGATCGGTTTCGTGCTGGTCTACGCGGCTACCCTGTTGCTGAACCACTTTCACCTGCTCGGCATCAGCCAGGCCTACCGCCAGTACGTGATCCAGGTACCGGACGCGACGGTCGACCGCCTGCAGGTGAACGGCGTCTACAAACTGGTTCGTCATCCGCTGATGACCGGATTGCTGGTGTCGTTCTGGTTCGCCAGTGAGTTCACCGTCGGGCATCTGGTGTGGGCCCTCGGGCTGACCGGGTACATCCTGCTCGGAACCTACCTCGAGGAGCGCGATCTCATTGCTCGGTTCGGTGCGTCCTATCGTGCCTACGCCGCGCAGGTACCCGCGTTCTTCCCGTCCGTGCGCGCCATTTTCGGCCGATCGTCTCGGTAACCGGCACGGCCGGGCCGAGTCTGGAGAGGAATCGTCGTGAACAGTCCCGTTCGAGAACGTACTGAACACAGCTCCACAGCGACCGGCCCGGTCCGTGGCGTGGGTCGGGCCCACGCCAAGGCGATCCTGCTGGGCGAGCACACCGTGGTACACGGCACGCCCGCCATCGCGTTCCCGCTGCCGACCCTGTCGGTGCGGGCGATCGCGCGTCCCGGCACGCCGGGTTCTGTCATCGAGGTTCCCGAAGGACATTTCGGGTTCGTCGCAGGCAACCCGAACGCCGTGGAGAACTCGCTGTCCGGTCCGCGCGTCGCGGTCGAGGAGGCGTTGCGGCGCTGGGGCCTGACCGGTCACATCGCCCATGTGGTGATGGAGTGCGATATTCCACTCGCTCGTGGGCTCGGATCGAGTGCGGCCTGCGCGGGTGCGGCGGTGCGCGCGGTCGCCGACCTGCACGGCCGGACCGTCGATTCCGTCACGCTCTACGAACTCGTGCAGTGCGGTGAACAGGTCGCGCACGGCAGGGCCAGCGGTATCGACGCGAGCGCGGTGCTGGCCGACGGCCCGATCCGGTTCCACGAAGGAACCGCTACCGCGCTCGACATCGGTCTCGACGCCGCCCTGGTGATCGCCGATACCGGGGTGCCCGGGTCCACTCAGCACGCGGTCGGGGGAGTACGCCGCACGCTCGAGCGCGATCCGTGCTCCGCACGCCGACTCCTGGCGAGGGCGGACGAGCTGATCAGCGGTGCCGCGGCAGACCTCTCGGCCGGGCACGCCGACTCGCTGGGGCGAGTGATGCTCGACTTCCAGGACCTGCTCGCCGAACTCGGCGTCAGCACTCCGCACATCGATACCCTCGTCGCCGCGGCGCTCGACGCGGGCGCGTACGGCGCCAAACTCACCGGCGCCGGCCTCGGCGGCTGTGTCCTCGCGCTCACCGAGACCGGTGACGCCCGCACCGTCAGCGCCGCATTGCGCCGCGCGGGCGCGGTACAGACCTGGACGGTCCCCACCCGCAGCCTGCGGTCCGGCGCGCAGTCCCTATCCGCCTCGACATCGGAACACGGTGCCAACCCATGACTTTCACTCCCGCATCACCCGCGGCTACCGAACGTGGCGCCGTGACCGGGCCGTCCGCCGAGGCTGTCGCGGTCGCGTATCCGAATATCGCCCTGGTGAAGTACTGGGGTAAGCGGGACGAAGAGCTGTTCCTGCCCGTCACGGGCAGCCTGTCGATGACCCTCGACATCTTCCCGACCACCACCTCGGTGCGGCTGATCGACGGACCGGCCGATGTCGTCGAGTTCAACGGTGTCACGGCGACCGGCGCCGCACGCGCCCGCATCGAATCGTTCCTGGATCTGGTGCGGGCCAAGGCAAATCGTGACGACCGTGCGATGGTGGTCACCGCCAACGCCGGGCCGACCGGCGCCGGTCTGGCCTCCTCGGCGAGCGGGTTCGCGGCGCTGGCCACCGCCGCGGCGGCCGCCTACGCGCTCGACGCCGACCCGCGCGCCCTGTCGCGACTGGCCCGACGCGGTTCCGGTTCCGCCTCGCGCTCGATCTTCGGTGGATTCGTCGTCTGGCATGCCGGCGAGGGGGAGGGCGAAGCGGGGGACCTGAGTTCGTACGCGGAGCCCATCGGCGGCGACGAGCTGGATCCGGCCCTGGTGGTCGCCGTGGTGAATCAGGGCGCGAAGGCGGTCTCGAGCCGTGTCGCGATGCGGCAGACCACCGCCACGTCACCGTTCTATCGCCCATGGGCGGAATCGTCGGTGCTGGATCTGGCGGAGATGCGCAAGGCCGTCGCGCGGCAGGATCTTCCCGCGATCGGGGAGATCGCCGAGCGCAATGCCCTCGGCATGCACGCCACCATGCTCACCGCCCGGCCCGGAATCCGGTACCTGTCACCGCATTCGATCGCCATCCTCGACGCGGTGCTCGCACTGCGTGCCGACGGGATCATGGCGTACGCCACGATCGATGCGGGCCCGAACGTCAAAGTGCTGTGCACCCGTGCCGACGCGCCACGGGTCGACGCCGTATTGGACGGCCTCGGCGACTTCGTCACCACCCGGACCGCGCACATCGGTCCCGGCGCGTCCCTGACGGTGCCCGGTACGGGTGGTGATCGATGACCAGTTGTCGCGCTCCCGGCAAGCTCTTCATCGCCGGTGAATACGCCGTGGTCGAGCCGGGACACCTCGCGGTGCTCACGGCGGTCGATCGTTATGCCACCGCCACGGTGACCGGAGTGGATTCCGACCAGGACATCACCCTGTATTCGGATCTGGACGGCGGGATCGCCCTGTCCTGCCGTCGTCACGGTGACGAGTTGATACCCACTCCCGATGCTGTGGTGCCAGAGGAATTCTCCTACGTTTTCGCAGCGGCTTCGGTAGTGCACCGTCTGCTCGTGGAGCGTGCGATCCCCGTATCGTCTTTCCACCTGAGCGTCACCGCCGACCTCGGCGACGCCGACGGTCGCAAGTTCGGCTTGGGTTCCAGCGCGGCTGTCACGGTGGCCACCGTCGCCGCCCTCGGGCAACACTTCGCTCTCGGCCTCGATGCGATGGATCGCTACCGGTTGGCCATGCTCGCCACCATCGCGGTCAATCCCCGCGCTTCGGGCGGCGACATCGCCGTGAGCACCTGGGGCGGCTGGCTCGCCTACCGGTCCCCGGACCGCGCGCAGGTGGCGGCGTCACTGGCCCGCGACGGCGTCGAGGCCACCCTGCGCGCACCGTGGCCAGGCCTGTCGGTTCGCCCGCTGCCCACCCCCACCGAGCTCACCCTGCAGGTCGGCTGGACCGGAAACCCGGCCTCCACGCCTGCCCTGGTCGCCGGACTCGACGGTGACCGCACCACCTTCCGGGCGCACAGCAACGAGTGTGTCGAACGACTCGTCGTCGCCATCGAGGCCGACGACTCCCACGCTGTTCGTCTCGAAATCGACAGCGCCCGAACACTGCTCGTCGACCTCGACGCGATGTCGGGTCTGGGCATCATGACCCCGCGTCTGCACGCGCTGTGTGACGCGGGCGCCGCGGTCGGCGCTGCGGCGAAGCCCTCGGGTGCCGGTGGCGGGGACTGTGGAATCGCGCTCATCGAACGCACCCGTCCCGCCGCGATCGCCGAACTCACGGGCCGTTGGATCACCGCCGGAATTCGTCCGCTGCCCCTGCGGACCCACCCAGTCGAAGGGGACCATCGATGATCGCCGATCGCAAGGACGACCACGTCCGCCACGCGGTGAACCACCAACGCCAGGCCACCGGTAGCAGTGACTTCGACTCCGTCACTTTCGTTCACCACGCACTCGCGGGCATCGACGCCGACGAGGTCTCCCTCGCGGTAGACGTCGCTGGAAAGCAGTGGGCCACACCACTGTTCGTCAACGCGATGACCGGTGGCAGTACCAAGACCGGCGAGATCAATCGCCAGCTCGCCATCGCCGCCCGCGAGACCGGCATCCCGATCGCCTCCGGATCGATGAGCGCCTACTTCCGTGATCCGTCGGTCGCGGGCACCTATCGCGTGCTGCGGCAGGAGAATCCGCACGGATTCGTGATGGCCAATGTGAATGCGAACGCGACCGTCGACCAGGTGCGCAGCGCCGTCGATCTCCTCGAAGCCGATGCGTTGCAGATCCATCTCAACGCCGTGCAGGAAGTGGTCATGCCCGAGGGTGACCGCTCGTTCGGGTCGTGGCCGCGTCGGATCGAGGAAATCGTCGCCGCTACCGCCGTGCCGGTCTTCGTCAAAGAAGTCGGGTTCGGACTGAGCAGACAGACCGTCAGCTGGTTGCGCGACGCGGGCGTGGCCGTGGCCGACGTGGGTGGGCGCGGCGGTACCAATTTCGCGCGCATCGAGAACGATCGGCGGGTAGGCGGCGACTTCGGGTTCATCGAGAGCTGGGGCCAGTCCACCCCGAACTGCCTGCTCGACTGCGCCGACCTCCCCGGCATCGATATCGCCGCGTCCGGCGGCATCCGCTCGCCACTGGACATCGCGCGCGCACTCGCGTTGGGCGCCGACGCGACCGGTGTCGCCGGCGCGTTCCTGGAAACCCTGGTCAGCCACGACACCGCCGCCCTGGTCGACAAGATCGGGACCTGGCTCGACCAACTGCGCACCATCCTCACCGTGCTCGGCGCCCGCACGCCGGCGGATCTGGTCGGTGCCGACCTGCTCGTCACCGGCGAGGTCGCGAGCTTCTGCCAACTTCGCGGTATCGACGCCGCGGCACTCGCCCACCGGAGCCCCTGGTGGCGTGAATCCGAACATCGAGAAGGAGTCACCCATGAATGACATGTCGTACGCGGCGGTGCCGATGCAGTGGGTGGGACCTGTGCGCATTACCGGAAACGTCGTCGACGATGCCGTCGACGTTCCTCTCGCCACCTACGAGACCCCGCTGTGGCCTTCGGTCGGACGCGGCGCGCGGATCAGCACCCTGGCGGAGAAGGGCATCGTCGCGACGCTGATCGACGAGCGGATGACGCGCTCGATCCTGTTGGAGGCCGACGACGCGTACACCGCCTACACCACGGTCCAGCAGTTAGAAGGCCGCATGGCCGAGCTCCAGGAGGTGGTCTCGGGCAGTAGTCGTTTCGCCCGGCTCATCGACCTGCACCATCAGATCACCGGCAACCTACTGTTTCTGCGCTTCGAATTCACCACCGGTGACGCGTCGGGCCACAACATGGCGACCCTGGCCAGCGATCACCTGATGGATCACATCCTGTCGACCATGCCCGGTGTGCGCTACGGCTCGATCTCGGGCAACTATTGCACCGACAAGAAGGCCACCGCGGTCAACGGCATCCTGGGTCGCGGTAAGAACGTGATCACCGAACTGCTCATCCCACGCGAGGTGGTCGAGCAGCGGCTGCACACCACCGCGGCGCAGGTGGTGCAGCTCAATATCCGCAAGAACCTGATCGGCACCCTGCTGGCGGGTGGAATCCGTTCCGCCAACGCGCATTACGCCAACATGCTGCTCGCGTTCTATCTGGCCACCGGTCAGGACGCCGCCAATATCGTCGAAGGATCCCAGGGCATCACCCATGCCGAGGATCGCGACGGCGACCTCTACTTCTCGTGCACCCTGCCCAACCTGATCGTGGGCACGGTCGGCAACGGCAAGCACGCGAGTTTCGTCGACGAGAACCTGGAACGCCTCGGCTGCCGCGAAGACCGGCAGCCCGGCGAGAACGCCCGACGCCTCGCGGTGATCGGAGCGGCCACCGTGCTGTGCGGGGAGCTGTCGCTGATGGCGGCACAGACCAATCGCGGTGAATTGATGCGTGCCCATACCCAATTCGAGCGGTCCACCACGAGCAACGGAATCTCACGATGACAACTACGCCGGTCGGTATCCACGACCTTTCGTTCGCCACCACCCATTACGCTCTCGATCACGCCGTCCTCGCCGAGCGACTCGGCGTGGATCGCGACAAGTTCTACCTCGGCATCGGCCAGGAGAAGATGAGCGTCGCCGCCGCCGACGAGGACATCGTCACCATCGCCGCGGCTGCCGCCAAGCCGATTCTGGAGCGGCACGGCACCGACAACATCCGCACCGTGCTGCTGGCTACCGAGACCGGTGTCGACCAGTCCAAAGCCGCCGCGCTGTACCTGCATTCGCTGATCGGGCTGCCCAACGCCGCCCGTGTCGTCGAGCTCAAGCAGGCCTGCTACGGCGGCACCGCCGGGCTGCAGTTCGCGGCGGGCCTGATCGCCCGCGACCCGTCGCAGCGGGTGCTGGTCATCGCCGCCGACATCGCCAAGTACGAACTCGACACCCCGGGTGAGCCGACCCAGGGCGCCGCCGCCGTCGCGATGCTGGTCACCGCGGACCCGGCGATCCTGGCACTCGACCCGATCTCGGGGCTCTACAGCGCCGACATCATGGACTTCTGGCGCCCGAACTACCGCACCGAAGCCATCGTGGACGGCAAGACCTCGGTCAACGCCTACCAGAAGGCCGCCCAGGAGGCGTGGACCGACTACCGCCGCCAGGGCGGTCGTGAACTCGGTGAGTTCGCCGCGTTCTGCTACCACCAGCCCTTCACCAAGATGGCCTACAAGGCACACCGGCACCTGCTCGAGAGCCAGGGCCACACCGCCGATGCCGAGGCCATCGAGGCCGCGATCGGCGCCACGACCACCTACAACCGCACGGTCGGCAACAGCTACACCGCCTCGCTCTATCTGGGCTTGGCCTCGCTGCTCGACCACGCCGACGACCTCACCGACAAGGCGCTGGCCATGATCAGCTACGGGTCGGGCAGCGTCGCCGAATTCTTCAGTGGCACCGTGCAGCCCGGCTACCGCGCGCACCTGCGGACAGAGGCGAACCTGGCGACGATCAGCTCGCGTGAGCTGCTCGGGTACGAGCGCTACCGGGACCTGCACGAGGCCACCTCGCCCAGCGACGGCGCCTACCACGCCATGGTCGAGGAGACTCGCCGCCCATACCGGCTCGCCGCCGTCTCCGGTCACAAACGCATCTACGAATCCCGCTGAGGTCGCCCCATGAGCAGTAACGACACACGCCACGTCCAGGTCATGATCGTGGGCAGTGGGCTGTCCGGCCTCGGCACCGCCATCCGGCTGAGCCAGCGTGGCCTGTCCGACTTCGTGGTCATCGAACGCGGCCCCGATGTCGGCGGGACCTGGCGCGACAACACCTATCCGGGTGCGGGCTGCGATGTGCCCTCGCACCTGTACTCGTATTCGTTCGCGCTCAATCCTGATTGGTCCCGGTCGTTCTCGCCCCAGCCGGAGATCGAGCAGTACCTGCGCACCGTGTCCGAACGCTACGGCGTTCGCGACAAGCACATCTTCGACTGCGCGCTGACCGCGGCCCGCTGGAACGATGCCGACCGCCGGTGGGATATCGAGACCAGCAAGGGCACCTTCACCGCCGACTTCATCGTCTCGGCGGCGGGCGTGCTCGCCGAGCCGAAGCTTCCGGATATCAAGGGCATCTCGAGCTTCGAGGGCGAGGTCTTCCACTCCGCGCGCTGGAACCACGACGCTACTCTGGCCGGCAAGAAGGTCGCCGTCATCGGCACCGGATCCTCGGCGGTGCAGATCGTCCCATCGATCGCGCCCGAGGTGGAGCACCTGGACGTGTACCAGCGCACCGCCACCTGGGTGATGCCGCAGATCTCGCGGCCGTACCTGGGGCTGGAACGATTCGCCTTCAAGCGGATTCCGGGTCTGCAACGGTTGATCCGGGCGCTGATCTACATCACGCGTGAGCTGTTCGTGATCACGCAGGTGAAGTACCCGTGGACCGGCATCGTGCTGGAAACGGTCGGGCGATTCAAGATGCGCTTCGAGATCCGGGACCCGGAGTTGCGGCGAAAAGTGCTGCCCCAGCACCGGATCGGCTGTAAGCGCATGCTCGTGTCGAACAAGTTCTACGGCGCGCTCGATCGCGACAACGTCGACGTCGTCACCGACGGCATCGCCGAGGTTCGCAGCGGGTCGATCGTGTCCGAGGACGGCACGGAGCGGGAGGTGGACGCCATCGTGCTCGCCACCGGTTTCCACGTTGCCGATTCGCCGACGTTCAACCTGTACACCGGTCGCGACGGCCGGACCGTGTCCGAGGCGGCCGATGCCGAGGGCTACCAGATGTACAAGGGCACGACCGTCTCGAATTTCCCGAACATCTTCTTCATGCTCGGCGCCAACTCCGGGTTGAACTACACCTCGCTGATCTACATCATCGAATCCCAGATCAACTACATCGTCGACGCGATCACCACGATGGAGCAGCGCAACCTGCAGTCCTTCGAGGTCCGCCTGGACGCGCAGGTCGAATACAACGACAAGCTCCAGCCGAAGATGGCCCGCACCGTGTGGGTCAACGGCGGCTGCACCAGCTGGTTCCTCGACAACCATGGCAACAACTCCGCGCTGTGGCCGGACTTCAGCTTCAAATATCGGCGCATGGTGCGGAAGTTCGACATCGACGCCTACGACACCACCACGAAGACACTGTGACCGCATCGCAGGGGCGCCACACCCGCGTCGCGATCATCGGTGCCGGGTTCGCCGGGTTGGGTGTGGCTATTCGCTTGCGCCAGTTGGGTATCACCGACTTCGTCGTCTTCGAACGCGGCAGTGATGTCGGCGGTACGTGGCGTGACAACACCTATCCCGGCGCCGGGTGCGATGTGCCCTCGCAGCTGTATTCGTATTCGTTCGCCCCCAATCCGGACTGGACGCACTCGTTCTCGACACAGCCGCAGATCCAGCGGTACATCCAGGACGCGGTCGACCGGCACGGGGTCCGCGATGCGGTCGTCCTCGAGTGCGAGGTCACCGACGCGCGGTGGAACGACGCCACCGCGCGGTGGGAGATCCAGACCGGCGACGGCGCCTACACCGCCGAGATCATGGTGTCGGCGGCCGGCCCGCTGAGTGCCCCGAATCTGCCCGATATCAAGGGCATCAACACTTTTCGTGGTCCGATCTTCCACTCCGCGCGCTGGGATCACGAGTTCGAGCTCGCGGAAAAGCGCGTCGCGGTCATCGGTACCGGCGCGTCCGCGATCCAGATCGTGCCGTCGATCGCGGGCGAGGTCGCCCGGCTCGACCTCTATCAGCGCAGCGCGCCGTGGGTGCTGCCGCGGATGGGCCGCAAGTACACCTGGCTGGAGCGGCTGTACTACCGGCGAGTTCCGGGTGCGCAGCGGCTGGCCCGGCTCGGGGTGTACTGGGTGCGTGAGTCTTTCGTGCTCTGGCAGTCCAAGTACCCACCGCTCGCCGACTTCTTCTCGTTCGGTGCGCGGATCAAGATGTGGTCGGTGATCCGGGATCGGGAGCTGCGCCGCAAGCTCACCCCCGGCTACCGTCTCGGGTGCAAGCGCATGCTGATCTCGAACGTCTACTACCCCGCGCTGGCCCGCGACAATGTCGAGGTCGTCGTCGACGGCATCGCCGAGATCCGCGAACACTCGATCGTCGCCGACGACGGCACCGAACGCGAAGTCGACGCCGTCGTGCTGGCCACGGGCTTCCGGATCACCGACTCGCCGACCTACGACCTGATCAGCGGGCGTGACGGGCGCACCCTGTCTGAGGTATTCGGCGCCGAGGGCATCAGCGGGTACAAGGGCACGACCATCGCGAACTTCCCGAATCTGTTCGTGATGATCGGCCCGAACTCCGCGTTGAGCTACACCTCGGCGGTGTTCACCATCGAATCCCAGATCAACTACATCATCGACGCCGTCACGACGATGACGACCGGTGGCCTGCGCAGCGTCGAGGTCCGCGAGGACGTGCAGGCCGCCTACAACCGGGACCTGCAGAAGAAATTCGACGGCACCGTCTGGAACACGGGCGAATGCACCAGCTGGTTCGTCGACGAGAACGGCCATAACGCCACCCTGTGGCCGGATTTCAGCTACCGGTTCCATCGGATGCTGAAGACCTTCGATGTCGAGGCCTACGAGACGACCCGGTCAGAATGAATTCTGCCGCGAGCTGACGGTCGGCGGCCGCGAGGAGGCCCGCAGTGGGTTCGCGGTGGGGAAGGTGATCGAGGGCAGGGTCACCCACATGCGCACCCGGGTGCCGGTCTCATCGTGGTCGAAGGTGAGATCCTCGGTGAGTACCCGCATCATCTCCACGCCGCGACCGCGGTAGCCGGGGTCGGTGGGAGTGGGGATCCAGCTGCCGTGGTCGGCGATCTCCAGGACCACCCGGTCGCCGTCGCAGCGGGCCGTGAGACCGACGCGGCCGGGTTCGGTGTCGCGGTAGGCGTGTTCGACGCTGTTGCTGCAGGCCTCGTTGGCCGCGGCGACGAGGTCGGCGGCCAGATCGTGCGGGACCGCGGCGGTGGCGAACCAGCGGTAGAGACCACGGCGCACACCGGCCAGTTCGGTTGCGGCAGCGGGAAAGTCGAGGCTCAGCGGCTCCGGGGGCTGCCGGTAGACGACCATGGCGACGTCGTCGTCGTAGCCCGCGGGCGGGCACAGCCGCGACAGCACCGCGTCGGCGACATCACGGGGGAGTGCGGCACCGGTTTCGCTGAGCACGTCGGCGATCTTGACGAAGCCCTCGGCGATGTCGTACCCGCGCTGTTCGACGAGGCCGTCGGTGAACAGCACCAGGGTGGCGCCCGGTGGGAGCGCCGTGGTGGCTTCCGGCCTGCGTGGGGTATCGAAGGTGGCCAGGGGGACCGCGCGTCCGCCTTCGAGGATGCGGCCCGGTCCGCCGGGCGGTGCGAGGACGGGCGGCATGTGGCCCGCGTTCGAGTAGCGCACCATCCCGCGCTCGGGGTCGAGCACGGCCGCGCACACCGTCGTACACATGGCGCCGGGGATCCGGGAGGCCACGGCGTCGAGTTCGGCGAGCAACTGTGCCGGTCCGGCGCCACGCAGCAGCAGAGCCCTTGCCGCGGTACGCAATTGGCCCATCACCACGGCGGCCGACAGACCACGACCGACGCAGTCACCGACGACGACGCCGATGGTGCCGTCGCGCAACGGCACCACGTCGTACCAGTCGCCGCCGATCTCGAGCGGCGGCAAGGCGGGTTCGTAGTGCACCGAGAACCGGGGCGGCAGTTCGATCGGCCCGAGCATCGCCCGCTGCAGGGTGAGCGAGGTGGCGCGAGCCTGGTCGAAGTTGCGGGCGCGCTGGAGCGCGACGCTGAGATGACCCACGAGCAGTGAGTACAGAGCCCAGTCGGCGGCGCTGACCGCGCGTGGCGCACCGAAGCGCACCCACAGCGCCGCGTCCCCGGTCTCGCCGAGCGGTGCGACGACCGCGTCGACCCCGCCCTCGTCACCGGTGATGGCCGAGAGCCCACGGGCGGACTGCCTGCGTGAGCGGTCGAGCAGGGCCTGGGTGTCGTCGTCGAGCACGACGGGGCCGTCGGCGCGCGGGCCGCTCTGCCGCATCGGCGCCACGGTGAATTGTGATGCGATACCGATGGTTTCGGGTGTCGGCTCCGCTTCTTTGCTCGACGGTGTCACGCCACAGGAGTAGACATCGGGGCGTCCGGTCCGGCTCGGCCAGATCGCGACCAGCGCGGTCTCGGCGCCCATGGTCCGGCGCAGTTCGTCGAGTCCGACCGCGAGGACCTCCACCATGCTCGTCGCCGCGCCGACGGCGGTGGCCAGGCGGGAGGCGGCCTGGTCGCGGGCCTGCGCGTCGTGTTCGGCGGTCACATCGCGCACGGTGCCGACGAAGATCCGTTCGTCGTTCTCCTGCTTCACCAGCGAGCTGGCGCTCACCGCCAGCCAGCGTTCGCGGCCGTCGCGATGACGCACCGGCATCACGAATCGTGAAGCCTCCGTGCCGATCTGGGGGTATCCGGCGCGATCGGTCAGTGCCCACGGATGGGGCAGCCGGAACGGCACCTCGGTGGCGCCGTATCCGGTGAGCACCCCGAACGCGGAGTTCACCTCGACGATGGTGCCGTCGTCGTCGGCGACGAAGAACCCGTCCTGCAACGATTCGACCAGTGCGGTGCGAAAGGCGTCGCGGCCTTCGAGATCCTCGGCGCGGGAACGCTGTTGCTCGTAGCGGCGGGTGCCGTCGAGGTAACCGCGGGTGGCGATGTCCAGTGCCGCCATGGTCTGCAGCAGGAATTCCAGTGCTACCTCGGCGCGGCGCGGATCGGCCTGCGTTTCGCTGTCCTGGGCAACAGCGCGGAAGTGATGCTCGGTGAGATCGAGCAGGCTGATGCCTTCGACGAGGGCCCGTCTGCCGAGGTCGTATCCCTCCGAGAGGCCGGCCTGGCCTGGCGCGGCGACGTGGCGGCGCATCGCCGCCGAATAGTCGTCGAGAAATGCGACCAGGACCGCGCTCATCGGCAACCTCTCATCGGCCCGGTTCGGGGGAACAGGCCGCGGTGTCGTGGCCTCGGGAAAGAGGTCCACGGAACAGGGGCGCACGCAGTGGTGCGACGTCGGGGCCTCACGGGCACGGCCCGCGGAAACGTGCCGCGAGCACCAGTGCGTCGTCGGTGTCCTTCGCATCGCGAGCGAGCAGATCGCCCGCGATGGCGGTGGCGGTTTTGGCCAGGTCGAGCGATTCCGGGCCGACCGCGACGATCCCGTCGGTCGCCATCAGCAATAGATCGCCGGGGCGGATCGGCAGGGTCTGCGGCTGCAGGTGCGAGGGCAACCGGTACCCGACGATGCCGCCGGTGAGCAGCATCGTCGCCCGCAGCTCCGGACCGGCCGGGCCGAGAGTGAGCAATCGCGAATCGACGTTGCCCACGCCGAGCCATTGCAACGTCTCGCCCGGCTCGATCAGCGCCAATGACACTGCGGCGCCACGGGTTTCGACCATCGCGCGATGGCAGAGCACCATCAGCACGTCCAGCGGTTCGCCGCAGTTCTCGGTGAGGATGGCCATCGCGCGATCGGCGGCCTCGGCCGCGGGAGCACCGTGACCGAGCCCGTCGAGCACCGCGAACAGCACGCCGGCGCCGGTGTCGAGCACGAGCGCGCGGTCGCCGGAGACGTCCTGGCCGGGCAGAGCCCGGCCGGCCGTCGACCACTCCATGCGCCCGATGATCCCGTCCTCATGCAACGTCGGGTACCCACTTCCACATCTCGATCAACGTCCCGCGGCCCGGGGCGGAATCGATGGTGAGGCGGTCCATCAGTCTGCGCGCGCCGGGCAGCCCGAGTCCGAGTCCGCGGCCGGTGGAATAGCCGTCTTCCAGCGCGCGGGGAATGTCACGGATGCCGGGGCCCTGGTCCTCGGCTTGGATGACGAGCGCGCGGCGACCCTCGCGCAAGTCGATGAGCAACCTGATCTCGCCGCTGCCCGCGTAACTGGTGATGTTGCGGGCGATCTCGGAGATGGCGGTGGAGATCATCGTGCGGTCGGTGAGGGTGAAACCGAGGTCACCGGCCAACTCGCTCCCGGCCTGCCGGGCGGTGACGATGTCCTCGGACACCTTGACCGCGATCGCCACCTGCTCAGCGGCCACTGTCGCGACCGTCTCGTCGCCGCGGGTGCCGATTCAGCCAGGAGAGGCCTTCCTCGAGATCCAGCGCGGTGTGCATGTCTTCGAATGTAAGGCCCAGTTGCACCATGGCGAAGGCCACCTCGGGCTGCAACCCGACGATGACGGTTTCCGCGCCGCGCAACTGGGTCATGTGCGCGATGGTGCGCAACGAGCGCGCGGCGAAGGAATCCATCACGTCGATGGCGGTGACGTCGACGATGATGCCGGTCGCGCGGTAGCGACTGACCTGCTTCATCAGGTCGTCCTGTAACCGCTCGGTGTCGGCATCGGTCAACGCCGACTGCACGGACGCGATCAGGTACGTGCCCTGCTTGAGAATAGGTACCGGCATGGTGGCTTGGTCAGCGCCCGTCCCGCTCGCTCAAGCGTTCGGTGACCCGGGAGACCTCGTACCCGAGTAGACGCTCGGCCTCTTCGATACCGCCCTGCAGGTCGCCGACGGCATTCATCTTGGACAGATCGAGGCCGATGGTGACCAGGGTCAGCGCGATCTCCGAGGACAGGCCGGTGATGATCACGCTGGCGCCCATCAGGCCGGACGCGTCGACGGTCTGCACGAGGTGGTTGGCCACCACGGAGTCGATCGCGGGCACACCGGTGATGTCGATGACGACCACCTTGGCGCGATTGGCGCGGATGGCGCGCAGCAGCTGTTCGGTGAGCTGGCGGGCACGCTGGGAGTCGAGCACACCGATGATCGGCAGGATGAGCAGCTGCTCGCGCACCTGCAGCACCGGGGTGGACAGCTCGCGGATGGCCTCTTGCTGGCGGCTGATGACGCGCTCGCGCTCCTGCACGAACGACACGGCCACGGTGTTGGCGATGCGGTTGGCGGCTGGTTCGTAGGCGTCGAGCACGCGGTTGAGCAGCTCGAAGTTGGACTGGTACTTCTCGAAGAGGCTGCGCGCCAGCACATCGCGCAGCAGCAGCACGATGCCGATGACCTCGTCGGTCTCGACGCCTCGCGGAATGATGCGCTCGGACAGGTCGCGGGCATAGGCCTGCAGTGCCTCGACGCTACCGGTGACGAGCACCTCGACGTAGTTGTCGTACATCGACGTCGCCTCGGAGAAGATCTCCTCCGGGGTCATCGCGGTCAGCAGTTCGGCCTCGGTGATACGCCGTGCCCACTCTTCCCGCAGCCCGGTGCGGTTCTGCCGCAGATGCTCGACCAACTGCGGCAGCAGGTTGTCGAGCGGTTGCGCCGGCAGCGAATCCGCCGAAAGACTCGTGGACACCTCGGACATGGAAACCCCTGCCCCTTTCGACGACGGACGTTTTCGGTGCGCACAGTGCGCGTTGAGCCTGAGCCTACTCATACCCCCTTCCTGGTGCTGCCCAAACGTGGCGCGCCCGGCTAATCCGGGGCGAACCCGCGTTCCAGTGCGCGCAGCGCCTGATCCAGATACACGGTGAGATCGGTATCACCGCGCTCGAGCCACGCGTCGAACGCGGCACGCGCGGCGGCCAGGGTAGTGCGCCCGATGGCGAGGGGGATCAGGTCGCCCGCGCCCGCCCCGAGGCGGCTCGCGGCGAACTCGCCGACGGCGTGCTCCCACGCGTCGTAGTGCGCCCCCGCGCCCGCCGAGAGTGCGGGGACCCCGGAGACCAGGCGCATCCTGGTACGCAACTCGGGGATGTCCTCGGCGCGATATCTGTTGGCCGCCACCACGATTCGGCGTACCGCCGCCATCATCGGCTCGTCGGCCGGGACGGCGGCGAACGCGGCGCGAAGGTCGTCGACCTCGTTGTCGAACTGGTGCCACAGCACCTCGGCCTTGGTGGGGAAGTAGCGGAAGAAGGTGCGCTCGCTCACCCCGGCCTCGGCGGCGATGCGTTCGACGGTGACGTCGTCGAACCCGTGTTCGGCGAACAGCTTCATCGCGATCACCTCCAGCTCGCGACGGGTGGTGCGCGGCGGACGCCCGCGGTGCCCCGACGGCTTCGGAATCGGCATCGGTGCGCGCGGCGGCGGGGCGGACATGGATACAGGATAGGGACTCGGCGAGCTTTCGACCTGCACGAGCTATTGATTATGTCAGTGACTGACGTTAATGTTGGCGCCATGTTCGTGGCGCACCTCACATCGCCCGAGGCAGGTGTGCGCGCCGCCGAGGGAGTGATCCTGGTCATTCCGCTCGGTGCGACCGAGCAGCACGGCCCGCATCTGCCCCTGTCGACCGACAGCGATATCGCCTCGGCGGTGTGCCTGCGAGCCGCCGCCGAGCGTCCCGACGTGCTCATCGCGCCTGCCGTGACCTACGGGGCAAGCGGCGAGCACGCGGGGTTCGCCGGCACCTTGTCGATCGGGCAGGCGGCGCTGGAACTGCTCGTCGTCGAACTGTGTCGCTCCGCGACGGACACGTTCTCACGAATCGTGCTGGTCAACGGGCATGGCGGCAATGTGGAAACGCTGCGCCGAGCCGTCGCCTTGCTGCGGTCGGAGTCGCGCGACGTGCGGGTGTTCTCGCCCGGCTACGGCGGCGACCCGCACGCCGGGCGCACCGAAACCTCGATCCAGCTCGCGCTGAGTCCCGAGCTGGTGCGCACCGAACTGGCCGAGCCGGGGGACTGCCGCCCGCTGGCCGAACTGCTGCCGCTGCTGCGCGCGGGCGGAGTGCGGGCAGCCAGCCCCAATGGAATCCTCGGCGACCCCACCGGATCGAGTGCCGACGAAGGCGCCGATCTGTTGCGGGTCGCCACGACCGCATTGCTGGAAGACCTGCGCCGATGGTGGCCGCAGGATCATGAGGAAGGACCCCGATGAATCCCTGGTTCGAGACCGTTGCCGAGGCGCAACGGCGCGCCCGCAAGCGCCTGCCGAAGTCGGTGTACGGCGCGCTGATCGCGGGTTCGGAACGCGGACAGACCATCGAAGACAATCAGACCGCGTTCACCGAACTCGGTTTCGCCCCGCACTGCGCGGGCCCGATCGGCGAACGCGACCAATCGACCACGGTGCTGGGCCAGCAGGTCTCCATGCCGGTGCTGATCTCGCCGACCGGCGTGCAGGCGGTGCATCCCGACGGTGAGGTCGCCGTCGCGCGCGCCGCGGCGGCACGCGGAATCGCCATGGGGCTCAGCTCTTTCGCGAGCAAGCCCGTCGAGGAGGTCATCGCCGCCAACCCGTCGACCCTGTTCCAGCTGTACTGGTGTGGCAACAGAGACCAGATCCTCGAGCGGATGGCCAGGGCGAAGAAGGCGGGCGCGGTGGGCCTGATCCTCACCCTGGACTGGTCGTTCTCGCACGGCCGCGACTGGGGCAGCCCGGTGATCCCGGAATCGTTGAACCTGCGCACGATGATGAAATTCGCGCCGCAGACCCTCGCGCGCCCGCGCTGGCTCGCGACCTACCTGCGCTCGGGCAGCATCCCCGACCTCACCGCACCCAATATGGCGGTCGGCGGCGGCGCGGCGCCCGGGTTCTTCGGCGCCTACGGCGAATGGATGCAGACACCGGCGCCCGACTGGGACGATGTCGCCTGGATCTGCGCGCAATGGGACGGTCCGGTGCTGCTCAAGGGCGTGATGCGGGTAGACGACGCCTTGCGCGCCGTCGACGCGGGCGTCGCGGGCATCTCGGTGTCCAACCACGGCGGCAACAACCTCGACGGCACCCCCGCCGCCATCCGCGCGCTGCCGGTGCTCGCCGACGCGGTGGGCGACCAGATCGAGGTGCTCCTCGACGGCGGCATCCGGCGCGGCAGCGATGTCGTGAAGGCGGTGGCGCTCGGTGCGCGTGCCGTACTGATCGGGCGCGCGTACCTCTGGGGTCTGGCGGCCAACGGTCAGGCCGGTGTCGAGAACGTTCTCGACGTCCTGCGCGGCGGCATCGATTCCGCGCTGTTGGGTCTGCGCAAGACCTCGATCACCGACCTGACGCGCGACGACATCGTGATCCCGGCCGGTTTCGAGCGCGCGTTGGGGGTGGGTTCGGGGCAAAACGATTCCGGCAACCGGGATTTCACGACTAACGCAACGGTCGTCAGCGGCGCCGCGTCTCGTTAGTATCGGCGGTTGGGCAGCACCGCCGGAGGGGGATTTCGTGAGTGTGGTTTCGGATATCGAGGGTTCGCGTCGGCGAATCATGATGTCGCGCAGCGTGTCCTACACGCTGCCCGCCGTGGTGGCGGTGGCACTGGTCTCGGCCGGATGTGGCACCGCCACCCCGAAACCGGCACCGCGCGCGGCGTCGACCACGCTCACGACCACCTCGAAGCCCCCGACGACGACTTCCCGGACGACCACCACGACCGCGGCCGCCGCCGAACCGGCGTCCGTCGGGGTCTGCGTGGACACGACGACCAACGTCCGGGTGGCCGACGATCAGTGCGACACCGCGGGCACCAGGTACTCGCGCTTCTGGTACCAGCACACCGATACCTTCGTGTACCCGGCGATCGGCGTCGCGGTCGCGCTGGCGGCGGGCAGCTTCCTACGCCCGACCAGCGGTGAGATCTTCGATCGCGGCGCACCGACCAAAGGCGGCACTGTCGCGCGCGGTGGTCTGGGCAAGACCCGCCCCGATTCCTCCGGAGGGGGCGGCGGCAGCGCCGGGTCCTAGTCCTCGCCGGGCGCGGCGGTTTGCAGGCGACCGACCGGGTCGTCGGCCTTCGCGCCGCGGTGATGGTCGACGAGCACGTCGTAGATCTCCGCGAGGGTGGCGAGCTGGTCGCGATCCAACACGTCGATCATGTGTTTGCGCACGCTGCGCACGTGCGCGGGCGCGGCCGTGGTGAGCAGTTGTCCGCCGGTCGGGGTCAGCTTGGCCACGGTGCGGCGCTGGTCGTGCGGCATCGTCTCGCGTGAGACCAGTCCGCGCTTCTGCATGCGGGTGATCTGGTGCGAGAGCCTGCTCTGCGACCATTCGAGCGCGCAGGCCAGATCGGCGAAGGTGAGTCGCTGGCCCGGTGCGTCGGCTAGGTAGACCATGACGGAATACTCGACATAGCTCAGGTTGGCGGCCCTGCCTGCGTCACGTCCGATCGCCGCGGCGATCAGGTCGCGGGTCCGGACATAGCCCAGCCAGGCACGCATTTCGACATCATCGAGCCACTGTGGATCGGTCACGATCGAGCTCCAGATTCTGAAGGTGCAGGCTTCGGATTGAACGGTGCACTCCCGCCACCGCCCGGGAGAATGGGTAGCACCGTTTGGGTTGAACGTGCAACCTCGATATTAGTTAGGGTCAGTTAGGAACCTCACATAGGGTTGCCTAACCGCCGTGCGGGTGTGGGTGGTCGTTAGGCTGCGGATTGCTTTGTGACCAGCCCTGCCTGGTGCTCCGCAGTGTTGCGGTGCCCGCCCTGCCCGAAGGAGTGCGATCCGTGACCGCGCCGGAGTTCCGCTATTCCGATCTGCTTCCGATCGGCGCCGACGAGACGCCCTACCGCCTGCTCACCAGCGAGGGGGTCAGTACCTTCGAGCACAACGGGCGCACCTTCTTGCAGGTCGAGCCCGAGGCGTTGCGGCTGCTGACCGAGACGGCGATCCACGACATCAGCCACTACCTGCGGCCCGCGCACCTGCGCCAGCTGCGCAAGATCATCGACGACCCCGAGTCCTCGGGCAACGACCGTTTCGTCGCGCTCGACCTGCTCAAGAACCTCAACATCTCCGCAGGCGGCGTGCTGCCGATGTGCCAGGACACCGGCACCGCGATCGTGATGGGCAAGAAGAGCGAGGGCGTGCTCACCGGTGTCGATGACGCCGAATGGCTCAGCCGCGGCATCTTCGACGCCTACACCAAGCTGAACCTGCGCTACTCCCAGCTCGCCCCGATCACCATGTGGGACGAGAAGAACACCGGCACCAACCTGCCCGCCCAGATCGAGCTGTATTCGACCGAGGGCGACGCCGACAACCCGGTGTACAAGTTCCTGTTCATGGCCAAGGGCGGCGGCTCGGCCAACAAGTCGTTCCTGTACCAGGAGACCAAGGCCGTCCTGAACCCCGAGCGCATGCTCGAGTTCCTCGACGAGAAGATCCGCTCGCTGGGCACCGCGGCCTGCCCGCCGTACCACCTCGCGGTGGTCATCGGCGGTACCAGCGCCGAATTCGCCTTGAAGACAGCGAAATACGCCTCGGCGCACTACCTGGACAACCTGCCCACCGAGGGCTCGATCACCGGTCACGCGTTCCGTGACGTCGAGCTCGAAGAAGAGGTCTTCCAGCTCACCCGGGAGTTCGGCATCGGCGCGCAGTTCGGCGGCAAGTACTTCTGCCACGACGTGCGCGTGGTCCGCCTGCCCCGCCACGGCGCGTCCTGCCCCGTCGCGATCGCCGTGTCCTGCTCGGCCGATCGCCAGGCGCTGGCCAAGATCACCAAGGACGGCATCTTCCTGGAGCAGCTGGAAACCGAACCGGCCCAGTATCTTCCGGAGCAGACCGCCGACATCCTCGGTGGCGACGTGGTGAAGATCGATCTCAATCGCCCGATGGACGAGATCCGCGCCGAGTTGTCGAAATACCCGGTGAAGACCCGTCTTTCGCTGACCGGTCCCTTGGTCGTGGCCCGTGACATCGCCCACGCCAAGATCAAGGAACGCCTCGACGCGGGCGAACCCATGCCGCAGTACCTGCGCGACATGGCCGTCTACTACGCGGGCCCGGCCAAGACCCCCGAGGGCTATGCCTCGGGCTCCTTCGGCCCCACCACCGCCGGTCGGATGGACTTCTACGTCGACCAGTTCCAGGCCGCGGGCGGCTCCATGGTCATGCTCGCCAAGGGCAACCGTTCGGCCCAGGTCACCAAGGCGTGCCACGAACACGGCGGCTTCTACCTCGGTTCCATCGGCGGCCCCGCCGCCCGCCTCGCCCTCGACTGCATCAAGAACGTCGAGGTCCTGGAATACGCCGAACTCGGCATGGAAGCCGTCTGGAAGATCGACGTCGAAGACTTCCCCGCGTTCATCGTCGTCGACGACAAGGGCAACGACTTCTTCGCCGAGACCTCCAAGCCCATCGCCCTGCGCGTGCGCACCCGTTCCAAGGAACGCGTGTAGTCATCCGGCTCCGATACCCCGGTATCCGCTGCGGCGGGTGCCGGGGTTTCGTCTGTTTCGCGGGCCCGGCGGCGCCTGTCACCCGGTGTAATGTGACGCCCGACATACGGCGGACAGGGGTGCGGATTGGCGAGCGGTTCAGTGCCGAGGGGGCGGGTGACGCGCAGCGCGAAGTTGGGGCAGTTCGCCGCCGGTCAGGCCATGCGGGAAGTCGGGCGGCGGCTGTCGATGATAGGCCGCACCGACGAGGCGCGGGAGGTGCTGGCCGAGCGGTCGGCGATGATGAAGGCGCAGCAGATCGTCGCGGTGTTGGGGAGCATGAAGGGCTCGGCGATGAAGCTCGGGCAGATGGGGTCGGTGCTCGATCTCGACTTCGTGCCCGAAGCCCATCGAGAGCAGTTCCGTGCCCAGCTCGCGGCCCTGCAGGACCGGGCGCCCGCGATGCCGTTCTCGACGATGCGGCAGGTGATCGAGGACGACCTCGGTCCCTTGTCGCGGACCTTCGCCGAGTTCGGTGAGACAGCGATCGCGGCGGCCTCGATCGGCCAGGTGCACCGGGCGCGACTGCACGACGGGCGCGTCGTCGCGGTCAAGGTGAAGTATCCCGGGGTGGAGCGCGCCGTCCACGCCGATATCAGCAATCTCGAGTTCCTCGCCAAGATGGCGAGAACGGCGCTGCCGAGCATGGCCGATACGGGCGTGCTGGAGGAGGTCGCCAACAATCTGCGCAGCGAGCTCGATTACGAGCGCGAAGCTCGAACTCAGCATCGGGTCGCGCAGCGCTATCGTGGCCATCCCTTCATCACCGTGCCCGACAGCATCGAGGAATTCTGTACGCACAATGTGCTGGTCACCGAATTCGTCGAGGGACATCCCTTTTCGCATATCCAGACCCTGCCCGCCGCCGAACGTGACCGGCTCGGTGAACTGATCTATCGCTTCTATATCGCCGGCCTGTTCGCCGACAACGAGTTCTGTGGCGATCCGCATCCGGGCAATGTGCTGCTGGCCGCTGACGGCAAGCTCGCCTTCGTCGACTTCGGTCTCTACAAGGAGATGGACCCCGACCACGTCGAATTCGAACGTGATGTCCTGCGGGCAGCCGCGGAAGGCCGGGGCGAGGATCTGTTCGCGGCGTGGGTGGGTAGGGGGATCATCGACCCCGATTCCGCGGTCACCGCGGAGGAGAGTCTGGCCTACGTCTGGGCCGCCACGGGCTGGCACCTGCTCGACGAGGCCGTCACGATCACCCCCGAATTGGCGACCGGCGCACTGCTTCTCGCCATCGATCCGCGCTCGTCGGACTTCCAGGGCATGCACAAACAGCTGTTGCCGCCCGAGCACGTGTTCTCCCGCCGCGCCGACCTGTTCACCTTCGCCACCCTCGGTCAGCTGCGCGCCACCGCCAACTGGCATCAGCTCGCCCGCGAATGGCTCTACGACGAACCTCCGCAGACCGAAACCGGCCGGGTGATCGAGCAGTGGCGCCTCGGTCTCGGCGACCGGTCGGGTCGATAGAATCCGCCTATGAAGACTGTGCTCGGCCGCGCGGCCGACCGGATCCTGGTGACGATGACGGCCGCCGCCGCAGTGACCGCCGTCGGCATCGGCACCGTCGGCGCCCAGCCCGAGCCGCGCGAACAGTTCCAATCGGCAGCGGGCACCGAAGGCCTCGACCCACCGCTCGCCGCCGCCTACACCCTCGCCGAGAAGCAGGCCCATGCCGAGGATGTGCCGCTGTCGATCACCTCCGGCCATCGCACCTACGAGCAGCAGCAATGGCTCTGGCAGGACGGCCTCGCCACTTACGGCAGCCCCGAGGAAGCGCGCCGCTGGGTGCTGCCGCCGGAGGAATCCACCCATGTCTCCGGTCGCGCCGTCGATGTCGGCCCGCAGGTGGGGGCGCAGTGGCTCGAGAACAACGGCAATCGGTGGGGGCTGTGCCGCACCTTCGACAACGAGTGGTGGCATTTCGAGTTGGTCACCGCGCCCGGCACACCGTGTCCGCCTCGGGTACCGGACGCGAGCCAACGCTAGAGCGGAACAGTTCAGCGCAGCGCGCCGAAGAATGTCCGGATGTCGGCGACGTGGGCGACGGGTTCCTCCATCGCGACGAAATGGTTGCCCGGATTTCCCGTCGGCCAGTGGGTGATCTTGTTGCCCCGGTCGGCGAGTGTGCGCATGAGCGGTGAACCGCCGCCGTAGACGCCGGTCGGCACCAGGTTCTGGTCGGTGGGCCAACTGAATCCGCCACCGTCGCGCAGTCCGTCGTACATCGGCCAGGACGAGGTGCCGGTGGTCTGGGTGAACCAGTACAGGGCGATGTTGGTCAGCAGGTGGTCGCGTTCGATCACGTCTTCGGCGCGGTCGGCCATGTAGGCGAACTCCTGGAACTTCTGCATCATCCATGCCAGCAGTGCGACCGGCGAATCGTTCCAGCCGAGGGCGAAGGTTTGCGGCGCCGCCCGCAACAGGGCGTGGTGGTCGACGCCGCCGGTCATCCACTGCTGCATTTCCGCCCACTGCGCGCGATCCTCGGCCGACATCGCGGGCACGTCGGCCTCGGTCGGCATGCCGATCCCGCCGTCGAGATGCACGCCGATCACGTGTTCCGGGGCGGCGAGCGCCATCTCCGGCGCGATGTAGGCGCCGAGGTCACCGCCCTGCGTGCCGTAGCGGTCATAGCCGAGGCGGTCCATCAGAGTGGCCCACATCGCGGCGACCCGTGCGGTGGTCATTCCGGGTTCGCGCGGCGCCGCCGAGAAGGCGAAGCCGGGGACGGACGGGATCACCACGTCGAAGGCGAGCGCGGGGTCGAGGCCATGGGCGCGCGGATCGGTGAGTGGGCCGATGGTGCGGGTGAACTCGACGAAGGAGTTGGGCCAGCCGTGGGTCAGCAGCAGCGGCACCGCGTCGGGCTCGGGGGAGCGAACGTGCACGAAATGGACATCGAGGCCGTCGATCTCGGTGATGAACTGGGGAAACGCATTCAGCGCGGCTTCTTGTGCCCGCCAATCGAATTCGTGCACCCAGTACTGGGCGAGCTCGCGCAGGTACTCGGCTGGGATGCCGCGCTCCCAGCCTTCGCCCGGCAGTTGAGCCGCCCAGCGCGCCCTGCTCAGCCGGTCGTACAGGTCGTCGATCTCGGACTGAAGGATGTCGATGCGGAACGGGCGAATGGTGCTCATCGGAACTCCTCGTTGTCGGTGTGATTCCGACGCTACGAATCATCTAGGACAGGTTCGGTCCTAGATATCCGGCAGAATCGAGAACATGACCGACACCGCCGCCCGCCTGCTCTCCCTGCTGCAGATGCCACGGGAGTGGCCGGGCAGCGAACTGGCCGATCGGCTCGGCGTCACCGACCGGACCGTGCGACGCGACGTCGACCGGCTGCGCGAGCTGGGGTACCCGGTGGTCGCGGCGATGGGTGCCGCCGGTGGGTACCGGCTCACCGCGGGTTCGGCGCTGCCGCCGTTGATCCTCGACGCGGACGAGGCGGTCGCGGTGGCTGTCGGGCTGAGAGTCGCTGCGGGACAAGCGGTCGCGGGCATCGAGGACGCCTCGGTGCGGGCCTTGACCAAGCTCGAGCAAGTCCTGCCGACGAAACTGCGCAGACGGGTGCGCGTGGTCGGTTCGGCGGTCGCGGTCCGCGCGGGCGAGGGCCCGACCGTCGACCCCGAGGTCCTCACCACCCTCGCCGCCGCTGTCACCAACCGAGAACGCCTGCGCTTCACCTACCGTGACGCCACCGGCGCCGAATCCCGCCGCCACACCGAGCCCGCCGGTGTCGTCGCAGCGGGCCGCCGCTGGTACCTCGTCGCCTACGACCTCGACCGCGACGCCTGGCGCGGCTACCGCGCCGACCGCATCGAAACCCCCCACCCCACCGGCGCCCGCACCACCCCCCGCGACCTCCCCGCCGCCGACCCGGCCGACTACGTCGCAGGCCGCCGAACCGACTGGGCCACAACCGAATACCACGTCGACGTCACCATCGAAGCACCACACGGCCGCATTGCGGGCCGCCTCGGCGAAGAACCGAACACCCTGCACGCCGTCGGCGACACCACGTGCCGCCTCACCGCCACCCGAGACGACGACCCCGCATGGCTCGCCACCCAGCTGACCACTCTCGGTGTCCCCTTCCACGTACACAATTCGCCCGAACTGGCCGCGAGTATGCGCACCCTCGTGCACCGCCTGACCGCCGCCCTGCCGACCGGGTAACCCGGCCACCATCGCGCACCCGCAGAGTAGGTTATGGCTATGGC
The DNA here is from genome assembly GCF_001613085.1 of Nocardia salmonicida NBRC 13393. GTDB lineage: Bacteria > Actinomycetota > Actinomycetes > Mycobacteriales > Mycobacteriaceae > Nocardia > Nocardia salmonicida. The sequence continues at coordinate 311,461 of NZ_BDBR01000008.1, forward strand.
CGAGCAACCCTCGAACCCGCACGACGCCTTCGCGCGCCACATTCTCGGCCGAACGGTCAACGCGGCCTCGGAATTACGCGCTGTCCTGCCCGAACACATTGTGCAGCGGGCGAACTGGAATACCCTTCGTTTGCTCCCGGGTAGTTACGTCTCACCGCAACTGCGGTCGCGTTACAGCGACCTGCCGTTCTCGGTCGAACTCGACGGCGACGACGCCATCATCTACGTGCTGATCGAACACCAGAGCAGTAGCGACCATCTGATGCCGCTGCGACTGATGGAGTACATGGTCAACATCTGGACCCGCTATGTCGACGCATACCCCAAGACGCGAACACTGCCGATCGTCGTTCCGGTGGTGATCCATGCGAGTCCGCGCGGGCATCGATGGGCGGCACCGACGGAGCTTTCGCAACTGTTCGCCGCCTCCGTGCCGCTGCTGGATTCACTGGGTGATGTGGTCCCGCGGATGCGGTTCATTCTCGACGACATGGCGAGCGTCGACCTGGCCGAGCTACAGAAGCGGCCACTGACGCCCGCGGTCCGGGTGATGTTGTTCCTTCAGCGCCACGCCTCCGGCAGAACAGACCTGGGGATCACGATGATGCCACTGGTTCCGGACCTGTCAGCCATGGCGGAAAGCCCGGACGGTGACCGTGACCTGCAAGCTGTGGTGACGTACATTATGACTGTCGGCGAAACAGATCCGTCGGACTTCGACCCGCTGATCGAGCGGCTCGAACCGCGGGCGAAGGAGGTCATTGTGACTACCGGGGAGATGCTTCGCGCTGAAGGCGAAGCCAAGGGTGAAGCCAACCTTCTGATCCGACTGCTCGGGCGTAAGTTCGGTGAACTGTCCGAATCGACCATTCGTCAGGTCAGGGCGGCGAGCCCCGGCGAACTGCATCGCTGGGCCGACCAGATTCTTACCGCGTCGACCATCGAGGACACTCTCGCCTGAGTCGTTGCGGCTGCTGCCGTGAGCTCTTGCCCTGCCGAAATCAGCACCGGTGGATCCGGGGATGCCTGATATGGAAGTCGTCTGCCGCACACTCGGCAAGGGTGATTCTGGCCAACTCCTACTGGAGTCGCGTACGACGAACTGGTCGGGTGGCTCGGCAACGGGCCCGCCATGGAAGCGGTGGCCGCGGCCTTCGACCGGACCGAGGATCTCGACCTGCTCGACTTGCTCGCCCAGACCCACGATGTCCTCGAGCGGGCTCGACCGGTCACCCGCGCCTCGTAGGCGGTCGCGTGCCTACGAGGCGGCTCCTGACCGCAGGTGTCACGCGCTCACTGCGCTACGGCACCCGCGCCGGATCAGGGGCGGGCGGCGAGGGCTTCGACCTCGAACAGCACATCGGGAGTGGCGAGGCTCGCGACGCCGATGAGGGTCTGAGTGGGTGGGGTCGTGCCCCAGTTCGCCTGGACAGCGGCGGCGATGGGGCCGAGTTTGCTGACGTCGTGATTCACGACATAGGTCCGAAGCTGGACGACGTGGCCGAGGTCGAGGCCGTGGGCGGCCAGGGCGGTGGCGATGTTGCGGAAGGTCTGGTCGACCTGGTCGGTGAAGTCCGGGGAGACGACCGCGCCGTCGGGTCGGGAGCCGTACTGACCCGAGACGAGAATCAGCTCCGTTCCCGCGGGGACGACGGCGGTATGGCTGTAGCCGAAGGGAATCGGATCGTGCAGGCCGTCGGGGTTGACGACGGTGTGGGTCGGGCGGGGTGCGTGCTCGGTGTTCGTCATGCCGATGAACCTGCCAGGAATACACGACATCCTGTGTCGTGTATTCCTGGCATAGTTTTTCCCATGCGAGCTGACCGGTTGGTCTCCCTGGTGCTCCTGCTGCGTCGCCACGGTCGGCTGTCGGCCGAAACCCTCGCGCGCGAGCTGGAGGTGTCCACCCGCACCGTGCTGCGCGACATCGAGGCGCTGTCCACCGCCGGCGTGCCTGTCTACGCCGAACGCGGCAGGCACGGTGGTTTCGCGTTGTTGCCCGGGTTCCGGACCGAGCTCACCGGGCTGAATCACGACGAGGCGCTGGCGTTGCTGATCGCTGGATCACGGCGTGGCGCACAGGCATTCGGGCTCGGCTCGGCGCTCGCGTCGGCCATGCTCAAGGTGGTCGACGCGCTGCCCGAGAACTATCGGGAGATCGCGAGCGACGCGGCCGAGCGATTGCTCATCGACCCGGAGACCGATCTTCTGTCGCGGCGGCTGGACACCGAGGACCTGTCCGACACCATCGTGACCGAGGTCAGGCGCGCGGTGCTCGCCGGACACAAGCTGCGCATCGACTACGCGGCCGTCGGCAATGCCGCCGCATGGCGCACGGTCGACCCGATCGGCCTGGTCACCGTCCGAGGCCAAGGCTATTTGCTCGCGACGAGATCCGGCGCCGACCGTACTTACCGACTGTCGCGGATCGTGGCCGCCGAGGAGCTCGACGAACCCGCACAGCGATCGGACCGGGTCGATCTGGATCAGGCCTGGCAGCAACGCAGCGCGCAATTTCGTGCCGGTGGCGACCTGGTCACCGTGCAGGTTCGGGTGAACCCGGTCCGGCGCGAGGAACTGGTCGGCACCGCGCTGGCTGTCCACAGCGAGGAGACGGACGACGACGGCGTGCTGCGGCTGGAGGTCACCTTCCAGGATTCCAGACATGCCGAATGGGCGATGTGGCAGCTCGCCGCGGACGCGGAGGTGCTGGCTCCACCGTGGTTGCGCGACTCCCTGCGCAAGCGTGCCGCCGCACTCGCCACGTGCTACGAAACGTCATCCGGCAGTTGATGGGCCGCAGAGACCCGCGAGTTCAGCCCACTGGTGCCGGTTCGCCGGGCATGCCCTCCAGCGTCAACCCGCCCTCGATGGTGTTGGGAACGCGACGGCGGTTGGGAGAGCCCAGTGCCGTGGTGAGGTCGCCGCCGTCGTGTTCGGCGAGGAGCTCACCGCTGTCCCAGACGAGAAGTGTCGCGCTGACAGTATTTTCGGCGGTGGAATGAGCCAGGTCGTAATGCGCGCAGCCGGGGACGTGGGCGTAGGTGATCCACAGGTCGTAACCGGTCATGAACAGGTCGAGGTCGAATTGCACGCTGAGGCTGAGCAATTCGCTGCGACCGTTGTCGTCGACGCCGGCGAAGGCTTCGTCGAGGGCCAGCAGGCGGGGAGCCTGCGGATCGGCCGAGTCGAGCATCACGTGGGCGGCGGCGAAGAGGGGAAGGTGCAGCGAGACCGACTGTTCGCCGCCGGAGAGGGCGCTGTGGCGGGCGACGGTGAGTTTGTCCTCGGTGCCGTCGCCGGAGATGAGGGTGAAGGAGAAGACTCGCCAGGTGCGGTAATCGAGGGTGGCGGCGAGGATTTCGGGGTACGAGCGTTCCGGGTGCGCGGTGCGGGCGGCGCGGATCTCGGCCGCGAAATGGGCGCGGACCGAGCCGAGGTCTTCCGAACTGAGGGCGGTGGTGTCGCGGTCGAGGAGTTTGCATATCGAGCGCGCGGACTCCGACAGGCCGTCGGCGAGGATCCAGTGCACGCCGATGGTGTTGCCCGACGACATCCGCCGCTGCTTCATCTCCGCGCCCATGCGGGAGATGAGTTCGCGAGCGTCGGTGGTGCGTTCGTGAATCTGCTGGGCCAGGCCCGTGAGCAGCGCGTCTTCGAGGATGCGGCGTTCGGCGTCGGTGAGCAGTAGTTCCTGGTCACGGCGGGCGGCGTCGATGCGGGCGGCGAAGTCGGCGAGGGCGGCCTGACCGTTCTCGTCGTGGACGGCGACGACGGTGAGCCCGTCGGCGGCGTCCCAGTTCAGACGGTAGTCGCGACCGGATGCGGTGAGCGCGGCGTCGAATTCCTGGAGTGCGCTGGTCACCGCGGACCGCGTGGACTTGCGACCGGCCTCGGTGGCGCGCACCTGGCTGGTGGCGGTGTCGAGGTCGGCGAACAGGCCCGCCACCTCATCGGGCAGCACCACCGGGTCGGTTTCCGGGCCCGCGGCGACGATGCGGTACTGCAGCTGTTCCGGGGTGGACCAGGCGGCATCGCTGCTGGGCCAACGGTGTTCGACCGAGGCGCCGAGCAGGCTCAGCAGGTCGGGGCGGGCATAGGGGGCCAGCGAACGCACCTCGCCGAGTACCTCGGTGAGCGCGGTGGCGAGCGCTTCGTTGGCGGTGCGATAGGCGGCCTCGGCGTCGCCGACCGCCTCGATGGCGGCATTGGCGGCCTTGCGCGCGGCCCGCTGTTCGGCCTTGGCGGCCTCGATGGCGCCACGGGCCAGCTCGAGGTCGCGGTCGATGTCGGCGGCGCCGGCGCCCAACGCCTCTCGCAGCGTTTCGAGTTTGCGTTGCTGTTCGGTATAGCCGAGCCGGGCCGCCTCGGCCTCTTCGGCGAACGCCTCGGCCAGTGCCCGCGCTTCGTCGTGCCGGTCGGCGCCCTCGCGTTCGCGTTCACGTTCCCGCTCGTGTTCGGCGCGAAGGCGGAGCAGTCCGGTGCCGGTGTTCTCGAAATGCCGGATAGCGGCGGCCAGTGCGTCGAGTTCGCGCGCCTCGCGGGGGGTTCGGTGTGCCGCGGCGGCGGCGCGAACCTTCTTGTCCAGGGCCGCGACTTCGGCGACGGCCTGGTCGAGTTCGCGCTCGGCCTGCGTCGCGGCCTCCACCCGCGAACGCATCAGACCGGCGGTTTCGGCTACGGCACGCAAGGCGGAGGTCACCGCCGACGGGCGCGGCAGAGCCTTGGCAGCCGCCGACAACGCGGCCAATTGCGCAGTGGCCGAAGCATCTTCGGCTCGCGCGGCGTCGTGCTCGGCTGCGGCGGCTTCGATCGCCGCCTCGATCTCGGCGAGCCGGGACTCACGCCTGCGGGCTCGCGCGGTCGTCCCGATGAACTCGGCCTCGGGCTTGTGGTGGTGGCCGACGAGAACGCCCTGTCGGAAGGATCCGGTGAGGCCGACCACGACGTGCGGGGTGTCGGCCGTGGTCAGCGCGGTGAGCGTGGCCCCGGTGCACGCTGCGCCGGGGGTCGCCGTGGCGCGCGTCGTCGGGTCCGGGTCGGCGTCGTGGACAGCGATGGAGGCCAGCACGGCGGCGACAGTCTCGGTGGGAACCGTGAGCGCGGCGGAATCCTCTTCGACGACAAGGACATCGGCGAGCGTACGGCCGAGTGGACGCTGGTCGACCGGCAAGGGGAGCAGGAAGTGGTCGGAGTAGATGTCGGCGGGCAGGGTGGGGCCGCAAATCCAGCTGTCGAGCAGACCGCCGGACTGCAGCGCCGCTTCGATAGCAGCCGCATCCTGCGGGGACACCGAGTCAGCGAAGCGCACCAGCTGCCAGAGTGGAGCACCCGGAAGTCCTTCTCGGACAACGGTTCTGGTGGGGTGCGGTGGGGGAGCGTCGTCGCGCTGGGCGGCGATCTGTGTTCGTTCGGCAGCCAGTGCGTCGCGGCGGGCGGCCGCAGCGCTCGTGCGGGACCGAGCCTCCTGGCGGCGGGTGCGAATCTGTTCCTGCAACGGCTCGCATCGCTCGGCCAAAACCTCTGATGCCGAGCGAATATCGGCCACTCCCGCACCGGCCAAGGCGGTGTCGAGCGCCTCGAACAAGCCCGCGGCACGACCTCGGTCGGCCACGGCGTCGACCGGCCCGCTACCAGCGCTTTCCGAGGGCACACCTTCGAGTTCGGCGACCGGTGCGAAAATCTCGGTGTTGGTGTTCCACCAGGTGCGCAGGGCAGTCGCGGATTCGCTGCGAGCCAGCGTAACTGCCGCTTCGGCGTGGGCTACTTCCGCGGCGGCGGAGTCACGCAGTTCGATCGCGCGTTCGGCGAGGCGTTCGGAACGGGTGCGGTCCGCGGCAGCGGTTTCCCACTTGCCCAGTGCCTTTCGAACGGCGCGGACATCGGCGTCGCGCTCTTCGGCGTGGCCGCGGACAGCCGCGGTGAACTGGTCGCCGCGGCCTTCGGCGCTGGGCGGAGTCCATTCGATTCCTGCCTCTTCGGCGGCGGCGCGGACCGCGTCTTCGCCGCGGACGAGGGCGGCTGCCGCGGTGCGCACCGCTTCGGTGGCCCGGGAGGCTTCTTCGGCGCGGCGTTGCAGGGTATGCGCGGCCTCGGCGGACTTGTCGCGGTGGGCCGCGGCGGAGGTTTCGAGGCGGCGGACGGCGTCGGCCAAGTCGTCGAGTTGCTGTTTGCCCTCGTAGGCGCTGGAGCGTTGGAGGTTCTCGCGGTCGGCGATGGCCTGCTCGTAGGCGTGATCGGCGTTTTCGGCTCTGGTCTCGGCTTCGGTGCGGTCGGTTTCGCGACGGGTGCGCAGGGCCGTCGCGGCGAAGAGCGCGGTGGAGGCGTTGGTGACGGCATCGAGGCGGGTACGGAGCTGGTCGACATCGGTTTTCGCCTGCACCGCGAGGTATTTGCGGTACACGTCGACGAAACGGCGGGTGGCAGTGTCGGCCTGGACGAGGCCGTCGAGGGTCCGGCCGACCTCTTCCATATCGCTGAACGAGCGAGCGGCGTCGAGGATCAACTGCTCGTCGAGGGGGCGAAGGCCGTCGGTGAGGGCCTGGGAGAGCCCACGCGGGTCGAGGTTCTTGGCGAGCTGGGGCCTTCGTAGGGTGAGGATCAGGTTGATCAGCTGGTCGTAGCGCTGCACGCCGAGCCCGAACATTCGCGCGTCGATCGCCGCGCGGTACTCGACGGGACGGTCGACGATGGCGTCGCTGCCGATCTGCTCGGCCAGTTGTTTACGGGTGAGCGGACGGTCGTCGGGGCCGATGAGGGAGAAGTCCACCCCGGCGCGGCCGTCGGCGACGAAGTACCAGCGGGTCACCTTGTCCGAGGAGCGGGTGGCACGCATGCCGATGCCGACGGTGACGGTTTCGGGATCGTCCCAGCTGCCGCGCGCGAACTCCATCCACACATACGAGTAGGCCGATTCCTGCTTGCGGTACAGCAGATTCGACTTCATCGTGCGTTCTTCACCGGCGAACGGGTTCAGCCTGCGCGGTTCGATCCGCCCGTCCAGCACGAACGGGAACAGCACCTCCAGCGCCTTGGTCTTACCGGAACCGTTGGGTCCGCGCAGCACCAGACGGCCGTCGGCGAAACTGAACTCCTGGTCGCGGTAGTCCCACAGATTGACGATGCCCGCCCGGGTCGGGACGAACCGCACTCCGCCGTGAATGAGTGACATGCTCAGACCCCTGCCTCTCCGGTGCTGCCGTCGGTATCGGCGGCGGTGACGAACAATTCCTCGGCCTTGCGCACTCGTACGGTGACCACCGCACCCCGATATCTGGCCAGTGCGGGCAACACCAGCAGCCCGTCGTCGACCGGCCGGATCAGCCGCAGCTTGGCGAGCAGCGCGAGCACCTCGGTGGTGAGCCCGCCGACATCGGCCTGCCATTGCGCGGCGAAGGTCGCGCCGTAGCGATCGGTGAGCGCGATGATCGTGGCGCGCACCCAGGCGTCGTCCAGGAAGGGATAGGTGACCGGTTCGGGGGAATCGGTCACCTCGTCGTCGAAATCTGTTGCGGCAGTTGTTATATCGATATCGTCGGCGAGCGGAGCGAACACGCCCGCGGTGGGGATGGACGCATCGAGTTGCTCGAGCAACGCGTCATCAGGGGTGAGCGCGCCGGGACGGCGGGCGACCGGGTTGTCGATGTCGAGAACCGCGTCGGCGATCTCACCGATCAGCAGCAGCGCCACCTGTGCCAGGGTGCCGGTGCCGGGGAAGCGGGTATCGGACAGTCGACCCGAGGTGTCGATCAACGCCACACCCTCGGCCCGGCGTTCGGCCCGCAGGCCGGTGCAGTATTCGACCTCGCCGACCAGCCGGTCCTGGCCCAGCAGCGCCCGCTCGGCGTCCGACAGTTCGTCGAGATAGACGACCGGGCGCTCGACCAGTGCCCGGCGAACCCGGCGGGCCTGATCGGGCGATGCCTGGTCGGCGTCATCGGCCAGCAAACCGCGCACGCTGTGCAGGTGTTGGAGTGCTCGCGGCGGCCGGAACAGGGCGAACACCACCGGTCGGTCGATGTCGTAGAGCGCCTCGCCCGCCTCCGGGTCGCTGGCCCAGCCCCCCGCGTCGCCGTCGGCCAACGTCAGCGCGCCACGTGCGCCGAGCCAGCCGACGGCGTCGACGAAGGCATCGCGATCGGCGGCCCGCTCGGTCGACAGGTCGAGGCCTTCGATCCGGCTCGCGTAATCGGCGACGTGCTCGGCCAATTCCGAGAGGGTGATCTGGTCGCCCGCCCGGCCGAGGGCGGCCAGCGCCAACGACAGGTAGGCATAGCGGCGGCGGTCGAAGACGCGGTCGTTGACGCTGCGAGCGGGCCGGGCGTCGTCGAGCCGATCGTGGACCGGGTAGAGCCGGGCCGTGGTCTCGGTGACTTCCAGCCGGTAGCCGAACAATTCGGCCAGGTCCTCGCGGAGTTCGGTCGCCCAGCGGCGGATCAACGGCAACGCGATCCGATCCGGGTATACACGGGTGACCAGGTGATTGGCCAGCATCACCCGCGCCGCCCGCTGATAGCTGTCCAGTGCCAGCGCGTCGATCCGTTGCCGCTTCATCGCGCGACCCCCCGTCGCGCCGAACCGCTGCGCACCTCGAGGCGGCGATTGTTCAGATGCAGCAGCCCCACCGCGGTGCGGATCACCGTCGACCCGTCGCACGGCCGCACCGTCAACGTCACACCGTTGTCGGAACCTGTGGTGCCGTCGACGTTTCCGCTCACCGGCACCCAGGCGGTGGAAGCCGCGTCGAGCAGGCGCAAGAGCACCTCCGTCTCACGCTGATCGAGCACCCGCTCGTGCACATTGCCCTTCGACAGCGAGGCGGCGGCCGCGGCCCGGTCCCGCTGCGCCGCCAGTTGGGCCTCGCGCAGCCGCCGCACGCCCGCGTCGTTGCGCGCGATCCGGGCGGGGGCGCCCGCGGTGGGTGCGCGCCCGGTCTCGGCGAGGGTTCGCGAGATCTCCAACGGCGGTGCTTCCCACCAGGAACGGCTGGTCGGGATCAGCTCCGCATCGGGATGTTCCAGCGACAGATGGCGCGGTTTGCCGAGCCCGAACACCGCATCGTAGAGCGCGTGCGCGCCGCCCGCGGTGGGAGTGGCGACGAACCATTCGGCCAGGTGCCGCAACGCCGATTCCCGACTGATGCCGCCGCGGCGGGTCTCGGTGACCCGGCGCAACAGCGACAGCACCGCCGCGATCGCGCTCATCGTCGCCTCGCGCAGCCGGTCGGCCTCACACGTTTCCGACGACTCGGTGCCCGCGGCGACGAACCAGGTGCGCAACCCGTCCCACCGCGAACGCCAATCCGCTTCGCGCTCGGCCAGGCTCAGCAACACCCGCTCGTCACACCCGGCCGCGCGACCGATCAACTGCTCGACTCCGGTCTCCTCGACCTCGCCGATCGCCGCGGCCAGCCGCGGCGCGAACCGGGCCAGATCCATGCTGAACTCCCGCATGTGCGCCAGCAACGCGTCCTTGTGCGCGAGAAAGGATTCCGGGGTGATCTCGGTCGTGCGTACCAGATCGCCCAGTGACAGGTAGAAATGCGCGGCCCGCGCGGCCATGTCGGTGAGCGCGGCGTCGAGCCTGCGCAGGGTGGTGTAGACCCGCTCGGCATCGCCGTCGCGGTTGGCGGCGGCGAGCGTGCGCAGGTCGGCGAGCAACTCGGGGAGCACGAGCCGCGACAGCGACGCGTCCTCCATGCGGGCCGCGAGCACCCCGGCCACCGCTCGGTAGGCCTGGAAACCGGCCTGCGCGAACTGGTAGACGTAGTGCCGGTTGCGGTACTCGGCCAGCGTCGCCGCCCGGGTGCCGTCGTAGCTGCGTTCGAGCACACCCCAGCGATGCAACTGCTCGAGCAGGGGGCCGATCTCGACCGCGGGCAGTGGGACACCCGCGGCCGCCTCGACCCGGCCGCCCGCCTCGACCCGGGAAATCCACTCCGCGACGTCGTCGGCGTGCAACAACACCACGTAGGCGGCACGAGCGCTGTCGAAGGCACGCAGCACCCGCAGGTAGTCGGCGCGCTTCTCGGCGGTCGCGAACGAGAACAACCGCAGACGTTCGTCCCACAGGGCGGGTACGGCGCTGGGCAGGCCGTCGGCGGAGTCGGTCACCGTAGACAGGTTAGTGGTGGCCTTCCCGTGCTCCGCCGGACCCGTCTCCGATCGGCGTGGCATCGCCCGGCGAGCTCATCCGACATTGAGCGATCGCAGCTGCTCGAGGAACGATTGGGTGCGCTGATCTCCTGGGTAGCGTTCGATGATCTCCCTGGCCGCCTCGCCCGCGATCCACGCCAGCGACGGCAGCGACTTGCGACCCGCGGAGAACGCCGCGACGCCCTCCTCGACCGCGCGCTCGAGATCGCGGTCGCGCACCGCGACGACAGCCAGGGTCAGCCGAGCCTCGGAGACCCGCATGGGATTGCGGACCGAACCGTCCGGTCGGGTCGAATCGCTGATCACCTGCCGGGCGTAGCGTTCGGCCAGTCGATCCTGGCCGGCCACTCGGCAGCAGTCCATCGCGTAGAAGTCGAATTTGGTGGCGTCGACGACGAAGTGGTTGTCGAGATCGGCCGGGTGACCCATCCGCGACAGAATCGCCTTGCCCTCGTCGAGCGCGGTCTGCATCGCGCGACGGTCACCGAGTCGAGCCCAGCCCTTGGCGCGCTGCGCGGCCAACTGCACCCCGACACTCGACGACGTGGTACCGGCCATCGCCTTCTCCGAGACATCGATCGCGCCACGAAAGTTGCCCTGTGTCAACGCGAACCACGCTGACATCTCCGCGGCCCACCCGACGATCTCCGGATTGCCCGCTTCCCGACCGAGGGAATCGGCGGCCCGGCGGGTGGCTTCGGCGCCGCCTCTGCGGCCGAGGTCGTAGTCGACGCAACCGACCAGCAACGCCACCCAGCCCGCCAGCACGAGGATCTCTCGATGCTGGCTCAGCGTCAGTCTGCCGTCGAGCAGCGAGGTGATCCGGCGCAGCCACGCGGTCCCCTCGGTGTGCAGCGCATGTGGGTCGGCATAGGCGTATTCACAGCACAACCGTTCGGCGGTGATCCGCACCGCGTCCAGTGTGGCGCTGTTGACGTCGGACATCCTGAGTCGTCCGATGAACTCCAAAGTGTCCATACCGGTTGCCGATAACAGCTCGTCATCGCGGTTGGGACGGGACTTCGGGAAGAACGCGGCGGGGACGGTGTCGAACGCGGCCGCGATGATCGGCGCGTAGAACTCGTCAGGTCGCGATTCCCCGGATTCCCAGCGGCGCCAGTTGCGCAGCAAGGTACTGTCCGTCGGCAGGTTGTGGGAGGACTTGGCACGCATCGCGCGAACGGCATCGCCTTGCGACCACCCCCTCGCGTCACGTTCCGAGCGCATCCGAACAGCCCATACGGGTCGATCATCAGTTGCGGTCACGGCGGTAGTATTCCACCAGTTAACGTTCGGCGTCCCGGATAGGGCATGTAGATGTCATCGGATTGACATCTGCTGCCGGGGGCCGCGAGTGTTCATGATGTAAGCAGGTGCTCGGCATGACAACCGGGTTCCCGCTTTGCAGGAGAGCTTGCAGGGCAACGCAGTACCCCCGCGTGGCGCACCGCGCGACGCGGGGGGACCGGTAAACAACAGGTCCGACAACAGAACAGCGATCCCAATCCAACGGAGGTTCGGGTGGAAGCGTTGATCTATGGATACTTGCGGGACGATTTGGCCGATGGCCAGAGCGACCAATTGGAGGATGCGCTACGCAGCCTCGCGCGCACCGCGGGCATGTGTTTCGCCGCGACGTTCCACGAAGCACCCGCGGGTGACGGTGCGGCGTTCGCCGAACTCACCCAGGAACTGAAGCGGGCCGACGCCCACCACGTGGTGGTGCCGTCACTCGATCACCTTGCGGGCCAGACGATTCCGCGTGACCTGCTGATCGCGAAGCTGGCGCACGAGGCGGCCGCTCAGGTACTGACCCTGGAGCGTTAGCCATGGGATCCGACGCATGCGCCGATCCGCCATCTCGGTAGCGGCCGGGCAGGCCTGCCGAGATGCCCGGCAAGCAGAACCGACACCTCGGCGATCCGCCGCGCTGCCGTCGCGGCATGCACCCGATCGATATCGCAGTCGATGTCGATCGGGGAGTGTCGCCGCTATGAGCCGGGTGCCGTTATCGAGGCGGTGTCAGGGTGAAATGCCCGCCCGGAATGAGGATTTCGATGCCGTGGGGATACTCGACCACCGATTCCACTGGTAGGTAGGCCATTCGGGCAGCGGCCTCGGTACGGCCGACCATCACGAACAACAGCGGGCCCGGCGAAATCCCGGTGTACGGGGACTAGAGGCCGAAGCTACCCGGACCGCGCCTGCGCAGGTATTTCTCGAATTCCGCCGCGATGGCGTCGCCGTCGATCTTGGACATGGTCTCGTTGAGGTCGATCGCCGCGTCGCCGCGCTCCTCGAGCGAGCGCACGTACTCGCTGATCTCCTCGTCGCCGAGGGTCATCTCGTTGACCGCGGCTTCCCACTCCTCGGCCTGTTTCGGCAGTTCGCCGAGCGGGACCTCGATATCGAGGACGTCTTCGACCCGATGCAGCAGCGCGATGGTCGCCTTCGGGTTCGGCGGTTGCGACACGTAGTGCGGGACCGCGGCCCAGAACGACACCGCGGGCACACCGGCCTTCACACACTGGTCCTGCAACACACCGGTGATCCCGGTCGGGCCCTCGTACCTGGTCTGTTCCAGACTGAACCGCTCGGCGGCCTCGGGACTGTAGGCCGAACCGGTCACCGGCACCGGCCGGGTATGCGGGGTATCGGCCAGCAGCGCGCCGAGGATGACCACGGTCTCCACACCCAGTTGCTCGATGAACTCGAGCAGGTCGTCGCAGAAACTGCGCCATTTCATATTCGGTTCGATGCCGCGCAGCAGCACCACGTCACGGTCGCTGCCGGGCGGGGAACACACCGACAGCATCGTCGAGGGCCACTGGATCTCCCTGGTCACGCCGTCGACCTGGCGGACCGTGGGCCGGTTCACCTGGTAGTCGTAGTAGTCCTCGGAATCGAGCTCGGCCAGCGGCTCGGCATCCCAGATCAACTCCAGATGCTCGATGGCGCCACTGGCGGCATCGCCGGCGTCGTTCCAGCCCTCGAAGGCGGCAACCATGACGGGATTGCGCAACGTCGGCAGTTCCGTCTCGGGGGTCTCACTGGCATCCACCCGGTCAGCCTAGTGTCTCGTGCGAATTGTTTTGCGGTGACCGACGGTGTTGCGTGTTTCCGCCGCGGACAGTGGCGCAGGCCACTTGATTCACCCACAGTGGTCTTGTTCGTCGGGGGCGCCCTCTAGTCTTGAATCATGTCTGCGTCCTTGCCCACCGGGTTCGATACCACGCTCCTCGACACGCTGCGGCGGCGTGTCGTCATCGGCGACGGCGCGATGGGCACGATGTTGCAGGCCGCGGATCTGTCGCTCGACGACTTCCGTGGCCTAGAGGGTTGCAACGAGATCCTCAACGACACCCGCCCTGATGTGCTCGCCGAGATCCACCGCGCCTACTTCGCCGCAGGCGCGGACGCGGTGGAGACCAACACCTTCGGCTGCAACCTGCCCAACCTCGCCGACTACGACATCCAGGACCGGATTCGGGATCTGGCCGAGCGCGGCACCCGTATCGCCCGCGATGTCGCCGACGAGATGGGTCCCTCGGCCGACGGTACTGCGCGTTATGTCCTGGGCTCGATGGGCCCGGGAACCAAGCTGCCGACCCTGGGTCACGCGCCGTTCGTGTCGCTGCGTGATGCCTACACCGAGGCCGCGCTCGGCATGCTCGACGGCGGCGCCGACGCCATCCTCATCGAGACCTGCCAGGACCTGCTGCAGGTCAAGGCCGCGATCACCGGCAGCCGCCGGGCGATGATCGCCGCCGGTCGCCGGATCCCGATCATCACCCACGTCACCGTGGAGACCACCGGCACGATGCTGGTCGGCAGTGAGATCGGCGCGGCGCTGACCGCGCTGGAACCCCTCGGTATCGACATGATCGGTCTGAACTGCGCGACCGGGCCCGCGGAGATGAGCGAGCACCTGCGGCACCTGTCGCGGCACGCGAACATCCCGGTGTCGGTGATGCCGAACGCCGGTCTGCCGGTGCTCGGGGCCAACGGCGCGGAGTACCCGCTCGACCCCGAAGAGCTCGCCGTCGCGCTGAGCGGGTTCGTCTCCGAGTTCGGGTTGTCGCTGGTCGGTGGTTGCTGTGGCACCACCCCCGAGCACATCCGGCAGGTCGCCGAGGCGGTGCGCGAGGTCGAGAAGACGCTGCCGCCGATCGCCGATCGTCGCCACCCCGAGCACGAGCCTGCCGTGTCGAGCATGTACACCGCTGTCCCGTTCGAGCAGGACGCGTCGATCATGATGATCGGTGAGCGCACGAATGCCAACGGCTCCAAGGCTTTCCGTGACGCGATGCTGGCCGCCGACTGGCAGCGCTGCCTAGAGATCGCCAAGGACCAGACCCGCGACGGCGCGCACATGCTCGACCTGTGCGTCGACTACGTGGGCCGTGACGGTGCCGAGGACATGAACGAGCTGGCCTCGCGGCTGGCGACCGCCTCTACGTTGCCGATCATGCTCGACTCCACCGAAGTGCCGGTGTTGCAGGCCGGTCTGCAGCATCTGGGCGGTCGGTGCGCGGTGAACTCGGTGAACTACGAGGACGGCGCCGGCCCGGATTCGCGGTTCCAGCAGATCATGCGCCTGGTCTCCGAGCACGGCGCCGCTGTCGTCGCGTTGACCATCGACGAAGAGGGTCAGGCGCGCACCGCCGATCACAAGGTCGCGATCGCCGAGCGGCTCATCGACGACATCACCGGCAACTGGGGCCTGGCCGAGTCCGACATCATCATCGACACCCTGACCTTCACCCTCGGCACCGGACAGGAGGAGTCGCGCAAGGATGGTGAGGAGACGATCAAGGCCATCCGCGAGCTCAAGCGCCGCCGCCCGCAGGTGCAGACCACCCTTGGTCTGTCGAATATCTCCTTCGGTCTGAACCCGGCCGCCCGGCAGGTGCTGAACTCGGTGTTCATGCACGAATGTGTGCAGGCGGGTCTCGACTCGGCGATCGTGCACGCCTCGAAGATCCTGCCGATGAGCCGGATCCCCGAGGAGCACCAGCAGGTCGCCCTCGACCTGATCTATGACCGCCGCGGCGAGGACTACGACCCGCTGCAGAAGCTGATGGCGCTGTTCGAGGGTGTTTCGACGGCATCGTCGCGGGCCTCGCGTGCGGAGGAGATGGCCCTGCTGCCGTTGTTCGAGCGTCTCGAGCGGCGCATCGTCGACGGTGAGCGCAACGGTCTGGGCGATGATTTGGACGAAGCGATGCAGACGGTGCCGCCGCTGCAGATCATCAACGAGACGCTGCTGTCGGGCATGAAGACCGTCGGTGAGCTGTTCGGTTCGGGGCAGATGCAGCTGCCGTTCGTGCTGCAGTCGGCCGAGGTGATGAAAACCGCTGTCGCGCACCTGGAACCGCACATGGAAGCCACCGACGACGCGGGCAAGGGCCGCATCGTGCTGGCGACGGTGAAGGGCGATGTCCACGACATCGGCAAGAACCTGGTCGACATCATCTTGTCCAACAACGGCTACGAGGTCGTGAACCTGGGCATCAAGCAGCCGATCGCGACCATCCTCGACGCCGCCCAGGACAAGAAGGCCGACGTGATCGGCATGTCCGGGCTGTTGGTGAAGTCGACGGTGGTGATGAAGGAGAACCTCGGCGAACTCAACACCAAGGGTGTCGCCGAACAGTTCCCGGTGCTGCTCGGTGGCGCCGCGCTGACCCGTTCCTACGTGGAGAACGACCTGACCGAGGTCTACGACGGCGACGTGTACTACGCCCGCGACGCGTTCGAGGGCCTGCGGTTGATGGACGAGATCATGACCGTCAAGCGCGGCGGTGGCCTCGATCCCGACAGCCCCGCGGCGATCGCGGCCAAGGAGAAGGCCGCCGAGCGCAAGGCCCGCCACGAACGGTCCAAGCGGATCGCGGCCGAGCGCAAGGCCGCCGAGGTGCCGATCGTGGTGCCCGAGCGTTCCGACGTCGCCGCGGACCTGCCGGTGCCGACGCCGCCGTTCTGGGGCACACGGGTGGTGAAGGGTCTGCCGCTGGCGGAGTATTCGGGTCTGCTCGACGAGCGGGCGCTGTTCCTCGGCCAGTGGGGTCTGCGTGGTCAGAAGGCCGGCGAAGGGCCGACCTATGAGGACCTGGTGGAGACCGAGGGTCGTCCGCGGTTGCGTGCCTGGCTGGAGCGACTCGCCACCGAGGGAGTGCTCCAGCACGCGGCCCTGGTCTACGGGTACTTCCCCGCGGTGTCCGAGGGCGACGAGGTCATCGTGTTGACCGAGCCGAATCCTGATGCGCCGCAACGGTATCGGTTCACGTTCCCGCGTCAGCAGCGCGACCGGTTCCTGTGCATCTCGGACTTCATCCGCTCGCGGGAGAAGGCCCGTGAGACCGGACAGGTCGATGTGCTGCCGTTCCAGCTGGTCACCATGGGTCAGCCGATCGCCGACTTCGCGAACGCGCTGTTCGCCGCCGACAACTACCGCGACTACCTCGAGGTGCACGGTGTCGGTGTGCAGCTCACCGAGGCGCTGGCCGAGTACTGGCATCGCCGGGTGCGCGAAGAGCTGACCGTCGACGGCAAGTCCGTGGCGGCCGAGGATCCCGCCGACGTGCAGGACTACTTCAAGCTCGGCTACCGGGGGGCGCGCTACTCCTTCGGTTACGGCGCCTGCCCTGACCTGGAGGATCGTGCCAAGCTGGTCGACCTGCTCGACGCGGGCCGGGTCGGGGTGACGCTCTCGGAAGAGCTGCAGTTGCATCCCGAGCAGTCGACGGACGCGTTCGTGCTGCTGCATCCGGAGGCGAAATACTTCAACGCCTGACACACTGCAGGCACGAGATAGAGGCGTCGGCAGATCGGATCGGTCCCGCGGGCCGGTCCGTTTGTCGTTGTGGCGCTTGTGAGTATGGTCACGATGGGGCGCCGGGTCCACGGGCCGGGCTGTCTCGCAACAGGATCGAAGCAGTTCAGCACGTAGAATTCTCGAAAAGTTTCATCCCGCTGTGGCGCGGAGGGCGAGACGACTCAGCGGTAAGCAGGAGGGGCACAGATATGACATCGGATCGGTTGATCGCGGGACGCTATCGACTCACCGACCCGATCGGCACGGGCGCGATGGGGGTCGTGTGGCGCGCCACCGACGTCCGGCTGCGGCGCACCGTCGCGGTGAAGCAGGTTCTGCTCGCGCCCGGTCTCACCGGTACGCAAGCGCTGGAAGGCAAACTGCGCGCGATGCGCGAGGGCCGGATCGCTGCCCGCCTGCACCACCCGAACGCCATCACCGTCTTCGATGTCGCCGAAGAGGACGGCCAGCCGTGGCTGGTCATGGAGTACATGAACGCGCCGAGCCTCGCGGCGAAGCTGTCAGGCGGAGTGACGCTGCCCCCGATCGAGGTGGCGGGGATCGGCGCCCAGGCCGCCGCGGCGCTGTCGGCGGCCCACGACGCCGGGATCATGCACCGCGACGTGAAACCGGCCAACCTGCTCGTCGGCGACGACGGCACGGTCAAGCTCACCGACTTCGGGATCTCGCACGCGACCGGGGACGTCACCGTCACCGCCACGGGGTTCCTCGCGGGCACCCCTGCCTACCTGGCGCCCGAGATCGCCCGCGGCGACAGCCCGAAGCCCGCCGCCGATGTGTTCGCCCTCGGCTCGACGCTGTACGCGGCCTCCGAAGGCGCTCCGCCGTTCGGTGAGGGCGACAACCCCCTGGCTGTGCTGCACGCCGTCGCGCGCGGCGTGGTGCCCGAGCCGAAGAACGCGGGCCCGCTGGCCCCGGTCCTGATGTGGCTGCTGACCGCGTCGGCTGATGACCGGCCGACGATGGCGCAGGCCCGCATCGCGCTGGAAGACGTTGCCGCGGGCCGGGTTCCGGCACTGCCTGCCTCCGCGACGAAGATCCTGCCGGTGGGTGAGGCGGCGACGACCCTGATTCCGCAGCCCGGCGCCCCCGCGAACGGGGGAGCGGCGGCGAAGTCGGGTGCGGCAGCGCTGTTCGGCAGCGGTCTCGCAAGGGCCAAGGCTGCCCGCTCGGCCATCTCGGGCCGAAATTCGACCGGTGCGTCCTCGAGTGCGCCGCAGGCATCGGACGTGAGCGGAACCCCGGCATCGGGCGCGGTCGCCGACGTGGCGGGCCGACCGGACGGAGCAATCGGCCGAGCGGCGGCAGGCGGGGTCGGGCAGGCAGGCGCGGTGCGGCAGGCAGCGGCAGGCGATCCCGGCCTCGTTCGGCCGCGCGACGCCGCGTTCTCGGCCGCGGACGGTGTCGAACGTGCCGGTGCCCAGGCCCAGTTGCGCGCCAAGGCGGCAGCCGGGCCGACGGACGGTTCCGGTCTGCATCCGGCGTTCCCCGTCCCACCATCGCGCACCGACCGCGCGAACAACAGTCGCGCCGTGCTGCTCTTGGCCGCGGCTGTCGCTGCCTTCACGGTCATGCTCGTCGTGCTGGTGGTCACCCGAGACCGGGGCGGCGAGCCCGATCAGCAGGCACAGGCCCCGGCATCGCCGGTCACCGTCACGACGATGGTCGACGGCAAGGTGAGCACCGTCGTCATCGTGCCGGAGCAGGAAACGATCACCGTGTCGGCTCCGCCCGCCGCCGTGCCCGGCGGCGCGACGACCACCGGTGCGACCCCGACCAGCACCTCGGCAAAGCCCACTCCAACCACGCCGAAACCGACCAGCACGACCATCACCACCACACCGTTCGGCCCGCCCACCCCGGACCGGATCAACCAGTTCATCGCCGGGTACTACGGCATGCTGCCCGGCAATATCGGCGGGGCGTGGGCGCAGCTCGCTCCCGGGTACCAGGCGCAGACCGGCGGGTTCGGGCAGTACTCGGCGTTCTGGTCGTCGGTGCGGTCGGTGACTGTCGGCTCGATCACCCCCAGCGGGCCCAACCGCGCGGTGGTCACCCTCACCTACCAGCTCGCCAATGGCACCGTGACCTCGGAGAACCGCTGGATCCAGGTCGCGGGCGACGCGGGCAACCTGCAGATCGCCGGATCGGGCGTCTGAGGCGAACCCGTTACGCTGAACGGGGCTCGGCGACTGCCGGTCACCGGGTGACATGTGATGAGAACGAGGCGAGTGAACAGGTGAGCGCGCGACCGGCCGCGGTGCTGTGGGACATGGACGGCACGCTGCTCGATTCGGAGAAGCTGTGGGACATAGGGGTTCGTGAACTGGCCCGCGAGCACGGCCGTGAGCTGACCGACGAGGTTCGCCACGCCCTGATCGGCGCCTCCGGTCCGAACGCGCTGCGCATGCTCTTCGACGGTATCGGCGTGGTGCCGACGCCGGAGACGATCGTCGAGGCGGGGGAGTTCCTCGAGCGCCGGGTGACCGAGTTGATGCTCGGCCCGATCCCGTGGCGTCCCGGCGCCAAGGACGCGCTGGCGATGGTGCGCGAGGCGGGTTTGCGGTGCGCGCTGGTGACCAACACCAAGCGCTCGCTCACCGAATACGGCCTCGACACTCTCGGCCGCGACTACTTCGACACCTCCGTCTGCGGCGACGAGGTGGCGCACGGCAAGCCCGATCCGGCCATCTACCGCCGCGCCGCGCAACTGCTGGGGGTCGACCCGAGTGACTGTGTCGCGATCGAGGATTCGCCGACCGGTTCGCTCGCCGCGCAGGGCGCGGGCTGCGGTCTGATCGTGATTCCGTGCGAGATCGCGGTTCCCGAGGCGCCGGGGCGGGTATTTCGGGAGTCGCTGGTGGGCCTGTCGGTAGCGGATCTGCGCGCCGCACTCGACGCCTGCGTCTGAAAAAGATGAGGGCTCACCGTGATAGGGCGTAATAGCCTACCGTGATAAGACCGAAACCTGGGTGGAATCTGCGAAAACTGTTGCCGCACAGTTGAATTCGCACGATTGTGATCTTCCCGGGATATGCCCGATTTGTCGAAACCGCGAGCGCGCGCCCGAATATTCCCGCAAACTGAGTACATGACGGGCACGCGGGGGCTTGACGAAATCGTCGACATCGCACGGTATCCACTCACCGATCTCGGTGGTTCGGGCAGGCAGGCGGCCATCGAGGCGGCTCGTGCCGAGCTGGCCGAGGACGGCTGCACGGTCCTGCGTGAGTTCATCCGGCCGCAGCTGCTGGAGACGCTGCGCACCGAGGGGGAGGCGATCGCACCGCACGCTCACTACAAAGTGGAGCGGGTCAACGCCTACAACATTCCCCTCGACGCCGACCTGCCCGCCGACCATCCGGCGCGTATCGTGCTCGACCGCGGCAATGCCTTCGTGGCTCGCGACCGCATCCCCGCCGAGGCGCTGATCCAGCGTCTCTACACCGATCCGGTGTTCCAGCGGTTCGTCGCCGACTGCTTCGAACTCGACGATCTGCACGAATTCGCCGACCCGCTGGCCGGTTTGTGCCTGAACGTCGTCGAGCCGGGGATGTCGCATCCGTGGCATTTCGACACCAACGAATTCACCGTCAGCATGCTCACGCGCAAGCCCGAAGCCGGCGGCGTGTTCGAGTACTGCCCCAATATCCGTGACCCATACGCCGAGCATCTCGACGACGTACGCGCCGTGCTCACCGGTGACGGCGCTCGGCTCATCCGCTCGCTGGAACTGCGCCCCGGCGACCTGCAGCTGTTCAAGGGCCGCTTCTCCCTGCATCGAGTCACCGAGGTAGCCGGTGCTGGACAACGACATTCGGCGATTTTCGCCTACACGGACCGACCAGGGGTGATCGGCACGGTCGAACGCACCAGACAGTTGTTCGGCCGTGTCCTGCCCGACCATGTGGCCGCCGCGGCCGACGCCGTCCGAGGTGACCGACTGCTCGACTGAGAGGAACCGCCCATGTCCGTTCCGTTGCACACCACCGGCAAAGCATCCTTCGACGACATCTACGAAAGTCCAGATCCGCGAGCATATTTCGAGCGGATGAACGATCTGGACTACCGGATCCCGGAACTGGCAAAGCCGCACTTCGCCGAACAGCTGCGTCAGCTGCGGGCCGCACGACCGGACCGGATTCCGACCGTGCTCGACCTCGGGTGCTCCTACGGGGTGAACGCGGCACTGCTGCGCGCCGACACCACCGTCGACGAATTGGCCGGGCACTACCGCGATCACGCCGACACCGACAAGATCGGGCTGATCGCGGCGGACCGGGAGCGGTTGCGCGGCGATCTCATGCCCGACGTACGCTTCATCGGGATGGACGCCGCACGCCCGGCGCTGACCTACGCCCACGCCGCCGGACTCCTGCACGACTACGTGCACGCCGACCTCGAGGCCGCCGAGCCCACCGAGGCGCAGCGGCGTGTGCTGGCCTCCGCAGATCTGGTGATCTCCACCGGATGCGTCGGCTACATCACCGAGAAAACCCTGTCCAGGGTCGCCCAAGCCGATCCGCGCAAGCGACCGTGGATGGCACATTTCGTGTTGCGGATGTTCGATTTCGGTCCCATCGCCGAGGAACTGGCCGCGCTCGGGTATCGCAGCGAGCAGCGTCCCGGTATGTTCCAGCAGCGGAGGTTCGCCTCGGCACAGGAACGCGAACAGGTGCTGGATGCGTTGGCGGCCAAGGGAATCGACACCACCGACCACGAAGCCGAAGGCTGGCTATACGCCAACCTGTTCCTGTCCCGCCCGCATCCCATCGAGACCTGAGGACTTGGATTGAACCAACCCACGTTCGCCGCCGAAGACACGCTGCCCCGGGTACCGCTGCCGACACTGGATGACAGTTGCGCGCGGTTCCTGCAGTGGTGTCAGCCACTGCTCGGCGCCGAGGAATACGCCACCACCGAGGGCGCGGTAGCCGAGCTGCTGCGCCCCGGTGGGGCGGGGCGCGCCCTGCATGCCGCACTGGCCGAATACGACGCCACCCCCGGCGTCGGCAGCTGGCTCGACGAATTCTGGCCGTCACGGTATCTGGGCCGTCGGGACCGGATCGCGATCAACGCCAACTTCGTGTTCCTGTTCCGTGACGACACCCCCCTCGCGGCGTCGACCGTCGCCGGGCAGGCCGAGCGGGCAGCCGCGATCATCGGCGCGGCTGTCGATTACAAGCTGGCGCTGGACGCGGAGAAGATCCCGCCGGTGACCCAGCGCGGCCAGGCGCTGTCGATGTGGCAGAACAAGTACCTGTTCTCCGAGACCCGGATTCCGGGCGAGATCCAGGACAGCGTCCGCAAGCCCTACAGCCCGGAATGGCCGGGTCCCTCGGACGCGCGCCATATCGCGGTCTTCTACCGCGGCAACATCTTCCGGATGGATGTCGTCGGACCCGACGGTGCGCCGTACGCGTTCGACGACGTGGTCGACGGGCTGCGCGCGGTGATCAAGGGCGGCACCAAGCCCGCCGCGACCGACACCTCGGTCGGGCATCTCACCACGAAAGCCCGTGCGGCATGGGCGCGCAGCCGGGAAGTGCTGCGCACCGAGCCCGCCAACGTCGTGGCGTTCGACGCGGTGGAGACGGCGCTGTTCTCGGTGTGCCTGGAGGACTTCGCGCCCCGCGACGAACTGCACGCCAGCGATCAGCTCCTGCACGGCGACAGCGGCAACCGCTACTTCGACAAGTCGGTGTCGTTCATCGTCTTCGCCGACGGCCAGGCCGGCATCAACGTCGAGCACTGTGGGCTCGACGGCACCACCGTGCTGTCGTTCGTCGACGCGCTGCTCGAGCGGACCACCCAGGACCACGCGGCGACCAGCGGGGCGCAATCGCAGGGGCTGCCCTCGGTGGAGCCGATCGAGTTCGTGCTCGACTCGGCCGCCCGCGCCGACATCGCCGCGGCGGGCGCCGACTTCGCCCGCTTCGCCGCCGACACCGCCACCTCGCTGGTGTCGTTCGACGACTTCGGCACCGGCGAGGCCAAGAAGCTGGGCATCTCACCCGATGCCTTCGCTCAGCTCAGCTACCAGCTCGCCCACCGGCGCAGCAAGGGCCTGACCGGCGCGACCTACGAATCCATCGCCACCCGGCAGTTCCGCAACGGTCGCACCGAGGCCATGCGCGTGGTGACCCCGGAGATGGTGTCGTTCGTCGACGCGATGGTGTCCGCGGAGGCCGACACCGCGACCAAGCTGGCCGCGGCGCGCACCGCCGCGTCCGCCCACGTCGCGCGGGCGAAGGAATGCCAGGCCGGGCAGGCGCCCGAGCAGCACCTCTGGGAACTGGAGTGGATCCAGCGTCGTCGCGGCGAGCAGCTCGGGGTCGCCGATGAGCGGATCGCGCTGTTCGACAGCCCCGGCTGGACGACCATGCGCGACGACTACCTCTCGACCAGCTCGGCGCCGTCGAAGTACATCCGCTACTTCGGTTTCGGCTCGACCAGTCCGCGTTGCATCGGCATCGCCTACGTGCTGCTGCCGGATCGGTGGAACATCTACCTGGCCACGCCGAAGTCGGTGGCCGACCAGATGTACGCCTTCGCCGACCACCTCCGCACGGCAGTAGCCGACCTGCGCCAACTGCTCGCCGAACCGGTGTGATCGTTTCCCGGCGTGCCGCACCTCGCGGTGCGCCGGGAAAACCGCTGGGTCGGGTATGAAACAATCTCTACTCGTGAAGAACTTCGAATCCCTGTTCGCCGAGCTGACCGAGCGTGCCCAGACCCGTCCCGAGGGGTCCGGCACCGTGGCCGCGCTGGACGCAGGCGTTCATTTCCAGGGCAAGAAGGTCCTGGAGGAGGCAGGCGAGATCTGGCTGGCCGCCGAGCACGAGAGTGATGAGGCGCTCGCCGAGGAGATCTCCCAGCTGCTGTACTGGGTCCAGGTGATGATGCTGGGTCGTGGGCTGAAGCTCGAGGACGTGTACCGACATCTGTGACGGCTTGATCCGTCCTGATCGACACTTCCTCCACTTCCCCCCCGAAAGGACCCCATCCCATGTTGCGCGTCGCCGTTCCCAACAAAGGCTCGCTCTCGGAATCCGCCACCTCCATCCTGAGCGAGGCCGGATACCGCAAGCGGACCGATTCCCGTGATCTCACCGTCCTCGACCTCACGAATCAGGTCGAATTCTTCTTCCTGCGTCCCAAGGACATCGCCATCTACGTCGGCTCCGGCGAGCTCGACCTCGGCATCACCGGTCGCGACCTGGCCCTGGACTCCGGCTCCCCGGTCAGCGAGCGGCTCTCGCTCGGTTTCGGCCGCTCCAGCTTCCGCTACGCGGCCCCGGCCGGCGAGGACTGGAAGGTCGAGGATCTGGCGGGCAAGCGCATCGCCACCTCCTACCCGAACCTGGTGCGCGCCGACCTCGCCCGCTTCGGCATCGAGGCCGAGGTGATCCGCCTCGACGGCGCGGTCGAGATCTCGATCCAGCTCGGCGTCGCCGACGCCATCGCCGACGTGGTCGGCTCCGGCCGCACCCTGCGTCAGCACAACCTGATCGCGTTCGGCGAGTCCTTGTGCGACTCCGAGGGTGTCTTGATCGAACGCACCGGTTCCGACCGCGACGACCGCGCCCGCAACCAGCTCATCAATCGCATCCAGGGCGTCGTCTTCGCTCAGCAGTACCTGATGCTCGACTACGACTGCCCCAAGTCGCTGTTCGACCAGGCCGTCGCCATCACCCCGGGTCTCGAGTCACCGACCGTCTCCCCGCTGACCGACCCCGACTGGGTCGCCGTCCGCGCCCTCGTTCCCCGCAAGCAGGGCAACGAACTGATGGACCGCCTCGCGGATCTCGGCGCCAAGGCCATCCTCGCCACCGACATCCGCTCCTGCCGAGCCTTCTGAGCCGTTACCGCCGAAACCCCTCACCTGTGTTCACTCCGGTGAGGGGTTTCGTATTGTCGGTGCCTGAACCTACTGCGCCGAGAGACTCTCGAGCGCCTCACGCACGAAACACAACGGGCAGATCGGGTCGAACGGTGGTGTCGGTGCGCCGTTGATGATGGGCTGAGCGACGGTCGGCGCGGTGGCTGGGCTCGCGGAGGCGACAGCTGGAAGGGTTGCCATCGCCAGTGCGATTCCGGCTGCTGCGACGGTCCGGGACAGGCTGCGGTTCATCAGTTCTCCTCGCCGTGCGGGATTCGCTGTAGGCCCGCGACCTGCATTTTACGGGTGGCGAGGTGCTGTCGCGAGACCCGGAATATCGGGGCAGGTGGCCGCCGTCGGTGCCGGGTCGACGTCGTGGCCGGGCACTCCGCCGCGAGTAGGCTGGACGGCAGATTTGTCCGGGCAATCCATGATCGGGGCGAACATGTCGAACAAGGACGAGCACGAGGAAAAGATCGAGAAGGAGCAGGTCGAGCGCGAAGAGGAGCGACGCCGGCTGGAGGCCGAAGAGGAACGCCGCCTGCGGTAGCTTCCGTGCGGCGCCTCCGTCGCGATCTCGACGATTGATTCAGCGCGAGTGCAATCGGTGTATTCGCGCTATCCCGTTGCTACCTTGCGTTTCTCGACAGGAACGCAAGGAGTCACCGTGTCGCAGACAGAGCCCGAGCCGCGGCCGGGCAGCGCATTCAGCTGGAACGAAGACTGGTTGGCTACCGTCGTCGGGCTCGTTCTGATCGGCCTTGTGCTGGTCGGTGCGATCCCGGATCGGCTGGTGCCGTGATGGGGGAGACACGAACGACGTCGGAAACCGCGGCGTTGCAGGGGAATTCGCGGCCCGCGGTAGCCGATATCGTGGCGGGGATCGCGCTCGTGCTCGTGCTGGGCGCGTTGACGCGGTTCTTCGACACCCATGTTCCGCAGTGGGCGGCGGATACGCCGTTCAAGCGGGTCGCGAAGACGGTCGAGTACCCGGTCTACGCGATCGTGATCGGCTTGCTCGGCAATGTGGTCTTGAACGAACTGGGGCTGCGAGAACGGCTTTCGGCCGGGTTCCGTACCGAGTTCTTCATCAAGACCGGCGTGGTGCTGCTCGGCGCGTCGATCAATCTGAAGATCCTGGTGACCGCCGCCGCTCCGTCGATCGTGCAGGCGTTGGCGTTGATCACCATCGTCTTCGGGTTCACCTGGTGGTTCGGCGGGGTGCTCGGGCTCGACGACAAGCTGCGGGCGTTGCTGTCGTCGGCGGTGTCGATCTGTGGGGTGAGCGCGGCCATCGCGGCGGCGGGGGCGGTGCAGGCGCGGCGCGAGCAGATCGCCTACGCGGCGTCGCTGGTGATCATCTTCGCGCTGCCGTCGATCTTCCTGTTGCCTTGGCTCGCTGATATTTTCGGGCTCTCCGATGCGGTGGCAGGCGCGTGGATCGGTGGCAATATCGACACCACGGCCGCGGTGGCTGCCGCGGGTGCGCTGGCGGGTGAGCAGTCGTTGCAGATCGCGACTATCGTCAAGACCACTCAGAACGCACTCATCGGTCTCGTGGCGATCGCGCTCACCGCCTGGTTCGCGTTCCGCGTGGATCGCACCGAGGGCGCCGCTCGTCCGAGCGTCGGCGAATTCTGGGCCAGGTTCCCGAAATTCGTGCTCGGGTTCATCGCTGCCTCGATCATCGGCACGCTGTATCTGCAATCGGTCGACAAGTTGACCGGCGCCGCGCACATGGCCATCATCAACGACCTGCGCACCTGGTTCCTGATCCTGGCCTTCGTCTCCATCGGCCTGGAGTTCTCGCTGCGTGGGCTGCGCGAAGCCGGCTGGCGGCCGATCGTGGTCTTCGGTTCGGCGGCGATCGTGAATCTCGCCGTCGGACTGGGTCTTTCGGTGCTGCTGTTCCGCGACTTCGCGGTCTGAGTGCCGGCCTCGGGCAGCCTCAGGAATCGGCCCGGCTGCTCGCGGTCGCCTCGACCTTGATCTGTTCGAACTGCGCGCCCATTCGCGCGGCCAGGGCGTTCGCGGCCGACAGCGGCCGGACCATCACCATCAATTCGTCGATCTTGCCGTCCTCGTCGAGGTGGACGAAATCGCACCCGGTGAGTTGCTTGCCGTCCACGGTCGCCTCGAATACCAGGGCGTGGTCGCGCCCCTCGCCGATCTCACGCACGTAGCGGAAGTCCTCGAACACGCGGATCACCGCGCGCAAGATAGCCGAGGTGATGGCCTTGCCGGGATACGGCTGGAAGGCGACGGGGCTGGTGAAGACCACATTCTCGGCCAGCAGTGCCTCGATGGCAGCAACGTCTCGTGCTTCGACCGCCGCGCGGAAAGGATGCATCTTTCAGCTCACCTCATATTCAACGAGTTGCATAGGGTGTTCGCAGCTTAACCCGGACGGCCGAGCCGATGCGGCCGATCGCGGTCACACGTCTTCGGGGAGGCGAGGCGTTCAGTCACCAGGTCGGCGGGGATCGGGGTCTGGACCGGCCAACCCGGATACGGCGGCGGGGTGCCGCCGTACTCGGGGCACAGGGGTTTGAAGTCGCAGAACTTGCACATCGAATTGCGCGTGGGCGGGAAGTCCCCGGTCTTGCCCGCGTCGATGATGGCTTGCCAGAGAGCGGTGAGAATGCGCTGGAAGCGATCCAATTCCTCGCGCTCGGGCGTGTAGGTGAGGATGTTCTTGTCGGCCAGGTAGATCAGGCGCAGTTGGGCCGGGACGATGTCGCGGGTGCGCAGGATCATCAGTGCGTAGAACTTGAGCTGGAACAGCGCGCGCGCTTCGTGCATCGGTCCGGGCGAGCGACCGGTCTTGTAGTCGACCACCCGCAGCAGGCCGTTGGGCGCCACATCGATCCGGTCGACGAAACCGCGCAGCGGAATCTCGCCGTCGAGGTCGACCTCCACCCGCTCCTCCAGCGCGTGTGGTTCGAATCGCCGCGGGTCCTCGAGCTCGTAGTAGCTCGCGACCAGCTTGCGGACCTCGTCGAACAGCGCCTGCGGCCCACCTTCTGCGACGAGCTCGTCCACCCCGTCCCGCTCCGCGCGCACCCGGTCCCACGCGTCGGGAACCAACTCCGCGGCCCGCTCCGGCTGACGCTCGGCCGCGGGCAACCCGAACAGATCCTCGAGAACCGCGTGCACCACGGTCCCGCGCACCGCCGCGCGCGACGGCGGTTCCGGTACCCGATCGATCGCCCGCAACCGGTACTTCAGCGGGCACTGCTTGAAATCGCTTGCCCGCGAGGGCGACAACGCCGGACGCGACCGATGTACCGGCGCGGCGGCGGTGTCATCGGTGAGGGGCACGGACAAGGGCGCTGACATATTTCGCAGGTTAACGGCAGCCACTGACAGGATTGCCCGATTCGGCGCAGGCGCGGTGGCGGACTCGGGATTCGGCGGTGGTGGGCTGGTTCTGCCAGGATCGCGGCATGCAACTGGTGTTCCGGGTGGGGGCGGTTCTGGCCGCGGTGATCATGGTGAGCGCGTGCGAGGATCCGGGGAAGGTGGTCCGGGTTCCGGTCAGCGCCACCGCGGCCGCGTCGACGACAACGGCAACACCGACCACGTCGACGTCCGCGCCGACCGACGAGCAGCGGCTGGCCATGGGCAAACTCGCCGAAGGCCTGCGGATCGCGGAGGTGTTGGCGCTGCCCACCGACATCGACCCCGCCTACCGCCGCCACGGCAACTCGAGTGTGCTCCACTCCGCGCGATTGAAGGTCTCGGCCGGGCACCACAACGCGATCGCCGCCGTTGCCGACCGGCACGGTCTGATCACCGGGTTCGTCTCCGAGCGTCCAACGGTGGCAGCGGGACCGCCGACACCGACTGGCTCACCCATGGTGTGATGCGGTTTCGCGATGCGGCGACCGCGACGGCGGCGGCGGCCGATTTCGCGGTCGCCGCCACCGAGGAACGCGGACTGCTGCAATCCGGAGACCGATATGGAACGCACGATCGTCAAGGCGCTGGAACAGCAACGGCCACTGCTGGATTCGTTCACCCCGACCCCGGAGCGCGAGCTGGCGACACTGCCCTACGACCCGGACGCGATCTTCGAGCTGTCGGTCGGTGACAACAGTTCCGGCCGGGGCGCCTACCGACAGCACGGAGCCCTGTTGTTCGCCGAGGATCAGCAGGCGGCGGTGTCGCTGTACCGCGAGGTCGGGGTCGACGCGATGGCGAACAAGGCAACCACCGTCTACCGCACGCGGGACGACGCCGGTGCGGCGAGGCTAGCCGCCGCTACCTCGGCCGCGATCGCCGCGGCGTGGACCGAGTCCGTCGCGCCCGCGCCCACGGACGTCCCGGGTGCTACCTGCCTGACCGACGGCAACAGCAATGCCAATGCCTGGGTCTGCGTGGTGACCGGTGGACGCTACGTCGCGGAGGTCTGGGGCAAGACCCAGGACGAGACTCACGCGGCGGCACGCGAGCAGCAGCGGGTTCTGGCTGCCGCGAAGTAGCTCGGAGCCGTCACCCTGTTCGGGTCGGGGTCGTCGGACCTGGCAGGCTGGTTACTCCAACGGAGAACGGAGATACATTGACGGCCAGACGAACGGGCCCATTCGCTATCGGGGACCGCGTGCAGCTGACCGACGGCAAGGGCCGCCTCTTCACGGTGGTGCTCGAAGAGGGTAAGGAATTCCATACCCATCGCGGCGGCATCAAGCACGACGACCTCATCGGCAACGACGAGGGCACCGTCGTGAAGTCGGTCAACGGCACCCCTTATCTGGCCCTTCGCCCGCTGCTCACCGACTACGTCCTGTCGATGCCGCGCGGCGCCGCTGTCATCTATCCCAAGGACGCCGCTCAGATCGTGCACGAGGGTGATGTGTTCCCGGGTGCGCGAGTGCTGGAAGCCGGCGCCGGTTCGGGTGCGCTGACCTGCTCGCTGTTGCGCGCGGTCGGGCCAGAGGGCGAGGTGATCTCTTACGAGATCCGCGACGACCACGCCGAACACGCCGTGCGCAATGTGGAGACCTTCTTCGGTGAGCGCCCGTCGAACTGGTCGATCACCATCGCCGACGTGGCCGAGTACGAGGGCCCGCAGGTCGACCGTGTGGTGCTCGACATGCTCGCGCCGTGGGACGCGCTGCCCGCGGTGTCGAAGGCGCTGGTTCCCGGCGGTGTGCTCGTGGTCTACGTCGCCACCGTCACCCAGCTGTCCAAGGTCGTCGAGGCGCTGCGCGAGCAGGAATGCTGGACCGAACCGCGCTCGTGGGAGTCGATGGTGCGTGGCTGGCACGTCGTCGGTCTGGCCGTGCGGCCTGAGCATCGCATGCAGGGCCATACCGCGTTCCTGGTGAGCGCGCGCCGCCTGGCCGAGGGCACTGTCACGCCCAAGCCGCAGCGGCGCCCGTCCAAGGGCTGATCACGCACGGGTGAGCAGGCGCGCGGCCAGCAACGCCGCCGCCGCGCCTGCGAACCAGATCCCACCGTCCACGGTGAGGCCCCATCGGGTGGCCTGCAGGATCGCGAGCCCGGCCGCGATCACGGCGAACACGGTGGCGGCCGAGCGGACACCACGCACGACGGCAACCGGCCCGTCCCACCAGCGCAGGGGAGTGTTCTCCAGGCCGCGCAAGGCGAGGAACAAGGCGCCGGTGAGCGCGGCCGTCGCGGCGAGCTGCACCGTCGTGAGCAGCCAGAACCCGGACTCGGTCGGCGCGGTGCGGTGTACGCCCGCGAGATGGCTGAGCACGAGCACGGTGAGCAGGGCGGGCATGTGCCACAGATAGAGCGTCATAGCCCCGGTGTTGCCGATGACCGTCGCCCACCAGACCCGTGGGCGTGCGGCGAGACGGCGCAACCAGGGCGCTACCGCGACGGCGGCGCAGCACAGCACCACCGCGTGCCCGGCCAGCAGCAGTGACGGCGGCGCCAGATTCGACAGTCGCTGGCCCGGCACGGTGACCATGCTCGTCTCGTACGGTCCGAGCACCACCAGCAGCACATCGGCTGCCAGCACCGCGCAGGCCAGCACCGCCGCGGTCCGCCGGGACAGGAGATCGCGCAGATAGCCGATCCCGAGCACCGCGGGCACCAGCCAGACGATCAGATTCAGGTAGCCGAGCTCCATCGGCCCACCGGTGAGCCGCACCGCGTCGACGGCCGCCGTGAGCACCACGATCACCGCGACCACAGCGAACACCCGGCGACCACTGGTGACCCGCGCCGCGAGCAACGGCACACACGCCAGTACCGCCAGATACATCCCGAGAAACCACAGCAGCTGCACGCTCGTCACCGCGAGCGGACGCTGCCATCCCGGCGCGAGCACCAGATCGGCCACCACCAGCAGCATCGCCGAGGCGCCGACGAAGTAGCCGAGCGGTCGCACCAGCCGCTGGGTGCGCCGGAAAAGCCAAGCGCCCCACGATGTCCCGGGCCCGAGGCCGCGCGCACCCGCGGCGACCCCCGCGAAGAAGAACAGCGGAAGTACCTGCAGAACCCAGGTGAGCGGCTGCAGCATCGGCAGGTCGGCGAGCACGTTGCCGAAATGCACCTCGGTGCCCGACACCGTCACGGTCAGCATCAGGCAATGGCCCGCGACGACCACCACCAGCGACGAAATGCGCAGCAGGTCCAGGAACCGATCACGATCGGCCGGGGTGTTCGCGGCGACCACCGCGACGCTGGGGACAACACTCATGGCAAGACGATCGCAGGAAACCACCCGCGGGCACAGCGCGGAACTACCCGTTCGCCGGGTGGAACTACTCGAGCGTGCGCCCGCACGTCGCTCCGCTCGGAAGTCGTACCCACGGGACGTTCACCGTGAGTGATCTCGGTGGCCTACGCGGCTCGCAGGGCGTCCGCTCTGTCGCGGAGGTGCTTCGCCGTCATCCGGTCGTGCCGATCGATCAGGCGGGCGTGCAGGGAGCCTGCGCGAAGCCGAGCAGCAAGCAGCCGCTGGCGTCGGACAGCTTCCAGGTGCCGCCTTCCTTCTGCCAGGTGACCGGGAACGCGGGGGCCGTGCCGTGGGGAGAGGTGATCGTCACATCGGCGGTGGCGGTGTCACCACTGGTCGCGACGTTGTCGACGGCGAAAGTCAGGGTGTAGCCGGCCAGCATGCCGTTCATCTGATCGATGTTGGACTTGTGCGAATCGCCGTTGACGATCAGTTTCGCCTTGTCGTCGGTGGATACCGCGGGGTCGGCGAACTCGAGCAGCGTCGCCTTCAGGGAATCGGCGGTGGGTGCGGCGGCGTTGTCACCCGAAGGTGCCGGAGTTGCCGAAACGCTGGACGGAGCGGCGGCGATACTGGTACTGCTCGTGGTGGCATTCGTCGAGGAGTCGTCGGAGTCGCCGCAACCGGTCAGTCCGACGGTGACGGCGAGCGCCGCTGCGGCGGTGGCGACGGCGACACGGATCGTGCGGGGAGGAAGGAGCATGTTCAGCAACCTTTCGACTCGATGGCGAGTGCCCCGTACGGGGTGTTAGGGGAGCCTAACAGGTGCAAATGTGTGGTTGATGTCGTACCGACCGTACAAGATGTGATCACGACGAAACCATGTCGGAAAGCGAGAACGGACCGCGCCCGGTAGCGTTGATAGACCGGGACTGGGAGGAGCAGCATCATGAGCCCCAACGAGAATTCGGATTCGGCGGCCTGGCGAGAGCTCGAGGCGGTACGCGCCGAGTCGGCTGCTCTTCGCAGGCAACTCGCCGATTCGCCGGATCGCGCACGCGAATTGGAAGCCAGGATCGATTCGCTGACCATCCGCAACGGCAAGTTGATGGACACGCTCAAAGAAGCGCGCCAGCAACTGATCGCGTTGCGGGAAGAAGTCGATCGCCTCGGCCAGCCGCCGAGCGGCTACGGCATCGTCATCCACGCTTACGAGGACCAGACGGTCGACGTCTTCACCTCCGGACGCAAGATGCGGTTGACCTGCTCGCCCAACATCGACGCTGACGCACTGGAATACGGCCAGACCGTGCGCCTCAACGAGGCGCTCACCGTCGTCGAGGCCGGGAATTTCGACGCCATCGGCGAAATCGGCACGCTGCGTGAGATTCTCGACGACGGCAGGCGCGCCCTCGTGGTCGGCCACGCCGACGAAGAGCGGGTGGTGTGGCTGTCGGGTCCGCTGTCCAAGATCGCCGAATACGACGACATGGCCGACCCCGATTCGCCGATTCGCAAACTGCGGCCAGGTGATTCGCTGCTGGTCGATACCAAAGCGGGCTTCGCGTTCGAGCGGGTTCCCAAGGCCGAGGTCGAAGACCTTGTGCTGGAAGAGGTTCCCGACGTCGACTACACCGACATCGGTGGTCTCGGCCGTCAGATCGAGCAGATCCGCGACGCGGTGGAACTGCCGTTCCTGCACAAGGATCTGTTCCGCGAGTACGCGCTCCGCCCGCCCAAGGGTGTGCTGCTCTACGGTCCGCCCGGGTGCGGTAAGACGCTGATCGCCAAGGCGGTGGCCAACTCCCTCGCCAAGAAGATCGCCGAATCGCGTGGTCAGGATGCCAAGGAAGCCAAGTCGTTCTTCCTCAACATCAAGGGCCCCGAGCTGCTCAACAAGTTCGTCGGCGAGACCGAGCGCCACATTCGCATCATCTTCCAGCGGGCGCGCGAGAAGGCCTCCGAGGGCACCCCGGTGATCGTGTTCTTCGACGAGATGGACTCGATCTTCCGCACCCGCGGTTCCGGTGTCTCCTCCGATGTGGAGACCACCGTTGTGCCGCAGCTGCTTTCGGAGATCGACGGTGTGGAGGGGCTCGAGAACGTCATCGTGATCGGCGCGTCCAACCGCGAGGACATGATCGACCCCGCGATCCTGCGGCCGGGCCGTCTCGATGTGAAGATCAAGATCGAGCGTCCCGACGCGGAATCGGCGCAGGACATCTTCTCGAAGTACCTCACCGAGACGCTGCCGCTGCACGAGAGCGATCTGCGCGAGTTCGACGGCGACAAGCAGGCGTGCGTCGAGGCGATGATCGAGAAGGTCGTCGAGCGGATGTACGCCGAGAGCGACGACAACCGGTTCCTGGAGGTCACCTACGCCAACGGTGACAAGGAGGTCCTGTACTTCAAGGACTTCAACTCCGGCGCGATGATCCAGAACATCGTGGACCGGGCGAAGAAGTACGCGATCAAGTCGGTGCTCGACACGGGTAACCCGGGTCTGCGGATCCAGCACCTGTTCGACTCGATCGTCGACGAGTTCGCCGAGAACGAGGACCTGCCCAACACCACCAATCCCGACGACTGGGCACGGATCTCGGGCAAGAAGGGCGAGCGGATCGTCTACATCCGCACGCTCGTCACGGGCAAGAACGCCTCGGCCAGCCGGGCGATCGACACCGAGTCCAACACGGGTCAGTACCTGTAGTCACGATCTGCGAAGGCCGCGTCCCAGTGGGGCGCGGTTTTCGCGTTTCTGTTCACTTTTTTCGCCGAAACGCTGCGCGACAACAAGTGAATAGGGCACGCTTCACTTGTTCGTTTCACCTGATGAGGACATACGAGGAGCGTTGACATGGCCGGTTCCGCCGCTGAATTGCTGACCGAGATCATCCTGCAGACCATCCAGAACCTGTTCAGTTCGATCAGCGCCGGCTGATCGACCAGCCCCACGACGAGGGCCGCGTCTCCCGAACCCGGAGACGCGGCCCTCGGTCGTTGATCAGCCCTGTGTGGTGGTCACGGCGTTGAAGACCACGTCGGCCACGGGGGTGCCGTCCGCGCCGCCACCCGCGACGCCCGCGTTCGCGACAGTGGTCAGCGCGTCCAGGCCCTCGGTGATCGTGCCGAAGGGCGTGTAGTTCGGAGGCAACTGGGTGTCGCGGTAGACCAGGAAGAACTGGCTGCCGTTGGTGGCGGGGCCCGCGTTGGCCATCGCGACGGTCCCCGCCGGGTAGACCGCGCCCGCGAGGTTCTCGTCGCTGAACTTGTAGCCGGGCCCGCCCATGCCGGTGGCGGTGGGGTCGCCGCACTGGAGCACGAAGATGCCCTGGGTGGTGAGCCGGTGGCAGCGGGTGTGGTCGAAGTAGCCCTCGCTCGCGAGGAAGGCGAACGAGTTCACCGTGCGCGGAGCGGCGGCGGCGTCGAGCGCGATCGTGACGGTGCCGCAGGTGGTCTCGAGGGTGGCGGTGTGGCTCGCGGCGGTGTCGATGGTGAGCGCCGGTTCGGTGGGCCACTGTTTGCCGTTGGGCTGACCCGCCGCGGCAGGTGCGCAGCCGGGGATCACGGCCTGATGATTCGGTACGGTCTGCGCGGCGGGGGCCAGTGCCACCAGAGCGGCCGCGGCGATGCCGATACCGAAGAGCGCGCGAATGAAGGGTCGGTCCTGCGAAATGCTGGTCACCTTGGCGGGATCTCCTCGAGAGCGGGTGCTACCGGACGATGTACCGCGCATCCTGCCAGCCGCACCGCCCCGCGTGGGGAGAGACCACCGGATCCGGTCCGCTCGTCGTGTGATCGTCACAGGATTCTGTGCTTCCGGGCCGATCGGCGGGCGACCGGGAGTTCGCTAGCGGGCCCGCAATCGCCACAGCGTGGTCGTCTCGGCGGTGCGAGCCGCGGCGAGGGGGTCGTCGCGATCGGTCGCGCGGGGATGACGCGGACGCGTGGTGAGTTTTCCGAGCACATAGAGACCCGAGTCGTCGAGCAGGCGCGGAATGTGGTCGGCCGGGCGCAGGCCGAGTAGTACGGCGAGGTCGGACAGCACCAGCCAGCCCTCGCCGTGGGGGGTGAGGTGCGCGCGCAGGTCGCGGGCGAACTCGGTGAGCATCGACTGATCCTGGTCGTAGACACCACGTTCCAGGTCCGAGGTCGGCACGCCGGGCAGCCAGGGCGGATTGCACACCACGAGATCGGCGCGGCCGGGCGGGTACAGGGCGGGCCCGGTCACGGCGATCATCCGGCCGAAGCCGAGCCGTTCGGCGTTGTCCTTCGCGCACCGCAACGCCCGCGGGTTGACATCGGTGGCCACGATCTCGGGGACGCCGCGGGAAGCGAGCAGCGCGGCCAGTACACCGGTGCCGGTGCCGAGATCGAACGCGGTGCGGATCTCGGGATCGAGTGGGGCGTCGGCGACGAGATCGACGTATTCGCTTCGGGTGGGCGAGAATACGCCGTAGCCGGGGTACACGCGCGCGCCGAGCGCGGGCACGTCGACACCCTGCTGTTGCCAGCGATACGCGCTCACCACGCCGAGTAGTTCGGTGAAGGTGACCACGCGTTCGGCGTCTGCCGGGCCGTATGCCGCCGCACACGCCGCCGCCACATCGGGAGCCCGGCGCAGATCGAGGTCGTAGCCCGGGCCGAGGCGGATCAGGAGACTGCCGAGAATGCCCGCCCGCGTCCGCCTTCTGATCCGTTCGTGCTCGTAGAGCGCGCCGAGATCGCCGGTAGCGGGCTTCTTCGCCGGCTTGCGATCGGCGCGTCGGCCCAGCGCCTGTAACAGTTGACGACCATTGTTGTAATCGCCCTGCCACAACAGCGCCTCACCCGCCTTGATCCGGCGATAAGCGTGATCGGCCGAGAGCCGGTCGTCGGCGGTGGTGACGAGGCGCGGTGCGGGCGCGCCGTTCTCCGAATGCCAGACGGCGGCGTACTGACTGTGGTCTTCGGTCCATGCGATGGTGGACACGGGCTGCTCCCGGTGATCGACGGTACTGGTGACTCGACTACGCCGACGTCGGACGCGACGCCGATTCTCGGGCGGTCGCTACGGCGTCGAACTGCGCGCGACTGCGTCGCCGAGTGCCATGTCGAGCGTCACCACTGCTGCCTTTCCGGGGGAGGAGCCCCTCATTCTGCCGTATCGGCCCAGGCTGGCGTCATCTAGGGCGCGGCTCCAGGCCGTGCGTGCTAAATTCTGACCATGCGGCCAGAAAATAAGCCGGATGGACAGCAGCGCTCGTTCATCGAGGAGGCGCGACGGCGGCAGATCATCGCCTCCACCGTCGAAGTGATCTCCGAGGTCGGGTACAACAACGCGTCCCTGGCCCGGATCGCCGAGCACGCGGGGATCTCCAAGGGCGTGATCTCCTACCATTTCGACGGCAAGGACGAGCTGATGTCACAGGTCGTGACGCAGCTGTTCGTCTCCGGCGCCGAGTTCATGTCGCCGTTCGTCACCGCGGCGATCGCCGACGGCTACCGCGCCGCCCTGCACGCCTACCTGTCGTCGAATCTGCAATTCATCGACGACAACAAGAGCTACGTCGCCGCTGTCGGCGACATCGTGGTCAACCTGCGCGGCCCGGACGGTTCGCTGCGCTTCGACACCCCCGACGGCGACCGGGAGATGATCGCGCCGCTGGTCTCGGCACTGGCAGAAGGGCAGCGCGCCGGCGAATTCGGCGACTTCGACCCAACCGTGCTCGCGCGTCTGATCCGGGACTCGATCGACGGCATCGCGAACCGGGCGGTGCGGCAACCCGATTTCGATGTGCGCCGGTACCGCTCGCATCTCATCCGGATGTACGACGCGGTGACGAGGAAGGACGACGACCGATGACAACGACGGCGGAATCGACCGAACCCGATGCGACACGCGAGGTTCCGCCGTTCGCGGTGCTCGGTGTCGGCGCGATCGCGGTGGTGGCCGCGATCGGGTTGTTCGCCGTGCTCGGGCAGTACGGCTTCTTCGGTGACGAGCTGTACTTTCTCGCGGCGGGTGGGCACCACCTGGCCGTCAGCTACGCCGACCAGGGTCCGCTACTGCCGCTGATAGCTGCGCTGATGGATTCGATCGCACCCGGTTCGCTGGTGGCGCTGCGCGTTCCGGCCCTGCTGGTCACGGTGGCGGGCATCGTGCTCGCCGCGGCGATCGCGCGGGAGTTCGGCGGCGGCCGCGGCGCGCAGCTGATCAGCGCGGCCGCCTACGCGACGTCACCGTTTCTGTTCGTGCAGGGCAGCCAGCTCTCCACCAATGCGATCGACGGGCCGCTGTGGGTGCTCATTACCTGGCTGCTCGTGCGCTGGGTCCGGACGCGCGCCGATGTGCTGCTGATCATGGCCGGCGTCGTCACCGCGATCGACATGCAGGTCAAATGGCTGATTCCCTTCTTCTGGATCTGTGTCGGGATCAGCGTGCTCGTCTGTGGACCCCGCGATCTGCTGCGCAGGCCCGCACTGTGGATCGGCGCCGCGATCACCACGGTCGCGACGGTGCCCAGCCTGCTGTGGCAGGCGGCGAACGGGTGGCCGCAGCTCGAGATGGGAGCGGTGGTGAGTGCGGAGCAGGAGGCGATCGGTGGCCGGTTGGCCTTCGTGCCCCTTGCCCTGCTCGCGGCCGGGCTGCTCGGCGCGATCCTGCTGGTCTACGGCACGGTGCGGTTGTTCCGCGCCGAATCGCTGCGGCCCTACCGGTTCTTCGGTCTGGTTGTCGTGTTGCTCGTGGTCGCGTTCGTGGCGACCGGCGGGCGCTCGTACTACGCCGTCGGCATCTATCCGGTCGCGATGGCGGCCGGGGCTGTCGGGCTGGTCGAGGCCAGGGCTACCTGGCAGCGGATCGCCGCGGTTCCGGTGATCGGGCTGTCGGTGGTCCTCGCGGCGTTGTCGCTGCCGTGGCAGCCGGAATCCTCGATCCCGCCGAGTACCGGTGGGGTGGATCTACTGCTGCACGGCAAGTTCGGTTGGTCCGACCTGGCCGTGTCGACCGATCTCGCCTACCGGTCGCTGCCCGAGGATGAGCGGGCACGTGTGGTGATCGTCGCCGAATCCTATTGGCAGGCAGGGGCTCTCGACACCTATCGGCCGCAGTACGGCTGGCCGGCGGTGTACAGCCCGAGTCGCGGATACGGCTACCTGGGCACACCGCCGGACTCGGCGACGACGATTCTCTACGTCGGCGGCGAGCTCGAGGAACTGCGCGAGAGCTTCGGGACGGTGACGCCGATCGGGCGATCCGACGCCCGGCTCGGCTACGAGGGCGCCACCCGTGACGTGACGATCTGGCGGTGCGAACAACCGGTTCGACCCTGGTCGCAGCTGTGGCTCGACCTCCGCACGATGTAGTGCGCGATGACGGGTCAGGATCGGCGAATGCGCCGATAGGTCGGGGTGGCGGCGGCCGCGGCGGCGAGTTCGGCGGCCAGCCACGCGATGTCGGTGTCGTCGAGGCCGCCCAGCGTCAGCCGCAGATGGTCGGTGGCGGGCCGCGCGCCCGCTTCGAACGGTCCGCCGGGCGC
The DNA here is from genome assembly GCF_001613085.1 of Nocardia salmonicida NBRC 13393. Taxonomy (GTDB): domain Bacteria; phylum Actinomycetota; class Actinomycetes; order Mycobacteriales; family Mycobacteriaceae; genus Nocardia; species Nocardia salmonicida. The sequence goes on from NZ_BDBR01000008.1 coordinate 350,510, forward strand.
GGCCTTGATGCCCGCCGCGGCGAGGCTGATCATGGCGGCGTTCTCGTCGGAGACCGGGAGCCAGACATTGATGCCGTCGCCCGCCGCCACGATCACCTCGTGCCGGGCCAGCGCGCGACGCAAATCGGTAGCGCGCCTGCGGTATTCGAGTCGCGCACTCTCGACGGTGGCGCGGGCATCGGGATCCTGGAGCATCGTCGACAGCACGCGCTGGAGTAATCGGCTGGACCACCCCGGTCCGAGCATCCGGCGTTCGACCACCGGATCGAGCAGTGCCGCGGGCCCGCCCGCGACGGCCAGCCGCAGATCGGCGCCGTGGGACTTGGAGTAGGAGCGGATGTAGACACCGCGATCGGGGAAGTGCGCGGCGAGCGAACGCAGCGTGGTGGTGGCGATGCCCGCCGAGTGGTCGTCCTCGATGATCAGCGCCTGCTGCGGGCCGAGTAGAGCGGTCAGCTCGCGCACTCTGGCGGCGCCGAGGGAGGCGCCGGTCGGGTTGTTGGCGCGCGGCTGCAGGATCACCGCGCGCGGTGCGGGGCCGTCGAAGGCGCGGGCGAATTCCTCTGGCCGGAAACCGGATTCGTCGAGACGGACCGCGACCGGGCGCGCGCCGAGGCGGGCGAGCAGATCGAGGAACGGCGGGAAACACGGGTCCTCGACGATTACCGGATCGCCGAAACGCACGTGGGCGGCGAGCAGTCGGTCCACGGCATCGAGGGCGCCGTCGAAGACGGTCAGCCGTTCGCACGGCCACGGCCAGTCCGCGCGCAGCGTGTCGGCGAGCACAGGCAGCACCGCCTCGCCGAGATAGTGGGCCGACAGGTCGCCCGGCGCGGTATCGCGCGAGAGCGCGCGCAACGCGGCGGCGAGGTCGGGCAGCAGCGCCGGATCAGGGGTGCCACGCGACAGGTCGATACGAAAGGCCCTGTCGGAGGGCGAGTGCAGGCGCTGATACCGGCCGATCGGCGTCTCCCGCTTCTCCCCGACGAAGGTGCCCGCCCGACCGCGCGCGGTGATCGCGCCGGTCGCGGCCAGCGCCCGCCACGCCTGACTGACGGTGGCGGGGGAGACCCGGAGTTCGCGCGCCACCGCACGCACGGTGGGCAGGCGGGTGCCCGGTGCGAGCGCGCCGGAGCGGATGCGGCGGCCGAGGGCGGCGGCGATTCCGGCGGCCGTTCGCTCGTCGAGGTCCCCGGCGAAGTCCGCGGGCAGTGCGGTCGGCGAGGCTTCGGTCATCGACTCATTCTGCGGGTCGCGCGCGGCCGATCCGGGGCGCACCGCCAACGTTTACGGCACCGAAACTGTTTCCGCGGACTTGTAACACAACAGAATCAGTTGAAGGTGCAGTATAACAAAGCATGGGAATCGTCAGAGCGGCGCTCGTCCAGACCAGCTGGACTGGTGACAAAGAATCAATGGTCAAAGTTCACGAGGACTACGCCAGGGAGGCGGCGGCACAGGGGGCGCAGGTGATCTGCTTCCAGGAGTTGTTCTACGGCCCGTATTTCTGCCAGCTACAGGACGCCAAATTCTACGAATACGCCGAATCGGTACCGGGCCCGACCACCGATCGAATCGCCGCCCTGGCCGCCGAATTGAACTTGGTGATCGTGGCGCCGGTGTACGAGCGCGAGATGGACGGGCTGCTCTACAACACCGCGGTGGTGATCGACGCCGATGGTTCCTATCTGGGCAAATACCGCAAACACCACATACCGCAGGTGACCGGCTTCTGGGAGAAGTTCTACTTCCGCCCGGGCAACCTCGGGTGGCCGGTGTTCGACACCGCGGTCGGCAAGGTCGGCGTCTATATCTGTTACGACCGCCATTTCCCGGAGGGCTGGCGGGCGCTCGGCCTCGCGGGCGCGGAAATCGTGTTCAATCCGTCGGCGACGTCGCGAGGGCTTTCCAGTTATCTGTGGAAACTCGAGCAGCCCGCGTCGGCGGTGGCCAACGAGTATTACGTCGGCGCGATCAACCGTGTCGGTATCGAGAGCGAATACGGCGACAACGACTTCTACGGGACGAGCTATTTCGTCGACCCCGAGGGGAAGTTCGTCGGCGAGGTCGCCTCCGATACTTCGCCGGAATTGGTTGTTCGTGATCTCGATATGGATCTGATCAAGATCGTTCGCGAGAGATGGGCGTTCTATCGCGATCGTCGCCCCGATGCCTACGGACCATTGGTGAACCCCTGATGCGCACTTTCATCCACGGCGGGACGGTGGTGAGCGCCACCGGGTCCCAGCTGCTCGACGTGCTGATCGAAGACGAGACGATTGTCGCTGTCCTGCAACCGGGTTCGACCGCGCTCGGCGTCGATCCGGCGGCCGACGCCGAGACGGTGATCGACGCGACCGGCAAGTACGTGATCCCCGGTGGCGTCGACGGGCACACGCACATGCAGCTGCCGTTCGGCGGCACCGAGGCCAGCGACACCTTCGAAACCGGGACGAGGGCCGCGGCCTGGGGCGGCACCACCACGATCGTCGACTTCGCCGTGCAGAAACCGGGCCAGCGGGTGCAGGACACCCTCGCCGAATGGCACGGCAAGGCCGCCGGACAGTGCGCGATCGACTACGGGTTCCATCAGATCATCGGCGATGTCAACGACGAATCCCTCAAAGGGATGAGCGAACTCGTCGACGAAGGCGTCACCAGCTTCAAACTGTTCATGGCCTACCCGGGCGTCTTCTACTCCGACGACGGCCAGATCCTGCGCGCCATGCAGACCGCGGGTGACCTCGGTGCGCTGATGATGATGCACGCGGAGAACGGCATCGCCATCGACGTTCTCGTCGAACAGGCTCTCGCCCGCGGGAACACCTCGCCCTACTTCCACGGCACCAGCCGCCCGTGGCAGATGGAAGAGGAAGCCACCCATCGCGCGATCATGCTGGCGCAGTTGACCGGCGCCCCGCTGTATGTGGTGCACGTATCGGCCAAGCAGGCGATGGAACAGATCGTGACGGCGCGCGACAAGGGCCAGAACGTCTTCGCCGAGACCTGTCCGCAGTACCTGTACCTCTCGCTCGAAGAACAGTTGGGCGCACCGGGTTTCGAGGGCGCCAAATGGGTCTGCTCCACGCCGTTGCGCTCGCGCGCCGAGGGGCATCAGGACGAGCTGTGGCGGTTCATCCGCACCGGTGACGTCACCGCGGTGAGCACCGACCACTGCCCGTTCTGCATGAAGGACCAGAAAGAGCTCGGCGTGGGCGATTTCAGCAAGATCCCGAACGGGATCGGCGGGGTCGAGCACCGGATGGATCTGCTGTTCCAGGGCGTCAAGGACGGGCGGATCTCGCTCGAACGGTGGGTGGAGGTCTGCTGCACCAACCCGGCCCGGATGTTCGGCATGTATCCCCGCAAGGGCGTGATCAGCCCGGGTGCCGACGCCGATGTGGTGATCTACGACCCCCACGGTCACACCAGCATCGGGCTCGGCAAGACCCACCACATGAACATGGATCACTCCGCGTGGGAGGGCTTCGAGATCGACGGACACGTCGACACGGTCCTGTCCCGCGGCCGGGTGATCGTCGACGACGGCGCCTATCACGGTCGCGCCGGGCACGGCCGGTTCGTCCGTCGCGGCCTGTCGCAGAACCTTCTGTAGAAACCAACTGCCGAAACGGAGAGTGCCGATGGACATCGGAGTCGTCCTGCAGTGCACACCACCCTCGTCGCGGGTGATCGAACTGGCCAGAGTGGCCGAGACTCACGGGTTCTCGCATGTGTGGACCTTCGACTCGCACCTGCTCTGGCAGGAGCCCTACGTGATCTACAGCCAGATCCTGGCCGCCACCCGCAAGGTGATCGTCGGTCCCATGGTCACCAATCCGGCCACCCGGGACCAGACGGTGACCGCGTCCGTCTTCGCCACGCTCAACGAGATGTACGGCAACCGCACGATCTGCGGCATCGGGCGCGGCGACTCGGCGGTCCGCACGCTCGGCGACAAGCCGACGACGTTGGCCACCCTGCGTGAATCGGTCGAGGTGATCAGGGAACTCGGCAACGGCCGCAGCGCCCGCGTCGGTGACCTCGAGGTGCGGTTCCCGTGGGCCGCCGATTCGCGGCTCGAGGTGTGGGTGGCCGGATACGGACCGAAGGCCCTCGCGCTCACCGGTCAGGTCGCCGACGGGTTCATCCTGCAACTCGCCGACCCCGACATCACCGCATGGACCATCGGCAAGGTGCGTGCCGCGGCGGCGGCGGCAGGCCGAGATCCACTGTCGGTGAAGATCTGTGTCGCCGCGCCCGCCTATGTCACCGATGGATCGCAGGCCGGACTGGAACACGCCCGCGACCAGTGTCGCTGGTTCGGCGGCATGGTCGGCAACCACGTCGCCGACATCGTCGCGAAATACGGTACGGGCGGCGATGTTCCGGCGGCGCTGACCGACTACATCGCGGGCAGGCAGGGCTACGACTACAACCAGCACGGGCGCGCGGGCAATACCCAGGCCGCATTCGTACCCGACGAGATCGTGGACCGGTTCTGCCTGATCGGGACCCCCGACGAGCAGCTCGCCCGGTTGTGGGAGCTCGAGAAGCTCGGCGTCGGCCAATTCGCGGTGTATCTGCAGCACGACGCCAAAACGTCGACGCTCGAGGCCTATGGCGAGCAGGTGCTGCCGCGGCTGAATCAGCAGGTCACCGCGATAGAAGCGGCCGGTCTGTCGTGATCGCCGATCGCACGCCGGTGTGGGCGTCGAACACCGGCGCGCACGGTATCGCCGGACGATGGCCGGGGGGAGTGCGTCGGTGAGCGCGGCGACCATCGATCCGGCGAAAGCTGTTGTCCCACAAAAGATCCGAGCATCCACACCTGGTCGGACCCGGTTGCTGCGCGCGGTCTACGCGGTGAGCGCGTTCGTCCTCGTGGCGGTGATCTGGGAGCTGGTGAAGATGCTGGTGCCCGCCGACGGCGTGAGCATCGCGGGCACCCGCGTACTCCCTCGCACCAGCGACGGCGCGCTCCCCCACGTCTGGGCGGTGTTCACCGTGCTCGGCGACCCGGACGGCAAGGGCACCGTCGGCGAAACACTGTTGCGCACAGCGATTTTCACGCTGGGTCTGTCGTTGCTGGCGCTGTTGCTCGGTGCTGTGGTAGGTGTGGCACTGGCGGTCGCGATGCAGCGGTTCGGCTGGCTCGAGCGCGGCCTGCTGCCGTATGTGGTGCTCTCGCAGACGGTTCCGCTGATCGCGCTCGCGCCGTTGGTGGTGGCATGGGGCGGCAAACTGTCCATCGGCGGTGAGCCGTGGCGGCCGTGGATGAGCATCGTGGTGATCGCGGCCTACCTCGCCTTCTTCCCGATCGTTATCGGGATGCTGCGCGGGCTGCAGACGCCGTCGGCGGCTTCGGTCGAATTGATGCGCAGCTGCTCGGCCGGTTGGTGGGCGACGTTGACGCGCTTGCGGTTTCCCGCCTCGGTTCCCTCGTTGATTCCGGCGCTACGGCTGGCCGCCGCGGCGGCGGTGATCGGCGCGGTCGTCGCCGAGATCTCGACCGGTACCGCGGGCGGGATCGGGCGCCAGATCATCGTGTTCTCCCAGCAGGCCACCGGCGATGCGGCCCGGCTCTACGCCGCTGTCCTGGCCGCCGCGCTGCTCGGCGTCGTCCTCACCGCCCTGGTCGGACTGGTGGAGCTGGCGCTGCGCCGCTACAGCCACCCGCCCGGCACCAGCACATCGAGCGAGGACTGATGAGTGAAGCACCCATGACTACCTCGGGCTCCGATCCCGGCTCTCCGGTGTCGCCGGTCGCTGCCGCGGTCGAACTGACAGATCTCGGCAAGACCTTCGCGGCGGGTGCCGTGACAGCACTGTCCGATGTCTCGCTCACTGTCACGGCGGGCGAATTCGTCTCGCTCATCGGGCCTTCGGGCTGCGGTAAGTCCACCCTGCTGCGGATCATCGCCGACCTCGAGACGCCGAGCAGCGGCGCTGTCACCGTGCACGGCAAGTCCGCGCGGCAGGCCCGGATCGACCAGGACTACGGCATCGCGTTCCAACAGGCCGGCCTGCTGGAATGGCGCACTGTCGCAGCCAATGTCGAACTTCCCCTCGAACTGCACCGGGTAGTCAAAGCGCAACGCAAGGCACGCAGTGCCGAACTGCTCGCCATGGCCGGGCTCAGCGAATTCGCCGACCGGTACCCGGCCGAACTGTCCGGCGGCATGCAGCAGCGCGTCGCCATCGCCCGCGCGCTGGCCCGCAAACCGTCGCTGCTGCTGATGGACGAACCGTTCGGCGCGCTCGACGAGATGACCAGAGAGCACATGCAGGGCGAGCTGCTGCGCATCGCGGGGGAGACCGGCGCCGCCGTCGTGTTCGTCACCCACTCGATTCCCGAGGCGGTGTACCTGTCGGACCGGGTGGTTGTGCTGTCCGCACGACCAGGCCGGATCAGCGACATCGTGTCCACCGGTGGCTGGGATCGACAGGCGGGCAACGATGTTCGCGCGTCCGGTGAGTTCTTCGCCGCTGTCGCCGCGGTGCGCGCGGCACTGCGCGGCGACACGACCGTCGTTGGACAGGATCTGCGATGAAGACCTGGCTGCCACCACTAGTAGTCGGTGTTGTCGTCCTGGCTCTGTGGCAGGTGCTCACCGTGGTGGCGGGCGTGCCGTCGTTCCTGTTGCCCGCGCCCAGCGCGATCGCCGCACAGTTCGCCGAGAACGCGGGCCGCATCCTGGATGCCTCTCTGGCCACCGGCACGAACGCGCTGATCGGGTTCGTCGCGGGCACGATCCTCGGCCTGGCCGCCGCCGTCCTCGCGGTGCGCTTCCAGCTGATCGACGGGCTGCTCACGCCGTTGGCCGCAGCCGCCGCCGCGGTGCCGATCGTGGCGCTGGCACCCCTGCTGAACTCGATGTACTCCACGACCACCGAGACACCGCGACGGCTCGTCGTCACCATCGTGGTGTTCTTCCCGGTCTTCGTCAGCACCGCGCGCGGGCTGCGTCAGGTGCCGAAGGTGCAGGCCGACCTGATGAGCTCCTACGCCGCGTCGGGCTGGCAGATCACCCGCACCGTGCGGGTGCCCGCCGCGCTGCCGCACCTGTTCACGGGTTTGCGGATCGCCGCGCCCGGCGCGGTCATCGCGGCCATCATCGCCGAATACTTCGGCGGCCTGCAGAACGGGCTCGGTAGCCGGATCACCTCCGCCGCCGCCAACACCGCCTATCCGCGGGCGTGGGCCTACGTCGTCGGTGCGATGTGCGTCGGCCTCGTGTTCCTGGCCGCCGTCCTGCTGCTCGAACACCTCACCCGCCGACCCCGAACCCCACTGCTGTCCACGATCCGATGAGGGAGATCCGTCCATGAGCAAGACCGCACTCCGGTTGCGTACCGCGGTGGCGCTGGCCGCCGTGGCCGCCGCCGCGCTGACCGGCTGCAGTACCACCGACAGTGGTTCCGAAACCACCGCCGACGGCCTCACCAAGGTGACCTTGCAGCTGCAATGGTTCAAGCAGGGGCAGTTCGCCGGCTACCTGGCCGCCGTCGACCAGGGGTTCTACAAGGAACAGGGCCTGTCGGTCGAGATCCTCGACGGCGGCACCGACATCGTCCCGCAGACGGTGCTGGCCCAGGGTCAGGCCGACTACGCGGTCGCCTGGGTGCCCAAAGCCCTCGCCTCGCGGGAAGCGGGCGCCGGGATCACCCAGATCGCGCAGGTCTTCCAGAAATCGGGCACCAAACAGGTCTCGTTCAAGTCCGAGAATATCGCCGGGCCCGCCGCGCTGCGCGGCAAGACCGTCGGAAACTGGGGCTACGGCAACGAATTCGAGCTCTTCGCCGGGATGACCAAGGCAGGCATCGATCCGGCCGAGGATGTGAAACTGGTCCAGCAGCAGTTCGACATGAACGCCTTCCTCGCCAAGGACATCGCCGCCGCCCAGGCCATGTCCTACAACGAGTACGCCCAGCTGCTCGAAACCGAGAACCCGGCCACCGGAAAGCTCTACACCGCAGACGATTTCACCACCATCGACTGGAACGACGAGGGTGTAGCCATGCTGCAGGACGCCCTGTGGGCCAACACCGAGAAGCTGAGGGACAGCGAGTACCAGGATCAGACGGTCAAGTTCCTGGTCGCCTCGCTGAAGGGTTGGGCGTTCTGCCGTGACAACCTCGACAAGTGTCGCGACATCACCGTCGCCGCGGGCGCCACGCTCGGCGCGGGACACCAGCAGTGGCAGATCAACGAGGTGAACAAGCTGATCTGGCCCGCACCCGCGGGCATCGGCGCCATCGACAAGACCGCGTGGGATCGCACGGTCTCGATCGCGAAGAACACCAAGAATGCCGAGGGCGCAACGGTTCTCACCAAGGACCCCGACGCCGACGCCTATTCCACCGAGTACGTCACCAAGGCTCTCGACCAGTTGAAAGCCGCGGGCGTCGACGTCACCGGCGCGAGTTACCAGCCTGCTCAGGTCACCCCGACCGAGGGCGGTAAGTAGCCGCGCTGCGCGCTCACTGCGGGGTCAGTCCGATGACCACGCCACCCTGCTGCCAGGTCTGGTAGATGTCGGCCTTGGACGGTTCGCCGTCGGCGAGATAGCCGATGCCGTTGAATTTCGCGTTCTGCTTGTTGTCGCGCGCGATCACCGCGAACAGTTCGATGACGTCGCTCTCGTCGGTGTAGACAGTGGCGGTGAAGGTTTCGGGCGCGCCGCCACGCGACAGCCGCACTTGTATGCCGCCCCGCAGATTCTTCACCCAGGGGCGCAGCGCGGTGCCGATCAGCAAGGCGCCGTCGTGCACGGTGTAGGCGATCGGGACGTCGTAGACGGCCCCGGATTTGCGGCCGACCACGTGCAGGGTGGCCAGCCGCTTGCCGACGACGCCGGACAGTACCGGCACCTTCAGCAGGCTGCGGATGAGGGTATTGAGCTTGTTCTGATAGGAGCGGAGAGGTTCAGGACCGGTGGTCGTCGGTGTGCCGTAAGGGTTCTCGGGGGATGCGGTGTCGCTCATGGTTTCCAGTATCGCCACGTGCGGCCGCGCCCGCACGGCACGTGACTACGCTGCCGATATGACATCTGGGCAGACCGAGATCTGGCACAACCCGCGCTGCACGAAGAGCCGCAATGCCACCGCGCACCTCGACGCGGCCGGGGTGGAGTACACCGTGCGCCGCTATCTCGACGATCCGCCGACGGTCGAGGAGTTGCGGGCGGTGCTGGCGCGCCTCGGCGCCGAGCCGTGGGACATCACGCGCACCGGCGAGCAGATCGCCAAGGATCTCGGGATGGCGCAATGGGGTCGCGCCGAGGCGGATCGGGAGCAGTGGCTGACCGCACTGGCCCAGCATCCGAAGCTGATCCAGCGCCCGATCGTGCTCACCGCCGACGGTGGCGCGGTGGTGGCTCGCGACGAGGAATCCCTGCGCACGCTGGACTGATCTCGGCGACCGGTGGCCTGCCGTTCGGCGGGCTCGGTCTGTGGTCGTCTACCGAGTCAGTGGCGGGGGCCGTCGCCTCCGGTGAGCAGGCCGTCCAGGACGACTCGCGTGTCGGGAACGAAGGGCCACGCCGGATCACGCAGGTGCGCACGCAGTTCGGCATCGGTCCACCACCAGCCGTCCACGATCTCGGACGGCTGGTGGACGATCGGACCGTCGTAGCGGTACTCGTACGCGAACAGGTGGCAGCGCAGTGCGCGGCCCGCCCACTCGCCGTCCCAGGACGCGGTGGCGCGCAACGGAAGTACCGTGCCCGCGGGGACAACGATGCCCAGTTCCTCGCGCAGTTCGCGGATCGCGGTGTCGGACGGGTGCTCGCCCGCGTCGACCACGCCGCCCGCGAGGCAGTCGTGCATGCCGGCGAAGACGAGTTTGGTGTCGGTCCGCCGATGGACATACACCCGGTCGCCGTCGGCAGACCGGACCAGCACGCCCGCGCTGGCGTGCCAGAGTCCCTCGCGGTAGACGGTGCCTCGATCGGCCTCGCCGATCACCAGCCCCTCGGCATCGTAGACGGCGAGCAGTTCGGCCTCCGGATTCGCTGACACCCGCCCGAGGGTAACCGCCGCGAGTGTCCATCCCGCGATTCACCGTTTCCGGCGCTGTGGCTTCACCCCCGGTCGCGGCGCGGCGGCGCGGGCCGCCGCGGTGACCAGCGCCTTGTTCGCGGATTCCTCGGCGGCGAGGGTGCGCCGGATCAGATACTGCTGGCCGCAGGTCCACAGGGCGTTGGTGGCGAAATAGGTGAGCACGACGACCGGCAGGATGGCACCGCCGATCAGCGCACCCGCCGGGAACACCCACAGCGACAGGTTGCGCATGATCGCGGCCGTGCTGTTGTCCCCGACCGCCGGGGTGAGCCGGGCCGTGAAGTGCGTGGCGAGGGCGGCGATCAGCACCAGCGGGACGGCGAGGACGGCCACCGCGACGAAAACCTCACCCGCACCGCTGAGGGTCGCCGACAGTGGTGCGCCGAACAGCCTGGCATCGAGGAACGCGCGGACCTCGGGTGCGCCGAACAGGTAGTTCGCGGTGGCTCTGTTGACCTCGACCGGAAGCGGGCTGTCCGTCGAACTGAACGGGCCGACCGCGTAGGTGCCGGTCCGATCGAACGAGCGCAACACGTGGAACAGGCCGAGGAAGACCAGTCCCTGGGCGATCAGCGGGACGAATCCGGCGAACATGCTGACGCCGTGTTCGCGATGGAGCAACCGGATCTTCTCGGCTTGGGCGCGCGGGTCGTCGCGATGGGTGCGGCGGATGGCGTCCATCTGCGGTTGGACGGAACGCAGGACTTGCTGGGACCGGGCTTGCCGGAGCGCGGTGCGCACGAGTAGCGCGCGGACGGTGACGACCAGCGCGACCACGGCGAGTAACCACGCGAGACCACTGGCCGGGCCGAGCGGAATCGCGAAGAGCTGGTGCCAGCACCACAGGACCGCGGACACGGGAAAATAGACGACATCGAGCATGACGGGACGACCTGTCCGTGAAGCGTGCGCGAACGCACGAAAAGGGGAGTGGGATCACGAAATCCGACAGGCGGCGCCGACGGCGCGGCACCTGTCAGTGGTGATCGATCCCCGGTGCTCGTAGACGTGGACGACCGGCGGCATCCGGATTGCTCTGGCGCAGAAAGGAACCGCGCAACCGGCGCTGTGCCGACCGCGGCGGGCCCGCGCACGCGACCCGAACAGGTAGCCGACTGCGGCCGGTGACCGCGACCAGCGCGCACACCATCGCGGCGGCGACAGCGCCGAACGCGAGCATGCGCGTGGCCTCACCGCCGGGCGTGGAGATGAGCACGAAGGCGGGCAGCACGCACGCGAGAACCGCGTACGCCATCACCATCGCCCGTGCCTGCATGTCACCGAGCATACCGACGGATGGCGCGAGGGTCGCTGCTATGCCTCGAGCGCGAAGGGCGGGGTGCCGATGCCGGTGACGCGGAGATTGCCCCACGGGTCGCGTTCGGTGAGGTGCGCCGCCGCGGGTTCGCGGCCGGGCAGGACGAGGAAGGCGGATGCGCGCGTCGGTTCGGGCAGGGTGGCGGTCTCGGTGGGATCCAGGCGGCCGTACCAGTGGTAGCGGCCGTCGATCGGGTCGAGGTGACCGGTGAGGGTGGCGAGGACGGAGTATTCGGCTCCGGGCAGATCGAGGACGGCCGGTCCGGCGTAGTCGTGATCCGGATGCCGGTCGGCGGCGACGGTGATGTCGAAATGGTGGGGTTTCGGGCGGCCATGGCGACGCATGCTCGGTGTCGGGTCGAGCCGACGGTGGTATTCGTGCTGGGTGCTGGCCCGCACTTCGATCCGGGTGCCCGATTGCCGCTGAAGAGCGCGGACCCAGGTGGCGATGAGATCGACTCGATCCGACTGGGCGGCCAGCGGTTCCTGGACGGCGGGTTCGGTACCGCCGGCGAAGAACAGGTTCGGAAAGCCATGGGTCGCGATGTCGCGAAAGGTGACCGGAGCGGGCGACCACGCCGCGTCGAGTGTGCGGGCCTCGCGTCCCGTGACCGGCAGTCGGACCCCCTCGGACTGGGCGCCGACGGGACGGTCTGCGGTCTCAGGGGCGGAGTCGGTGCGGAGTCGTCCGGTGGCGTCGGCGGTCAGGATCACCACCCTCGCGTGGGCGGGCTCGTCCCCGACCAGGTGGATCAGCCAGTGGTCCTCGTTCTCGTCGAAAACGAGTTCGTTGACATCGACCAGGCGCCGGGGGACCGGCCGATCCTCGCGAGACGGCCACCTGTGCCGTGACGTCCACGGCGTCCGGCGCTGTCCGCCGACCGGAGGTCGCGACGGACCACCCGCTGAAACAGGTTCGTAGACACTCACTTCGGCGATACCTGCCGCCCGCAGCGCGCGCACGATCGCCGCGGATTCGGTGCCGATGACAGCGACGCTCACAGCAGACCCACCGCCCGCCACCGCCTACGTCCGACCGATCCGATCAGCCCGTGCTGTCCCAGGAACGTCACCAGTTCCGCCGCCCCGGCCGCCCTGGATTCCCGCGCTCTCGGATTACCCAGTGCGGCTCTGCGTGCCTGTCGACCGTCGAGTCCGGCGCGAATGTACAGATGCCGGTTGGTGACCAGCGAGACGAACAGCGGTCCGGCCACCGCCACGCACAAGCGGATATAGGCCCGCTCTCCCGCCGACATCGCGGGCACTCGCCGAGCCAGCGCGTCCCTGGCGAAGCCGATGTGGCGGGCTTCCTCGGTGACGTGGACGCGCATGGCTCGCGCGACGATCGGCTGCAACTGCGGATCGTCGAGCATCCGCCGCTGCAGCGCGTCGAAGATCTCCTCACCGACCAGCGCCGCCACCCACACCATCGGGCCGTGCAGCACGGCGGGCAGTGCGGTGATCGCGAGCCGCGCCGCCGGACGCGGCCAGTACGGGCGGGCTTCGATGCGCTCGATGAGCTTGCCGAACATCATCATGTGCCTGCACTCGTCGGCCATCTCGGTGAGCGTGTAGTGCGAGGTCGCGGAGGTGGGGTCGCCGCGGAGCAGTTCGCGCAGCAGCAGTCGATTGAGCAGGTTCTCGAACCAGATGCCGACCGAGAGCACATTGGCCAGTTCCTGGCGGGAGAGCTCGCGCTGCTGGTCAGGTGTCATCGCGTCCCACAGATCGGTGCCGTAGAGCGAGATGACGCGCGGGGGCAGGAACAGCTTCGCCGGGTCGAGAGGTTCGGCCCAGTCGATATCGACCACCGGGTCATAGGATTTTCGCACCGAGCCGATCAGCAGGCGCTGGGCGAAGGAATCGCGCGGGGAGGCGGTAGCGTGGGGCATCGCGGGGCTCACTCTCGGCGGAACGTGCCACGCTAGGTGTTACAGCGTGTATCACCAAGGTTAGTGGAACGCCATGTCACGGTCAATATCCGCACGGGTATCGTTGGCACTGTGACTGCACCATCCGCGCACGCCGAGCAGACCGCCGCCGACGGTCGCGCCACCCGCTGGCACGGCCACAAAGAGCGCCGCCGCGCGGAGATGATCGACGCCGCCATCGAGGTGATCGAGGAACACGGTCTCGAGATCTCGGTGCAGTTGATCGCCGAACATCTCGCACTGCCTCGACCGGTGGTCTACCGCCATGTCGGTGGCCGGGCCGAACTCGACGCGCTGTCGCGGCAGCGGATCCTGGAACTGCTGCTCGCGGAGCTGCTGCCCGCCCTGCAGTCCGAGGGCACGCTCAAAGAAGCCGTTCGCGGCGCCATCGGCACCTATCTCGGCTGGATCGAACGCCACCCGAATCTGCACCGCTTCCTCGGCGACGCGGCACCGCAGGGCGCGCCGAGTCTGAGCGGCGCGGGCCGCGCGGTGGGCGGACAGCTCGCCGACATCTTCGCGGCCACTCTGGCCCGGTTCGGCATCGACCCGGCGCGCGGTCGGCCGATGGCATTCGGCATGGTCGGGCTCGTCGACGGCGTGGTGGCGAGTTGGCGCGCGGAATCGGAGCCGGTCCTCACCACCGAGCAGGTGCAGGGCATTCTGACCGAGTCGGTGCTGTCGCTGTTCGAGGGCAATGCGCGCAGTCTCGGTGTTCCGCTGCAACGGGATTCGCTCATCGCCGACCTGCTCATCGCGCCGGACGCGGCCCCGCCGCCCGGCGAGCGCCTGCGCTGACTCAACCGGTCAGCGCGCGATAGGTTCGATTCCACAGCCACTCCACGGGTCCGCGCTCGAATCGGCGCAACCACAGGTGGGCGAAGGTGATGATCGCGGTGGCGACGAACAGGTAGATCGCCACGGTGAACGGCACTCTCGCCGAGTCGGATACCCGCGCCGCCAGGCCGAAACCCCAGCCGTAGCACAGCATTCCGGCGATCAGGTTCTGCAGGATGTAGCAGCTGAGGGCGGTGCGGCCGACCTCGCTCAAGCGGGTGCCCGCGAATCCGACGCGGGGCCTGCGCAGGTAGAACTCGGCTACCGCCGCCAAGATCGCGAGGGCGACGAACGGCGCCGTCCCGTACCGCGTGAAGAAGATGAAGTCGCCACCGCCCAGGATGCCGACCCCCAGGTCCAGCGGCGCGGCGATCCCGAACCCGATCACCATGAGCCCGCGGCGAATTCGCGCACCCTCCGGCCGGAAGACGCCCGCGCGGAACAGCCGCGCGCCGACCAGGAACAGCGCGATCGACATCGGGAACACGAAGATCGTCTCGAGCCGGAAGATCAGGACGTGGTCGATACGGAACAGCACCAGATCCCAGAAGGAGCCGTCCGCATAGGGATTCGGGTCGAGTGGTGCGGAGTCGGCGCTCTCCTGTTGTGACGCGAAGGTCAAGGCGGCTGCGAACAACGTCAACATCGTCACGTGGACCGAGGCGGCGATGATCAGCCAACGGCGTTGTGCTCGTTCGCTTGTCGCGAGGATGTACGCGACCACCAGGCCGGTCAGCGCGTAGCCCATCAGTACGTCGAACTCTGCCACGAACAGAAAGTTCAGCAGGCCGTCGAGGAACAGCAGTCCCGCGCGGTAAGGGTATTTGCCGGGCCACGGTCGCCCGCCGCGTTGCGCCGACCCCTGCTGGATGGCGAGCCCGATCCCGAACATCACCGTGAGCAGGCCGAGGAATTTGCCCTGCGCGAGCTGCTGGAGCACCCGTTCGGACCACATCCAGGCGTTTTCGGGGGTCGCGCCGAGCTCGTCGAGGTAGCCGACCATGCCCGCCGAATCGGTGAAGATCCAGATATTGGTACCGAGAGTGCCCAGGATCGCGATGCCGCGCAGCACATCCAGCGCGATCATGCGAGCGGGCCCGGGGGCGGCGGGCGCTTCGGTGGCGGGTGCGACGGCGTCGGTCATGCACCGAGTATCAGCGCGACCACCGGCCCTGCGGATCGCTCACGAGGACGATTCCATGGTCCCCCTCTTGGGGGACGTTCCCGGCCTCCCACGGCCCCGCTGGGCGGAGATGCGGGTGCGGGTCGGGCCCGTCGCCTAGGCTCGTCTGCATGCAGCGCATCATCGGAATCGAGGTCGAATACGGCATCTCGACCCCCACGGAGCCGACGGCCAACCCGATCCTCACCTCCACGCAGGCCGTTCTCGCCTACGCCGCCGCCGCGGGATTGCCGCGAGCCAAGCGAACCCGGTGGGACTACGAGGTGGAATCCCCGCTGCGTGACGCGCGTGGATTCGATCTGAGCCGGATGAGCGGGCCCGCCCCGATCATCGACGCCGACGAGGTCGGCGCGGCGAACATGATCCTCACCAACGGCGCCCGGCTCTACGTCGACCACGCCCACCCGGAGTACTCCGCACCCGAGGTCGTGGATCCGCTCGACGCGGTCATCTGGGACAAAGCGGGCGAGCGGGTGATGGAGGCGGCCGCCCGGCATGCCTCGAGCGTGCCAGGCGCGCCCCGGCTGCAGCTGTACAAGAACAACGTCGACGGCAAGGGCGCTTCCTACGGCACCCACGAGAACTACCTGATGAGCCGCGACACCCCGTTCAGCCACATCATCGCGGGCCTGACGCCGTTCTTCGTCTCCCGCCAGGTGATCTGTGGCGCGGGCCGGGTCGGCATCGGCCAGTCCGGCGACCACGCCGGTTTCCAGCTGTCCCAGCGCGCCGATTACATCGAGGTCGAGGTCGGCCTCGAGACCACGCTCAAGCGCGGCATCATCAACACCCGCGACGAGCCGCACGCCGACGCCGACAAGTACCGGCGACTGCACGTGATCATCGGCGACGCCAACCTCGCCGAGATGTCGACCTACCTCAAGGTCGGCACCACCGCGCTGGTGCTCGACATGATCGAGGGCGGCGAGGACCTCTCGGAGTTCCAGCTGGCCCGCCCGGTCACCGCCGTGCACCAGATCAGTCACGACCCGACGCTGCGCGCCACCGTCGCCCTCGCCGACGGCCGTGATCTGACCGGCCTTGCGCTGCAACGGCTCTACCACGAGCGGGCCGCCAAGTTCGTCCACCGCGAAGGCAACGACGACCCGCGCGTGCTCGACATCCTCGACAACTGGGCGATGGTCCTCGACCTGCTCGAGCGCGATCCGATGGAGGCCGCGCACCTGCTCGACTGGCCGGCCAAACTTCGCCTGCTCGAGGGCATGCGCACCAGGGAAGGGCTGGGCTGGGCCGCGCCGAAGCTGCACCTGATGGATCTGCAGTACTCCGATGTGCGCCTGGACAAGGGGCTCTACAACCGGCTGGTCGCGCGCGGGTCGATGAAGCGGCTCGTCAGCGAGCAGCAGGTGCTCGACGCGATGACCAATCCGCCCACCGACACCCGCGCCTACTTCCGCGGTGAGTGTCTACGCCGATTCGGCGCCGATATCGCCGCCGCCAGTTGGGATTCGGTGATCTTCGATCTCGGCGGTGATTCGCTGGTGCGGATTCCGACGCTGGAACCCCGCCGGGGCACGAAAGCGCACGTAGGAAAGCTGCTCGACGCCTCGCGCACCGCCGCGGAACTGGTCGAGCAGCTTACCCACTGACGCGTTGCGGGGCACGACCGCGCGACAATACGATCGCTATCGACCACCTTGTCGGATCGGCTCGGTAGGGTTGTGGGACACACACGATCATCGTGATGAGGAAGAGGAGGTCGGCTGCCATGGCACAAGAGCAGACCAAGCGCGCCGGGGGTGGCGACGAGGACGAGGGCCCCGAGGGCGTCGACGCGGCAGGGCAGGAACGCCGCGAAAAGCTCGCGGAGGAAACCGACGACTTGCTCGATGAAATCGATGACGTGCTCGAAGAGAACGCCGAAGACTTCGTGCGGGCATATGTGCAGAAGGGCGGCCAGTGACCCCAGGTGACCCCTTGCGCCTCCACGCGGGGCGGGCTCTCTCCTCGTTCACCGAACATCTCCGCATGCACGCTCCGGACCTGTTGCCCGCCAACAGGTTTCCGGCCTCGGATCTGACCGCGACGAAGGACCTGGCGCCGCACGGCACCACCATCGTCGCGGTCACCTACCGTGGCGGCGTGCTGATCGCGGGCGACCGCAGGGCGACCATGGGCAACCTGCTCGCCAGCCGCGACACCGAGAAGGTGTACATCACCGACACCTTCTCGGCGGCGGGCATCGCGGGCACCGCGGGTATCGCGATCGAGATGGTTCGGCTGTTCGCGGTGGAGCTGGAGTACTACGAGAAGATCGAAGGCGTGCCGCTCACCTTCGACGGTAAAGCCAACAAGCTGTCGAAGATGGTTCGC
Organism: Nocardia salmonicida NBRC 13393; assembly: GCF_001613085.1. Taxonomy (GTDB): domain Bacteria; phylum Actinomycetota; class Actinomycetes; order Mycobacteriales; family Mycobacteriaceae; genus Nocardia; species Nocardia salmonicida. The sequence goes on from NZ_BDBR01000008.1 coordinate 368,177, forward strand.
GACAATCTGCCTGCCGCGATGCAGGGTTTGGCCGCGATACCGCTGCTGGTCGGTTTCGACGACCAGATCCTCGACCCGGACCGGTCCGGTCGCATCGTGTCCTACGACGTGGTCGGCGGGCGCAGCGAGGAGCGATTCGGCTACACCGCCGTCGGCTCGGGTTCGATGTTCGCGAAGTCGTCGCTGAAGAAGCTCTACCAGCGCGGCATCGATCAGGATCGGGCCCTGCGGATCGCGGTGGAATCGCTGTTCGACGCCGCCGACGACGACACCGCCACCGGTGGTCCCGACATGCTGCGCGGGATCTTCCCGACAGCGGTGGTGATCGACGCCGACGGTGCGGACGAGATCGGTGAGGATCGTCTCGCCGAGATCGCCCGCGGTGTGATCGCCGACCGGGAAGCCGCGGAAGAAGGGGGCGCCGTCCGATGACGCTGCCGTATTACGCCTCGGCCGAGCAGATCATGCGCGACAAGACCGAGCTCGCCCGTAAGGGCATCGGTCGCGGTCGCAGCGTGATCGTGCTGGTCTACGCCGACGGCGTGCTGTTCGTCGCCGAGAACCCCTCGGCGACGTTGCACAAGGTCAGCGAGCTCTACGACCGCATCGGATTCTCCGCGGTCGGAAAGTACAACGAGTTCGAGGCCCTGCGCCGCGGCGGCATCCTGCAGGCCGACCTCAAGGGTTACCAGTACGACCGGCGCGATGTCACCGGGCGTGGGCTGGCCAACCTGTACGCGCAGACCCTCGGGTCGATCTTCACCGATCAGCTCAAGCCCTACGAGGTGGAGATCTGCGTCGCCGAGGTCGGGTATCCCGAACAGTCGCCGACCTCGGTGCTGTACCGGATCACCTTCGACGGGTCCATCGTCGACGAGCGCGAGTACGTCGTCATGGGCGGCACCACCGAGCCGATCCTGACCCAGCTCAAAGCCACCTACAAGCCGGGTCTGTCCCTGGACGACGCGTTGAAGGTGGCGATCGGCGCACTGCTGGCCGGTCAGCCCGAAGCCGACAAGGACAAGCGTCCGCTCGGTGAGGCCTCCCTCGAGGTGGCCACGCTCGAGCAGCAGCGGCCGCGGCGGGCGTTCCGTAGGCTGCAGGGCCCGGCCTTGGAGGCGGCGCTCGCCGCGTCCAAGTCCAAGCCCAAGCCGGTGAAAGAGGCGAAGCTGCCAGAACCCGACGACGACGCGGGGAAATAACCCACGTCACGATCATGATCGGGCCTGCGAATCACTCCGGTTCGCAGGCCCGATCTCGTCGTGTGCGCGGCGGTCGTTCGCTGTCCGAATCGTTGTGAACACGTATGCGAATGGGATGTCAGGAGCGCCGCGCGGGCACTGGTCATGGCTGTAGTGTCGATAGTGTGCAGCGACGAATCATGGGGATCGAGACCGAGTTCGGTGTGACATGCACCTTCCACGGTCACCGTCGGCTGTCCCCCGACGAGGTAGCCCGGTACTTGTTCCGCCGGGTGGTGTCCTGGGGCCGTAGCTCCAATGTCTTCCTTCGCAACGGTGCCAGGTTGTACCTCGACGTCGGATCGCATCCCGAGTACGCCACCGCCGAATGCGACAGCCTGGTGCAGTTGGTCACCCACGACCGGGCAGGCGAGCGGGTATTGGAAGACCTGCTCATAGACGCCGAACAGCGCCTCGCCGAGGAAGGCATCGGCGGCGACATCTACCTGTTCAAGAACAACACCGACTCCGCGGGCAACTCCTACGGCTGCCACGAGAACTTCCTCGTGGTCCGCGCGGGCGAGTTCTCCCGGATCTCCGATGTGTTGCTCCCGTTCCTGGTCACCCGCCAGCTCATCTGCGGGGCGGGCAAGGTACTGCAGACGCCCAAGGCGGCCACGTTCTGCCTGTCGCAGCGTGCCGAGCACATCTGGGAGGGCGTCTCCTCGGCGACCACTCGCTCGCGCCCGATCATCAATACCCGCGACGAGCCGCATGCCGACGCCGAGAAGTACCGGCGTCTGCATGTGATCGTCGGCGACTCCAACATGGCCGAACCGACCACCATGCTCAAGGTGGGTACGGCCTCGCTGGTGCTGGAGATGATCGAGGCGGGGGTGTCGTTCCGCGATTTCGCCCTCGACAACCCGATACGCGCCATTCGCGAGGTCAGCCACGATCTCACCGGCCGTCGTCCCGTGCGCCTGGCCGGCGGGCGTCAGGCCAGCGCCCTCGAGATCCAGCGCGAGTACTACGCCCGCGCGGTCGAGCACCTGCGCAACCGCGACCGCGATCCGCAGGTCGACGCGGTGGTGGATCTGTGGGGTCGCACCCTCGATGCGGTCGAGGCGCAGGACTTCGCCAAGGTCGACACCGAGATCGACTGGGTGATCAAGCGCAAGCTGTTCCAGCGCTACCAGGACCGCTACAGCATGGAGATGTCGGATCCCAAGATCGCCCAGCTGGATCTGGCCTATCACGACATCAAGCGTGGTCGCGGTGTGTTCGACCTGCTCCAGCGCAAGGGTCTGGCCAAGCGGATCACCGAGGACGACGCCGTCGACGCCGCGGTGGACACCCCGCCGCAGACCACGCGGGCCAAGCTGCGCGGTGACTTCATCACCGCCGCGCAGGAGGCGGGCCGCGATTTCACCGTCGACTGGGTGCACCTCAAGCTGAACGATCAGGCGCAGCGCACGGTGCTGTGCAAGGATCCGTTCCGATCGGTCGACGAGCGCGTCGACCGGCTGATCGCCTCGATGTAGGCGAACCCCTCAGACGGGGGGACCACGACGGAACCGGTGGCGCATGGGAGCGATTGCGTAGGCGCCACCGGTTCCCTCGTGTGTAGGGCGGCTCAGTCCGCGGTGACGACCGTCGCGTACGTGGCGTTGAGCCCGGCGATGAACGCGGTGAGCGCCAATTCGAAACTGTCGTCATCGATTTCGTCGGCGATCGCGCGCAGCAGATGGGCCTGGTTCAGGTGCGGGTACCGGTCGCGGTAGACCTGCACGTCGTCGGCGAACCCGCCGGCGAACGAGCCGACCGTCGAACCCATGACCAGGTAGCGGGTGGCCGCGCCGATCATGGTGGCGTAGCGCGGTGGCCAGCCCGCACCGACCAGACCGCCGTGCACGGCGTCGGCCGCGCGGAGATTCTCGGCGCGGCGCCCCGGGCCCGTTGCCAGGTACGGCACGAAATTCGGGTGGGTGGCCAGTGCCGCGCGATAGCTGCGTGCCCAGTCAGCGAGTGCTCGATCCCAGCTCACCGTGTCGAAGGTCGAGGTGTCGACCAGGCTCATGATGCCGGTGGCGATGTCGTCGAACAGCTCGTCCTTGTTCGGGTAGTGGCCGTAGAGCGAGGCGGCCTGCACGCCGAGTTCGGCGCCCAGCTTGCGCATGGAGACCTCGGCGAGCCCGTCGCGGTCGATCAGGACCAGCGCGGCGTCGCGAATCCGCTCGCGGCTCAACAGCGGTACGCGCGGCCTCGCCATGCGCTCCTCCATCTCTCGTCGGGAAATCGAACGGTATCACCGATGCCGAAAACGACCCTTGATTAACCGAACGGCGTTAGGATACGGTGCCCGAGTAAACCTAACGCCGTTTGGTTCAGGAGTGGTCCCGTGGATTTCCAGCTCACCCCCGCGCAGTCCGACCTGCGCGAACTCGCCCGTACGTGGGTGGACAAGGAAGTCGTGCCGTACGCCGCCCAGTGGGATCGCGACGAATCGGTGGATCCGGCGATCGTCGGCAAGCTCGGTGCGCTGGGCTTCCTCGGGATCGGGATCGCCGAGGAATACGGCGGCTCCGGCGGCGACACCTTCGACTACTGCCTGCTGCTCGAGGAGCTCGGGCGCGGTGACAGCGCGGTGCGCGGCATCGTGTCGGTCTCGCTCGGCCTGTTCGGCAAGTCGATCGCCGCGTACGGCACCGAGGAGCAGAAGCAGCGGTTCCTGCCGGGAATCTGCGCGGGTGCGCAGCTCGGGTGTTTCGCGCTGACCGAACCCGGCACCGGTTCGGATGCGGCGAACCTCGACACCCGTGCGACACGTGACGGTTCGGACTGGGTCCTGTCCGGCACCAAGATCTTCATCACCAACGGCACCTGGGCCGATCACGCGCTGGTCTTCGCGCGGACCGGCGGTTCGGGGCCCAAGGGCGTCACGGCGTTCGTGGTGCCCACGGACGCACCGGGTTTCGGCCGGACCGAGATCAAGGGCAAGCTCGGTCTGCGCGGCCAGGCCACCGCCGAACTCGTCCTCGACGGGGTTCGGGTGCCCGACGCGCTGCGCCTCGGCGAGGAGGGGCAGGGCTTCCGGATCGCGATGTCCGCGCTCGACAAGGGCCGCATCGGGGTCGCGTCCGGGTGTGTCGGGTTGGCGCGTGCCTGCCTCGAAGCCGCGGTGCGTTACGCCGGTGAGCGTGAACAGTTCGGCAAGCCGATCGCCGGCTACCAGTTGGTGCAGGAACTTCTGTCCGATATCGCCGTCGACACCGACGCCGCACGGCTACTCGCCTGGCGTGCTGCCGATCTCGCCGACCGCGGCGAACCTTTCGGCACCGCCGCGTCGATGGCGAAGTTGTTCGCCTCCGAGGCGGCGGTCTCGGCCGCCAACAACGCGATCCAGGTGTTCGGCGGCTACGGCTACATCGATGAATACCCCGTCGCCAAGTACCTGCGCGACGCCCGCGTGCTGACCCTCTACGAGGGCACCACCCAGATCCAGAAACTGCTCATCGGGCGCGCCCTCACCGGCGTGAATGCCATTGTCTGACACAGGAGTACGACCCATGATCCACCGAACAGCCCTCGTCACCGGGGCGGCCCGCGGCATCGGCGCGGCGACCGCTGCCCGCCTGGCCGACGACGGATTCGCCGTGGCCGTCGTCGATCTCGACGCCGACGCCGCGGTACTGGCCGCCGGGCAGATCAACGCGGCGGGCGGCACCGCGATCGGCATCGGCTGCGACGTCGCCGACGAGGCGCAGGTAGCCGCCGCCGTCGCGCGCACCGTGGCGGACTTCGGCTCGCTCGACGTCCTCGTGAACAACGCGGGAGTACTGCGCGACAACCTGCTGTTCAAGATGTCGGTCGAGGACTGGGACACCGTCATGGCGGTGCACCTGCGCGGCGCGTTCCTGTGCTGCAAGGCCGCGCAGAAACACATGGTGGACAACGGCGGCGGCGCCATCGTCAACACCTCGAGCGTCTCGGCGCTCGGCACCCGTGGTCAGGCCAACTACGCGGCGGCGAAAGCCGGCATCCAGGGCCTGACCCGCACGCTGGCCATGGAACTCGGCCCGTTCGGGATTCGCGCCAACGCCGTGGCGCCCGGCTTCATCGCCACCGAGATGACCGCGGCCACCGCGGCGCGCAGGGGCATGAGCGCCGAGGAGTTGCAGGCGAAGACCGCCGAGATCACCCCGCTGCGCCGGGTCGGCCTGCCTGCCGACATCGCGAATGTGGTCGCCTTCCTCGCCTCCGACAATGCCGGGTTCGTCACCGGACAGACCGTGTATGTCGACGGCGGACGTCGTCTCTAGATTTCGGAGAACCATCATGCAGAGAACAGTTTTCAACTACGAGCACGAGGCATTCCGCAAGACCGTGCGCGCGTTCATCGAATCGCAGGTCGCACCGGTCTACGACCAGTGGTACGAGGCGGGCATCGTGCCGCGTGAGTTCTACGGCAAGCTGGCCGATCTCGGGGTGTTCGGGATCGAGGTGCCGGAGGAATACGGTGGCGCCGGCATCGAGTCGTTCAAGTTCCAGGCGATCCTGCTGGAGGAAACCACCCGCGCCGGTGTGTCTTTCGGTGGTTCGGGCGTGCACGTGGGCCTGTGCCTGCCGTATCTGAAGAATCTCGCGACCGAAGAACAGAAGCAGCGCTGGCTGCCGGGGTTCGTCTCGGGCGAGATCATGTTCGCGATCGCGATGACCGAGCCCGGCACCGGCTCCGACCTCGCCGGAATGCGGACCACCGCGCAGCTTTCCGAGGACGGCACGCATTACGTGCTCAACGGTTCCAAGACGTTCATCACCGGTGGTGTGCACGCCGATCGGGTGATCGTGTGCGCCCGGACGGCCCCGGTCTCGGAAACCGATCGGCGGCAAGGGATCTCGCTGCTCGTCGTCGATACGAACTCGCCGGGATACGCGGTGGGCCGCAAGCTGGACAAGCTGGGTCTGAAGGTGTCCGACACGGCCGAGCTGTCGTTCACCGACGTGCGGGTCCCGGTCTCGGACCTGCTGGGCGAGGCGAACCGGGGTTTCAGCTACCTGGGTCAGAACCTGCCCCAGGAACGGCTCTCGATCGCGCTCGGCGCCTACGCCCAGGCCAAGGCGGCGATCCGGTTCACCTTCGAATACACCAGGGGCCGCAACGTTTTCGGTCAGCCGGTCGCGCAGTTCCAGAACACCAAGTTCGAACTGGCCGCCTGTCAGGCCGAGGTCGACGCGGCCGAGGCGGTCGTCGACCGGGCGCTGGAGGCGCTCGACCGCGATGAGCTCACCGCCGCCGACGCGGCCTCGGCCAAACTGTTCTGCTCCGAGGTGGCCTCGCGGGTCATCGACCGCTGCCTGCAGTTGCACGGTGGCTACGGCTACATCAACGAGTACCCGGTGGCCCGCCTGTACGCCGACAACCGGGTCAACCGGATCTACGGCGGCACCAGCGAGGTGATGAAGATGATCATCGCCAAGGACATGGGCTTGTGACGGGCGCCGCGTATCTGGTCGACGGCGTGCGGACGCCGTTCGGCCGGTACGGGGGCGCGTTGGCCGACGTGCGCCCCGACGACCTTGCCGCGCACGCGATCGCGGCGCTGGTAGCGCGCCTGCCGAGGGTGGATTTCGGCGCCGTCGACGATGTGGTGTTCGGCTGTGTGAACCAGGCGGGCGAGGACAATCGCAATGTCGCGCGGATGGCGGCCCTGCTGGCCGGGTTGTCGGTGACCGTGCCCGGTATCACCGTCAACCGGCTGTGCTCGTCGGGTCTGGACGCCGTGGGCTCCGCGGCCAGGGCGATCCGGTCCGGTGACGCGGACCTGGTGATCGCCGGTGGGGTGGAATCGATGACCCGGTCGCCGTATGTGCTACCGAAAAGTCTTGCGCCATGGGACCGTTCGGCGCAAATAGCCGACACCACGATCGGCTGGCGGTTCGTGAATCCGCGGATGCGCGAGGCGCACGGCACGGACACGATGCCCGAAACCGCCCAGAACATCGCCGACGAGTACGGCATCGCGCGTGCCGATCAGGACGCGTTCGGGTTGCGCTCGCAGCAGCGGGCGGCGCGGGCGATCGACCGGGGCAGGCTGGCGCGCGAGATCGCCGGGGTGCCGGTGCCGCGGCGGCGCGGTGAGCCGGTGCTCGTCGATCGGGACGAACATCCGCGCGAGACCAGCGCGGAGTCGCTGGCGGCGTTGCGGGCGGTGGTGACCGGCGGATCGATCACCGCGGGCAATTCCTCAGGGATCAATGACGGCGCCGCCGCTCTGCTCCTGGCCTCCGAGGACGCTGTTCGTCGGTACGGTCTCACCCCGCTGGCACGGGTCGGGGCGGTGGCCGCAGCCGGTGTCGCGCCGCGAACCATGGGTATCGGGCCGGTACCCGCCGTCGAAAAGCTGCTCGCCCGAACAGGTTTGGGAATCGGTGAGATCGACGTCATCGAGCTCAACGAAGCCTTCGCCGCGCAGGCCCTCGCGGTGTTGCGCGGGCTCGGCCTGCCCGACGACGCCGAGCACGTCAATCCCAACGGGGGTGCGATCGCGCTCGGACATCCGCTCGGTGCCAGCGGTGCGCGGCTGGCGCTCACCGCGGCGCTCGAACTCGTCGAACGCGACGCGCGCCACGCGATCGCCACCCTGTGCGTCGGCGTGGGACAAGGCCTCGCTGTCCACCTCCATCGCTTCGAACACTAGGAACACCATGAACGCCACTCTGTCGCTGGCGAGCATCCTCGCCGAACCAGCCCGTCGTCGACCGAACCACCTCGCCCTGATCGAAGGCGACACCCGCATCACCTTCGCCGATCTGTGGCGCCAGGCTCGCGAACAAGCAGGCGCCCTGATCGCGCGTGGAGTGAAGCCCGGTGACCGGGTCGGGCTGTTGTGTCCGAACACCGCCGACTTCCCGCGCGCCTACTTCGCCATCCTGGCCGCGGGCGCGACGGTGGTGCCCGTGCATCTGCTGCTCACCGCGCTGGAGATGGAGTATGTGCTGCGCGACAGCGGCGCCTCGTCGCTGATCTGTCATCCGATGGTCGCGGCCACGGGTACCGAAGCCGCTCGCAACGCGGGCATCGATGTGGTGGCGCCCGAAGACCTGGTCGGCGAGGCGATTCCGAACTTCGTCTCCCGTGGTCCCCTCGATACCGCGGTCGTCTTCTACACCAGCGGCACCACCGGAACGCCCAAGGGAGCCGAACTCAGCCATCTCAATATGGTGATGTGCGCGACGGTGAACACGTTCGACGCCAATGAGATCCACCGCGACGACATCGCACTCGGCGCGCTGCCGCTGTTCCACGTGTTCGGGCAGACGGTGTCGATGAACTCGCACTGGCGGGTCGGCGGCACCCTGGTGCTGATGCCGAGATTCGATGCGGTCGCGGCTATTTCGCTGATGGCGGCCGAGCGGGTCAACCTGTTCCACGGTGTGCCCACCATGTATCTGTCGCTGATCGAGGCGGCGGCATCGGCACCGCGATTGCCGGAGCTGAAACTGTGCATCAGCGGTGGCGCCGCACTGCCGGTGGCCGTGCTGGAGGAATTCGAGAGCGTTTTCCACGCGCCGGTGCTCGAGGGATACGGCCTGTCGGAGACCTCGCCGACCGCCGCGGTGAACCAGCCGTGCTTCGGTACCGAAGCGGGCACTGTGGGACATCCGGTGTGGGGAGTCGACGTGGAGATCGCCGATCCCGCGATCGCCGATCGCATCGAATTGCTGCCCATCGGCGCCGTGGGGGAGGTGGTGGTGCGCGGGCACAACGTGTTCAGCGGCTACACCGGCAGGCCGGAGGCGACCGCGGCGGCCGTGATCGACGGCTGGTTCCGGACCGGCGATCTCGGTACCCGCGACGAAACCGGCCGGGTGCGCATCGTCGACCGGATCAAGGAGATGATCCTGCGCGGTGGCTTCAACGTCTATCCGACCGAGGTGGAAGCAGCCCTCATGCGGCACCCGCACATCGCGCAGGTCGCGGTGATCGGCGTGCCCGACCCGCACTACGGTGAGGAGGTCGTGGCGGTCGTCGTGCCGGACGGCGCGCTGACCGAGCAGGATGTGATCGACTTCGCCAAGGCGCAGGTCGCGAAGTACAAGTACCCGCGCCGCGTCGAATTCGTGACCGAGCTACCGCTCGGTCCCACCCACAAGGTTCTCAAGCGCGAACTGCGCCAACGTTTCGGAGGAGCGGCATGACAACGGATTTCGCCGATTTCGACGCCGTGCGCGCCGCGGTCGGAACCGAACTGGGCCCCAGCGAGTGGGTCACCGTCGACCAGCGTCGCATCGACCTGTTCGCCGAGGCCACCGGCGACCACCAGTGGATCCATGTCGACGCCGAACGCGCCGCCGCGGGCACGTATGGCACCACCATCGCCCACGGGCTGCTAACCCTGTCGCTGATCGTGCCGATGACCCAACAGATCATGAGCGTCAGCGCTGCGAAGGTCGGCATCAACTACGGCTTCGACCGAGTTCGTTTCCTCACGCCTGTCCCCGTCGACAGCCGCATCCGCGCCCACCTCACCCTCACCGAGGTCACCGAAGTTCCCGGCGGCGTCCAAATCCATCGCCACGTCACCGTCGAACTCGAGAATGCCCCCCGCCCGGCGTGTGTGGCTGATTCCATCGCCCGCTTCCTCCTCTGATCTAGCGGAGTACTCCGCTGATGACCCAGAGATGGCCGAACGGGTCCTCCACCCGGCCTTGGCGCTTGCCGTAAGGGCGGTTCTCGACGGGGATCACCAACTCGGCGCCGTAGCGCACCATCCGGTGCGCTACGGCGTCCGGGTCGGCAACGGTGAGCTCGAGCAGGACGGGCGAGCCGCCCAGCGATCGGGGATCGGACCACCGCCACTCCTCGACACTCTGCGCCAAGGCGAAGACGACAGCGCCGAGCGTGAGTTCGGCATGGTTCACCACGCCGTGGTCATCGGCGACTCGAAGACGCATCTCGGCTCCGAGGGCTTCGGTGTAGAAGGTGATCGCTGCCTGCGCATCGGAGACCAGCAGCTTGGGGACCAGGTGGTTGTTCATCCCTCCATGCTCACCGAGTGGGGCGTTGTCGGCCTTGTAGATTTCGGCCCTCTTCGTCGAGCCACTCGGTGGGCGTGGTGTTCATGAGGTCGCGGAAGTCGTGCACGAGGTGGCTCTGGTCGTGGTAGCCCGAATCGGCTGCCACTTGCGCCCAGGTGGCAGCGCCTGTACCCGCACGGCCCACCGCGGACTCCATACGGGCGACGCGCGAGGCGAACTTCGGGGTGACCCCCAGGGAGCGTCGCATCACGTGGCGCAATCGCCGGGGGCTCAGGTGCACCTCGTGCGCGAGATCGTCGATCGAAGCCGTCCCGCTACCGGCTCGGATCAGGTCCAGCGCTCGGCAGGCGTCGTCGGCTCGGGTGTCGGGATCGGCCCGGTACAGCTGGTCGAGGAGCCGGATTCGCAGCAGTGTCTCGCGGTGACCGACCGGACGGTCCGCCAACTCCTCGCACAGCGAGTTCACCCACGGCACAACAGCATCGGCGATCACCCCGCCCGCGTCCACCTCGCTCAGCGGCATGCCGATCAGCCTGCGCAAGGCCGCGGCCGACAACTCGACATAGGCCGTCGGTTGTCGCGGTAGCAGGGTCGTGACCGGCGTCGCGATCCCGGGCCGCATCAATCCGGCCACCACCGCCTGGGCGGTGAGGGTCCGTCCGTCGTAGTCGACCTCGATCGGGGCGCCGAGGCTGACGACCAACCGCGCGGACAGCGTGGGAACGGCGCGATGAGGACGAGCGCGACCGACGTGCTCGCTGAGCGCCACCACGCCGATGCCCGCGGCACGGCATGTCAGACGTAGGTCCACCGTCACATTCTCGCATCCACCAACCGGAACTAGCCCTCCGCGAGTAGGCGCTCGAGGGTTTCGACCTTGGTGTTCAGAGCGTCGGTGACGCCGGGGCGGAGGTCGGCCTTGAGAACCAGACTGCAGCGCGGGGCGGTGGCGAGGATGGCGTCGGTGGCGGCCTTGATCACCGCCATCACCTCGTCCCACTCGCCTTCGATGGTGGTGAACATCGCGTCGGTGCGGTTCGGGAGGCCGGAATCGCGGACCACGCGCACGGCCGCGGCGACAGCTTCGCCGACCGAGCCGTCGGTGTGGGCGGAACCGCTGGGGGCTACGGAGAAGGCGACGAGCATCGTGGGTCCTTTCGATGGGGGCGCTGTCCATGGTCCCCGGCCGCGGCACAACTGTGCGCCGACGCGCGGGGGAGGGGGCGCGACCATTACCCTCTATCGGGTGGCGATATCCAAGGTCGAGCGGCTGATGAATCTGGTCATCGCGCTGCTGTCGACCAGGCAGTTCCTGAGCGCGGAACGTATTCGCGCCAGTGTGGCCGGTTACGAGGACTCCGCGACCGACGAGGCGTTCAGCCGGATGTTCGAGCGCGACAAGAACGAACTGCGTGATCTGGGCATCCCCTTGGAAGTCGGTCCGGTGGGAAGGTTCTCGACACTCGAGGGGTATCGGATCAACCGGGACGCCTACGAGCTGCCCGATATCGACCTGTCCAGCGAGGAAGCCGCAGCGGTCGCCGTCGCGGTGCAGATGTGGGCCTCGCCGGAACTGGCGGGGGCGGCCGAGGGCGCGCTGTTGAAGTTGCGCGCGGCCGGGGTCACCGTCGAGACCGACAACGTCGGGGTGTCGGTTCCCGCGGTGCCCGCGCGCACCCGCGGGTCGGAGCCGGTGCTGCGAGAACTGCTCGCTGCGATCGATGCGGGACAGGCGGTGCGTTTCGGCCACCACAGTGCCGTCACCGATCCGTTCGTGACCCGCGATGTCGAACCGTGGGGTGTGGTGACTCGGCACGGGCGCTGGTACCTCGTCGGGCACGACCGCGAACGTGACGCCGTTCGCACGTTCCGGCTGTCGCGGATCGGCGGCCAGGTGCGGCCGTACGGTCCGGTCGACGCGGTGCACAAGCCCGCGCACACCGATCTGCGCGCGATCGTCGACCGGGTCACCGGCGACGCTCCCGTCACCGGGTCGGCCACCGTGTGGGTCGCCAAGGGCCGTGGGCGCGAATTGCGCCGCATCGGCACCGAAGTCGAGACCCGCGATCTGGGCGGTCGCCCCGGCTCGGTGCTCGAGGTACCGGTCCGATCCAGGGACTGGGTGGCCCGGTTGATCACCGGCCTCGGTCCCGACGTCCTCGTTCTCGAACCACCGGAACTGCGCGCCGATGTGATGGACCGGCTACGGTCGGTACTCGACCACACGGAGGTCACGTCGTGAGTTCGCGCCTTTCCCTACGACTTTCGCGCCTGCTGAACATGGTGCCGTACTTGCTCGCGCACCCGGGTATCAGCGCGGCCGAGGCCGCCGCGGAACTGGGTGTCACCACCAAACAGCTGATGAGCGACCTCAACCAGCTGTGGATGTGCGGTCTGCCGGGCTACGGCCCCGGCGATCTGATCGACCTGTCGTTCTCCGAGGAGAGCATCGAGGTCACCTTCTCGGCCGGGATCGAACGGCCGTTGCGGTTGACCTCCACCGAGGCCACCGCGCTGCTGGTCGCCCTTCGCTCGATCGTGGAGATGCCGGGCATGGTCGACCCGACCGCCGCGCACGCCGCCATCGCCAAGATCGAATCGGCGATCGCCAGCACCGATGCGGTGGTCGCGGGCAAACCGGTCGAGGTCCCCGTCGAGAAGCCGGTGGTCGCGACCGTGCGCGCCGCGCTGGCCGACGCGCGGGCCCTGCGCCTGGTCTATTACTCCGCCAGCCGCGACGAGGTGTCCGAACGCGTCGTCGACCCGATTCGGGTGGTGCTGGTCGACAACAACAGCTACCTGCAGGCCTGGTGCAGGCAGGCCGAAGGCGTTCGCCTGTTCCGGTTCGATCGGATCGAGGACGCCACCGAACTCGACGAACCGGCCCACCCGCCGAGCCACGCCGCCACCGACGCGGCCGCACTCGACCTGTTCCAGGACGACCCCGACGTGCCGCTGGCCCGGCTGCGGATCCGCGCCGATTACGCGTGGGTGCTCGACCAGTACCCGATGCACCGCATCGAATCACGCGCCGACGGCAGCATCGAGGCGGGTATGCGCTTCGCCTCGCCGGACTGGATGGCCCGGCTGCTGCTCGGCTTCGGTACCGGCGTCACCGTGCTCGGGCCACCGGAACTGGTGACGGCGGTGCGCTCGCGCGCCGACGCCGCCCTGGCCGCCTACGCGGCCGCCGGACTGGTGGGGGAGACCGAACCCGCGTGAGTCAGCGAGTACTTGTCCTCGGTGCGGGCAGCGTCGGGGTGTTCATCGGCGGTCATCTGGCCGCCGCGGGCATGGAAGTGATCTTCGTCGGCCGTCAGCGGATCCTCGACGACATCGCCGAGCACGGCCTGCGCCTGACCGATCTGGACGGCGGATCGACCGAGGTCGCGCCCGACCGGTTCGGCCTCGCGCTCGAACCGGACGAACCCGAGTTGGCCGACCTGGTCCTGGTGACTGTGAAATCGGCCGACACCGCCGCCGCCGTCCGTGCCGTCGCGGGCCGATTACGCCCCGGCACGCCGGTGGTGAGCCTGCAGAACGGCATCGGCAACGCCGGCGTGATCAGAGAGATCCTGCCGACCAGCACCGCCCTGGCCGGGATGGTGATGTTCAACGTGGTGCACAGCGGTCGCGGGTGCTTCCACCGCGCCAGCGATGGCGACCTCGCGATCCAGGACGACAAGGTCGTCGACCGCTTCGCCGACGGTTTCCGGGCGGCGGGACTGCCGCTGCGCCGCCACCGCGACCTGCGTCCGGTGCAATGGGCGAAACTGCTGCTCAATCTGAACAACCCGATAAACGCGCTGTCGGGCAGGCCATTGCGCGAGGAGCTCGCCGAACGCGACTACCGCCGCTGCCTCGCCCTCACTCAGTCCGAAGCCCTCGCCGTGATGAACACTGCGCGAATTCGACCCGCGCAGCTCACTCCCGTTCCGCCCGAGTTGATGGTGCATCTACTGCGTGTTCCCGACGCTGTCTTCCGGCGGGTGTTCGGCCGGGTGCTCGCCATCGACCCGCTCGCGCGCTCGTCGATGGCCGATGACCTGGCACTCGGCCGGCGCACCGAAATCGCGTGGCTGTGTGGGGAAATCGTGCGCCTCGGCGAGATGGTGGGACACCCCACGCCGGTCAACCGGAAGTTGACGGAACTGATCAGGATCGCCGAGTCCGGCGATACCGCACGGTTCACCGGAAGCCGGTTGCTCGCCGAGCTGACCGGGGCGGCGGTCGCTGTCGCGGATTGAACGCGTGGCGAACACCGATGCAGCTGGGCGTCCGCCACGGTCCGAACACAGGTAGCATCGGTAATCACCACAGTCTTTGGAGGTATCTGATAATGGGCACGTTCAGCTGGACGCACCTGCTGATCATCGCGTTGCTGTTCGTTCTGCTCTTCGGCGCGAAGCGGCTTCCCGACGCGGCACGCGGTCTGGGCCGCTCGCTGCGCATCTTCAAGAGCGAGGTCGGACAGATGCAGGCGGAGTCGGCGACGTCCGACGCACCGCAGACCACCACGTCCACCCCCGCACCGCCGCAGCAGTTGTCCGCGTCCGCCCCGCAGGCGCAGACTCCGATCGTCGAACCGCAGCAGGGCCACAAAACCCTCTGACCTCGGCCATCACCCCGGGACGGATGCCACCGCCCCGGGGCGAAGTGCTGTCTGGTCACAAGTTGCCGCCGAGCATCCGCCGAACCGAGGGTTAGAGGCCACCACCCACCATGCGCATCCCGTTCGATCCCCGGCGCACCAAGCGCAGGACGAATCCCGACGGCACCATGTCGTTGGTCGAGCACCTGCAGGAACTGCGTACACGGCTGCTGCTCGCGCTGGCCGCGATCGCGGTGACCACCCTGATCGGCTTCTTCTGGTACGCGCACACGCTCTTCGGGATGGAGAGCCTGGGCGAAATCTTGCGTGGCCCCTACTGCGCGCTGCCCGCATCGGCGCGGGCGAGCCTGACCCCCGACGGCGCCTGTCGATTGCTCGCTACCGGACCCTTCGACCAGTTCATGCTCCGGTTGAAGGTCGGGTTCACCGCCGGTGTGGTGATCGCGACGCCGTTCTGGCTGTATCAGCTGTGGGCGTTCATCACCCCGGGGCTGTATGCCAAGGAACGCAGGTACGCGGTCGGGTTCGTGGTCACGGGTTCGGTGCTGTTCGTGACCGGCGCTGTGCTGGCCTATCTGGTTGTCTCGCACGCGTTGTCGTTCCTGATGACCATCGGCGACAACGTCCAGATCACCGCGCTCAGCGGTAATCAATACTTCGGGTTCATCATCCAGTTGCTGATCATCTTCGGCGTCAGTTTCGAGACGCCGTTGATCATCATCGGGCTGAACCTGGTCGGGGTGCTGCCCTACACCAAGCTCAAGGCCTGGCGGCGCGGGATGATCTTCGGCCTGTTCGTCTTCGCCGCGATCGTCACCCCGCAGGACCCGTTCTCCATGCTCGCGCTGGCGATCGCGCTGACCGTGCTGTTCGAGTTCGCGGTGCAGTTCGCACGGTTCAGCGACGCCCGCAAGGCCCGCCGGGAGGCGAAGGAGGGCTGGGGCCCGCTCGACGACGAACAAGCCTCACCGCTGGAGAACCCCGAACCGGTGGCGGCCACCGATCCGGTGGGCGAGCCGGAGAAAACCACGCGCCCGGTGTCGGACTACTCCGATACGCTCTGAGGGGTGACCGACACTCCGGGGCTGCCCAGCGAACTGGCGAAATTCGCCGGTGAAATCTCGTTCGATCTGGACCCCTTCCAGAGCACCGCGTGCGCGGCGTTGGAAGACGGGCACAGTGTGCTCGTGTGCGCCCCCACCGGTGCGGGCAAGACGATCGTCGGTGAGTTCGCCGTGCACATGGCCCTCGCCTCGGGCGGAAAGTGCTTCTACACCACGCCGATCAAGGCGCTGTCGAATCAGAAGTTCGCCGATCTCACCGCCCGCTACGGCCGCGACAGTGTCGGCCTGCTCACCGGTGACCAGTCGATCAACCCCGGCGCGCCCGTGGTCGTGATGACCACCGAGGTGCTGCGCAACATGCTCTACGCGTCCTCGGACTCGCTGCACGGACTGTCCTATGTGGTGATGGACGAGGTGCACTACCTGGCCGACCGATTCCGTGGCGCGGTGTGGGAGGAAGTGATCCTGCACCTGCCGCCGGATGTGCGACTGGTGAGCCTGTCGGCGACGGTGTCCAACGCCGAGGAATTCGGCGCGTGGATGGAAACCGTGCGCGGTGACACCGCGGTGGTGGTCGACGAGACCAGGCCGGTGCCGCTGTGGCAGCACGTGATGGTCGGTCGGCGGATGTTCGACCTGTTCGACACCAAGTCCAGCGATCGCAAGGTCGTCGTCGACGAAGACCTCGTACGGTTCATCCGTCAGCGCGAGAGCGCCGACCGGATGCACGGCTACGGCGGGCCGCGCGGTCGTGGCGGTCGCGGTGGCAACTTCCGTCCGCTGCCCCGGCCGGACGTCCTCGCTCGCCTCGACGAGGAAAACCTGCTGCCCGCGATCACGTTCATCTTCAGCCGCGCGGGCTGTGACGGCGCGCTGGCCCAGTGCCTGCGCGCCCGGCTCGATCTGAGTCGGCGCGGTGAGACCGAGCAGATCGACGAGATCATCGAGAAGCACACCGGCGATCTGCCCAAGGGCGATCTGGAGGTACTCGGCTTCTGGGAGTGGCGCGAGGCGCTGCACCGCGGCCTCGCCGCCCATCACGCGGGCATGCTGCCCGCGTTCCGGCACACCGTCGAGGAACTGTTCGTCAAGGGGCTGGTGCGCGCGGTGTTCGCCACCGAAACCCTGGCGCTCGGCATCAATATGCCCGCCCGCACCGTGGTCCTCGAGCGCCTGGTGAAGTTCAACGGTGAAACCCACGCCGAGCTCACTCCCGGCGAATACACCCAGCTCACCGGTCGCGCGGGCAGGCGCGGCATCGACGTCGAGGGTCACGCGGTGGTGCTGTGGCAGCCCGAGGTCGACACCAGCGCGGTCGCGGGTCTCGCCTCCACCCGCACCTATCCGCTGCGCAGCTCGTTCCGGCCCGGCTACAACATGTCGATCAACCTGATCGACCGCATGGGCGCCCAGGAGGCTCGAACCCTGCTCGAACGGTCGTTCGCCCAGTTCCAGGCCGACCGGTCGGTGGTGGGGCTCGTCCGTGGCATCGAACGCAACGAGGGCGCACTGCGCAAGCTGGAGAGTCAGCTCGGCGGCGTCGGCGGCGATTTCATGGAGTACCTGTCGCTGCGCGACCGGATCAAGCAGCGTGAGCGCGATATCCAGCAGCAGGGCCGAGCAGATCGACGCGGCGCGGCGGTGAAAGCGCTGATCGGCTTGCGTCGCGGCGACGTGGTGTCGATCCCGGTCGGCAAACGTTCCGGGCTCGCGGTGATCCTCGAACCCGACCAGACCCCCGGCGACCCGCGTCCGCTGGTGCTGACCGAGGACCACTGGGCCGGGCGTGTGTCCGCGGCCGATTTCCCGGAGCCCGCCGAAGCGCTCGGGCGGATGGATCTGCCGCGCCGGGTCGACCACCGCACCGCGCGCATTCGCCGCGATCTGGCCTCGGCGTTGCGCGGCACCGGGATCTCGGCTCCGCGCAGGGGCAAGCGCAACGACCGTGTTCGCGGCGGCGAAGATCGTCAACTCTCGACGCTGCGGCGCAGCCTGCGATCCCATCCCGCGCACGATCGTCCCGATCGCGAGCAACTGAGCCGCACCGGCGAGCGGTATTCGCGGCTCGCCCGCGAGACCGAGACGATGCGCCAGAAGGTTGCCGCGACCACGAACTCGCTGGCGCGCACCTTCGACCGGATCGTCGGACTGCTCGAGGAACGCGGGTTCGTCGCCCACGGTGAGGTGACCGCCGACGGCAGACGACTGGCCCGGATCTATGCCGAAAGCGATCTCGTGGTCGCCGAGGCCTTGCGTCAGGGTCTGTGGCGCGGACTCGGGCCCGCCGAGCTCGCCGCGGTGGTATCGACGCTGGTCTACGAATCGCGCCAGGAGACCGGCCTGCTGACGCCTGCGGGCCCGACCGATCCGATCCGCCGGGCGATCGCGGCCACCATCGAAGTGTGGTCGGACCTGCGCTCCGACGAGGCGCGGCACAAACTTCCACCCACCCGCGAACCCGATCTGGGGTTCGTCACCGGGGTGTACAAATGGGCGCGCGGTGACGCGTTGGCCGAGGCGTTGCTGGCCAGCGGCGACCAGGGCACCACGATGTCGGCGGGCGATTTCGTGCGGTGGTGCAGGCAGGTGATCGACCTGCTCGATCAGATCCACAACACCGCCGACGACCCCGAGGTCGCGTCCACCGCGGCCAAGGCGGTGCGCGCCGTGCGGCGGGGTGTCGTCGCGGTGGACGCCGCGTAGTCGGGACGTCTGTGATTTGATTTCTTCGCGTACCGACCGTGAGGCGGATGTCGTGCGAATGCGGCAGGCCCGGCGCGGGGGGCTACCGTATGGACTAATAATGCGAGTGGAGGCGAGTGGATGAGCGGCCCTTACGGACCGAACAACCCCGGGGAGGGGAATAACGATCCCACCCAGCACTGGGGGGGTCAGCAGGGGGCCGGTGGCGCCGGTCCCACCCAGCACTGGGGCGGCGCGCAGCAGCCGCCGCAACAGGGCGCCCAGCCAACCCAGCAGTGGGGCGATCCGAACCAGCAGCCGCAGCAGCACTGGGGACAGCAGCCCCAGCAGCCGCAGCAGCCGTGGGGTCAGCAGCCGCAGCAGGGTGGCGTGCCGCCGCAGCAACCGACCGGACCGCAGCAGCAGTGGGGTCAGACCCAGCCGCCTCCGCAGGACTGGAACAACCAGGCCGCCAACCCGCAGCAGCAGTGGGGCCAGCAGCCCCCGCCGCAGCAGCAGTGGGGCCAGCAGCCCGCACCGCAGCAGCAGTGGGGCCAGCAGCCGCAGCAGTCCTCCGGCGGCAAGAGCAAAGGTCTGATCATCGGGCTCATCATCGCGGGCGTGCTCGTGGTCGCCGCGGTCATCGGCCTGCTCCTGGTCGTGTTCTCCTCCGACGAACTCGACAACGTGGCCGTGCAGGACGGTGTCTCGCGCGTGCTGAAGGACTCCTACGGCATCGCCGACGTCTCCGATGTCAGCTGCCCGTCCGGTCAGGCCGTCGAGGTCGATGCGACCTTCACCTGCGACCTGAAGGTCAGCGGTGAGGCGAAGAAGGTCACCGTCAAGATCACCAAGGACGATGGCACCTACGAGGTCGGCCGCCCCAACTAGGCGCTCGCACTACGTTTTCCGGGCCGTCCGCGACTACGCGGGCGGCCCGGTGTCGTTCACCGGGGCAGCGTCGGCTCGCCTCGGCCGGGTCAGTCGGCGTGTGCCGCGGTCAAGGCGGTGACCAGCCGGGTGATCGGGCTCTCGGCGTTGTACTCGGTAGCCAACGCGAGCAGCCGGTCGGGGTCGACGGGGGTGGCGGGCAACACATCCGGACGCGACAGGATGACATCGGCGTCGCGGACCACCCGCACCACCGGTGCGGCGACCTTCAGATAGTCCTGCGCGGCAACGAGTTTCGCGCGCACACCCTTGGCGATATCGGAACCCGGATCGGCGACGGCGTCCATGAGCGCGTCGAGCGAGCCGAACTTCGTGATCAGCTGGGCGGCGGACTTGTCGCCGATGCCCGCCACGCCGGGCAGGCCGTCGGAGGCATCGCCGCGCAGCGTCGCCATGTCGGCGTAGGCCGGGCCCGCATTCTGTTCGGGCACACCGTATTTCGCTGACAGTTCCGCGGGGCCGAACAGTTCGGCCTTGGCCAGGCCACGGCCGACGTAGAGCACCCGGACCGGTGGGGCGGGCTCGTCGCGCACCAACTGCAGCAGGTCGCGGTCACCGCTGACGACGACAACCGGATCGGTGCGCTCCCTGCTCGCGAGGGTGCCGAGCACATCGTCGGCCTCCAGGCTTTCCGCGCCGCCGGTGGCGATGCCCGCCGCGGCCAGCACCTCGAGGATCATCTCGACCTGCGGGG
Source organism: Nocardia salmonicida NBRC 13393 (assembly GCF_001613085.1). Classification (GTDB taxonomy): domain Bacteria; phylum Actinomycetota; class Actinomycetes; order Mycobacteriales; family Mycobacteriaceae; genus Nocardia; species Nocardia salmonicida. The sequence continues at coordinate 388,403 of NZ_BDBR01000008.1, forward strand.
TGAGGGTGTCGGGCACCTCCTCGGCGCCGGGTGCCGCACTGGTGCTCGTGTCGAGCCGATGCGCCTTGTACGAGGGCACGAGGGCCACCCGGAACGGAGGGCGCCAATCGAGATCGAGACCGACGACGAGCCTGCTCGGGCGATGCTTGGTGACCAGCGAGGCCACCATGTCGGTGAATCCGCGCAACGCGTTCACCGAGCGGCCGTCCGCGCCCCTGAGCTTGTCGGGGATGGCGTAATAGGCGCGGAACCAGAGGCTGGCGCCGTCGAGGATCAACAGGGGTCCACGGGTGCTCTCGTCAGCGGTCACCCGCTGATTGTGCCCCGAGCCACCGACACCGTGCCCGTGGCCGTGCCGACGGGCTTCGGTGGCTGGCGTCGGCTCGGGGCGGGTAACGTCGGATCCTATGAGCGCGCACACGGATGCCAGGTTCGCGGCGAAGGTCTACGGTCAGCGTCTGGAGCGGGCGGTCGAGTTGATGCGGGCGGCGCATCTGGACGCCCTGCTGATCACTCCGGGCCCCGACCTGCGCTACCTGATCGGTTCGGCCGCGGACTCCTACGAGCGGCTCACCTGCCTGGTGATCCCGGCCGACGGCTCGACGCCGGCGGTAGTGATCCCGAAACTCGAGTTGGCCTCCCTCAGTGATTCCGCGGCGGGCGAACTCGGCTTGCGGGTACTGGACTGGGTCGACGGCGTCGATCCGTACCAACTGGTTCGCTCGATTCTGCATGCAGGTTCCCGTATCGCGGTCGCCGACGCCATGCCCGCCCTGCACCTGATCCCGCTCGCCGAATCGACCACCGGGCTGCCCGCCTCGGCCACACCGGTGCTGCGTGAGTCGCGAATGATCAAGGACGACGCCGAGATCGACGCGCTGCGCCGAGCGGGTGCTGCCATCGACCGCGTGCACGCGCGGATGGGCGAATTCCTGCGGGCGGGTCGCACCGAGGCCGAGGTGAGCGCCGACATCACCGCCGCGATCGTCGAGGAAGGCCATACCGAGGCGGCGTTCGTCATCGTCGGCAGTGGCCCGCACGGCGCCGATCCGCACCACGAGGTATCCGATCGCGTCATCGAACAGGGCGACGTGGTCGTCATCGATATCGGCGGCCCGGTCGAGCCCGGCTACTACTCCGACTCGACCCGCACCTACGTGCTCGGAACCCCGAGCCCGCAGATCGTCGAACAGGTGGCGGTCCTCGAGGCCGCCCAGGCCGCCGCGGTGGCGGCGGTGCGGCCAGGGGTGAGCGCGGAGTCCATCGACGCCGCCGCCCGCGCCGTGCTCACCGACGCGGGCCTCGGCGAGGCTTTCATCCATCGCACCGGCCACGGCATCGGCCTGTCGGTGCACGAGGAGCCCTACATCGTGGCGGGCAACGACCTGGTGCTCGAACCGGGCATGGCGTTCAGCATCGAACCCGGCATCTATTTCCGCGGCGAATGGGGCGCGCGGATCGAGGATATCGTGGTCGTCACCGACAACGGTGGGGAGTCGATGAACAACCGGCCGCACGGTCTGACGGTGTTGTAAGCGGCACAGGCTATTTCAGCGTGCTCGACGACAGCACTCGGCGCACCTGGATCGCGACGACGACCCGTGTCGGATTCTCGCGCGGCACCCGGTAGCGCTCGGTGTAGCGGCGGACGGCCTCGGCGACGTCGGCGCTGTCGTCGAGCACCGTCGCCGGTCCTTCGAGGGTGAGCCAGCGCGGCCCCTCGACCTGGCTCACCGCCGCGTAGCCGCCGCGCGCGGCATTGCGCGCCTTCACCGACGCGCCGTCGGTGATCACGCGGGCGATCCCGCTCTCGGGATCCCAGGTGAATCCCACCGCGACCACGTGGGGGGTGCCGTTGGCGCGCAGCGTGGTGAGCGTGGCCAGGTGCCGCTCGGTGACGAACTCGAGTGCGGCGGGGGACAGCTGTGCGGTGGTGGTCGGCATACCGGAAACGGTAGCCGGGCCGACCAGCGATGACCCCCTCGGGTTTCGGGGCGGGCCGAATCCGACCACCTCGGCCGGATGACAGACTGGCGCCATGGGAATGCAGCAGAACGACGGGCCGGTCCTGGTCCTGGGCGGGCGCAGTGAGATCGGCCTCGAGGTGGCGACCAGGCTGGCACCCGGACGGGTGGTGATCCTGGCGGCCCGTCGCGCCGACGCGTTGGACGCCGAGTCCGAGCAGGTGCGCGCGGCGGGCGCGACCGCCGTACACACCGTGGAATTCGACGCCGACGAGACGGCCACCCACGCGCCGCTGCTCGACAAGCTCGCGGCCGAGCACGGTGGCATCGCGACCGCGGTGCTCGCGTTCGGAGTCCTCGGCGATCAGGACCGTGCCGAACACGACCCGGCGCACGCGGTGGCCGTCGTGCACACCGACTACGTCGCCCAGGTCAGCGTCCTGACCACCCTGGCTAACCTGATGCGCACGCAGGGCTCCGGGCAGATCGTCGTCTTCGGCTCCATCGCGGGCGTCCGCGTGCGCCGGGCGAACTATGTCTACGGTTCGGCCAAAGCGGGCCTGCACGGCTTCGCCAGCGGCCTCGGCGACGCCCTGCACGGCACCGGCGTGCAGCTGCTGCTGGTGCGCTCGGGCTTCGTGATCGGCCGAATGACCACCGGTATGGACCCGGCCCCCATGTCCAGTACCCCCGGCCAGGTCGCCGACGCCGTCGTCCGCGGCCTCGGCAAGGGCGCGACCCGAGTGGTGGTGCCCGGTCGGCTGTCGCTGGCATTCTTCGTGATGGGCCTGATCCCGCAATCCGTCTGGCGCCGGATGCCACGGTGACCGAGACGGAAGCCGCCGGCTGGACCGGCGAGCCGATCATCGTGGCAGGCATCGGCGCCGATGGCTGGTCCGGGCTGGGGCAGACGGCCCGACAGGCGGTCAGCGACTGCGACGTGGTGTTCGGATCCCCGCGTCAACTGGCGCTGCTCCCGGCGAGCGATATCGAACGCGTGCCGTGGCCGACGCCCCTGTTGCCCGCGCTGCCGGAGTTGTTCGCGCGCAACGCCGATCGGCGCATCAGCGTCCTGGCCAGCGGTGATCCCATGTTCTACGGCATCGGCGTCACCCTGGCCCGCCGGTTCGGCCCGGCGGCACTGCGGGTGTTCCCGCAGCCCTCCTCGGCATCGCTGGCATGCGCCCGGCTCGGGTGGCCACTGGCCGAAACTCCGGTGGTGAGCGTGGTTGCCCGGCCATTGCCCACCGTTCTGCCCGAATTATCCGAAGGTCGGAGGATTCTCGTTCTCAGCGAGGACGAGACCACGCCGAGAAGAATCGCGGAATTGCTGCGCGACAACGGGTTCGGCGCCTCGACCGTGACCGTCCTCGAACAACTCGGCGGCCCCGCCGAACACCTGCGCGCCGGTCCCGCGGCCGCGTGGCCGCACCCCAGTGGCGACCCACTCAACATCGTCGCCATCGACTGCCGTGCCGATCCCGACACACGCCGCGACACGCGCCTGCCCGGCTTGGCCGACACCGCCTTCGCCGGTGACGGCCAGCTCACCAAAGCCGAGGTCCGCGCGCTCACCGTCACCGCTCTCGCCCCGGCACCGGGGGAAATGCTGTGGGATATCGGCGGTGGCTCGGGCAGCATCGCCATCGAATGGTGTCGCACCCATCCGCTGTGCCGCGCCGTCACGTTCGAACGACTGCCCGCCCGTCGCGAACAAATCGCGACCAATATCCACGCGCTCGGGGTGCCGGGAATAACGATCCGCGGCGAAGTGCGCTCAGAGTTAGCCGAAGAAACGATCACGGCGCCCGACGCCATCTTTCTCGGTGGCGGCCTCACCCAGGACGGCATGTTCGAGCGGTGCTGGCAACGCCTGCGCCCCGGTGGCCGCCTCGTCGCCAACGCGGTCACCGCGGAATCGGAAGCGCTGCTGCTCGACTGGTCTGCCAGGTTCGGCGGGACCCTGCGCAAATTCCAGATCTATCGAGGCGAACCGCTCGGCGGGTTCACGGCCTGGCGACCGCACCTGCCGGTCGCCCAGTGGATTGTCCGAAAACCCGCTGGTCGCCGGAGTGTGGACACGTAATTACGATCACGATCAGATCACGCGCAGATCACGATGAATCCGTTGTCGCAGGGTCCGCGCGCCGGAAAAGTTTCGGACCGAACGTGTAGAACCGAGGGCTCGGGGGTAGGGTCGTTGCCGTTCCGGGTAATCCCCCCGGTTCGTTTTTCCACGATGGAGAGTTACATGAAGTACTCGAAGTTCGATGGCGATGCTGGTGCCGATGATTTCGGAGGGTTGTCCTGAGAGTTCTGATCCTCGGCGGCACCGGTGAAGCCAGGGAGTTGGCGCGCAGAGCGTCCGGCGAGCGTGGACTCGACATAGTGTCCTCCCTCGCGGGTCGGGTCGCCAACCCGCGGCTGCCGGTCGGAGCGGTCCGCGTGGGTGGGTTCGGTGGTGTCGAGGGCCTCCGAATGTGGCTACGCGAGAACGCGATCGACGCTGTCGTGGACGCCACTCATCCCTTCGCCGCGAAGGTGAGCGCGCACGCGGCCACGGCCGCGGCCGACCTGGACATCCCCGCGCTGCATCTGCGCCGCCCGGAGTGGGTGCAGCGGCGCGGCGACCTGTGGACCAGAGTGCCCGATCTCGCGTCGGCGGCCGCGGCTCTGACCGCCCGCGACGAACAGGTGCTGCTGACCATCGGCCGCCAGGGGGTCGGCGCGTTCGTCGGGTGCACGGGGCACGGCTTCGTCATCCGCTCCATCGACGCCCCCGAAGTCCCGCTGCCGCCGCGCTCCAAACTGCTGCTGGCGCGTGGGCCGTTCACTTTCGACGAAGAACTCGTGCTGATGTCGCGCCATCGCATCGATGTGCTGGTCACCAAGAACAGTGGCGGTGAGCAGACCGAGGCGAAGATCTTCGCCGCCCGTACCGCGGGTCTACCGGTGATCATGGTCGACCGGCCGCCGCTGCCCACGGGCGCGGTCACCGTGGCCGAGGTCGGCGACGCTGTCGAGTGGTTGCGCGAGTCCGCCTCGCACCGGGTGCGCTGAACTCGGTCAGTGGGGCTGTGGCGGTGTGAAGATCGTCGGCAACTGGTCGAACCAGTGCAGAACCGCTCGCTCGTAGGCGATGCCGAACTCTAGGGTCGCTCGCTGGTGCGGCGCCAGGGCGGTTTCGTCCTCGTCGAGGTAGCGGTCGAGGCGATCTTGATGAATGTTCTTGTTGGCGGCGATGATTCGATCGCGATGAGCCGGATCCAGGTGCTCGCCGAAGGACAGCGTGAGCAGCAGCGGCACCCGGATGGTCTCGGCGCCCGGGTCGCGCCCGATCCACTCGGCGAACGCGTCGCGCCCGATATCGGTGATCCGGTACGGCGTGCGCTCCCTGGCGCCGCGTTCGCCCTTGGTCACCAAGCCCGCGGCGTCCATCGTGGACAGTTCGCGGTAGACCTGGCTCTGCGTGATAGTCCAGAAGTCGCCGATGCGTTGCTGGGCCTGTGTGGCGAGATCCCAGCCCGACTTCGGGCCCTCGTGCAGGAACCCGAGTAGCGAGGCCGCGGTGGAGTTCAGCGGGCGGCGTCGTGTCGCGATATCGGTCAACGGTCAACTCCCTTCGAACTACATTCCTAAGTGGAATGTTACGCCTGAGTCGGCGGTCCACCAATAGTGCCGGTGTTGCGGTGTGTTCGCCGGACCGGGGTGCGGCGGTGGTGTTCGCGCGCTGAGCACCACCGCCGCGGTGATCGACCCGTCAGGCTCAGGCCAACGCGAGGTTCACGACGTCACCGTCGGCCAGTTCGTAGGACGCCAGGGTATTGGAGTCCTCGAGCTTGACCTCGCTCTCGGTGACGAGCTGCTGCTCGGCCGCCGGAACGCCGGTCTGTTCCTGGATGAGGGCCTTCAGATCCTTGACGGTCGCCGTGGTGTCGACATCGACCGCGATGGGCTCGCCGTCCAAGCCGTTGACCGTCAAAGTGATGCTGGTCGCGTTCTCGGCGAGGGGAAGCCCGGGCAGACTCGGCAGGCCGGGCAAGCCGGGTGCCGCGGGAGCGGCGGGTGCCGCCGGCGCTTCGGGAGCGGCGGGTGCCGCGGGTGCCGCGGGCGGGGCCGGTGGGGCCGGCTGGGCCGACGCGATCCCGGCGACGGGAACCGCCATGGCGGCGGCGATCAGGCCGACCGTCACGCCGCGCCGTAATCGGGTACCGAGGGCGTTCTGTGCGTGGTGCTGAACTCTCATCGTGGTGAATCCTTTCATCGTCCACGGGGGACGCGTTGGGGAATCGAACCAGGAAACGAGCAGTCACACTGTTGTGCACGCGGGCAAGCCCGCGGAACCAGTGTGCCATCGCACGTGCGTCTCGTCTGGCCGCGCGGACCACGCGGGTCGCCGGGGATCGCGGTGGTTGCGGTCGGTCGTGGGGTCGCCGGAGCGACCGCCGTGTGGATTCGACGGCCGCTCGGTGCAGGTACCGACCGTGCGGTTTGCTGAATGTCCGCTGCGGACTATCGGCTCTCCACCGACCCGTATCTGCGCGAGGTGAAAACGCGGGTGCCCTCCGGCGTGTCGAAGGTGGTGGTGGTCGACGATCCGATGATCAGCAAGGTGCGCATGTCCACCTCGTCCGGCTCGAGTTCGCCCAGGGTGGTCACCCGGACCGATTCGGTGGGCCCGCCGACATCGCGGCCGAGGACCACCGGCGTCTGCGGTGGGCGATGTTCGAGCAGCACCTCACGCATGGCGGCGACCTGCCAGCGCCGTTGCGAGGAGGCCGGGTTGTAGATCGCGATGGCCATGTCGGCCGCGGCCACCGCCGAAAGGCGTTGTGCGACAACATCCCACGGCTTGAGCCGGTCCGACAGCGAGATCATCGCGTAGTCGTGCCCGAGCGGGGCGCCGACGCGGCTCGCCACCGCGTTGGCGGCTGTCAGTCCGGGCAGCACCCGCACGGGGACGTTCTTGAACTGCGGCTCGGCCGACACCTCGAGCACGGCCGCCGCCATGGCGAACACGCCGGGGTCGCCGGAGGAGACGACAGCGACGCGAGCGCCGCGCTTGGCGAGGTCGAGCGCCATCGCGGCCCGCTCGGATTCGACCTTGTTGTCGCTGGCGTGCCTGCGCTGACCGGTCCGCTCGGGCACCCGATTGATGTAGGTGGTGTACCCGACGAGGTCTGTCGCCGCGGCCAACGCGGCGCTGACCTGCGGCGTCGTCCAGTCCGCGGCACCAGGACCGAGACCGACCACCACCACTTCGCCGGGTTCGACATCGGGCGCGGTCGTCGCGCCACTGGACGCCACGGCCGCATCGTGGGCGGCGGGCCGCTCGTGGGAATTCGCGCCGCGAGCGGGAATCGGCGTGGTGGGTGTGGGACCGGGGACGAGGGTGATCGAGAAGTACGGCACGTCCGCCTCGTCGACGTCGGCCGCGGCGAGTACCCGCTGACGGGTGCTGCTCGCGCGTTCTACGTAGTACGCGTCCTTCAGCCGACCGGACTCCGACAGCGCCTGGCGCACACCGGGAAACGTGCGCCCCAGCTTCATGATCGCGGCGGCGTCGGTCTCGCGCAGGCGCTGGGTCAGCTCGTCGACGGGCATGGTGCCGGGCAGCACCGTGAGCACCTGCTCGCCCTCCACGAGGGGAGTGCCCAGCGCCGCCGACGCCGCGCTGACCGAGGTGATGCCGGGAACGATCTCGGCATCGAACCGGTCGGCCAGCCGCCGGTGCATGTGCATATAGGAGGAGTAGAACAGCGGATCACCGGCGGCGAGCAGCGCGACGGTGCGCCCCGCGTCCAGGTGGGCGGCCAGCCGCGCGGCCGCCTGCTCGTAGAACTCGTCGATCGCGCCCTGATACCCACCGGGATGATCGGTGGTCTCCACCGTCACCGGGTAGACGAGGTGCTCCTCGATCTGTCCCGCGCGCAGGTACGGCGCCGCGATGGCGCGGGAGATGCTGCGCCCGTGCTTGGCGCTGTGGAACGCGACCACATCGGCTTCGGCGATGAGCCGGGCGGCCTTCACCGTCACCAGTTCGGGATCGCCGGGTCCGAGGCCGATACCCCACAATTTGCCGGTGCTGATCTCACTCACTCCTGTTCGCTCGCAATCGCATTCAGTGCCGATGCGGTGATCGCGCTGCCGCCCCGCCTACCGCGCACGGTCAGATATTCGATCCCGCCGAAGTCGATCAGCGCCTGCTTGGATTCGGCGGCCCCGATGAACCCGACCGGAATGCCGATGATCGCGGCGGGTCGCGGCGCACCGGCGTCGAGCATGTCGAGCAGGTGGAACAGGGCGGTCGGTGCGTTGCCGATGGCCACCACCGCACCGTCGAGCTGGTCGCGCAGGAGTTCCAGGGCCGCCACCGAGCGGGTGTTGTCCAGTCGCGCGGCGAGGGCGGGCACCCGAGGATCGGTGAGGTTGCACAGCACCGCGTTGTCGGCGGGTAGGCGCTTGCGGGTCACCCCCGAGGCGACCATATTGGCATCGCAGATGATCGGCTTACCGGCGTGCAGCGCGGCGCGTGCGGTGGCGACCACGCCGGGGGAGTAGGCGATATCGGGGGCCAAGTCGACCTGCCCGCAGCCGTGGATCATTCGCACCGCTACCCGCTCGACATCGGCGGGGAACCCGGCGAGATCGGCCTCGGCGCGGATCGTCGCGAACGAGCGCCGATAGATCTCGGCCCCGTCGGTGAGGTAGCTGGCACGCACATCGGACATGCCGGTAACCCTAGAACCTAGGTCTGACGTGGTGTCCGGCGGCTCAGGTGCGGGGGCGTTCGAGAATGCGTGACATCACCAGCGAGCTGCGGGTGCGCCCGACGCGCGCGTTCTCCCTGATCCGTTCGACCGTCACCTCGATCTCGGCCATATCGGTGGCCATCACGTGCACGAGCGCGTCGGCCTCGCCCGCGATCGTCCACACTCCGACGACCTGTGGAATCGGTTCGAGGGTGCGGCGCAGCTCGGCCGGGGAGATGTTGTCGCGGTAGTAGACCTCGACATACGCCTCGGTCTTCCAGCCGAGCGCGGCCGGGTTGACCTGGGCGGTGAATCCGGTGATCTGCCCGCTCGCGACCATCTTGTCCACCCGTCGCTTCACCGCGGGCGCCGAGAGGCCGACCACCGAACCGATCTCCTGGAACGAGGCGCGGGCGTGGACGAGCAGCTCCGCGAGAATCCGCCGATCGATATCGTCCACGTCGCTCCTTCACTTTCTCACGCAATGATTCCCCATTCTCGCACTGATATGCGCAACAAAACGGTGTTCCCCGTGCAATGGAACGGCGATTACGGTCGGAGAAACCATCCGCGCAGCCACCAGGAGTCCTGATGACCGCCGCTAGCCCCCTTCGTGTATCTGCGCCGGCGCGGATCGCCTCGCCGCGCCGCTACGTGCTGTGCCGCCCCGACCATTTCGAGGTCACCTACGCGATCAACCCGTGGATGGACCCGGCCGCCCCGGTCGACCGGGCCCGCGCACTCGCCCAGTGGGAGATCCTGCGCGCGAGGCTGGAAGCACACGGGCACACGGTGGAAACGGTGCCCGGCGAACCCGGCCTGCCGGATATGGTCTTCGCCGCCAACAGCGGCATCGTGATCGGTGGACACGCGCTCTCGGCACGATTCGCCCACCCCGAACGCGCCGCCGAGGGCCCCGCCTTCCATCAGTGGTTCGCCGCCCGCGAACTGCGCGCACTGGCCGCCGCGGCCGAAACCAACGAGGGAGAGGGCGACTTCGCGTTCGCCGGGCAGCGGATTCTGGCCGGCGTCGGGTTCCGCTGTTCGTTGTCCGCCCACGCGGAGGTGGAGCGGTATTTCGACATGCCGGTGGTCTCGCTCGAACTGGTCGACCCGCGCTTCTATCACCTCGACACCGCGCTGATGGTTCTCGACGACACCACCGTCGCCTACTACCCGGCCGCGTTCAGCCCCGCCGCTCGCGACGTGCTCACCGCGCTCTACCCGGCCGCGATCCTCGCCGACGACAACGACGCGCTCTGCTTCGGTTTGAACGGACTCAGCGACGGTGAACACGTCTTCCTCGACCCCGGCGCCACCGGGCTCATCGCGCAGCTGCGCGAGCGCGGGTTCGTTCCGGTCCCGGTCGACATGTCCGAACTGCGCAAGGGCGGCGGCGGCGTGAAGTGCTGCGTGCTCGAGCTGCACACCCGCCGCGACACGACCGTGGGTTAGCCGAGCGGACGCGCTCGGCTGGTCGGCGCCGCACATCGGTGGCAAATCCGTTCGTGGAGGTGAATACGCACGCGTAGCGCGGTGGGCTCACTCGTACTCGGTGCCGGCGAGCCGCTCGGCCGTTATCTGCAGGCTGGACATGGGAAGCCCTCATAGCGAGAAGGCAAGGGTACGAGAGGTTTCGGGATCGTCGATCGAGTTTCGCTCGGCCGCCGAAGCGGCTCAGGGAGCGGTTGCCGCGTCGTCGACCTCGATGCGATACCCGTGGTCGGTGGCGACGACATCGGTCACGGGTCCGCGCGGGCGACCGCAGCAACGGTCGCATCCGGACCAGTGCTGGCGACCCGCCACGGTGACGGCTTCGGCCGCGACGAGTTCGTTCCGCGCGGGCGGCCGATGCTCGGAAGCCTCGGCGGCGGGCAGGACGCGATCGGATTCGATGGCGGCGGCCAGGTCGGCGCGGACGTCGGTGCGTGATTTCGCGCAGCCGGGGCGTCCGGCGCAGGCGCTGACCCGCAGCCACGGGGAATTCGCGTCGAAGATCAGCCCCATCGGCGCGAGCACCCGCACCACGGTTTCGGCGGGTCCCTCGTCGAGGTCGGTGATCACCAGGCTGCGCCACGGGGTGACGAAGACGGGCCGTTCGACGGCGGCCAGGAATTCGGCGGTTCTGGCCGACAAGGTGCCAAGCGGTACCCCGGCGCCGAGCGTGACGAGGCCGTCCTCCTGGTCGAGCCAGCCGATCGGAATGTCGTGTCTCGCACCGAGTTCGAGAGGTTCGCCGACGGGGGAGCGGTCCAGCGTCTCGACCACCGATTCGACCCCGCCCGGAATCTCGTGCAGTCGCCACTGTCCCGAATCGGTGGTTCCCCGCAGATCGAGGAAGCCGCGCGCCGCGTCGAGCATCACCTCGACCGCCTCGCCCGCGGTGATCCGAAGTCCGGTGTCGGCGCCCGCCAGCAGCAGGGCGAATTCGTTCTCGCCCACCGCGTGGATACCGATGTCGCCGTGCAGCGTGCTCACATCGCCGCGTCCGTCGTCGAGGGTGAACAGCACTCGCCCCGGCAGCTCCGCCAGCAGCGGGTCGCCGCGCAATCCCGTGTCGAGGTCGACCGCGAGCCCGTGGACGTCGGCGAACCCGCCGACTCGGCCGGACAGCGGCGAGGCCACGATATTGCGTACCCGTTCATGGGTCTCGCTGGGCAGCAGTCCCGCCGCACCCAATCGCAGCGCGAGTTCGGAGGCGTCACGGACCTGGCGCAGCTGGATGTTTCCCCGCGAGGTCAGCTCGAGGTTCCCGTTGGCGAGATCGCGTGCCGCATCGGCCAGCGCCTGCAACTGCGCCGATTCCAATCGTCCGCCCGGCACACGAATTCGCGCCAGTGGCCCGTCGGCAGCCTGATGCAACCGCAGAACCCCTGGACAAGAATCGGGCGCACTCCTGGTCATGATGTTGCCAGCCTACGACGCGCCGACTATGCCTTGAACCTCAACCGTGGTCGAACCACGTTCCCTCCGCTGAGCGTCGCTGTCGATCGGCCGTGGCAGGGCTTCGTCGATGTGACGAGGCCGACTCGCGTGACGGGGCGGTTCGGGGGTATTCGCCTAGGGTGAGTGGCGGATCCTTCGCCAGCCGAGCACTGACAGGAGAGCCGCCACATGCTGCGTGAATTCGTGGACAAGCGTGTCGTTCCCGCACTCGACAGAGTCGCGCAGGCACAGGCGCCCGTGGTGCATCGGTATGTCGGATGGCTGGGCAGTCGCCACCCGGAGGAAGCGCCGGTCGAGATCGTGCAGCGGCTGTCGCGTCAGTACCTGCTGGTCGTCACGGCAAGCGGCGTCGCCGTGGGGCTCACCGCCGCGGTGCCCGGCGTCGGCACCGTGCTCGGTCTGGCGGCGACCGGGGTGGACACCGTCGTGTTCCTCGAGGCGTCGTCGGTGCTGTCCGTCGGCGCCGCCGCGGCGTACGGCCTGGATCCCGACGACTCACGGCAGGCGCATCTGATGTCGAAGGTCGTGCTCGGCGAGGCGGGCACGAAGGTGCTCGACGAGACCGCGGGCCACAAGAAGGGTCAGTGGCTCTCGGTAGTCACCGATCACATTCCCGTGCTGGCGCGCATGCCCGATTCCCCGGCCAAACGATTCATCGTCAACTACCTGGTCAAACGCACCTTGCTGCTGTTCGGCACCCTCGTCCCCGCGGGTATCGGTGCGGTGATCGGTGGCGTCGGCAACAACGCGCTCGGTCAACTGGTGATCGCGAACGTGTACCGCCATCTCGGCACCGGCTCCCCGGAAATGGTCGCCGCGGGCACCGACCGATACACGACTTGACCTTCGAGTCACTCGAACCCCGATCATGAATCGGTGCCCGACACCGAACTGATCACCATCGGAGCCTTCGCCCGCGCCTGCGGCCTGAGCACCAGCGCCCTGCGCTTCTACGCGGACGCGGGCGTCCTCGCCCCCGTCGTCGTCGACGAGGTCACCGGCTACCGCTACTACGCCCCGGAGCAGTCCCCTCCTGCCCGCCTGCTGCGTCACCTGCGCGCTATCGACATGCCGCTGCCCGCCGTGACCGCCCTGCTGGCCGAACCCGACCCCGCCCGTGCGCTGGTCCTCCTCGACGAGCATCTCGCCGACCTGGACCGGCATCAAGGCGAGGTCCGCGCCGCCGCCGCGGCCGCCCTCGGCGCCCTCCTGGCCATCCACGGATCGACGTCCGGGGGCGGGGACGGGCATCGCGACCAGGTTTCGGTGCCGACCGACGACCGGGGCAGTGCCCGATCGCCGCTCGGCACCGCACAAGGACCCGGGAGAGGTTCGCCCGGGACGCGCGACGACGTGTGGGTGAGCGGACCGGTGCTGGCGTCGGCGATCGACCAGGTAGCGACGGCCACGGTCGCCGATCCGGAGTCGGCGGTCCTCGACACGATTCTGTTCGAGACCGACGGTCAGCAGCTGATCCTCACCGCGACGGACCGCTACCGCCTGGCCACCCGCACCGTCCGCCCCACCCGGGTCGGGCCTGCGGTCTGGAAGGCGACGGTGGACGCCGACGACCTCCGTGCAACCGCGTCCTGGTTGCGTCGCCGGCACGCTGTCGCGATCTGCCCCCATCACGATCGTGTCGAGTTCCGCGTGGCCACAACAGATTCAGTCGACCGAGACCGCGCCGAAGGGGGCGGCGAGCCGACGACGGGCCACGCCGCCCAGCCGGACGACACCCGACGCTACTGCCGCCGATCGACCCACGACTTCCCCGACTACCACGCGATGCTGGCCGCGCTCGCCCCGGTGCGAACTCGAGTCGTGCTCGCTCGTGCGGCACTGCTCGACGCCATGGAAGACCTCGACTCGCCCACCGTGGTCCTGCACACGACCGCCACGGGCACTGCCTCCGTGACGTCCTCGAGCTTGCGGAAAGAGCACACCCTACCGACTGGCACCGCCACGGCGGGCGACCTTGTTGAGCAAGAGAGTTCGAGCGCGGCGGCCGCTGCGTGCGAGGCATCGGAACCGGGCGCGGTGCCGCCCATTCCGCACGCGACAGCCACCGGCCCTGCCATGACGATCCATTTCGCCGTCACCACCCTCTACCCGGCCGTCGCCACCGCCGTCGGACCCGACGTGATGCTCGACCTCATCGCCCCCGACCAGCCTGTTCTGATCCGCTCCGCCGACGACGGAGACCTGTCGACGTTGGCCATGCCGCGCAAACCCGAACCCACCGAGGAGACGTTCCGATGACCACCGCCGACCCGATCATGACCCGAATCACCCAGGGCGTCAGCGACTTCCGCACCGGCGACCCCGATCGCGCCCGTGTCGGCCTGCTCGAGGTCTGGGCCGACATCGGCCCCGCCGGTGACCCCCTGCACCGTTGCACCCTCGCCCACTACCTGGCCGACACCTACGACGACCCGGCCGAAGCCCTCGTCTGGGATGTCCGCGCCCTCGATGCCGCCGACACCCTCACCGACACCCGCCTGAACGACCACCACGCGGGCCTCCAGGTCGCCGGCTTCTACCCCTCGCTGCACCTGAACCTCGCCGACAACTTCCGCCGCCTCGGCGCGTTCCCCGCCGCCACCCGCCACATCGAAGCGGCCCGCGAACGCCTCGACATCCTCCCGGACGACGACTACGGCGCCCTGATCCGAGGCGCCTGCACGGGGGTCGCGGCGGCGATCGCCGCCGAGGACACCACCCGCCGACCCACTCACTGACACCGGCCTCCATCACGCCGCTGCAACGCTCTCGGGCGATGCGCGCGCCACCGTCTGCTGATCAATCGTCCAGCGTCAGGGGGCGGCCTGGAAAGTTGTGGGTGGGGTGGGCCCAGTAGCATCGTCTTGCTCGGCGGGCGTCGAGGAAACCGGTGGAAATCCGGTGCGGTCGCGCCACTGTGAACAGCCAGACCCTCTCCGGCGAGCACCGCAACCCCGATGGGCGCGTAACCCGAGGAAGGTCTCACCCTGTGATCCTGCTGCTGTCCACCTCCGACACCGACCTGCTGAGTGCCCGCGCGAGCGGCGCCGAGTACCGCTGGGGCAATCCCGCCCGGCTGCTGGTCGAGGATCTGCCGGAACTGCTCGACGGCGCGGACCTGGTGATCGTGCGAATCCTCGGCGGCAAGCGCGCGTGGGAAGAGGGCCTCGACGCGATTAGGGCGAGCGGGGTGCCGATGGTGGCGCTCGGCGGCGAGATCGCGCCCGACGCCGAGCTGATGGAATGCTCGACCGTGCCGGTCGGCGTCGCGGCCGACGCGCACAACTACCTCGCCGCGGGCGGGGCCGAGAACCTGCTCCAGCTGCACAACTTCCTGTCCGACACGGTGTTGCTGACCGGCCACGGCTTCGAACCTCCCGCACAACTGCCCACCTGGGGCGAACTCGACCGGTCCCCGCGGATCCTCGAACCACACGCCCCGACGGTGGCCGTCGTCTATTACCGCGCCCAGCACCTCGCGGGCAACACCGCCTACATCGAGGCGCTGTGCAAGGCGATCGAGTCCAAAGGCGCACGCCCGCTGCCGGTGTACGCGGCCTCGCTGCGCACCGCCGAACCCGAACTCCTCGCCCTGCTCGGCCGTGCCGACGCCCTCGTGGTGACCGTTCTCGCGGCGGGCGGCAGCAAGCCCGCGACCGCCTCGGCCGGTGGTGACGACGAAGCCTGGGACGTCGCCGCGCTCGCCGCCCTCGACGTGCCGATCCTGCAGGGCCTGTGCCTGACCAGCGGCCGCGCGCAGTGGGAGGCCAACGACGACGGCCTGTCGCCGCTCGATGTGGCCACGCAGGTCGCGGTGCCCGAATTCGACGGGCGCATCATCACGGTGCCGTTCTCCTTCAAGGAATTCGACGCCGACGGACTGTCCGCCTATGTCCCCGATCCCGAACGCTGCGCGCGCGTGGCCGGGATCGCCGTGCGCCACGCCCGCCTGCGCCACATTCCCGCCGCCGACAAGCGGATCGTGATCATGCTCTCGGCCTATCCCACCAAGCACGCCCGCATCGGCAATGCCGTCGGCCTGGACACCCCCGCGAGCGCGATCCGCCTGCTCACCGAATTGCGCACCGCCGGTTACGATCTCGGCGATGTCGACGAGATCCCCGGCCTGGTGGCACGCGACGGCGACGCGCTGATCCACGCGCTCATCGCCGCGGGCGGCCAGGATCCGGAGTGGCTGAGCGCGGAACAGCTGGAAGGCAATCCGATTCGCATCGGCGCCGCCACCTACACCCGCTGGTTCGAGTCGCTGCCCGAGGACCTGCGCGAGGCCGTGGTCGAGGCGTGGGGGCCGCCGCCGGGCGAACTCTATGTCGATCGGTCGGCCGACCCCAAGGGCGAGATCGTCATCGCCGCACTGCGTTTCGGCAATGTGGTGCTGATGGTGCAGCCGCCTCGCGGGTTCGGCGAGAACCCCGTGGCCATCTACCACGACCCCGACCTGCCGCCCAGCCACCACTATCTCGCCGCCTACCGCTGGTTGTCCGCGCCCGACGGTTTCGGCGCCGACGCGATGGTGCACCTGGGCAAGCACGGCAACCTGGAGTGGTTGCCCGGCAAGACTCTCGGCATGTCCGCCTCCTGTGGCACCGACGCGGCGCTGGGCGATCTGCCGCTGATCTACCCCTTCCTGGTCAACGACCCCGGCGAGGGCACCCAGGCCAAGCGCCGTGCCCACGCCACCCTCGTCGATCACCTGATCCCGCCGATGGCGCGCGCCGAGACCTACGGCGACATCTCCCGGCTGGAACAGTTGCTCGACGAGCACGCCAACATCTCCGCCCTCGACCCGGCCAAACTGCCCGCCATCCGCCAGCAGATCTGGACCCTGATGCGCGCGGCCAAGATGGACCACGACCTCGGCCTCGCCGAACGCCCCGAGGAAGACGTCTTCGACGACATGCTCCTGCATGTCGACGGCTGGCTGTGCGAGATCAAGGATGTCCAGATCCGCGACGGTCTGCACATCCTCGGCCAGGCCCCCGAGGGCGACATGGAACTCGACCTGGTGCTGGCCATGCTGCGTGCCCGCCAGCTGTGGGGCGGGGAACAGAACGTGCCCGGCCTGCGAGAAGCCCTGGGCCTGAGCGAAGCCGGGGACGAATCGCGTGAACGCGTCGACGTGGTGGAAGCCCGCGCGCGCGAACTCCTCGGCGCACTGCAGGCGACGGACTGGTCGGCGGACGCGGTCGAGACCCTGGTGAAGGACTTCGCCACCGCGATTCTCGCCGGGGGAGTGAGCGACGCGGCCGACGAAGCCGCCCGCCTCGACGCGGTGACGACCGTCCTGCGGTTCGCGGCCACCGAAGTCGTGCCGCGCCTGCGCGAAACCCGCATCGAGATCGCCCGCGTCCTGCACGCCCTCAACGGCGGTTTCATTCCCGCGGGCCCCAGCGGGTCGCCGCTGCGCGGTCTGATCAATGTGCTGCCCACCGGCCGTAACTTCTACTCCGTCGACCCCAAGGCCGTGCCCTCGCGGCTGGCCTGGGAGACCGGTCAGGCGATGGCGGAATCGCTGCTCGCCCGGTATCTGGCCGACCACGGCGAGTACCCGAAGTCGGTCGGTCTGTCGGTGTGGGGCACCTCGGCGATGCGCACCTCCGGCGACGACATCGCCGAAGTCTTCGCTCTGCTCGGTGTTCGGCCGGTGTGGGACGAGGCGAGCCGCCGCGTCACGTCCCTCGAGGTGATCTCGCTCGACGAACTCGCCCGCCCGCGCATCGACGTCACCGTCCGCATCTCCGGCTTCTTCCGTGACGCGTTCCCGCACGTGCTGGCCCTGCTCGACGACGCGGTCCGCCTCGTCGCCGACCTCGACGAGCCCGCCGAGTCGAATTACATTCGCGCGCACGCCCAGTCGGATCTGGCCGAACACGGCGACACCCGCCGCGCCACCACCCGGATCTTCGGTTCCAAGCCCGGCACCTACGGCGCGGGCCTGCTGCAGCTCATCGATTCCAAGAGCTGGCGCACCGACGACGACCTCGCGCAGGTCTACACCACCTGGGGTGGCTACGCCTACGGCCGCGACCTCGACGGCGCCCCCGCTGCCGACGATATGCGCACCGCCTACAAGCGCATCGCGGTCGCCGCCAAGAACACCGACACCCGCGAACACGACATCGCCGATTCCGACGACTACTTCCAGTACCACGGCGGCATGGTCGCCACCGTCCGCGCGTTGACCGGTAAGAACCCCGAGGCCTACATCGGCGACTCCACCCGCCCCGACGCCGTGCGCACCCGTACGCTCTCGGAGGAGACCGCCCGCGTCTTCCGCGCCCGCGTGGTGAACCCGCGCTGGCTCGAGGCGATGCGTCGGCACGGCTACAAGGGCGCCTTCGAGATGGCCGCCACGGTCGACTACCTGTTCGGCTACGACGCCACCACCAATGTGGTCGCCGACTGGATGTACGAAAAGCTCTCCGAGAGTTACGTTTTCGACGATGTGAACCGCAAGTTCATGGAGCAGTCCAACCCCTGGGCCCTGCACGGCATCGCCGAACGGCTCCTGGAAGCGGCCGAGCGCAAGCTGTGGGAGCACCCGGAACAGGAAACGCTGGACAAGCTGCGCCAGGTCTACCTGGAAACCGAGGGTGAGCTGGAGTGACCGGACTTGCCGCAAAACTGCAACACGTTCTAGTCTGAGGCATGGTGTGCCGCCGCGATCCCGCCCGGCGCCCGCGGAGGAAAGGGGCACGATGAGTACCTCCCCTGGCTATTTCACGCACGCGGACGGCGTCTACACGCCGATGCGGTACTCGCTGAGCCTGTGGTCGCCCAGCACGCTGTCCGGGCCACCGGTGTGCGGGTTGATGGCGCGCGAAGTGGAAGCGCGCTACTGCTCCGAGGGGTTCGCCCCGGCGCGACTGACCATCGATCTGCACCGTGCGGTGCCCGCCGTGCCGTTGACAGTCGCCAGCGAACTGGTGCGCGACGGGAACCGGGTCCGTTCGGCGACGATCGTCGCGCGCGCCGACGGCGAGATCGTCGCTCGCGGCAGCGCGCTGCTGCTGAAGCGTTCGACCCAGCCGCCGGGCGAGGTCTGGCGCCACGACCGCGCTCGCCCGGTGCCGCCGCCGAACGTGCTCGCCACCATCGACGAGGTGATGCACCTGTTCGGCAGTGACGGGCAGGGCTGGTCGGCGAATATGACCGAACATCAGAACGACACCCGCAAACGCAAGTGGGTACGCAATATCCCCGTGATCGCGGGGGAGGAGTCGTCCCCGTTCTGCTATGCCGCGATGACCGGCGAGCAGACCAGCCTGGTCACCAACTGGGGCACCGAGGGAATCGGTTTCATCAACACCGATGTGTCGATCACGTTCTCGCGCATGCCCGTCGGCGGCGAGATGGGTATCGAAGCGGAGAGCCACCTCAGCGACGACGGGATCGCGGCGGGTGCCGCGGTGCTCTACGACGAGCAGGGCGCGTTCGGCATCTGCACGACCACCGCGCTCGCCAACGAGCGCAGGCAGATCCGCGGCGATGTCATCGACGAGCTGTCGGAGTCGTTCGTCGCGGAGGCGGTCAGGCAGCCACAAGTCCGGTGAACGCCGTCACGATGGCCTCGAGCACAGGGCGCCGGTCGTCGTGGTGGTAACCCAGCACGATCGAGCGGGCGGCCGGGAGCACCGGCGCCGGCTGGAGGCTCAGGCGGAAATCAAGGTCACGATGAGTTCGTCGGCGATCGACTCCGCCTTCACCATGCCCGTGCCCAGGTACAGGGTTGCCGCGCGGGGGCGGCCGTCGGCCAGTGGCACCACCGAGACCGCGTCGACGCGACGGCCCGTGAGCTCGTCGTAGGGTGCCTCGTCGGTGACGTCGAACGCGGTGTACTTGCCGGAGTTGGCGACGTATTCGATATTGACCGGGTCGACCAGCGGCTCGAACGGGTCCCGCCACGGTGCGCCACCGATGCGGAGTTCCGCGCCGTCGGTACCGGCGTCGAAGAGCAGAGTCGAACCGTTGTGGAAGGTGAATTCGATCGGACCCTCGGTGCGGTCGACCTCGTCACCCAGGACATAGAACATCCGGCGGACGGTGACGATGGTCCCGTCGACCGCGGCATTGAGCGCGGTGCGGTCGTACTCATCGGTGTCGGACATAGGTTTTCCTCTGCAGCGGTCGATGCCGGGCGGAGGAACAATCATGTCGCCGCGCGCCCACCGCACGCAACTCGGCCCGGCGTGTTCGTCCCCCGCGCGAGACGGTGCCGCCCCGCTCGTAGAGTGGATCCCATGGTGGACGACGACACCACCGACGCGGTGGAACGCGCGGCCGAGCTGCTGAGCGGTCGCCGCACCGTAGTGATCTCCGGAGCGGGCCTGAGCACCGACAGCGGTATTCCCGACTACCGCGGCCCCGACTCACCGGCGCGCACGCCGATGACCTATCAGCAGTTCGTCGGTGACCCGGTCTTCCGGCAACGGTATTGGGCACGCAACCACATCGGCTGGCGGCGCATGGACGCCGCTCGGCCCAACCCCGGTCATCGCGCCCTCGCGCGGCTGGAACGGGCGGGTGCGGTGTCGGGGGTGATCACCCAGAACGTGGACCTGCTCCACACGAAGGCGGGGGCGCGGCGGGTGATCGATCTGCACGGAACCTACGCGCGAGTGCGGTGCCTGAATTGTTCGAATCTGATCTCGCGAATGACGCTCGCGCAGCACCTCGAAGCCGCCAATCCTGGTTTCGCGGAAAATGTTTCGGCGGGGGCGACAGGTATCGAAGTGGCGCCCGACGCGGACGCCGTGGTGACCGATACCGACCGATTCCGGATGGTCGACTGCATGGCGTGTGGCGGAATGCTGAAACCCGACATCGTGTATTTCGGCGAGAACGTTCCGCCCGATCGGGTGGAAGCCGCTTTCGACATGGTCGAACAGGCGCGGGCGATACTGGTGGCCGGTTCCTCGCTGACGGTGATGTCGGGTCTTCGGTTCGTGCGGAGAGCCGCGAAAAACGGTGTGCCAGTGGTGATCGTGAATCGCGGGCGCACTCGCGGCGACGAACTGGCCACCCTCCGAATCGACGCGGGGTGTTCGGAAACTCTGTGCGCGCTCGCCGAACTCGGCTGCTGAATTCGCGTCCGCCGAACTGACAGTTCCCAGCGCCGGGGGCTCTCGTTTCCCGGTGAAATGATCGATAACTTGATCCCTCGGTGACGGCGGGAAATCAGACGTGGGTAAGCTCGGCGCACCAGTGCATGAAGAGTTCCACCCGCGGCGCAATGTTTTCCTCGCAGCGGGGTTGTCGGCCCTCGTGTGGGCCGAATGATCGACCCCCACTTGCCAGCCGATCAGAACCAGGGCTTCTTCCATGACCGATACCGTCGTTGCCGAATCACGCCTCACGCACCGCCAGACACTCACCATTCTGTCGGGCCTGCTATTGGGGGTGTTCCTCGCCGCGCTCGATCAGAACATCGTCAGCGTCGCGATCGTCCGCATCGCGAACAGTCTCGACGGGTTCGATGAACAGGCATGGGCGACAACGGCATACCTGATCACCGCCACCGTCACCACGCCGCTCTACGGCAAACTCGCCGACATCTACGGGCGCAAACCGTTCTATCTGCTGGCGATAGCGCTGTTCGTGATCGGTTCGGCGGCCTGCTGCTTCGCGACCACCATGTACCAGCTGGCCGGGTGCCGCGCCTTCCAGGGTTTGGGCGCGGGCGGGTTGATGTCGCTGGCGTTCACCATCGTCGGTGACATCGTGCCCCCGCGTGAACGGGTCCGCTACCAGGGGTATTTCCTCATGGTGTTCGGCATCGCGACGGTGCTCGGCCCGGTGGTCGGCGGATTCCTGTCCGATTACGAGAGTCTCGGCGGCATCGAGGGCTGGCGCTGGGTGTTCCTGGTGAACGTGCCGGTCGGGGTGCTGGCGTTCCTCGTGGTCGCGAAGGTGCTCAACGTGGGGCACACGCGCCAGCAGAGCCGGATCGACTGGTTCGGTGCGATCACGCTCATCGTGGGTGTGGTGCCGCTGCTGATCGTGGCCGAGCAGGGTCGGGTGTGGGGCTGGACCGAGCCGAAATCGCTACTCTGCTACGGCATCTGCGTGGCCGGTCTGCTGCTGTTCGTCCTGGTCGAATTCCTGATGAAGGACTCGGCGCTGATCCCGCTGCGGCTGTTCCGCAGCTCCACGTTCAGCATCGCGATTCTCGGTGGGTTCCTCGTCGGTGTCGCGATGTTCGGCGCGATCACGATGGTGCCGCAGTATCTCCAGGTCGTGCGTGGTTTCTCACCGACCGAGGCGGGTCTGCTGATGTTGCCGCTGGTGCTCGGGATCATGGTGGGCGCGCAGATATCCGGGCTGATCACGAAAGCCACCGGGCGCTACAAAGTACTGCCGGTGCTCGGCGCGCTGATCCTGGCGATCGGGTGCGCGCTGTTCGCGCGGGTCACCTACAACGGTCCGCTGTGGCAGCCGCTCGCCTTCAGCGCGATCATGGGTTTCGGGCTCGGCTGCTGCATGCAGACGCTGATCATCGCCGCGCAGAACGCGGTCGGGCGCACCGAGATGGGCGTGTCGACCGCGGCAGCCACGTTCTTCCGTCAGCTCGGCGGGACGCTGGGCGTCGCGGTGTTCCTGACGGTGCTGTTCGACCGGCTGCCCGGTTCGATCCTGGAAGCCTTCGGTGGAAGCCTGCCCGCCGGATTCGACGGGGCGCAGCTCGAGGGGCTGTTGAGCAATACCAGCGGCATCGCCACCCTGCCCGACGAGTTGCGGATCCCGATCCTCGAGGGATTCACCGACTCGATGCACAGTGTGTTCCTGCTCGCCGCCGACCTCGCGGTGGTGGCCTGCCTGGTGCTGGTGTTCATGAAAGAGATTCCACTGCAGGAGGATCCGGCACCGGAAGAGCACGACGATGCCACCCTGCTGCGCGATGTGAGCCTGCACGACGCGCACGAGATGGCCGGGAAACTGCACCCCGTCTCGAGCGGTCGGGTGATCGCGGGACTGTTGCGCCGCGACGACGCGCGTCCGGTGCCCGCCGCCACGCTCACCCTGATCGACCAGCACGGGCGCCAGGTGGCCCGCGGCAACGGCGATGCCGACGGCGCGTACGTGATCGAGGCGCCGCGACCGGGCAACTATGTGCTCATCGCCGCCGCGGCCGGCCATCAGCCCGAGGCGGTGAGCGTGTCGATCGGCGAGCGCGCCCAGCACGTCGACCTGATGCTGACCGGCGCGGGCGAACTCACCGGGATCGTGCGGTCGGCGCGCCGCGGCGAACCGCTCTGGGGCGCCACGGTCACGCTCACCGACCCCGAGGGCGAGGTGGTGGGCGCGGCGATCACCGGCGAAGACGGTAACTACGTGTGCCGCGACGTCGTGAGCGGCACCTACACCCTGGTCGCGGTGGCCGACCACATGCGTCCCTCGGCGGTCGCGCTGACCGTGCCGGAGACGGGTTCGCTACAGCGCGATATCGACCTCGAACCGATGGCGATTCTGCTCGGCTCGGCCTGGGTGGACGGCGAGCGCCCCGTCCCCGACGTACAGATCACCGTGCTGGACTCTGGTGGCGATCCGGCGGCGACGGCGCGCACCGATGAGAAGGGCCGGTATCTGGTCCCTGACCTGCCCGAAGGGGAGTACACCGTGGTCGCGCGCGGATACCCACCCGTCGCGAGCCAGGTCTCGGTGACGCGCGGCGAGATCACCCACGATGTGACGCTGGGATACGACAACGAGGAGTCGATGAACCGCCGGTAGGCGGTCGAGGTCGACGCGGGACGGTCAGGCGGACTCGGCGACCTGCTCGTCGCGGTAGGACTCGGCCAGTTCGGCCAGGGGGATCGAGAGGGCCTCGGCGAGGCCGACGACAGTGCCGAAGGCCGGGGAGGGCAGTCGGCCCGACTCGATCTTGCGCAGCGTCTCCGGGGAGATACCAGCTCGCAGGGCAACCTCGGCGAGGTCGCGATCGCCGCGTGCGGTGCGAAGGCGGCGGCCGAGACGGCGGCCCGCTTCGACCTGCGCGGGGCTGAGCGGGAGACGGACCATGCGACCGATGGTATGTCCTCGCGAACAGGTTGGCCAAGTTGAGTAGGGATCTCCGTTTCGCCTCGCCCGGGGCGGTGGCGGTGGTAGGTGTCAAGGGAGGACATCGAGGCTCGAAAGGCATGGGAATGACACGACGGTTCGAGGGCAAGGTCGCTTTCGTCACGGGAGCGGCACGCGGGCAGGGCAGGGCGGAGGCGGTGCGTTTCGCCGAGGAAGGCGCCGACGTGATCGCGATCGACGCGTGCGCGGAGTTCGCCAGCACCAGCTACGCGGGCGCGACGGAGGCGGATCTGGCCGAGACCGTGAAGCTGGTCGAAGCGGCAGGCGGCAAGATCGTCGCGAGCAAGGTCGACGTGCGCGATTTCGACGCGCTCTCGGCGGCGCTGACGGCGGGCATCGAGCAGTTGGGCAGGCTCGATGTGGTGGTGGCCAACGCGGGGATCTGTTCGGCGGCGATGTCGTGGGAGATCACCGCCGAGCAGTGGCGCGAGACCATCGACGTCAACCTCACGGGCGTGTTTCACACCGCGAAAGCCGCTGTGCCACACCTGATCGCGCAGGGCGAGGGCGGCGCGATGGTGTTCACCAGTTCGGTGGCGGGCATCAAGGGCATTCCGTTCACCGGCCACTACGTCGCGACCAAGCACGCGATCACGGGGCTGGCCAAGACGATGGCGAACGAGCTCGGCGCACACCGGATCCGGGTGAACACCATCCACCCGGCGGGGGTGGCGACCGGCATGCAGATCAACGAGATGGGGCCACTGTTCGAGGAGTACGGCGCCACCCTCGCGCCTATCTTCATGAACGCGCTCCCCAGCCACATCTGTCAGCCCGAGGAGATCGCGGCGACCGTGGCGTGGTTGTGCTCGCACGAGGCGAGTCAGATCACCGGGGCGCAGATCCCCGTGGACATGGGCAATCTGAACCGCTGAGATTGGTATTTTTATACCGGCGCCGCTAGTGTCGGTATGAAAATACCAATTGGAGGCGTGATGGTGGAGTTGAAATCGCCCGCGGAGATCGAGCGCATGCGGGTGACCGGCCGGTTCGTCGCCGACGTGCTGGCCGGAGTGCGCGACCGTGCGGCGGTCGGGGTGAACCTGCTCGAGCTGGAAGCGTATGTGCGGGAGCGGATTCGCGAGCGCGGCGCGGTGTCGTGCTACTGGGACTACTCGCCGTCGTTCGGGCGCGGGCCGTTCCGCAATACGGTGTGCCTGGCGGTGAACGATGCTGTGCTGCACGGACTTCCGCACGACTACGTGCTGCGCGACGGAGACCTGCTGACGGCTGATCTGGCCGTGTCGATCGACGGGTGGGTCGCCGACTCGGCGATCTCGTTCATCGTCGGGGCCCCGGCGCCCGCGGACGAGCGCCTGGTACGGGCCACCGAGGAAGCTCTGGCCGCCGGGATCGCGGCCGCGCAGCCGGACAACCGGATCGGTGACATCTCCGCCGCGATCGCGCATGTCGCACGCGGGTACGGATATCCGGTCAACACCGAGTTCGGTGGGCACGGACTCGGGCGGACCATGCACGAGGATCCGCATATCGCCAACGACGGCAGGGCGGGCCGGGGGTTCCGGTTGCGGCCCGGCCTCACCGTGGCGATCGAGCCGTGGTTCGCGGCGAGCACCGCGAAGGTCTACACCGACGCCGACGGATGGACCATCCGCTCCGCCGACGGCTCTCGCTGTGCGCACAGCGAGCACACCATCGCCGTCACCGCCGACGGCCCGCGGATCCTCACCGCACAGGACTGACCTGCGGTTCCAGGCCGGCTATCCGCGTCGGGTGTCGACGAAGGCGTTGTCGGTGAGCACCGGAACCGTGGAGTCGGCATCCCGTTCGATCGCGATGGCCACATCGTCGGCGAAGCCGATCGCGGCGAGTTCGCGGCCGGACGCGCAGTCGACGATCGAGGCGCCGACGTCCGCTGTCGCCTGGAATGCGTTTGCCGCCGTGTGTGCTTCGGGTGAGGGTGTGGTGAGGCCGCGATCGATCAGCGCGGCAGCGAGCGCACCGGCGCCGAGCCAGTCCTCGAGCGCCGGTCGCACGGTATCGGTGCCCGGCCAGTGCTCGCCCGAGGCGATGATCGCGATCGGTTGATCGGGAGTGCCCCAATGGTGGGCGACGAGCCAGTCGGCGACCGCACTGACATTGCGCAGGCACGCCGCGACGACCGGCGTCCCCTCGACCGCGGCGGCGATGGTGGAGCCGTTGGGCGAGGGCAATACCAGTCGGGAAGTGAACGGTGCCCGCCGGATCGCCGCCGGCGACAACGACCACGGACCGGCCTCCCGCCGTCCGACGGCCAGTTCGGCGGCGTTCTCCTCGGCGAAGACCCGCGCCGAGTCATCACGCCACCGATACGGGAACACCGCGGTACCCGCCGCGGTAGCCACCGACACCGACGTCGTGAACGACAACACATCGATCACCACCAGACATCCGGCCCCCGGTCCGAGCACCGCCGCCCCGGTCCGCCCCCAATCGACCCGAATCCCGAACCCGTCCTGCTGTGCCCACTGCGGTGCCGATCGCACGCTGACCTCCCGATAGCCGAATCCGCCAGTGCACCACGAAGATCGGCATTACGCCACTGCTCGCCGCACGCTGCGCGAAACCCCGATCGATCCGGGTTCTCGGTAGCCTGTCGAGCGAGTGGCTAACGGGCGAAGTACTGGCCCGGCGAGGTGCCGACCGCTCGGCGGAACGCGGCTACGTAGGCGCTGGCACTGCGGTAGCCGACCCGGGCGGCGATGCGGGTCACCGGTACACCGTCGGCCAGGGGCGTCAGCGAGGCGGCCAGGCGGATCTGGGCCCGCCACTGCGCGGAGGTCATGCCGGTGTCTCGGCACGGAACGCGCGGGCCAGGGTGCGGGAGCCGGCCGCGGCGTGCGGACCCCGATCTACGAGGGTGCGGTCGTCGTCGCCGGGGTTGTCGAGCAGGGCCTCGGCGACCACGCGAGCTCGTGGGTCGGTCGGCAGCGGTGCGCCGATCGGGATGACGTCGACCGGCCCGCCGGACCGGACGGTCTCCCTCGCCGGTCTGGAGATCGACCCGGTGCTGGCCGCGCGTCTACGCACCCGATTCGCCGAAGCGCTGCGGGCATTGCGACCGGGCGGTGTCTTCGCAGGCTCGGACGGCCTCGACAATCGGCTGTTTCGGCTCCAGCACCTGGGTGACATGTGTGTGCCGGTCCCGCCGGATACCCTCGCCGACCGACTGGCATCGGCAGGCTTCACGGGTATCGACGTCGAATCCGGCCGTGCCATGTTCCGTTTCCGGGCCGAGCGGCCCCGCTGACCGGCCATCGGTCGAGGTGTTCAGTGGAGGGAGGAGGGAGTGAGGTCCAGTGCGGCAGGCGGGCGGAGACGGCGGAGTGTGCCGTCGATGCTGGTGACGTAGAGGGACCAAGCTCCGGTGGTGGGGTCGGGGGCGAGGCGGGCAGAGGTGGGGCCGATGGGCGGCGGAGTGGGGAGGGGGCCGCGCGGGGTGGTCCAGCCGGTGGCGAGGGTGCACCAGGTGCCTGTCGTCGGGTCGACCTGGTAGACGCTGCCGGAATAGTCGCCGGTGACGAAGGCGAGACCGGCGGCGGTGACATCGAGGTCGTCGAGTGCGGGCAGCAGGCCGTCGTTCACGGTGGCGATGGGGGTGGGGCGGTCGGGGGCGTCGAGGGGGACTCGCAGGAGTTGGGAGGTCGCGACGTCCTCGGTGATCACTGCCTGGTGGTCGGGTGCGAGTGCGAGGCCGTTGGGGCGGGGCACGGGGGACCAGGCGAGGGTGAATTCGCCGGTGGCGGGGCGGTAGCGGCTGATGCCGACCGGGGGCCAGGGGACGGAGAGCTGGGAGATGAGCAGGTCGCCATCGGGGAGCAGGAGCAATCCGTTGGGCTGCACCAGATTCGGAAGCAGGACGGTGACTTCGCCGGTGCCGAGGTGGAGTCGGCTCAGGGTGCCGCCGCCGTTCGGTGTGGTGCCGTCACCGGTGACGAAATAGAGGTCCTCGCCGATCAGCCGCAGCCCGGCGGGGTTGTCAAGGCCGGTGCGGATGGTGGTGACCTGCCCGTCGGCGGCCACGTGCAGGAGCTCGCCGCGAACGATGCCACTGAGGTAGAAGCCGCCGCGGCCGTCGTCTTCGAGATTCTCCAAGCCGCCGAGATCGGCCGCCAGCACCTCGGCGTGCCAGCCGTCGGCGCACGACGGCGCACCGGCCTGTGCGGTACCCACCGGGCCGACCCCGAGGGCGGCGGCAACCGTGACTGCTGTTGCCAGACAACGGTTCCGCCGCCGACGGGTGGTGAGTTCCTTCGATCGACCGCGCATGGTCGAAGCCTACTGGCCGACCGGACACCAGGCCGGTTCAGTCGGTCGGGGTAGGCGCGGCCGTGAGCAGATAGTCAGCGATCGCCGCGCGCTCCTCGTCGGTCAATTCGACGGTGTCGAGTTCGGCTTTCCAGTGCGCGAGCCGTTCGGTGTCCCCGGCGACGACGGCGAGTTCGGCGAGGGCGGTGTAGGCGCGAGCACGGTCGAGCGCTGTCGCGGTGGTGCGGAACCGGCGCAAGCCGGTCTCCAGAACGCGGGTGGCCGCGCGGTCGTCGTTCTTGAAATCGCGCAGGATGCGGGCATTGTCGAGAACCCGGGTCAGGCCTTCGAGCTCGCGCGAGCCGCCGTACTCGAGTTCCATGGGCTTGTCGCGCTGGATCACGAGGACGGTGTTGCCGACCGGGTCGACCAGGGAGAACCGGGACTGACCCGGACGGAATCGGGTGATCCGCGGGCGACCCTTGCTCGGAATCCTGCCGTAGTGGGCGCGCAGTGCGGCGGTGTACTCGGCATGGCGTGCGGCCACGTCGTCGACCATCACCAGCGCGCCCGCGTGCTCCACCGGCAGCTCGATGCCCTTCGGCGCGGGCGCGAAATGCAGGGCACAGCCATGGTGTTCGATCGCGCCGTAGACATAGGGGCGGGTTTGCTCATAGGTCACGGTGTAGCCGAGCGCCCGGTAGAACTCGAGGGTGCTCGGCAGGTCTCCGCTCCACAGCAGGGGTACCGCGGTATCGGTCATCGTCGGCCTTTCGCCAGAGAGTCGATTCGCTTGCGAGGCTACGAAGACTTTCGCGCGAGCGCCCATAATCTTTCGACCGGCCCCGCGCCCATTAGGCTGCGGGCATGACTAACCGCCTCGGCGAACTGGCGACCGCGAATTACGTACTCCTCACCACCTTCCGCAAAGACGGCACACCGGTCGGGACGCCGCTGTGGGCTGTCGCCCGCGAGGACAAGCTGTATGTCTGGACGGTCACCGACAGCTGGAAAGTGAAGCGCATCCGGCGCAATCCGGAGGTGACGCTGCAACCGTGCAACGCGCGCGGAGCCGCACACGGCGCCGTCGTCACCGGGACCGCCCGACTGCTCGACGCCGCCGAAACCGAGCAGGTGCGGTCGGGGGTGCGCCGTAAGTACTGGCTGACCGGCCCGCTGGTGATCCTTGCCAGCAATCTGCGCCGCGGGAAAGCGGGCACGATCGGCATCGAGATCACTCCGGCCTGATCCCGTTCCCGGAATCAGTACCTAGTACTGCCGGTATCGGATACCGTGGGGGTTCACTCGCTCTTCGAGAGGATCCCCATGGCCGAGAAGCGCCGCCGCGCCGTTGTCGTCGCGGGTGCTCGCACCCCCTTCGTGCGCGCGTTCACCGACTTCACCCGCCTCGACAGCATCGCCCTGGCCGGTGCGGCCGTCCAGGGGTTGATCGAGCGGACCGGGATCGCGCCCGGCGAGATCCAGTCGATCGTCTGGGGCGGGGTGGTCCTGCCCAGTCACGCGCCGAATATCGCGCGCGAGATCGCCCTGGACCTGAACCTGGACTTCGGTTGCGAGGGGTACACGGTCACCCGCGCGTGCGCGTCCGGTCTGCAGGCGGTGACCTCGGCGGCCGCGGCGATCGAGCGCGGCGAGTACGACATCATGATCGCCGGCGGTAGCGACTCCACCAGCAATGCCGAGATCAAGCTGCCGCAGAAGGTCGTGCACGCGGTCGCGCCGGTGGCGCTGGGCAAGCCCAGGGCGATGGACTA
This sequence comes from Nocardia salmonicida NBRC 13393, assembly GCF_001613085.1. Lineage (GTDB taxonomy): Bacteria > Actinomycetota > Actinomycetes > Mycobacteriales > Mycobacteriaceae > Nocardia > Nocardia salmonicida. The sequence continues at coordinate 418,187 of NZ_BDBR01000008.1, forward strand.
CCTCGACGTGGTCCGTCAGCTCGCGCCGTTCACCGACATCCTGCCGCGTCAGCCGAAGATCTCCGAGCGCACCACCGGCGAGGTGATGGGCGAGTCCGCGGAGAAGATGGCCCGCATCAACGGGATCTCGCGCGCTGATCAGGACGCTTTCGCCGCCCGATCGCACCAGCGTGCCGCGGCCGCGATCGCCTCGGGGCGTTTCGACGACGAGGTCGTGCCGGTCACCACCCCGTCGGGCACGCTGATCGACGTCGACGGACTCGTCCGCGCGAACACCAGTATCGAGAAGCTCGCCACCCTGAAGCCGGTGTTCGAGAAGAACGGTACGGTCACCGCGGGCAATGCCAGCCCGCTCACCGACGGTGCGTCGGCGGTGTTGCTGATGAGCGAGGAGAAGGCGCGCGCCCTCGGGTTAACCCCGCAGGCCGCCTTCCGCTCCTGGAGTTTCGTCAGCGTCGACCCCGCCGATCAGGTCCTCATCGGTCCCGCGATCTCGATGCCGCGCGCCCTCGACAAAGCGGGCATGACCCTGGCCGACATCGACCTCGTCGATATCCACGAAGCCTTTGCCGCGCAGACTATTTCGGTGCTGCGCATGCTCGAGAGCACCGACTGGGCCAAAGCCCGTCTCGATCGTGACGAGCCCGTCGGCTCCGTCGACATCGACAAGCTGAACGTGCACGGCGGCTCGATCTCGCTGGGTCATCCCTTCGGCGCCACCGGTGCCCGCATGGTCACCACCATGGCCAACGAACTGGCCCGCACGGGGAAAGAGACCGCACTGCTGGGGATCTGCGCGGCAGGCGGCATCGGCGCGTCGGCGGTGCTCGAGCGGGTCTGAACAGGTCAGTCGGGCGCGCCGGGGCGGGGACGGTGCGCCCGCCGAGTGGATCGCGATCGGTGCGCGGCGCGGTACTAGTGGCGCGGCACGGCCGAATATCGGCTCAGCGCGGCGGCGGCGTCGAGCATGGCGATGCCCTGGGCGGTGAGTCCGGCTCGCCAGTCGGCGAGGGCTTTCGCCAACGCTTCGGTGCTGCCCGCGGCGCGGATCTGCCCGATGACGGTGGCGATGTGGTCGAGGCGGTAGTGGCCGCGGCGCAGGATGTGCGCCAGTTCGGCATCGCGGAGGTCGGTGGGGCCGTAGCGGCGATACCCGGTGGCCGGATCGCGGTCGGGGGACAGGATGCCCGCCGCTTCCCAGGCTCGGAGGGTGGCCGGGGTGACCCGGAGGTGATGGGCGAGTTCGCCGATGGTTCTCGTGCCCGCTGAATGTGTTGTGTCAGAGCTCGATTCGGCGATCAGGTGATCGACGGCTCGGTGCACCGAGGTGAGGGTCTCGCGGTCTCTCAGGAGGCTGCTGTGCCCGCGATCGATGATCGTGAGGGCTTTGTCGAGGTCGGCCTCGTGCAGGGCGCGCATGATGTCGCCCGCGGTCGCGTGGCCGTAGGCGGGGATCAGGGTCAGGTAGGTGCGCAGCGCTGTCGCGTGCAGTTCGGTGTAGATCCGATAGCCGGTGGGGGTGCGCTCGGCCGGTGGGAGGCAGCCGTCCTGTTCGTAGTTGCGGACTGCCTGGGTCGAAATCGCGTGCTCGCGGGCTAGGTCGGACGGTCGTAGGGTTCTCACTGTTTTGAGACTTTACGACATAGCGTGCGAAGAGTGCCTGATCAAGTCTCAACCGTTCTTTCAACGATACGATTGACAGATATGAGTCAGAAAATCAGCGACTTCGTCCGCTCGTCCTGTGAACTGCTGGCGCTCGGGGAACCGACGCACAAGGAACCCGGCTTCGCGTCGGTCCGCAACGAACTGTTCGTCGAGTTGGTGGCCAGTGGGTTCCGATCGATCGCTCTGGAAACTGATCGGGTTGCCGCGCTCGCCGTGGACGAGTTCGTTCGAGGCGGCCACGGTGCCTTCGACGAGGTGATGCGAACAGGCTTTTCGCACGAATTCGGCGAACTCGCAGGCAACCGGGAACTGGTCGCTTGGCTGCGCGACCACAACGCGGGCCTCCCGGCCGAAGAGCAGGTCGGCTTCTACGGATTCGACGCCGCGATGGAAACGATGAGTGCGCCCAGCCCACGGACCTATCTCGAATTCGCCCGCGACTACCTGGAGCTCGACTTCGACATCAGCGGACCTGCCGGCAGCGACGAGCGATGGAGCCGCGCCGAAGCGGTCCTGGACGCGAACGTCTCGCCCGGTACCACCCCCGAGGCCGAGCGGTTGCGGGTGATCGCCGACGACCTGCTCACCCTTCTCTACACGCGCGCGCCGGAGCGGATCGCCGCCACGTCGCTCGCCGAGTGGCGAAGGGCGGAAGTCCATCTCACCGCCGGACTCGGCTTGCTCCGCTATCACCGGCAGGCGGCTCAGCCGACCGAGGACGGCGTGCGATGGAACAGCCTGGCCGCCTCCCGCGACGCACTCATGGCCCAGAACCTGCTCGACATCCGGTCCATCGAAGCGCGCCGTGGGCCGACCCTGGTGTACTCGCACAACCTGCACCTGCGGCGCAACACCAGCGTCATGCAGATGGGGTCGATGGAGCTCGTCTGGTCCGGTGCGGGGGCGATCGTCGGATCGCTACTGGGGGAGCACTACGGGGTGATTCTCGGCAGCCTGGGACGCAGTGACGGCCTCGAACTCGCCGAACCCGCGCCGGGTACTTTCGAACACACGCTGCAGAACCGCATCGACACGTGGGGTCTGGTCCCGGCGGCCGAAATCGGACCCGGACGAACCCGCACCGACGTCACCCAGGAGCAGGGATACTTCCCGCTGGATACCGACACCGTGGACGCGACGGATACGATCCTGCACCTCAGCGTGGGTCGGGCGCCGACACCTGTCAGCTAGCCGAGTGGCGCGATGACGAACCCACCAATTCCTCCAGATAGGTGGCGACACCGTCCTCGTCGTTGGTCGGGAGCACTCGGTCGGCCAGCGCGATGACCTCGGGTACCGCGTTGGCCGGAACCAGCGCGGTACCCGCCCAGGTCAGCATGGCGACATCGTTGAGCGCGTCCCCCGCGGCCGCGACCTCCGAGAGGTGGATGCCGTCGAGCGCGCACAATCGGGCCAGCGCGCTGGCCTTCGACACACCCTCCGCGGCCATCTCCATATAGGCGGCACCGGAGTGGGTCAACTCCACTCCGGTGATCCCGGCCGCCACCGCCTCGCGGTACAGCTGCGCGCCCGGTAGCTCGGGATGACGGGCGACGATCTTCACCATCGCGTCGACGCCCGTCGGCAAGGTGTCCGACAATTCCATCTCGTGCGGATTCCGGTGATGATCGGTGAACTTGCACAGGGCGGCATAGGCGGGCTCGGCGACGAACCGGGTGGCGGCCACATTGGCGAAGACGACACCGGGAATCAGCGCGCGGATCTGCGCCATCACCGCACCCGCCGCGCCGGTGTCGATCGAGACGGTGTCGAGGATCTCCGGTGTGCCGTCGGCGAGGTCGAGCAGCACAGCGCCGTTGGCACACACCGCTTTACCGCGGAAACCGCACGACTGCGCCAACTCGTGCACCGAATGGCGGGCACGCGCCGTCGCCCACACCACCTCGATGCCCGCTGCCTGCGCACCGGCCATGGCCTCGGCGGTACGCGGCGAGACGGTGCGATCGGAGCGCAGCAAGGTGCCGTCGAGGTCGGTGGCGAACATCCGGATACCAGTCACCCGATCATGCTTTCACGCGCCGACCACGGCGAAGTCGGTCGACCCGATGCGCGCCCGCACCCGCTAGGTGGCCTGGCTCACCGACGACATGTGGAAATCGGGGATACGCAGCGGGGGCATGGCGGTGCGGGTGAACCAGTCCTTCCACTCCCGGGGGAGGGTGATCTCGGTGGCGCCCGCTTCCGACACCCGCCGCAGCAGGTCGAGCGGACTCTCGTTGAAGCGGAAGTTGTTGACCGCGCCGGTCACCTGGCCGTCCTCGACGAGGTAGACGCCGTCACGGGTCAATCCCGTGAGCAGCAGCGTGGCGGGGTCGACCTCGCGGATGTACCAGAGGCAGGTGAGCAGCAGACCGCGTTCGGTGCGCGCGATCATGTCGTCCAGCGACGCGTCGCCGCCGCCGGTGAGCAGCAGGTTCTCCCCGGGAACTGTTGCGGGGGCGGAGAATTCGGCAGCCGTCGCACGCGGATAGACCAGCGATTCGATGACGCCGTCACTGATCCAGTCCACCCGCTGCGCGGACAGTCCGTTGTCGAACACCGACAGCGACTCCGACGACGACGGCGTCGCCACGAACGGCCGGTACTCGAGACCGCTCGCATTCGGGTCCGAGAACAGGGTCAGCGCGATGTCGCTGAGCCGCTCACCGACACGCGTGCCACCGGCGCGGGAGAACGCGGTGTGGCCTTCGTGCGCACCACGGCCCTCCATGCTCCACGCCAGATAGATCATCAGATCGGCGACCGACGACGGCGGCAACAGGGTCTCGTAGCGGCCCGCGGGCAGCTCGATGCGGCGCTTGGACCAGTCGAGGCGCCGCGACAGCTCGGCCAGCAGACCCGGGGTGTCGACGTCGGTGAAGTCGGCGGTGCCGACACCCACCCACGCGCTCGCCAGCTCCTTGCCCTCGCCCCGCTTGCCGTTGATCTCCACCGAACCGGTGGGTTGACTGAACCGTCGGCGGATACCGGTCGAGGTGCCCAGCCAGGTGGTGTGCACCTGGTGGTGGGCGAAACCGTAGAGGCGATCGGTGCCGTCGAATCCGGTGGACAGCTCGCGCGCCAACCCGGTGAACACCGCGATCTCGGTGGCGCCGGGCGCCTGATCCCAGGTGGCGGTGTCGTCGTCGGTGGGTTCGAGCAGCGGCATCGCGTCGCGGGCGGGGGCCGCCGTGCGAGCGGCCTGCTCGCTGGCGCGTACCACGGCCTCGATCTCGGTGGGGTCGACACTGGTGGAGCTGATGGAGCCGACCCGCGCGGTGTTCGGGCCGTCACGGAACACCGAGATCACCGCCCAATCCCGCGAGATCGACGAACCATTAGTGGTCATCGAGTTGCCGGCCCACCGCAGTGACGCATCGTGCGCGTCGGTGACGATCACGATCGCCTCGTCGGCTTTCGATGCCGCCAGCGCACGCTCGACCACCGCGCCCGCCGGGAACAGACCCTCGTTCACTGACCGCCCTCCGTCCGGGTATTGAGAATGTTGACCCCGCGCACCAGCACCGACGGGCAGCCGTGGCTCACCGCCGCCACCTGACCGGGCTGTGCCTTACCGCAGTTGAACGCGCCACCGAGCTGCCAGGTGCTCGGTCCGCCGATCGCTTCCATCGACCCCCAGAAATCGGTGGTCGTCGCCTGGTAGGCGACATCGCGCAGTTGCCCGTCCAGTTCGCCGTTGCGAATGCGGAAGAATCGCTGACCGGTGAACTGGAAGTTGTAGCGCTGCATATCGATCGACCACGACTTGTCGCCCATGATGTAGATGCCGTCCTGCACCCGCGAGATCAACTCGGCGGTGCTGGTGTCACGTTCGGGATCGGGCTGCAACGACACGTTCGCCATCCGCTGGATCGGAACATGGTGCGGCGAATCGGCATACGAGCAACCGTTGGAGCGGTCGAGACCGAGACGTGGGGCGAACACGCGGTCGAGCTGGTAGCCGACCAGGATGCCGTCACGCACCAGATCCCACTGCTGGCCCGCCACGCCCTCGTCGTCGTAACCGACGGTGCTCAAGCCGTTGACCTGGATGCGGTCACCGGTGACGTGCATGATCGGCGTGCCGTACCGCAGCGTGCCGAGCTGATCGGGAGTCGCGAACGAGGTCCCCGCGTACGCGGATTCGTAGCCGATCGCGCGGTCGTATTCGGTGGCATGGCCGATGGATTCGTGGATCGTCAGCCACAGGTTCGTCGGGTCGATCACCAGATCGGTGGGGCCCGCGACAACGCTGGGCGCCTTCACCTTCTCGGCCAGCCAGCCGGGGATCTGGGCGAGTTCGCTCGTCCAGTCCCAGGTTCCGTCGGCGCCGGTGACGTACTCCCAGCCGCGGCCCGCGGGCGCGGCCAGGGTGCGCATCGTCTCGAACACCCCGGACGCGGAATCGACGGTGACCGCGGCCAACTGGGGGTGCAGGCGCACCCGCTGCTGGGTGATCGACGAACCCGCGGTGTCGGCGTAGAACGTCTGCTCCTTGACCTGCAAGACCGAGGCGGTGACATGGTCGACGCCATCGGCGGCCGACAGGCGTTCCGAATAGTCCTGCAGCAGCGCCACTTTGTCGGCCGTCGGCACCGCGAACGGGTCGAGGTCGTAGGCCGAGACCCATGAGACGTCGTCATAGCGCGGCTCGTCGGCCAGTTCGACGCGCTCCCGATTCAGCGAACGCAGCGCCCTCGCCACGGTCACCGCGCGGCGCGCGACCTCGGCGGCGATCTCGGGCGTGAGCGCGGCGTGGGAAGCGAAACCCCAGGTGCCGTCGACGATCACGCGCACCGCCAGCCCCAGCTCGGTGGCGTCGGTGACGGCTTCGACGCGACCGTCGCGCAACCGGATCGACTGTGACACCAAGCGTTGCACGCGTAGATCGGCATGCTCGGCCCCTGCCGCGCGGGCCGCCGACAGCGCGGCTTCGGCCAGGGTAGTGAGCCCGAGCGCGCGGAACTCCGCATCCACATCTCTGGAAGTCGTGGTATCCCTCACCGCCCCTACGCTAACCGGTGCCACCGACACATGTGCGCCGCAACCGCTTCCGGCGCACCGTCATGTCGGTTGTCGTCGTGACGCGCGGACTCCGGTCATCCCGCGAGCGACGCCGAAAATGCCGTAGGGTCCCCGCCGTGCCGCCATCTGCCCTGCGTGATCGAAAAAGGGAACGAACCCGTCGTGCGATCCTCGTGGCCGCCGTCGAATTGTTCGAGGCCAGAGGGTATGAGGAAACGACCGTCGCCGAGATCGCGGCCGAGGCCGAGGTCGGCACCCGAACCTTCTTCAACTACTTCGCGAGCAAAGAAGATCTGCTCTTCCCCGAGAGCGATGAACGGGTGCGCGCGGCGGTCGCCGCCATCGCCACGCGTCGGCCCGGTGAGCGACCGGTGGAGGTGTTGCTGCGGGCCCTGCGCGCCGCGGGCGACAATCCCGGCGAACGCCTCGTCGACGACATCAGCTCGCGGGTGGCCGCGCTGCGGGCGCGGGTCTCGCGCACTGTCCCCTCGGTGAGTGGTCGTGCCGCGCACGCGCAATTGGTCGCGCAGCGCGAGATCGCCCATCAGTTGCACCTCGCGTTCCCGCACGAACTCGACGAGGTCGGCGCCGCGGCGCTGGTCGGCGCCGTGGTCGGCGCGGTATCGGGGGCGCTGACCGTGCTGTTCCAACAGCCCCAGCACGGCGTCGACGACGGCGAACGCCTGCACCGCAAGATCCACGAGACCACCTCGCGGGTCCTGCAGCCCTGGCTGGCCGCCTCCGCGCCGTCGGAGCCGGTGCGCTAACCGAACTGCTGCCACCCCAAGCGGATCACCATCACCACCACGACGACGAGCAACACGATCCGAACGAACTCGGCGCCCTTGGCCAATGCCATCCGCGAACCGATCAGCGCACCGATGACATTGGCCACCGCCATGCCCGCGCCCAGGCCCCACAGGATGTGGCCGGTCGCGCCGAGGAACAGCAGCGCACCCACGTTCGACCCACAGTTGATCACTTTCGCCATCGCCGCCGCCCGCACGAACTCGGTGCCGAGCAGCGTCGCGAAGGTGATGATCAAGAAGGTGCCGGTGCCCGGTCCGAGCAGTCCGTCGTAGAGGCCGATCAGGCCTGATGCGAGGCCGACGACCAGGATCACCCTGCGCCGCGTCGGCGGATGGGTGGCCATCGTCAGGCCGACCGAGGGACGCAAGGTCACGAACACCGCCACGCCCACGAGCACCACCATCACCAGGGGGATGAACAGCTCGCGGTCGATCAGCGAGACCGCCGCCGCGCCGCACGCGGCGGTGATCGCGGCGATCACCGCACCGGGCAGCAGGACCTTCCACTGCATCGGCACCCTGCGCGCGAAGGTCGCCACCGCGGTCGCGGTACCCGCCAGGGCGGCGAGCTTGTTGGTGCCGAGCGCGGTCTGCGGTGCGATGCCGGGGACGACGAGGAACAGCGTCGGCAGAATGATCAGCCCACCGCCGCCGACCACGGCGTCGACCCAGCCCGCCGCCGCGGCGGCCACCAGTAGGACCGTCCAGTCTCCGAGTTGCACGCGTCCAGGCAATCAAGATCACGGCCGGAAAGCCAGCCGGGGCTACGCTGGCCCCGTGCGCCGGTTCAGCCTGTGGCTACGCGGACGACCCATCGTCGCCGACTCGATTCTCGCGGGATTGCTCCTGCTGCTCGACGCCCTCGGGGTGGGCGACGAACGCAACAAGGTCGTCTATCTGTTCTTCTCGGTGATTCTGCCGTTGCCGCTGATCCTGCGCCGGGTGTACCCGCGGGCGGTCTCGGCGGCGCTGCTGGTGCTGTCGCTGCTGAACACCCTGATCGGCTACCTGACCGATGAACACTCCGCCGACCACGTCGCCTTGATCGGCCTCGGGGTGATGCTCTACACGCTCGTCGCCTACGTGGGCCGACGTGAGGGCCTCATCTTCCTCGCCTTCCTCGCGCTCGACATGGCGTTGTCGGTCCTGCTGCTCGACCAGCCACGGGGTGGAGATCTGGCGATGGCCGGGCTCATCTACGCGCTGTGCTGGACGCTGGCCGAGTTCAACGGCGCCCGGCACGCCTACGACTCCGAGGTCGCGGCCCGACTCGCGGTCGCCGACTACGACAAGGAACGTCGCGCGCACGACGCGGTCGCCGCCGAACGCACCCGCATCGCCCGCGAACTCCACGATGTGGTCGCGCACGCGGTGAGCGTCATCATCGTGCAGGCCGACGGCGCCAAATACGCCCTGCGCGAGGACCCCGAAACCGCCGAACGCGCGCTTGCCACCATCGCGGGAACCGGGCGCGAGGCCCTGCGCGAGCTTCGCCGCACCGTCGCGCTGCTGCGCACCGAGCACGCCCCGGAACTGCTGCCCCAACACGGCAGCGCGGGTATCGCGAAGCTGGCCCAGATGATGCGCGAGGCGGGTCTGGCCGTCGACCTCGAACTGACCGGTGAACTCGACGACATCGCCCCCGAGGTGAGCCTCGGGCTGCACCGCATCGTGCAGGAATCGCTCACCAACACCCTGCGCCACGCGGGAACAGAGCCGAAGGCCGTGGTCCGGGTGCATCGGCGCGACGAGGACATCCTTGTCGAGGTCACCGACAGCGGCGGCGTTCCCGCGCAGGTGAGCCCCGGCGCCGAGATTCCCGGTGCCGGGATGGGGCTGGTCGGGATGCGCGAGCGAGTCGCGGTGCTCGGCGGCACCCTGAGCGCGGGCAGACTCGACGACGGCCGCTGGCGGGTACGGGCCGACCTCCCGCTGCGCTCCGAAACGGACTGACTTACGCGAAATAACCGAAGGACGCTGCGCTGCCGTGCGCATTAGGGTGAGGCAATGCCGATCAGCGTGCTCGTGGTGGACGATCAGGAACTCATGCGGATGGGCCTGAAAATGGTACTGGGCGCACACCCCGACATCGAGGTGATCGGCGAAGCGGGCAACGGCGACGAGGCCGTGCGGCGGGCCAGCGAACTGCGCCCCGATGTGGTGCTGATGGATGTGCGGATGCCCGTCGTCGACGGCGTGACCGCCACCGCGCGGATCGTGGCCGCGGGCGAGGGTGTGCGGGTACTCGTGATGACCACCTTCGACCTCGACGAACACGCTCTCGGTGCCCTGCGCGCCGGCGCGAGCGGATTCCTGCTCAAGGACACCCCGCCCGAGGACCTCATCTCGGCCATCCGCAGCGTCGCAGGCGGTGACGCGGTGGTGTCGCCCAAGGTCACCAAGCGATTGCTGGACCGGCTAGTCGCCGAGGACCCCACGAGTCTGCGCGACCCGAAGATTCTCGACGTCCTCACCGCCCGCGAACGTGAAGTGCTCGAACAGATCGCGGTCGGCCGCTCGAATGCCGAGATCGCCGCGGCGCTGTTCCTGTCGGAGGCGACGGTGAAGACACATGTCGGCCGGGTGCTCACCAAACTCGGCTTGCGCGACCGGGTGCAGGCGGTGGTGCTGGCCTACGAAACCGGGCTCGTCCGGCCCGGTGGCTGAACACGCGCCCCCGCTCGGGAGAAAAATCGGGTGCTCGTGCGTTGACGGGATAGATCGTCCGAAAGGATCGCCATGACCGCCCTGCTGTTCGTCCTCTACCTCGTCGTCGAGATCGCCGCCCTCGTCGGTCTCGCCCAGCTGATCGGCATCGGCTGGGCGCTGGTCGCGCTGGTCGCGGTGTCGGGCGTGGGGTTGGTGCTGCTCGGACGGCAGGGCAGGCGGGTGTTCGACCGGTTCCGGCGGGCCTCACGCGGCGAGGTGACCGCCGAGAGCGCGGTCGCCGACGGCGTGATCGTCGCCACCGGATCGGTGCTGCTGTTCGTGCCCGGCCTGGTCACCGGACTCGTCGGCCTGCTCGCGCTGTTCCCGCCGACCAGGGCACTGCTGCGACCGGCGCTGGAGAAGCTCGGTACCCGGCGCTTCGGTCCGTTGCCCTCGTTCGCGCCCTCGCCGTATCGCGGGATGGTGGTCGACGCCGACGGCGATGTGGTGGACGGCACCGTGGTCGGTCAGTGGTACGACGACGGTCACACCGCGGGCCCGCGCGCGCTCGGCCCCGCCTGAATTCGACCAGGCTCTGAGCGACATGCCCGTGCTCGGCGGCGAAGGGTCTACAGTACCGACATGGCCCCCGAGCAGATCACCGTTACGGTGAGCGAGGAACTGGCCGACGCGGTGCGTAGAGCGAGCGCCGCTGCCGGACAGTCGATGTCGGACTTCACCACCGCCGCGTGGCGGTTGGAACTGATCGCCGTAGAGGCGAGTGGGCACTGTCCCGCCGGGTTCGGCGACGCCGAAGTGCGCGCCGCGCTGTCGCTGCCGACCTGACCCACTCGCCGCCCGGCTGAGACTGTCCCTGCCGAGGTGACGATCCACCGATACGGCAGACTGGGACATCGTGAGTACCCAGTTGCTGATCGGTGGTCGTTTCTACAGTTCCAGTTCCCCGGACGCGACCGCGATGGCGGTCACCGACGGCACCGTGGTGTGGCTGGGCGCTGAAGCGCCTGGACGCGCGATGCATCCCGATGCGGAGATCGTCGACCTCGACGGTGCGTTCGTCGCGCCCGCGTTCGTCGACCCGCATGTGCACGTCACCGCGCTGGGACTGCAACTGACCGGGCTCGACGTGAGTGGCGCCGGATCCCTGACCGAACTGCTCGAGACGGTCCGTACGCACGCCGCGAATCAGCCGGACGGGGTGATCATCGGCGAGGGTTGGGACGACACCACCTGGCCCGAACAGCGTCCGCCGACGGTCGCCGAACTCGACGAGGCCGCCGGTGCGGGCAGGCTCGTCTACCTGGCGCGCGTCGACGCGCATTCGGCCGTGGCGTCCTCGGCGCTGCTCGACGCGGCGGGCGAGCTCGGCGACGGATATCAGCGCGGCGAACTGCTGCGTGCCGACGCCCACCACCGGGTTCGCACGATCGCCCTCGCCGAACTCACTCGCGCCCAGCGAGATTCGGCGCGCAAGGCCGCTCTGGACGCGGCGGCCGCACACGGCATCGTCGCTGTCCACGAATGCGCGGGGCCCGATATCTCCGGCAGCGACGACATCCGCGAACTGCTCGCGTTCGAACACGGCGTGGCCGTGCGCGCCTACTGGGGTCAGGCCGTGCGGACCGCGGACGAAGCGCGCGCCCTGATCGCCGAGCTCGGGGTGCACGCGCTCGGCGGCGACCTGTTCGTCGACGGTTCACTCGGCTCGCACACGGCACTGCTGCGCGCGCCCTACGCCGACGCGGCGGGCTGCGGCAAGAGCTTCCTCGACGAAGACACCGTCACCGCGCATCTCCACGCGTGCACCGAGGCGGGCATCCAGGCAGGCTTCCACGCCATCGGCGACGCCGCCATGGATACCGTCGTCGCCGGATTCGCCCGTGTCGCAGCCGAACTCGGAGGTCCGGCGATCGCCGCACGCGGGCACCGGGTGGAGCACGCGGAGATGACCGACGCCGCCGCGATCGAACAGCTCGCCGCGCTCGGCGTGATCGCCTCCGTGCAGCCCGGCTTCGACGCCGCCTGGGGCGGACCCGACGGGATGTACGCGACGCGCCTCGGCGCCGAGCGCGCTGCGGGCCTCAACCCCTTCTCGGCGATGGCGGCGGCGGGCATCTCCCTCGCCATCGGTTCCGACGCACCCGTGACCGCCATGAAACCGTGGGAACAGGTGCGCGCGGCCGTGCACCACCGCACCTCCGGCCACGGACTGTCCCCGCGCGCCGCCTTCGCCGCCGC
>NZ_BDBR01000009.1 GCF_001613085.1 Nocardia salmonicida NBRC 13393
CAGCGGCCGTGGCCCGCACCTGGGCGCCGCCCGAAGCGGCCGAGCGCAGGGCGCCGGCGGTGTCGGCCGCCGCCAGCGACTCGGCATCGTCGAGGTCGAATACCGGTGTTCCAGCGATCATCGCCGAATCCACCTCCCCTCATCGCGCTGTGTCGTCCGTGACTCCACTATTCCAGCCGGACACCGGCAATGCTCGTAATCCGCCGTGGCCGAATACCGGGCCTGTGATTCCACTGCTACTGGTTTCATCTTCCCAGTCAGGCGCGGACGATGCTCAGGATCTCGGTCACGAGTGCGTTTACATCGTCGCGCGATCCGGCCTCGACATTGAGTCGGAGTAGCGGTTCGGTGTTCGAGGCGCGCAGGTTGAACCAGGCATGGCCGCCGAGATCGACCGTGACGCCGTCCATGCGGTCCACCGACTCGGTGCGGTCGGCGAACGCGGCGAGCACCGCGGCGGTGCGCTCGGCGGCGTCGGCGACGGTCGAGTTGATCTCGCCGGAGGCGGCGTACACGTCGTAGGCGGCCATCAGGTCCGAGACCGTGCGCGTGCCCTCACCGAGCGCGGCCAGCACGTGCAGCGCGGCCAGCATGCCCGAGTCGGCACCCCAGAAATCGCGGAAGTAGTAGTGCGCCGAGTGCTCGCCACCGAATACCGCGCCGGTCGAGGCCATCTCCTGCTTGATGAACGAGTGCCCGACCCTGGTGCGCACCGGCTTGCCGCCCAGCTCCTCGACCAGCTCGGGCACCGCGCGCGAGGTGATCAGGTTGTGGATCACGGTGGCGCCCGGCTCCTTGGCCAGCTCACGCTGGGCCACGATGGCCGTGATCGCCGAGGGGGACACCGGCTCGCCGCGTTCGTCGACGACGAAGCAGCGGTCGGCGTCGCCGTCGAAGGCGAGGCCGATGTCGGCGCCGCTGGAACGGACCAGCGCCTGCAGATCGACGAGGTTCTTCGGATCCAGCGGGTTGGCCTCGTGGTTGGGGAACGAGCCGTCGAGTTCGAAGTACAGCGGCACGATGGTGATCGGTCCGAGGGTGCCGAGGACGGCGGGCACGGTGTGCCCGCCCATGCCGTTGCCCGCGTCGACCGCGACGGTGAGCGGACGGATCCCGTCGAGGTTCACCAGCTCGCGCAGGTAGTCCGCGTAGTCGGCGAGCAGATCGGTGCTGGTGGCGGTGCCGGGCGTGCCGTCGTAGGCGGGCACACCCTCGATCACCTCGGCGGCGATGGTCGCCAGCCCGGTGTCCTGGCCGACGGGCAGCGCGTTCGCGCGGCACAGCTTGATGCCGTTGTACTTCGCCGGATTGTGGCTGGCGGTGAACATCGCCCCCGGACAGCCGAGCTTGCCCGAGGCGAAGTAGAGCTGGTCGGTGGAAGCGAGGCCGATGTGCACCACATCCAGACCCTGGGCCCGCACGCCCTGCGCGAATGCCTCGGACAGCGCGGGGGAGGATTCGCGCATGTCGTGGCCGATCACCACGCGCTGGGCGCCCTCGGCGCGCATGAGTCGGGCGAAGGAAGCGCCGACATCGCTGACGAACGCCTCATCGATCTGTTCGCCCACCACCCCGCGGACGTCATAAGCCTTGATCACGGCATTCACGAGTTCGCCAGAGCGCGCGAGGGTCGTCATGTGGCTAACCCTAGCGGGCTGCACCGACTCCTCGGGATCCTGGCCGGACTAGCTACGGATCCGGCAGAACCCGAAGATGGCCCCGGCGGCCGGTCCGCGCGGTGCGCGGGGCCGAGGGGGCGTTGTCGCGGTAGCCCGGTTGGTCGGCTTCGGCGGCGGGGCGGCGGCGTAGGCCGGCTTCGCGGACGGCTTCGGCCAGTGCGGTGAGGTCGTCGTCGTCCGGGGTGCTCGAGGAGAAGCCGCCTTCGTGGCGGACCAGTTCCCAGCCCTTGGGCGCGGTGATGCGGCAGGCGTGCGTTTCGCAGAGATCCCAGGAATGTGGTTCGGCGACGGTGGCCAGGGGTCCGACGACGGCGGTCGAGTCGGAGTACACATAAGTCAGCGTCGCTACAGCCGGGTTCTTGCAGCCGGGTCGGCAGCAACGACGCATAGGGATCACGACGTCGAGATTAGCCCTCCGCGCACCGAAAGTGGATACGGACACGCCCTAAACGGGCACAGTCGCGCATGCGTTCGACTGTCTTACGCGCATCGGCCGGAGCGAAGACGGAATATGCCTATTCGGGCTCGGGATCGATGAGATCGGGATCGACGCCGAGGTAGGTCGCGATCTGCTGGACGAGTACCTCGCGCAGCAACTCCACCAGATCGTCGGGATCGGCCGCTCGCAATTCCAGCGGCTTGCGGAACAACACCACCCTGGCGCGGGTGGCCGCACCGTGGCGGTCGACGCCCGCGGGGATGAGGCGCGACAGCGGGACGGGTCCGTCGGCGACCACCTCGTCCGGCCAGGTGACCGAATCGGGATGCAGCGGACGGATTTTCGGTACATCGTCGACGGCGATATCGAGCTTGGTGAGGCGATCGTGCCAGCGGGTGTCCAGTGGGGCGAACGCTTCGAGCACCAGCCGATCGAATTTCTGGCCCCTGGTGCGCCACGCGGGCACCGTCGGCGGAAGCATGGGGCCTCGAACTCCGCGGCCGCGGCGGGTCACCGAACGAGCAGTGGGGGCCGGAGAATGACGCCGGGAACGTGCCATGGGTCTTTCACCTCTCTCGCCTGCACCGTGAAGATCAACAAGGGCGTTCGCCCGGAGACACCGACGTACTGCGCCTGCGTGGCTCCGGGCCAGGCCTGGAGAGAGTCTACTTTCGAACAGTCACTTAACCGATTCCGCGCTTCAGCCTGCGACGCTCTCGTTCCGAGAGACCGCCCCAGATGCCGAAGCGTTCATCATGTGCCAGTGCGTATTCCAGGCACTGGTCACGTACTTCACAGCCCAAGCAGATCCGCTTGGCCTCACGAGTCGAGCCGCCCTTCTCGGGGAAGAACGCCTCGGGGTCGGTCTGAGCGCAGAGGGCGCGTTCCTGCCACTGCTCTTCGATCGATTCGAACATTTCGTCGAAGCCCGTGACGACCAGACTCAGCCGGGGAGCCGCGACTTCGCTTACCACGTCCGGTTCCTGCCAGCTCATGTCAGCGCAGACAGCGTGAGCTGCGCCTGCTGTGGAATCGGTCGGCGAGACCAGATCTTCGGTCATCGTTCCGCCTCCTCACTATGTGTTAGCGCAGAATGATTCTTTCCGTCGGATCAGATGCAACCCCGACGGCCCAACACCGCGACGTAGTCTCGCGGGCTTCCCCGAGCCTGCCTTCCGGCGAGTTGGAACCCTCTCGCAAACGCGCCCTGCGCTAACTCCTAGCGCAGTAGCCTTTTCAGGCGAGTTGGAACCTTCTCGCAAACGCCCCCGCGCTATGCCTTCTCGCGGTGACCGGAATGACATGTCTGTGATTAGACACGCCGCACTTGCCGGTGGTCAACCCGCCGTCACCCTTCCGTTACACTCCACACCCGCCTTTCGTGTTGATCTTGTTATGTGCCGTGGCAAATGACCAGCAACTTCACTGTCATTCGGCGCGAAAGCAACGGGCAACCGTCACTCACTAGGCTGTGACCCTGTGACTGCACAACACGCGGTGCGCGAGCCCAAGATCGCCGTTCTCGTCGGCGGTGTCGGCGGTGCCCGGTTCCTCCAAGGCGTCCGGCAGCTGCTGCCCGAAGCCGACATCTCCGCCATCGTCAACGTCGGCGACGACGTCTGGATGCATGGCCTTCGCATCTGTCCCGACCTCGACACCTGCATGTACACCCTCGGTGGTGGCATCGATACCGAGCGTGGCTGGGGCCACGCCGACGAAACCTGGCACGCGAAAGAGGAGCTGGCGAAATACAACGCTCAGCCCGATTGGTTCGGCCTCGGCGATCGCGATATCGCCACTCATCTCATTCGCACCGAAATGCTGCGCGCCGGATATCCGCTGTCCGCGGTCACCGAAGCGCTGTGCAATCGGTGGCAACCGGGCGTGAAGCTGATCCCGGCTACCGACGATCGCTGCGAAACTCACGTCGTGGTCAGCGATCCCGACAATGCTGGCGAACGTCGCGCGATCCACTTCCAGGAATGGTGGGTGCGGTACCGCGCGGCGCTTCCGACACACGGATTTGCCTCGATCGGCGCCGAGCAAGCCACTCCGGCACCAAATGTGACAGAAATCATAGCCACTGCCGACGCCGTGTTATTGGCCCCGTCGAACCCCGTGGTGAGCATCGGCGCGATCCTCGCCGTGCCCGGGATCAGAGGCGCGTTGCGCACCAGCGAGGCCAAGGTGATCGGCCTGTCGCCGGTGATCGACGGAAAGCCGTTGCGCGGCATGGCAGATGAGTGCCTCACGGCGATCGGCGTCGAGTCCACCGCCGAGGCGATCGGCCGCCACTACGGCGCCCGCTCGGCCACCGGCATCCTCGACGGATGGCTGGTGCACTCCACCGATACCGCCGATGTCGCGGGCGTCGAGGTGCGCAGCGTGCCGCTGTTGATGAGCGACCCCGAGGCGACCGCTGAAATGGCGCGCGCCGCACTGGAATTGGCGGGAGTGAAGATATGAGCGCCCAGGAGGCGGCCGACTCGATCCGGCCGGAGAGCGGCCAGGTCGACGTGTTGCCCGACCATGCCGCCGACGAGCTGCGGATCCTTCCGGTGACCGGTCTGCCGGAGTTCCGGCCGGGTGACGATCTCGCCGAACACCTTGCGGCACAAGCACCCTGGCTTGCCGACGGTGACATTCTCGTGGTCACCAGCAAGATCGTGTCGAAGGTCGAGGGGCGCATCGTCGCCGCACCCCTCGACCCCGAGGAGCGCGACACCGCCCGTCGCAAGCTCGTCGAGGACGAAGCCGTTCGGGTGCTCGCGCGCAAGGGCCGCACCCTCATCACCGAGAACCGGCTCGGCATCGTGCAGGCGGCCTCCGGCGTCGACGGCTCCAATGTGGCCGAGGGCGAATTGGTGCTGCTGCCTGTCGATCCCGACGGCAGCGCGAAGGCCCTGCGCACCGCGCTCGCCCAGCGGCTCGGCGTCGACGTGGCCGTGGTCGTCACGGACACGATGGGCCGGGCCTGGCGCAACGGGCAGATCGACGCGGCCATCGGGTCGGCCGGCCTGCGGGTGCTGCACGACTACGACGGCGCCGTCGACAAACAGGGCAACGAACTGCACGTCACGCAGGTGGCCATCGCCGATGAGCTCGCCGCGGCCGCCGATCTGGTCAAGGGCAAGCTCGGCGGTGTTCCGGTAGCGGTGGTGCGCGGGCTGAACACCGAGGACGACGGTTCGACCGCGGCGGCGCTGCTGCGCGGTGGCATCGACGACCTGTTCTGGCTCGGCACCGCCGAGGCGCTCGAGCAGGGCCGCAAAGAGGCTGTGCCGCTGCGTCGTTCGGTCCGCGCGTTCGCCGGCGAACCCGTCGACCCGGAACGGATCCGTGCCGCCGTCGCGGTCGGACTCACCGCGCCCGCACCGCACCACACCCGTCCGGTGCGCTTCGTCTGGCTGCGCGAGGCGGCCCTGCGGGCGCGGTTGCTCGAGGCCATGACCGAGAAGTGGCGCGCCGACCTCACCGCCGACGGGCTCGCCCCCGACCGCGTGGAGCGTCGAATCGCGCGCGGTCGCATCCTTTTCGACGCACCGGAGGTGATCATCCCGTTCTGCGTGCCCGACGGCGCGCATGACTATCCCGACGCTCGTCGCCAGGCCGCCGAGCAGACGATGTTCACGGTGGCCGTCGGCGCTGCCGTGCAGGGCCTGCTCGTCGCGTTGGCCGCCGACGGTCTCGGCAGCTGCTGGATCGGCTCGACCATCTTCGCGCCCGAGATCGTCCGCGAGGTCCTCGATCTGGACGAGGACTGGATGCCGTTGGGCGCCATCGCGATCGGGCATCCACTGGAGGAGCCCGCGCCGCGCGCCGTCGGATCGGCCGGCGCGGGATTGGTGGAACTGTGAACCCGACAGCGATCGCGATCGCGGAGTCGGCCCGATGAGCGCGGAATCGCTGCACGCCTCGGCGACCGAGTTGCTCACCCAGTGGGAGCCCGGCACCGGCGCGGATCACTCACTGCGCGAAGCGATTCTGGCGTTCCTCGGCTCGGCGCCGCGTGGCTGCCTGCGTGAACACGCCCCCGGCCACATCACCGCGTCGGCCATCGTGCTGTCCCACGATCGTCGCGACATCCTGCTCACCCTGCACCCACGCGTGGGCCGCTGGATCCAGCTCGGCGGTCACTGCGAACCCGATGACAAGACCGTGCAGGACGCGGCGCTGCGGGAGGCGGTGGAGGAATCCGGCATCGCCGACCTGATCCTCACGCCGGGTCTCTACGGCGCGCAGGCCCACCCGATCACCTGCTCGCTCGGAGTGCCGACGCGACATCTCGACCTGCTCTTCGAGGTCGTGGCGCCCCCGGGCGCGGTACCGGTGCGCAGCTCCGAATCGACCGATCTGCGGTGGTGGCCGGTCGACGGGCTACCTGCCGGCGCCGACGTTCTGTTTCGGTCAGAGGGGTGATGTAAAGGCCCCTGAAAAGGTCTCTGACCTGTAACGACTACGGCCGTGCCCAGTTGGGCCCGGCCGTCGTTTTCGTTGTTCGACCGGGTCTTCTTTACAAATTACGAAATTTGTCTAGACATCCGACATATCCGCGCCTATCGTCTGTGACAGAGAGTTACGCACATCACAGATGTGAGATGTGCCTCGGAACTGGAGACGATGATGTCGACTGATGCCAACGCGTCCGAGCAGCGGGTCGCGCCGCCGCAATGGCGAGATTCCAAACGATATTTGTGGCTGTGGGGCCTGTTCGCCCCGACCGGCCTGTTCACGATCGCGATCCCGCTGATCTGGGGTCTCAACCAGCTCGGCTGGCACCGCATCGCCGAGATCCCGTTCTGGCTGGGGCCGGTGCTGGTCTACATCGTGATCCCGCTGGCCGACCTGTTCTTCGGCCCGGACGGCGACAACCCGCCCGACGAGGTGATGGAGTACCTGGAGAACGACAAGTACTACCGCTACCTCACCTACCTGTACCTGCCGTTCCAGTACGCCTCGCTGATCTTCGCCTGCTACATCATCACCGCGCCGAACCTGCACTGGCTCGGCTTCCCCGGCGGCGCCAACGTGGTCGACAAGATCGGTATCGCGATCAGCGTCGGGATGATCGGCGGCATCGGCATCAACACCGCGCACGAGCTCGGTCACAAGAAGGTCGAACTGGAGCGCTGGCTCGCGCGCATCGCGCTGGCCCAGTCGTTCTACGGGCACTTCTACATCGAGCACAATCGGGGTCACCACGTGCGGGTCGCCACCCCGGAGGACCCCGCGAGTTCGCGTATCGGTGAGTCCTTCTGGGCCTTCTGGCCGCGCACGGTCTGGGGCAGCCTGCGCTCGGCCTGGCACCTCGAGAAGGAACGTCTCGGCCGGCTCGACAAGAGCCCGTGGACGCTGCGCAACGATGTGCTCAACGCCTGGGCCATGTCGGTGGTGCTGTGGCTCGGTTTGATCGCAGTCTTCGGCGTCGAGGTGCTGCCGTATCTGATCCTGCAGGCCGTGGTCGGTTTCAGTCTGCTCGAGTCGGTGAACTACCTCGAGCACTACGGCCTGGTCCGGCAGAAGACCGCGAGCGGACGCTATGAACGACCGGCGCCCGAGCACAGCTGGAACAGCGACCACATCGTCACCAATATCTTCCTGTACCACCTGCAGCGTCACAGCGACCATCACGCCTATCCGACCCGGCGCTATCAGACGCTGCGCAGTTGGGACGGAGCGCCGAACCTGCCCAGCGGCTACGCCAGCATGATCCTGATCGGCTACTTCCCGCCGATCTGGCGCAAGGTGATGGACAAGCGCGTGCTCGCGCACTACGGCGGGGACGTCAGCCTCGCCAATATCGAACCCAAGCGCCGCGAGCAGGTGCTGGAAAAGTACGGAACCGAGGTCGAGTCGTGAGTGCCTACAAATGTCCGGTCTGTGATTTCGTCTTCGATGAAGCCAAAGGCGCGCCACGCGAAGGATTTCCGCCTGGCACACTGTGGACTGCCGTTCCCGACGACTGGTGCTGTCCGGACTGTGGGGTGCGGGAGAAGATCGACTTCGAAGCGGTAGGAGTATCGCAGTGACCGAGTACAAGCTCTACCAGTGTGTCCAGTGCGGTTTCGAGTACGACGAGGCCGAGGGCTGGCCCGACGACGGCATCGCGCCCGGCACCCGCTGGGACGACATCGCCGACGACTGGACCTGCCCGGACTGCGGAGCCCGCAAGTCCGACTTCTTCATGGTCGAGATCGAACGTTCGTGAGCGTCGCGGGTACCCCGCGCACCGGTTCGCGCATCCCGTATCAGGAGGCCGCGCGCGAACTGCTGCGCACCTCGGTCCTCGACGGGATGCGCGAACTGCTCACCGAGCGTGACTGGTCCAAGGTCACGCTCGGTGACGTCGCGGCCAGGGCCGGGGTGAGCAGACAGACGCTCTACAACGAGTTCGGTTCGCGCTCGGGGCTGTCGCAGGCCTACGCGCTGCGCCTGGCCGATGATCTCGTCGACCATGTGCGCGAGGCGCTCGACGCCAATGTCGGTGACGCGCGCGCGGCGATTCGGGTCGGGATGTCCGGGTTCTTCCTCTCCGCCGCGGGCGACCCGCTGGTCCGTTCGCTGTTGAGCGGGGAGATGAAGCCGGATCTGCTGCGGCTCATCACGCTCGACGCGGCCCCACTGCTCGGGCACGCCACCGCGCGCCTGACCGAGGTCTTCATGCACAGCTGGGTGGACGCGACGCACGACGAGGCCGATGTGCTCGCGCACGCGCTGGTCCGCATCGCGCTGAGCTACATTCCGAATCCGCCTGTGCCGGAGCGCGACGCCCCCGCCGAGATGAGTGCCCTGCTCGGTCCGTATGTCGAGGCAATCGTGCAGGTGCGAGGGATGCGCGTCTCATCCGATGACGTAGATCACTGAGATAAGTCACGAGCTCTGATTCGCTCTTGTGTAACCATCGCCACGTTTGAGGATCTGGCGGTGTGTAACGCGCCTATGGTCTGTCAGTATTCACATCGGTCAGCGATGGTCTTTTTTGTAGCGGAGCGGGTGTGCAAACGGTTGGCAAACCGGGGGGTTTTCGTGATCCCAAACGGTATCTCTGGGCTTTAGGGCTGATCGCCCCGGCGTGCGCGCTGTTGCCCTCCCAGCTGGTGTTCCATACCAAGGCTGAAGTGTTCTGGTGGATCGGACCAGTCATCGTGCTGATCGCTATCCCCGTGCTGGACTGGATCGTCGGTGAAGACGGCAACAATCCTCGTGACGAGGACTACGCGGCGCTCTCCGCCGATCGGTACTACCGGTGGTGCACCTACCTGTTCCTGCCGATCCAGTTGGTCAGCCTCGGCGTGGCCTGTTTCATGTGGACGAGCCCCGAGCTGGCCCTCGTCGACAAGCTCGGCCTGGCCGCCACGGTCGGCTTCGTCAGCGGCATCGGCATCAACGCCGCCCACGAATTGGGTCACCGGGTGGAGCGTGCTGAAAAATTGCTGTCGAAGGTAGCGCTGGCCCAGTCGGGGTACGGACACTTCTTCGTCGAGCACAATCGTGGACACCACGCACGCGTGGCGACCCCTGAGGATCCGGCCAGTGCCCGGCTGGGTGAATCGCTGTGGGAGTTCTTGCCGCGCAGCGTGATCGGCGGGTTCCGGTCGGCCGTGCAACTCGAGCACGCGCGCCTGATCCGGCAGGGTCGGGGCTGGTGGAGCGTCGAGAACAACATCCTGCAGGCCTGGGCGATGACGGCGGTGCTGTTCGGTTCGCTGACGCTGGTCTTCGGCCCGGCGATCGTGCCGTGGCTGATCATCCAGGCCGTGATCGGCTTCGGGCTGCTCGAGACCGTCAACTACGTCGAGCACTACGGGCTGCTGCGTGCGCGCAAGCCCAACGGGCGCTACGAGCGGTGCTCCCCGCGCGACAGTTGGAACTCCGATCGCCTGGTCACCAACATCTTCCTGTTCCATCTGCAGCGCCACAGCGACCACCACGCCAACCCCGGTCGCCGCTATCAGACTCTGCGCAGCACCGAAGAGGCACCTCAGCTGCCCGCCGGCTACGCCACCATGATCGTGCTGGCCGCCGTCCCGCCGCTGTGGCGTGCGGTGATGGACCACCGGGTCGCGGCGCACTACGGCGGCGACCTGCGCCTGGCCAACGTCGCGCCCGAGAAGCCGCGACGGTTGCTGGCCCGATACCGCGCCGCGGCCTGAGACCCCACCTCGACGGACCCGGGAACGCGCGCGGCCCCAGACGGTAACCTAGCCAACGTGACGACCTCAGAACTCCCCGCGCGCACCGAGCTCACCCCCGACGTCCGCAACGGCATCGACTACAAGGTGGCAGACCTCTCGCTGGCCGAATTCGGCCGCAAGGAGATCCGCCTCGCCGAGCACGAGATGCCGGGCCTGATGGCGCTGCGTCGTGAATACCACGACGTCCAGCCGCTGAAGGGCGCGCGAATCTCCGGATCGCTGCATATGACGGTCCAGACCGCCGTCCTGATCGAAACCCTCGTTGCCCTCGGCGCCGACGTGCGCTGGGCCTCGTGCAACATCTTCTCCACCCAGGACCACGCCGCCGCCGCCATCGTGATCGGCCCGAACGGCACCGTCGACGAGCCCGCCGGCATCCCCGTGTTCGCCTGGAAGGGCGAGACGCTGGAGGAGTACTGGTGGGCCGCCGAGCAGATGCTCACCTGGCCCGGCGAGCCGGCCAACATGATCCTCGACGACGGTGGCGACGCCACCATGCTCGTGCTGCGCGGTGCGCAGTTCGAGAAGGCCGGTGTGGTTCCGCCCGCCGACGCCGACCACTCGGCCGAGTACACGGTGTTCCTCGACCTGCTGCGCGAGAGCCTCGAGGCCGACAAGACCAAGTGGAGCGCTATCGCCGACTCGGTCAAGGGCGTCACCGAGGAGACCACCACCGGCGTGCTGCGCCTGTACCAGTTCGCCGCCGCGGGTGAGCTGGTGTTCCCGGCGATCAACGTCAACGACTCGGTCACCAAGTCCAAGTTCGACAACAAGTACGGCACCCGACACTCGCTGATCGACGGCATCAACCGCGGCACCGACGTGCTCATCGGCGGCAAGAAGGTGCTGATCTGCGGTTACGGCGATGTCGGCAAGGGCTGCGCGGAGTCGCTGGCCGGCCAGGGCGCGCGCGTGCAGGTCACCGAGATCGACCCGATCAACGCGCTGCAGGCACTGATGGACGGCTACGACGTGGTCACCGTCGAGCAGGCGATCGGCGATGCCGACATCGTCATCACCTCGACCGGCAACAAGGACATCATCACCCTCGACCACATGAAGGCGATGAAGGATCACTCGATCCTGGGCAACATCGGCCACTTCGACAACGAGATCGATATCGCGGCGCTGGAGCGTTCGGGCGCGACCCGGATCAACATCAAGCCGCAGGTCGACGAGTGGACCTTCAAGGAGTCCGGCAAGGCGATCATCCTGCTGTCGGAGGGTCGTCTGCTCAACCTCGGCAACGCGACCGGTCACCCGTCGTTCGTGATGTCGAACAGCTTCTCCAACCAGGTCATCGCGCAGGTCGAGCTGTGGACCAAGCCGGAAGAGTACGACAACGAGGTCTACCGCCTGCCCAAGCACCTCGACGAGAAGGTCGCCAAGATCCACGTCGAGGCCCTCGGCGGCACCCTGACCAAGCTCACCAAGGATCAGGCCGAGTACATCAACGTGGACGTGGAAGGCCCGTACAAGCCGGACCACTACCGCTACTGAGTTCTGTACGCCACGGTGGCCCGTCGACCCTCGGTCGGCGGGCCACCGTCGTCACCTCACCTCACCCGAGCGGCCCGGTGGTGCAGATCGAGGGGCGACCGTTGCTGCTCACGCTGAGCAGTCCGCAGATCAGGGCGCCGGCGAGTTCGCTGGAGCCGGTCGCGGTGGCGGCTTCGTTGCTCCCCGTCAGCAGGGCGGGGCCCGAACCGGTTGTCACCACGCCGGTGACCAGCTCACTCAGTGAACCCATGACCTCGGAGGATCCGACCGCTTCTTGTGCTGCGGCGGTCGGGGCGGTGATGCCCCCGCCTACTGCCATGGCAGCGGTGACGGCGAGGACGGCGGCGGTGGTACGGAAGATCGTTTTCATGGCGGAATCCTTGTCGATCCGACGGGGTGAGGACCAGACGGCAGAAATGAGGTGCCGGACGGACCGGGCACGGGTCGGCGCCGGTCCGATCGGCGGGTAATCTGCTGCGCATGGGCGTACTGATTGCGGTCGAGGGGCTCGATGGTGCCGGTAAACGGACTTTGATCGATGGGCTGATCGCCGAATTGTCCGCGAAGGGCCTGCGGGCGGCCAGTCTGGCCTTTCCGCAGTACGGGCATTCGATCCATGCCGATCTCGCGGCGGAAGCGCTGCGTGGCGGCAATGGCGACCTGTCCGGGTCGATCAACGGCATGGCGATCATGTTCGCGCTCGATCGGTCGGCCGCGCAGGCGGAATTGTCGGACCTGCTGGGCGGCAACGACATCGTGATCCTGGACCGGTGGGTGGCCTCCAACGCCGCCTACTCGGCCGCACGGGCGCACCAGGACGCCGACGGCGAAATCGTGTCGTGGGTGGGCGATCTGGAGTTCGGCAGGCTCGCATTGCCCGCGCCGGATCTCACCGTCCTGCTCGACGTGCCCACCGAGGTGGCGGTCGAACGGGCCCGGCTGCGTGGCGAACTCGACGACGCGCGCGCCCTCGATGCCTATGAACGGGACGGCGGTCTGCAGCAGCGCACCGGCGAGGTCTATCGTGAACTCGCCGACCGCGACTGGTTCGGCCGGTGGTGGACATACCGATCCGATGACGATAGGCCTGCGTTACTCACCCTCTGTTCGGAAATCTTTTCTGGATGAGGTTGGATACGCGACGGGTTCGCACCATTAATGGCGTGGCGGCCCGATCCTGGCCTGGGAGATGACAACATAGGACTATGAAGCCCAAGATTCTGGTCGTCGACGACGATATGGCACTCGCTGAGATGCTGACCATCGTCTTGCGCGGGGAAGGGTTCGACCCGCATGTGGTGGGCGACGGCACACAGGCCCTGTCAGCGGTGCGGGAGATCCGCCCCGATCTGGTTCTGCTCGACCTGATGCTGCCCGGCATGAACGGCATCGATGTATGCCGGGTGCTGCGGGCCGATTCCGGCGTTCCGATCGTCATGCTCACCGCCAAGACCGATACGGTCGATGTGGTCCTCGGCCTGGAGTCCGGCGCCGACGACTACATCGTCAAACCCTTCAAGCCGAAGGAACTCGTCGCCCGCGTACGAGCGCGCCTGCGCCGCACCGAGGACGAGCCCGCCGAGCTGCTCTCGATCGCCGATATCGTCATCGACGTGCCCGCGCACAAGGTGACTCGCGGCCCGGGGCAGATCTCGCTCACCCCGCTGGAGTTCGACCTGCTGGTCGCGCTCGCGCGCAAGCCTCGTCAGGTGTTCACCCGCGAGGTACTGCTCGAGCAGGTGTGGGGATACCGGCACGCCGCCGACACCCGTCTGGTGAACGTGCACGTACAGCGGCTGCGCGCCAAGGTCGAGAAGGATCCGGAGAACCCGGAGATCGTGTTGACCGTGCGCGGTGTCGGTTACAAGGCCGGACCGCCGTGATCGGTCACTGCGGGGCGCCGCTGTGACCACTGGTCCAGTGGCGCAGCTGCGGCGGTGGGCGAGCCCGATCATGGCCTGGTTCCAGGCCGTCGGGACCGCACTCGGCCACCTGTGGCGCCGGTCGTTGCAGCTGCGAGTCATCGTTTCGACGTTGACGCTTTCGCTCATCGTGATCACGATCCTCGGGGTCGTGCTGACCGGTCAGATCACCGACCGGCTCCTCGAAGCCAAGATCAACGCGGCTGTCGAGGAGATGGATCGTGCCCGCAGCACGATCGAGAACAAGATGTCGGGCGTCCAATCCGGCAACAGCCAGGAGCAGCAACTCGACGACGCGCGAGCCGCGCTGTCCAGCCGCGGCGGCACCGGTCAGTCCAGCGGCGCCGCGGGGAGTTTCGACTCGGCGTTGGCGATGGTCGGCGGGACACCGCCGCACGAGATCGCCACCAGCTCGATCTCGGAGGTCCCGCAGGAACTGCGTCGATTCGTCCAGCGCAACCAGGTCTCCTACCAGTTCACCACCGTCGCCGACCCCGACGGTTACCGAGGGCGTGCGCTGGTCATCGGCAGCCCGAGTGCCGAGGTCGCGACGTTGGAGATCTACCTGATCTTCCCGCTGGCGAGCGAGGAATCGAGCCTGTCGCTGATGCGCGGCACGATGCTCATCGGTGGGGTGGTCCTGCTGGTGTTGCTCGCCGCGATCACCGCGCTGGTCACCCGGCAGGTGGTGCTGCCGATCCGGTCGGCCGCGCGAATCGCGGGCCGATTCGCCGACGGCAGACTCAAAGAACGCATGCTGGTGCGCGGCGAGGACGACATGGCGCGGCTGGCGCAGGCGTTCAACGAGATGGCCGAGAGCCTGTCGAACCAGATCACCCAGCTCGAGGAATTCGGCAATCTGCAGCGCCGCTTCACCTCCGACGTCAGTCACGAACTGCGCACCCCGCTCACCACGGTGCGCATGGCCGCCGACCTCATCCACGGCTCCAGCGACGATCTCGATCCCGCCCTCGCGCGCAGCTCCGAACTGCTCGTCAACGAGCTCGACCGGTTCGAGGGCCTGCTCAACGACCTGCTCGAGATCTCCCGCCATGACGCGGGCGTGGCCGAACTGCAGGTCGAATCGCTGGATGTGCGGATGTGCGCGCGGGCCGCGATCTCCACGGTGCGCCACCTGGCCCGCGACGCCGAGATCGAGGTGGTGATCGACCTGCCGGAGGAGCCGGTGATCGCCGAGGTCGATCCGCGCCGCGTCGAGCGCGTGCTGCGCAACCTGCTCGCCAACGCGATCGACCACTCCGAGGGCAAGCCGGTGCTGATCCGCATGCGCGGCGACGCCGAGGCCAATGCCGTCGCGACGGTGGTGCGCGATCAGGGCGTCGGTCTGCGGCCGGGCGAGGAGAAGCTGGTGTTCAACCGGTTCTGGCGCTCGGACCCGTCGCGGGTGCGTCGCTCGGGTGGCACCGGGCTCGGCCTGTCGATCAGTGTCGAGGACGCGAATCTGCACGAGGGCAGGCTCGAGGCGTGGGGCGATCCGGGTGTCGGTGCGAGCTTCCGGCTGCTGCTGCCGATGGTGCGCGGCCGAAAACTCGGTCAGAGCCCGCTCGCGCTGGAACCGATGCTGCGCAAGGTCCCGGCGCTGCCGGAAGTCGAACCCGAGCCGACGGTCGTCGAAGCCGAACCTGCCGAGCCGACCGCGGTCGCTCCGGCAGAGTCCGGCTCGACTGTTGCCGAGCCGACGGGAACCGAGCCGACGGCTATCGATCCGACTGTCGACGACTCGACCGTCGCGGAGCCGGGAGCGGTCGAACCGCAAGACACCGACCTATCGGCGGAGGACCCCGGCATCGACCGGCCCGCCACGGATGCGCACCCGACGACCAACGGTCGCGGCGCTGCCCCAGCCGACCTCGACGAGCCGATGTCTACCGAGACCAGAGACGGGAAGTCATGACCAGCGCGCGTGGTGATCGTCGGGATCGGCACGGCGCCGCACTGGTCGCGGCGGTTCTGGCCGGGCTGATGGTGCTCACCGGCTGCGCGAGCCTGCCGGAGTCCTCCGCACCCCAGGCACTCGGCACGATCAACCCGGCCCCCACGTCGGAGGGGCCGACCCCGCCGATCTCCGGCCGCGACCCCGACCTGCTGCTCGGCGACTTCCTCACCGCCAGTGCCGATCCCACCAACAAGCACGCCGCGGCCCGCCAGTACATGGCGCCGGAGACGGCGGGCAACTGGAACGACGAGGCGAGCACCACCATCGTCGACGATCGCCCCGACACCCTGCGCGAGTCGCGTTCGGGCGACAAGGCCAGCTACGTGCTGCGCGCCCGCAAGGTCGGTGAGCTCGCCCGCGACGGCGGCTATCGCGCCACCGAGGGCACCCTCGAGAACAAGATCGAGATGAGCAAGATCGACGGCGAGTGGCGGATCACCGAGCTGCCGCCGGGCGTCGTGATGGACAACGACGCCTTCGTCAACTCCTATCATCGCTACGTCCTGCACTACATCGACCCGGGCAATTCGCTGCTCGTCCCGGATCCGCGCTGGATCTCGGTGCCGCGCGCCCAGCTCACAGAGCGATTGATCGGCATGCTCGCCGAGGGCCCGCAGTCCGCGATCGCCCCGGTGGTGCGTAACCAGTTGGCGCAGCCGGTCGCGCTGCGCGGTCCGATCACCAAGGCCAACAACGAGCCGGGTGATGTCGGTGTCGGCATCGGGGGAGTGCGTATCGACTTCGCCGGGATCAGCGGGCTCGGACAGCGCGACCGCGAGCTCCTCGCCGCGCAGGTGGTGCTCACCCTGGCCGGCGCCGATATCCTCGGCCCCTACGTGCTGCTCGCCGACGGTAAGCCGCTCGACGACCGGTACGTCAACGGCTGGTCGGTCGCCGATGTCGACCAGTACAGCGCCTCGGCGCCCGGCCAGAACCGGATCGGCCTGCATGCGCTGCGCAACGGCACCCTGGTACAGGTCACCCCGGACGGGATCGTCACGCCGAGCGGTTCCTTCGGCGAGGCGACCAATCTGCAGTCGGTCGGCATCTCGGCCGACGGCCAGTTCGTCGCCGCGGTCGCGGCCTCGGGCAAGCCGATGCCCGAGCCCGCCCACACTCTGCTCATCGGCAACTACGGCGCCAAGGCGTTCGCGGTCGCCGAGGGCAGCAGCATCGCCCGCCCGTCCTGGACCAGCGACGGCGGTGCCGCGTGGACGGTGATCGACGGTGAACGGGTCATCCGGGCGGTCACCGATCGCGCCACCGGCAATGTGTCCACCGAGGACGTCGACATCACGGCCCTGTACGAAAGCGCCGGCGCCCCACGATCGCCGATCAGCGAGGTGGTGATCTCGCGCACCGGCGTGCGCGCGGCGCTGATCGCCGACGGCAAGGTCTACGTCGCGGTGGTCCAACGGCGTCCCGACGGCAAGTACGCGCTCACCTCCCCGCTGCCGCTGGCGCTGGGTCTGAGCTCGCGCGCGGTCTCACTGAGCTGGGTCACCGGCGACACCGTCATGGTCGCCCGCGAAGGCAATGTCGACCCGGTCTTCACCGTCTCCATCGACGGCTCCCAATTCAGCTCGGTGACCTCGCAGAATCTCACCCCGCCGGTTCGGGTGGTGACCGCGGCCCCGGCCACGCAGTACGTGGCCGATTCCCGGGCCGTGTTGCAGCTGCAGACCGCCGATCCGACCCGCAATGACCGTTTCTGGCGCGAGGTGCCCGGTTTGACCGGAGAACAGGTTGTGCCGGTCCTACCGAGCTGAGCATGTCGGTACCCACTGCCATACTCGCTCGCTATGAAGGCGCTGCTGAATCTGATCCTGCCCGACCGGTGCGGTGGCTGCGGATCGCTGGGCGAGAATTGGTGCGCCGAGTGCGCAGCCGAACTCGGCCGCGCTCCCATCCGGGTGCGGCCGCGCGCCGACCCCGGTATTCCGTGTTGGGCGCTCGGCCCCTACACCGGTGTGGGCAGGCGGGCGGTGCTGGCGGCCAAGGAGCAGGGCCGCCGCGACCTTGCCGCGCCGCTCGGGCTGGCGCTCGCCCACGCGTTGGCCCGCCTACGCGCCCCTGACTGCCCACTGCTGCTCGTACCCGCGCCGACCAGAACCGGGGCAGCGCGTCGCCGCGGCGGTGACCCGGTGGCTCGCTCGGCCGTGGTCGCCGCACGGTGGCTGATCGATTGCCGTACCGCGCCCCTGCTGCGGATGGGTCGCGGTGTTCGGGATTCGGTGGGCTTGACGACGCATGAGCGTAGACACAATCTGCGCGGCAGGATCATGACCGTCGCCGATCCGGCCGAGTGGGTCGCCATCGGTGCGAAAGCCCAGGTAGTGCTGGTCGACGATGTGCTGACCACCGGCGCCACCGCCTGCGAATCGACACGTGTTCTTAGCCGGATCGGCATAGTTCCGCGAGCGGTTTTGGTTACCTGCGCGGCTTGACGGAGGAAAGTTCGCGTGAACAGTGGCGGACTTGCCGATGGCGGACTAGCGTCGCGAGCACACACCGAACCACAAGTTTGGGAGGTGGTGCCGCGGATACAGGTGCCGGGCGATTCCCGATCGGCACAGCTCAATCCCGCCGCCCTACGTTCGTAGTTGTGCGGCCATATCCGGGAGGTACGCGTGACGACTTCTTCACGGGCATCAGTGCAAGATGCTGAACCCACGGCACTACAGAACGGTGCCACCGAGACGATCGATTCCGAGAGCCCGAACGCCGAAGTGGTGGTCTCCGGTCGAAATGTCGAAATCCCTGACCACTATCGAATCTACGTGGCGGAGAAGCTGTCTCGGTTAGAGCGCTTCGACCCGTCGATCTTCCTCTTCGATGTGGAACTGTTCCACGAACGCAATCGTCGTCAACGCAAGGCTTGCCAGCGTGTGGAGATCACCGCGCGTGGCCGTGGACCGATCGTGCGCGCCGAAGCATGCGCCGACAGTTTCTATGCCGCCCTCGAATCGGCCACCCAGAAGATCGAGAGCAGACTGCGCCGGACCAAGGACAAGCGGCGCGTCGTGCACTACGGCGACAAGACGCCGGTCTCGGTCGCGCAAGCCACCGCGACGCTGGTCGACGACTCGCTGTTCGCCCCGCCGGACGGTTCCGCTGCCCACGACCACGACGAGACCGTCGACGAGGCAGGCCCCGGCCACATCGTGCGCACCAAGGTGCACACCGCGACACCGATGTCGGTAGATGACGCCCTCTATCAGATGGAATTGGTCGGCCACGACTTCTTTCTATTCCACGACAGCGAGACCGACCGCCCGTCGGTGGTCTACCGCAGACACGCCTTCGACTACGGCCTGATCAAGCTGGCCTAGAACCCCTCGACCGATCCGGGCATCCGCGCTCCGCGGGTGTCCGGATCTTATTCAATTGCCGAAGGTTTCGTGATGCACGGCCTCGGTCAGCGACCGTCCCGATCGCCATCCGAAACGTTCCAGATCCGGCACCTGCTGGAACGCGCTGACCGGTCCCACGCACAGCCAGGCCACCGGCTTGATCTGCGCGGGTAGGCCGACGAGTTCGCGCAGGAATTCCGGCTCGTAGAACGACACCCAGCCCACCCCTACCTGCTCCGCGGTCGCCGCGAGCCACAGGTTCTGGATGGCCAGCACGGTTGAGTACACGCCTGTCTCCGGCACGCTCGCCCGGCCGAGCACCTGCGGTCCGCCACGCGAATCATCATGCGTGACAACAACACCCGTGCCGCTCTCGACGATCCCGTCGATCTTGATCGGCGCGAACGTCGTCGCTCGGTCGGCGGGCAGCGACGCACCGAACTCCACGCGCTTGTCCGCCACGTGCTCGGCGAAACGGCGCAGCGTCTCGGCTCGACGCACCACGACGAAATCCCACGGCTGTGAGTTCCCGACGCTGGGCGCGCGATGCGCGGCGTCGAGAATTCGCAACAGGGTGGCGTCGTCGACGGGCTCGCCGGTGAATTCGGCGCGCACGTCACGACGCAGGCGGATCGCGTCGTAGACGCCGAGCTGGTCAGTACTCACGCCGACCATACAACCGCAGCCGGTCAGCCCACCGTCCGGCGGGCCAGCTTGCGACCGGCGGCCAGCGCGGTGCGCAAGCCCTGACGACGCCCGGTCACCGGGTCGATCGAGGGGGTGGTGTTGCCGGCGAACAGGCGCTCGGACTTGGTCTCGGGCGCGTCGTCGGCGGTGTGGCGCAGATACTTGTTCGGCAGCGAGAGCTTGAGGATGGTGCGCCACGACTTGAAGTACTGCACCGGCAGCGAGCCGGTGGTGTAGGGCAGGTCGTACTTCTCGGCCAGCTCACGCACCCGCACCGCGATGGCGGCGTAGCGGTTGCTCGGCAGGTCGGGGAACAGATGGTGCTCGATCTGGTGGCTGAGGTTGCCGCTCATGAAGTGCAGCAGCGGTCCACCGCTGATGTTGGCGCTACCCAGCATCTGGCGCAGGTACCACTCGCCCTTGGTCTCGCCCTCGATGTCGGCCTTGGTGAACTTCTCGGCGCCGTCGGGGAAGTGCCCGCAGAAGATGATCGCGTTGGTCCACACATTGCGCACCACGTTGGCGGCGATATTGGCGGTGAGCGTGGTGAGGAACGACGGTCCGGTGAGCAGCGGGAAGACCACGTAGTCCTTGGCGGCCTGCTTGCCGATCTTCTTCAGCACCAGCGTGCGGTCGGCCTCGAACTGCTTCCACTCGGGCGAGTCCTTGTCCCACTTCTTCTTGGCGACCTTGCCCAGCTCGAGGTGCTGGATCGCCACGCCGTACTCGAACAGCGCCTGCAGCAGGAAGTTGTAGATGGGGTTGCCGAGGTAGAACGGCATCCAGCGCTGGTCACGGGTGACGCGAAGCAGGCCGTAGCCGATGTCGTCGTCCATGCCGAGCACGTTGGTGTACTTGTGGTGCAGGAAGTTGTGGGTGATCTTCCAGTGCGCCGACGGGCCCGCGTTGTCCCATTCCCACGAGGTGGAGTGGACTTCCGGATCGTTCATCCAGTCCCACTGCCCGTGCATGACGTTGTGCCCGATCTCCATGTTCTCGATGATCTTGGCGGAGCCGAGCAGGGCCACACCGGCCAACCAGGCCGGGGGCAGGAAGCTGGCGAACAGGACCGTGCGGCCGCTGATCTCGAGCGCGCGCTGTAGCCGGATGACATTGCGGATATAGCGCGCGTCCGCCGCTCCGCGCGAGGATTCGATTTCCCGGCGGATCGCATCGAACTCCGCGCCTAGAGCTTCGACATCCGCTGCGGTGAGGTGCGCGTATTCCTTGACATCCGAGATCGCCATGGCGGCTACAGTACCGTAAGTTACGAGAGCGTAGGTTGGCGATTTCGGCGACGAAATGTGTGATACGTCCTATTGCGCCATCGAGATGGAAATGTTATCAGGCGTGTCGCGCCATGCGGCGAGCTGCCTTGTCGCGCAACACACCCCGCTCGTGCACAGCGCGTTCGCCCAGTGCGCGCTTGGCCTCGCGCAACGCCAGCTTCTCCTGCCGTGCTCGCGCCTTGAGCGCCACCTTCGCCTCGCGCAGCACTTCCTTCTCGTGCCGTGCCTTGATCTCGAGGGCGACCTTCGCATCGTGCAGCGCCGAACGCAGACCGAAGCGCTTACCGGTCTCCGGATCGACCCGCAGGCTCTCGGGCAGTGAGATACCGGCGAACTTACGCTCCGACGACGTCTCGGGCGCGTCGTCGGCGGTGCGCTTGAGGAAGCGATCCGGCAGCGCCAGCTTGTGGATGGTGCGGAAGGCCAGCAGGTACTGCTTGCCCAGCGAGCCGGTGGTGTAGGGCAGGTCGTACTTGTCGCACAGTTCGCGCACGCGGACCGCGACCTCGGAATACCGGTTGCTCGGCAGATCGGGGAACAGGTGGTGCTCGATCTGGTAGCAGAGGTTGCCGCTCATGAACGCCATCACCGGGCCGGCCTTGAAGTTGGCGCTGCCCAGCATCTGGCGCAGGTACCACTCGCCCTGGGTTTCCCCGTCGAGCTGTTCGGCGGTGAACTTCTGCGCGCCGTCGGGGAAGTGGCCGCAGAAGATGACGGCATAGGACCACAGGTTGCGCACCAGATTCGCGGTGGCGTTGGCCTTCAGCGTCGACTTCCACGCCGGTCCGGTCAGGGCCGGATACAGCACGAAATCCTTGGCGACCTGGCGGCCCGCCTTACGGTAGAACTCGATGTCGGGCGCCGAGGTGTGCGCGCTCATCGGAATCCCGGCCAGCTCCTTCTCGATGCCGAGATCGTGCAGTGCGATACCCCACTCGAAGGTCGCGGCCAGCAGCAGGTTGGCGGCGGGCTGAGCCAGATGCAGTGGGCGCCACTGCTCGTCGCGCGTCATCCGCAGGATGCCGAAACCGAGATCCTCGTCCTTGCCGAGGACGTTGGTGTAGGTGTGGTGCGAGTAGTTGTGCGCGCGCCGCCACTGCGACGAGGTGCCCGTCATGTCCCACTCCCAACTGGTGGAGTGGATCTCGGGATCGTTCATCCAATCCCATTGGCCGTGGCTCACATTGTGGCCCAGCTCCATGTTCTCGATGATCTTGGCCACCGAGAGCATCGCGGTACCGCCGAGCCAGGCCCAGCGGTTACGGCTGCCGAACAGCACCGCTCGCCCCGCTACCTCGAGGGCGCGCTGGGCCGCGATGGTGCGACGGATGTACTTGGCGTCGCGTTCGCCGCGGGAGGTCTCCACCGAGCGGCGGATCGAATCGAGTTCTTTCCCCAGGGTCTCGATGTCGGCCGCCGTCAGATGGGCGAAGGCCTGGATATCGGTGATGGCCACCGGGGGTCCTCCTGTTGTTTATCAGCGGCAGGTGCCGCGGTTCTCGGCCTGGGAACCTCGATCTTCCCTCGCCGAGGGCGCTCCGTCGTCGCACCCTGTCGGCGAGTCCAGATCGAGGCGGCCGAGAACCGGGCGTTGCACGCCTCGGGTCCTCGCCCTCGATGCTGTTCGGCCTGTGAGTGATCCTAAGTCGCGCCCTCTGGCATGGATCGAAGTGAGGGGCCTAAGCGATTGTCGTCGGTCACGGGTTATGACCGACGCATACCCCGAGGGTACCCGCTCGGCGGTCCGGCAACCGGCTAGATGTCCAGCGTGCAGTCGCCCGCGGCGGCGGAAATGCAGGTTTGCACCTTGTCGCCGGGTTGACGTTCGTCGCCGTTGCGCAGATCACGGGCGTGTCCGGCGGACAGGGTCACCACGCAGGTCTGGCAGATACCCATCCGGCAGCCGAAGGGCAACTGCACGCCGACGGATTCCCCGGCTTCGAGCAGGCTGGTCGCGCCGTCGACGGTGAGGGTGCGCCCGGTGGTGCCGAAGGTCACGGTGCCGCCCTCGCCGATCGCTGAGCGTTCCACCTCGAAGCGTTCGATGTGCAGCTGCTCTGCCACACCCGCGTTCTTCCAATGGGTTTCGATCGCGTCGAGCATCGGGGCCGGTCCACAGGCCCAGGTCTCGCGTTCGCGCCAGTCGGGGTAGAGCTCGTCGAGCCGGGCCAGGGAGAACAGGCCGTGCTCGTCGGTGAGTTGCAGGTGGGAGACGAAGCTGGGGTGCTTGTCGTGCAGGGCGCGCAGCTCGGCGCCGAACATCACGTCGGCGTCGGTGGGCGCGGAGTGCACGTGCACCACGTCGTTGACCCCGTCGCGGCGGTCCATCGTGCGCAACATCGACATCACCGGGGTGATACCGCTGCCCGCGGTGATGAACAGCACCTTCGCCGGCGGCGGCTCCGGCAGCACGAACCCGCCCTGCGGCGCGGCCAGCCGCACGATGGTGCCCGCGGCCACCCCGTTGACAAGGTGGCTGGACAACTTGCCCTCCGGCATCGCCTTCACCGCGATGGAGATGAGTCGTTTGCCGCCCTCGCCGGTCCAGTCCGGGGGACAGGTCAGCGAGTAGGAACGCCAGTTCCACCGGCCGTCGATCAGGATGCCGATGCCGATGTACTGCCCGGGGCGGTACTTGAAATCGAAGCCCCAGCCCGGCTTGATCACCAGGGTCGCCGAGTCGGCGGTCTCCTTCTGCACCTCCACGATGCGGCCGCGCAGCTCGCGCGCCGACCACAGCGGGTTGGCCAGGTGTAGATAGTCGTCGGGCAGTAGGGGAGTGGTCACCCGGGCGACCGCGCCACGCAACACGTTCAGCTTGCCGCCCCGATCGGCGACCTGCGCCGCCGGTGCTTCGAGCCATTCCCGGAACTTGTTCAGGACCATCTGTGCCGTTACTCCCTGTCATACATCCGCGCCACCGTGGGGTGACTCGCTCGCAGCAAGGTTACGGCATCGTAGGTTGAGCGCTAGTTGTGAACATTCGGCAACCGGGGCGCCGGCCGCCGAAAACTACAACAGTTCGAGCAGGAACGGCAGCTCCTGGGGCGCGTACCAGGCAAGCTGATGGTCCTCGGCGTCGCCGAGTACGAATTCCGCGTCGGTATCACCGAGGTCGGCCGCGTCGATGACGTCCACGGCCTTGGCGACCTGCGGCTCGGCCTCGGCCAGGTCCACATGCACCGCGGCGACCTGCTTGAAGCTGATCGGCCCTGACAGCTTCACCACAGCATCGTCGAGATCGGGTCGCAGCTTCGCCCCCGGCACATCCGCCGCGATCACCGCGCGCCGATACACCGGGCCACCCGGGGCGGCCGTCGTCGCCTCGGCGCCGGCGTCGTCGTCCGGATCGTCGAGTCCGTCGCGCTCGGCGCCGATCAACCGCATGGAGGCCCGGGCGGCTTCCTGCATCGCCACCTCGGCGAGTTCCTCGTCGTCGCCCGCGGCGTAGGCCTCGCGCAGGGCGGGCGTCACGGCGAACGCGGTCGCGCCGAGCGGGAGCAACTGCTGCTCGTCGACGAGTTGTCGCAGGATCGGAATCGTCGCCGGGATGTAGACGCGCATCGTGTCGTTCTCAGAGACAGGCACCGAGCAACTCCTCCATCGATTCGTGCACCGAGGCCGCGAGGACATCGATGTCGGCCATGGCGTCGCGGTCGGCGTTGAGTCCGTAGAAGACCTGACCGTCGTACGAGGTGAGTCCGAAACTCAATGTCTGATTGCGCAGCAGCGGCGACACCGGATACATCTCCAGCATGCGTGCCCCGCCGATGTACATCGCGGTCTGTGGTCCCGGCGCGTTGGTGATCACCAGATTGAAACTGTTGTCGGCGAAGGTACTCGCCGCCCGCACACTCATCGCGTGCAGGCTCGCGGGCGCGAACCCGGCCAGGTGCACGAGCGTGCGCGCCCGCACCCCGCGACGCTGCCTGCCCGCGGCCTCGGTGGCATGGGAGATGTGCGAAAGGCGCATCGTCGGATTCGGCTCGCCCACAGGCAGATCGATGAGGAACGAGGACACCTCGCTGGCCGGGGTCAGCTGATTGTCGCCGTCGACGTAGACCGACATCGGCACCACCGCGCGCAGATTGGTCGACTCGATCAGCGCCTCGTTGCGCGAGAGCAACCAGTTGCGCAGCGCCCCGGTGACCACCGCGAGCACCGCGTCGTTGATCGAGCAGTCGAAATGTCTGCGGATGGTGCGGTAGTCGTCGAGGTCTGTGCGCACCACATCGAAGCGGCGGCTGCGCGAGGTGCGGGCGTTGAGCGGGCTGTCCGGCGCCGCGCTCGCGGTCGCCGCGCGCACCACGTTGGCCGCGGCCTTGACCGCCATCCGCGTGCCGCGCACCACGCCGAACGCGTTCGATCCCGCGTCGCGCATCACGCTGTAGGCCTCGCGCGGCTGGGCGGCCAGCTGCGACAGCGCCCCGGCCAGCAATTCCACATCGGTGGGTTCGCGCGGCGCGCGCCACGCGTCGTCGGCCAGTTCGCGCGGCAGTGGGGAGTTGTCGAGGATCACGTGACCGATCTCGAGGGCGGTATCACCGTCGACGAGCGCCGAGTGCGACTTGGTGAACACCGCGGCGCGCCCGTCGGCGAGCCCCTCGATGAGATACATCTCCCACAGCGGTCGCCCCTGATCCAGCGGACGCGAGGCGAGCCGGGCGACGAGATCGTAGAGCTGGGAATCGCTACCCGGACCCGGCAGCGCGGAGCGGCGGATGTGATAGCTGATGTCGAAACGGCTGTCCTCGACCCAGACCGGCCGACCCATGGCCAGGGGGATCTCGCGCACCTTGCGGCGGTAGCGCGGCACCATCGGCAGCCGGGATTCGACCAGGTCGACGAGGCGTTCGTAGTCGAGTACCTGGCCCTCGGTGTCCGGGGAGGAGTTGTTCAGGATCGCGAGAGAGCCGATATGGATCGGGTTGCTGCTCGACTCGAGCCGATAGAACGACGCGTCCTGCGGCGTCAATCTCGTGATCACGCGCTCCGAAGCTCCTTCCGGTGCCGTACGGCGCTGATCGGGCACGCGGTACATCCTACGTCACGGTAGGTGAATAACAGTGCCGGGCAACGAGGCTCGCCGGGCGTCGTGACCTGGGGTAATGACTGCACCGGTACATCGGGCACGGGTCCGCGCCGCCGGGTACGGTGGTCTGCGGACTACCATCGCCGTTGAACACAACTCCGACCAGAGGACTGACGAGACCCGTGCCTGCGCTGACACTGACGAGGTTGCTACGGATTGGTGAAGGTCGCATGGTCAAGCGGCTCTCGAACCTCGCCGATGAGGTCATCGCGTACGGCGACGAGATCGAAGCGCTGACCGACGACGAGCTGCGCGCCAAGACCGACGAATTCCGCCAGCGCTACGCCGACGGGGAAACCCTCGACGACCTGCTGCTCGAGGCCTTCGCCGTGGCGCGTGAGGCGTCGTGGCGGGTGCTGAACCAGAAGCACTACAAGGTTCAGATCATGGGCGGCGCCTCGCTGCACCTGGGCAATATCTCGGAGATGAAGACCGGTGAGGGCAAGACCCTGACCTGTGTGCTCCCCGCGTACCTCAACGCCATCTCCGGCGACGGCGTGCACGTGGTCACGGTCAACGACTACCTGGCCAAGCGCGACGCCGAGTGGATGGGCCGTGTGCACCGTTTCCTCGGCTTCGAGGTCGGCGTGATCCTGGGCGGGATGACCCCCGCCGAGCGTCGGGTGGCCTACGCCGCCGACATCACCTACGGCACGAACAACGAGTTCGGCTTCGATTACCTGCGCGACAACATGACTCACTCCCTGGACGATCTCGTCCAGCGTGGTCACAACTTCGCCGTGGTCGACGAGGTCGACTCGATCCTCATCGACGAGGCCCGCACCCCGCTGATCATCTCGGGCCCGGCCGACGCGTCGTCGAAGTGGTACGCCGAATTCGCGCGCATCGCGCCGCTGCTGAAGAAGGATGTCCACTACGAAGTCGACATCAAGAAGCGCACCATCGGCGTGCACGAGCAGGGCGTGGAGTTCGTCGAGGATCAGCTCGGCATCGACAACCTCTACGAGGCCGCGAACTCGCCCCTGGTGAGCTATCTGAACAACGCCATCAAGGCCAAGGAGCTCTACCAGCGCGACAAGGACTACATCGTCCGCGACGGCGAAGTGATCATCGTCGACGAGTTCACCGGCCGTATCCTGGTCGGCCGCCGCTACAACGAGGGCATGCACCAGGCGATCGAGGCCAAGGAGAAGGTCGAGATCCAGCCGGAGAACCAGACCCTGGCCACGATCACGCTGCAGAACTACTTCCGCCTCTACAGCAGGCTGTCGGGCATGACCGGTACCGCCGAGACCGAGGCCGCCGAGCTGCACTCGATCTACAACCTCGGCGTGGTCCCGATCCCGACGAACAAGCCGATGGTCCGCAAGGACCAGGCCGACCTGATCTACAAGTCGGAAGAGGCCAAGTTCGCCGCCGTCGTCGACGACGTGACCGAGCGGCACGAGAAGGGCCAGCCGGTCCTGATCGGTACCACCAGCGTGGAGCGCTCGGAGTACCTGTCCAAGCAGTTCACCAAGCGTGGTGTGGCGCACTCGGTGCTGAACGCGAAGTTCCACGAGCAGGAAGCCCAGATCATCGCCGAGGCCGGTCGCCCCGGCGCGGTCACCGTGGCCACCAACATGGCCGGTCGTGGTACCGACATCGTGCTCGGCGGCAACGCCGACATCATCGCCGACATCCTGCTGCGCAAGCAGGGCCTCGACCCGGTGAACACCCCCGACGAGTACGAGGCCGCCTGGCACTCCGCGCTCGAGCAGGTCAAGAAGCAGACCGAGGACGACGCCGAGACGGTCCGCGAGGCCGGCGGTCTCTACGTGCTCGGCACCGAGCGCCACGAGTCGCGCCGTATCGACAACCAGCTGCGTGGTCGTTCCGGCCGTCAGGGCGACCCGGGCGAGTCCCGCTTCTACCTCTCGCTGGGTGACGAGCTGATGCGCCGCTTCAACGGCGCCGCGCTCGAGTCGATCATGACCCGGCTGAACCTGCCCGACGATGTCCCGATCGAGGCCAAGATGGTCTCCAAGGCCATCAAGAGCGCACAGACCCAGGTCGAGCAGCAGAACTTCGAGATCCGCAAGAACGTTCTGAAGTACGACGAGGTCATGAACCAGCAGCGCACCGTGATCTACGGCGAGCGCAACCAGATCCTGCGTGGCGAGGACATGGAGGGTCAGGTTCAGAACATGATCACCGACGTGACCACCGCCTACGTCGACGGCGCCACCGCCGAGGGTTACGTCGAGGACTGGGATCTGGACAAGCTCTGGACCGCGCTCAAGACGCTGTACCCGGTGAGCCTGGATCACAAGGAACTCACCGGCGAGACCGCCACCGGCGACGCGGGCGAACTCACCCGCGACGAACTCCGCGAGGTCCTCCTCGAAGACGCCCACACCGCCTACGAGAAGCGCGAGCAGGAGATCGACGGCCTCGCGGGCGAAGGCGCGATGCGCAACCTGGAACGTCAGGTCCTGCTCTCGGTCCTCGACCGCAAGTGGCGCGAACACCTCTACGAGATGGATTACCTCAAGGAGGGCATCGGCCTGCGCGCCATGGCCCAGCGCGACCCGCTGGTCGAATATCAGCGTGAGGGCTTCGACATGTTCGCCGCCATGCTGGAAGGCCTGAAGGAGGAGTCCGTCGGCTTCCTTTTCAACCTGCAGGTTGAGGTCCAGCAGCCCCAGCCCGAAGGCGTCTCGATCGACAAGGGCCTGCGCTCCCCGGTCGGTGCCCGTCCCCAGGACACCCCCGCGGAAAACCAAGCCCCACCGGCCCTGCGTGCCAAGGGAATCACCGATCAGGCCCCCCGGGCCATGAACTACTCGGGCCCCGCCGAAGACGGCCACGCCGAATCCCATTCCGATGCCCAGGAATACGGCGGCCAGCAGCAGTCCGGCACCCGCCGCGAACGCCGCGTCGCGGCTCGCACCGACTCGAAGGGCAAGCGCCGCCGCTGAGGCAGAGCTAGCTGATCAGCACGACCGAGGCCCCTGCTCTGCGCGGGGGCTTCTGTCGTATTCCCGCCTACCGGTCGATTCGCGATTCAGCTCGCGCGGTGGATCGGGTGGACTCGGGAGAGGGCGCGTTTGGCTTCGGCCAGGGAGATCATCTGGTCTTCGTCGTCGATGTCGGCGACGGCTGCTTCGGCCCATTCTCGGAGCAGGGTCGACACGCCTACGCGGCGTTCGTCGGCGAGGGATTTCAGGCGGCTGTGTAGGCCGAGGGGGAGGCGGATCGACGTGGTCACCATGATGTCTTCGTTGACGGGAAGACGTGGTGGGGCGTCGGTGGGCTCGTCGGAGAAACTCAGCCGATCCATGAAGTCGGCGAGTTCTTCTTTGCTGGACGGAAGTCCCTGCTCGCTCATGATCGGGTCTCACTTTCCCACTGCTCGAATTGCGCCAGTTCCTCGGCGCGCATCGTGCGTGCGCCGATGATCACCCACGTCCAGTCCTCCCGCTGTCGCATCACCACGATCAGCGGGCGGCCGGCTGTGGTGCGCCCCCACACCGTCAATACGGTCACCTGGCCGTCGAAGGCCGGGCGTGGCCACCGTCGTGACGCTGCGAGGACCTGCCGAACCTCGCTGGGTTCGATGCCGATCAGGTGAGCGATCGCCCAATCAGGCCACTCGAAACCCATAAGTCCATAATACGCATGTAGTAACGCCATGTGAAAGCGCTGAGTATCGAGCGAGCATCGGTTCGCTACGCTCACGATGACCGGGTTCGTCGATGAAGGAGGCCGCGCGGGTGCGCAACGGTGAGGTGATTCGCCCGCTGTCGGCCTCGGAACGGTGGTTCTGGCTCGTCGATCAGTTGTCGCCGGCGAATTGCGTCGTCCGCTTGCGGGTGCGCGGCCCGATCGGCGCCTACCGCCTCGAAGAAGCCACCGACGCACTGCTGGCGGAATTCCCGTTGCTGCGAACAACGGTTGTCGACGGCCCTTGTTTCGCCCCGTCCGTCGACCCGCACCTACCGGTGCTGCACCGCGTGGTCGAAGACCCCGACGAGTGGCGCACGATCTTCGACGAACAGCTGGCCGAGCCCATCGACCTCGCGACCTCGCCCGGACGCCTCATCGATTTAGCTTGGCGCCCTGGCACTTCCGAGGAATACCACGACCTGATTCTCGTCCTGTCCCACGTCCTGCTCGACGGCCGCTCGATGACGTCACTGGGCTGGCGAATCCTCGCCTACGCC
The DNA here is from genome assembly GCF_001613085.1 of Nocardia salmonicida NBRC 13393. GTDB lineage: Bacteria > Actinomycetota > Actinomycetes > Mycobacteriales > Mycobacteriaceae > Nocardia > Nocardia salmonicida. The sequence continues at coordinate 30,280 of NZ_BDBR01000009.1, forward strand.
TTCGGAGCCCCCATACCCATCGTCTCCCGCCCGCCGATTCCGGCCCCGGACGATCTCATCCCACCCGCGCACACCCGCCTCCTGCGCTGCCTGCGCACCAACATCACCGGCCAACTCACCGCTATGGCCCGCCGCCCGAGCAGCCTCCCCGGTATCGCGCCCCCGCTACCGATTCGCCGCACCCGCACCGTGATCCGCACCATCGAGGGGGAAGCCCTCACCGACCTGCGTGCTCGCTGCCACCAGCACGACGTCACCGTCAATGCCGCCTTGACCGCCGCCCTGGCCGACGCACTCGGCGACCTCGCCCCCCGGCCCTCCGGCGTCGCCGGCATCGGCATCCCGGTAGACGTCCGCTCCCGCCTCGACCCACCTCCGGCCGACGACGAGCCGGGCATGTTCACCGCGGTAGTCCCCACCTTCGTTCCCTACGGCCCGACGCACTCCCTCTGGGAAGCGGCCCGCGCGGCGAAATCCCAACTCGACCGACGACTGGCGAACAACAGCGACCTCACCGCCCTGGCCGCCATCCGCTACGGCTGCCCCCGATCACTCGAATCCGGCAGGCGCACCATCGAACTCATCGACCGCCGAGCCCCCTGGAACGTCACCCTCAGCAACCTGGGCAGACTGTATCCCCCCGAAACCCCTGAGCCGCTGCACATCACCGACCTGACAGTGGCGGGCACGAACTCCTGCGCCAGCGCATTGACAGTCGCCGTAGCCACCCTCGGCCCCACGATGTCGATCACCTTCTGCTACGTCGACACCATGCTCGAGCGCACAACCATCGAAGCCATGGCCGACCGCACCATCCGCTCGGTCACTCGCTGAGCAGCCCGCGCACCATCTCCCGCAGTGCTGCCCGGTCCGGTTTGTTCGTCCGTCCACTGACCGGAATTCTGTCCACCACCACGATGTCGTCGGGGACGGCTGTGGTGTCGATGACCTGGGGTAGTCGTTCGCGAAGGAGCTCCGCGATGTCCCCGGATTCCGGATCGGGGACCACGGCGAGCACGATACGCTCGTCGCCGATCTCGTCCGGTAGGCCGACCATGATCGCTTCCCGCACGCCGCTGATCGCGGTGATCACCGGCTCGTACAACCCCGGGTAGATGTTGGTCTTGCCCCGGATCATCATGTCCTTCTTGCGGCCGGTGAGGACCAGTTCCTTGTCGTCCCAGCGGGCGAGGTCGCCGGTCGCGATCTCGGTGAGGGGCTCCGCGCCCAGATATCCACGACACAGGTTCGGCCCGGACAACACCAGTTCGCCGTCGTCGGCGATCCGCGCCTCCACGCCCCGCACCGGTGCCCCGAGCAGATCCCCGTCGTGTGCGAGCTTGGCGGCGCCGGTCGCGACCGCCACCGGCAAGATCTCGGTCATCCCGTAGATCGCGAGAAACTCGGTGTCGGGCAACGACTTCTGTGCCCGACGAAGAAGCGCGGAGGTGACCGGCGCGCCGCCGAGAGCCACCTGACGCAGATGTGGCGGCGCCACGAGGTCGCCGGCTTCCACCGCGTCGAGAGCGACAGCGAGGTCGGCCGGGGTATAGAACGCGTGCGTCGCGCTGCGCAGATTCCGGGTGAACCGGACCGGGTCGATGTGTGTACCGAACCGCGGATACCGCGGCATCGCCCATCGTGCCCCCGCCATCAACGCGGGCAGCCCCATCATGAGCTGCTCGGTGTGTAGGAAGGCGCCGGGCGCGAGGCTGGTCTTCCCACCCATCGCGGCGAGACCGGCGCTCAGCGAAGCGCGAGTGTGCACTACGGCTTTGGGGTCATCGGTGGTCCCGGAGGTGAACACGATCAACGCCGCCGCTTCGGGATCGGCGGCGGGCACGGTGGTTCGGCGCGCGTCACCGGTGAAGCGCCGCAACGGAGTCGACCCGAACGGTGTTCCCGGCACCCACACCCCACTGTGGATATGTCGAACATCCAGCGCGCCGAACCGCGGCAGCTCCAAGCCCTTCTTGCGCCCGAACCCGGCCAGCGGACCGCTCACGGCATACAGCAGCGATTCCGTTGCCGCCCAGGTGGGTTCGACCGTGCCGACTCGCCTGGCGAACAGTTCCGGACCGACGCCGGGGTCGACGAACACGATCGTCCCGCCCGCCGCGATCACCCCGAAGATCAACAGCACCGACGACACACTCGGCCGGATCGAGAACAGCATCCGATCACCCGCCGAGAACCCCGCCGCGCCGAGGTTGTTCGACACCCGGCCGATGGTGTCCACCAGTTCCCGGTAGGTGAACGCGCGCTTGCCGACCGTCCCGAGCGCCGAGGCCTCCGGAATCCGTTCAGCCTGCGTAGCAAGCCGTTCGAGAAAGTCGGTCATCGGTGGTCCCCCTCGGTAGTCGTGCACGGCGTGCGGGCATGGCGGGCGCGACGCTCACCGAATATCGACCACTTCGGGCCGATACCGGTGGTCGGCGTACCAGGCGAGCGTCTTACGGATTCCCCAGGCACGCACCCGCCGATTCGAGCCGAACACCCGCACATCCCGACGCAACCCGTAGTCGGTGGTGATCGTGCGCACCGCGTTGACCAGCGCCCGATCCTCGTGCAGATCCTCGATCGCGGTCCGCGGGAACCCTCCTGCGGCAACATACAATTCGGCGGTTATCGCCATATTGCATCCCGGTGTCATCACGTAGGGTCCGAGATATTTCGGGTCCCGGTTACCCGAGCGCACCTTGCCGAAGGTCGACGCCACTTCCAGGGCCACCCGAATGATCGTGCGGTCGATCCAGGAAACGCCCTCATCGGTGCGCGGAATCAGCTGACCGCTGACCAGGCGAAGCCCCGAGTCGAACCCGGCTTTGACCCGCGCTGTCCAGTCGGGCGCGGGCAGGCAGTCGGCATCGGTGCGCGCGAGGTAGGTCGCGCCGTGCGAAATCGCGTAACGCATCCCGGTATCGGCGGCAGCTCCGGTCCCCTTCTGCTGCTCGTGGATCACCACGATGCGCGGCGCCGGATGCACCGAAGCGAACGCTCGGACCAGCTCGACGGTGCCATCGGTCGAATTGTTGTCGACCACGACTACCGTGAAGTCCGTGTCCTGTTGCGCGGCCACGGCATCCAGGGTCTTGCCGATGCCTCGTTCCTCGTCGAAGGCGGGAATCACCACCCAGAGCGCGCCCGGTTCACCAGTACTCACAGGTCCTCCAACAGCCGATCGAGCCCGCCGACCTGGGCGACCCAGCGGTGGAAGTTGTCCAGTCCCGTCGCGAACGGTACGTCCGGCCGGTAGCCCAGTTCACGCTCGGCTCGCGAGAGGTCGTAGGTCGCGGACCGGGTGACGAGCGCGACCGCGTACCGCGACAGCGGGGGAGTCCACCGTTGCGCGACCGCCGGTATCCGCCACAGTGTTTCGATCGCCGCCAGCGCTCCGCTGAGTACAGGCGCGGGCACCGTGAGATTAGGCCCGGTCAAGGCGAACCGTTCGGCCACGGCATCCAGGGTCGGCCACACCGATACCGGTTCCGCGTCGGCGACGAAATACGCTCGCCCGCCGACATTCTCGGCCTCGAGAGCGAGACCCACGGCGTCGACGAGATGGTCGATGTAGCACAGCGAGGCCCGAACATCGCGCCCGCCGGACAGATCCGGCAACCGGCCCGCGCGCAACTTCGCCAGAATCTGCACGATCGGTCCGCGCCGATCCCCGGGTCCCCACACCGCCCGAGGCCGCAGAGAACACGTCGTGAACCCTGGCGCGTCCGCCGCGAGCACCAATTGCTCGGCGACAGCCTTGGTTTCGCAATAGCTGTTCAGAAACCGCTCGGGATAGGGCACCGTCTCATCGATCCCCACCTGGTCCCCACCGTCGGGCGCCATCAACGCACTCGGACTCCCGATGAACACGAACCGCCGCACCCCGGCCGCCGCGGCTTCCTGCACCAGCCGATCGGTCCCCGCCACATTCACCGCGAAGTACTCCGCGGGTCGACCGAATTCACCGAGCAGGGCAGCCGCGTGCACCACCGCCCGCACCCCGGTCACCGCACGCGCCAGCGCACCGGTGTCCCCGAGATCGGCAACCGCTACCTCGACACCCTCCGGCGCCGCCGCCGCATCCCGGACCATCGCCCGAACCGGCACTCCTCGCGCCACCAACCCGCGCACGATCGCCCCACCGACGAACCCCGTCGCGCCCGTCACCAGCACCGTCATCGCGTCACGCTATACCGTCGACACGAGTCGCAGCAGGCCAGATCCGCAGTGCCGTACCGCCGCCGCCCGATCGTATGCGGGCCCGGCGCATCGATCACTGCTCGCCCTCGCCCAACGTCTTCCACCAGGTAGCCCCGAACAGCATGGTCATCGCCGCGGCCCGGCCGGACGAGATCCCCCGTTCGGCGGCCACTTTCCGCGCCGCCGGAATCTGCGCGGCGTGCACCCCGACGCTCAGGACCACATCGATCCAGAAGGCGATTCGCAACAGCCGACTACGGAACGGCCGCACCAGCCCGACGATCAGAAACGCCCAGCCGAGCACCGGAATCGACCGCAGCGCCAGTACCGCTTCCCGGCTCGGTCCCGAGGCCGCGGCTGTCGGCGCTCGGTGTCGACCGCCTGGCTCGCTCACCGGATCCGGAACAACATGCAACGAACGCGAGCGCGTCACCGCACACCAACCCCTCGATAGGTCACCGCTGCCGCGGTGGGTCCGCCATCGGCGGCTACGAACAACAACGGCCGATCGGCCAACCCCGCGTCACGGGCCACCACGAACGCGGCGGTCAGCGCGGAAGTGTGCACGTCGCCACCGAATTCATCGGTCACCACCGCGGCCACGCCGAGTTCGGCGGCCAATCCGCCGGCGAAGTCGGGCGTCGGCTTGCCGCACAGCAGTACCACATGTCCCGCGTCGATACCGTCGGCCGCCAACGCTTCTCGCGCCGCGGCGGCGGCCTGCTCGACGAGTTCTGCTGTCCCGGTGAGTAATTCCACCGTCAACGCGGACCGCCCCTCGGCCCCCATCGCCGAGAGCTTCACGTATCCCTGCGGATCGGGCAACACGTCACCCGCGCTCACGTGAACCCCACCGAAACCGACAGCGTCCTGGTCGTTCTCGAGCACGAACGCCGCCCCCACCGGCTCGAACGCGAAATCGGCGTCGGCTTGCTGCGACGGATGCGCGTCCCCGGACACCACGACCACATGCCCGGCGGGCAGATCGGCCAGCAGCGACGCGGCCACCCCGACCGCGTTCACCACCCCGCAAGCCCCGTTCATCAGATCGAACGACAGGCACGGCACGTCACCGCGTCGATAGTCCAACCCGATCCCCGCCGCCTGCTGGATCAGCGCCGCGACCGCCGGTTCCACGAGGTTCGCATCGCGATAGACCCCCACATTGATCAGCGCGTCGACCTGTTCGGGCTGACAACCGGCCCCCGCCAATGCCTCGCGCGCGGCCTCTGCCGCCTGTCCCACCGAGCTGACGCCGCCGCTGCGCGTCACTGCCGAAGAAATGATGATTCCCATACTGTCCTATACCCGCAGATCGCCGATTGTCACCGACAAGAATCCGGCGACCACCCCGGAAGCCGCCGGTACCAGTAGTACTTTCGATCCCGGCGCGATCAGTCCCTGCCGCAACGCGTCGTGCAACACCACGAAATGCGAGGTCGACGCGGTGTTGCCGTATCTGTCGAGCACCGCGAGGCCCGGCGGCATCGCCGCGTCGAATTCGCGCTCGGCGATCTTGTTGATCAATTCCACGGCCGGGCCGCTGAATTGGTGATGGATCAGGTAGTCGTAACCCTCCTCGGCGAAGCTGGATCCGCGGGCGGCGAGGAACTCCAGCTGCCGCGAGGTCCACAGCAGGTACCGGGACTCGTTGTGCATCGAGCGATTGTCGGTGTAGAGCGCGACGCCCGGCCCCTGATCGCTGGGCATCCCCAGACACAGCTTCGCGAACGCGGCGCTGGTGTTGAGCTCCACGTAGTCGAGCCCCGGCCCCTCGGTGCCGTCGAGCACCACGGCCGCTCCGGCGTCACCGACGGTGAGCGAGGCGAACTGTGGGTCGTACTTCTGCGAGATCTCGCGCACCGCGGTATCGGAGATCGGCGTGATGCATTCCCCCGAGACCACCATGCCGCGACGCACCGAGCCGGATCGAATCATCCTGTCCAGCAACAGAACACCGGTCATCATCCCGGCGCACGCATTGGACACGTCGAAGTGGATCGCCCTGTTCGCCCCGAGCGCGGTGCGCAGCATCAGCGCGAACGACGGCTCGAGGCAGAAGTCCTCGCCGCGGGTCCGGGTGATCGAGCAGGAGATGATCACGTCCAGATCGGCGGCGGCGTAGCGGGAATTGTCCAGTGCGCTGCGGGCGGCGGCGAGGGCGATGGTGAAGGAGTCCTCGGATTCGCCGCGTACTCTTCGCGCCCTGACCCCGCTGACCTTCTCCAGATCCAGCGGCGCGTCGACGGCCAGCTGCGTCAGCAACTCCGCCGTGGTCACTTCCCTGGCCGGCAGATACGCGCCGACGGCTTCGATTGTCGATCTCACCATGCTTGTTCACTTCCAGATATCGCGTGATGCACAGTTCACCACCAGCGCATCTCGCCGATCCTAGCCACACATCTTCACTAATCGGGCCGGCTCGATTAGATTCTGCCGGGGTGTGGAGCTCCGCCCGACGCCATGAACTAACCCTACTCGCCGCAGGTCAACCCTGGTTGCCTGGATTATTGCTGCTGGGGCGGTTCGCGCGGCCGATCCGCAAGGTCCCCGAACTCGGCTGGTTCGTCGCCGATCCGCTGGTGGCCCGCCAGATCTACAACGACAGCACACATTTCAGCATCGTGTCCGAGGGTGCGGCCGGGCACTGGTGGGCGCAGGTCATCGGCGACTGGGTCGAGGATCTGTTCGAAGGGCCGGGCCACACCGACCTGCGGACCAAGGTGCGCGACCTGTTCACCCTCACCCATACCGACGCCCTGGTCGAACGGGTGATCGGCCCCGACCTGCGTGACCTGCGCGAACGGCTCGCGGCGGGGGAGACCGTCGACATCGCCGCCCGGGCGCAGATCCTGGTCGGCCGCAGCGTGTCCGACCTGGTCGGCATGCGCCCCGAAGACATCGCCGCGGCCATCGGCGGCGATTACACCGACGACCAGGACGCCCTGTTCCTGCGTCTGTTCCATCACGTCGAAGAGCTGGTCAACCTGGGTTTCGGCACCATGGCCTCGACCACGCTCGATCCCGTGGCACTCGACCGCGCCCGTGAGCTGGCCACCCAGCTCGCTGTGAATGTTCCCGACGCCTACGCCCGCGCCGACCCCGACACCACCCTCGGCCGCTGTCGCGAACTGGGATTGGACGTGGAGCACGCGGGCGGCCTGGCGATCCTGATGGCCGTGGCGGGCACCGACACCCTCGCCAGCGCCATGACGAGAATGGTCGCGATCATGCACGACACCGGCGAGCATCGCGCCCTGCTCGCCGCGCCCGACCGACTCCCCGACGCGGTCCGCGAGACTCTGCGCGTCACCAGCCCGGCCTATCTCGTCGGCCGTTCGGTGACGGCGGATGTCCGCATCGCCGACCGCGACCTACGCGCGGGCGAACACGTCAAAATCCTCACCTGGACCATCAACAACGCCGCGGGCGGGTTCCGCGTCGACCGCGGCTACAACCCCGAAACCCGCCAGCTCTGGTTCGGCGGCGGCCGCCATCTCTGCCTGGGCGCCCAACTCGTCCACTCCGAACTCACCGCGCTACTCGAAGCGCTCACTGCCGCCGGTCGTCCCTGGGAGATCGTCGAACGTCGTTATCGCAGAAAGGTTTTCATCCCCACCTACGAAAAGCTGCGCATCCGCCTCGCGCGCTGAACAGCACAGAAGCCCCGTCGGGTGGACGGGGCTTCTGCGACGAGTACTACTGGTTTTCCGGCGCGTTGATCCGGTTGTTGAAGCCGATGCCGATGGCGATCGCGGCGGGGACGCCGGTCAGCACCAGGCCCGCGGCCGCACCCAGCGGGATGCCGACGGCGGCACCGGCGAGGCAGCCCGCGACGCCGGTGGCGCCACCGAGAGCGAGCACCGGGATGCCGAGGAGGATGCCGCCTGCGCCGCCGATGGCGCAGCCCGCGACGCCGCCGGTGAGGGTGCCGACGAGGGTGCCAATGGCGGTGATGATGCCGAACTGGGTGGCAGCGGCGCTGACGGCGTCATCGAAGGCGTCCTGACGAACGACGTCCTTCAGCAGGGTCGACGGGCGGGCCGAGGCCGCGTCGGTACGCGGGGTCAGGGTGGCGCGGGTGCCGTCGACGACGGCGTCGATCGGGTACTCCAGGTCGTCGATCGTGTAGGCGAGCGGCAGGGCGGCGACGATGTTGCCCTGGTTGTCGCGCACCTGGAACTGATTGTTCGCGGTGGTGAGCGAGCCCGCGTCGGTCTCGACGACCACGGCGTCGCCCTCGATGCCCGTCTTCCAGTTGATGCCGGGCAGCACCTGGTTCACGCCCTGGTTCACGCCGTCGAGGAAGGCCGGGACGGGAGCAGGCGCCGGAGCAGCGTGCGACGTGCCGGTGGCAACGCCGAGCGCGGCAATGACGAGTGCGGAGGTTGCGGCAACCTTGCTGATGTTCATGAATGCAGTCTTTCCCTCAATGGCGATGCTCCCTGGGGAGCGCAGGCCCTCGATCGAGCACCCATGATCAAGTGTCCAACTGTTTGTTGCTGAAATGTAACTTAAAAAGTCGTAAGAGTTCAAAACGGACAGTGACGTGCGTCATCCTGGGTGAATTCGATGTGCTGTTAACGACTTTCATTCATTATTCATCGGTCGTGATCTGGAGCACAGTTATGTCGAAGTCCTGTGACCAGTCGCAACCGCCTCGAGAGGTCGGAGGCGAACACTCGTTCCGGGTCGACTCGATCCCGGATCCGGCGCCATTCGTCGAGCCTCGGGTACATCGTCGCGATCATCTCGGGCGTGGTCCGTGATTCCTTCGCGAGATACAGGCGTCCGCCCGCTGTCAGCACCCGATCGTCGAGGTCGACGCAGAACCGGTCGAGCCCGTTGGTCAGCCCGAAGTCCAAGCTCAGCATGTATCCGGGATGCGGCCACGACAGCGGCGCGGGGTTGCTCGTCCCCATCCGCTTGAACACATTGAGGAACGAGTGGTGCCCCGACTCGGCGATGGCTCGTACCGTGTCGGCCAGTTGCTGCTCGGCCCCGAACGGCATCGAGAACTGATACTGCAGGAACCCTCGCTTGCCATAGGCGCGATTCCATTCACCGAGCAGATCGAGGGGGTGATAGAACTGTGTCAGATTCTGGATACGTCCGCGCGCACGCCGGGGAAACAGGCGATGAGCGGCCTCGGCGGCAATGCGGGTTGTCACCGAATTGACCATCCCGTTCGGAAAGATATCCGGCACTGTGAACAATTGCGGCGCATCGAAATTCAAGGGTTTGCTACGCAATCTCACCGGCAACTGGTCGACGGTGGCCAGCGACCCCCGACTGAATCCGGCCCGACCGAGTTTCGCCCCGGTGGAAATGGTGTCCGGCACCGCCATCGAGTAGTCGTACCCGTCGTCGGAACCGCCGGTCAGCAATTCCATCGTCTCGTCGAGATCGCGTGTGCGGTCGTTGTCGACGAGGAAATACGCGGTCTCGGTGTGCTTCAACCGGACTCGCGCGCCGACGATGATGCCGGTGAGCCCCATCCCACCCACCGTCGCCCAGAACAGCTCCGAGTCGGTCCCCTCCGGCGTCAACGTGCGCACCGAGCCGTCGGCGATCAGCAGGTCCATCGACACCACGTGATTGCCGAAGCTGCCCTGCGAATGATGGTTCTTCCCATGGATGTCCGCGCCGATCGCCCCGCCGACCGTCACCTGCCTTGTCCCCGGCAGCACCGGAATCCACAGCCCGAACGGCAGCGCGGCCCGCATGAGCGCGTCCAGGCTGACGCCCGCCTCGACCTCGACGATCCCGCTGTCGGGATCGATGCTGTGGATGCGGTCCAGCGCGGTCATGTCGACGACCAGCCCACCCGCGTTCTGCGCCGGATCGCCGTAGCTGCGCCCGAGTCCACGCGCGATCACTCCGCGCGGGCCCGCGGTCCGCACTCGTTCGGCGATCACCGCGATGTCGGGCGTGCGCAGCACTTCGGCGACGGTCGGTGCGGTGCGCGCCCAACCGCTGAGACTGCGGCACGCGCTGACTGGTTTACCCTGCGTGAATGTCACAGGGGCTCACGCTAAAACGGGTTCCTGTGGGCAACCTGAGGTAATCGTGCGTTTATTGCGGAGATGCCCGCGCAGTGGTGAGCGTGCCCTCGTGCATCGTTGTGATGCGGGTGCAGGCGGCCCCGAGCAGGGCTTCGTCGTGGCTGATCACGAGGACGCCGAAGTTGTCGGCGGCTCGGGTCATGACCAGGCGGATGATGGTGGCGGTGGTGGCCGCGTCGAGCATGGCGGTGGCTTCGTCGAGGATGAGGTAGCGGGGATTCTGGGCGAGGGCGCGGGCCGGACAGGCGCGTTGGAGTTGGCGGTCCACCGCGAAGTTCAGTGCCAGGCGGACGGCCGGGTCCCCGGCGACCGGATCGCTCTCGGGCAGCGATACGCCGCGCCAATCGGCGGAAGTATTGGCCTGCACCGACATCCGTTCTGCGAAGGTGGCGGCCAACAACGGCGGCAGCGAGGTTCCGTCGAGCTCGCCGCTGGCCATCCGTTGCGCACGGGGGTTGTCGTCCGGCACATGGAGCACTGTCAGTCGCTTGACTGAAGGTGCCCCACCCCAATAGCTTTCGTTCGCCTCGAGGACCGCCCGAGTCGGCTCCAGCGCGGTGAGTCGATAGGGTCCGGTGCCGATCGGGGCGGTATTGAGCGGCGATGCGGTCGCGGGTCCGGGCGTCGCGACGGCCTCCGACGGAACGATCCCGATCAGCAGCTTGGCCGGGAACGCGGCATAGGGATGACGCGGGGTGAACCGCACCGACAGCGGATCGACGGCGTCGACCCGCTCGATCATCGAAAACGGCGACCGCACCTCCGAGGCCGACGCCGGATCCAGAATCGCTCGATAGGTCGCCACCACATCGGCGGCATCGAACGCCGACCCGTCACTGAACCGCACCCCGGGCCGCAGCGGTGCCGTCCACACGGTCGCGGCGGCGTCGGGGATCGGTAGTCGAGTCGCCAGGGCCGGGGCGAAGTCGGACACCCCGGTGCCGCCGGTCAGCCGCAGCAATCCGTCATAGACCTTGGCCTCGCCTGCCGCGCCGTAACCGGCGACGGGGTTGTATCCACCCAGTTCATACGCGTCGGCGAGGACGAGCGAATCGGGGGACTCGCTCTCGGGCGCACCGCAGGATGTCAGCGCGACCGCCAGTGCGGCCCCCACAGCGAACAGCGGCCGAGCGCATCGATCATCCCTACCCTGGGCGGTGCCGTCCTGTCCACTCGGCGATTATGCTGGGCATCGCCATGGGAGAGCCACGCACACTGCACGGGTCGCCGGTCGAACTCGGTCGGCGCGCGATCGGCGACGTCGAGATCCGGGAATGGGCTCAGCGCTTCGATCTGCTGTCGGATCCGGGTCGTCTCGAGATTCTGCTGTGCCTGCACCGCTCGCCGGGCATCAGCGTCGGCGAGCTGGCCGCCGCGATCGGCCGCAACGAGAACGCGATCTCGCAGGCCCTGCGCGTCCTGCGCCACGAGGGTTGCGTCACCTCGAGCCGCGAAGGTCGTTCGGTCACCAACCGGCTCACCGACCCGATCATCCACGAAATTCTCCACACCATCGGCGCCAAGCACTGACGTCGACAGTTCACTCCTCGGAGGCGATGATGGCGAAGATCCTGTTCGTAATGACCGGTGCCGATCAGTGGACGTTGTCCCGCAATGTCAAACGCCACACCGGGTACTGGGCCGACGAATTCGCCACGCCCTACCGGGCATTCACCGAGGCCGGGCACGAAGTCGTCGTAGCCACGCCCGGCGGGGTGAAGCCGCCGGTAGATCTGGGGAGCCTGGCGCCGGTGCCCAACGGTGGCGAGGACGGTGCGCGCAAGGTCGCCGAGATCATCAAAAGTGCGGCACCGCTGGATGATCCGGTGTCACTGGGCGATGTCCGTCTGAACGACTACGACGCGGTGTTCTATCCCGGCGGCCACGGACCGATGGAAGACCTGGCGGTGAATAAGGATTCGGCGGCGCTGCTGGTCGAAACCCTGAATTCCGGCAAGCCGCTCGCGCTGGTCTGCCACGGCCCCGCGGCGATCCTGGCAACCGCCGCAGACGGTCCCTCTCCCTTCGCGGGCTATCGCCTCACCGCCTTCAGTGATGCGGAAGAACGTCTGGGCGGTCTCGCGGACCAGGCCAAATGGCTACTCGAAGACCGGCTGATCGAACTCGGCGCGCAGTATCACAGCGGCGAACCGTTCGCGCCCTTTCTGCAAGCCGACCGCAATCTGCACACGGGTCAGAACCCCGCCTCGGCCGGTCCGCTGGCCACGGCGGTCCTGGACGCTCTGTGAACACCTGCCGCTCAGGATAATTCGGCGACCTGGTGGGACGTGTGGAGCTCCTGGTCGCTCAGATGGCAGATCCGGGACGGACGATCATGAGAACGACCACGGCTGTCCACAGCAGGTTGTAGGTCCCCGCGAGCATCGACAGCACGCGCAGGCGCTTGCCGTCGTCGGGCCGGTCGAGGGCTTCGCGTTGCATCGGCACGATCTGCACGGCGAGCAGCCCGCCCGCCACAGCGGTGGTCACCATCGCGGTGGTGATCCAGATTTCGTTCATCCGGCCCTGGGTCGTGGCCAGCACGATGCCGATCACCGGCACGATGATCGCGAGTTTCGCGTAGTTGCCGGTGATCCGGTGCATGGCGGCCGCGACCGACCTGCTGCGGACCGACTCGGGATCGGGCCCACCCGCTACCGGTGCGTACCTGGGGAAAAGACTGGTGGCGACCGCCGAGCCGCCGACGAAGACAATGCCCGCGAGCACATGTACGGACAACAGGATGTGTTCCAACTACCGACTCCCTCCGACCTTCAATACGATTGAAGCCTAACTCGAGCTTCAATCATATTGAAGGTCGGATGCGTCACGCCTGGGGTCGTGGGACTTCCCCGCTGAACGCGTCGACGATCGCCGCGCCTACGCGCCGCAGAATCGGATCCGCTTCGTCCCCGAACAGCGCGATGTCCACCCGCGCCACCGCCTCTCGCGCCTGCGTGAGCAGTCCCGCCCCCGCCTCCGTCAACTCGATCGCCGACGCCGACCCCGCCCGTGCCGTCCGATCCTGCACCAGCCCCGCCCCGACCAGCCCCTTCACCGCGGCGTGCACACTCTGCACACTCGTCCCCGACATCCGCGCCAACTCGCTGAACGAGGCCCCCGGCACCCCATTGATGTGCCCGAGCAACCCCAGCCGAGCCACCGTCAGATCCAACGCCCCCAACTCCACCCCCAACGCCGCCTCCACCCGCCGCGACATCGTGATCACCAAGATGCTCGGGCTCATAGTCGGCGGTCCAGGACGTTCGTTCTCGGAGGTCACCACCCCATTTTCCCGCACGAGACCCCGACCGTCGTGTTCCGGGAGGTATCTCCGCCGTGTCCCGCCGAAAGAGATTCGGTCCCAGCGAGTTCACGGACCCCACGCTGGCCTAGGCGGGGAGGGCGGGGAGGGTTCTCGTGTGGGTGACCTCGGGGGAGACCGTGATGATGTCGCAGGCGGCGACGATGCGGTGGGGCAGGTCGGAGCCGAGGTGGGTGAGGCTGGGGGTGACGATCGCGGCGGCTTCGGTGGTGGTGACCACGTCGAGCAGGCGGCCGATCGGGTCGGCGGTGCGGTCGCTGAAGACGACGGTCTTGGTGAAGCGGTAGCCCAGACGTTCGGCTAGGGAACGGATCTGCGTTTCGTCCCAGGACTGGGCGACACCTGAGATGTCGCGGCGCAGGTAACCGATCGCCGGTGGCTTCATGGGCATGACGGTACCGGCGGCCAGTGTCGAGGTTGTGAACGCGAGCCGACGCGAGTCGAATTCGAAATCTGAACGAGATCTATTTCGGATTTGGATCCGCCGGGTACCGGAGCGTGATCTACTGCTCGCCACTCGGGCGAATCAGCGCCTCGACGACGTCGAGGGCGTCCGGCGTACTTGGAGACAGATGATGGTGGACAGAAGAGTGCAGCGCGTAGCCACGTTCGCGGCCGCGGCGGGGCTGGCGATGACGGCGTTTCCGGGATCGGCGGCGGCCGCTCCGGCGAGCATCGCGTGGGATGACGGCAACAGTCACTTCACCCGGACGGTGTCGAACACCAACCCGGTGGTCGGCGACACCGTCACCGTGACGACGAAGTTCGAGCGCACCGGTATTCCGGTGGAATACATCTACTCGGTCAAGGACCTGCACCCGGCGTGCCTGACCCCGGTCGCGGGCTCGGCGAAGATGTCGGGTGACGCCGTGTCGATCGACACGTCGTCCTCGGACTGGGTCCGCGCCGAGTTCGGCATCACCAAATACCCGGTGTACCCGAATATCTCGCCGAAGTCGCAGACCTTCGAGATCCAGTACAAGGTCGGCGTGAACTGCGCCCGCGATACCCCGCTGCCGACGTCGATGCACTACGGCGGGTCGCTCGGCGACGGCATCTATCAGGGCAAGGGTCCGGCCATCACGGTGTCCGGCGACGCCGTGTCCAGCACGACGATCACCGAGGTATCGGGTGCGCAGGTCGGCAAGGCCGTCACGCTGGAGGCGAGCGTGACCCCGGCGGCCGCGGGCGGCACGATCCAGTTCAAGGCGGGCGACAACGTGCTCGGCGACATTCCGGTGGGCGCGAACGGCAAGGCGAGCATCGTCTGGACGCCGGGTGCCGCGGGCTCCTACAACATCGGCGCGGCCTTCTCCGGGCGCAGCGGTGTGGCGAGTTCGTCGACCACCAAGACGGTCACCGTGGCCGAGTTGCCGACCGACGGTGGCGGTGGCGATGGCGGCGGCGTGAATACCGGGTCGTTCAGCTTCTGAGAGTCGGCCCGGCACGGAATCCGGTTGCTACCAAGCGTCGTTGGCGATCAGGGCCGTCAGCAGCGTGCGAATCGCGGCAACCCGCCGTTCCGTGCCGGGCAGCTGATCGAGCGCGCATTCCGGATCGGCGGGCGGCCCGAGATGGGTGCAGCCGCGCGGGCAGTCCTCGATGGCGCCGGCGAGGTCGGTGAACGAGGCGATCACATCGTCGGGGGTGATGTGGGCGAGGCCGAACGAGCGTACGCCGGGGGTGTCGATCACCCAGCCGCCCTCGGGCAGCGGCAAGGCCACCGACTGGGTGGAGGTGTGCTTGCCCTTGCCGACACCCGACACCACGCCGACGGCCCGATAGGCATCGGGCACAAGACGATTCACCATCGTCGACTTGCCGACGCCGGAGTGTCCGATCAGCGCGGTGAGCCGGTCGTTCGCGATCTCGAGCACCGGCTCCATCGGGTCGTCGATGCCTGCGTAGAGGATCTTGAGATCGAGACCGTCGAAGGCGGAAGCGAATTCGGATTCCGCGACGAGGTCGCGCTTGGTGAGCACCAGAATCGGTTCCAGCCCACCGGCATACGCGGCCACCATCGCCCGCTCGACGAAACCGGTGCGCGGCGGCGGATCGGCCAGCGCGACAACGATGAACAGTTGCTGGGCATTGGCGACGACGATGCGTTCGAACGGATCGGTGTCGTCGGCGGTGCGGCGCAACACCGTGCTGCGCGCGCTCACCCGCACGATCCGGGCCAGGCTGTCGGGCCTGCCGGTGAGGTCACCCACCACGTCGACCTGATCGCCCACGACGATCGGGGTGCGGCCGAGCTCGCGGGCGCGCATGGCGACGATGCGCCGGTCGGCGTCACCGTCGAGCACGCACCCCCAGCGGCCGCGGTCGACGGCCACCACCATGGCGGCCTCTGCGTCGGCGTGCTGCGGACGGGTCTTGGTGCGGGGACGCGACGAGGCCTTACCCGGGCGCACCCGGACATCGGATTCGTCGTAGCTGGCTGAGGATCGCCCCTGGCGGCTCAGCGCGCCACCCCCTCGCCGGATAACGTGGGTGCCAGCATCTGTTCCCACAGCGTGACGAAGGTCGGCAGGGTCTTGGCGGTGGTGCCGATGTCCTCGATCTCCACGCCGGGCACCCGCAGGCCGAGAATCGCGCCCGCGGTGGCCATTCGGTGATCGGCGTAGGAATGCCACTGACCGCCGTGCAGGGGGGTGGGCACGATCTCGAGGCCGTCCTCGGTCTCGGTGACATTGCCGCCGAGGCGATTGATCTCCGCGGAAAGTGCTGCGAGACGGTCGGTTTCGTGTCCGCGCAGGTGCGCGATGCCCCGCAGCCGCGAGGGTGAATCCGCGAGGGCGGCCAGTGCGGCGACGGTGGGGGTGAGTTCGCCGACGTCATGCAGGTCGATGTCGATGCCGGCCAGGCGCTCCGGGCCGTGCACGGTGAGAACGCCGTCGAAGATGCGCGCCTCGGCGCCCATCCGGACGAGGATCTCGCGGATCACGTCACCGGGCTGGGTGGTGCCGCGCGGCCACATCGGGATGCTCACCTCGCCGCCGGTGACCGCGGCCGCCGCCAGGAACGACGTGGCGTTGGACAGATCGGGCTCGATGTCCCAGTCGACCGCGCGAATCGGGCCGGGCGCCACGGTCCAGGTCTGAGCGTTGCCGGAATCGGCGGGGGTCTGCACGGCCACGTCGGCGCGACGCAGCATTTCGATGGTCATCTCGATGTGCGGCATCGACGGCAGGGCCTTGCCGTCGTGGTGGACGGTGATGCCCTCGTCGAAGCGGGCGGCCGAGAGCAGCAGCCCCGATACGAACTGCGAGGAACCCGAGGCATCGATGGTGACGGTGCCGCCGCGCAGCGCGCCGGTGCCGTGCACGACGAACGGCAGCGCGTCACCGTCGACATCGAGACCGAGCTTGCGCAGGGCGTCGAGAATGGTGGACAGCGGGCGCAGCTTCGCCTGTTCGTCGCCGAAGAACGCGACGTCGCCGGTGGCCAGTGCGGCGGCGGGCGGCAGGAATCGCATGATGGTGCCGGCGAGGCCGCAGTCGACCGCGGCGCTGCGCAGAGGAGCCGGGGTGACCTCGAGCGTCTCGGCGTCGCCGCTGATCTCGGTGCCGAGGGCGCGCAGGGCACCGATCATGAGGTCGGTGTCGCGGCTGCGCAGGGCGCCGGTGAGCGTAGACGGCCCATCGGCCAGTGCGGCCAGGATGAGCGCACGGTTGGTGATGGACTTCGAACCGGGCAGGGTCACGGTCGCGTGGACGGGGACCTCGATATGGGGCGCAGGCCAGAAACTCACGTCCCCATCTTCGCTTATGTGCGGTTCGGACGCATCGGTGGTGCGCTTTTCGGCGTGGGGCGGTGTCGTCGGCGGGGCCTGATGTCGGTCCCCGCGCGTATCTTGACCTCTATGTGTGGACGATATGCGACGACCACGAATCCGGGCCGGTTGGCGGCCGAACTGGACGCTGTCGACGAAACGGGGCTCGACGAGCCGGATGCCGCCGTCAGCTACAACGTCGCGCCGACCACCCAGGTGCTCACCGTCGTGGAGCGGCACGAACACGGCGACCCCGACGACGATCCGCGCCTGCGGATCCGGCGGATGCGCTGGGGCCTGATCCCGCACTGGACCAAAGCGGCCGAGCCCGGCGTCCCGGCCAAGGGCAAACCGCTGTTCAACGCGCGGGCCGACAAAGCCGCCACCGCGCCGTCGTTCCGCGACGCGGTCAAACACAAGCGTTGTCTGGTGCCGATGGACGGTTGGTACGAGTGGCTGGTCGAGCCCGCGCCGACCGGCAAGGGCAAGGCGGTGAAGCGGCCCTTCTATATGTCACACAGCGACGGTTCCCTGCTCTACATGGCCGGACTGTGGTCGGTGTGGCGTGACCGCAGTCAGCCCGATTCCGAACCGCTCATGTCGTGCACGATCCTCACCACCGACGCGAGCGGCGAACTGGCCGATATCCACGACCGGATGCCGTTGCCGATGCCGCGCGAGCACTGGGACGCGTGGTTGGACCCGGATCACCCGGCACCCGCCGAACTGTTGCGCCCACCCTCGCAGGCGGAGTTGGCGACGATCGTGACGCGTCCGGTCTCGACCCTGGTCAACAACGTGCGCAACAACGGGCCGGAACTACTGGTGCCCGACGGGACCAGCGACATCACGCACTGAGCGCGGCGGTGGTCGCGAACGACAACGCGGCCGAGCGGAGCGTGGTGTACGCCTCCGTCCGGCCGCGCGTGAGTCGTCAGAGCGAGCAGGGCACCGAATCGGTGGCGATGTTCAGCCCGCACTTGATGATTCCGGTGATCAGATCGATCACCTCGGTAGCGACCCCACCGCCGAGCTTCTCCGACTTCTCGGCTCTCTCGTCGGTTTCCGGTGTGGTCTTCGGCGAATTCTTCGGTGTGGTGCCCTGGCCGTTGAGCGGATAGTCGCCGGGTTCGGCCTGCGACGGTGGAACCACCTGCGGAGCCGCGATGGCGGGGGCTACCGCGGCAGCGCCGAAAGTGATTACCAGGGCACCGGATAGGGCGGCGATCGTCGAACGTGCGGACATTTTCGCATCACATCCTCGGGTCGAATCGGTCGTACCGGGCGCAGAATGCGTCGAAGTGAATTCGGAACGAGGCGCCGACCGGATTGCCTCAGCTGGTGATCGGGGCGGTGACGGCCGCGCACGCCCGCACCAGATCGGCGGGCGCCAGCTCGATTTCGAGCCCGCGTTTGCCCGCGCTGCACAGCATCCGATCCCAGTCGAGCGCGGAAGCGTCGACAACAGTGGGCAACTTCTTGCGCTGGCCGAGCGGCGAAACCCCGCCGAGGACATAGCCGGTGGTGCGCTCGGCCTTGGTCTTGTCGGCCATGCTCGCCTTCGACGCGCCGAGCGCGGCGGCCGCCGCCTTCAACGACAACCGCGCGGGTACCGGCACGACAGCGACCGCCAGCGCACCGGATGAGAGTTCGATCACCAGCGTCTTGAAGATCTGCGCGGCCTGCACTCCCAGCTCCTCACCGAGTGCGTCGACGGCCTCGTCGCCATAGGACTCCGCCCGCGGATCGTGAGAATAGGAGTGCACCCGATGCGCGATACCGCCGAGGGCCTTGATCGCGGGAGTCGACATAGGCGATCACCCTAATCGGCACCACACCCAGCTCGGCAACCACATTTCCCGCGGTATGGGAACACGAATGCCGGAGTGCATGTTGCACACAAGTGACAAGCCACCCAGCCGAGACGACGTGAAGGAGAGATAGTGACAGTGCTGCTCGAGGAGCGTCCTCTCCTGCCACAGGGTGCGCGATTGCCAGTCGATTCCGTCGTGCCGGTAGATTCGGCTACTACGGCGATCGAAGGGATTGGTGTGGCGAGCGACGACGACGTGGTCTCCGACGGTGCGTCCGGCACAGAAGTCGACGAAGCCGAGCTGGCGGCCCGGTTCGAGCGCGATGCGCTCCCGATGATCGATCAGCTCTACGGCGCAGCCCTGCGCATGACCCGGAATCCGGCCGATGCCGAGGACCTGGTGCAGGAGACGTTCGTCAAGGCGTTCCAGGGGTTCAAGTCCTTCCGGGAGGGCACCAATCTGCGTGCCTGGCTGTACCGGATCCTGACCAACACCTATATCAACTCCTACCGCAAGAAGCAGCGTCAGCCCGCGCAGTACCCGACCGACGAGATCACCGACTGGCAGCTGGCGGCTACCGCCGAGCACTCCTCGGTGGGCTTGCGCTCGGCCGAGGTGGAGGCGCTGGACGCGCTGCCCGACGACCAGATCAAGTCCGCGCTACAGCAGTTGCCGGAGGAATTCCGGATGGCGGTGTACTACGCCGACGTCGAGGGCTTCCCGTACAAGGAAATCGCCGACATCATGGGCACCCCCATCGGTACCGTGATGTCTCGGCTGCACCGTGGACGCAAGCAGCTCAAGGGCCTGCTCGCCGACGTGGCGCGCGAACGTGGATTCGACCGTGGGGAACGCCAGGAGGTAGTCAAGTGAGTGACGATCCCGATCTCGATATGGACTGCACCGCGGTCCTCGCGGATGTGTGGCTCATGCTCGACAACGAGTGCGACAACGCCACTCGGCAGCGCCTGCAGGAGCACATGGATCACTGCAGCCCCTGCATCGAGGCCTATGGCATCGAGGAGAAGATCAAGGGTCTGCTCAGTCGCAAATGCGGTGGTGAGCACGCCCCCGAAGGTCTGCGCGAGCGACTCAAGCTCGAGATCCACCGGACGATCACGGTCACCAGGATCGAGACCACCGAGGGCTGATCACCCCTCGAAACGACAACAGCACGCTCTCATCGAGAGCGTGCTGTTGTCGTCTGTGCGCAGCGGCACGACTCAAGCGTTAGGACGCTTGCCGTGGTTTGCGGCGTTGCCCTTGCGGCTGCGCTTCTTACGTCCACGCTTACCCATGGGAGCTCCCTTCTATGTCTGGTCGACAGCCATTGTTTCATGTGTGATTGGCTGTAGCTTCGGCGGATACCGGCCACCGTCGTATCGCGGGGGCCACACGACTATTGAACGGGGTGCCATGCCTGAAGAAGTGCGCGCGGAGATGGTCTCGACCGTGCTCGCTGTCGAGGTCACCGTGGGCGAACACGTCCGGGTCGACCAGACACTGGTGCTGCTCGAATCGATGAAGATGGAGATCCCGGTCCTCACCGAGGTCGAGGGCGACGTGACCACGGTCGACGTCACACCGGGCCAGGTTCTACAGGCGGGCGACCTCATCGCCACCATCGCGTAGGTCCGACGAAAACGAAGCGGTAGATCCAGCGTGGCAACACTGAGCGAGCTCCTGGCCGAACACACCGACCTCCCCGGCATCGCCGTGGACCATCTGCAACGGGTGGTGGGCGATTGGCAGTTGCTCGCCGATCTCTCGTTCTCCGATCTGCTGCTGTGGGTGGGCGCGGGCCCGGTCGTCGACGGCTCCGATGTGGTGTGTGTGGCCCAGATCCGGCCGACGACCGCACCCACCGTGCATCTCGAGGACAAGGTCGACACCACCGCCTCACGCACCGATTTCCCGCAGGTCTTCGACGCCCTGCTGAGCGGGAACACCGTGCGTACCGACGCCGAGGTCGAGGTGAGTGGGGTCTATCACCCGAGTCCGGTACACGCGGTGCGCGAAGCGATTCCGGTGCGCTGCGGCGACGACGTGATCGCCGTGCTCAGCCGTGATTCCGACCTGGCGCGTTCGCGGGTTCGCAGTACTCTCGAAACGGCCTATGTGTCCTGCGCCGACGATCTGTGCCAGATGATCGCCGACGGCAGCTTTCCGGTGCCGGAGGACCGGGCGGCCACGCACTCCAGCCCCCGCGCGGGCGACGGTTTCATCCGCCTCGACACCGAGGGCCTCGTCGTCTACGCGAGCCCGAACGCGCTGTCGGCCTATCACCGAATGGGGATGCAGGCCGATCTCGTCGGTCAGGATCTCGCGGTGACCACCCGTTCGTTGATCACCGATCCGTTCGACGCGCAGGAAGTGGTGGCCGATATCCAGGCCGCGCTCGCCGGTCGCACCGGGCGCCGGATGGAAGTCGAGGCCCGCGGGGCGACGGTGTTGTTGCGCACGCTGGTGCTGCGTCCGGGTGGGGAATTGGCCGGGCCCGCGGTGCTGGTGCGCGATGTCACCGAGGTGAAGCGCCGCGACCGCGCGTTGCTGAGCAAGGACGCCACGATCCGCGAGATCCACCACCGGGTGAAGAACAACCTGCAGACCGTGGCGGCGCTGCTGCGGCTGCAAGCCCGCCGCACCGAGAACCCGGAAGCCCAAGTGGCGCTGACGGAATCGGTGCGCCGGGTCACATCCATCGCCTCGGTGCACGAGATGCTGTCGATGTCGGTGGACGAGGAAGTCGACCTCGACGAGGTCATCGACCGGCTGCTGCCGATCATGGCGGATGTGGCGACGGTGCACACCGCGCGGATCAAGGTGCGCCGGGCGGGCTCGCTCGGGGTGTTCTCCGCGGAGCGGGCGACACCGCTGGTGATGGTGTTGACGGAACTGGTGCAGAACGCGATCGAGCACGCCTTCGACGCCGGCGAGAACGGTACCGTGACAATTCGCTCGGAACGGTCGGCGCGCTGGCTCGACGTGATCATCTCCGACGACGGCCGTGGCCTGCCGTCAGGGTTCAGTCTGGAAGGTTCCGACCGGTTGGGTCTGCAGATCGTGCGCACCCTGGTGACGTCGGAACTGGGCGGCTCGATCGGCTTGCATCCTGGCGCCGATGTGGGCACCGACGCGGTGTTGCGGGTTCCGCTCGGACGTCGTTCCGGGCGCTGAAACTACTGAGAACAGCTGGTGGGCAACAATAAACCCGGCACCGTAAGGTGCCGGGTTCTCACACATGCGTTACCGGGCCGGGGGGGCTGATGGCCCGGCAACGCCAGGTCCGTCGACTTAGACGGAGGTACGCGTACGGGTGCGTGCGTTGCGCCGCTTGAGCGCGCGCCGCTCGTCTTCGCTCATTCCACCCCACACGCCGGCATCCTGTCCGGACTTCAGGGCCCATGACAGGCAATCGGCAGTGACGGGGCAGCGGGCGCAGACCAGCTTGGCATCGGCAATCTGCGCGAGCGCAGGACCACTGTTACCCACCGGGAAGAACAGTTCGGGGTCCTCATCGCGACAGATGGCCTTGTGGCGCCAGTCCATTCCTCTGCTCCTTTGCGAGGGCGCCACAAAGGGCGCCTGTAGTTAGTGGATCGTTCACTTGTGCGACTCGAATGTTTCCGCACGGTTGCTTGTGAATGCTTTCACGATCACCGTAGATGTCAATAGGTCTCCGGCGCACCGTGGGGGAGATCACGCTCTGGGCCCCCACTAGGGGAACCTGCCCGGTCCTTTGTACTCGCGTCTCCGGGTTTTCGCAGCGCAACCAGGAGATTTTTCTTGACGGTCGAGTGTCAGGACGGCTTGGGGGCCACCACGTCCAGCACGCTGGGGACGGATGTGAAATGCACCATCTTGCGTTTTTCGATGAAGTCGCCATCGATTTGCAGGCCGATCTCCGTGTCCGTCTCGATTCGCACGGACGGCACATCATCGGCGCGGAAAAGTATGGGCGACTTGGGGTTTCCATTCTCGGCCAGCAACTGCCGCGCAAGCAACAGGGTTCGGGTCACACTCATCGACTTGACCGCGAACACACCGAGACCCGATTCGAAGGTGGTGGTGGGATTCGTGCGAATCGGACGGTCCTCGAGATAGGTCCACGGACTCGAATTCGTGACGAAGGCGTAATAGACCTCCTCCAGTGGATCCCTTCCCGTGACCTCGACGGTGACGCTCGGATGCTGACGCCGGGCCCGGAAGAACTGACGCACCGTGGTTCGCAGATATCGCGCGGGCGTCGCCTTGCGGCCCTTGGCGCGGGCGGTGTCGATCGCCTCGCACACATCGGCGTCGAGGCCGACGCCCGCGCTGAAGGTGAACCACCGGTCGTCGGCGAGGCCGAGCCCGATCCGGCGGTCGGCGTCGCGCGCCAGCAGATCGATGAGCTGGTTGGTAGCTGTCACGGGATCGGGGGAGATGCCGAGCGCGCGGGCGAAGACGTTCGCCGAGCCGCCGGGGATGATCCCGAGGCGCGGGCGCCACACCTGGTCGTCGCCGACCTGGGGCACCGGAAGGAAGCCGTTGATGGTCTCGTTGACCGTCCCATCGCCACCGTGCACGACGATCAGGTCCATTTCCTGCGTCGATGCCCACTGGGCCAGTTCGGCCGCGTGGCCGCGATGCTGGGTGTGCGCAACGGTCAGCTGCGTTCGGCTCTCCAAGGCGTGAGCGAGCAGATCCCGGGTGGCCGGGGTCGTCGAGGTGGCATTGGGATTGACAATGAGCAGCGTCCGCACAGTGCCGAGGGTAGTGCGCGCGGGCGAACAGCCGACGCGCGCCGGGCGCCACGACACGTCGTCGTAGGCTGGGGCACGTGGCAGAGCAGGACGTGACAGACGGTGACCAGCGCGCGGGCGGCGAACAGGTGTCGACCGGCATCCCGATGACGGTGCGGCTGGCAGGTGGGCTGGTTTCGCTGGAGGGCCTGGCCGGGGTGGCGACCGCGATCGTGCTGATCGTGCGGGCGCTGACCGGGCACGATCAGTCGGCGGCGAGCGGGGTGGGCACCGCGATCTGGTTCGGGGTGCTGTTCGGCGGGGTGCTCGCGGCGGGCATCGGGCTGCTGCGCGGCAAACGCTGGGGGCGGGCCATCGCGGTCATCGCGAACGTGTTGCTGGTGCCGGTGGCTTGGTCGTTGCTGACGGACTCGCATCAGCCGTTGTGGGGGAGTCTGCTGGGGCTCGTGGCGGTGGCCGGGTTGGTCACCCTGTTCGCGCCGGCCACCAGTCGCTTCATGGCTCAGGACTACGGCGAAATCCCCGAAGACGATTCGTAGTCTGACCTTTGTCGGGCAGGACTACGGTGAGATCCCCGGGGAAGATCGCCTCTGGTCAGGCCGTTGCCGCGCGCAGCGCCTCACGGCACAGGTGGTCGGCTCGGCGGGTGGTCTCGGGTTGCCGGAATCCCTGGGTGAGGGCGAGCACCTGTGCGCAGGCGGTATCGAGGTCGATGAGATGGCCGACCGAGACGAAGAGCGGTTTAACCTCGTCGCGGGTGCGCAGTGCCCGGCCGACGACTTCGCCGTCGATGGTCACATCACTGACATCACCGCGACGTGGGCCGGGCGCACGGTATTCGCCCCACACCGATTTGGCGACACCGATGGTCGGAATGCCGGTGAGCAACCCGACATGGCACGCCAATCCGAACCTTCGGGGATGCGCCGATCCTTGTGCATCACACACGAGTAGATCCGGTGTGGTGGTGAGTTTTTCCAATGCGGCGACCGTCGCGGGCAGTTCCCGGAACGCGAGTAGTCCCGGCACATAAGGGAATTTCGAAATCCCCTGTGCGACTGCCGTTTCCACCGTTTCCATGGTGGCGATGTCGATAATTACCGCAGCCGTCGCGACGGTGCCGTCTTCGGCATAGGCCGAATCGATTCCGGCCGCCGTCGAAAATTGTGGCGGCGCAACGTTTTCCGTCGACACCAGGGGGCGGAGTTCGTCCTGTAGTGCGATCGCCTCCTCGGGTGTGCGCGGCCAATCGTGGGGTAACGCGATACGCATACGGCTCAGCTCACGGTCGCGGCCAGCGCCGTCAGTTCCGCACCGGCGAGGCGGTAGCCGATCCATTCGTCCTGCGGTGCGGCGCCGAGGGATCGGTAGAACTCGATCGACGGCGTGTTCCAGGTGAGCACCGACCACGACACCCTGCTGTAGCCGTGTTCGACCGCCTCGGCGGCCAGTGCCGCCACGAGTGCGCGGCCGAGTCCCGTGCCGCGGGTCTCCGGGCGCACGTACAGGTCCTCGAGGTAGATACCGTGCACGCCGTCCCAGGTGGAGTAGTTCAGGAACCAGATCGCACAGCCGTCGACCTCGCCGTCGTTCTCTGCGACGTGGGCGAAGAGCGCGGGCGTCGGCCCGAACAGCGCGGACCGCAACTGCTCCGGGGTGAGCGTGCACTCGGCGGGCGCCTTCTCGTACTCGGCCAGATCGTGGACGAGCCCGACCATCGCGGTCACATCGGCGGGGGTGGCCCGGCGGACCAGTGCGCTCATCGCGAGATTCCTTCGATCGGTTCGGTGCGGGTCGTCAGGTTGTGGCCCCAGATGGAGCGGGCGTCGTGGTCGAAGCCGAGCACGCTCACCGCCCCGGTGGACATCGCGAACCGGCGGCCCTCGCGCACCGCGAACTCCGCCCAGCGCGCGATCAGCACCCGCGAGAAATGTCCGTGACCGACCAGGACCACGTCGCGCTGTGGCAGCTCCGGCTCGACCCGGGCGAGCACCCGGTCGGCCCGCTCACCCACTTGCTCGGCCGTCTCGCCGCCGGGGACCGGCGCGGTCCACACGGTCCAGCCGGGCACGGTTTCGCGGATCGTCGCGGTCGTGATGCCCTCGTACTCGCCGTAGTTCCACTCGACCAGGTCCTCGTCGAGCTGGATCGGGGACAGTCCGGCCAGTTCGGCGGTCCGGCGCGCCCGCAGGCGCGGACTGGTGAAGCAGAGCGGATCGCGCAGGTCGAGCGATTTCACCACCAGTCCGGCCGCGACGGCCTGGGCCTCGCCCTGCTCGGTCAGCGGCAGGTCGGTGAAGCTGGTGTGCTTACGTTGACTCGACCACTCGGTTTCGCCGTGGCGCAGCAGGACCAGGCGGGCATCGGGTGTGGACATGAGTCCATCATGGCAGCGCGGGTTCAGCCGAGCGCGTACAGCTGTCCGCCGCGGTGTTCGAACACGGTGTTGCCCAGGACGGCGGTGGTGATGGTGTCGCCGCGGTAGTCGGTGCGCTCGACCGGGATCTGCGCGACGATCGCGCCGTTGCCGCTGTCCACCACGAGCTGCCCGTCGGAGACCGGGACCAGCAGCCTGCCCGCCATCAGCGCGGGCGTGCCGAGAGCGTCGCGAACCGTCCAGACCGGCTGTAAGGTGCTCGAGCTCAAGGCGATGAGGCTGTTGCCGGTGAAGACGTAGATGGCCGAGCCGAGGCGGGTCACCGTGGCGCGCGCGTCCCACGGGGCGGCGAGCTGATGGGTCGCGATCTCGTTGCCGGTGCCGTCGTGCACGACGATCCTGGCGGGCAGTCCGAGGCCGGTGGCGGTGGGCGGGGTCGGGGGGTAGTAGACGGCGATCTTGTTGTCCGACACCGCGATCACCCGCATCTCGGGGGAGTCGGCGCCCGGTGCGGTGAGTACCCGCGAGCCGTATTCCTCGGGGGCGGTCGATTCCTTCGGCGCCGGGTTGAGCACTGTCAGCCGGTCGGTCGTATCGCCCGGGCAGCGTTCGAGCACCGCGAGTCGCGAGGAACTCGATGCGGCCGAGCGCAACGCACATCCGTTGCGCGGCTGGGTATTCGGATTCACCGGCGCGTCGACATAGCCGTACTCGAGGGTGCGCACCAGGTCCGAGCGCCACATCTCCAGCCGGTTCGCGCCGAGCGCCAGCAGGTAGGTGCCGTCACCGGTGACGCGAATCTCGTCGTCCATGTAGCTGCTGCGCGCGACCCGGCGCTCACCGGTATCGGCCTCCAGCATCACCGACTGACTGCACCCACGCTGATCGCGATAGGTGGCGATCACGGTTCCGAACTGCGACTCGACCCCGCACAGCGGCATATCCCGGCGATACCACCACAGCTGCGTGCCGGTGATCGGATCGCGCCCGCTCACGGTGCCGTGGTCGCCGGTCACCACCACATTGCCCGACGTGAGCGCCCGCCTGCTCGACTCGTCGGCGGCATGCCACTGCTCGCGCAAGGTGGTGGGCAGTTGGGTAGCCGCGGTGACGGTGGGAGGGGGGGACGCCGCGGTGACCGAATCGGTCCCGGTGGCATCGGCACGCGCCCAGACGACGAACGCCGCCACTACGAGAGTGACGGCGATCGCGATTGCTACAAGAGTGTCGGCGCGCGTCCGCCGTTCGGGTGCGAGCACGACAGCGACACTAGCAGTGCCGACTAAGCGTCTACGGTTTCCGCTGCGTCGGACGCGGTGGCTTCCGCGGGCTTGCGGCGGCGCCTGCGTCGCGCGGGCTTGGCTGCGTCGTCGCCCTCGGCCGGAGCCGATTCGGGCGCTTCGGTGGCCTCGCTGGTGGTTGACTCGGCGGTTCCCGCTTCGCCTGCCTCGGCGGGCTTGCGGCGGCGGCGCCTGCGTCGGGCGGGCTTGTCGCCGTCGGTGGTGTCGTCCGCGGAATCGGTGCTCGACTCGGTGGTCGTGCCCGATTCGCTGCCCTCGACGATGGGCGTGCCGGCGCGGGTGCGGCGACGGCTGCGCGAGGACTTGGGGCGCTCGGTGCGCTCCTCGACCACGGCGTCGTCGTCACGGGTGGGGGCTGCGGGCTTGCGGATCACGCCGGTGATGCCCTCGGGGATGCCGAGATCGCTGTAGAGGTGCGGCGAACGGGAGTAGGTCTCGGCCGGATCGGCCATGTTCAGGCCGAGTGCCTTGTTGATCGACTCCCAGCGGTGCAGCTCGTCCCAGTCGATGAGGGTGATCGCGACACCGGTGCGGCCGGCGCGGCCGGTGCGGCCGATCCGGTGCACGTAGGTCTTCTCGTCCTCGGGGCACTGGTAGTTGATGACGTGGGTGACGTCGTCGATGTCGATACCGCGCGCGGCGACATCGGTGGCGACGAGCACGTCGATGGTGCCCTTGCGGAACTTGGTCAGCGCCTTCTCGCGGGCGATCTGGCCGAGGTCACCGTGCACGGCGCCGACATTGAAGCCGCGCTCGGCGAGATCGTCGGCCACCTTCTGCGCGGTGCGCTTGGTGCGGGTGAAGATCATCGTCGCGCCGCGGGATTCCGCCTGCAGCACGCGCGCGACCAGTTCGGCCTTGTCCATCGCGTGGGCCCGGTAGACGAACTGCGCGGTGCGGTCGTGCACCGCCGAATCGTTGGCCAGTTCGGCGCGGATGTGCGTCGGCTTGGTCAGGAACGTGCGGGCCAGGGTGATGATCGGGCCCGGCATGGTGGCCGAGAACAGCATCGTCTGCCGCTTGTCGGGCACCATCGACAGGATGCGCTCGATATCGGGCAGGAAGCCCAGGTCGAGCATCTCGTCGGCCTCGTCGAGGACGAGCACGCCGATCTTGCCGAGGATCAGGTGGTTCTGGTTCGCCAGATCCAGCAGACGACCCGGGGTGCCGACGACCACGTCGACGCCGTCGCGCAGTGCGGCGATCTGGGTGTCGTAGGGGCGCCCACCGTAGATGGCGGCGACCTTCAGCGAACCCTGGTGGTTGGTGAGGTACTTGCTCGCGTTCTCCAGGTCCTTGGTGACCTGGATGCACAGCTCGCGCGTCGGCACGATCACCAGCGCGCGCGGGGTGCCGTCGAGCGGGGTGGTGCCGGTGTCGGCGGTGGCGATGCGGTGCAGCAACGGCACACCGAAACCGAAGGTCTTGCCCATGCCGGTGCGGGCCTGGCCGATGAGATCATCGCCGGCCAGCGCCAGCGGCAGGGTCAGTTCCTGAATCGCGAAGGTGCGTTCGATCCCGATCTCACCGAGTGCGCGCACGATTTCTTCGCGCACGCCCAATTCGGCGAAACTCGGCGGGATGTGGGTGTTGTCCAGTTCGGCCGTCAGGAGTGTGTCGGCCAAACCGGGTTCCTGTTCGACAGTGATCTTGCTCAGTGTTCGTGCCTTCCTCGTCATTGCATCTCGCACGCACGAGGTGGGGCGGGCCGGTCGGCCCGCGACGACCACTTACCCGCCTGTGATACTCACCGGGCCGGCGCCGGATAACCATCGCCGACCAGGCGTTATGCGTGGCCGTCGAGACGGTGTCATCGGCGCGGCGCTGCGGTGATGCGGATTCGTTGCGCGCACATATTCTCGACATTGCTGTCTGTGGACATCGCCGCTGTCCGCCCGCGCTGTGCGCCGGTGGAGTGCCAGGCCGCGGAGTATGTCCGGGCGCCGAAATTAGCGTTGTCCACGCAGATTGTAGCGTGATAATCTGCGTAATCCGAATTTCGACGTCGGTGAATGCCGCGCGAATACAGGCTCGCCACCGGATATCCTCAGCGCGGGTGGTGTGTCGCAGCGCAATTCATGAGCGCCGGATTTCGCGCGTGTCCGCGGGTGTAATCGAGCTCACTGGTACCGGTGGTACCACCTGTGAGACATTTCTAGTCGTGAGTATCACCGACACCGTCACCACCGCCGCGCGCCACGCGTGGGCCCTGAGCTTCGGCGCGGGTATCGAGCCCGTCGACCCGGCGCCCTCGACCGTGCTGTGGGACGAGCCGCACCGCCTGCTGCGTCGCTACGATACCGAATTCCAGTCTGCGGCAAGCGATTCCGCGGTGTTGCTGGTGCCGCCGCTGGCCGCGCCCGCCACCTGCTTCGACCTGCGTCGCGATCAGAGCCTGGCGCGGTATCTGGTGGAGACCGGCCGCGCGCCCTACCTGGTCGACTACGGCGAGATCTCCTTCGCCGATCGCCGGATGGGCTTCGAGGACTGGGTCACCGACATCCTGCCCGAGGCGATCCTGCGCGTGAGCGCCGATCGCGGCGGTGCGCCGGTCGACCTCATCGGCTGGTCCGTCGGCGGCATGTTCTCGCTGCTCACCGCCGCGGCGAACCCAGAGCTACCGATCCGCTCGGTCACCGGCGTCGGCCCGCCGCTCGACTACGACAAGATGCTCGGCATCCCGCAGTTGCGCGCCGTGGCGAACCTCACCGGCGGCTGGGGCGCCACCGCGCTCGTCCGGGCCGCGGGTGGCATTCCGGCGCCGCTCACCAAGCTCGCCTACCGCCTCGCCGCGTACGACCGTGAACTGGCGCGCCCTCGGTTCATCGCCAGGAATATCACCGATGCCGCGACCCTGGCCAAAATGGAATCGATCGACCGTTTCCAGGCCGCCATGCCCGGCTACCCCGGCCGTTTCTACAACCAGCTGTGGGGTCGGATGATGCTGGCCAACGACATCGGCAACGGCAGGCTCGAACTGGCCGACCGGACCATCGAACTCGCCGATGTGCGCGTGCCCGTGTTGCTGATCGGCGGCGAGTCCGACGTGATCACGCCCAAGGCCGCTGTCCAGGCCGGTTTGCGCACGCTGTCGGGCTCGTCATCGGTCACCTACGAGGTCGTGCCGGGCAGCCACCTCGGCATTCTCACCGGACCAGAGGCCCGCGAAACCACCTGGGCGCACCTGGACAAATTCCTGGCCGAACGCGACTGACCCTCGATCGGGACTATTGTTGACGGTCATGGGAGCCCAGACCTCTGCCGCGCCGGAATTCCTCTCGACCGAGCCGCTCGCCGCGGACCACGCGGGGGTGACGGAGCTGTTCGCGCTCCTCGCCTACGGCGAACTGTCCGCGTTCTATCGGCTCGCCGAGGAGGCGAAGCAGGCGCCGTCGCTACGGGGCCGGATCGGTGTCGCCAAGATGGCGGCCGACGAGCTCGCGCACTTCGAGACTCTGGAAGCTGCACTCACTGATCGCGGTGCCGACGCCGAGGCCGCGATGGCGCAGTACCAGGGGGTGCTGGACTCCTATCACGCCTCCACCGACCCGTCGACCTGGCTCGAATCGATGGTGAAGTTCTACGTCGCCGACGGCCTGGCCGCCGACTTCTACACCGAGATCGCGGGCGCGCTGCCCACCGAGGTCTCCGATGTGGTGCGCGACGTACTCGCCGAGACCGAGCACTCGCAGTTCGTGGTCGACGAGGTCCGCAGCGCGGTAGCGGCCAGCCGCTCCGAGCGCGACCGCCTCACGCTGTGGGGGCGCAGGCTGCTCGGCGAGGCGATCACGCAGGCGCAGTTCGTGATGGCCCAGCGCGACGAACTGGCCGAACTGGTCCTCGCCGCCACCGGCGACCTCAACGGCATCGCGACCCTGTTCGACCGGATGCAGGAGCGTCACGCGGCCCGCATGGCCGAACTGGGCTTGTAGGTTATCCGCCTACCACGCGTTGCTGAACCAAGCGGAGTTCCGGTGCGCGGGTAGCCGTTTCGCGTGGTAGCCAGATGACGACCTGCTGGTCCTTGTCGGCGGACAGTGTTTGCACCGTGTAGGTGAGGGTGCCCCGGCTGGGATGTTCGAAGCCGAGGAGGGTGGGGATGTCCTCGGCCAGACGGTGAGGCTGCCAACGGCGGGCGAATTCGGGTTCTTCGCGCAGGGCGGTGATGACGCCCGCGATGCGTTCGTCGTCGGGGCGGCGCAGGCGTGTTCGGGCGAGCTGGTCGGCGAGATGATCGGCGAACTGGGGCCAATCGGTGACCGTGGTACGAGCCAGGGGGTGGCGGAAGGCCCAGACGGCGAGGTTGACCATGTCCGGGTTGTCGAGCAGGCCGAGCGGTGTGGCCAGGTCGGCCCATGCGCTGTTCCAGGCGAGCACGTTGGCCCGGGGCCCGAGAGCGAACGCCGGGGTGGGGGAGAGCGCGTCGAGCACGCTACGAAGCGCGGCGGGCACCTGATCGAGGTCTGGATCGAAAGCTGTACTCGGACAACGGGATTCGCTGCCAGTGGTCAGCGCGAGCCAGCCGAAGTGGGCCCGCTCGGTGTCGTTGAACCGCAGCGCGGTGGCGAGTGCGTCGACCACGGCCATCGACGGGTTGGTATCGCGGCCCTGCTCGAGTCGCGCCAGATAATCCGCGCTCACCCCGGCGAGCACCGCGACCTCCTCCCGGCGCAGGCCGGGGGTGCGCCGCCTGCCGCCGCCGGGCAGGCCGACGTCTTCCGGGCGCAACTCGGCGCGACGAGCGATGAGGAGTTCCGCGAACGCCGACCGGGCGCCGGGATGATCCGTGCTATCTGCGCCAACCATGTCTCGATCCTGTCTGGTCGCGGAGTTTTCAGCCACGCCCTGCGGGGACCAGGATAACCGCGGTCTGGTTAGCGGACCGCAGTCCGGTCAGGGTGGAGGCATGACTTCCCCGACACAGACCCAACAGTTGAAGGCCGGATCCTGGGCCCTCGATGCCGCCCATTCCTCGGTCGCGTTCACCATTCGCCACCTCGGGATCGCCAAAGTCCGCGGCGGCTTCACCCGCTTCGTGACCGAATTCGTCGTCGACGAAGCCGGCGCGGCCACCCTCGGCGCCACCATCGAACTCGACTCCTTCGACACCGGCAACGCCGACCGCGACGCCCACATCCGCCAGGCCGACTTCCTCGACGTCGCCAACCGCCCGACCCTGAGCTTCCGCGCCACCCAGCCGGTTCGGGTCGCCGAAACCTTCACCGTCACCGGCGAGGCCACCCTCGGCGCGATCACCCAGCCGCTGACCCTCGACGTCGAATGGGGCGGCATCGCCGACTTCCCCGACGGCACCCGGCACGCGGGCTTCTCCGCCACCGGCGCCATCAAGCGCACCGACTTCGGCGTCGGCGTCGCCATGCCGGGCATGCTGTCGGACACCGTGAAGATCGAACTCGAGATCGAACTGATCGAGCCCGCCTGACCCCGTTCGCTGACAGCGCACCAGGTGTGGGAGCGGCGGTGTTCGGGCTGCACTAGCCTGGGACCTGACAACACAGGACTCTTACGTTCGGAGGTTGGCCGTGGAGGTCAAGATCGGTATTTCGGATAGCCCGCGAGAGCTCGTCATCAACAGTGCGCAAAGCCCTGACGAGATCGAGGCGCTGGTGTCCGATGCGCTGAGCGGCTCCGCCGGCGTCGTGTCACTCATCGACGAGAAGGGCCGCAAGTTCCTGATCCAGGCCACGAAGGTCGCTTACGTGGAAATCGGGTCCCCGGCCACCGGTCGCGTGGGCTTCGCCACGATCTGAGCTGCGAACACGAAAATGCCCCGCCATCCGATGGCGGGGCATTTTCGTGTCTCCGGAGTCAGAGGTCCTGGGAGTACGCGCGCTGGGCGGCGGTCAGCGGCACGTGCTTGAGGCCGCCCCACGCCAGCGAGACCGTGGTGTCGACCGCTTCGTCCTTGGGGACCGGTCGATCGGCTTCGAGCCAGTAGCGCGCCGAGAACTGGCTCGCGCCGACGAGACCGACGGCCAGGATGCGGGCGCGGTAGGGATCGAGACCCGAATCGTGGGCCACCAGATCGAAGACCGCGTCGACACATGCCTCGGTTGCCTGCTCGACCCGGCGCTGCACCTGCGGTTCGCTGGTGAGGTCGGATTCGAAGACCAGGCGGAAGCCCTGCATCTCGTTGTCGACGAAATCGAAGTACGCGGCGACCGCGGCCCGCACACGCTGCTTGTTGTCGGTGGTGGAGCGCAGCGCCTGGCGCACGCTCGACACCAGGATGTCGACGTAGTTCTGCAGCACCGCCAGGTACAGCTCGAGCTTGCTGGCGAAGTGCTGGTACAGCACCGGCTTGCTGACCCCGGCCACCTGGGAGATCTCGTCCATGCCCGCCGCGTGATAGCCGCGCTGGACGAAGACCTCGCTGGCGGCGAGCAGCAACTGCTGGCGGCGCTCGTCACGAGGCAGACGGGTACCGCGCTTGGCCGGGACCGTCTCCGGCACCGATCGGCGCGAGGGCATGCGGTCCACGAGGTCAGTCATCTCGGCTCTCTATAGATAGTCGATTCCCCCGGCCGGAGGTGTGCGGTCCGGGTATCCCCAAGACGATACTCGCACGGTGTTCACCCTGCGTCTCGCCCTGGAAATGTAGTACCAGTCCGCGGAGTTCGCCGGGCCGTAACCGGGCGATCTCCTCCGGCCGCCCGCACGGCGGATTTGCCTACTGTGAGAATCTGATGGGGTGACCGACCGGACGGATGACCATGCCGACGGCGGGCGCGATATCGCTCGCTCCACGCACCCCTCCGAGTCCGGTGCTGTCACGTCGGCGTCGGAGGGGCGGGAACTGCAGGTCTATGACCCGCTCGGGCTCTATCAGCCCGCCGATCGATCCCGCCAGCCCCTACGTGCCCGCTGGGATCCCACCGACAACGACAACGGCCGCGCCCGCAGCCCACAGCGTGATGCGAAGAAGCAGAGCGCGCTCGGCCGATTCGTCTCCGCGTACGGCTGGCGGGCCTACGCGTTGCCGGTGCTGCTCGCCATCACCGTGCTGGTCGTCGTCGACGCGGTGCGCACCGGCCCGATGCCGCTGCCCAGCGATCCGGGCTTCGGCGCGCTCAGTCCCAAGGTGGCGCAGTCCGGCATCATCGGCGCGCCTCCGGGCGACGGCAAGTTCCCCGCCGATCTGCCCCTCGGCGCGCTGCCGGAGGGTGGCGACTATGTCGAACGCGCGGCAGGCACCTGGCACGTCGTGCCGGGCACCAGCGCCCAGGTCGGCGCGGGCACCGAGCGCGTGTTCCGCTACACCGTCGAAGTCGAGGACGGCATCGACACCTCACCGTTCGGTGGCGACGGCGCCGTGGCGAAAATGGTGGAGACCACCCTGGCCAACCCGAAGAGCTGGACCAACGACCCCAAGTTCGGCTTCCAGCGCATCGACGCGGGCCCGGCCGACTTCCGCCTCTCGCTCACCTCTCGCGAGAGCACCCGTGCCGCTTGCGGATTCGAGATCCCGATCGACTCGTCGTGCTACAACGCCGACCTCGACCGCGTCGTGCTCTCCGAGGTCCGCTGGGTGCGCGGCGCGCTGGCCTTCGACGGCGACATCGGCTCCTACCGCCAGTACCAGATCAACCACGAGGTCGGCCACGCTATCGGCTACCACGGCCATCAGCCGTGCGAGACCGACGGCGGCCTCGCCCCGATCATGATGCAGCAGACCTTCGGCACCAGAAACAACGACATCGCCCTGCTCGACCCCCACGGCGTGGTCCCCGCCGACGGCAAGACCTGCCGCTTCAACCCCTGGCCGTACCCGCGCGGATAGTCGCCTCGCCCATGCGGGAACATGAACGGGGAAGAACAGCGCGGCAGGTTTGGTTGTAGTCAGCAGAGCGACCACCGGTAAGCGGTCGCGCCGACGCCACAGATACAGGAGTTCTCACGTGTCTCTCAATGGGACGTTGCCGCCGCTCGTCGAGCCGGCCGCGGAACTGACCAAGGACGAAATCGCCCGCTACAGCAGGCACCTGATCATCCCCGATCTCGGTGTAGACGGTCAGAAGCGATTGAAGAACGCCAAGGTCCTCGTGATCGGCGCGGGCGGCCTCGGCTCGCCCGCCCTGCTCTATCTGGCCGCCGCCGGTGTCGGCACGCTCGGCATCGTCGAGTTCGACGAGGTCGACGCCTCCAACCTGCAGCGCCAGATCATCCACGGCGAATCCGATATCGGCCGTCCCAAGGCCGACAGCGCCCGCGATTCCATTCTGGAGATCAACTCCGGGATCGACGTGCGGCTGCACAAGATCCGTCTGGAACCGGAGAACGCGGTCGAGCTGTTCGCCGAGTACGACCTGATCGTCGACGGCACCGACAACTTCGCCACCCGCTACCTCGTCAACGACGCCGCCGTCCTCGCGGGCAAGCCCTACGTGTGGGGCTCGATCTACCGCTTCGAGGGCCAGGTCTCGGTGTTCTGGGAAGACGCCCCGGACGGTCGCGGCATCAACTACCGCGACCTGTACCCGGAGGCCCCGCCGCCGGGAATGGTCCCCTCCTGCGCCGAGGGCGGCGTGCTCGGCGTGCTGTGCGCGTCGATCGGATCGGTGATGGTGACCGAGGCGATCAAGCTGATCACCGGCATCGGCGAGACGCTGCTCGGCCGCCTGATGGTCTACGACGCACTGGATATGAACTACCGCACCATCAAGCTGCGCCGCGATCCGCAGCGCGAGCCGATCACCGAACTGATCGACTACGACGCGTTCTGCGGTGTGGTGTCGGAGGAAGGCACCGCGGCCGCGGCCGGGTCGACCATCACCGCCGCCGAGCTCAAGGACCTCCTCGACGCCGACAAGATCGAGCTGATCGACGTGCGCGAGCCGGTGGAGTGGGACATCGTCCACATCGCGGGCGCGACCCTGATCCCCAAGGACCGCATCCTGTCCGGCGAGGCGCTGTCGGAACTGCCGCAGAACAAGCCGATCGTGCTGCACTGCAAGACCGGCATCCGTTCCGCGGAGGCGCTGGCCGCGTTGAAGCGCGCCGGTTTCGCCGACGCGACACATCTGCAGGGCGGCGTGGTGGCCTGGGCCAAGCAGGTCGATCCGTCGCTTCCGGTCTACTGACCCGATAGCTGCCGGTTTGCGACCTCATCGCATATTGCGGTGAGGTCGCAAAGTGGGGTATCACAGCGTGCCTTGGGACGCCTCCGGTGATTGCGGGGTTACGGTACGGCCCGTGACCTCAGTCGAACCTCCCGAGCATGTGCGAGCCACATTCGGGCTTCGCGAAGTGACGCCGGTTTCCCTAGGGGACTGGGACGGTGGCTGGCGCATGGGTGACGTGGTACTCAGCCCCGTCGCCGATCACGCGCGGGCCGCGTGGTCGGCGAAAGTACGCGAACACCTCGCGGTCGACGGACTGCGCGTGGCCCGCCCCGTCCGCGCCACCGACGGTCGCTATGTTGTTTCCGGTTGGCGCGCCGACACCTTCGTCGACGGCGCCCCCGAACCCCGCCACGACGAGGTCGTCTCCGTCTCGCTGCGCCTGCACAAGGCGACAGCGGAACTGGAACGCCCCCGCTTCCTGGTCCAGCCCCCCGTCGCGCCCTGGGTCGACGTGGACGTGTTCGTCGCCGCCGACCGCGCCGCCTGGGAATCGATCCCGCTGCGCACCCTGCGCGCGGGCGGTGTCCCCATCGCCGCCACCCCCGACGGCCAGCGCTCCCTGGAACTGATCGGCCAACTCTCCACGCTGCGCAAACCCGTGCGCAGCCCCGATCAACTCGTCCACGGCGACCTCTTCGGCACCGTCCTGTTCACCGGCGCCCACACCCCCGGCCTCACCGACATCACCCCCTACTGGCGCCCCGCCACCTGGGCCGCCGGGGTCGTTGTCGTCGACGCACTCGCCTGGGGCGGTGGCGACGACGGCCTGCTCGACCGCTGGGCCACCCTGCCCGAATGGCCCCAGATGCTGTTACGCGCCTTGATGTTCCGCCTCGCCGTCCACGCCCTGCACCCCCGCTCCACCCCCGAAGCCTTCCCCGGCTTGGCTCGCACCGCGGACATGGTCCGTTTGGCGCTGTAAGGGCGAATTGCGCGCATCGTGACCGATGGGTCGGATGTGATCTCAAATCCGTTGAGACCCAACGTTTCCTATGGCTGTCCATGCTATCTTCATCGAGCATCGCCGCCATGTGTCCTGCCCTGGACCCGGGGGACCCACTGCGGCCCGTCACGAGCGGTGAGGATTGCTACGGGTGAGAATCCAGCCCAGACAACAGATTCTGGACATTTGGAGCGCCATGCTCTCGGCCTGCTACCGGGACGAGAAATGGCACTGGGACGGCGTCCTCGGCGCCAATTCGATCAGCGATTCCGAACAGCTGCTGTGTCTGTTGTATCCGGCGACGGAAATCGAGAGTTTCTCGCTGGATAGGCCGGAACTGATGGCCGACGATGTTCAGGCCGCCCTCAGCGCGTTCGGTGGGCCGACCAGAATCGGTATCGCCATGATCGGACTGATGGAGCAATACCTGCGGCGCAACACCGGTGCCGACGGGACGCCGCGCTTCGACGCGGGCAGTTATCTGCGCGCGAACGCGGGCCAGGAACCCACTCGGGAACAACTCGCGATCGAAGTGGTCGACAGCTACTCGATGTCGGTGACGCTGTGCCTGGCCGGTCTCGGGTTCGCTCGCGTCTTCGATCGGTGGGCGAACGCGGAGAACCGTGAGGACATCAGAATCCGGATCGCCGACCTCAGAGCCGCGATGAGTGATCGGCTCACGATCGCGATGACCGGATTGATCCGTAGTTTCGTCGTCAATACAGTGTCTGTTCGCTCGCCGTCGGGCAAGGCGATGCTCGCGATGCTCAATCAGTCCGGCGCCCCGGAGAATTCGGTGGTCGAGGCGGTCCGCGACAATCTGGATCGCGTGCGGGCCCGCCTGCGCACCGATGTGAAGCTGGGCCGGACACCGCACACCGACTTCGAAGAAGACGATCAGCTGTTCGAATGTGGCTGGAGTTGGGGGGTTGTGCAGGAGGCGGATCCGGTCGAGTTCGACGATCGGGAGGTCGCGCAGACCGTCGGTATCGCCGATCCACGGCCCTATCTGTACTTCACCGTCGTCGCTCTCGACGGCATCAACGATATTCTCTCGCAACGGACCAGAGAGCTCGACCTGCTCAACAAGGAACAGCAGCGACTGGCCGACGCGCTGCGTGTGCGCTGGGATCTGACGCAGCGGTACTGGTCGACCGTCGCCCGGTTCGGCGCCGGGCGTTGGCCGCTGGAGGACATTCCGTGGCGGACCTCCGACGGCGAGGAGTCCGACTACTTCAGTTTGATCGTGTCGGCGGTGCTGATCCAGGAACTGATCGCCCGCACCGCCTCCGATGACGATCTGACCCGCGCGGTCGCGATCTTCGACGAACTGTCCCGACGCGGCCGCATCACCCGGCGACCGACCAAGGCCGACTCGGCGGTCGCCCTGCACGACCCTGGCGTGCGAATGGTGCTGGCGGGCACGGAGAAGGTCGACGGCGGCGGTCCCCAGCTGACCTGGATCGTGTCCGATTTCGCGACCGTGCTGCTGAAGCGGGCACTACAGGCGGCGCAGTTGTCGAGCAATATCGGCGCCCGCGATCAGCTGATGGAACTGGCCAAGAACGTGATGGACCATCTGGACCGCCGCGTGATCGCCGACGGCGCGGCGACCGGGCTGTGGGACGATCCGGCCGGCGTCTTCGGCGGGAAACATCAGCAGCATCCCTCCTGGTACCTGACCGAGCGGATGGTCGAGTGCCTGGTCGCCGCCGACCGAACCTACCGGGAGACACCACTGCGTTCGACGGCGATGGTCAGCCGTGCCGTCGAAATCCTGAACGAGGCAGAACATCTGCTCAACCAGGCGATGCTCGAGGTGAGCATCTTCGACACCTCGGCCAACCGGGTGTCACTCGACGAGATCGAACGCAAACTCGGGCGGGCGCGCGCACTGATCAACACCCAGCCCGCCACGTCCTTCACGTTGGCCTCGACGGCGCTGAAGGAACTCGACGACCTTGCCTACGCGCGTTCCAATGCGATGAGGAGCACCTGATCCGATGATCGTGTTCGCCACCTCCGACAAGGGCGGGACCGGGAGGTCGGTCACCAGCTGCAACCTCGCCTATCGACTCGGGCTGCGTGGAACCAGCACCGCCTACGTGGATTTCGACTTCGGCTCGCCGACGGCGGGTGCGCTGTTCGAGATCAGCAAAGTCGACAAGGGCGCCGAGCCGGGCCACGGATTGCACTCGTACCTGCGCGGCGAGATCACCGATCCGCAGCGGCTCGATGTGCGAGCGGCAACCGATCGCGAAGCCTTGCGCAGCAGGCGTTCCCGCGGCGGCAAGCTGTTCCTGCTGCCCGGCGACGAGGGCGGTGGTGAGGCGATGGCGGCGGAGGACCCGCAGGTGGTGCGGCGCTGCATCGATCTCCTGCTCGAGCTCGACGCGTCGTTCAAGGTGGTCATCGTCGACCTCAGTGCGGGCCGGTCGGTGGCGATGCAGATCGCGCTGGAGGCCACGGCGCCGAAGAACATGCCCGACAAAGAGGTCTACTGGTTGCTGTTCCACCGTTGGACCCGCCAGCACATCATGGCGGCCCACGGCTTGGTCAACGGCCCGAAGGGCCTGATCCAGACCGGCACCGCCGAAATCGGCCGTCAGCCGCTGTACAGCGAGCGAGAGTTGCGGCGGCGTATCCGCTTCGTGCGCACCGCGGTGCCGCGCCCAGGCGAACAGCCCGAGATCGTGAGCGGTCCACAGGCCGCGTGGTTGCTGCGTCAGGATGCCGCGCTGCGGTCGCTGGCCGCCGAATATCGTCTCGGCGCCGGATCCCTGCTCGGGCGCACCCCGGTGGAGCCCGTGCTGCAATGGCGTGAACAGATCATCCTCGACGCCGATGTCGCCGCGGGTATCGCCAATCGAGAAACCGTCGACGCGTTCGAAGACCTCGCCAGGAAGCTGATCGCCGAGGACACCTGG
Source organism: Nocardia salmonicida NBRC 13393 (assembly GCF_001613085.1). Lineage (GTDB taxonomy): Bacteria > Actinomycetota > Actinomycetes > Mycobacteriales > Mycobacteriaceae > Nocardia > Nocardia salmonicida. Next base: position 70,895 of record NZ_BDBR01000009.1, read on the forward strand.
GTACCGATCTGAGGGTCGGTGTGGACCGCGACGGAAAACTCGTTAGGCTCCCTGTTTCGTGGACTCATTGTTCCAGGAAGCGACTGCGGCGACTCGTGTGGAATCCGTTGCCATGTCGCATGTATCCCTCGAGGTCGGCCATTTCTCGATGGACGAACTCGCCAATCGACCAGACGCGGTGCGCGCCCAATTCGAGCGGGTCGCGCCGTTGGTGCACGCTTTCACGGAGATGGCGCGCGACGAGTTCGCCGAGCGAGCCGGTGGTCGTTCCCGGGTCAGGGTGAGCACGTGTTTCCTCATCGACGACTATTTCCGCGGTACCACCGATCCGCGGGCGATCCTGCCCGGATTCCTGCGATCAGCGGCAGAATCGGGGATCCGCGTCGACTATCTCGGCCGGGAGGCCGGTTGTGCCGTGGTGCCGAAGAAGGACAGCAGCGGAGCACCGACCAAACTCGCCCAGATCGTCGCCGACATGGTGGTCGCCGAGCCGCTGGAGGGCTATTCCGGTCGCAGGCCACCGACCACCGAACTCGGGTGGTTGAGCAACGGACGACCATCCAGCGACGACCAACGCCGCGATGCCATGGACCTGCGCGACTACGTGCCGCCGCTGGAACTGAGCAGGCGTAATCATTCGATCTACCTCGATGTCGAGATGTGGCGCCGTGATCGCGAGCGCGAGGACCCGTACTGGTCGTGCCCGTTTCTCGCTACCGTCTGGCAGTTGTTGCGGCTCGGGATGGTTCGTGCCGAAGGCAGGCGCGTCGCCGAGCCCGTCGACTTTCGCGACTGGGCCACTCAGGAGTGGGCCGAAAGCTGGGGCGTGTTGCCCTCGATCATGCAGTTGCACGACGCGGCTCCGTTCGCGGCGTTCCGCTCGGTCTCGATCCTGCCGAAACGCTACCTGGGGATCGAACATTCGGTGCAGCAGATCATGGACCACCTCGACATCGACGCAGGCGTCAACGAGGTGTATAACCAACGCGCGCAAGAGAATCGGATCATCGCCACCGAGCATCTCAGCGACCGGCTCTCGCACTTCTTTCTCGGCGCCGACTGAACCGCGGTGAGGGCGTACGCTGCAACGATGGATCTGCGCCCCCCGGTATCGGCGGTGCTCGGCGAAGTCCGCACCGGCTTGCTCCCCGCGGCAGCCGCGTTGTCGCGCGATTCCGCGGCCGAACTCATGGCACTCGTGCACGGCCACCCGGTGCCGTCGAGGGAACGGCCGGTGACATGGGCACAATCGCCGGTCGTGCTCGAAGGCATCGATTGCAGGCTCGCCACTCCCGATCAGCGCCGTGTCAGGGCCGTCGGCACTGTCGCGGCCCGAGCCGCGGTGGTCGGAGGCCGGATCATGCAGAGTTCGGCACGCAGCGCGGTGGTGCCCGCGCAGTCGGATCGGCGACAGAAGTGGGTGCACTATCTGCACCGGCCCGGCGTCGTCGAAGTGCTCACGCGCGCGCAGGCGAACCTCGGCGCCGATCTCGCCTCGGGTTTCCTCGCGGTGCGCGATGGCGCCACCGACACCTTCGACCCCGGTGCCGTCGCGGCCCGGTTGGCTGTTCGTGTTCGACGCAACCCGATGCTCGATCAGCGCCCGCCACTGCACACTCCGACGACACAGCTGCGGTGGGCCGCGCGCGTCGTCGACGGCGCCGAGGCCACGATGACGTTGACGATGTACCCCGACGAACTGCGCACCGCCGAATTCGTCGTCGGCGATATCGCGCAATTGACCGCGGTACAGGCACTGTGCGATGACATCGCGCTGCACGACTGGCTGCTGACGGTACTCACCGAGGTGATCGACGAAGCCGAGATGTCGGAACTGTCGCGGACCCCGGTGGAGAAGGTGATCAGCCCACTGCTCGAGCACCTGGTCTACCTGTGGATGCCGGGGGCCACGACCCCGCCGGTGGTACGCGGACTCTGGGATGTGCTCGAGGCCGACCCCGGATTCAGTCGGCAGTGGAACGCGCGGGTGGGGCAGTTGCGCGACAGGCTCGCCGTCGCCACGTTGGCCGCGCTGAACCGCTCCACCACGGTGTGGTGATCACAAGCGGAACAGCTGGCGAACCAGCAACGCGAAGAACACCGAGATCGAGACGATCCCGGCGTAGGACTCGACGATGAGAAGCACCCGTGCGGTGGTCCCGGCGTACTCGACATCCTGGTAACCCAGTGGGTTGAGGAAGCTGACGAATCCGAGGTACACGGAGCGGCCGACACTGGTCGTCGAGGTCAGGGCCACGGCGAGGGTGAACAGCGCGATCTGACCAGCGATCCACGCCAGCAGCCGGAACGGCCGGTACCCGTAGCCACACAGCAGATCCGAGCTCCGGCCGAGGAAGCGGCCCAGCCGGGTGCGGTTGGCGACAGTCCTCGCGCGTGCCTGGTTCAGGCCGCAGCGATCCTGACCGCGAGCGTCCTCTGTCACCGTGTACAGCCGGATGCCCTGGCGGTAGGCCAGGGCGGCGTGCGCGGGCAGCCGAGCGTGGCGCAGGTGTTCGCCGAGATCTTCGTAGACCTCGGCCAACAGTCTGTCCTGGGTGCGGCTCAGTCGCAGCGGTCCACGCATTTCCACCTCCGCCGCGAGCAGCGCGCTGAGCGCGGTGATCAACACCAGGTCGTCGCCGGCTGTCCGGAGCCGGACGGGGTCCGCGTCGCGGTACAGATGCGCGAACACCAGGCTGTCGCCTGATCGGCGGGTCGTCGGCGGGGTGTAGCTCAGCAGAACCCGCTCGACTCGGTGGTTGAAGTCGTCGAGCAGAACGTATTCGTCGGCCGCGCCGTCGCCGCGCCGGAAGTCGCCGATCTCCGCCGCGAAGGCATCCGCGTGGCGTTGGATCAAATCCGTCTTCGCCGCGACGAAGTCGCTGAGATTTCTCTGTTCGGTGTGTTCCATGGGTCCCCCCCGAATCGATCGCGGCCGTCATCTGCCCGGTGGCGCGTGACCGCCTTTGCGCCATCGTGGATCCGTGCGGTCCAGGGGCGGCCAACGGCTCCCGGCAGGCTCGATCCAGCGCACCAGCAGCTCACGGGGTTCACCTGCCCCGAAGTACTGGTCCTCGTATCCGGCCCACGTGAAGCCGGATTCCTTGTACAGGTTCGCCGCGGGCACATTCGACGGGCGAACGGTGATGAAGACCGCGCCGATGCCGTCGGCGCGACAACGGTCGACCGCGCGCTCCAACAGTGATCTGCCCAGACCTCGGCCCTGGTGTGGCGGAGCGACAGCCAATCCGACGAGCCACGCGGTGCCCTCCGGCGCGACAGCGACCATGGCATAGCCGCAGATCGAGTCGGCGATTTCAGCTACCACCCAATGTGATCCGTGCACATCGAACAATTGGCGCAGCGCGAAATACGGGTAGGCCAGCTGCATGAACTCGCTGGATTCGAGCTCCGCGATCGCGGGGAGGTCCTCGACGACGGCCGACCGGAACACTGGATCGGTCAACCCGCTCGAGATGTCCAACTACCGCCCCACCTCCGTTGCGCAGCCGCAAGGTTCGCTTTCCAGAGTAAAGGCAGGGTCGGTAACCGGGCTACAAACATTGATGAAAGCCGTTGGCTCACAGTCGAAAGCCACACCCTGGGAGGAATTTCCGAGTGTGGCTTCCGGTGGTCGGCTACCGCGTTGTCGGGGTTACTCCGTGGCCGGTGGACGTCCGTCTCGCAGCTGGGCAACCTCCGAGCGCGCGAAGTTCACCCGTGGTGTCTGCGCGCCGTGATCGGTGGCCAGAGCATCGGCCAGATCCGAGACCGCGTCCAGCACGAATCCGTGACGGGTCCGCGTCTTACGATCCCCGTCGGTGCGCCGCCCATCCCATATTCCGTGCAGCAGCATCGCCGTCGCCATCAGTAGCAATGCGCGCCCGACGCGGCGCGGCTCGGCGGGCCTGCCCAGCAGATACACCAACCCCGCGCAGAAGATCGCCGTGTAGACCATCGCGACCGCGAGCAATTTCACCGGCTGACGGGCGTAGCGGTCGAAATGCTGGGCGAACCACCAGAAGATCGCACCGTAGATCCCGAAGACCACCGCGCTGACCAGGATCGCCCGGCTGTAGGCGCCTGGGTGAGGGTGGCGATCATCGCGCCGACGTCGGTGAGGATGTCCTGACCGGCTTGCTCCGGGCCGAGCGCGATGATCTCGACACCGGTCCCGTCGATGACGAACGCGGCCAGCACGGGTGGTGACCGCCACCCTCCCTTCAGGGCGATCACGTCACCAGCGGCGATCCACCGGCACCCACCGATCGCCTGGATCGAAAACCTCTGCCGAGGACACAGATTCGGCTTGTGCGTGTGTTCCCATTCGGGCCTCCGTTCCGGGTTCGCCACACGTAGCTGGAAATCTGTCGACGCTGTCGGCTCGTCGGCCACACAGCCGAAAGCCGCGTTCGGGAGGGACCGAACGCGGCTTCCAGGATGGGGTGGACGGGTCAGACGCTGGCGTAGGCCAGGGAGGGAACCCTGTCGGTAGCGAAGGAGGTGCGCAGGTAGAACCACCAGGTGACGGCGGCCATGACGAGGAAGACGGCGGCGTAGGCCCAGAAGGCGGGGGCCATGGTCTTCAGGTGGACGTTGGACAGGCGAAGGGCCTGCTGGACGACGAAGCCACCCGCGGCGCCGACCGCGCCGATGACACCGATCGCGGCACCGGCTTGACGCTTGGCGGAGGTGGCCGCCTCGGTCAGGTCCATGCCGTGCTCGGAGGCGTACTTCTTGGCGGTGGCGTTGAAGATCGACGGGATCATCCGGTAGGTGGAGCCGTTACCGATACCGGCCAGGACGAACAGCACGAGGAAGGCGGTCAGGTAGAGCGGGAAGCTCTTCAGTTCGACAGCGGCCACGATGCCTGCCACCGCGATCGACATACCACCGAAGACGAACACGGTGATCTTGGCGCCGCCGCCGATCTTGTCGGAGACCCATCCACCGAACGGGCGGCTGAAGGAACCGACCAGGGCGCCGAGGAAGGCCAGGTTGCCCAGGGTGGTGATCCAGCCGATCTTGGCGAGGTCGGGGAAGGTGGCCTTGATCAGCGTCGGGAAGGCGAAGGAGAAACCGATGAACGAGCCGAACGTGCCGATGTAGAGGAACGACATGATCCAGGTGTGCCGGTTGGTCAGCGCCAGCTTGTAGGACTTGCCGTCGGACCTGGCCTCGGACAGCGAGTCCATGAAGTACAGCGCGCCGATGGTCGCGACCGCGATGAACGGCAGCCAGAACAGCACGGCGAGGGTGATTCCGAAGCGGTAGCCGCCCGCGTCCTTGGCCATGATGTGGGTGCCGAAGGTGATCAGCAGCGGCACGATCAGCTGGGTCTGCGCGACACCGAGGTTGCCGCCTGCGGCGTTGAGGCCGAGCGCGGCGCCCTTCTTGCCCTCGGGGAAGAAGAACGAGATGTTCGACATCGACGAGGAGAAGTTGCCGCCGCCGACACCGGCGAGGGAGGCCAGCACCAGGAACACCCACATGGGTGTGCTCGGCTGGTTGACGAAGTAGATGATGCCGAGCGCGGGCAGGAACAGCATCGCGGCGCTGAACGCGGTGAACGCGCGCCCACCGAACCGCGGTACCGCGAAGGTGTACGGAACTCGCAGGGCCGCGCCGACCAAGGTCGGGATCGAGGTGAGCAGCAGCGCGTTGCTCACGGCGACCGCGTTGCCCTTGCCGAGGCCCTCCAGGAAGCTGAAGCCGGCCGGGCCCATCGCGGTGACGATGGAGCCCCAGATGACCCACATGCTGAAGCCGAGATTCTCGGCGAATACGGAGAAGTACAGATTCTTCTTGGCGGTCTTCGCGCCGCCGGATTCCCAGAAACTCGCGTTGTCGGGGTCCCAGTGGGAAATCCAGCGGCCCTTCTTCTGGTATTCGAACGACGGGGATTCCGTCGCCTGGCCGGTGGCGGCGATTGCGGTCATCGGCTTCCTCTCGATCGAGCGCGTATGCGGTGTCGAGATAAAGGTAGGAGCCGGTTGTTGCGGGGCAATGGCCCCAGGTGACGTTCCCGGCAACTCGGGCTCACCGCGCGAATTCGCTGTTGGTGACAGCTCGGTTACCTGGATTTAGGAACCGAACCTGTTGTCGGCTCAGCGATCCGGGTATTCGGCGATGAGCGAGCCGAGGAAGCAGTTGGCGGCCTGCACGGCTCGCTCGGCGTCACCGTCGATGACGGCCTGCACGAGCTCGGCGTGTTCGGTGTCGTACGCGTCGTCGGATTTCGCGGTCCGCGCGTGGATCACCTGCTCGATGATCGGCAGCAGCGAATCGTAGAACTCCAGGTATACCGCGTTGTGGCTGGCAACGACGATCGCGCGGTGCAATTCGACGTCGGCGGCGATGGCCACCGGGTCGGCTTCGGCCCAACTCCGGTTGCTGCGTTCGGCGAGCAAGCGCTGGAGGGTGGCGATATCGGCGTCGTCGCGGCGGCGCGCGGCCAGGCCCGCCGCGGTGGTGTCGAGGGCCTGGCGCAGTTCGAGGATGTCGCGTTCGTGCGCGTCGGCGAAGTACTTGCCCAGGGTGCCGCCGACCTCGGAGGTGGCGATCACATAGGTGCCAGAGCCCTGGCGGCGTTCGAGCATGCCCGCGTGCACGAGCGCCTGGACGGCCTCGCGGACGGTATTGCGACCGGTCCCGGTGAGCTCGGTGAGTTCGGGTTCGGTAGGGATCCGTTGACCTACCGGCCAACGGCCGGAACGGATCTCGGCCCGAAGCTGTTCGGTGACCTGGGCGATGAGGCTGGTACGCCGGACGGGTTGCACGTCAGCAAGGGTACTGGTGCGACCTCGCGTTCGGGAGATCGCTCACAGTCGCTTGGCAGTAGTCATCGGGTCATCCTATGATTTCCGGATGCCGCCACTCCGCGATTTCCAGCCGGCTTCTGGCGCCGAGTCGACCCTTGTCGACGACCGGCGTGGTCGCGTCGACCCGTCTCCCGAGATCACCAGGCGGTCGCTGATCGAAGGTCGGCTGCTCGTGCTGGCGGCCATCGTCATGTCGGCGCTGACTTTGCGCGCCGCTGTCACCGCGTTCAGTCCGCTGGCGGAGAGGATCGGCGCCCAGGTCGGGTACGGGACGGGGATCGTCGGGGTGTTCGGCATGTTGCCGACCGCCATGTTCGGTCTCGCCGGGCTCGTCGCGCCGCTGTTCGTGCGCCGGTTCGGGCTCGAACGGACGGTGTTCGTGGCGATGCTGCTGGCCGGCGCGGGGTCGCTGGTGCGGGTGTTCGCCACCGGGACGGGTGCGTTGCTGGCGTTCTCCGGGGTGGCGCTGCTCGGCATGGGCATCGGCAATGTGGTGATTCCGCCGCTGGTGAAGCGGTATTTCGGCGATCACCTTGCGGTGATCAGCTCGCTCTACATCGTGATGGTGCAGCTCAGTACTGTCATCCCGGCGTTCGTCGCGGTGCCGGTGGCCGAGGCGCACGGCTGGCGGATCTCGATGGGCGTGTGGGCACTGGTCGGTTTCGCGGCCGCGATTCCGTGGTTCGTGGTGCTGCGCGACCGGCGTGGTCGCGACACGGTCGACACCACCGGGCTGCCTGCCGAAGCGCCCGAGACCGGCAAAGTCTGGCGTTCGCCGGTGGCATGGGGGATGGCGGGTATGTTCGGCATGACCTCGCTGACCACCTACGCGATGTTCGCCTGGCTGCCCAAGATCCTGTCCGACGCGGGCGCGAGCGCCGGCTTCGGCGGCAGCATGGTCGGGCTGTTCGCGCTGATGGGGCTGATCCCGGCACTGGGCGCGCCGACCGTGGTCTCGCGGATGCGCAATCCGTTCCACGTCGTCGTCGGCTGCATGGTGCTGTTCGCGACCGCTTTCGTCGGCCTGCTGGTAGCGCCGATGCACGCCACTCTGCTGTGGGTGGTGCTGCTGGGTCTCGGCCCGTCCACCTTCCCGATGGCCCTCACCCTGATCAACCTGCGCACCCGCACGCCCCAGGGCTCCGCGGCGCTGTCGGGCTTCACCCAGGGCGTCGGTTACGCGGTCGCCTGCCTCGGCCCGCTGCTGTTCGGCATGCTGCACACGTGGACCGGTGGCTGGCTCGTCCCGTTCGCCATGCTGTTCGTCGCGCTCGGCGTGCTCCTCGCGGGTGCGTGGCAAGCCTGCAAACCGCGCATGCTCGAAGATTCTTGGTAACTGCCGACTGATAAACGAACTTCTCACAGTTGGTCGCCTGCCGAAGTGCGGTCCGCGTGACTCTGGCCTAAAATCGCAGAGACGAGGCGTAGCTCACACCCTCACCAGCGTTTCCGCTGATTTCTTGCCGCTTCCTTACCTGCGGAAATCGTTGCGACACATGCCCGAAACAAAAGGCCTGATCTCACCTCCCTGACCGGGTGAAGGTGAGAAACCGTTGATTCGCGCGACATTTCCCGCAGCATTTCGGCAATACCCATTTCCTACCGTTGGGCCATCGCACTTTTGGGAGGCCCAATCTTGAGCACGCTGAAGCGGAACCACGACATCGAGCACTGGGATGCCGAAGATGTCGCGGCCTGGGAGGCCGGCGGCAAGGACGTAGCCAAGCGCAACCTGATCTGGTCTGTGATCGCCGAGCACATCGGATTCTCGGTGTGGTCGATCTGGTCGGTGATGGTGCTGTTCATGCCCACCGACAAGTACGGCATCGACGCGGCGGGCAAGTTCTTCCTCGTCGCCATGCCCACGCTGGTCGGCGCGTTCCTTCGCATTCCCTACACCGTCGCCACCGCCCGCTTCGGCGGCCGCAACTGGACGATCTTCTCCGCGTTCCTGCTGCTGATCCCGCTGCTGCTGACGCTGTACTTCGTCAACCAGCCCGGCACGTCCTACACCACGTTCCTGGTCGTGGCCGCGTTCGCCGGCTTCGGTGGCGGCAACTTCGCGTCGTCGATGACCAACATCAACGCCTTCTACCCACAGCGCCTCAAGGGCTGGGCCCTCGGCATGAACGCCGGCGGCGGCAACATCGGCGTTCCGGTGATCCAGCTGCTCGGCCTGCTGGTGCTGGTCACCCTCGGTGGCGACTACGCCTCGGTGATCTGCGCGGTCTACCTGGTCCTGGTCGGTATCACCGCCGTCGGCGCCGCCTTCTACATGGACAACCTGACCAACCAGCAGGCCGACCTGTCCTACATGGTCAAGGCCCTGCGGGTGCCGCAGTCCTGGGCGATCGCCTTCCTCTACATCGGCACCTTCGGCTCGTTCATCGGCTACAGCTTCGCCTTCGCCCAGATCCTGCAGATCAGCTTCAAGGCCGGTGGCGACACCGCCGCCCAGGCCGCCATCCACGCCGCCTCGATCGCCTTCATCGGCCCGCTGCTCGGTTCGCTGGCCCGCCCCTACGGCGGCAAGATGGCCGACCGGATCGGTGGCAGCAAGGTCACCATCGCCACCTTCGGCGCCATGATGCTCGCCGCGCTGCTCGTGGTCACCGCCTCGACGATGGCCGACGGCAACAAGGGCATCGCCACCGGCGCCACCATGACCATGCTGGTCGCGGGCTTCATCACCCTGTTCGTCCTGTCCGGTTTCGGCAACGGCGCCGTCACCAAGATCATCCCGTCGGTGTTCGAGGCCAAGTCCAAGAGCCTGCCGGTCTCGCGGGTCGAGCAGGCGGCCTGGTCGCAGAACACCTCCGGCGCCCTGATCGGCTTCGTCGGCGCGATCGGCGCCCTCGGCGGGGTCGGCATCAACATGGTGCTGCGCAGCTCTTACTCCAGCACCGCCTCGGCCACCACCGCGTTCTGGGTCTTCCTGGCCTTCTACGTGGTCTGCGCCGCCGTTACCTGGACGGTGTTCCTGCGCCGTCCGCGCCTTTCCTCCGACGCCGCTGTCGTGGTCGAGGCCGAGTCCCTGGTCCTCGAGGCCGAAACCAACGCTTCGTCGGCCAATTCGTCGGCTCGCTGACAACCGACCACTACCAAGGAGGTCACTCTCATGAACAGCACTCGCAAAACAGCGGTCGTGGTCGGCCACGGCATGGTCGGACACCGTTTCGTCGAAGCCCTTCGCTCGCGCGACGAGGCAGGCCAGTGGCAGGTCATCATCCTGTCGGAGGAGAAGCTGCCCGCGTACGACCGCGTCGGCCTTTCCTACTACGTCGGCAACTGGAACGCCGATGACCTGGCGCTGCCCGGCAACATGTACGACGGCGACGAACTGGTCGACCTGCGACTGGGCCAGCGGGGCGAGTCCATCGACCTCGAAGCCAAGACCGTCACCAGCACCAGCGGCGACGTCATCGCCTACGACGCGCTGGTCATGGCGACCGGCTCCTACCCGTTCGTGCCGCCGGTCCCCGGCCACGACCTGCCCGAGTGCTTCGTCTACCGCACCATCGACGATCTCGACGGCATCCGCGCCGCCGCCGAAGCTGCCGGTCCCGGCGCGCACGGTGTCGTCGTCGGCGGCGGTCTGCTCGGGCTGGAGGCGGCCAACGCGCTGCGCCTGCTCGGGATGACCCCGCACGTCATCGAGTACAACGGTCGCCTGATGCCCGCCCAGGTCGACGCGGGTGGTGGCGCGATCCTGGAGAAGCTCGTCACCGATATCGGCCTCAATGTGCACACCGGGGTCGGCACCGCCAAGATCGTCTCGCTCGAAACGGACACAGCGGAGGGCGCCGCAGCAGGCCGCGGAGTCACGGTGCACCTGTCCGACGACGCCGAGATCAGGGCGTCGCTGGTGGTGTTCTCCGCCGGTGTGCGCCCGCAGGACGCGCTGGCCAAGGCCTCGGGCCTCGAGACCGGCGCCCGCGGCGGCATCCTCACCGACCTCACCCTGCAGACCTCCGACCCGAGCGTCTACGCGATCGGTGAATGCGCCGCGATCGAGGGCGTCTGCTACGGCCTGGTCGCCCCCGGTTACACCACCGCCGAGATCGTCGCCGATCGCCTGCTCGGCGGCGCGGGCGAGTTCCCCGGTGCCGATATGTCCACCAAGCTGAAGCTGATGGGCGTCGACGTGGCCTCCTTCGGTGACGCCCACGGCACCACCGAAGGCGCACTCGAGGTCGTGCTGCACGACGCGGCCAAGGGCACCTACGCCAAGCTGGTCGTCTCCGACGACGCGCAGACCCTGCTCGGCGGCATCCTGGTCGGCGACGCGAGCCAGTACGCGGCCCTTCGCCCGCTGGTCGGGCGCCCGCTGCCCGCCGACGCCGCCGCGCTGATCTCCCCGGCCGGCGCCGAACTCGGTGCCGACGCGCTGCCCGACGACGCCCAGATCTGCTCCTGCAACAACGTCAGCAAGGGCGCCATCTGCGGCGCGATCGCCGAGGGCGCCTGCGATATCCCGGCCGTCAAGAGCTGCACCAACGCGGGTACCTCCTGCGGTGGCTGTGTGCCGATGATCAAGAAGCTGCTCGAGCAGTCCGGCGTGGCGCTGTCGAAGTCGCTGTGTGAGCACTTCACCCAGTCGCGTGCCGAGCTCTACGACGTGGTCGCCGTCACCGGCATCCGCACCTTCTCCGAACTGATCGCCAAGCACGGCAAGGGCTCGGGCTGCGATATCTGCAAGCCGACCGTCGCCTCGATCCTGGCGTCGACCTCGAGCGAGCACATCCTCGAGGGCGAGCAGGCCGCGCTGCAGGACACCAACGACCACTTCCTGGCCAACCTGCAGAAGAACGGCACCTACTCGGTCGTCCCCCGGATGCCCGGTGGCGAGGTCACCGCCGACCAGCTGATCGTGATCGGCGAGGTGGCCAAGGAGTTCGGCCTCTACGTCAAGGTCACCGGTGGTCAGCGCATCGACCTGTTCGGCGCCCGCGTGGAGCAGCTGCCGCTGATCTGGAAGCGCCTGGTCGACGTCGGCATGGAGTCCGGCCACGCCTACGGCAAGTCGCTGCGCACCGTGAAGAGCTGCGTCGGTTCCACCTGGTGCCGCTACGGCCAGCAGGACTCGGTCGGCATGGCCGTGTTGCTGGAGAAGCGCTACCGCGGCCTTCGTTCGCCGCACAAGATCAAGCTGGCCGTCTCGGGTTGCGCGCGCGAGTGCGCCGAGGCCCGCGGCAAGGACGTCGGCGTGATCGCCACCGAGCACGGCTGGAACCTCTACGTCGGCGGCAACGGCGGCCTGACCCCCAAGCACGCGGTGCTGCTGGCCGGTGACCTCGACGACGAGACCCTGATCAGCTACATCGACCGCTACCTGATGTTCTACATCCGCACCGCCGACCGTCTGCAGCGCACCGCGCCGTGGCAGGAGGCCCTCGAGGGTGGCTTCGACTACCTCAAGGCCGTCGTCTGTGACGACAGCCTCGGTATCGCCGCCGACCTCGAGGCCGCCATGGCCAAGCACGTCGAGGGCTACAAGGACGAGTGGGCCGCCGTGCTCGAGGACGAGAACAAGCTCTCGCGCTTCGTCTCCTTCGTCAATGCCCCTGACGAAGCCGACCCGACGATCTCGTTCGACGACAGCGGAGAACGCAAGGTACCAGTGCTCCTCGGTCTTCCCGGCATGCCCGTCGGTGTTGCTTCGGACACAGCACCGGCCGGGAAATAAGTACTTAACGCTGCGGAAACAGGGCGCCTGTACCAATAGGTAAGGCGTTCGGAGGAGGAACCGATGACCGTTATCGACACACCCACCATCACCACTGAGACCGCGACCTGGACCCAGGCGTGCAGGCTCGATTTCCTGATCCCGGGGCGCGGCGTTGCTGTCCTGCTGAAGGGCGGCCGTCAGGCGGCACTGTTCCTACTCACCGACGGCACGCTCGCCGCCGTCGGCAATATCGACCCGTTCGGCCGGGCCGCGGTGATGTCGCGCGGCATCATCGGTGATCGCGGCGGCGTTCCCGTCGTCGCGTCGCCGCTGCTCAAGCAGGCTTTCTCGTTGATCGACGGCCGTTGTCTCGACGACGAGTCCCAGTCCCTGCCGGTGTACGCGGTCCAACTCGACGGCGGCGTCGTCGCGGTCTCGAACGAGCCGGTGCCGACCCCATGACCTCTCCCACCGACACTGGCCCGTGTCTTGCCGGCTTCACCATCGGCGTCACCGCGGCTCGCCGCGCCGAGGAATTCAGCACCCTGCTCACCCGCAAGGGCGCGACCGTCACGTCAGCACCTGCTATTCGCATCATCCCGCTGGCCGATGACACCGAGCTCGAACGCGTCACCGAACTGCTGATCACCGATCCGCCGCAGATCACCGTCGCCACCACCGGCATCGGTTTCCGCGGCTGGATGGAAGCGGCCGAGGGCTGGGGTCTGGCCGAGGTCCTGCGCGACACCCTCGCCTCGACCCGGATGCTGGCCCGCGGCCCCAAGGCCAAGGGCGCGATCCGCGCGGCCGAGCTGCGCGAGGAATGGTCACCCGCCTCGGAGTCCTCGGCCGAGGTCCTCGATCATCTGCTCGCCGAGGGCGTCGAAGGCGTCCGCATCGCGGTGCAGCTGCACGGCGCGACCACCGAATGGGAGCCGGTTCCCGACTTCTGCGAGGTGCTGCGCTGCGCGGGCGCCGACGTGGTCCCGGTGCCGGTGTACCGGTGGGAACCGCCTGCCGATCGTGGGCCGATGGACACGATGATCGATGCGATCATCTCCGGCAGCCTGGACTGCGTCACCTTCACCAGCGCGCCCGCCGTGGCGTCACTGTTGATGCGCGCCAAGGAAACCGGGCTCTTGGAGTCGGTGCTGCACGCGTTCCGTGGCCGGGTGCTCGCTGCCTGTGTCGGACCGATCACCGCTGCTCCGCTCGAAGAGCTCGGCGTGCCGACCACGATGCCGGGCCGGGCCCGATTGGGTGCGCTGGCTCGCCATGTGGCAGAAGAACTTCCGCGCCGCGCCAGCCGGATCTACGCGGCCGGTCATCTGATCAGCGTGCGCGGTGGATGCGTCGTCGTCGACGGTGAGGTGCGTCAGCTGGCGCCCGCCCCGATGGCGTTGATGCGGTCGCTGGCTCGTCAGCCGGGTCGGGTCGTCTCGCGCGAAGACCTGCTGGCCGCGCTGCCGGGCGGCGGCGACGACACCCATGCGGTGGAGACGGCGATCGCGCGACTGCGGGCCGGTCTGGGGACCCCCAAGGCGATTCAGACAGTGGTGAAGCGTGGGTACCGGCTGGCGTTGGACGCGGCCGACTGCTCCGATACTCCTCCTCCCGCGCGAGCGGCTGTCCAGGCACCGCACGCCGCGGGGATCGGAACGCCCGCTCGCTCGCCCCGGCCCGCCCAAGCGATCGGGGTGTGGTGAGCGCCGGGCTGCCGGGTGATCCGGCACTGGTGCTGGTCGCGCACGGAACTCGCAGTGCGCGCGGGGTGGAAATGATCGCCGCGCTCGCCGAGGCGGTGGCCGCCGAGCTCGGCGTCACGGTGTCCTCGGCGCCGAATGCCTCGCTGCGGACCGCCTTCGTCGACGTGCTCGGGCCCTCGCCTTCGGAGGTTCTGCGCGATCTCGACGGGCCCGCTGTGGTGGTTCCGGCGTTTCTCGCCTCGGGGTATCACGTGTATCAGGACGTTCCGCGTGAGGTTGCCGAGAGTGGGCATAGCGCGGTCGCCGTGACGGCGGCGATGGGACCGGATCCGGCGTTGACGCGGATCATGGCGGTGCGCTTGCGTGCTGCCGGGTGGAAGCCGGGCGACGCGGTCGTTTTCGCGGCTGCCGGTTCTTCGGATTCGCGTGCGCGACAGGATGTTCGGCGTGCCGCGGGGATGCTGGCCGAGCAGCTGGATGCGCCGGTGAAGATCGCCTACGTGGCGACCGGGACGCCTCGGGTGCCCGAAGTTGTTGCCTCGCTTCGTGAGTCGGGTGCCGAGCGGGTGTACATCGCGTCCTATCTGTTGGCACACGGTCTCTTTCACCAGCGGTTGCACGATGCGGGCGCCGATGGGGTGGCCGATCCGATCGGTGTGCATCCCGGGGTTGTTCGATTGATCGTCGATCGGTACCGGAGCGCGGCTCGGGAGCTGGTCGGCGTTCGCTGAAGCCGATCCCGCGCAGTCAGCCGGTGTCGGCGGCGGCGACTAGAGTTGGCCCCGACTTCACAACAAGGGGGCACAGCTCGATGTCAGATTCGTCCGCAGGTCAGGGTTATCCGTCGCAGGATGACGGGCTGACGGCGTATCCGGATGAGTCGGCAGCGCGCGGCCCCGTGAACCCGGTGGTTCCCGTGGCCTATTCGCAGGCGCCGAGCCAGGCCGTACCGCAGCCGCCGTATGGACCGGTGCCGGGTGCGCTGGGATCGCCGCCACCCTACGGGCCGACGCCTCAGCCCTATGGGCCGAGCGCTCCGTATCCCGTGCCGACCGGCCCCTATCCGCCGGTGGACGCCGCGCCGCGGGTGGTGCCGCAGAGTGTGCAGATCGCGTTCTACGTGATGCTGGCCGGGGCGGTGGTCACTTTGCTCGCCATGGCCTACTCGCTCACCATGCTCGACGAGGCACGCAGCAATGCGCTCGACGCGTCAGGTGGCGTGCTGCGGGGAGACGACCTCGATCTACTCGTGTACGCGACCATCGGTGGGAGCATCGCGAGTTCACTGGTCACGGCGGGGCTGTGGGTGTGGATGGCCTTCGTCTGCCGGGCGGGCAAGAACTGGGGACGGATCACGGGCACGGTGTTCTTCGGGCTCAACGCGCTGTTCTATGTCGTCGGCACGGTGATGGTGATGGTCACCTCGACGGCCGGTATCGCGCTGGTGTTCAGCACCGTCACGCTGGCTGTCGGGCTGGCCGCGGTGATCCTGTTGTGGAACGGCATGTCCGGTCCCTACTTCGCGCCACGCACGCCACCGGGCTACCAGCCCTACCCTGGCTATCCGCCGGTCGCGCCGTAGGCGAAGTTCGCCCGGTAGACACTCGGGGGAACGCCGACCAGGCGAACCATGTGCTGGCGCAACGACTCCGCCGACCCGATCCCGCTGTGCCGTGCGACCTGCTCGATCGGCAACGAGGTCGATTCCAGCAGTTCCCGCGCTCGGTGGATGCGCTGACTCAGTAGCCATTTCTGTGGGCTCTGGCCGGTTTCCTCGTGGAATCGGCGGGTGAGGGTGCGCACGCTGGTTCGCGCGTGCTCGGCCAGTTCGCGTAGCGACAGGGGAGTGTCGAGGCGCTCCAGCGCCCAGGCCCGGGTGGCGGAGAGCGAGAGATCGTCGTCGGCGGGGAGCGGGGTGTCGACGAACTGGGCTTGGCCGCCGGCCCGCACGGGAGTGACCACCGCCGCTCGTGCGGCGGCATTGGCGACCGTGGCGCCGTAGTCGGCTCGAATCAGATGCAGGCACAGGTCGATTCCGGCCGCCGCGCCTGCCGCGGTGGTCACCGGCCCGTCTTCGATGAACAGTGCGTCGGAGCGCACCCGGACGAGGGGATGGTCGCGGGCCAGTTCGTCGGCCAGGCCCCAGTGCGTGGTCGCGGCGCGGCCGTCGAGGAGACCGGCCTGGGCGAGCACGAACGCGCCGCTGCAGATCGAGGTGACCAGGATGCCGCGGTCGACGGCCGCGCGCAGCGCCCGCAGGGTCACCGGATCCGCGTCGGTGCGGCTGCCCGTACTCGGCACGATCACCGCGTCGGCGGAGTCGAGAACATCGAGCCCGTGCCGGATCACGACGTCGAATCCGCCGGGAGTCGACGGCAGCACCCCCGGCTCGGCCGTGCAGACCACCACCCGATAGCCGGGTTCACCGTCGATCATGACCGAGCCCATCAGGGTTTCCGGCATCGACAGATCGAAGGACTTCACCGGCGGCACGGCAACCACGGCAATCGTCTTCATGGCCTGATCCTTGGGATAGATGGCATTCCGGCCACTAGTCTAGTCCTCGCGGCAACGGCATCGTCGAAGGTGCGGGCGGAACCCCGCAGCTCCACCGAAAGCTGTTGTCGTGAAAGGAAATTCATATGTCCACTCAGGTAGTTGTCGGCCGAGGTGGTACCGCGACCGCCACCGCGTTGTTGCTCGCCGAGGCCGGAGATCGCGTGCGGATGGTGAGCCGGAGCGGGCTGGGCCCCGACCATCCCAACGTGGAACCGATCGCGCTAGACGCACTCGACACCACCGCACTGACCGAGATCGCGACCGGCGCGGACAGCGTCTTCAATCTGGCTATGCCCGCGTATCACACCTGGCCGGAAACGGTTCCGCCCCTGTTCGGTTCGATCCTGTCGGCGACGGAAAGCGTCGGCGCCGACTTGGTCATGCTGGGAAATCTGTACGGCTACGGCCCGGTCGACGGCGTCGTCAGCGAACGCACCCCGCTCGCCGCGACGGGGAGCAAAGGCGCGGTGAGGGCCAGGATGTGGACCGATGCCCTCGCCGCGCACGAGGCGGGCCGGTTGCGTGTCACCGAACTGCGCGCGGGTCAATTCCTCGGCGCGGGTGCTGTCTCGGTCTTCTCCCTGCTCGTTCAGTCCGCGGTGCTGGCGAACACCCCGGCCCGGGTGCCGCAGGAACTCGACCTCGCACACTCGTTCACCGCGATCGGCGACGCCGCTGCCGCACTGGTCACCCTCGCGCGCGACGACCGGTCGTGGGGGAGGGCCTGGCACGCCCCGGTGATCACCACGACCGTGCGTGCGGCCGCGACCAGGCTCGCCGCGCTGGCAGGCGCCGCGACACCGGAACTGGCGGTGCTCACCGACGCGGAGATCACCGAACTCGCCCAGCAGGACCCGTTCTGGGCCGAACTGTTCGAGACGAAACACATGTCCCATCGTGAGTTCGTCGTCGACGATTCGGCGATGCGGACCACCTTCGGTCGCGCCGCGTCGACGCTGGACGAGGTACTCGCCGAGGTGGTCACCGCCGACGCGGCCGCGCGCGTAACCGTGCCCGACGCGGGGTAGATGCCGTAGGTTTGCCGGAGAACCAGTCAACAGTTGCTCCGAATCCCGGGAGGCCCGGTGCGGCAAGGTGAGGGTGGTATCGGCGCGGTAGCTGCCGTGGTGACGGCCGAGGCTGCGCCGATTCCCTTGTCGGCCGGGCAATTACGCTGGTGGGTAGCTCATCAGCTGGCACCCGACGTGCCCGCCACCATCGCCCTGTATCTGGATCTGCGTGGGCCACTGGACATCGCGCGCCTCGGCACGGCGATGCGCACGGCGGCGGCGCGACTGCAATCACCCCATGTGCGCCTACGTCTCATCGACGGCCGACCCCACCAGTACCTCGACCCGGCCGTATTCGGCGAACTCACCGAGATCGACCTCACCGGCGACACGTTGGATCCGAGTCAGGACTCGGGCTGCTCCAGGGTGGCCGAAGCGCTGTCGCGGATGGAAGCCGATCGCCGAGCTCGGCTGGATCTGTGCGGGGACCCGATCACCGTCGCCGTGTTGTACCGCGTGGGTCCCGAACGGTGCTTTCTCTACCTGCGCAGCCACCACCTGGTGCTCGATGGAGTCGGTGCGGCGGCGGTGTTGCGGCTCGCGGCCGAGAACTACTCGAAGTCAACAGATCTCGACCAGTCAGGTGTGCTGTCGATCGCGGACTTGGTCGACGTGGATCGGAGTTATCGCGACTCCCCCCGTGCGGTCGCGGATCGGGCATTCTGGGCCGAAGAGGTTGCCGGGCTGCCTGATCCGGTTGGGCTCGCCGGAATCGCCGCGCCCGCGTCGTCGGACCCACATCGGGTCTCGGCCCGTCTCGACGAGCGGACCGCGCACCTGCTGGCCCTCGCGAGACAGCGGTACGCGGCGAGCTTTCCGGAGTTGACCGCCGCTGCCTTCGCCGCCTTCCTGGCGAGAGTGTCGAGCGCCGACCAGGTCGTCTTATCGCTGCCCGTGGCCGCTCGGCCCACCGCGGCCCTACGCCGCTCGGCAGGTTCGGTCTCCAATGTCGTGCCCTTGCGCCTGCGCGACCTCACCACGACGTCAGTCGAAGACCTGATCGGCCAGGTGCGGCTGCGGGTGATCGGTGCCCTGCGCCACCAGTGCTACCGCTACGAGGACATCCAACGCGACCGTGGCGAAACCCAGATCGCCCGAGGCGGATTCGGCCCGGTGATCAACCTCCTCGGCTTCACCGCCCCGTTGAACCTCGGCCCCGTGACCGGCCACGCCCATCTCCTGAGCCTCGGCCCCGTCGAAGACCTCCTCGTCAACGGCTACCAACTCGGCCCCGACAACACCTCCGCGACCATCGACTTCCAAGCCAACCCGGCCCGCTACGACGCCGCCACCCTGGCCTGGTACCACCGCCTCTTCCTCGACTGGTTCGCCACCTTCCTGGCCGCCGACCCGACCCAGTCGATCCGCGACCTGACCCCCGCGCACGACGTACGGTCGTCCGCCGCTGAGAGTGTTGAACGGGCCGACGCACCTGTCGGTAGGTATCGCCGCAACGGGATCCAAGTGGTGCACGACTGTGCGGCAACAACTTCGACATTGAGCGACCTGCTCAGCGAGTTCGACGAGTCGGACCGCGTCGCCGTGGTGGACGGTGCCAGGTCGATGACCTACCGGGAGCTCGGTGAGTCGGCGACGCGGTGGGCCAGGGTGCTCATCGCGCACGGTGCCACGCCGGGAAGTCCGGTGCTCACCGCGATTCCGAGGTCACTCGAGTCCGT
Source organism: Nocardia salmonicida NBRC 13393 (assembly GCF_001613085.1). Lineage (GTDB taxonomy): Bacteria > Actinomycetota > Actinomycetes > Mycobacteriales > Mycobacteriaceae > Nocardia > Nocardia salmonicida. The sequence goes on from NZ_BDBR01000009.1 coordinate 90,398, forward strand.
GCTGGCGGTGCGCGCCATCGCGGCCGCCGGTGCCTGCCTGACGCCGATCGATGTGGGCGATCCGAGCGAGCGGGTCGCCCGGATCATCGCCGGATCCGGTGCGGTACTCGGGCTGACGACACGGGCGGCGAACCCTGGGGAATCCGGCCATTCCTCCGGGGTCACATGGCTGCTGCTCGATGACGAGCGAACTCTGGCGCACGTCGCCGATCAGCCGTCGGAGCCGATCACCGACGCGGACCGCCACGGACGGCTGACACCCGCACACCTGGCCTACCTGATCCACACCTCGGGAACCACCGGGACGCCCAAAGGCGTCGCGGTCACCCACCGCGGCCTCGCTCCCTTGACCAGCCACCTGCTCGACCGCTACCGAACGACACCGGATTCGATAGTGCTGCACGCACATTCACCGGCGTTCGACGCACATCTGCTCGAACTCCTCGCCGCGTTCGCGGCGGGTTCACGCCTGGTAGTCGAACCGCCGACGGTCGTCGCAGGCGCGGAACTGACCGGACTGATCACCGAGCATCGAGTCACTCATCTGCTCACCACTCCCGCCGTGTTGGCGACCCTGCGCCCCGAGAAAGTGCCGACTCTGGCGGTGGTGGTAGTCGGTGGCGAGGCCTGCCCGCCCGAACTGGTTGCCGCCTGGGCATCCCGAGTCCGCTTGCACAACGGCTACGGCCCGACCGAGGCCACGGTGATGACCACCCAGTCGACGCCGCTGGTGCCGGGGGAGCCGGTGGCCATAGGCTCGCCGCTACCGGAAGTGTCCGCGCTGCTACTGGATCCGCACCTTCGAGCTGTCCCCACCGGTGCCCGCGCCGAGCTGTACCTCGGCGGACCGTGTGTGGCGCAGGGTTATCTCGGCGATCCCGCGAGTACGGCGGCACGGTTCGTGGCAGATCCCCGAGGCAACGGCGAGCGCGTCTACCGCACCGGCGATCTCGTCGGCCCGCGCGCCGACGGCGGCTACGAGTTCCTCGGCCGCATCGATACCCAACTGGCCGTGCGTGGCCGCCGCATCGAACCGGCCGAAGTCGAAACGGCCCTGCTCGCCGACCCCACCATCGCCCACGCCGCAGTCGACATCGCCGACGCGGGCACTCCCGCAGCGCGTCTCATCGGCTACGTCGTCCCTGCCCGAGCTCCCGGTCCGCAACCCTCCACACCGGCCACCACCTCCGGCAATGGCTCGGCCCTCGGCCGCCCCGGATCGGAGCATCCGTCCGCATCGGACACCGGCTTCGATGCCGCCGCATCCCTCGCCCGCCTCCGCACTGTCCTGCCCACAGCCCTGGTCCCCGCCGCGTTGATCACCCTCGACCGCCTCCCGCTGACAGCCAATGGAAAACTCGACCGCGCGGCACTTCCCACACCGCCCGCCACCCCCTACCGTCCGCCACGGACACCGCTACAACTCGTGGTCGCCACCACCTTCGCCCTCGCCTGCCACCTCGACGCGGTCGGCGCCGACGACGACTTCTTCGCCATCGGTGGCAATTCGCTGACCGGCGTGCGTGTTTCGGCGGAACTGGCCGAGTCGACGAACACCCCGATCACGGTCCGCTGGCTCTACACCGCACCGACGGTCGCCGCGCTCGCCCACCGCATCGAGACCTACCGTGCCGACGCCGACCCCGGCGCCGACGCCCTCGCCACTGTGCTGCCCTTGCGCACCGGCGGGACTCACCCACCCTTGTTCTGTGTCCACTCCGCCGTCCCGCTCGCCTGGTGCTACACCGGCCTGGCACGCCACATCACCGACCGTCCTGTCTACGGATTGCAAGCACCGACCTTGTCGGCGGCAGATCCGCAACCCGACGACCTGACCGTCGACTTCCTCGCCGCCACCTACGCCACCGAGATCACCCGCCTGCAACCCGAGGGCCCCATCCACCTGCTCGGCTGGTCCCTCGGCGGCCAACTCGCCCACGCCACCGCCGTCCGCCTGCGCGCCGAAGGTCGCGACGTCGCCACCCTCGCCATGCTCGACAGCGTCGTCGTCCCCGATTACGCCGACCCACCCCCGCGCCCCCGCATGCGCGACCTCCTCACCCACTTGCTCGGCGACGAACCCGATGACGCCGACACACTTGCCGACCTCTCCGCCGAGGAAGCCGCAGCCGAATTGGCCGGAGCCGGAGCGAGTCTCGGGTCCGGCCTCACCGTCGAACAACTCACCAGGCTGCACGAGGCCTACGCCGACGGTGTCCGCCTCTCCCACGGTTACCGCCCCGACCTGTTCGACGGCGACCTACTCTACTTCTGCGCCACCCAGGGCATGACCGCGTTCCTCGACGCCCAGATCTGGCGCCCTTTCGTCACCGGCCGTCTCATCGAACACCCCGTCGACACCACCCACGCCCAACTCACCAACGCCGACGTCGTCGCCCGCATCGGCCCGATCCTCGACCGTCACCTGCGCGAAGTCGAGATCGCGACGGCCACGACATGACCACTCTGCGCTCGACGAGAGGTCGACGTACCGACGCCACCTGGTGGTGCGTCTACGACGACCCCGCCCGCTGGTCCGCCGAACACCCACGAACAGCACCCTTGATCGACTGGTTCGCGAACACTCTCATGCGCCCCGACCCCGCCCAGGGCCGACCCGGCCCCGTGTGCCCGTTCGTCAAACCCGCTGCGGCACAGCACACCCTGTGGATCGCCGAACTGACAGACACCGGCGAGATCGCCGCGGCCGTCGACGACGCCTTCGAGCTCTACCGCACTCTCGACCACACCCCGGCGGTCCTCACCGTCTTCCCCGAGCTCGCGGACACTGCCCGCATCGACGCCGCGCACGCCGCTCGCAAGAGCGACATCGTCCGCGCGGGTGCGATGCTCGGCCAGTTCTATCCCGGCTGTCCGGTCGCGGGCCTGTGGAACCGTGACTACCGCCCGCTGCACGCCCCGCTGCCGATGCTGGTGATCCGCCCGATGATGAACACCGATTTTCCGTTCCTCGTCGGCGAACCGGAGTGGCTCTCGGCCTATCTCGCCCGGCACGCGCCAGGGCTCCCGCGCAAGCTGCGCGCCACGATTGCGGATCGGATGCACGTGCCCGACGCGGGACCCGCCTCGATCACCGAACTGTGCGCACATTTTCCGGATGAACACGCACAATAGGGACACGAACCGCCCAATGCCGGACATTAGCGGGGTCATGCGGCACACTACGTCGCATGCGTCGGCTTGTGTGCTGTCTGCTCGTCCTGCTCGGCTGTGGTTTCGTCGTCTCGCCCATGGCGTCGGCGGAATCCGGGATCCTCGATGTCCGCCCGCTCGGTGGCAGACAATTCGAGGTGGTCGTGTATTCCGCGGCGATGAATCGCCCGATCACCCTCTGGATGTCGCATCCGGGGTCCGGCGCGCCCGCGCTGTACCTGCTGAACGCGGTCGACGGTGGCGAGGGCGGCGGGCCGTGGATGCGGCGCACCGATGTGGTCGACTTCTTCGCCGACAAGCCGGTGAATGTGATCGTCCCGATCGGCGGCCGCGCCAGCATGTACACCGACTGGCAGCGCGACGACGGCGCGTTGGGCCGCAACAAGTGGTCCACCTTCCTGACGAACGAACTTCCCCCGCTGCTCAACGAACGATTCGGCATGACCGGCGCCAATGGCATCGCGGGCCTGTCGATGTCGGCTACCTCGGCGTTGAACCTGGCGATCGCCGCACCCGGCCTGTATCGCGCGGTCGGCGCCTTCAGCGGGTGCACCCAGACCGGCAACCCGCTCGCGGAGACGCTGGTTCGCGCCCAACTGGCCACCTTCGGCGCCGACGCCACCAATATGTGGGGAGCTCCCGGCGACCCGGCATGGGCGGCCAACGATCCGACCGTGCACGCCGACCGTCTGCGTGGCACCGCCATCTATCTGTCCTCGGGTAACGGCGCTCCCGGCCCGTACGAGGCGTTCAACGACCCGAGCATCGCGGGCAATGTCGGCGTGCTGGTCGATCGCCTGCTGGTCGGCGGCACCATGGAAGCCGTCGTCGGCAGCTGTTCGAGTCCGCTCGCGGGCCGTCTTGCCCAACTCGGCATCCCCGCCGACATCCGCTTCCGCGCCGCGGGCACCCACGCCTGGCCCTACTGGCAGGACGACGTCCACGATTCCTGGCCCATGTTCGCCGCGGCCCTCGGCATCTGAGTTCGGTGTCGGTGGCTCGGCGCACACTGAGCTGATGGCATACGACGAGGAACTCGCCGAGCGGATCCGGGAGATCGTCTACCCGCGCCGCGACCTCACCGAGCGGAAGATGTTCGGCGGTCTCGCCTTCCTGATCGGCGGCAATATGGCTGTGGCCGCCAGCGGCAAGGGTGGGCTGCTGGTGCGGGTCGCCCCGGCCGAAGGCGATGGTCTGCTCGACGGGTCGGCGATCACGCCGATGGTGATGGGCGGGCGCGAGCTGCACGGCTGGCTGCGAGTAGCCCCGGAAACGGTCGACGACGACACCGTCCTGCGGGAATGGGTCGAACGCGGGGTGCGGTTCGCCGCGACCTTGCCGCGAAAATAAAAGTTCGGCGGATGTGTCGAAGCGTGATGATCGGCTCCGACCAGGGAGTGAAGCAGAGCCACTCACCCCAAGGAGCACATCATGTCCGTCAACACTTTCCTCTGGTTCGACGCCGACGCCGAAGCGGCGGCCGAACTCTATGCCGCGTCCGTCCCGAACTCGCGCATCGTCGAGGTCACCCGCCAGGGGGACGGCTCGGCCTTCATCGTCACCCTCGACCTCGACGGTCAGGCCGTCACCTTGATGAACGGCGGCCCGGGTCACCCGCACAGCGATGCCGCGTCGCTGCAGGTGGTCGTCGATACCCAGGACGAGATCGACAGCCTCTGGGACGCGCTGTCGCGGGACGGCGGAACCCCCGGCCCGTGCGGCTGGCTCACCGACCGGTTCGGGGTGTCCTGGCAGGTCGTGCCTGCCGTGCTGACCAAGCTCATGGGTGGTGAGGTCGACCGTGTCATCGCCGTCGGTACGGCGCTGCGCTCGATGTCCAAGCTCGACATCGCCGCCCTGCAACAGGCCTACGACCAGGTCTGAACGCAGAACGGCCGCCGCGGGGAGAGGTTCGCGGCGGCCGGACTGTTCGAGTGGGCTAGCCGGCCGAGCCCGACAGCAGCCCACTCAGGTCAGCGGAACCGGTACTCGTCCCACCACCGGGTGGGGTGGGCTTCGGCGCGACGGTGATGGTGACGGTCTTGGAGCTGACGAGTTCCTGCACCGCCTTGATCTCGTGCGCGCCGGTGGTCTTCGGCGTCCAGGTGATGGTGGCCTTGCCGTCCGACACCGAGACCGGCTCACCGATCTGGGTGCCGTTGTCGGTGAAGGTCACCTTGAACAGGAACGAGGTGGACGTGACATCGGCGGTGACGGTGTAGGCGGTATCGACATAGTGGGTGCTACCGCTCACCGCGATCCCCTGCACGAGCGCCGAAGCCTGCGGTGCTGCCAGCACGGCGGCCGCGGCCACCGCGGTGAAAGCCGTAAGTCCGAAACCGGCACGCCGCGCCTGGTAGATCTTCATGATGTTCTCCTGTTCGCGCTGATGATGAGCGCGACATTAGCCAGCGGATCCGGCCCGCGTCCCGGAAACTGAAATAACAATGTTTAAAAGTGTGGGAGCCGGTTGCTCCGCAGGTGGCGAGCGAATTCACCCGGAGCGGATGAGGCAGCCGCGGCGACCGGCCGCGACACTGGGGCCATGTCGACGCCCGGGCCGCTCCGCTACCAGTTCGTTGTCGAGGGCGAGCTGTCCGAGCGTGTCCTCGCGGCTTTTCCCGAGCTGCGCCCCAGCTCGCATTCGCCCACCGGGACGACCACCCTGTTCGGCCTCGTCGCCGACAGCACGGCCATGCGCGGGGTGATGGCCCGCATCGACACCCTCGGCCTCACGCTGCTGAGCATGTCCCAGTTGCCCGACTGAGCGTTCGCCGACGAGTGGACGTCGATCTGATAACGAGCGGCCCCACTTCACCTCGCCAGCAACCGCGCAGCCTCCGCTTGGCCTACCGTCGATCTCGGCGGAGGTCGGCCGCCACGCGATGAAAAGCGTGTTCAGGAGGGTGAAGATGGCTTCGTCGTCGGGTTCTCTGGAAGTTCATAGCGGCGGCTCGGTGATAGCTGTGGTCGGTCCGTGTGCCGGTCTCCCTGAGCTGTCCTTCGCTCCGGTTCGCTGCAACGAGGCCTTCGCCCGTTTGGATCGGGCACAGGCGGCCACCGGGCACACCGTGCTGCTGTGCGGACCGGCGGGCAGTGGGAAGACGGTCGTGCTGGTCGACTGGGTACGCCGCAGGTGCTCGGCGCGCGTCGCATGGTTGACCGTGGCCGACCATCGGGGCACCGACCTGCTGGCCGAGATCGCCCGAACCCTCTATCCCACACCGGATTTCGTGCCGACAGGCGTGCTGCAGACGCCGATGGACCGTGCCGTGAATCTCCTCGCCGGCCTGGTCGATGTCGAGCCGACGGTGCTGGTGATCGACAACGCCCACCTGCTCACCGACCCGCTGCAACTCGCCGGGCTCGAATACCTGCTCACGCACCTGCCCGCCCAGCTCACCGTGTTGATCGCGAGCCGTTTCGATCCGCCACTGCGCTGGCACGCCCTCGACCTGGCGGGCAGGCTCACCCGGATCGGCGTGCCCGAACTCGCGCTCGCCCCGGATCGGGTCGCCCAACTGCTCGCCCAGCACGGCTGCCGACTCGACGACGCCGAGCTCGCCGTGGTCCAGAACCTGACCCGTGGCTGGGCCGCACTGGTTCGCATCGCGGCGATCTGCCTGTCGGCCACCGGGACCGACCGCGATACGGCCCTCGCCGCGCTGGCCCGCCCCTCGCACGCGGTCGCCGACTTCCTGGTCGCCGAACTGCTCGCCTCGCTACCGGCGCCGACTCTCGAATTCTTGCTCGCCACAGCGGTTCCCGCGCAATTCAGCTTGCCGATGGCCGAAGATCTGGTGGGTGGCGACGCCGCCCGCATCCTCGACGAACTGCTGCGCGCCAACTTTCCCTTGCACACCGTCGCCCACGCGGGCGAACTCTGGCACACCTACCACCCGCTCCTGCGGGCCTACCTGCTCGCCGAGGCCGCCTACACCAGGCCGGATCGCCTGCCTGATTGCCATCGCCGGGTGGCGGCCTGGTTCACCGCGGCCGCGATGCCGGGTCCCGCGCTCGAGCACATCGTGGCCGAGCCCGGCGCGCCAGGGCTGGTGCCCTTCCTGCGCGACTGGGGGCTGCGCATGGTGCTGGAAGGAACGGGCCACACCCTGCTCGCCGCCGTCGACAACCTTTCCGAGCACGACACTTTCGTTCGCCTGCTGCGCGCGGCCGTCGCGGTGGAGTCGGGTGATATCGCCGCCGCCGAGGTCTATCTCGAAGCCGCCCACGTCGGCCCGGATTCGGCGGCGCCGATGGTGCCCACCGAGTGGGTGGCCGCCCTCGATCATGCGGTGAGCGCGGGAGTCGCTGTCCTGGTAGGTGATTCGGCCTCGATGCCATGGCCGCTGCCACCGGTGACCGGACAGCCCGACCTCGACTGCTACGCCGCGCTGTACTGCGGAATCGCCGAGATCTACGGCGGTGAGCTCGACAGCGGCGCCACGTCTGTGCGCCACGCGATCGTGCACTCCGAGCAGGTCGGGCTGGGTCGCGTCGCGGTCCGCGCCAGAACCGCGACGGCCGTGGCGGCCGGGATGGCGGGCCGGGTCGGCGAGCTTCGGGCGCTGGCGGCCCAGGCGATCGAGTGCGCCGAGCGCTACGACCTCGCCGGTTCGGGCGATGCCGCCGCGGCGAGGGCGCTCGCGGCCTATGGCGCGTATGAACAGGGCCTGGATTTCGAGCGGCCGTTGCCGAGTCTGCCCGCGGCCGCCGCCGACGAGACGGTGGTCCCCGCGCCGGTGCGCCTGGCGGCGATCATGACCGGCGTGCTGATGTTCGGCGACGCCACGGATCGCTCGGCCGCGGCGGTCGCGCTGAGCAAGCGACTTCATCGCCTGCTCGACGAATCGCCCACGCTGCACGGCACCGGCGGACTGGTCACCGATGTGCTGTGGCTGCTGCTGCGCGTACAGGCCAGGGCGGACGCGCAGCAACTGATCGACCACGCGACGCGGGCGCTCGGCCGGACCCCCGACATGATTGTCGCCGAAGCGGGACTGGCGCTCTACGCCCATCGCCCCGCCGTCGTGCTGACGTTGCTGGAACCGCTGCTCGCCACCGCGCGGTTGTCCTCGCGATCGCTGGTCACGGCGTGGCTGCTGGTCGCGGTCGCCGCCGACCGTCTCGATCGCCCCCGCAAGGTCGACGACGCCTGCGAGCAGGCCCTCGCCCACGCGGCCACCGAACAGTTGGCTCGCCCGTTCCTCGATGTCCCCGCGGCTGACGAGCTGCTCTCCCGCATCGGCGCGCGCTTCGGTCAGTACGCGGCTCTGGTCGACCGTATCCGCGCCTATCGGGGCACCACCGCGGGCGCGCCACAGCTCACCGATACCGAATTGGTGGTGCTTCGCCAACTTCCCTCCGGCATGACGGCCGGCAATATCGCCGCCGACCTGGGCGTCTCGGTGAACACCGTCAAGACGCACCTGCGCGGGATCTACCAGAAACTCGCCGTCAACGCCCGGGCCGAGGCGATCGCCCAGGCCCGTGTGCTCGGCCTGCTCTGAGCTCAGTCCGGCGCTTGGAGGGCCGGAAACCAGACATCGGTGAGTACCGCCGCGGCCTGTGCGGCCGAGACGTCGATGGTGCCCTGCATCGCCCAGCGGGTGAAGAACCGCTCGAGCTGGGCGACGAGCAGTTCGATCCGCAGCCGGGCCTCGTCGCGGCGGTGTTCGGGCCAGCGGGCGAGGTAGGCGGGCATGGTGTCGGCCAGGGTCATGATGCCCTCGCGCGCCACCGCGCGGAATTCCGGTTCGAGCGCGGTGGCCTCGTCCCAGGCCGGGAGCATGTCCTTGTTCGTGAAGAACCAGTCGATCGCGCGAGTCATCCAGTCCGCGAACGACTCTCGGGACCCGACGGTGAGCACCCGGTCGAGGTCGGCGTAGAAATCCCGCACGCTGGCGAGGGTGCCTTCCTGCGCGATGGCCCGCAGCACCTCGCCCTTGCTGGTGAAGTGCAGGTAGAAGGTCGCCCGGCTACAGCCGACAGCGGCGGCGATGTCGTCGACGCGGACATCGGAATAGCCCTGCGTCTCGAACAGGGTGCGCGCGGTCTCGACGATCCTGGCCTTCGTCAGACGCTTCTGTTCCTCGCGCAACGATCCACGGCGGGCGGGTTCGGTCGTCATGGGGCCATCTTAGACGATCCGCTCATTCACTAGACATGGTGTCCAGCGAGACGCTATCGTGTGTTTCACGTCACCCGGCATGGTCGTCGAGGACCGAGGCCGCTCAGGAGTTGCGCATGGATACAGGTCAATTACCCAAGGTATGCGTCATCGGCGCCGGACCTTCGGGTATCACCGCCGCCAAGAGGCTTGCCGAGAACGGAATTCCGTTCGATTGCTACGAAGCCTCCGACGAGGTCGGCGGCAACTGGTACTTCAAGAACCCCAATGGCATGTCGGCGTGCTATCAGAGCCTGCACATCGACACCTCGAAGTACCGCCTGCAATTCGAGGACTTTCCGGCACCGGCGGATTGGCCGCACTTCCCGCACCATTCCCAATTGCTGCAGTACTTCAAGGACTATGTCGACCACTTCGGGTTGCGGGATCGGATCCGGTTCAACAGCCTGGTCACCGCCGCCGAGCGTGACGACGCGGGTCTGTGGCGGGTGACGACGGCGGCGGGCGAGACCGAGGTCTACGACGCGCTGATCGTCTGCAACGGACACCACTGGAATCCTCGATTCCCGGACTACCCGGGCGAGTTCGACGGTGTGCTCATGCACAGCCATGCCTACAATGATCCGTTCGACCCGATCGATATGCGCGGCAAGCGGATCGTGGTGGTCGGCATGGGTAACTCGGGCCTCGACATCGCCTCGGAACTGTCCCAGCGCTTCCTCGCCTCGAAGCTGTTCGTTTCCGCCCGCCGGGGCGTGTGGGTGCTGCCCAAGTACGTCAACGGGCAGGTGGGCGACCGTGCGTCGATGCCCGCGTGGATTCCGGCCAAGATCGCGCTCAAGCTCAAGCAGCGCTTCGTCCGCAAGAACCGCGGCGAGATGTCGACCTACGGTCTGCCGACACCCGATCACGAGCCGTTCGAGGCACATCCGTCGGCGAGTGAGGAATTCCTGCACCGGGCCGGCTGCGGCGACGTGGAGTGCAAGCCCGCGATCACCCGATTGGCAGGCGACACAGTGCATTTCGCCGACGGCAGCACCGAGCAGGTCGACGTGATCGTCTGCGCCACCGGCTACCACATCAGCTTTCCGTTCTTCACCGACACCGAGTTGGCCCCCGACGCGGACAACCGGTTCCCGCTGTTCCAGATGATGATCAAGCCCGGTGTGGACAATCTGTTCTATCTCGGTCTGGCCCAACCGATGCCGACGCTGGTGAACTTCGCCGAGCAGCAGAGCAAGCTCGTAGTGGCCTACCTGACCGGTCGCTATCACCTGCCACCGCGCGCGGAGATCGACGAGGTGCTCGGGGCACAAGAAGCCAAACGCTCCGGTCGCTATTACGATTCGCCACGGCACACCATCCAGACCGAATTCGAGCCGTACGTGCGCTCGATGACCAAGGAGATGGAGCGCGGCGCGAAACGTGCCGCCGCCGCGGGCAATGCCCTGCCGGTGCCCGCTCGGGTGACGGCCGAGGTGGCACGATGAGCACCTCTTCTGGCTTCTGTCGCGACGAATTCGCTGGTGTGCGTGCGGCATTCGATGAACACCTCAGCTCCGGGGCCGAACTCGGCGCCGCGCTGTGCGTCACTGTCGACGGCGATCCGGTCCTCGATCTGTGGGGCGGCTACGCGGATCCTGAGCAGCAGACCGCCTGGGGAGCCGACACCCTGGTCAACGTCTTCTCGGTCACCAAGACGATGACGGCGCTGTGTGCCCTGCTGCTCGTCGACCGCGGCGAGCTCGACGTCGATCAGCGGGTTGCCCACTACTGGCCCGAATTCGCGGCCAACGGCAAGGCCGACATCGAAGTCCGCCACCTGCTCTCGCATACCTCGGGCGTCTCGGGCTGGGACAAGCCGATCACGCTGTCCGATATCTACGACACCGAGGCCGCCGCTGCCCGCCTGGCGACGCAGGCGCCCTGGTGGGAGCCGGGCACCGCCTCGGGCTATCACGCCATCAACTACGGGCATCTCATCGGCGAACTGGTGCGCCGCATCACCGGCCGCTCGCTGGGCACGTTCTTCGCCGACGAACTGGCCGGGCCCTTGGGCGCCGATTTCCACATCGGTACCGGTCCCGAGCACGCCGACCGGATCGCCACCCTGATCCCGCCGGAAATGCCCGACTACGACCTGTCGACCCTGGACCAGAACAGCGTGCTGATCAAGACGCTCACCAGCCCCTGGCTGGAGGTCTCCGAAACCGCGACGCCGGCCTGGCGCGCGGCCGAGATCGGCGGCACCAACGGGCACGGCAACGCACGCTCGGTGGCCCGCGTCCAGTCGCTGATCGCCAACGGCGGCGAGCTGAGCGGCAGGCGGTTCCTCTCGCCCGCGACGATCGAGCTGATCTTCCGCGAGCAGGCCGACGGCATCGACCTGGCCTTGCTCGCCCCACTGCGCTTCGGCATCGGCTACGGGTTGCCCCGACCGGAGACCTTCCCTCACATTCCGGGTGGCCGGGTCTGCTGGTGGGCCGGGTACGGAGGTTCGATGGTGGTCAACGACCTGGATCGCCGAATCACTTTCGCCTACACCATGAATCGCATGGCGACGGGATTGATCGGTTCCGATCGGTGCGACAGCTACCTGAAAGCCACTTTCGACGCGGTAGGAGACGCCCGATGAGCATGCGTGCGATGCAGTTGACGGCCCCGGGCACCCTCGAATTGCGCACGGTGCCCGTACCGGAACTCGGACCCGACGATCTGCTGCTGCGGGTCGGCGCGGCGGGGATCTGCCATTCGGATTCGTTCGTGCTGAGCCTGCCGTTCCCGATGAGCGAGAAGCCCCTGACGTTGGGCCACGAGATCGCGGGCACCATCGAGGCCGTCGGCTCGGCGGTGGAAGGTCGTAGCGTCGGCGAACGCGGGATCGTGTACCTGTGCTGGTCGTGCGGCGAATGCCGGGAGTGCCTGCGCGGCAACGAGAATGTCTGCCTGGCCGCCGGTCGCACCGCGATGCCGCCGTGCCCCGGCCTCGGCCCCGACGGCGGCATGGCCGAGTACGTCCGCATCCCGGTGCGCTCGTTCGTACCGATCGCCGACGAACTCGACTTCGCTCACGCCGCGCCACTGGCCGACGCGGCACTGACGCCGATGCACGCCATCCGCGGCGCCATGGACCAACTGTGGCCCGGCGCCACCGCGGTCGCCATCGGGATCGGCGGACTGGGTCACGTGGCGGTGCAGTTGTTGAAGGCGCTCACCGAGACGACCGTGATCGCCGTCGACGTGGACGCGGACAAGCTCGCCCTGGCCACCGAATGCGGCGCCGACATCGTGCTGAAGGCCGACGAGAACGCCGCGGCCACGATCCTGGAGCTCACGGGCGGACGGGGCGCGGAGGCGGTGTTCGACTTCGTCGGTACCGATCCCACCGTCAAGCTCGCCGTCGAATCCGTAGCCCCCAACGGCGCTGTCCGGCTGGTTGGTCTCGGCGGCGGCGCCACCGGCATCGACTCGGGACCAGCGGGCGGACCCGGACTGCCCTGGGGTGCCACGGTGCGAAAGTCGTACGGCGGCACCAGGTCCGACCTCATAGATTCCGTGGCTCTGGCCGCTGCGGGCAAGCTCCGCGCCCAGATCGAGCGGTTCGACCTGGCCGATGCCCGAACCGCCTTCGACCGACTCGACTCCGGCGCGATCCGCGGCCGCGCCGTCCTGATTCCCTGATGGAGAAGAACATGACCAACGCTGTAGACCCACAGGAATTCGTGGCCAAGGTGGCGGCGGGCCTGACCGCACCGGGCGCGCCGTTCGAGATGACCGTCGAACCCGTTCTCGACGTGCCGATTCCGGTCTTCGCGCAGCGCCGTGCCAACCTGCGCGAACTGCTGGAGCATTCACTGAAGTGGGGCGAGCGCGACTACCTCGTCACCGAGGACCGCCGGATCTCCTTCGCCGAGCACGCCGCGGCGGCGGGCGCGTTGGCCACCGCGCTGGCCGCCCGGTACGGCGTGGGCAAGGGCGATCGAGTGGGCATCCTGGCCGCCAACGGCCCGGACTGGGTGATCGCGTTCTGGGCCGCACAGTGTCTCGGCGCGATCCCGGTCGGCTACAACGCCTGGTGGGCGCCGCCGGAGATCGCCTACGGGCTCGGCCACACCACGCCGACGGTCGTCATCGCCGACGCGAAAAGGGCTGCGCACCTGTCCGAGGCGGGCACGGACCTGCCCGTCTTGACCATGGAGGAGGATCTGCCCGCGCTGATCGCCGAGTTCGGCGGTGGCGAGATCCCCAGCACGCCGGTCGCCGAAGACGATCCGGGCGTGATCCTGTACACCAGCGGAACCAGCGGCAGGCCGAAGGGTGTTGTCCATTCGCAGCGAAACATGGTGGCGATCAGCGATTACCACCGTTTCACCGACGCCATGATGGCCGCGTTCATGGGTCAGGAGCCCGGCGATGCTCCCAGCGATCGCCGCTACCTGGTCACCGCGCCGCTGTTCCATATCGCCAGCCTGCACAACCTCGTCATCCCGCGCCTGCTGACCGGCGCGGCGGCGGTGTTCCCTCACGGCGCCTTCGAGATCGGCCGGGTCCTGAGCCTGGTCGAGCGCGAGAAGGTCACCAACTGGGCCGCGGTGCCCACCATGGCGTCGCGACTGCTGGAACACGATGTGGCCCAGCACGATCTGTCCTCACTGAGCGCGCTCTCGCTGAACTCGGCGCCGTCCTCGCCCGCGCTGCTGGCGAGCCTGCGCGAGAAGACCTCGGCCCTGCAATTCTCGCTGACCACCAGCTACGGCCTCACCGAGAGCGGTACCGCGGCGACGGTCGCCACCCCGCTCGACCTGGCCGCCGACGACGCCTCGGTCGGCAGACCGATCATCGGTGTCACGGTGGAGATCCGCGACGCCGAGGGTAAGGCGGTCGGTGAAGGTGAAGAGGGCGAGATCTGCATCCGCAGCCCCTACGTGATGCTCGGCTACTGGAACGACGACGCGGCGACAGCCGCCGCGATCGACGACCAACGCTGGTTGCGCTCCGGCGATTTCGGCACGATGCGCAACGGCAGGCTCACCGTGTCGGGCAGGCGCACCGACCTGATCCTGCGTGGCGGCGAGAACGTGTATCCCACCGAGATCGAGAACGTGCTCGTCGAACACCCGGCCGTCAGTGAGTGCGCGGTCTTCGGCGTTGCCCATCCCGATCTCGGCCAGGAAGTGGCGGCCGTCGTCGTCGCCGAACCGGGGGCGGTGGACCCGGAGGAGTTGCGCGCCTTCGTCGCCGACCGCCTCGCTTATTTCAAGGTGCCCGCCCGATGGCGGATCACTTCGGACGCGCTGCCGCGCAACGCGACCGGTAAAGTCACCAGGCGCGAGCTCGCGGTCTGAAAGGGTCAGAAATGTTCGACATCATCATCAAAGGTGGCCGGTTCTTCGACGGCACCGGCGCTCCGTCCACAGTCCGCCACCTCGGCATCACAGCGGGCAAGGTCGCCGCGATCTCGCAGACCCCGCTCGACGAAACCGGTTGCCCCCGAGTCGTCGACGCGACCGGCAAGTGGGTCATGCCCGGCATGATCGACATCCACACCCACTACGACGTGGAGGTCCTGCTCGACCCGTCGCTGTCGGAGTCGGTGCGCCACGGCGTCACCACCGTGCTGCTCGGTTCGTGTTCGCTCTCGACCGTGCACGTCGACGGTGAGACCGCGGGCGATCTGTTCGGTCGGGTCGAGGCGATCCCGCGGCAATACGTGGTCGGCGCGATGAACGACGTCCAGACCTGGAGTACCGCAAGCGAATACGCCGAAGCGCTCGAGCAGCTGCCGCTCGGCCCGAATCTGGCCGGCTTCATCGGCCACTCCGACATCCGCGCGGCGGTGATGGGGCTCGACCGCTCCACCCGCAAGGAGGTGAAGCCGTCCAAGGACGAGCTGGCCGAGATCGAGCGCATGCTCGTCGACGCGCTCGACGCCGGGTTCGTTGGAATGTCTTCGCAGCAGCTGCTTTTCGACAAGCTCGACGGGGAGACCTGCCGTTCGCGGACGTTGCCGTCCACCTATGCCAAGAGCAAGGAACGCCACCGGCTCAACAAGATCCTGCGCAAGCGTGGTCGCGCGTTGCAGGGTGGCCCCGATATCGCCAACCCCAAGAGCCTGGTGTCGATGGCGGTGTCGAGCATCGGCCTCTGGCGCGATCCGCTCAAGGTGAGTCTGCTGTCGGCGGCCGATGTAAAGGCGGTGCCCGCCGCGTCCAAGATGTTCCCGGCAGTCGGCAAGATCATCAACGGGCTCGACGGCGACTTCCGCTGGCAGCACCTGCCGGTGCCGTTCGAGGTGTACTCCGACGGCATCTCGCTGCCGGTGTTCGAGGAATTCGGTTCCGGCGCCGCCGCTTTGCACCTGGCCGATCACATCGACGAGCAGCGTCACCTCATGCAGGACGAGGAGTACCGCCGCTCGTTCCGCAAGGACTACGACAACAAGTACGGCCCCCGCGCGTGGCACCGTGACTTCTTCGACGCCGATATCGTCGACTGCCCCGACGAGACCGTCATCGGCAAGACCTTCGGTGAGGTCGGTGTCGACCGCGGCGGCCTGCACCCGGTCGACGCGTTCCTCGACCTCGTCGTCGAACACGGTGACAAATTGCGCTGGCGCACCACCATTTCCAACCACCGTCCCGAGGTGGCCGATGTCCTGGCCGCCGACCCGTCGGTCCAGCTGGGCTTCTCCGACGCGGGCGCGCATCTGCGCAATATGGCCTTCTACAACTTCGGCCTGCGCCTGCTTCGCCGCGTCAACGATGCCGCGACCAGCGAGAAGCCGTTCATGACCGTCGAGCACGCGGTACACCGGCTCACCGGCGAACTCGCCGACTGGTACGGCCTCGACACCGGTCACCTGCGTCTGGGCGCCCGCGCCGACGCCATCGTGATCGACCCCGCCCACCTCGACGAGACCCTCGACGCCTACGCCGAGGACCCGATCGCGGTGTTCGGCAATCTCTCACGCATGGTCAACCGCAACGACGAGACCGTCACCGCGGTCTTCGTCAACGGCCGGTATGTCTTCGGTGAGGGCGAAGCCGATCCCGCGCTCGGCACCGAACGGGTGGGGGAGTTCCTGCGCGCCGAGTAGGATCTGCGACCCTGACCTGATGAGCCCGAACACCCGCCCATCAGCGAGAGGACTCGACATGTCGGACGCGAAACGGATCACCTGGGGCAAACCACGTCAGCCCACCGACGCCGACCGCGACGCCCTGCGTGCGGACCTGCTCGCCAAGGCCCGTGCCGTGCGCGGCGACGGCTGGGCGAACTACCGCACCGAGTGGCCTGCGGGCCAGGTGGCTGTCGTCGCCTACGTGCTGGGCGACGCCGAAGTCCTCGCCGAACTCGAGGAGAACGAGGGAACGGTCCTGAGCCGTTTCGCCGCCGACCTGTTCGGCTTCGTCGGCGGCCGCAAGGATAACGAAAAGGGTCTCGTCGACACCCAGGCCTGGTTCGACACGGTCCGCAAAGCCCTTGGCCCCGCGTCGTGACGCGGGGCCGATCGGCACCTGGTGGGAACTACCAGCGGTCGGGGGTGACCGGTGCGTCCCAGGCCTTGGCGAAGCGGGTCTTGTCCTTGGTGTCCACTTCCTTGCGGCGGTAGACGATGTAGGGGCGGGTGAGGTAGCCGATGGGGGCGCTGAACATATGGACCAGGCGGGTGTAGGGCCAGGCCGCGACCAGGGCGAGGACGACCAGGCCGTGGAGTTGGAAGGTCCAGGGGACGTCGACCATCAGACCCGGTTCGGGATCGATCGAGAAGAGGCTGCGAAACCAGGGGGAGACGGTTTCGCGGTAGTTGTAGGTGCCCCAGAGCAGGTTGGAACCCCAGGTGTTGAGCAGGCCGGTGACCAGGGCCAGGGTCAGCAGCGTGTACATCATGACGTCGTTGCGGCTGGTGTTCTTGCGCACGGCGGGAATGGCGATGCGGCGGTAGCACAGGATGGCCACCCCGAGCACGACCATGAGTCCGGCGACGGAACCCGCACCGACCGCGATGATGTGATAGGCGTGCTCGGAGATGCCGATCGCCGAGGTCCACGATTCGGGAATCAACAAACCCATCACGTGACCGCCGAACACCCCGAGCATGCCGAAGTGGAACAGCGGGCTGCCCAGCTGCAGCAGCTTGGACTCGTAGATCTGCGAGGAGCGGGTGGTCCAGCCGAACTGGTCGAAGCGGTAGCGCCAGACATGGCCCAGTACAAAGGAAGTCGCCGCGATGTAGGGCAGGATCAGCCACAGGCCTTCGGGCAGGGGGATGGTGGCGTTCATCGGCGACCTTCTGTTGCTTCGAAGAGGGCGGGGTCCATGGCGTACGGTTCGAGGCCGACCTCTTCCTCGGGCGGACCCTGGGCGGCGAGTTCGGCGATGCGCCTGCGGTCGGCGGTGGTGACCGGGGGCAAGGTGGTGAGGACCGCGCCGAGGACGCCGCTGTAGGGAGAGTTGTTGTCGCCCAGCGACAATCGCAACAGCTCCATCACCGGCACGTGCTCGCCGAGCAGGCGCTCGCCGCCGATCGGGTCGATGGTGGCGGCGAATTCCAGCAGCACCGGCAGGTGGTCGGGCAGTTCCTCGTCGCCGAGTTCGACCCCCGCCTGGCGGTAGGCGTGCTTGAAACGCAGCAGTGCCATACCGCGCTTGCGGGTGTCGCCGAAGGCGTAGAACGTCAGGTGCAGGCTGGCGCGACGGCGCATGTCGAAGGTCTCGACGTAGCTCTGCGCCACTTCGATCGCCGGGGTATCGCGCAGGTAGGCGAAGATCTCGGCGAAGTGCGCCTGCACCTCTTCGGGCAATTGCGCCGCGGCGTCGGACAACTGGTCGAGCATGGCCAGGGTCTGCTCGCCGGGGTAGTCGAGCAGGAACGCCGCCAACCGCCACACGACCAGGCGGTCGTGCTCGGCCATCTCGGTAACCGGTTGGGGCCGTTTACGAATCGACAGCAGACTCATGGCGCGACACCGCTCGTGGGGGAGTCGGCGACGGCAGCGCCGTTGCTGCCGTTGCCGTTACCGGCGCCGTTGCCGGTCTTCTCGTTGCCGTTCGCGCTCGGCAGGAGTCCACTGGTGCTGCGCCCGTCCCAGTTGAGCAGGTTGATCCGGCCCGACTTCTCCTCCGGCGCAGCCTGATTGACATCGGAGAGCGAGAACTTCTCGACGACCTGATCGAACGCGGTCATGCCGGGTCCGCCGTCGGTGTCGAGACTGCACCCGGTGGCCAGCGAATCCAGTTCGTGCGCCTTGGACGTCGCGCCCATCGGGATCACGTACCGGTGCTCGTATTTGGCGATCGCCAGCAGCCGGTACATCGCCTCGATCTCTTCGGGTTCGAGCCCGATCGACGGCGCGATATGGGCTTCGGGCTCCTCGCCCAGGTTGACCGAACGCATGAACGCCCGCATCCCGGCCAGGCGCTGCAACGAGGACCGCACCGGCCCGATCTCTCCGGCGGTGAACAACTCGGCGAGGTATTCGAGCGGGATGCGCAGCGCGTCGATGGCGCCGAACAGGTTGCGTACGTCCTCGCCGTCGTGACCGGTCTCGGCGAGTACATCCACCACCGGCGACAGCGGCGGCACGTACCACACCATCGGCATCGTGCGGTATTCCGGGTGCAGCGGCAGGGCCAGCTGATAGTCGACGATCAGCTTGTAGACCGGTGAATCCTGGGCAGCCTGAATCCATTCCGGCGAGATGCCGGCCTTCTCGGCCTCGGCGATCACGCGCTCATCGTGCGGGTTGAGGAACACGCCGAGCTGCGAGGTGTAGAGATCCTGCGGATCGGTGACCTGGGCTGCCTCGAGCACCGCGTCGGCGTCGTAGAGCATCACGCCGATGTAGCGCAGCCGCCCGACACAGGTCTCCGAGCACACCGTCGGGATGCCGACCTCGACACGGGGGTAGCAGAAAGTACATTTCTCCGCCTTGCCCGTCTTGTGGTTGAAGTAGATCTTCTTGTACGGGCAGCCGGTGATGCACTGCCGCCAACCACGGCATTTGTCCTGGTCGACGAGCACGATGCCGTCTTCCTCGCGCTTGTAGATCGCGCCGGAGGGGCACGACGCGGCGCAGGAGGGGTTCAGGCAGTGCTCGCAGATGCGCGGCAGGTAGAACATGAAGGTCTCTTCGAACTCCAGTTTCACCTTGGTCTCGAGCTTGCCGAGGATGGGGTCCTTGCCGACCTGCTCGGGACCCGAACCCAGGTCGTCGTCCCAGTTCGCACCCCAGGTGACCTTGGTGTCCTCACCGGTGATCAGCGACTTGGGCCGCGCCACCGGGGTGGTGTCCATGGGCGGCGACGACAGCAGGTTGTCGTAGTCGTAGCTCCACGGCTCGTAGTAGTCGGCGACCGTGGGCAGGTCGGGGTTGGCGAAGATGTTCATCAGGCGCTTGAACCGCGAGCCGGACTTGAGGGTCAGCTTGCCGCGCTTGTTGAGCGTCCAGCCGCCCTTCCACTTCTCCTGGTCCTCGTACTGACGCGGATAGCCCTGTCCCGGACGGGTTTCCACGTTGTTGAACCACACGTACTCGGTGCCGCCACGGTTGGTCCACGCCTGCTTGCAGGTGACCGAGCAGGTGTGGCAGCCGATGCACTTGTCCAAGTTCATGACCATGGCGAGCTGTGCCATTACGCGCATGTCAGTACTCCACGTTCTGGTTGCGGCGACGGATAGTCGTGACCTCGTCACGCTGGTTTCCGGTGGGGCCGTGGTAGTTCAGGGCGAAGGACTGCTGGGCGTAGCCGCCGATCAGATGCGAGGGCTTGATCAGCACCCGGGTGAGCGCGTTGTGGATACCGCCGCGCTTGCCCTTGGCTTCCTTGGTGGTGTCCTCGGCGCCCTCGATACGCGGCACGTCGACCGCGCGGTCCTGGGCGTGGTACATGAAGACGGTGCCCTCCGGCATGCGGTGCGAGACGATCGCGCGGGCGACGACCACACCGTTGCGGTTGATCGCCTCGATCCAATCGTTGTCGGCCACCCCGATCTTCTTGGCGTCGACGTCCGACATCCAGATCGTCTGACCGCCGCGCGAGAGCGTCAGCATGTGCAGGTTGTCCTGGTAGGCCGAGTGGATCGACCACTTGGAGTGCGGGGTCAGGTAACGCACGGTGAGACCGTTGCCGCTCACATTGCCGATGCTCGGCTCCGCGAACAGCGCCGACATATCGAGGGGTGGACGGAAGATCGGCAATTGCTCGCCGAGTTCGATCATCCAGTCGTGGTCGAGGTAGAAGTGCTGGCGACCGGTGAGGGTGTGCCACGGCTTGAGCCGCTCGACGTTGATGGTGAACGGCGAGTACCGGCGACCACCCGATTCCGAGCCCGACCATTCCGCCGAGGTGATCACCGGCACCGGGCGAGCCTGGGTGTCGGCGAAGGTGATCCGTTTGCCCTCGGCCTCTTTCGCGAGGTCGACGAGTTCGGTACCGGTCCGCCGCTCCAGCGCCTCGAACCCTTCGACCGCCAGGCGGCCGTTGGTGGTGCCCGACAGCGACAGGATGGCCTCGGCGGCGTGGGTGTCCTTGGCCAGCGACGGCCTGCCCGCGGCGATGCCGGAGACGATGGTGCCGTTCTGTCCGGCCAGGTACGCCACTTCTTCCTCGGGGAAGGTGGTGACGCCCTTGGTCGTGAGACCGAGCTTCTCCACCAGCGGCCCGAGCGCGGCCAGCTTCTCCGCGATCTTGGTGTAGTCGCGTTCGATCTCCACGATCTTGGGCATGGTCTTGCCCGGAATCGGTTCGCACTCACCGGCTTTCCAGTCCAGCACCTTGCCGCCGGCCTGCGCGAGCGCATCGGGGGAGTCGTGCTGCAACGGCACCGCGACGATGTCCTTGCGGGTGCCGAGGTGCTTCTCGGCCAGCCAGGAGAAACCACGCGCGATCCGGTGGAACGCCTCGAAGTCGGTCTTGGCCTCCCACGGCGGGGAGATGGCGGGGGAGAAGGCGTGCACGAAGGGGTGCATATCGGTGGAGGACAGGTCGTGCTTCTCGTACCAGGTGGCGGCGGGGAGCACGATGTCGGCGAACAGCGTGGTGCTGGTCATGCGGAAGTCCAGCGCGAGCAACAGATCGAGCTTGCCCTCGGCGCCTTCCGCACGCCATTCCAGTTCCTGCGGTCGCACGCCGGTCGCGTCGGTGGTCTGCAGGTTGGAGCCGCAGCCGAGCAGGTGCTTCTGGAAATATTCGTTGCCCTTGCCCGAGGAACCGAGCAGGTTCGCGCGCCACACGGTGAGCACGCGCGGGAAGTTCTCCGGTGCGTCGGGGTCTTCGCAGGCGAAGCGCAGGTCGCCGGATTTCAAACCGTCGACGACGTGCTCGGCGGGAGTCTTGCCCGCTTCGGCGGCCTCGTCGGCGAGGTCGAGCGGGTTGCGGTTGAACGTCGGGTAGCTGGGCATCCAGCCGAGACGACTCGCCAGGGCGATGTTGTCGGCGGCGGTGCGACCGGCGAACTTGCCCTTGCCCAGCGGCGATGCGAACGAGTCCGAGGTGAAGGGGTCGTAGCGCCACTGGTCGTTGGTGAGGTACCAGAACACGGTGCCCTGCATCTGACGCGGCGGGCGCTGCCAGTCCGATGCCGAAGCCAGTGTGGCCCAGCCGGTGACCGGACGGCACTTCTCCTGGCCGACGTAATGGGCCCAGCCGCCACCGTTCTTGCCCTGACAGCCGGTGAGCAGCGTCAGGGTGAAGAAGGCGCGGTAGATCTGATCGGAGTGGAACCAGTGGTTGGTGCCCGCGCCCATCAGGATCATCGAGCGACCGCCGGAACGTTCCGCGTTGTCGGCGAATTCGCGTCCGATGCGCGCGGCCTGGACGGCGGGAACGCCGGTGATGTTCTCCTGCCAGGCCGGGGTGTACGGCGACTCGGCGTCGTCGTAGCCCTTGGCCCACTCGCCCGGCAGGCCCTAGCGGCCCACGCCGTACTGCGCGAGCAACAGGTCGAAGACGGTGGTGACCCGTTTGCCCGCGACGATCTTCGTCGGCACACCGCGGATGATCGACCCGGCGACATCGGTGTCGAAACGCGGCAGCGCGATGGTGGCGTGCGCGTCGTCGGAATGGCCGAGCAGGGTGAGCAGCGGGTCGACACCCTCGAGGTCGAGGTTCCACTTGCCCGCGTCGCCCTCGCCGAAGCGATGGCCCAGCGAGCCGTTGGGCACGACGGGGTTGCCCGCCTGGTCGAGCAGCACCGGCTTGTGCTCGACGCTTTCGCCGGTGTGGCCGAGATCCGCGGCGGTGAGGAACTTGCCCGGCAGAGCGCCGTCCTGATCCGCCGCCTCGTCGAGGCAGATCAGGTACGGCAGATCGGTGAAGGACTTGATGTAGTCGGTGAACATCGGAGTCTGCTTCTCGATGAAGAACTCCTTGAGCACCACATGGCCCATCGACATCGCCAGCGCGGCATCGGTGCCGGGGCGCGCGGCCACCCATTCGTCGGCGAACTTGGTGTTGTCGGCGTAGTCGGGGGAGACCACCACGACCTTCTGGCCGCGGTAGCGCGCCTCGGTCATGTAGTGCGCGTCCGGGGTTCGGGTCACCGGGACGTTGGAGCCCCACATGATGAGGTAGCCCGCGTCGAACCAGTCGGCGGACTCCGGCACGTCGGTCTGGTCGCCGAATACCTGCGGCGAGGCCACCGGCAGGTCGGCGTACCAGTCGTAGAACGACAGCATGTAGCCGCCGATCAATGACACGAAGCGCGCGCCGGTGGCATGGCTGACCATCGACATCGCCGGGATCGGCGAGAAGCCGGCCACGCGGTCGGGGCCGTACTGCTTGATCGTGTACACGTGCGCGGCAGCGGCGATCTCGGCGGCTTCCCACCACTCGGCGCGGACGAAACCGCCTTTACCGCGCGCGGTCTTGTAGGCCTTGGCCTTGACCGGGTCCTCGACGATGGACTCCCACGCCAGCACCGGGTCCTTGAGCTCGGCCTTGGCCTTGCGGTAGAGATCGAGCAGCGTGCCACGCACATACGGGTAGCGCACGCGGGCCGGAGAGTAGGTGTACCAGGAGAAGGAGGCGCCACGCGGGCAGCCGCGCGGTTCGTACTCGGGCTTGTCCGAGCCCACCGACGGGTAGTCGGTCTGCTGGGACTCCCAGGTGATCACGCCGTCCTTGACGTAGATCTTCCAGGAGCACGAGCCGGTGCAGTTCACGCCGTGGGTGGAGCGCACCACCTTGTCGTGCGACCAGCGGTCGCGGTAGAACTCGTCGGCATCGCGGCCGCCGACCTTGTATACGGACCGGTTGTCGGGCGAGACCTCGCCCCGCTGGAAATACTTGCCGAGGTTCAGCAGTGTGTCGCCGAAATCGGCGGGCGACGGACCTTGCGTGCGCGAATTAACCACGACGCCCCCTTCGAGCTGTGAAATCGGGCTGTTGAGGGAACTGTAAGGAGGCGGACCCCTTCGGCAAAACGAACTTTTCACATCCGTATTCGGCCCTCGGTGAGCTGTGAGGTCGGCGAAATGCTGTGGTCACGGGGGAGGGGCTCGTCGGCACCCGCGATCGGGGGCTCACCAGGGTGAATCGAGCCGCGAGCTGGCAGAACGCGGTGATCGACGGGTCCGTCGGCGGGCCCACGGTGATGCTTCGGAAACGACTGGTTCTCCCGCGGTTTACATTTGTTTACACACCCGGTGTGCCCGCTGAACAGCGCTGATGTGACGCCACACACAGCTATGGTCGCGTCGAGACGGTCTGCGGGACAGCGGGGAACGGCCGCGCGGACATGGCGACGCCGGACGATCGTCGCGCGCGGCGGGAGGGCTTCGTGGTCGGTGGCAGGAGTGGAGACCGTCACGGTCGGGGCGAGCGGGTCGCGCGGTGGGCAATCCTAGGGCACTGCTGAACGGAACGATTTCGAATCCTTTTAATTCGGTTCAGAACGGCCGTATTTCGTGACCGCGAGCACAGTTGCCGCAGGTTAACTACCCAAACGAAGTGGCGCTAATATAAAGAAACGGCATCTTTTCCGGTTGGCGGTTGGTTCGAGGTTGAATAGTCATCCAGGATTGGCCCGTGCAGACAGGAAGGGTAGTCGTGATACCGAAGCCATCGTTCGACGGACCAGATGGACCGCCGAAACCGCCGACGCTCGGCGGGTTGCTACGGCGACTTCGCGACGATCGGCGGATTTCGAGGGAGAAACTCGCCTTCGCGGCGGGGGTCAGTTCGAGTTACATCACGCATTTGGAGAGCGGGGATCGGGACCGGCCGACGCGCGCGGTGATCGAGGCGCTCGTGCGCTACCTCGACCGGATCGCGCCGGTGACCGATATCGAGCGCAGACATCTATTCGATCTGGCCGGCATCGCGCCGGTCGACAATCCGTCGGTCGAGGATCTGCGAGCCGAGATCAGCACCGAGATGCGCCGGACTCTGTCGCTGCGGGAACCTGATCTGGCGGCCTATGTCGACACCCGCTGGAACGTGCTCGCGGGCAACCATTCCTATGATCGCGCGTTCCCAGGACTGGTCGAGGATGTCAATATTCTGCGCTGGTTCTTCGGTAACCCGCTCTCGCGCAAAGTAATGGTGGAATGGGAGAAGGAGTCCACCCTCACCGTGCACTGGCTACGCGGCCTGATCGGCCAGCAGGTCGGTGGCGACTGGGCCTCCGACCTGCTCGACGAATTGGCGCAATATCGCGACTTCCGCCGCATCTGGGACGACGGCGACACCGTGTACGGCCGCGAGCACACCGCCATGCGGCTCTGTGATCTGCACACCGGCGAGAACTACACCGTCGAGGTCCAGCTGTTCCGGCTCGATTCCGTCGCCTATCCCGGTCGCATCCAGTACTACCAGGGCGTTCGCGGGCCCGACCGCTAGATACCGGCGACCGCCACCGGCTCCACGGCATACGGGGTGCAGGCCGTCACCAGCGTGGCCAGCGCGGCGGCAACCTGTTCGGGATGAGTCAGCGCGCAGCCGTGGCCCGCGCCCGCCACCGTGCGTACCCCATTCGCGCCCGGCAGTTCCTCCGCCAAGCGCGCGCACTTGGCCGCGGTACTGCTGTGGTCGTGTTCGCCGCGCAGAACGAGAGCGGGCACGCCTATTTCGTCGAGTCGCCCACGGACCGAATCGCGCCCGATCAGGCACTCGGCCGCCGGGCGGATCGCGGTGCGATCGGCGTCGAGCCAGCGGGCGATCCAGGTCTGCCAGATCCGCGGATCGGTGCCGCCGATCAATAGCGGCGCGAGTTCTTCGGCCAGTGGCCGCAAATCGCCGCTGCCGCACCATTCGTCGAAGAAGTTCTCGTAATAGGTTTCGTCGCTCCTGGTGCACGCGTCGGCTTCGGTATCGAGCAGTGCCAATCCGGTGACGCGTTCGGGGGCGAGCAATGCCATCCGCAATGCCGCGTAACCGCCCTGGCTCATGCCGCCGACAATCGCGCTCTCGATGCCGAGTGCATCGAGCACCCGCAGACCGTCGGTGGCCAGATCCCAATAGTCGAAGCGCGGGTCGTCGCCGTATCCGGTGCGGCCGTGACCGCGCGCGTCCCAGGCGACGACATTGATATCGGTGTGCGCCAGGACCTTCCGGATGGGCTCGAACATGGATTCGTCCATGAGGAATCCATGGGCGAGCAGCAGCGTCGGTCCTTGGACCGCATCGGTGCGGAAATGAACGTTGACAGAATCGGAGTGTACGAAGGGCATGGTCGAAACATACAAGCGGCGCGGTCGATTTCGCCCGGTTGCGGACCGAATGCGGCACCGCCTGATGGGTGCACGGCCGGTTCTGTGAATTCACTGGCGAGTGTATATACCTAACTGGGGCCGTCTATTTGTGCGCGCCCTGTGGACATGTCCGTTTGTGGCCGATTGGATAGGAGATGTCGGTGACAGTCGGCTCGAATCGGAAAACGGGGATATTGATGAGGGTGACGGAGCAGGGGCAGGATGCCCACATAAGTTTGGCCGCCGCGGGTGACAGCGTCTCGGCGACCTTCGCGGTCTGCGACGCGGAGGGCAGGGCGATCTGGTACGGCCCGTTCATCGACGCCGACGCCGACCATCCCCGCGGTGACCAGCTCGCGGCCGCGATGGGCGCCGCGGGCCGCGCGATCTGGCTCGCGGGCCGAGCCCGCGAGGACACCGGAGTCGAGAAGGTGACACTGCACCTGACAGTCAGCGAGGACGGACTCGACGCCATCACCCTGGCCTGCACCGCGTCGATGGCCGGGCTGGCCCTCGATCTGGTTGTCTCCGAAGATAATCCGGCACTGGACTGGTGCCAGGCGTTCGGCAGGCTCGACTGGACGTCGGGCCCGTTGATCGGCCTCGTCGATCCGGAAGTACCACAGACGATCCCGACGCTGCGGGCTATCACCGGCGGTCTCGATCAGCAGTCCGAACCACAGGAAAGGCTCGACATGCACGAACTGGCACTTGATCCCTCGATGGAATTGCGCTCGGCACTGGAAAGTTTGCTGCTGCACGACGCGATCGGGATGGACGCCAAGATGCGCCACGCCATCGCCGCCGTCGTCCACCTCGCCGTCGACACACCGCACGGCCCGCCCGAGGACGCCGAGGAATTCCTCGGCCGCCTCGACGCCTCCTGGCTGGTAGCGGCCTGGCTCGGCCACGACACCGAACTCTCCCTCATCGCCACCCTCGCCGCAGGCGAGATCCCCGCCCTGTCCTGGTGCGAACTGATGTTCACCACCACGCTGGCGCCGTGGTCGACGAGCCCGGTCGCCGTCCACGCACGACGGGTGTTCGGGACAGTCCAGCGGGGACCGCTCGGCGCGGTCAGGGCGCACGTCGGCTGAGAGCGCGCCACCTCAGTATTCGGCGACCTCGACCTCGGCGAACGAACTCACCCAACGATGCGGTGGCCGTGGTGGATTCGGTTCGCCGCGTCGGTGCACGCCGACAGCCTGCCAACCCGCGGCCACCGCGGCATCGAGTTCGTCGGCGTGGTCGGACAGGAACAGGATGTCCCGCGCCGGGACGCCGATCCGGTCGGCGATGAGCTCATAGGAACCCGCCTCCCGTTTGGCGCCTGCGCTGACCAGGTCGAAGTGATCGGTGATCAAGCTGGACAGGTCGCCGGTCTCGGCGAAGGTGAACCAATCTCGTTGGTTGCGTTCGGAACCCGAGGAATAGACGAACAGTCGGTAGCCGTCGGCATGCCATGTCTTCAGCGCGGGTACCACATCCTCGAAGAAGCGTCCGTGTAGTGCGCCGGCGCGGAAGCCCTCGGCGCAGATCGCGCCCTGGGCGGCTTTGAGGGGCTCGGCCTTCACGTCGGAATGCAGCCAGGCGATGAGGATCGCGGCGACTCGGTCGGTGTCCGCGGTGGGTTCTCCGGCCAGTTCGCGGGTCCGCGCGATCACCGATTCCGCGGGGCCGGAGGCATTGTCGGCCAGCCAGGCGGGCAGGTGCTGTTCGGTGTAGCCGTAGAGGTCGGTGCGGACCGCGTCGGTGGGGCTGGTGGTGCCCTCGATGTCGAGGACGATCGCGCGGGTCACGCGAGCAGTTCGTCGAGGGTCGGGAAGCCCGCGCTGATCTTGTCGCCGGTGAAGTCGCCGACCCAGCCGTCGGCCTCCTCGAAGAAGCGGATGGCGATGAAGTCGGGGGTGGTGCCCATATCGAACCAGTGCAGGGTGCCCGCCGGGACCGAGAGCAGGTCGCCCGCTTCGCAGACCGTCGCCAGCACGGCGTCGCCCACGTGCAGGTAGAAGCAGCCGCGGCCAGCGGCGAAGAAGCGCACCTCGTCCTCGGCGTGGCGGTGCTCGTCGAGGAACTTCGCGCGCGCACCGGCGGCGGTGGCAGGCCACTCCGGGTTGTCGGCGTCGGGATGGATGCGGGCGATGTCGATGTGCTCGTAGCGGCCCGAGGCGTTGAGTTCGGCGATCTGCGGGCCGTAGTGGGCGAGCAGGGTGTCGGAGTCGGTCGCGGCGGCGTCGGCGAGCACGGCCCAGTGCGAGTAGGCGATGCCGTGTTGTGCCAGCTCGGCGCCGATCTCGGTGGGGTCGGTGGTGCGCACCCGGACGTCGGCGGCGTTGTCGGCGGCCATCACTTGCAACAGGGTCATGTCGGTCCGATCTCGAGAGGCATGGCGTCGGTACGTCCCGTACGGGCGATCAACTCGCACAGGGCTTCCAGGCATTCGGCGCGATCGCGCGCCTGGGCAAGAGTGTCACCCCAGGTGGTGATCCCGTGCCCGGTGATGAACAGAATCGGTGGGGCGTCGGGGTTTTCGCTGAGGTAGGTGTCGATGTCGGCGCCGATGCGCGCCACCTCCGGCCAGTTCGGGAAGACCGGGATCACGACCGTCGACGGGTCGGTGAGGCCGAATCCCTTGAGCAGTTCGAAACCGCTGATCCGCAGCGGGGTCACCGCGCCGCCGGGCCGCGCGGAAGTAGTCGCCAGCGCGGTGGCGAACGGGGAGTGCACGTGCACGACCGCGCCGGCGGGACGGGTGCGGTAGACGGCGGTGTGAATGCTGGTCTCCGCGGACGGCTTCCGGCTCTGACCTGGGCGCGCGATGGTGTCGGCGATCGCGACGAGCACCGTGTCGTCCTCGCCGAGTTCGCCTTTGGACAGGCCGCTGGCGGTGACGAGGGCATCGGCGGGGTCGACCCGCACCGAGATATTGCCCGCGGTGCCCGGCATCCAGCCCCGCTCGTACAGCTGGCGTGCGGTAGCGGCGATCGCCTGTCCCCGCGCGGCGAGGGGCCTGTCGGTGTTCTCGACGGTGGCCGCCGACGCACGGCCGTGCTCGTCATAGGTATCCGAGTTCCGGTAGACCACACCGTTTTCCGTGACGACGGCGGTGACCAGATCGGTCGGCGTCACATCGAAGGCGGGGTTGAACACCGCGGTGCCCGCCGGTGCGGTGTCGACGCCGCCGAAGCCGGTCACCTCGGCGGCGGCCCGCTGTTCCACCACGATCTGCGCGCCGGTGGCCATCGCGGTATCACGGGTGGATTCCGGGGCGACCACGATGAACGGGATGCCGTGGTGGCGGGCGGCCAGGGCCAGGGTGAAGGTGCCGATCTTGTTGGCGACGTCGCCGTTGGCGGTGATCCGGTCGGCGCCGACCAGCACGGCGTCGATCTGTCCGGTCGCCATCGCCCAGGCGGCGGCGGAATCGATGGTCAGCCGATGCGGAATGCCCGCCTCGGCCAGCTCCCACGCGGTGAGCCGCGCGCCCTGCAACAGCGGGCGGGTCTCGTCGACGATCACGTCCTCGACGACACCGCGTTCGTGCAGCACCCGCAGAGCGCCGATCGCGGTGCCGACCGCGCTGGTGGCGAGACGGCCGGTATTGCAGTGCGTCAGTAGCCGGAGCGGCCGCTCACCGCACAGACGTTGCACCAGGTCGGCGGCATGGGTGGCAGCGGAGAGATTGACCCGGCCGTCCTCGGCGAGCAGGTCGAAGGTCTCGGCCAGCACCGCGTCGGCACCGTCGGCGATCCGGCCGCGGACTCGGTCGACTGCCCACGCCAGATTGACCGCCGTCGGTCGAGCCGCGGCGATACGGTCGGCCTCCGCCTGCACGGCGGCCACATCGATCACCCTGTGGCCTCTGCTGCCACTGTCATCGACTACGCCGCCGGTCGAGCCACCCGTTTCGCCGGATACGCCGTCGCGAGTGTGCGCCCTGGTCGCGATGACCACACCGAACGCGCCCGCGATCCCGATCGCCGGAGCGCCGCGAATGGCGAGGGTGGTGATCGCCTCGATGACCTCGTCGACGGTGCGCAGGCGAAGTTCTCGCACCTCGTGCGGCAGTCCGCGCTGGTCGATGGTGACGAGCGCACCGTCGTCCCAGATCAGGGAACTGTCGTCCATCTCCGGCGTCCTGTCTGCGTGGCATTTTCTGGCTGGTAAACGGTATCCGACCTGGTCGCGACTCGATCCGCGGGGCCGGTCGATCACTCCGCGGCGTACTCGGCCTCCCGCTCCACCGCGTCGATCGTGCGCTGCGGGACCTGCACGGGACCGGGCGTGTAGGTGATCGCGCGCAGGCCGCCGGAATAGCGGAACGGTCCGCGGCGCTCGCGCAGATCCCACGAGACCGGACCGCGCGCGTCGACGCCGACGGAGATCCCGGTCCACGGCGCCATGCCGACCAGTTGCACCTGGTCGGTGAGCTCCGCGAGCGGCGTGCCGTCTACCTGGATGGTGAAGTCCCAGCGCAGACGCGGCTCGACGGTGGCTCGCACGGTGATCTCGCGCGTCCCGATGGGCAGAGGCAGGCCGACGGACGCATACCGCCCGTAGCTGTTCACGCCGAGCACTACTTCGCCGTCCTCGATGTAGAGCAGGTACCCGCCGAGCGGGTCACCGTGTGCGACGAGGACTCCTTCGTCGCCGGGCTGATAGCCGTCGACCACCCGCTCATCGGGTACCGCCGTACCGCGTGCCGACGCCGTGCCGGTCAAGTCGGCGGTGATCGTGAAGTCGCGGAAGGCGATGAGGCGTTGGGAGCGGTAGCGCTCCAGGGTGGGGGTGCCGGGCAGCAGCCGCACCGGAGCGGCGTAACGCGCCTCCTCCGGGCGACGGCGGAACAGGTCGGCGCGGGTCAGCAGCGGGAACACGGTGTTGGCCCACGCTGATTCGTCCCAGGCGGCGGCCAGTTCGGCGGCCTTGTCCGGGTA
Source organism: Nocardia salmonicida NBRC 13393 (assembly GCF_001613085.1). Taxonomy (GTDB): domain Bacteria; phylum Actinomycetota; class Actinomycetes; order Mycobacteriales; family Mycobacteriaceae; genus Nocardia; species Nocardia salmonicida. The sequence goes on from NZ_BDBR01000009.1 coordinate 121,333, forward strand.
CTGCGCCGAAACATCGTGCAGCTCCGTGGGGTCGGCGCGCACGTCGAACAGCTGCCAGTTCGGCGCGTCGATGTCGGCGTCGGCATCGTGCAGCGACAGCAGTTTCCAGCCGTCGCGGTAGAAGCCGCGGTGACCGGTCATCTCCGAGTACTGCTCGGTGTGCCGCGTCGGGGCCGCCTGATCGCGCAGCAGCTCGGCCGCGGAGACGCCGTCGAAGTCTTTGGCGGGCAAGCCGTTACGCACAGAAGGACGGTCCAGACCCGCCAGCTCGAGCAACGTCGGCGCCAGATCGGTGACGTAGGCGTATTCGTGGCGGATGCCGGAATCGGTATCGGTGCGGGGCAACCCCTTCGGCCACGACATGACCAGCGGTACCCGCACACCACCGGCGAACGTCTGGCCCTTGTAGAACCGGAACGGTGTGTTGGACGCCTGACCCCAGCCGCGCGGGTAGTGCACGCCCAGCTTCGCGGTGCCGATCAGGTCTTCGTCGTGGGGGACATCGCCCACCCAGTCGGGGTCGTCGACGTGGGCGAATTCGGCGAAGTAGGAGCGGGTGCCCTCCGGTCCGCCCTCCGCGGTGCCACCGTTGTCGGAGGTGAACACGATGATGGTGTTGTCGAGTTCGCCGAGGTCTTCGAGCAGGTCGACGATGCGTCCCAGGCTCTGGTCGATGCTGTCGACCATGCCCGCGTACACCTCCATGTACGCGGCGTAGCGCCGCTGCTCGTCGGCAGACAGCGAATCCCACTCCGCCGCTTCGTAACCCGGCTCGGTGTTGCGCGGCTTCTGCTCGGTACCCGGCGGGAACAACCCCTGCGCCAGCTGCTCGGCGAAGCGGCGCCTGCGCAGTTCGTCCCAGCCCTCGGCGTAGCGACCGCGATACTTGGCCTGGTCCTCGGCCTTGGCCTGCAGCGGTCCGTGCATCGCCACGTGCGCGAAGTACAGGAAGAAAGGCTTCTCGGTGTCGTGCGCGCGCAGATCCTTGATGTAGGACAGCGCCTTGTCGGTGAGATCGTCGGTGAGGTAATAGCCCTCCGGATATTCCTCGACATCGACCACCGAGCTGTCCGACACCAGCTGATTGGGGTAGTAGAAGGAGTTCAGCCCCTCCAGCGACCCGTAGTAGCGGTCGAATCCGCGCTGGGTCGGCCAGGAGTCCCGATGCGCGGACGGGTTCATCGTGGCGTCGCGCACCAGATGCCATTTGCCCACCGCGTAGGTGGCGTAACCGTTGTCGCGCAATATCTCCGGCAGCGTGAGCACGTCGTCGGCCAATTCCAGCCGCAGGCCCGGATAGCCGGGATCGGCGTTGGCGACGAACCCGAAACCCGCGCGGTGAGAATTGATTCCGGTCAGCAGCGCCGCGCGCGAGGGCGAGCACAGTGGCGTCGTGTGATAGTTCGACAGCCGCACACCCTCGGCCGCGAGACGGTCCAGTGTCGGTGTCTCGATTTCCGAACCGAACGGGCCTATATCGCTGTACCCCATGTCGTCGACGAGCACGACGACGATGTTCGGCGAGCCCGCCGGAGCAGTGGGCGGATAGGTCCAATCGGGAGTCGACTCCGCGGACGTGCGACCGGCCGAGCCGCCGAAGGATGCGTAACCGCGAGCATGGGGTGGAACAGGCATTCTGGCAGTAAAGGCGACGTATCCGCTGGTCACCAGGGTTATGTGCAGTGTGCGTGGAATCGGTGACCGGTACGTCGCAACTTGTTAGCGTCACTGCCGTGCCCACGAATCAGCCACCCTGCTGCTGTTCGTGTCGCGTCCTGCGCGGCTGACGAACGCCCACGACGTTCGCGGCCGAGCCGATGTGTTCCCTTTCCTGCGGTGCGCTGTGCGCACCCTCCTCGGCCCGCCGCGCGGGCCGATGCGTCTTCGAGGATCTTCACGATGAGTTCAACGGCGAGTGGCTTCGGCCGCCGAAATTTCTTGCGCACCAGCGGCATCGCCGCCGCGGCCATCTTCGGCGGCGCCGCACTGGCGGCCTGCACCTCGGCGGTCTCGGAACAGAAGGCGGGCGGGGACGACGCGACGCCGGTGCGCGGCGGCACCCTGAAGGTCGGTATCCGTGAGGACCTGGTGCCCGCGAACCTGCTCACCAACACCGCGGCGACCCCGGTCGTGATCGGCTTGGTCTACGAATCGCTGATCCGCTACCCGAACGACACCCTGGAACCGCAGCCGTTGCTGGCCGAGTCGTGGCAGCTCGCTGCCGACGGTCGTTCGCTGAGCCTGGACCTGCGCGACGACGTGAAGTTCCACAGCGGGCGCCCCTTCACCGCCAAGGACGTGGAGTTCTCGCTGCGCACCTATGCCGACGCCAAATGGTCAGCGCAGCTGCGTAGCTCGGCGGCGGCCGTCACCGGTTTCGACATCGTCTCGCCGACGCGGATCGTGTTGCAGCTCGCACACCCACTGAGCAACATCTACGACCTGCTCGACACCGTGCCGATCCTGGACAGCGAAACCGCCGACAAGCTCGGCACCGGCGACACCTATATCGGCACCGGCCCCTTCGAATACGTGCAGCGCGTGCCGAACTCGCAGTTGATCTTCGAGAAGAACCCGAACTACTGGCTGCCTGAGCGCCCGTACCTCGACCGGGTCGAGGTCTCGATCATCCCCGACCCGAACGCGCTGCTCAACGCGTTGAAGTCCGGTCAGATCGCCGCGGCGCGCGAACTCGGCTACCGCGATGCCGAAAACCTCGGCAAGAGCGGCGGATTCACGGTGCACGATCTCGAGGGCGCCGAACTGCAAGCCTATGTCGGCGTCAATGTGACCGAGCCGTCGCTGGCCGATGTCCGGGTCCGCCAGGCCATCGCCTTCTCCCTCGACCGCGAACGCATCATCGACGAGGTGTTCCGGGGTGCGGGATATCCGCTGAATGTGCCGTGGCCCAAGAACTCGCCGGCCTTCGACGAATCCCGCAACGCCAAGTACAAGCGTGACATCGACAAGGCCAAGCAACTCCTCGGCCAGGCGGCCAAGCCGCCGAAGCTGCCGCTGACCTTCGCCCCCGGGTACGGCGAGGTCGCCCAGATCGTGCAGGCCAACCTCGCCGACGTGGGTATCGAGGTCGACCTCGACCCGGTCGACGCCGCCACCTTCGTCAAGCAGCTCACCGGCCAGCAATTCCGTGGCCTGTGGGTCACCGACCATTCGTGGGCGCAGTTCGTTCCGTCGACGCTCACGGTGAGCGCCTACCCGTTCAACGCGCGCCGCAATGCCTCGCGCTACGAATCGCCCGCCTACACCGCGGCCGCCGACACGGCATGGCAGCTGGCGCAGGGCACCGGGCCCGATGCGGTGCGCGCCTATCAGGCCGTCACCGACCAGCTGCTGGAAGGGCTGTTCCTGATCGAGATCGGCGTGCGTTTCCAGCAGTACTCCACCGTCAACAAGGTGCACGGTTTCGCCTGGACCAAGCGCCGCGAACCCGTTCTCACCGACACCTTCCTGTCATGACGCGCTATCTACTGCACCGCCTTCCGTCGGCGCTGCTGGTGCTGTTCGGCGCCTCGGTGCTGATCTTCCTGCTGTTGCGGCTCGTCCCCGGTGATCCGGCCACCATCCTGGCCGGAAACGACGCGACACCGCAGACCATCGAGGTGATCCGCCACCAGCTCGGCCTCGACCGGTCGATCCCGGTGCAGTACCTGCAGTGGCTGGGCGACCTGTTCACCCTCGACCTCGGTCGCTCCTACATCATCGGCGGTGAGATCACCGATCTGGTCGGCCGTGGGCTCACCAATACGTTGGTGCTCACCGTGACCGCGCTGCTTCTAGCCGTGCTGGTGAGTCTGATCGTGTCGGTGGCGTCGGTGCTGTGGCCGAGCCGCTGGTTGAATACGGTTGTCGCCGCGGCGAATACGGCCGCCGTCGCGCTACCGACCTTCGTGGTCGGCCCGCTGCTCGTGCTGGTGTTCGCCGTCGCGATTCCGGTGCTGCCCGCCGGTGGGGTGCCGCCGGACGGATTCATCGCGCGACCCGATATCGCGGTGCAGTATCTACTGCTGCCCGCGATCTGCCTCGCATTGCCGGTGTCGGCGGCGCTGACCCGGTTCCTCACCGAAGCGCTGCGCACCGAACTCGCGAAACAGTATGTGCTGACAGCACGGTCACTCGGTGTCGGCTATCGCGAGATCGTCACCCGTGGCGCCCTGCGCAACGCGCTGCCGACCATGCTCACCGTGCTCGGCATCCAGACCGGGCAATTGCTCGGTGGCGCGGTGCTGGTCGAGGCGGCCTTCGTGTGGCCGGGGATCGGGCAGCTCATCGAACAGGGCATCAGTCGTCGCGACTATCCGCTCGTGCAGGTGCTGTTGCTGCTGTCGGTGGCGGTATTCGTGGTGATCCAGCTGATCACCGATGTCGCGCACGCGTGGCTGGATCCGCGGATTCGGATCGGAGGACGGTCATGACGACGGCAACCGAGAAACCTGTTGTCACAGCGCATGATTCACCGCGCCGCGAAGGTCCGCTGTGGGCGCTGCGCCATGGACAGGGACTGGCCGGGGTGCTGCTGGTCGTCGTGGTGGCGCTGGCCGGGGTGTTCGCCGGCCTGCTCAGCTCCTACGATCCGCTCACCCAGATCCCCGGCGCCAACCTGCTCGGGCCGAGCGCGCAACACTGGCTCGGCACCGACCATCTCAACCGTGATGTGGCCGCGCGAGTCCTGGCCGGTATCCGGATCGACCTGCTGATCGCGCTGCTCGCGGTGCCGATCGGCGCCGTTGTCGGTGCGCTGATCGGCCTGGCTGCCACCGTCCACCCCGTCGCGGACGTGACCGTCCAACGGGTATTCGACCTGATTCTGGCCTTTCCAACACTGATCTTGGGCATCACGCTCGCCGCGATCACCGGGCCCGGCTGGCACGCGGTGGTCATCGTGATCGTCGCCGCCGAGATCCCGATCTTCGGTCGTCAGATCCGCACGGCGGTGCTGGCCGTGCGCGAACAGCCGTTCGTCGAAGCCTCGGAGGTGATCGGCGCCGACACCTGGTGGACCTTGCGCAAGCATGTGCTGCCCAATGTGATCGAGCCGCTCGGCGTGCAGTTCGCGCTGTCGCTGTCGGTGGCGGTGTTCATCGAGGGCGCGATGAGTTTCATCGGCATCGGCGTACTGCCGCCGCAGCCCTCGCTGGGATCGCTGATCGCGGCCTCGATCGCCAACCTGGACGCGAATCCGTGGATCGCGATCGGACCGTTGGCCGCGTTGACCCTGGGATTCCTGTTGATCGCCCAAGCACTGGGCCGGGCAAGGAGATTGGCATGAGCGCACCATCTGATCCACTCGACCCCGTGCTCGAGATCGACGAGTTGACGGTGGGGTTCGGCGACAAGATCGTCGTCGATGGGGTGAGCTTGCGGGTGCGCCGGGGTGAAGTCGTCGCCCTGGTCGGTGAGTCCGGTTCGGGGAAATCGCTCACCGCGCGATCGGTGCTCGGGCTGCTGCCGGAGACCGCGCGGGCAGGCGGGTCGATCCGGCTCGGGGGCACACAGGTCGTCGGTGCCGCCGAATCCGTGTTGCGGGATCTGCGCGGTACCAAGGCCGCCATGGTCTTTCAGGAGCCGCAGACCGCGCTGAATCCGGTGCAGAAGATCGGCACCCAGATCGCGCAGGCGCTGCGCGCGCACGGCGTGACCGACAAGGCCCTCGCTCGAACCCGCGCGATCGATCTGCTGACGGCGGTGGATATTCCGGAACCGGACAAGCGCCTCGACTGGTACCCGCATCAACTCTCCGGCGGGCAGAAGCAGCGCGTGGTGATCGCGCTCGCCCTGTCCGGCGAGCCCGAACTGCTCATCGCCGACGAGCCGACCACCGCGCTCGATGTCACCGTGCAGGCCGAGATCCTCGATCTACTGCGCTCCCTGCAACGGCAGCGCGGCACGGCGATCCTGTTCATCACTCATAACCTCGGCGTGGTCGCGGAGATCGCCGACCGGGTCGTGGTGATGCGCGAGGGGCGGGTGGTCGAGGAAAAGTCGGTGTTCGGGTTGTTCGCCGAACCGGGCGAGGAATACACCCGGACGTTGCTGGCCGCGGTGCCGCGATTGCCCGCGGTGTCGTCGCGAGGCGAAGAGCCCGCACCTGTCGCCGAGGTGGATGCCGTCAGCCCGGGTGGTGCGGAGGACGCACTCGCCACTGACGCAACGGATGACGGCCAGACGACGGTGCGGCACGAGGACGAAGCAGGTGAGGTCGACGCGTCCGACGGCGGCGACGACGAGTCGGCGGACCTCACCGACGATTCGGATGACGTCCCGGCGGACCCCTCGGACCGGAGCGTTCGCCGGATTCTGCGCCGGGTAGTGGTGCGTGGGCCCGCTGTTGTCGCCGAAAAGGGCGGGGGGCGAGGCGAATCCGAATACCGCGATGTGCTGCGGATCGACGACCTCTCGGTCGTCTACCCCGGCCGCCATGGCGCTGCGCCTTTCCCGGCACTGCAGGATATTTCGCTCACCCTCGGTCCACGTGAAGTTCTCGGGGTCGTCGGTGAATCCGGGTCGGGCAAGAGCACGCTGGGGCGCACCGCGCTCGGGCTCGTTCCCGCCACCTCGGGACGCGTCGAGCTGCAAGGCGTCGTGCTGGCCGGATTGTCGCGCCGCGAGCTGCGTGGACTGCGCAAGCACGTCGCGCTGGTGCATCAGGATGTGAGCGCCTCACTCGATCCGCGCCGCACGGTCGCCGACGCGATCGGCGAACCTTTGCAGGTGCATCGGGCCGCGTCGGGCACGCTGTTGCAGGCCAAGGTCGCGACCTTGCTCGAATCGGTCCGACTGCCAAGGGATTACGCGCAGCGCAGGCCGGGAGAGTTGTCCGGAGGGCAGCGTCAGCGAGTGGCGTTGGCTCGCGCGCTGGCCTTGGCGCCGCGACTGCTGGTCGCCGACGAGCCGACCAGCGCGCTCGACGTATCGGTGCAGGCGCAGGTGCTCGACCTCTTCGCCGACCTACGCGCCGAATACGGCTTCGCCAGCCTGTTCATCAGTCACGATCTGGCCGTGGTGCACCAGGTCGCCGACCGGGTAGTGGTGCTGCGGCAGGGCCGGATCGTCGAAACCGGCGAGGTGCGCGCGGTATTCGCCGCACCGGCTCAGGAGTACACCCGCCGCCTGGTCGACGCGGTGCCCGTCCCCGATCCGGCCACGGCTCGGCGTGGGCTGGGCGGATCCGCGGCAGGCGCGCCAGTGCGCATCGGGGCATGACGTGGACGAGCCGCCGGTAGCGATACCGGCGGCTCGTCGACACACGTATATCAGTGATGGCCGGGGCGGCGCTGCTCACGCCGATCGTCCTGGCCTGCTCGCGTCATGCCTTGCGAGTCCTGCCCCTGCTCCTGCCGCTGCTCCTGCTGCTGGCGCGGCATCTGCTTGGGCATCTTCTTCGGTGCTTTTTTAGACTTGTCAGCCATCTCCACACGGTCCTTTCCGAGGGATAAGTGATTAAGCCTTCAACGCACTGTCCGACGCAATCCACCTCGCGTGCGGGGCGTCCCACGCCTGACTCGACCAACAATAAGCACCATTACGGCGTGAGGGTAGACCTGCGCTGAAAATAGGTTTCTGACCTGGGAAAATTCGGCGTGTCAGTCCTCGATCCATTCCGCATTGCCGGAACGGACCCAGTGGGCCACCTATTCCGGGCTTCGCCATTCTGTGACATTGCGAGAATTGCGACGAGAACGGGGGATTCGATCTCGATCATTGTCGATAACCCGGTCAGGAAGGGAGGGGGATGAATTCGACGGTTGCTCCGTCGGTGGCGTTCGGGGGAACGATGACCAAGCCGTCGCGGTCTATCAGGCCGGCCAGGTGAGCCGTGCGGACTACCGGGTCGCCGACCCAGCCGCCGTCGGGGGCGTAGCGGGCGGGGGTGATGCGTTGGACCGGGGCGGTGATCTCGGCGGCGTTGTGGAGTGGGCCCAGGATCTTTCGGGGGAGGCGGGCGCCGGTGCGGGCGGCGACGATCGCGGGGGTGAGGGAGAGGAGGACGGCGATGGCGGCGAAGGGGTTGCCGGGGAGGCCGAGAACGGTGGGGCCCGTGGGGAGTTCGGCGACAACGGTGGAACCGCCTGGGCGCAGCGCGAGTCGGGGGACCAGGACGCGGGCCTCGGCTCGGGCGATGGCGGTACGGAGTTGGTCGGCCGCGCCGCCGCCGGTGGCGCCGACTACGACGAGTAGGTCGAAATCGGAGGTGTCGGTGAGCATGTCGTCGAATCCGTGCGCCGTGTCGCGCAGGTGGACCCGGTCGACGACGCGAACGCCGCAGCCCGCGAGGAGATCTGGCAGGACGGGACCGATCGAGTCGCGGGTCTGGCCGGTCTGAAGGGGTCCGGTGCTGCGAATTTCGTCGCCGGTCATGACAATTCGCGCGCGAACGGGTCCACGGACGGTGCCCGTGATGACCTCGACCGAGGCCGCGGCCGAACGGAGGGCGGCGGTGACCCGAGTGCCCGCCGGGGCGACGAGATCGCCGGTCTTCCTGTCCTCGCCGCTTTTTCGGACATCGCCGCGAAACGGGGTGTCGGGGAGTCGGGCCAGCTCGTCGCCGGTGATGGTGGCGAATTCGTCGCGCACAACCGAGGTGGTGCCGTCCGGAACGTGGGCGCCGGTGGCGATGCGTACCGCCTCGCCCGAGCGCAGGCCCTCCGGCCGCGCGCCGCCCGCGAAGCCGACGTCGCGCCGCAACTGCCACGGACCCTCGCCGCAGACGGCGTAGCCATCCATGGCGGAGACGTCGAAGCGGGGCAGTGGGCCCGCCGCGGTGATCGCCGCCGCCAGTGCGGCACCGGGGACTTCGCTCAGCGCGGCCTCGTAGGCGACCAGGGGAGTCAGGCCGGTGCCGAGGCGTTCGCGCGCTTCGGTGAGGTCGAGGCGGGCCGACGCGCGGTCGGTGGCCAAGGATTCACGGGCGCGGCGGACCTCTTCCTCGGTATCGCAGTCGGCGATATCGGGGAGCTCGACCAGGACGGTCTCGGCGGGCACGATGGCCTTCATCGGCTGGTTCACCAGTGAACCCAGTCCCGCCACCGCTGCCACCAGCGCGCTGCGCCGCCAGACGCCGACGAGGTATTGCGGGCGACCGGAGGCGTCGATCGCGAAAACGGCATCGGCGGTGGACTCGGTTGCCCTGCGCAGCAATTCGTGGACGGTGGCAGCGGTGAGGAACGGCATGTCGGCGGCCAGCACGACAATCCACGGGGCCGCGGTGCCGAGTGCGCTCAGACCGGTGCCGATCGCCGCGACGGGCCCGGAACCCGGCGGCACCTCACGAACCTGCCGGAACCGCGAATCGAGTGCGGGACGGTACGGACCGACCACCACCACCTCGGCGCAGTCGCGCACCGAATCCAGCGCGGCGTCGAGCATCGATCGCCCACCGATCACGATCGCCGGTTTGTCGACCCCGCCCATCCGACTGGCTCGTCCACCCGCGAGCACGATGGCATCGACGGCGGTCATCGGCTGATCCTGAATCGGGTGAACGGCACGAAAGTCATGCTAGTAGGCGTGCTGCCGGTGCTCGAGCCGCCCGCGCGGTCGAGGGTGGCGGTCGCTCAGAGTCGCGCGGTGCGCAGAACGACACGACCGTCGACGACCGGAACACCTTCTTCGGTGAGCAGCCGCAGCTGGCGGGTGGCCAGGTGCGCGGCGGGACGGCCGCTGGCGCCGATGACACGGTGCCACGGCAGATCCGCGGAGTCGGTGCGCATGATCCAGCCGACGGTGCGAGCCGAGGACAGCCCGGCCGCGGCGGCGATGTCGCCGTAGGTCGAGACGCGACCCGGTGGGATCGCGGCGACGAGTTCACGGACCTTCTCCACCTGCTCCTCCGTAGTGACAGCCACGGGCTACAGGACCCTGGCGATCAGCGCGGCGGTGTCGGCGGGGCGGGCCTGGGCGACCATGTGATCGCAGTCCCAGACCTCGGCAGTGAAGTCGTCGAGGTGGTCGGTGAGGGCGGCCAGGAACTCCTCGGTGACATAGGGCGGCTGCACCTTGGCGGCGCGGACCAGCACCGTCGGCAGGCCAGCGGGCGGCAGCACGAACTCTCGCGCCAGCTGACCCCAGTACGAGGTGATCGCGGGCTGGAAGATGCGCCAGCCGACCCGGCCACCCTCGGTCGGCACGAGGTGCTCGGCCAACTCCCGTTCGAGGATCTCGGGATCGACTTCGTCGGGTCCCCACGCGCTGACCTGCTTGTCGGAGCGGGCTTCGGCGAGATCGGTGTAATCCGGGGAGGCGAGATTGGCCACGGCGATCTGCTCGATCAGTTTCGCGTCGATGCCGATGGCGGGATCGAGCAGCACGAGCGCCCGCACGAGGTCGGGGTGCTGCCGGGCCAGATGGATGCCGGTGGCGCCGCCGAACGAATGGCCGACCACGACGACGGGTCCGTCGGTCTCGGCACGAAGCAGCTCCGCGAGATCGGCGACGATCGTTTCGAAATCCCACGGCGGCAGCGAGGTGGAGCGGCCGTGTCCACGCAGGTCGGGGGCGATGATCCTGGCCTCGGGCAGGTGCTCGGCGGCCAGGGTTTCCCACCGGTTGCCGTGGCCGGTGAGACCGTGCAGGGCGAGGACGACGGGACCGTCGGCGGGGCCGAATCGGTGCACATGAAGCGACGACACGACACCCATTCTGGCCGGTCGCGCACAGTCTCGCAGCGTGTCCCTCCGGTAGGGGTGCGCCGGAGTGTCGGACTGGTCTGTTGCAATAGCCGATGTGGTGCGATCGGATAGCTCGGTGCGACTCGTGCGCCGGACAACGCGGGCGCCCCGGCCGCGGGCCTGGGGTGCGTCCGTTCGCGCGCTGTTCGCCGAGCAGGCCCAGCCCGCGCCGCCACGTCCGGGGTGGCGGCCGTGGCAGGTGATGGGCGGGCCGGGGACGGGTAAGACCTCGCTGCTGATCGACCTGGTGACCGCGCGGATCGTCGACGGCGCCGACCCGGCCTCGGTGCTCGTCCTCACCCATACCAAGCACGCCGCGGCCGCGTTGCGCGATGCGATCACCCATCAGCTGGGGCCTGCCGCGGGTGGCATTCCGGGCGCGAGCCGGGAACCGATGGTGCGCACGCTGCACTCCTACGCGTTCTCGGTACTGCGTCGGCATGCGGAGCTGCACGGCAATCCGCCGCCGCGACTGCTCACCGGTGCCGAACAGGACGCGGTGCTCCGGGAGATGCTGCGCGGCGATCTTACCGACATCGAAGCCGGGGCCGGGGGCTTGTGGCCGCCGCGCCTGCAGCCCGCGCTCGCATTGGGTGGCTTCGCCGAGCAACTGCGCGACCTGATGTTGCGCGCCACCGAGCGCGGACTCGGGCCGGAGGACCTGATGGCCCTCGGTCGTGAACACGACAACGACGCGTGGGTGGCGGCCGGGCGGTTCTTCCAGCGCTACGAACAGGCGTCGATGCTGCGCTGGTCGGTCGGTGTCGCCGCGCCGGAGGCCACCGCGCCCGCCCTCGACGCCGCCGAACTGGTCGGTGCGGCGCTCGACGCCCTGGCCGGTGACCGGAATCTGCTTGCCGCCGAACGAGATCGGATTCGCTACCTGCTCGTCGACGACGCGCAGCACCTCGACCCGCAGGCCGCGACGCTCGTGCGCGCCATCGGCAGCGGCAGCGCGAGCACCGTCGTCACCGGCGACCCCGACCAGGCGGTCTTCACCTTCCGCGGCGCGGATTCGCACTTCCTCACCGACCTCGACACCGCCGCGTCGCGTCGAATCATCTTGCGGCACAACCATCGCAGTGGCGCGCCGATTCGATTGGCGAACGCCCGCATCGCGGCGAGGTTGCCGGGCAGTGCCCGGCACCGGGTGCTGCCGGGGCAGGAGAACGAACCACCCGAGCCCGTAGCAGGTCAGGAGCCTGAACTCGAGGGTGACGTCGATCTGTTCGCGCACGCCGACCTACCCGAGGAACCACGCCGTCAGCGGGCCGCGGACCGCGACGTCAGCGCGGAATCCGCGCGGCCCGATTCAGCGGCATTCGACGAAATACCCGACAAAGACATCTGGCCGGGGCATCTGCCGCCCGATGACGAGCCGCCGCCCGATGACGAATGGGCGGCCCCGGAGGATTCGCATCCCGTCGACGAGTCGAGTGTGCGGGTGCGGGTGCTGTCGACGCCGGCCAAGGAGGCGGCGCTGATCGCTGATCACCTCCGCCGCGCGCACCTCACCGATGGGGTGCCGTGGTCGGCGATGGCGGTGATCGTGCGGTCGGTGCCGTTGTCGCTGGCGCCGTTGCGGCGGGCATTGCTGGCGGCGGGGGTGCCGGTGCGCAGGCCCGCGGTGGCCGAGCCGTTGGCGCGGCGGCGTGGAGCGGCATGGATGGTGCTCGCGCTGCGGGTGCTGTTGGCGGGGGATCCGTCGCGGCCGGGCTCGCGGCGGGCGATCGACGCGATGTTCTCGCCCGACGATGCGATGGATCTGCTGTCCGGGCCGCTCGGCGGGGCCGACCAGATCGCGCTGCGCCGGCTGCGCCGGGGTGTGCGGCGCAGCGTGCTCGACCTGGAACGCACGGGTGCGCTCGCCGAGCCCTTCGTCGACGGCGCCGACCAGTTCCTGCTCTGGGAGGAGGCCGCGCCCGCGCCGGAAATGCCGGAGCCCGAACCGGATCCGGTCGACGACGAATGGCTCCCGCCACCGGACCCGGACGACCCGCTGCGCCCGGAACCCGAACCGGACTGGGATATCGCCGAGCGACTACCTGACGATATCGACCTTCTCGATGTCGAGAACCCGCCTGCCGCGAACACCGTCGTGGAAGTAGTACGCCCCGAAGCGCCCGCGGTGGCGCTGATCGACCAATCCTCGGCCGAGGTCCTGCGCGACCTGATCGTCGGCGTCGGCGAACAGCGGTTGCTCGACGGGCTCACCGAAGTCGAGGCCGCGCCGCTGCGTCGGGTGTTGCGCGCGGTGGCGAAGGCGAAGGAGACGCAGGCCAGGGGGCAGGGTCTCGAAGACGTGCTGTGGACGCTGTGGACGAATTCTCGGCTGGAGCGGCGCTGGTTCCGGCAGTCACGGCGCGGCGGGGCCTCGGGCATGCAGGCCGATCGCGATCTCGATGCCGCCGTCGAATTGTTCGATGCCGCCGCCGCTTACGTCGACCGGCTGCCGAAGGCGAGTATCGACGGGTTCGTCGAATACCTTCTGCACCAGCAACTTCCACAGCAGGGTAGACCGCTGACCGCGGAAGGCGAGGCGGTGACCCTGCTCAGCGCGCACGCCGCCGCAGGCCGGGAATGGGACGTGGTGGCGGTGGCCGCCGTGCAGGAGGGTATCTGGCCGAACCCGCGCTCGCGGGGCACGTTGCTCCACACCGAGGATCTCGTCGACCTGGTCGGCGGGGTCGATCCGAGCGCGACCGTGAGCCGGGCCGCACCGATCCTGGCCGAGGAACGCAGGCTGTTGCTCGTGGCGTGCAGTCGGGCTCGGCAGTCACTGCTGGTCACCGCTGTCGAATCCGCCGCGGGAGACCAGGATCTGGTGCCGTCGCGGTTTCTCACCGAGCTCGTCGGCGACGACGACAGCGGGGAACCCGGCGCGCTGCCGGTCGCCGATCCCGGGCGTGCGCTGGTCATGCACGCGCTGGTCGCCGAATTACGCGGGGTGGTGTGTGATCCAGGGGGCGACCCCGAACGTCGTGATCGGGCGGCACGTCAGCTGGCCCGGCTGGCCGACGCGGGCGTGCCCGGCACCGACCCCGGCGACTGGTACGGCACCGCCGAACTCAGCTCGCAGCGCGAGCTCTGGGACGACGACGATTCGCCGATCGGGCTGTCTCCGTCGACGGTCGAGCTGTTGCGCACCTGTCCGCTGCGGTGGGCGCTGGAACGGCACGGCGGTACCGACGGCGACAACCCGCACGCCGTGAAGGGCAATCTCGTGCACACGCTCGTGCAGGCGCTGGCGGGCGATGTCCCCGAGGCGCAGGTGCACGCGGCACTGGACCAGGCGTGGAAAACGGTCGACCCGGCCGACGGCTGGCACTCGCGACAGGAACTTCGCCGCACCGAGACGATGCTGGAGACCTTCCTCTCCTGGGTCCGCACCACGCGCGGTGAGCTCACTCAGGCCGGGGTGGAAGTACCGGTGGACTGCGTGTTGCCCGCGCGCGCGGAAGGCGCACGGGCCGTGCGGATTCGGGGGCGCATCGATCGGCTCGAACGAGATGCGCAGGGGCGCTTCGTCATCGTCGACGTGAAGACGGGCAAGACGCCGGTCAGTGAGAAGGCGGCGGCCGATCACGCCCAGCTGGCGACCTACCAGGTGGCGGCCGCGCACGGCGCCCTGGACGAGGAGGAGTCCGAGGAGCCGACCCCGGTGGTCGATCCCGGTGGCGCGCGGCTGGTCTATGTCGCCAAACCGAACCGCAAGACCGGCGCGGCCGAACGCACACAGAACGCGCTCGACAGCGACGGACTCGACCAGTGGCGCACCACCATTCACGATGCGGCCGACGCGACGCGCGGTCCCGGATATCTGGCGGTGCGCAACGACGGGTGCAGGCACTGCCCGGTCGCGGGCAGTTGCCCGGTGCAGGACACCGGACGGCAGGTGACCGACGAGTGAGCGGCGTGCGCGTCACCCCGCAGCGGTTGGCCGACGCGCTCGGCCTGCCACCACCGACCGATGAGCAGGCGGCGGTCATCGCCGCGCCACCAGGGCCCACCTTGGTCGTCGCGGGCGCGGGTGCCGGCAAGACCGAGACGATGGCCGCGCGGGTGGTGTGGATGGTGGCCAACCAGCTGGTCGCCCCGGACGAGGTACTCGGGCTGACCTTCACCCGAAAAGCCGCCCAGCAGTTGACCTCTCGTATCCGTACGCGGCTGGCCCGGTTGGCGGGCGCGCCGCTACTGCGCGAGATCGACCCCAGCGGCGCGCTGCGCACGATCGTCGCCGGGGCCGAGCCGGAGATCAGTACCTACCACTCGTACGCGGGCAGGCTGCTCACCGCGCACGGGCTGTTGCTGCCGGTGGAGCCCTCGGCGGCCCTGCTCACCCAGACCCAGCTGTGGCAGCTCGCGCACGAGGTGGTGCGGTCCTGGGACGGCGACCTCGATACCGACCGCACCCCGGTCTCGGTGACCGAGGCGGTGCTCGCCCTGTCCGGGCAGCTCGCCGAGCACCTGGTGGAGCCGGAGCAATTGGCCGAGGCGCACGCGGAGCTGGAGAAACTCGTCTACACGCTGCCCGCCGGTCCACGTCAACGCGGCGGGCCGAGTCAGGCGCTGATCGGCGTCGTGACCGCGCAGCGTGAGCGCGTCGCCCTGTTACCGCTGGTCGGCCAGCTCGCCGAAGCCCTGAACCGCCGCGGCGCACTGGATTTCGGCTCCCAGATGTCGCTGGCCGCGCAGCTCGCCGTCGACCACCCGGAAGTCGCCGCCGCCGAACGCGCTCGATTCAAGCTGGTCCTGCTCGACGAATACCAGGACACCGGGCACGCCCAGCGGGTCCTGCTCTCGGCGCTGTTCGGCAATGCCGAGGCGGTGCGACAGGATCGGCCGAGGCAAGCGGTTCGGATTCGGGGTGACGCGCAGCCGACTCGTGCGCACGCGGCCGACACCTTGTTCGGGGTGGACGATCAGGACCCGGCATCCCCGCGGGGGCGCGGCGACGGACCTGGACACGTGGGCAACCTGTCGCTCCGTGGTGACTCTGTCGGTGACGTACCCGGACCATCGCAGGCCCTCGCGGTGACGGCGGTCGGCGACCCGATGCAATCCATCTACGGGTGGCGTGGCGCTTCGGCGGCCAATCTGCCGAGGTTCGCCACCGACTTCCCCGCTGCGCCAGGGGTTCCCGCACCGGTGCTGCCACTGCTGACCAGTTGGCGGAATCCGCCCGAGGCGTTGGCGTTGGCGAATCTGGTGGCCGACCCGTTGCGGATGGTGGCACGGGCCGCCGGCGGAGCGACGGTGGACGCGTTGCGGGCCAAGCCGCAATCGCATGCGGGGGTAGTCGAGTTCGGGCTCACCGAAACCATTGCGCAGGAGCGCGACTGGATCGCCGAGCGGATCGCGCGAGAGTGGGCGAGCGCACGGGAGAACGAAGCGCCGCCGCCCACCTCGGCGGTGCTGGTACGACGCAACGCCGATGCCGCGCCGCTGGCCGAGGCACTGCGTGAGCAGGGGCTGCCGGTGGAGATCGTCGGTCTCGGCGGGTTGCTGGCGACCCCGGAGGTCGCCGATATCGTCGCCACACTGCGGTTGATCGCCGAACCGGGGACCGGGAGCGCGGCGGTTCGGATTCTCACGGGGGCCCGGTGGCGGATCGGGGTGGCCGACCTCGCCGCCCTGGCACGACGCGCGCGGATGTTGTCCATCAGCAGTGTGTCCGGTGGCGACGCGAACGCGATCACCGATGCCGCCGGACTGGCGACGGCGCTGCGCGAGGTGGCGCCCGAACCGACCGAGCAGGCCGGGCTGGCCGATGCCATCGCCGATCCCGGTGCGGCGGACCAGTATTCGGAGGCCGGGTTCGCGCGAATCGCCGCCTTGAGCGAAGAGCTGGCCGCCTTGCGCGAGCGCAGCGGACAACCGCTGGTCGAACTCGTCGCCGATGTCGAACGCACCATCGGGGTCGGCGTCGAGACCCAGACCAGGCGCGCTATCGCCGGTGGCGGTGCGGGTCGCGAGCATCTCGATGCCTTCGCCGAGGTGGTCGCCGGATACGCGGCCGACTCCAGGGCATCGCTGAGCGGTCTGCTCGCCTTCTTCACCGCGGCCGAATCGGTCGAAAACGGTTTGGAGCCGGGTGAAGTCGAGGTCGCGCGCGATCGCGTGCAGATTCTCACCGTGCACGCCGCCAAGGGCCTCGAATGGGAAGTCGTCGCCGTGCCGCATGTGAGTGCCACGGTGTTCCCGTCGACGACCGCGTTGAGCACCTGGCTCGGCGCACTCACCGAACTCCCCACCACCCTGCGCGGTGACCGCGCCCAGCCGGACGCGTCCGAAGGCGTGCCCGTGCTCGACCTGAGCGCGGTGGGGGACCGCTCCGAACTCGAACACGCGATCGCCCACCACAAGGACGCGCTCAAGAGTCGCCGCCTCGACGAAGAACGTCGCCTGTTCTACGTAGCGCTCACCAGAACCGAACGGGTGCTGCTGGTTTCGGCCTACTACTGGCCCGAGACGGGCAGTTCGCAGAAAGGACCGTCGGAGTTCCTGCTCGAGCTCAAGGAGGCGAACGAGAACCCGGACAGCGCGGCCTACGGCGTCGCCACCATCGCCCGCTGGGACGACAAGCCCGCACCGGACGCCGTGAACCCCTTCGCCGACAACCCGCCGACCGCCCAGTGGCCGCGTGACCCACTCGGCAACCGTCGCGACCCCATCGAACAGGGCGCCGCGCTGGTTCGCGAGGCTCTCGATACATTGCGCAGCGGCACAACGGTTTCCGACAGTGCGTCGGGTGATCAACTCGAGGCGGCGGAGCTCGTAGAGGACGACCCGGAAGGGTGGGTCAACGACGTCGACGCGCTCCTCGCCGAATTCACCGCCGCCGAACTCGCTGAACAACAGGTGGAACTTCCGGGCCAACTCCCTGCCACCGCCCTAGTGGAACTACGCGCCGACCCGACCCGCTTGGCCGCTCGTCTGCGCCGCCCCCTTCCGTACCCGCCGAATCCGATGGCCCGGCGTGGCACCGCTTTTCACGCCTGGGTGCAGTCCTGGTTCGGCACCGAACAGCTGCTCGGCCTCGACGAGCTACCCGGCGCCGCCGACAGCACCACCGAGATGGGCCGCGCCGATCAGGAACTCGCCGCCATGCAGTCGGCCTTCCGCCGGTCACCGTGGGCGCACCGCAATCCTGTCGACGTGGAAGTGCCGTTCGAAACCAGCATCGCGGGCACGGTGATCCGCGGCCGCATGGACGCCGTGTTCGCCGAACCCGGCGGCCGCTGGATCGTGGTCGACTGGAAGACCGGCGCCGAACCCGGCCCTGCCGACGAGCCCGCCGTCGCCATGCAGCTGGCCGTCTACCGCCTCGCCTGGGCCCGCCTGATGGCCGCCCGCACCGGCGAGACCGAGGACCGGATGCTCCAACGCGTCGGCGCCGCATTCCATTACATCCGCTCCGGCCGCACCATCGCCCCCGAGCAACTGGCGGGCCCAGCCGAACTGGCGCGCCTCATCCACGACGCCGCACCGGAAAACGCCGACACCGATCCACACGAGGCCCACTGAGCCGATAGTGTTGCGCTCGCCGAGGAAAGCTCGAGGCGAACAGGGGCCGGTTATTCGGCGGCGAAGCCGCCGGTTTTCGGCCGCCTTGATCTGGACTGACCAGAGGGTGCGACGAAGGAGTACCCGGCGGGAGGGAAGATCAAGGTACCCAGGCCGAAAACCCGCGGCGCCAGCCGCCAGAGACACAGGAGCAGGCATGTTCGGTGACACGCGCAACCCGGTCGGGTTGAGCAGCAGTCCCGACTACGCCCTGGTCGGTCTGTTGCGGATCCCGGCGGCGCAGTCGAGCCCGTGGGTCTCGCTCACCCGTCGCGTGGTGTTCGCGATCGCGCTGCTGTTCACCGCTGCGACAGTGGTCTATGTCGGCCGCGACGGCTATAGCGACAACACCGGCGACGAGCTGTCGTTCCTGGACGCGATGTACTACGCCACGGTGTCGTTGTCCACCACCGGCTACGGCGATATCGCCCCGGTGACCCCAACGGCACGGCTGGTGAACATCATCGTCATCACCCCACTGCGCGTCCTGTTCCTCATCGTGTTGGTCGGTACCACTCTCGGCGTGCTGACCGAACGGTCGCGGCAGGCATTCAAGATTCAGCGATGGAGGCACACCGTGCGTAATCACACCGTCGTCGTCGGCTACGGCACCAAGGGCCGCACGGCGATCGATGCGATGGTCGGTGACGGGATCCAGGTGTCCGACATCGTGGTGGTCGATACCGACCCCATCGCGCTGGAGGCCGCCGCCGCGGCGGGTCTGGTGACCGTGCACGGTTCGGCGACCAAATCCGATGTCCTGCGGCTGACCGGCGTGCAGCGTGCCGCCGCGGTCGTCGTCGCCACCAATCGTGACGACACCGCCGTGCTGGTGACGCTCACCGCCCGCGAACTGAACAAGACGGCCAAGATCTCCGTGGCCATCCGTGAAGCGGAGAACACCCACCTGGTCCGCCAGTCCGGCGCCGACTCGGTGGTGGTGTCCTCGGAGACCGCGGGTCGACTGCTCGGTATCGCCACCACCACACCCACGGTCGTGGAGATGATGGAGGATCTGCTCACGCCCGAGCAGGGCTTCGCCGTCGCCGAACGCGAGGTGGAGGAGGGCGAAGTGGGCGGATCGCCGCGCCATCTCAGCGACATCGTGCTCGGTGTGGTGCGCAACGGGGCACTGATCCGGGTCGGCGAACCCGAGGTCGACGCCCTCGACGCGGGCGACAAACTGCTCTACATCCGTCGCGCCGGAAAGTAGTCACCCGCCCGACCAAGGCGTACCTCCGCATTCGCTACGGCCGTGCGCAGCTGAGGAACGCTGTCGCGGCTGCGCTCATAAGGCGTACCTACGCATTCGCCGCGGCCGTGCGCGGCCTATGCTCGGCAACGTGTCATTCCGGCTGAAAGACGTTCCGCTGCTGTCACGTTCCACCATCGACCGGGCCGAGCACGCCCGGCTCGATCCCGGCGCCCTGCGCGAAGGGTGGGGCAAAGCCAAGATTCTGCGTATCGACCCGCGCGGGAAAGTGCGGGTCGAGGGCGACAAGATCGTCCTCGACGCGGCTGCTTCGGTGGCCGCGGAGCCCGGTGACGGGACGGTGTTCCTCGGTGTCGTCGACGGCAGCCACCTGTGGGCGATGCGGGCGACCGACCTCGACGGCACGCTGCGGGATCTGCGCACGCTCGGGGCCGTCGACGACTTCACCGCTGAGCTGCTGTCCACCGCGTACGCGCTACTCAACTGGCACGATCGGGCCGGATACCACGGCGGCGACGGCACGGCCACCACGTCGGCGCGCGGCGGTTGGTCGCGGCTCACCGCCACGGGGGAGGAAGAATTCCCGCGGATCGACCCCGCGGTGATCTGCCTGGTCCACGACGGTGCCGATCGCGTGCTGCTCGCCCGCCAGCAGAGCTGGCCGGAGACGATGTTCTCGCTGCTGGCCGGCTTCGTGGAAGTGGGCGAATCGCTGGAGCACTGTGTGGAACGGGAGGTCCGCGAGGAGGTGGGCGTCGACCTGCGCGATATCCACTACCTCGGCAGCCAGCCGTGGCCGTTCCCGCGCTCGCTGATGGTCGGCTTCGCCGCGGTCGGCGACCCCGCCCAGGAACTCGTGTTCTCCGATGGCGAGATCGCCGAAGCGCATTGGTTCACGCGCGAAGAGGTCCGCGCCGCCTTGCAGGTCGGCGACTGGTCGGCGCGCGAACCCGGCGCACGGCTGCTCGTACCCGGATCCATCTCGATCGCGCGATCGATCATCGAGTCCTGGGCGGACTGACTCGGCGGATCAGGCCTGCTGGGCGGCCAACGCCTGCTTGACCGCGGCCAACGACGGGTTGGTCGCGGTGGACCCGTCGCGGTACTTGATCGTCGGCACGACGTGGTTGCCGTTGTTGACGCTGCCGACGAACTCGGCCGACGCGGGATCGTCTTCGATATCGATCACCGTGTAGGTGATGCCCGCCTCATCGAGCTGGGTCCGCAGGCGTCGGCAATAGCCGCACCAGGTGGTCGAGTACATCGTCAGATCTGCCGTTGCTTCAGTCACGCGATGTGCAACGTCGCGACGCGGCTCGGTGTTCCTTGCCCGATCCGGGACCGACGGGTGACGGTGCTCGATCGCGCGATCGTGGCCGTGGGATCGGCGGGCGTCGCGGCAAGTTGTCGGGGGGCGCTGTCATGATGGTGCGCGTGCCAGCACTCGATCTCACCGCCCTCGACCCGGAACAGGCCGCCGCGGTGCGGGCACCGAGGGGGCCGGTCTGTGTGCTCGCCGGTGCGGGCACCGGGAAGACCAGGACGATCACGCATCGGATCGCGCACCTGATCGCGGGTGGGCATGTGAAGGCCGACCAGGTGCTGGCGGTGACCTTCACGGCGCGGGCCGCGGGGGAGATGCGCAATCGGTTGCGCACGATGGGGCTCGGCGGCGACGCCGGACAGGTTCAGGCGCGCACTTTCCACGCCGCGGCGCTGCGGCAGTTGCGGTATTTCTGGCCGCAGGTGGTGGGGGATGTGCCGTGGCGACTGATCGACAGCAAGTTCCCCATCGTCTCGCAGGCCGCGCAGCGGGCGGGGCTGCGCGCCTCCACGGAAATGGTGCGTGACCTGCTCAGCGAAATCGAATGGGCCAAGGCCTCGCTGATCGCGCCGGAGGACTATCCGGCCGCCGCTGCCCGTCATCATCGTGACGCGCCGGTCGACGTGGCCAAGGTCGCCGAGGTGTACCAGGGCTACGAATCCGCGAAAGCCTCCGCCGACGGTCTGCTGCTCGACTTCGACGATCTGCTCCTGCACACCGCGGCCGCGCTCGAGGACTATCCGGCCGTCGCCGACGAGTTCCGCGGTCGCTATCGCAGTTTCGTCGTCGACGAATACCAGGACGTCACGCCGCTGCAGCAGCGGGTGCTCGACGCGTGGCTGGGTGAACGCGACGACCTCACCGTCGTGGGTGACGCGAACCAGACCATCTACTCGTTCACCGGCGCCACCCCGTCCTACCTGCTCGATTTCTCCCGGCGCTTCCCCGACGCCACGGTGGTCCGGCTCGAACGCGACTACCGGTCGACTCCCCAGGTGGTGTCGCTGGCCAACCAGGTGATCGGGGCCGCGCGCGGACGCATCGCGGGCACCCGCCTCGCCCTGATCGGTCAGCGGCCCGCCGGTCCGGAACCGGAGTTCGCCGAGTACGCCGATGCGCAGGCCGAGGCCGTCGCCGTCGCCACACAGATCCAGAAACTGATCGCCGCCGGGACGCCGGCTTCCGAGATCGCGGTGCTGTACCGGACCAACGCGCTGTCCGAACCGTTCGAACAGGTGCTCGGCGCCCGCGAGATTCCGTTCCAGGTGCGCGGTGGCGAGGGGTTCTTCCACCGTCAGGAGGTGCGGCAGGCGGTGTCGGCGTTGCGTCAGGTCGACGCGCGCGACGACCTGCCCGATGCGGCGCGCAGTGGATCGTCGCTGATCACGTTGGTACGGGCCGCGCTGGCGCCGGTCGGTCTCACCGCGGAGGAACCGGCCGGTGCGCAGGCGAAGGAACGGTGGTCCTCGCTGCTGGCACTGGTGCAGCTCACCGAGGAACTGGTCAGCCACGACGACGAGATGGACCTCACGGCGCTGCTGCGCGAGCTCGCGACCCGTGCCGAGGCCAAGCATCCGCCGACCGTCGACGGTGTCACCCTGGCCTCGCTGCACGCGGCGAAGGGCCTGGAATGGGACGCGGTGTTCCTGGCCGGGCTCACCGACGGCACGCTGCCGATCTTCCACGTGCTCGGCAAGAAGAACACGGCTGTCGACGAAGCGGGACTGGAAGAGGAACGACGGCTGCTCTACGTCGGTGTCACGCGGGCACGCGAACATCTGAGCCTGTCGTGGACCCAGCGGCGGCTGCAAGCAGGCGGGGACTACCGGCCGGTGACCAGGTCGCGATTCCTCAACGGGCTGATTCCGGACAGTTCCTCGGCCTCGCGGATCGCCGTCGAGGTCAGGGCCGAGGCCCCACGTCCGCTGTGCCGGGTGTGCCTCAAGCCGTTGATCGGCACTCATGCCACCATGCTCGGCCGCTGCCGGCGCTGCCCGGGCGAAGTCGACCCCCAGTTGCTCGAGGCGCTGAAGGAATGGCGAGCAGAGAAGGCCGAGGCTCTGCAGCGGCGCGACTTCGTGGTCTTCACCGACACCACCCTCACCGCCATCGCCGAGCAACTGCCCGCCGACGACGCCGCGCTGGCGGCCATCGCGGGCATCGGTGCGAAGAAGATCGAACAGTACGGTGCCGACGTGCTCGCGATCGTCGCATCACGTTTGAAGACAACGGCACAAAACCCCAGGTAGAAAATAAGTTGTTCGGTTCTCGATCATTGCCTATGGTGGAGAACACGCACCGAGAGTGATCCCGGTGCGCGGTAATTGTTCACACACGAGTTCAGGAGGGAGGCAGACACATGAACACGAACACGAACACCACGTTCGATGCGATGAGCAATCGCGTCCTGGCGAACGCATTTGTCATGTCCGCCTCCCGGGGGGTCCTCGCTCTGCAGGGGACCGGCCTGTCCGGCGTCGATGTCAAAGCTGTGCCGATGACTGTCGTCCATCAGCACACTCCGATTCGTCTCCAGGACAAGCCCAACGTGGGTTGGCAGCCGACCGCTGTTGCGGCACCGGCAGCAATCGCCGATGAAGCCGGTTACGCACCGGAGTTCATCGGCGCAATCCGCCTCCGCGTCCACCCAGCGACCGTGATCAGGTCTCGACAGAAATGTCGAACTAGGTAGGGAACACCTCCCAGACCTCCTGGCCACGGATCGCGAGAAGCGAAATCCGTGGCCATCTTTATATCGGCTCCTCAGCCGTAGGCACCGGGTTCGCACACCGAACATTCCACCGCTGCAAACGAGCTGAAGGAGAACGACGTGTTCACCGCCCAGGACTGGCCGACGGCCACTACTGACGTGACATGCCGAACCGTGGCGCAGACCCCTCGCGTCCGTGAGGTCACCAAGACTCTGCCCTGTAGGGGCGGAAACCCGGATCTGTGGTTCGCCGAGAGCCCCACCGATCTCGAGCAGGCCAAGGAACTGTGCGCGGCCTGCCCGATCCGCAAGGGCTGCCTGACCGCGGCCATCGATCGTGCCGAGCCGTGGGGCGTATGGGGCGGTGAGATCTTCGACCAGGGTGTCGTGATCGCCCGCAAGCGCCCCCGCGGTCGCCCGCGCAAGGTCGCGATCATGGCATGAACCCGGGAAAAGGGTTGTACCGCAAGCGAACCGCTCACCTCGTCATGGTGAGCGGTTCGTTTTGCTTTGTGCTTACGAGGCTTGTTCGGCGCGGAAGCCCGGCACCCAGGTCCGTACCAGGTCCATGAAGCCGAGTTCCGCGTCGAGTTGGGCCAGGATTCCGACCGAACCACCGAGCACCCGGAAAACGGTGAGGTACTCGGCCGGAAGTTGCAGGGCGCGAGCGGTTTTCATCTCCGGGCTAGAGAACTCGGACGCCTTGCCCGCCACCCGTTGCATCCACGAGCGGGTGAAGTGGAAGGTGTCGGTGCGAATCGGGTCGCTGAACGGGCGCAGGTACGCCTCGATCTCCTCGTGGGTCACCACACGTCCCGGAATGACCCAGCCGTGCTCGTAGAGCAGTTCGGTGAGCGCCGCGTGCTCGTCGGCGACAGCGAGGGCCAGCATTCGGCCCAGGATCTCCGGGAAGCCGTCCGGCATCGGCGCACAGGCGCCGAAGTCGAGCACGGCCAGGGTGCCGTCGTCGCGCACCAGGAAATTGCCGGGGTGCGGGTCGCCGTGCAGCAGGCCGACCAGTTCGGGCGAGCTGAAATGGAAGGTCCCCATCAGCTCGGCGATCCGGTTGCGCTGGGCCAGGGTGCCCTCGGGATCCTCGGCGCCCGCCTTGATCAGTGCCGATACCGGGGTGCCGTCGAGCCATTCGGTGACGATCACCTTCGGGGATCCGGCCACCACCTTCGGGACCGAGATGGTGGGATGCCCCTCGAACGCGGCCGCGAATCGGCGCTGGTTGGCGGCCTCGATGCGGTAGTCGAGTTCTTCCTCGGTGCGTTCGGTGATCTCGGCGAGCAGCGGCTTCACATCGGCGCCGGGGATCACCGACGAGAGCAGTCCGGTCATCCGGGACAGCGTCTTGAGGTCGGCGCGCAGCGCGTCGTCGGCGCCGGGATACTGCACCTTCACCGCCACCGCGCGTCCGTCGGCCCACACCGCGCGGTGCACCTGGCCGATGCTGGCCGAGGCGGCGGGGGTGTCGTCGAAGGACTCGAAGCGGTCCCGCCATTTGGTGCCCAGCTGCTGGTCGAGCACGCGGTGCACCGTCTCCGCTGCCATCGGCGGCGCCGCGGCCTGCAGCTTGGTCAGCGCCTCGCGATAGTGCTCACCGAACTCCTCCGGAACGGCGGCCTCCATCACACTCAGCGCCTGCCCGAACTTCATCGCGCCGCCCTTGAGCTCACCGAGCACGGTGAACAGCTGCTCGGCGGCTTTCTGGTTCAGGTTGGCGTTGATCTGCTTCTTGTCACCACCGACGAGCTTCTTACCGAACCCGACAGCGGCTCGTCCGGCGATGCCAAGGGGAATCTTGGCCATCTTGGCATTGCGGCTGGAACTGCGGCGCACGATCTCGGACACGGTACCCATCATGGCCGAACCTGCGGGGTGTGTGCCATAAGAATGCTCACACCGGCCGGTGCGACGCCCGTCACCGCGAGGTTCCCGGCGTGCGTGCGGCCATGTTCCGGCACCCGCATTCCTGATGCGGCAGCCACGGCCGACGCTGGATCTCATGGGTGTCGAGGTCCAATTCCACGGTGGCGTCGAACGTGCGCGGTTCCCGCCGCGGGGAACAGGCGATGATCGCCTCGAGTTCGCCGAGCGCCAGCGCGGTCGTCGCCGCGATGCCCGCCGGGGAGGCGTGTCCGGTGCGGCCGAGTAGCTGGGCGGCCAGGTGCGGCCACTCGACATCGAATCCGGCCCGGGTCAGATCGGCACAGCGTAGGCAGCTGGTCTCGCCGGGCAGGACGAGCGGGCCGACCACGCCGACCCCGTCGCGGACCCGCACCTGCAGGTGCGGCACCCGGCGCAACATCAGATCCACCGACAGTGCTGGGTCGATCATCAACGCGTCGGTGAGCACCACCAGATCGTCCGAGCCGGTGCCGACCGGCGTGTCCGGTCGGTACTCGCGCGAGCGGGTCGGCCGAAAACCCATGCGCCGCAATCCGATCGCCACGGCATCGGAGAGCGGCCCGAGGCCGTGCACGGTGATGGCGCGGATCTTGCCGAGAGCGGGTTCGGATTCGGGTTCGAGCAGTAGACCCGCACGCTCGATCGCGGCGAGCATGCCCATGGTGCGGTCGGGACTGATACCGAATTCGCCCGCACGCCAGATGATCTGGGGCCGTGATTGCAAGCCGTCGAGCAGGCGCAGGAAGGCGAGCACGGTACCGGTGTCGTGATCGGTGGTTTGGAGCAGCAGCGCGCGTTCGGGGTCCCAGCCGAGTTGGACCGTGCCGGACGGGCGAACCAAGGTGGTCACTCGCGGGTGGAGCATCGGGCCGCGCAGTGGGGAGGTGGTCGTCATGGCTGAAGTATCGGCACTCGGCAGCGGCTCATCGTGCGCCGAAAGTGCAGTTATCCACAGGGTTTCGGCGTGTCGGTTCGAGAATTACGAATTGTGAACAGCCGATGTACCGCGGGTCGTCACGGCATTTTCCGATGAACGTGCGCCACGCGACCGTGTCGCGCCACCGAGATCGGAAGATTTCTCCCCGACCTCGGTGGCGGTGCGGATCAGGACTTGCCCGCGCCGGAATCGGGGTCGGCATCGCCCTCGTCGCGCGGGGTTTCGTCGGACTCGTCTGTCTTGGCTTTGTCGCGATCGGCCGCGTCGCGTTCGCGCGCCTCGGTCTCGGCCAACTGCGCCAGCGGATCGTCGAAAGCGCCTGTGCCGCCGCCGATAATGGAGTCGATGAAACCGGCGGGCGAGTCGAGATCGGTGGAATCGGGCAGCAGATCGGGGTGTTCCCACACCTTGTCGCGCCGCTCCATCCCCGCATCGGTGGTCAGCCGCCGCCACAGCGCGGAAGCCTCACGAACCTTGCGCGGACGCAACTCCAGTCCGACAAGCGTCGCGAACGTCTGCTCGGCGGGCCCACCCGTCGCCCGGCGGCGACGCAGCGTCTCCGACAGCGCGCCCGCGCCCGGCAGGCGCTCACCCACCGCATCGGTGACCACGACATCGACCCAGCCCTCGATCAGCGCCAGCAGGGTCTCGAGTCGCTCCAGCGCCTGCTTCTGCTCCGGCGTGGTCTGCGGCTCGAACGTGCCCTGGGAGAGCAGTTCCTCCAGCTTGGACGGGTCGCTCAGCGACATCGGGTCGATGCCCTGCGCGGCTTCCTCGATCGCGGAGAAGTCCATCTTGATACCGCGCGCGTAGTCCTCGACGGCACCGAGCACTTGCTGACGCAGCCACGGCACATGTGCGAAAAGTCGCTGGTGGGCGGCCTCGCGTGCCGCCAGGAAGACGATGATCTCGCTCTCGGGCTGCTCGAGCCCCTCGCTGAACGCCGCGATCGCGGTCGGCAGCAGCGCCGCGGTACCGGCCGGGCCGAGCGGCAGTCCGATATCGGTGGAGGTCAGCACCTCCTTGGCCAGCTGGCCGAGCGCCTGACCGAGCTGGGAACCGAACGCCAGCCCGCCCATCTGGCCGAGCATGCCGACCATCGGCCCGGCGAACTGCTTGGCCTCCTCGGGCAACTGCGCGGTCCACATGCCCGAGATCTGCTCTGCCACCGGGTCGCACAGGCGCTTCCAGGTGGGCAGGGTCTCTTCGATCCAGTCGTTCGGGGTCCACGTGACCGTCTTGGTGGCGCCCGCGGGCAGCACGGTGGCGCCGTCGAGCCACAGCTCGGCCAGGTGCGCCGCGTCGGTCACCGCGGTGGTGGTGCCAGCGGCGATCGGAGCGATGGTGGAGCCGAGCTGCTGGCGGGCCAGGCGCTTGGCGACGTCGTAGTTGACCGGGCCGGACTGCGCGCCGCCGGGACCCATGCCCTGGCCCATGCCGCTGATCATCTGCCCGAGCTGGCTCAGCATCTGGCCCAGCTGCGACGGATCGAAGCCGCCCGCGCCGCCGACGCCGCCCGCTCCGAACCCGAACGGATCGTTTCCGCCAGGTCCGTTGCCCTCGTCGCGACGCTTGCCGGAATCGTCGTCGTCGCCGGTCGAGAAGCCGAAGGGGAGATCGCTCATACCTCTTACGTTACGCGGGACCCCCGGGCCCACGGTGTTCGCGCATCGCGAAATCGCGCGACAACGGCCACGCCGCAAAAGCGTGCCACTACCGTCGGTCCCGGGCGCTGATCACTACTGTGGTCCGAGTGAATCGTCGG
The DNA here is from genome assembly GCF_001613085.1 of Nocardia salmonicida NBRC 13393. Classification (GTDB taxonomy): domain Bacteria; phylum Actinomycetota; class Actinomycetes; order Mycobacteriales; family Mycobacteriaceae; genus Nocardia; species Nocardia salmonicida. Next base: position 149,447 of record NZ_BDBR01000009.1, read on the forward strand.
ATCCTCACCCTGATCGTCGCCCTCGTTCCCGTACTCGTGCTCGGCGTGGCCGGCAGCGTGGTCACCGTGCCGTTCGTCGCCCTCGGCCCCGGCCCCACCTTCGACACCCTCGGCCAGGTCGAGGGCAAACAGGTGGTCGATGTCACCGGCGCGCCACTGGATCCCACGAGCGGGCACCTCAATATGACGACCGTGTCGGTGCGCGACGGGCTGAACCTGTTCGAGGCATTCGGGTTCTGGGTCAGCGGTGAGCACGGCCTCGTGCCGCGCGCCGAGGTGTACCCGCCTGGCGTGTCGCGCGAGGAGGTGGACAAGTCCAACCAGCAGGACTTCAAGGACTCCGAGAGCGATGCCGAGGTCGCCGCGCTGCACTACCTGAAGATGCCGACCGTCGTGCTGGTGCGCGGACTCGGTGAAGAGGGCCCGGCCAAGGGCGTGCTCGAAGTCGGCGACGAGCTGGTCAGCATCGACGGCACCCCGATCACCACGCCCAAGGACGTGATCGACATCGTCGGCACCAAGGCGCCCGGCGACACCATTACCGTCGTCTATCGCCGCGGCGACGCGGAGCAGACCAGCCCGATCACGCTCGCGCCACGGCCCGGCGACGAGGCCAAGGGCTACCTCGGCATCACCCCCGGTGAAGGTGGACGTCCGCCGCTGCAGGTCGAGTTCAACCTCGCCGATATCGGCGGCCCGTCGGCCGGACTGATGTTCAGCCTCTCGCTGATCGACAAGCTCTCGCCGGGCGAACTCAACGGCGGTAAGTTCGTCGCGGGCACCGGAACTATCGACCAGGATGGCAAGGTCGGCCCGATCGGTGGCATCCATTACAAGATGATCGCCGCGCGTGAGGCAGGCGCGGAAACGTTTCTCGTTCCCGCCGACAACTGCAACGAGGCCGGTCAGCGGGCGCCCGAGGGCCTTCGCTTGGTGAAGGTCGACACCCTCGACAGCGCGATCACCGGACTGGCCGACATCAACGCCGGCCGCGCGGCGATCGGCTGCGGGTAGGTCACTCCAGCGTGTGGTGCAGGGCCTCGATCAGGCCCGGCGCCAGGTTGGGGTAGGTGCGCAGATCGAGATCGCCGAAGCCGTCGTCGTCCTCGGGGCGGATCTGCAGCAGGCACAGGGTGGCGCCCTGGCGCAAGACGCCCGCGATTAGTCGCGCGTCGCGGCGACCGGGATGCGCGTGCGCGGCGGCACGCCCGGCCGCGTCGGCGGCTTCGTCGTCGGCGAGTAGCGGAACCAGCGCCTCATCGAGATCGCTCTCGGCGTCGGGCGGCAGCACCACGATCTCCTGCACCAGCACGCAGCCCTCGACCGCGGGCGGCCAGGTGGTGGTGGCCAGGAACTCGTCGAGCGCCATCGACCCGCCGGTGATGTCGTCGGGAAATGCCTCCTGGGCAACAGGGGTCAGCTCGCTGCCGTCGTCGAGCTGATCCTGCAGGTCGGGTTCGGCCGCGGCCAGGTCGGCGGTCGGCACCAACGCGAACATCTGCGGCGGGTTTCCCCAGCCCTCGGCGTCGGCGAACTCGACGACCTCGCGCACACAGCGGGCGAGGAGAACTTCGGCGTGCTCGTCTTCGGTCACCCGCACATCCAATCATTTTCGGCCCAGACGCTTGCACGGTGTCCGATTTCCGTAGAGTGGGCGCCAACGGTCCGGTAACGGATCACCCGCAACATTCGGACTGCGGTGACTGCGCCGATCACGGTGTGGAACCGCCGGAGCATGGAGAGTGGCACCGTGGGCATGCGGCCCCCCACCGGCTTACCTTCGCTGTCCCGACGCAGCCGTGTGCTGCTGGTGACAGCAGTCGTCCTCGCGGCGTTGCTGCTGCTCGGGCCCCGCTTCACCGATGCCTATACCAATTGGTTGTGGTTCGGCGAGGTCGGATATCGCAGTGTGTATCTCGGCGTCTTGCGCACGCGTCTGATCCTGTTCGTGGTCGTCGCGTTGCTCGTCGGTCTCGTGGTCTGGGCAGCGCTGCTGCTGGCCTACCGGTCGCGTCCGGTCTTCGTGCCGGTCGCCGGGCCCAACGATCCGATCGCGCGCTACCGCACGACCGTGATGAGCAAGCTGCGGCTGTTCGGCGTCGGCATCCCGGTGCTGCTCGGCGTGCTGTCGGGACTGGTCGCGCAGTCGAACTGGGCGACGGTGCAGCTGTTCCTGCACGGTGGCGAGTTCGGTCAGCAAGACCCGCAGTTCCACCTCGACATCGGTTTCTACACCTTCGACCTGCCGTTCTACCGGATGGTGCTGAACTGGCTGTTCGTCGCCGTGGTGATCGCGTTCTTCGCGAACCTGGTTACCCACTACGTGTTCGGCGGTCTGCGGCTGGCCGGGCGCGAGGGCACGCTCACCAGGGCCGCGCGCGTGCAGCTCGCGGTGATCGCCGGAATCTTCGTGCTGCTCAAGGCGGTGGCGTACTGGTTCGACCGGTACGACCTGTTGTCGAGTACGCGCAAGGAGCCGACCTTCGGCGGTCCGTCGTTCACCGATATCAACGCGGTGCTGCCCGCCAAGCTGATCCTGCTGTCGATCGCGGTGATCTGCGCGGTGGCGTTCTTCGCCGGTATCGTGCTGCGTGATCTGCGGGTTCCCGCGATGGCGGCCGCGCTGCTCGTACTGTCGTCGATCCTGGTCGGTGCGGTGTGGCCGATGGTGGTCGAGCAGTTCTCGGTGCGTCCCAACGCGGCCGAGAAGGAGAGCCCCTATATCGAGCGCAACATCATGGCCACGCGCGAGGCGTACGGGATCACCGACGACAAAGTCGAGTATCAGAACTACCGGGGTAGCTCGACCAAGAGCCCGCTCGAGGTCCCCGCGGACGCGGCGACCATCGGCAACGCCCGCCTGCTCGACCCGAATATCCTCTCGCCCACCTTCACCCAGCTGCAGCAGCGCAAGAACTTCTACGGCTTCCCGGAGTCGCTGGACATCGACCGCTACAACCTCAACGGTGATCTGCAGGACTACATCGTCGCCGCGCGCGAGCTGCATCCCCAGGCGCTGTCGGGCAACCAGAAGGACTGGATCAACCAGCACACCGTCTATACCCACGGCAACGGTTTCGTCGCCGCGCCCGCCAACCGGGTGAACAAGCCGCAGTCCGAGGCGCAGAGCGCGGCGGGCGGCAGCGATTCGGGTTATCCGCTGTTCATGGTGAGCGACCTGTTCACCAAGGTCGAGGACCAGCAGATCAAGGTCGACCAGCCGCGCATCTACTACGGCGAGCTGATTTCCCAGACCGACCCCGACTACGCCATCGTCGGTACCGCCGAGGGGCAGGCCCCGCGCGAGTACGACTCCGACGAGGCGCAGTTCACCTACGACGGCAGCGGCGGCGTGCCGATCGGGAACTGGTTCAACCGGCTCGCTTTCGCGGCCAAGTACGCCGAGCGCAATATCTTGTTCTCCTCCGCGATCAGCGCGGACTCCAAGATCCTGTTCAACCGCGGTCCGCGTGATCGGGTGCAGAAGGTCGCACCGTGGCTGACGACCGACGGCAACGCCTACCCGGCGGTGATCGATGGTCGCGTCAAGTGGATCGTCGATGCCTACACCACGCTCGACAAGTACCCCTACGCCCAGCCGACCTCGCTCGACGGCGCGGTCGAGGACAGCATCGACAAGAAGACCGGGCGCGTGATCCCGCGCAAGGAGGTCAGCTACATCCGTAACTCGGTGAAGGCCACCGTCGACGCCTACGACGGCACCGTCACCCTGTACGAGACCGACACCGTCGACCCGGTGCTCAAGGCCTGGCGTGGGGTGTTCCCCGACGCGGTGAAGCCGCAGAGCGAGATCTCGCCCGAGTTGCGCGCGCACTTCCGTTACCCGGAGGACCTGTTCAAGGTCCAGCGCGACATGCTCACGAAGTACCACGTGGACAACCCGCGCGAGTTCTTCACCAACAACGCGTTCTGGTCGGTGCCCAGTGATCCGACGATCGAGGGCGGCACGTTCAACCAGCCGCCGTACTACGTGCTGCTCGGTGATCCGAAGACCACCAAACCGGTCTTCAACCTGACCTCGGCGATGGTCGGCTACAACCGGCAGTTCCTCTCGGCCTATATCTCGGTCCGCTCGGATCCCGAGAACTACGGCAAGTTCACCGTGTTGCAGTTGCCGACCGACTCCCAGACCCAGGGTCCGCAACAGACGCAGAACTCGATGACCACCGCCGACGCGGTGTCGCGAGAGAAGACACTGCTGTCGAACTCGAACAAGATCCGCTACGGCAACCTTCTCACCCTGCCGGTGGCCGACGGCGGCATCCTCTACGTCGAACCGTTCTACAACGAACGCAACACCGGTTCGTCGACCTTCCCGCAGCTGTTGCGCGTGCTGGTGAGCTACCGCGACGCGGCGGGCAGCGTGAAGGTCGGGTATGCGCCGACGCTGGCCGAAGCCCTGAACCAGGTGATGCCGGGTGCGGGTTCGCTGGCGACACCGTTCGGTGGCGATCCGTCGGTGAAGCCGAAACCGGGAGCGACCCCACCGGTCGACCCGGGCACGGTCACTCCGCCCGGCGGTGGCACGACGCCGCAGCCGGGGACGACACCCCCCGTGGGTTCGACCGGCCAGGAGGCCGCGGCCGCAGAGCTCAGCCGCAAGATCGAGGCGGTGCGCACGGCGATGCGGACGGGTAACTTCACCGATTTCGGTAAGGCACTCGAAGAACTGGACACCGCGGTAAAGGCGTATCAGGACGCCGGCGGCCGATAGCCGACCGCGCAGCAGCAAGAAAGGCCCCGTCTGGATGACGGGGCCTTTCTTGTGCAGGGGGAAACGGTGGATCAGCCGCCGATCGAGGCGATCAGCGGAGCATTGGCGTTCAGCAGATCCTGGTACTGACCGGCGACACCGTACTGGTCGGCCAGGGCCTTGCCCGTGGCCTTGGCCTGGTCGACGGCAGCCTGGACATCGGTCTTCGCCTCGGCGGGCAGCTCGACCGGCAGTTCGACAGCGGGCTCCTCGACAACCTCGGGCTCGGACGCGCCCGACTGGAGGAACTGGCCGCAGTGCGGCCACGCGCCGACGCCCTGGCTGGCGAGCACGTTCTCCGCGACGCGGATCTGCTCTTCCTTGCTGGCGTTGTGCGCCGAACCCTGGCCGCCGTTGGCAGCCCAGGTGCTCTGCGAGAACTGCAGCCCGCCGTAGTAGCCGTTGCCGGTGTTGATGCCCCAGTTGCCACCGCTCTCGCACTGGGCGACGCCGTCCCAGTTGTAGGCGGCGGCAGAAGCGGTACCGGTGGCGAGGCCGAACGGAACGGCAACAAGGGCGCCGGCGATGGCGGCGACGCCAAGGGCGCGGGTGCTGAATTTCCGGGTCTCAGTCATGGAGGAGACGCTAACCAATGAATCGATGCCGATCACATCTTGATAACGGGCAGATTCTATGAATGGAATAGCCGCCTTTTCGATGTTTACACCGCATAACCAGTGGGAATACCTAGATTCCGTGCGGTCTGTAATTGCACCGTTATGTGTTCGGGATCACGAGGTGATAGTGACGCCGCTCACCGAAACTCGGCCCCGACGCGCGCGGTTGCCGGAATGTGTGATGGCTGCCACATTCGATGGCCTCGAGCTGCGGCATCGCTCGGCGCGGATTGCGCGAATCTGCCGGAAAACGCATGCTGACCTCACGATTTGGCGCCTGCGCGCACCTGTGTGTAATGTTGTGTTCACACCGACGCGGGGTGGAGCAGCTCGGTAGCTCGCTGGGCTCATAACCCAGAGGTCGCAGGTTCAAATCCTGTCCCCGCTACAAATCGAAAGGCCCGGAACCACTGGTTCCGGGCCTTTCGCGTTATTCGAGACTAGGCGTCGAGGTCACTGGCGACGAGTTCGGCGATCTTGTCGAGGGTCGGCTGGTCGTCGCTGCTGATCACGACTTCCGCGCCCTGGCCTGCGCCGAGGGTCATGATCATGAGCGCTGAGCCCGCGTCTACCGGGTCGCCGCCCGTGACCGCGATGGTGACGGGAACACCTGCTGCGCCGACCGCTTCGGCGATCAGGGCCGCGGGGCGGGCGTGCAGGCCGACCGAGGAGCCGACGGTGACGGTGGTGCTTGCCATGGGATATCTCCTTGTGTGCGAACGGATTACGCGGTGGTGAGAACAGGGGCGACGGACTGCTTGCGGGTGAATTGCTTGGCGAGGGTGACGCAGGCCGCGGCGACCAGAGTGCCCGCGACCAGCGACACCAGGAACCAGCCGAGGTGCCCGATCGCGAAGAACACGAAGATGCCGCCGTGCGGCGCGCTCAGGGTGACGTCGGTGGCCATGATCAGCCCGCCGGTCACCGCGCCGCCGACCATCATCGACGGCAGTACCCGAAGCGGGTCGGCGGCGGCGAACGGGATCGCGCCCTCGGAGATGAACGAGGCGCCGAGTAGCCAGGCGGCCTTGCCGTTCTCGCGTTCGGCCTCGGTATAGAGGCCAGGGCGCAGGACGGTCGACAGTGCCATCGCCAGCGGCGGGACCATGCCCGCGGCCATCACCGCGGCCATGATCCGCAGGGTGGCGGTGTCGGTCACCGACAGGCCCGCGGCGGCGAACGCGTAGGCGGCCTTGTTGACGGGCCCACCGAGGTCGAAGCACATCATCACGCCCAGGATGACACCCAGCGCGACAGCGGAGCTGCCGGACAGGCCGTTGAGCCAGTCGGTGAGCCCGTTGGTCACGGCGGCGAGGGGCTTACCGAGCAGGACCAACATCAAGATGCCGACGATCGCCGAGGCCAGCAGCGGGATGACCACCACCGGCATCAGCCCGCGAGCCCACGTCGGGACCGGTAGCTTGCTCACCCACAGGGCCGCGAATCCGGCCACCAGACCGCCGACCAGGCCGCCGAGGAAGCCCGCGCCGACGAAGATCGCGATCGCGCCTGCCGTGAACCCCGGGGCCAGACCGGGACGGTCGGCGATCGCGAACGCGATGTATCCGGCCAGTGCCGGAACGAGGAAGCTGAAGGCGAGTGAGCCGATCTGGAAGAGCACCGCACCGAAATAGGTGGCCAGACCACCGTCGGGCAGGTCGGTGATCGAGTTGTCGAGCACGATCGTTTTCGCGCTGTCGGAGATCTCGTAGCCGCCGAGCAGGAAGCTCAGCGCGATCAGCAGACCGCCTGCGGCGACGAACGGGATCATGTAACTGACGCCGGTGAGCAGGATCTGGCGCAGGCGGGTACCCCAGCCGATGCCCTTGGCCGCTGTCCGCGAGGGCGCGGGTGCGGTACCGCCGACCGTGGCAGCGCCCGCGCTGGTGCTCGCCGCGAGGGCCTCCGCGATCATCGTGTCGGGCTCGCTGATGGCGCGTTTGACGCCGGACTCGATCATGGGCTTGCCCGCGAACCTGCCGCGATCCTTCACCCCGACATCGGTGGCGAAGATGACGGCGTCGGCGGCGGCGATCGTCGACGGGTCGAGTGTGTCGCCGCCGCTCGACCCCTGGGTTTCCACTGCCACGTCGACTCCGGCGCGTTCGCCCGCGGCGACCAGCGAGTCGGCGGCCATGTAGGTGTGGGCGATGCCGGTGGGGCAGGCGGTCACGGCGACGATCTTCTTCGGCGCGCCGGATGCCGGTGCGTTGTCTGCCGACGCACCGCTGGCGGCGCCCCCGGCTGACGTCGAGCTGTCGGCTCCGCCCGCGTCCCCGAGGAGCGCAGTCGTGCCATCACCGGCCTTTGCGCCGGAAACGGTCACACCGGTTGCCGCACCGGCGACGGTTGCCGCACTGATGCGATTCTCGGCGGGAGCCCCGCCGGGCTCGCCGGCAGCGGCGGACGAACCTGCCCTGTCTGCGGTCGAATCAGACCCAGCCGTAGACCCAGCAGGACTCGCCGAACCCGCGGCGGCGGGGGATCCGGCCGGTGGGGGATTGATGACGCCGTCGACGAGGGCGACCACCTCTGCCGGGGTCGCGGCGGCACGCAGGTCGGCGACGAACGGGGGCCGGACCAGCGCACGAGCCAGGGAGGACAGCAGTTTCATGTGCTCGGCCCCCGCTCCGTCCGGGGCGGCGATCAGGAAGACCAGGTCGGCGGGCCCGTCGGGGGCGCCGAAGTCGACGGCGGGGGTGAGGCGGGCGAAGGCCAGCGACGCCGTCGAGACGGCGGCCGATCGACAGTGGGGGATCGCGATGCCGCCGGGGAGGCCGGTGGCCGACTGCGTCTCCCTGACCGAGGCGGCCTCCGCGACCGCGGCGGCGTCGGTGGCGCGGTCCGCGGCGGCGAGTCGGCCCGCGAGCGCGGTGATCACCGCGCTCTTGTCGGCGCCGAGGTCGGCGTCCAGTGCGATCAAGGTGGGAGTGATGATCGAATCGGCCATCGTCGTGTCTTTCCGGAGTGGGGTGGAGCAGGCAGGGGCGGTGTTTATGGCGTGGAGCGTTCGGAGGCGGTGAGTGGGTTGGCCGTCACGGCCTCGAGGACGACGTCGGCGGGGCCTGGCAGTTCGGTGCCGGGCAACGCGGTGGCGGCGCTGCCGTAGGCGACGGCGGTGCGGAGTCGATCCGCGGGGGAGGCGCCCGCGAGATCGGCGAGCAGGTAGCCGGCCAGCGCCGAGTCACCCGCACCGACGGTGCTGCGCGGGACGATCGGCGGGGCCGCGGCGAACCAGGCGCCATCGGCGGTGACCAGCACCGCGCCCGCCGCACCGAGGGTGGCCAGGACCGCGCCGACACCGCGGTCGATCAGGGTCGCGGCGGCTTCGGCCGCGGCCGTGGGGTTTTCGAGGTCGACCGGGTCCAGGCCGGTGAGCTGGGCCAGTTCCTCGGTATTCGGTTTGATCAGATCCGGTGCGGCGCCTACTGATTCGTCGAACAGGGCGAGCAGGGGAGCGTCCGAGGTGTCGACGGCGACGCGGGTACGCCGAGTTCGGCTGGATGACACCGTCGCGACGAGCTCCGCGTACCAGCCGACGGGCACCCCCGGCGGCAGCGACCCGGACAGCACGATCCACTCCGCTCCCGCGGCCGACTCGACGAGCAGCGCCGTGAGCGCGGCCAGATCGCGCGCGGTCAACGGATGACCGGGCTCGTTGATCTTGGTCGTGGTGCCGTCGGTTTCGGCGATGGTCAGATTCACCCTCGGCCCGCCCGCCACCGGCACCGTGCGGAATGCGATTCCCGCCGTGCGCAATCCGTGCACCACGGGGTCGTCGTCGGACCCTGGTAATACAGCCAGCACCGGCGCCCCGCCTCCGGCCACCACCCGTGCGACGTTGACCCCTTTACCGCCGGGATGCGATGTGACGCTCGCCGCGCGATGCACCTGCCCGCGCCGCAACGGCTCGGTGAGGGTGACCGTGCGGTCGACACTCGGATTCGCGGTCAGTGTGACGATCATGCGAGCACCACCTCGATTCCCGCGGCGACCAGTTCCGCGTGCGCGGTGGCCGGGATGTCGGCATCGGTGACCAGGACGTCGATATCGGCGGCATCGCCGAAGCGCACGAAGTCCTCGCGTCCGATCTTGCTCGCGTCGGCGACCACGACCACCCGATCGGCGGCGGCGATCATCGCGCGTTTCACGGCCGCCTCCTCGGGATCGGGAGTGGACAGCCCATGCCGCACCGTCAGCGCGTTGGTACCGAGAAACGCGACGTCGACCCGCAATTCGCCGAGCAGCCGCAGGGTCTCGGCGCCGACGGCGGCCTGGGTGATTCCGCGCACCCGTCCGCCGAGCAGATGCAGCCGCACGCCGGCGAACCCGGTGAGCCGCGCGGCGACCGGCAGCGAGTTGGTGACGGTGACCAGATCGATGTCGATCGCCATAGCCGCGGCCACCCGCACGGTGGTCGTGCCCGCGTCGAACAGCACGCTGCCGCCGGAGCCCGGCAGGTACCGCTGCGCGAGTTCGGCGATGCGGTCCTTCTCCGCGGCGCGGGTGCTGTCGCGCTCGGCGGTGCCCGGTTCGAACGTGGTGAGCGCGCCGGAACCCACCGCGCCGCCGTGTACCCGCCGGATCACCCCGAGCCGGTCGAGCACCGCGAGATCGCGGCGCACGGTTTCGGTGGTGACTCCGTACTGGTCGGCGAGTTCGGCGACGGAGACGCGCCCGCGATGCCCGATGAGGGTCGCGATCGCCTGCTGCCGTTCCTCGGCGTACATGGTTTCCTCCGGTCTCAGCGAATCTGTACTTATGTTGTTTTATGCCCGTTTGTGTTGGTTTGTCAATGGTTTTTGGTGATGCGAGTCACAATCGTTGCTGCGGACTATCGAGTAAATGGTGCTGACGGTCACAGTCGAGACTCGCGGGTGTTCGGTATCACCGGGGAAGTCTTTGCAGGTCAACAGTTTTCGCGTCGGCTTTCACATCGCCGTTACGCACGTCGTCCAAGATCGACACGAATGCCGGAGACGCTGACCCGCATGAGGCGATTCGCAGTGCGTCCCCGTGTCACGGTCCTGGCCTGCGAGGTCTGCGGCAGACTGCCGCATCCGGGGCGAACCAGGCTCACCCTCGCCAAACTCGCCGCGGTGTTCCCGGTGGAACTGGCGCTGCACGCGCTGGTGGTCCACCTGCACCCGCCGTACCTGCTCACTGTCACGTTGCTGACGATCACCACCACGATCCTGGTGATCTGGGTGGTGGAACCATCGGCGATGCGGATGCTCGGCGGCTGGCTGCACAGCCCGGAGCTCCGCACGCGCGACCGCATCGACGCCGCGCCCGCGCTCTGGCGGATCCGTGTGCGCCTGGCCGATCGACCCGGCGCGCTCGAGACGCTGGCCAAGCATCTCGCCCACCGCGACGCCAACATTCTCACCGTGCACGTGCACCAACTCGAGGATGCGGTACTCGACGAACTCGTCGTCGCCGCGCCCGCCGAGATCACCGCGCAGGCGATCACCACCGCCGTGGAGCACGCGGGAGGTTCGGAGGTGCGGGTGTGGCCCGCGACGGTGCTGTCGCTGATCGACGGGCAGACCAAAGCGCTCGCGATCGCTGCCCGCATCGTCGGCGATCCGGACGAATTGCCCCTGGCCGTCGCCGAACTACTCGGTGCGCGCTACCTCGCGCCGGGCACGGCGGAGGTGGCCGAACCGGGCGAGGGCACCCTGCTGGAATTGGACCGCGACGACAGTCGCTGGGGTTTCGTTCGCCCGGACGAACCGTTCACCCCCGCGGAGATCGCCCGCGCGCATCGGCTCGCCGATCTGGCGGCGCTCACCGCGCGGCGGCGGTGACGAGCTTCAGTCGTAGCCGAGGTCGCTGGTGAGTGGATCGCGCAGGGCGCCCTCGGCGGCCCGCAGTCGATCGGTGACCGAGGTCAGCAGATCCATCGAATCCTGGGAGAGCCCGAGCGCGAGGCGGGTCAAGTGACGGATGGCATCGCAATGGACGCGGTCGGCGAGTAGGGCGTCCGGATCGGCGGACGCAGCCGAGTGTTCGACGACGGTCACGACAGGGGTACTCACAATCTCGTATTTTCGAGTATGACGCACCTTACATCCCCCCTGCGGTCGGTGAACGCCGGTCGGCGTGCGAAAGTGCAGCAATGAGTCAGTTCGCCGACTATCAGAACGAGATCTACCTGGCCGCGCTCGGTGGGATCCAGCCCGAATTTCCCATGGATTACGCGACCCTCGAGCGCAAAGCCACTGCGGCACTGCCGGATTCGTTGCTGAACTATATAGCAGGCGGGGCGGGCGACGAGCTCACACAGCGGCGCAACGCCGAAGCCTTCGCCGACTGGGGTCTGGTGCCGCGGATGCTGGTCGGTGCCACCGAGCGCGACCTCACCGTCACCGCGTTCGGCCACACCTTCGCCAGCCCGCTGTTCCTCGCGCCGGTGGGCGTGATCGGTCTGGTCGGCGAGAAGGGCCACGGTGACATCGCGGTGGCCGAGGCGTCGGCGCAGACCGGTGTGCCCGCGATGTACTCCACGCTGATGGAGGATCCGCTCGAAGACGTGCGTCCGCATGCGGGCGATACGCCCTCCTTCTTCCAGCTGTACACGCCGAAGAACCGGGAACTCGCCGAGAGCCTGGTGCACCGCGCCGAGGCCGCCGGCTACGCGGGCATCACCGTCACCCTCGACACCTGGGTACCCGGTTGGCGGCCGCGCGACCTGGCCAGTGGCAACTTCCCGCAGTTGCGTGGGCATGTGCTGAAGAACTACACCAGCGACCCGGTCTTCCAGAAGATGGTCGGCTCCGACGACCCCAAAATGATTGTCCTGCACTGGATCGCGACCTTCGGCAATTCGCTGACCTGGGACGACCTCGGCTGGTTGCGCTCGATCACCGACCTGCCGCTCATCCTCAAGGGCATCTCCCACCCCGACGACGCGCGCAAGGCGATCGACCTCGGCGCCGACGGGATCTACTGCTCCAATCACGGTGGGCGCCAGGCCAACGGTGGTCTGAGCGCGCTGGAGACTTTGCCCGCGGTCGTGGCCGCCTGTGATGACCGGGTGCCGGTGTTGTTCGACTCCGGGGTGCGCTCGGGCGCCGATGTGGTGAAGGCGCTCGGACTCGGGGCGACGATGGTCGGGCTCGGTAGGCCCTATGTGTACGCGCTCGCACTGGGCGGTGTACGCGGTCTGGTGCATCTGCTGCGCAGCTACGCCGCCGAAGCGGACCTGTTGATGGCGGTCAACGGCTATCGGGATGTGGCCGCGGTGCGCGAGAACATTCGGCCCACGACGCGCGGCAACGCCACTCGCGGCTGATCGTATCGCGGTCCGGAATACCCGTGCGGGAGGGGTTTTCGGGCCGTGTGGGCGGCTCGGGGGAGAACTTGTCGGTGCTGTGGGGCATCATCGGTGCCACAGACCACGCTGTAGCACCAACCCCCGGAGTCCACGATGTCCTCGCCGAGCACCAAGTCCGCATCCCGCCGATCAGCACCGCCGGTACTGTCCGACGCCGAGCTCGCGCGAATCGCAGGCGAGCTCGCCGAGGGCAAACCGCCGATGGTGTGGTTCACCGCCGCCGCTGTCGGCGTCGCCGAGGGGAAGTCGGGCAAGGTAGTCGCGCTCGACGATCCGTCCGCCGGCGACTTCCTGCAGGTGCGGCCGACCGGTTCCAAAGATGTGCTCTCGTTCGGCCCGAGCGAGGTGACGCTCACCAAGCCGGCCCGCGGGACTACCGTAACGCCGGGCGGTTCCGCGAAGACCCGCCCGGAAAGTACCCCCGCACCGAGCAACCGAAAGGACAACACTGTGACCCAGCCGTCGACCCTGCCGAGCGCTGCTACGCCCGCGCCGAGGTCGCTCGCCCCGGTATCCGATGACGCCGCCAAGACCGCTCCGGCCGCACCGCGGCCCGCGAAAACCGCCGCGGCGCGCAAGGCGAAGGCTCCCGAGGTAACCGTCACGCTCACCGGTACCGCCGACGGGGAGTGGACCGTCGATGTGGTCAACGGCAAGAAGCGCAGTGTGAAGGGGATGGCCGTCAGTAGCGCGGCCGTTGCCCAGGCGGCGAAGATCCTGCATCCCGAGGTGGAGGAAGTGGTGGCCGGGATTCTGGAGGCTGCTCGGGGCGTTCAGCAGGCGAAGGTCGCGCAGTTGCAGGCCGAGCTGGAGGCCGCTCGAAAGCTGTTGGAGGAGTTGGGGGATTGAGCGAACCGTCGAGCTACCGCGCGACTCGCTGAATTCGCGGGGCGGCGGAGCTCAGGCGGCGGATCGAGGGCTTACTCAATTCATCGTGAAAGGTGAGGCCGAGGCGGTATTCCTTGGCGTGATACATCGCGGCGTCGGCGGTGCGGATGAGGTCGTAGATCGTCTTCTCCGTGGGGCAGGTGGTCAGGCAGGCGACGCCGATGCTGGCGGTGATGGGGATTTCGCCACAGCTCAGTGCGAAGGGGCGGATGAACGCGCCGAGGATGTGTTCGGCCAGGACCGCGGCTTCGGTGCGGGTGCGGGGCGCCAGCACCACGAATTCGTCGCCTCCGTAGCGGGCGGTGAGGTCGGCGCTGGTGGTGGTGCGGCGGATGCGGGAGGCGGCGTTGGCGATGAGTTCGTCGCCGACGGCGTGTCCGTAGCTGTCGTTGACCATCTTGAAGCCGTCGAGGTCGATGAACAGCAGACACATCGGTTTTCCGGCCCACTGTTCGCGGTAGCGGTGCGGTGCGCGCAGCAGGGCGGCGCGGTTGAACAGGCCGGTGAGCAGGTCGTGGTCGGCCTGGTATTGGGCTCGGCGTTCGCTGCGCATGCTGCGGGTGATGGCGCGTTCGCTGCGCACCAGCACGCCGACCAGCAGCAGCGTGAGCAGCGAACAGATCACCACCCGGTCGACGACCGCGAGATCGGCGCCCAGCACGCTGACCAGTGAGGCTGCCACCAGTGCCACCGCGATCATTCCGGCCCGCTGCCGCGAACGATGCGGTCCCACATCCTCGGCGTCACGCAGCGCCCCCATCGTCGGCTGTACCGCGGCCAGCCCGGCCAGCAGATACGCCCACTGCTGCGGCACCAACGCGAACTCGGGATCTATCGCGAACGTGCCTGCGGCAGTGAGGCTTTCGATCAATCCGCCGAAGAGCACAGTGATCAGCGCCGCTTGCAGCAACCGCAGTGAGGTCTCCGAGCGAACCACCGTCGCCAGCGAATGCGCGAGCACGGTCGCCAGCAAGGCGTGGATCACCGGATAGCTCGCGGCCAACGCGGTATCGACGAACCCGGTGCAGTGTCGCAGAATCGGCGAGATCAGGAAGGTCCACGAGGCCAGCAGCGCGCTGAGTCCGATGAGCGTCGAGTCCAGCCATAGGTCACGGGCGTGACGGAGTCTGCGCGGCTGTAGCCAGCCGACGGCGGCGAGGCCGAGACACAGGTACGCCGCCAAGGTGCACAGATCGTCGACCGGGTGCCAGCTCGGGTGCACTCCGAGCGCGCGTATCGCGGTACCCGCCGCGAACAGCGGAACCGAGGCTGCCAGCAAATACCACGGCAGCCGGTGCGCGGGTCGGTGGCTGTACATGCCGTACCCGATCATCGCCAGCGAGCCGGCGACGATCACGATGAGCAGCAGAAACGGCAGCGCCCGGCCACCCGACAACGGCGCGATCAGCACGGCCCCCGCCGCCCCGATCAGCACCACGCATCGTCGCAGGCTCCCGTAGCGTGTCTCGCTGATGGTCATCAGCCCCCCTCGATCTTGCTGCGCACGCGACGAGCGTCGATCGAATGGGAAGCCGGTGAATCACTCGAAGTATCGGCCGAGAGCACCGAGTGTTGTTGTTCGAGCACTATCCCCGGCCGGCAGGCGCCGACGCTCAAAACCTTTACAACCCAGTCGATCATGACACGTCCACGGCCCTGCTGTCGATGCGTTGTGAGCATTGCCGGATACCGATTCGGCACCCGGTGTCGCACGATCGCCTGGCGCGGTGTTCGGTGGTGGCATCGTCGCAGGAAGCGGAAGGGAAGAACGGGTGGACAAGTGGATCGCGCCGGGCCGGGTCAACATCATCGGCGAGCACACCGACTACAACGACGGGTTCGTGCTCCCGATCGCGCTGTCGCTCGGTGTGGTCTGCGGTGCCGCGCCGCGCGGCGACGGGCTGGTGCGGCTCATCTCGGCGCAGCGGCCGGGCGAGGTCGTCGAGGTGCGGATCGATGAGCTTGTGGCGCAACGGGATCGGTTGCCGGGCTGGGCGCGCTATCCGCTCGGCGTCGTCGACGAGTTCGTCCGCGGGGGTCATGGAGTCGACGGCGTGACCCTCGAACTCGACGGTGCGGTACCGATCGGGGCCGGGCTGTCCTCGTCGGCGGCCCTGTGCTGCGCGGTGACGATCGCGTTGCGCGATCTGTTCGCGCCCGAACTCACCGATCGGAACATGGTCGAGATCGCCAGGGCGGCGGAGAACGGTTTCGCCGGAGTGCCGACCGGCCTGCTCGATCAGTCGGCCTCGATTCTGTGCACCGAAGGCCATGCCCTGTTCCTCGACATCCGCGCCTTCACCGGCGCGGAACCTGCTGCCGCTGCACAGATTCCGTTCGCTCTCGATGCCGCCGGACTGGCCCTGCTCGTCGCCGACACCGGTAGCCCGCACGACCTGGCCGACGGCGGATACGCCGAGCGCAGGGCGCAATGCGAAGCCGCCGCCGATGCGCTGAACCTGCCTGCTCTACGCGACGCCACCTCCGAAGACCTTCTACGCCTGAAGGATCCGCTGCTTCGACGCCGCGCGACCCACGTGGTCACCGAGAACGCGCGAGTACTCGCTGTCGTCGACCGGCTACGCGCCGGTGCGGACCCGCGGACGATCGGTGAGCTGCTCACCGCCTCACATCGTTCGCTCCGACAAGACTTCGAAGTATCAGCGCCCACACTGGATCTCGCGGTCGAAGCGGCCCTCGACGCGGGCGCGCACGGTGCGCGAATGGTCGGCGGCGGCTTCGGCGGCAGCGTTATCGCCTTGGTCGACCGGGACGCGGAGGTCGCCGGGGCCATCACGGACCGTTTCGCCGCATCAGGCTTCACCCCGCCCCGCGTCTTCGCCGTCGAGCCCGCCGCGGGTGCGCACAAACTGGAGTGAATTTTGTTCAGCGCGATTTCGCTGTGAGGCACGGCACCGACACGCACAGTGGAAGCACCCGAAACAGTTCGACGGACGACGCATTTCGCGCCGTGTGAACGAGTCTCGTGTGCCGTCCGGCTCCAGGTCAGGAGGGACATGCTGTGCTGCTTGCCTTTTCGTCTGTCACGCACGAGGCCTCATCGACCCTGAGACTCGACGCCGCGCCGGTCGACTACGCGCTGGTCGCCCTGTACTTCGTCTTCGTTCTCGGAATCGGCCTGATCGCCAGGCGCCGGGTGTCGTCGAGTGTCGACTTCTTCCTGTCCGGGCGTTCGCTTCCCGCGTGGGTGACGGGTCTGGCGTTCATCTCCGCCAACCTCGGCGCGGTGGAGATCATGGGAATGTCGGCCAACGGCGCTCAATACGGTTTCCCCACGTTCAACTACTTCTGGATCGGCGCCGTACCCGCGATGCTGTTCCTCGGCGTGGTGATGATGCCGTTCTACTACGGCTCCAAAGTGCGTTCGGTGCCCGAATTCATGCGCAGGCGTTTCGGAACCGGCGCCCACCTGGTGAACGCGTTGAGTTTCGCGGTGGCTCAGGTGCTGATCGCGGGGGTGAACCTCTACCTGCTGGGCACCATCGTGAACGTGCTGCTCGGCTGGCCGCTGTGGATCTCGGTGGTCGCGGCCGCGGTGATC
The DNA here is from genome assembly GCF_001613085.1 of Nocardia salmonicida NBRC 13393. Classification (GTDB taxonomy): domain Bacteria; phylum Actinomycetota; class Actinomycetes; order Mycobacteriales; family Mycobacteriaceae; genus Nocardia; species Nocardia salmonicida. The sequence goes on from NZ_BDBR01000009.1 coordinate 166,627, forward strand.
GTGCTGTCCTACGTCACCCTCGGCGGGCTCTCGGCCGCGATCTACAACGAGGTGCTGCAGTTCTTCGTGATCGTCGCCGCGCTGCTGCCGCTCACCCTGGTCGGTCTGCACCGCGTCGGAGGCTGGGAGGGCTTGCAGGACAAGGTATCCGCCTCGCCGGGTGGTGCCGACCAGTTGCAAACCTGGCCGGGCAACGCGATGAGCGGGTTCACCGACAACTTCGCCTCGATCATGGGCATCGTCTTCGGTCTCGGCTTCGTGCTGTCCTTCGGCTATTGGACCACCAACTTCGTGGAAGTGCAGCGCGCGTTGGCGACTCACTCGATCTCGGCCGCGCAGCGCACACCCATCATCGGCGCCTATCCGAAGATGTTCATCCCGCTGATCGTGGTGATTCCCGGCATGATCAGCGCGGTCCTGGTGCCGCAGATGATCGAGTACAAACAGCAGGTCACCGCGAACCCCGATTTCGAGGGCGACGTCACCTACAACCAGGCGCTGTTGTTCTTGATGAAAGAAGTGCTGCCCAACGGACTTCTCGGAGTCGGGCTCGCGGGTCTGCTCGCGGCGTTCATGGCGGGTATGGCGGCCAATGTCTCGGCGTTCAATACTGTGTTCAGCTTCGATCTGTGGCAGCAGTACATCCGCAAGGGTCGTCCCGACGGGTACTACCTGAAGGTGGGCAGGCTGGCCACGGTCGGTGCGACGGGGGCGGCGATCTTCACCGCGTTCATCGCGGGCGGGTTCAGCAACATGATGGACTACCTGCAGACCCTGTTCAGTTTCTTCAACGCGCCGCTGTTCGCGACGTTCATTCTCGGCATGATGTGGAAGCGGATGACGCCGACCGCGGGGTGGGTCGGCCTGGTCAGCGGCACCCTCGCCGCCGTTTTCGTGTTCCTGCTCAACGAGACCGGGGTGACCAACCTGTCCGGGCAGGGCGCCAGCTTCGTCGCCGCGGGCGCCGCGTTCGTGGTCGACATCGTCGTCAGCGTCGCGGTCACCGTGGTGACCCAGCCGAAACCGGCGGCCGAACTGGTGGGCCTGGTGTATTCCGAGACGCCGAAGGCGATGCGCACCGATGCCGATGCCGACTCGCTGCCCTGGTATCAGCGGCCGGTCCTGCTCGCGGGGATCGCGCTCGTGCTGGTGATCGCGCTCAACATCATCGTCGGATAAGGAGCCAGCACAATGCTTTTCGATATCCGCACCATCATCGGTGCGCTGCTCGGCAGCTACGGCGCGGTCCTGGTGATCACCTCGCTGGTGCAGGACAGCGCGGCCCAGGAAGCCAAGACCGGCGGGATCGATGTGAACCTGTGGGCGGGCCTCGGCATGCTCGGGGTCGCTGTCGTGTTCATCGGCTGGACGCTGCTGCGCCCGGTGCAGGTCCCCGAGGTTACGGCGATGACCATGGAGGAATTCACCCCGGATCCATAACGCGTGTGCGTCGGGTCTCACGCTGGGGTCGCGCCGGGGACCGCGTTCTCGACGACGAAACTCGCGCGCGTGCTGATCGGCGCGCCCGGTCGGCTGACATATGGGACAACGCGGAAGTCGTTGCGCCACTGCCGATGATCGAGGTCGACGCGGACATAGCCGCGCTGGCGGTTGTAGAACTTCAGGTCCGGATTGCCGGCGAGCAGCGCGCGCCCCCCGTCGGTGAGGTCGGCGCCGTCGCTGCCGGTGCTGATCGAGGTTCCGGTGAACTCGGTTGCTACGACCGGTGATTCGGGATCGGCGTAGTCGCGGCGTAGGTCGGCGACGTAGTTCTCGTGGCGGTCGCCGGTGATCACGACCAGATTGTCGACCGCGTGGTCGGCCGCCGCGGCCAGGACTGTATTGCGGTCGGCGACATAGCCGTCCCACGCATCCGTGCCGAGGAGCAGGTCGGGGCCGGGGTCGTAGTCGGACTGGGCCATGGCGACCTGGTTGCCGAGTACCTGCCAGCGCGCGGTCGAGGTGGCGAAGCCGTCGACGAGCCAATCACGTTGGGCCGCACCGAGAAGGGTGCGGCCGGTGTCGAACCGCTCGGCGCAGCCGATCACCGCGGAGCCGTCGCCGCAGGCCTGGGGGGTTCGGTACTGCCGGGTGTCGATCATGGTGAACTCGGCCAGATCGCCGAACCGGTAGCGGCGGTGCAGGTGCATCGACGGGCCGGAGGGGAGCTGGGCCAAGCGCATCGGCTGGTGCTCGTACATGGCTTGGAAGGCTGCGGCTTTGCGGCGTCGGAACAGCGGCTGGACGCGGTACACGTCGAGTCCGAGGCCGGGACTGTCACCGGCCCAGTTGTTGTCGAGTTCGTGGTCGTCGAGGGTGACCAGCCATGGGAACGCCGCGTGCGCGGCCTGCAGCGGCGCTTCGCCTTTGGCTTGGGCGTAGCGCAATCGGTAGCCGGCCAGATCCACTGCCTCGCCGGCGAGTTGCGGCGGCAGGTGCGCACCGCGACGGGCCAGCACCCAGGAGGATTCGTAGATGTAGTCGCCGAGATGGACGACGAGGTCGAGATCTTCGGCGCTGAGGTGTTCATAGGCGGTGTAGTAGCCCGAACTCCACGACTGGCACGACGCGAAAGCGAACCGGAGCCGCTCGGTCGGGCTGTTCGGTGGCGGGGAGGTGCGGGTGCGGCCGATCGGGGAGATCGCCGAGCCGGCCCGGAATCGGTAGTAGTACCAGCGATCCGGTGCCAGCCCGGCAACCTCGGGATGCACGCTGTGGCCCAATGCGCGGGTGGCCACCGCCGAACCCCGGACCACGATGTCGGTGAATCGTTCGTCCTCGGCGACCTCGTAGTCGACGGTCACCGGGTCGACCGTCATCCCGCCGTACCCGTCGGGTGCGAGCGGATCGGGGGCCAGGCGGGTCCACAACACCACCCCGTCCGGAGTCGGTTCGCCGGAAGCTACCCCGAGGGAGAACGGTTCGCCGAGCCACCGTGGCGCGGCGAACCTCGCGCTGCTCACCGCCGACACCCCCACCAGCGCCGCGACCGATCCGGCCACGCCGGTGCGCAGGAGTTGTCGACGGGACAGCGGCATCATCGGATCCTAGGTGCCTCGTCCGTGCGGCGCGGCGTCAGAGCCGGAAGATCCGCGAACCCACCGCCCAGCCCGCGCTGGACCAGTTCGGTCCGAAGCACGCCACCGTGCCCGCCTGGCCGACGGGCAGGTCCTGGCGGATCGTGTACGGCCCGACGGCGAAGGGCGCGATGTTGTATCCGATGCAGTCGACCTCGAGCCGGTAGGTGCCCTCGCCGCCGTAACACCCACCGTTGAACGCCCACGGGCCGTTCATCGACCCCTGGCAGCCGGGATCAGCGGCGGCTGTACCCGCGGCGACGCCGGACAAGGCGATCGCGACGGCCGGAGCGGCCAGGCACATCGCCACTGCGCGAGCTGAGGTTCTCATAGACGAGCTCCGATCATCGAGTGTCATGGGTTACATGGGATGTTTCCTCGATAGTTAGCCATGCGTTACACCTTGTCCGCGCGAGCGGCGAGCCCCAAGGCGATATCGATGAGCCCGAAGACGAGCAGACTCACCCCGATGAGCGGGATGAACCACGCGACGGCGACCGCGACGCCGGCCAGCGGAACGGTGATCCACAGCGACGTGCGGCGCAGCACTCCACGTCGTGGCGGGACCGGCAGGGCGGCCCTCCGGGTGGGTCGGCGCTGCCACCACATGCGGTAGCCGAGCGTGATCACGGTGACGAGGCCACCCATGATCGCGAGCAGCAGCAGCTGGTTGGCCAGGCCGAACAGCAGACCCATGTGGAAGGCGATGCCCCAGTTGGTGAGCTTGGCCATCAGCGGCCAGTCGGCGAACGCCAGTCGATCGGTGACCGTGCCGGTCGACCCGTCGACGGCGAGCGAATCGACCGTATAGGTGCCGGGCAGGCGCAGTTCCTTGACGCCGAACGCCTTCGCGGGCGTCGCCGGAACGGCGATTTCGGCGCCCTGGGTGATGCCGTTGGCGCGTGCCGCCTCGTAGACGCGGTCGAGTTGTGCGATCTGAGTCGCGGGGTCGACCGGTGCGGGTGCGGTGTGGCCCGCGCTGTGATGTTCGCTCGGCGCGGGCACGGCACCGGACTCGGAGCCCGGCAGGGCGACGCTCACCGCGGGCGTGGTCCAGCTGAGTTCTTCGCGCAGCTTCGTGACGTTCTCGCCCGCATAGGTCGACCAGGTCATGCCGGTGGCGGAGAGCAGCAGTACTACGGGCAGGATCCAGACCCCGATCGCGCCGTGCCAGTTCATCTTTCGACGCTTCGGCTGGGAAAGATCCGGCTTGAGCAACCACTGCGCGGATCCGCGCTCGCGCCGCTTACGGACCCGATGCACCCACAGCACCAGCCCGAACAGCGCGATCACCCACAGCCACGACGCGGCCAGTTCGCTGTAGAGCCTGCCGGGTTCGCCCAGGTGCAGGCTGCGATGGAACTCGCTGAGCCAGGTGCGCAGCGGCAGCGCGCCACCGCTTCCGTAGACCACGGACTCGCCGACCGGCTGGGCGGTGTGCGGGTCGACGAACACCGACAGCCGCTCGGAATCACCGAGCGTCGGATCGTTGAACAGGACGCGAGTGGTATCACCCGCGTTCGGGGCTGGAGCGACGGCGACCAGCGTGAGGTCAGGGCGGGCCGCGACAGCCGCGCCGACCTGGGCGGACAGCGCCTGATCGGGACCGGTCGTCTCGACCGTCAACAGGTCACGCGAGACGAACCCTTCGATCGTCGGCGCGATCGCGTACAGCGCGCCGGTGAGCGCGGCGATCAGGATGAACGGGGCGACGAAGATCCCCGCGTAGAAGTGCAGGCGCATGGCCAGCGGATAGAGGTGGCGGCCCCGGCGTGCGCCGGAGCGCGGACTGTCACCGGAGATCGGTGGTGCCGAGGGGGAGTTCTCCTCGACCGGACGAGTGTCCGTGATGCTCATGCTGATTCATTTCTGGAGTACTGGAATCCGGTGCGCGCGGATCGGGGCGAACGCGGCCGACCGACGCCGCACGTCGACCACTTCGCTCATCTCGAGAGATCTGGCTCAGCGGGTGACGTCGGCACATTGGGTCGACAACGAGGCGCGTGTTCGATACGCGGACAGCGCACGACGAGTTCGTGCACCGGGTGAGGGAAAAGTCAGAAAGGAATCGCGAGCGGGGGAGCGCGGGTGCGCAGCGATGTCGTGGCGAAGATTCGCAGGACGACGCGATCGCGGTGGGCCAGGCGCAACGGCGCCGGGTCGGGAACGCGGGGAGTGCGGTAGCGCAGCGGCAGAATGCGCGCGAGGGCGGCGCTGCCGATCCGGTAGGCGGCCTCGGCGCCGACGATGACGACGGCGGCGAGCAGCGCCGCGACGGTGTGGGCGGTGAGCATGCCGAGGCCGAGGGAATCGTCGGCCGAGTGCGAGTGCCCGGACCAGCTCATCGTGGTGTGGCCGATCAGCTGACCGCCCAACAACACCGCCGCCAGACCGAGCGCACCGTCGCGCAGCGGCCCGACCCCGGCGACGAGCGCGCCGACCACCGCCGAGGCCGCCGCCAGCAACACCATCGCCGTGCTACCCGGCAGCGTCCCACCGGCGGCCACCCCGTGCGCCGCCAGCGACAGCGCACCCGACATCGAGCCCGCGCAGGCACCGCGCAGCCGCGCGCCGAAAGCACGCGACGGCGCGGACGCCTGCTCGAACCCGATGATCACGCGCTGATAGTAGTCGACCGGGATACCCGGCCCAGGTCAGACGGTCGAAACGAGCTCAGTCCGCGTCGACTGCCATCTCGGTGAGCGGCTTGCGCAGCAGTTTGCCGGTCGCGTTGCGAGGCAGTTCGTCGACGAAGATCACCTCGCGCGGCACCTTGTAACGGGCCAGGTTCTCACGGACGTAGTCCTTGATCTCCTTGGCGTCACGCTTGGAATCCGGGCCGGGCACCACGATCGCGCGCAGCCGTTTGCCGTAGTCGTGGTCGTCGACGCCGACCACTGCCGCCTCGAACACGTCGGCGCGACCCGCGATGAGGTTCTCCACCTCCAGGGGGAAGACGTTCTCGCCGCCGGAAACGATCATGTCGTCGTCGCGGCCGTCGATGTAGAGCAGGCCGTCGGCGTCGAAATGACCCACGTCGCCGCTGGACATCATCCCGTCGACCATCTCCTTGGTCCGCCCGTCGGTGTAGCCGGTGAACGCGAAACCGTTGTCGACGAAGATCGTGCCGGTGACATTCGGCGCGGTGATCGGCTTGCGGTTCTCGTCGAGCAACACGATCCGGATGCCGACCGGCGCCTTGCCCGCGGTGGTCGGCGCCTTGCGCAGATCCTCCGGGGTGGCCACGGTCATCACGGCGCATTCGGTGGAGCCGTAGAGGTTGTAGAGCGAATCACCGAAGTAGTCGAGGGTGCGGGTCACCACGTCGGGCGCGATCGCCGAGCCTGCGGCGAAGATGACCTTCATCGTCGACGGGTCGTACTTCGCCAGGACCTGCTCGTCCAGATCGAGGATGCGCTGCAGCATCGTGGGCACCACGACCAGCGAATCCGCCTTGTACTTCACCACGTTGGCCAGGGTCTGCTCCGGATCGAACCGGCGCTGCTGGAAGATGACCCGGTTACCCAGGGCGAGCCCGAGGGTGAACTGCGACAGGCCGGTGCCGTGGAAGATCGGCGCCGCCATGATCATGGTGCCGTTGTTGGGCAGCGGCACCCGATCCACGAACTGCGCCGAGGCGAACGGGCTCACCTTGTCGCGCGGTGCGCCCTTGGGAGTGCCGGTGGTGCCGCTGGTCAGGATCACCATGCCGCCGGGCTTGGCCGGCGCGGTGATCGCGGCCGTCGAACGGTCCGCCGACAGCGAGGCCACGGTCGGGATCGACGGGTCGGCGCCGTGCGCTTCGTCGACCCAGGTGAGTACGCGCGGGATCTCGGTGGGGATGGCGCTCATCAGGTCGAGGAACTCGCTGTCGTGCAGCACCGCCTTGACCTTCTCGCGGGCGGCCACGTCGGCGAACTGCGGCTTGGCGAACCCGGTGTTCATCAGCACCGCGCGCACGCCGAGCTTGCCCGCCGCGAGCAGGCTCAACACCATGCCGCGATGGTCGCGGGCCAGCACGGCGATCACGTCGCCCTCGTTGATTCCGCTCGCGCGCAGGCCGCGGGCGAAGGCGTTGGACTGTGCGTCGAGTTCGCCGAAGGTGATCTCACCCAGTTCGTCGACGATCGCGCCCGCCTGCGGCCTGCTCTGCGCGGCATGCATGACGACGCCGGCGAACGGGCCGAACTTCGAGACATTGCGGAACGAACGGGCGGCGTGGTCGAGGCGCAGCGGGTTGAACAGCTTGCGATCCACCATGACCTTGACGCCGAGCGCGAAGTCACCGGCACGTCGGGCGGAGGAACCTAGCGCGGGCAGAGACAGAGACATCGAACAGCCTTCCGGCAGACCGAGCCCACGCAGAACCGCAGGCCGGACCGCGTCTTCGAGATCCAGTGCTGTCGCCAACACTAGCAAGCGATCCGGCCGCGCTGTCTACTCCGTGTCGGCCAGGGGCCTATCCCTGTGAGACCTCATAGTCGATGAGGGTGCGGCGCACGATCTTGCCGGTGGCGTTGCGGGGCAGTTCGTCGAGGAAGACCACCTCGCGCGGCACCTTGAACCTGGCCAGGTTCGCCTTCACGTGCGCCTGGAGTTCGGCTGCCTCGACGGTGTGACCTTCTTCGAGAACGACGAAGGCGCGCAAGCGTTTTCCGAATTCCGGGTCGTCGACGCCGACCACCGCCACGTCGAAGATCTCTGGCCGCTCGACCAGCAGGTTCTCGACTTCCTGCGGGTACACGTTCTCGCCACCGGAGACGATCATGTCGTCGTCGCGGCCGTCGACCATGAGCAGCCCGGAGTCGGTGAAATGGCCCATGTCGCCGCTGGACATGAAACCGTCGATGATCTGCTTGTGCCTGCCGTCGGTGTAGCCCTCGAACGGCGCGCCACTGCGCACGAAGATCCGGGCGCGGGTGCCGGGTGTGCGGACCGGCTGGTCCTGATCGTCGTAGAGGCGGACCTCGCAGGTGATCGGCGACCGGCCGACCGTGCCCGGCGCTTCCGCCAGCTCGGCCGGGTTCGCGATGGTCGCGATCGCCACCTCGGTCGACCCGTAGAGGTTGTAGAGCACCGGTCCGAAGACCTCGGTGGCGCGGATGCACAGCTCGGGGGTAAGCGCGGAACCGGCGAACAGGATCACCTTCAGCGACGACAGATCGTATTTCGCGTGGACCTCCGGCGGCAGCTCGGTCATCCGGTGCAGCATCGTCGGTACGCAGACGAGCATCTCGACCTTGTGCTCGGCGATCGCGGCGAGGGTGGCCTCGGCGTCGAATCGACGGCGCATGACGATCTTGTTCGACAGGATCGTGTTGACCAGCCAGGTGCCGAGGCCCGTGCTGTGGAAGATCGGCGACACGATCATCGCCGTTCCCCGCCGGGGGAAGGGTATGCGGTCGACGAACTGGGCGGTGGCCATCGGCGTGACCTTGGTGCGCGGTGCGCCCTTCGGCAGGCCGGTCGTGCCGCTGGTGAGGATGATGAAGCCGCCCGGCTTGCTCGGCGCGGGCAGATCATCGGTGGAATTTCCCGCGATGAGGTCATCGAATGTCGTCGCACCAGAAGGAAGCTCGGTGCCTTCGTCGACCCAGGTGAGATAGCGCGGTAGATCGTCGGGTAAGGCGTCGAGCAGGCCGAGGAACTCGCTGTCGTGCAGCACCGCGCGGACGTTCTCGCGTGCGCACACCTCGGCGAACTGGGGCTTGGCGAAGCCGGTGTTCATCAGCGCGATCCGCGCACCCAGCTTGCCCGCCGCGATCATCGACATGATCAGGCCGCGGTGATCGCGGGCCAGCACGGCGATGACCGTGCCCTCGCCGATGCCCTTTTCGCGCAGGCCGCGGGCGATGGCGGTGGACTGCTGGTCGAGTTCGCGGTAGGTGAGCTCACCGCGCTCGTCCACGAGGGCCACCTGATCGGGGGCGATCCGGGCCGAATGGCGCACGAGGGTGGCCTGCGGGCCGTAGATCTTGGATTCCTTCATCGTCCGCAGTGTCTCGAGCGGCGTCTTGGGGTCGGAGACCCCGCGTGCGCGCAGCACGCCGAGCGCCTTCACGCTTTCGAGCAGATGTGACACGTTCACTCGACTACCTCCGCTGATGTGATCACTCGACGCTCACCGTAGCAGTCGATGTGCCTTGCGTCACAGTAGTCTAACCGGGCAATTGGGACATCTCCACAAGATCAGCGCTGGGCCGCCGCCAGCACCGCGAGGAGCGGGACGAGCCTGCCCTCCGGCACCTCGAAACGGCCCAAGCCCGCGGTCTGCAACCAGCCGACGGCGGCCAGCTGGCGCAGGTGCTGGTAGATCTCGGGCGAGGTGCCCAATTCCGCGATGGCGGCGAGATCGGCGGCGGTTCTGCGTCCGTAGACGATTTCCTGAAGCAGCCGCAGACGAACCGGATCGGCAAGTGCGGCAAGGCAATTGGCCGCCTCGATGGTCCACACGTCACCGACGATGGCGTCGGTGGGGTACTGCGCTTGCCAATCGAATCGCTCGCCGGTGGGCAGTTGCAGAGCGCCCGCCAGCAGCACACCGCCGGTGCGTTTGCCCGCATCGGCGAATTCCTGCCGCAGGCGTGCCACCGCCCACGGCAGCTGCGCGTCCTCGGGCCGCACGCTCTCCAGCGCGGCAACACGGCGTTCCAGTTCTTCGAGTCGGTCGACCAGATCCTCCACGTCGGTCAACCTACGCCACACCGAAGCTGTTGCGCTGCATCATCGAAACGACAACGCACCCCGGGACCGAGTGGACCCGGGGTGCGAGTGGACCAGAGTCAACGCGTGACAGCGCCGAACGAGGGCTGCTGGATCGTGCCGAGCTGGTAGGCGAACCCGTCCGGGTGCGCCTCGTCGACGGGCACCGGCCAGCGGTGCCACAGGTTGCCGTAGACCGCGGCCACGATGAGCCCGCCGCCGGTGTTCAGCGGCGCGGTGCGGATGGTGGTGTCGACCGGCACGTCCTGGTGTTCGTTCAGGACCGCGGTGCCGCTCTGCCCGTTGGACAGATTCAGCCACATGACCTCGAGCTTGGCGGCACCCTGATTGGGCGAGATGGTGCCCGGCCCGCCGAAGAAGCCGAAGCGGAAGCCGTCGATATCGAGGGCGATGCCCGAGCCGTACACCCCGGGTCCGCTGCCGTTCTGGCCGACATCGGAGGTCGCGGGGATCTGGAACGGCTGCGCGGGCAGTGCGACGTCGACCTTGCCCTTTGCGGTGAGCTGGTCGAGGGCGGCGAGTGCGCCCGGATTGTTCGCCACCGAGGTGCGCAGCTGCGAGACGGCCGAGGCCACATCGACAGTCTGTGGCTTCGGATCCGCGACCGCGGGGCCCGCGAAGACGATGGCGACGGCGGCCGACGTGACGGCTACCGCGGTGGTGAAGCGACGCATGAAACTCAGATGATGCATAACCAGCTCTCCTCGAGTGTTCCTGGTGCAGCTTTCCCTGGTAATTCGTCCGCTGTGCACCGTACCGACAGCGGATGTGGGCTCCGTCACTACCCCGGGAAAGCCGAATTCAGAACCTCTGGAATGGGCTATGGCATGTTCGCGATCTCTACTTTGTAACCGCGATACAGCTCGGGTTTGGCGGTGAGGATCGGCATGTCCAGATTCTGCGCGGTGAACACCACGGGCGCGATCAGCGGCCAGTCGAGGTGGTCGTCGACGATGGGCACCGTGGTGCCGATGCGGATGGCGGTGGGCGCGTCGAGTTCGGCCCAGCGCACGGCGACGCGATTGTCGAGCAGGCGGCCGAGTTCGTCGATGTTGTCGACGGCGCGCATCGCGGCCATCAGGCTCACGGTGGGCACCACCAGGATTCGGCGCTGCTGGGTGAACTGGCGCATGATCACCTGCCCGAACAGCGGCGACAAGGCCAGCGAGGTGAGCGCGGTGTGATCGGCGACGCTCACTGCTGACTGTCCAGCGCGCCCATCAGCTTGCTCAGTTTGGCTTGCGCCTCGGCGATGTCCTCCGCGGAATGCTGGGTGATCCTGGCGTCGAGCTTGCCCAGGATCTGTTCGCGGAGATCATCGTTGAAGTACGCGGGGGGCAACGCCCCGTGCCGCAACACCCCAGCGGGTACCACCGCGACCAATTCTTTCCCCTCCCGCGTCACGATCACCGGCCGTCCGCTCGCGGACACCCCGTCGAAAACACTGCCCAGCTGACCACGTAACTCGGTCAGGGGCACACTGTCGTAATCGGCCATAGTCAACTGTACATGGTGGTGTACAGCCGATCGATGATTTCGCTGCAAGGGGCCGGAGTCGAAGAGAACGCCGACGGCCCGCCGGAACGGTGATCCGGCGGGCCGTCGTACTCACTCGATCACTCAGGCGACTTTGCGAGCCGGTTCGCTGCGGTAGCGGGTCACCGGGCCGTCGATGCCGAGCAGGCGCCAGGTGAGCTTGGCGACTGGGTTCATCAGGCCGCTGTTCGTGGCGAGGGCGCGCACGTCACCGAAGATATTGCGCATCGTGGTTTGCGATTCCTCGCTGCTCCAGTAAGCCTCCCGCATGACCTCCGCCGGAATGTCGAACTTCTCGACGAATTCCTTCGGCGGCGTCATGATCATGTCGAGCATCACTCGCATGGCGATCGGGAAAGCCACGGAGAGCACCGATTTCGTGATCGGGTTCATGCCGGGCACGTTCCGGCGCAGGTATTCGTGGGCGAACGAGATATGCCGGGCTTCCTCGGCCACGTGGATCTGCATCACCCGCTGGACCATCGGATGCAGGTCGACGCCCGCGCGCAGCAGCGACTTCTGCAGGTGGTCGATCGGTTCCTCGCCGCCGAGGATCATCGTGAAGAACAGCTCGGGGAAGTACTTCACCGCGGGCCAGATGGCCATCGTCAGCTTGCGATCGATGGTGCCCATGCCGACCACGTCGCGATAGCCGATGCGGTTGATCATTTCCTGGAACATCATCGTGTGGTTGCACTCTTCGGCAGCCTCGTGCGTGACGTACCGGAATTCGGGGTCACCGTTGGGGACCGACACCAGGTACTGCATCAGCCCACGGATCAGCAGCTGCTCGAAATCCAGGCCGACCTTGGCGATACCGGCCTGGCGCCACATGCCGATGGCGATCTGCTTCTCGATCGGCTGGGCCTTGTACCAGGGGTGACGGCCGAGCGGGTCCTCGTCGGGCATGATCCAGCGCGGGTCGTCGCTGTGCACGGCGAACTCGGGCGATTCCCAGTCGATGTCGACGTAGGGGTCGAAGTGCCGGTTGACCGAACCTTCGGACAGGTTGCGCAGGATCTCGTGGTACTCGGGATCGGTGGCGGTGTTCTTGATTGTCGACAGCATCAGCGGTGTCTCCTTCGGTGTGGCGCACCCCTACGTTATATGAGACTCGGAGTCCCACACAACCCCGTTGGGGGTCGGGTTCGTCCTTGCGGCACGATCTACCTGCACCGACGTAGGATGAAACGTCGCAGGACACGGTTGACCGGTCAGCCAGCGCACCTGGCTGTGAACGGGCGCGACCCTTGTCGGTCGCGCACCGAGAGAGCGAGGAATCCGATGGCTCGTTCCACTCCCGCCGAGGCCGTCTGGCCGACTCTGCTCGTCGATTCCTGGTCCGATACCCGCGACACCCTGCACATGTGGTCGCAGATCATCGGCAAGCTGAAAATGGCGGGGACACCGCTGGTCAATCACTGGTGGAATGTCACGTTCGCGGTGAGCGCGCGCGGGCTGGCGACCGGTGCGATTCCCGTCGACGGCCGCCTGCTCGATATCGAATTCGACTTCGTCGACCACGAACTCGTGCTGCGCAGCAGCGACGGCCGTCGCGCCGCGATCGCCCTGCGCCCACGCACGGTCGCCGACTTCTACGCCGAGCTCGGCCACGTGCTCGGTCGGCTCGACATCGTGGTCGACATCGAGGCGTCGCCGAACGAGGTGGATCCGGCCATCCCGTTCGCCGAGGACACCGACCATCAGTCCTACGACGCGGACGCCGTCCACCTGTTCTGGCAGCAGCTCGTCCAGATCGAGCGGGTATTCCAGCTCTGGCGTGCCGGTTTCGCCGGGAAATCCAGTCCGGTGCAATTCTTCTGGGGTTCCTTCGACCTGGCCTGCACCCGCTTCTCCGGCCGTCTCGCGCCCACGCACCCCGGCGGCGCCCCGAACTGCGCCGATTGGGTGATGGAAGAGGCCTACTCCCGCGAATGCGCCAGCGCGGGCTTCTGGCCCGGCGGCACTGAAGGCACCTTCTACGCCTATTCCTACCCCGCTCCCGACGGCTACGCCGCCCGTCCCGCAGGTCCCGACGGCGCCAGCTGGGACACCACCCTCGGCGAATTCGTCCTCCCCTACGAATCGGTCCGAAACTCCCCCGACCCCGACGCCACCCTCCTGAACTTCCTCGACACCACCTACGCCTCCGCCGCCGATCTGGCCGAGTGGGACCGGCCCCACCTGGAAGTCGACCCGCACCGCCTCGACCGCCGACTCCACCTCGCCGACCCGACCGAGCTCTGAGCACAGGGTCGGCGCGAAATCAGAACTCCCGCAACAGTTCGGTCAGCAGCGTGGGGTCCACCCGATAGGGTGTGTTGAAGCCGAGCCGTCCGACGATTCCGTCGTAGCGCTCGTGCAGTTGCGCCGCCGCGCGGGCGGGGTCGGTGGCCGTGATCGCGACGGCGTCGAGGAAGTCGTCGTCGATGAGCTCGGCCATCCGATCCCATTCCCCGCTCTTGGACATCTCTTTGAGCCGGGGTCCGAGTTCGGCCCGGTCGTGGAGCTCGAGAATCGGCCAGTAGGCCGGCGTCGATCCGTAGAAGGCGAGCTGCTTTCGGATGGCCTGCCTCGCTGCGGCGAGTTCGCTCGCGGATCTGCCCGTCGCGACCATCGCCGAATGGTGGATCACGATGTCGGCTACGGGTTTCCGCGCGCGCTCCGCTCCCCGCGCCAGGGCGGGCAGGGTCACCTCGCGCAGAAATCTCGGAGTGCAGAACGGGTGCGACATGAATCCGTCGGCGACCTCTCCCGCGACCGCGGTCATCCCCGGCCCCACCCCCGCGAGATAGATCGGCGGCGGGCCGAACCCGGCCACCTCGGCCGCCGCGGGGCGGAACAGCGGCGGCATCAGGGTGTGCTGATAGAACTCACCCTGGTAATCGAGCCGCCCACCCTGCTCCCAGCTCGCCCAGATCGCGCGCACCGCCATCACCATGTCGCGCATCCGGTCGGCCGGTCGGCTCCACGGCATCGAGTAGCGCCGGGTGATGTGCGCGCGGATCTGGCTACCGAGGCCGAGAACGAACCGTCCGCGGGAGTACGCCTGCAGATCCCAGGCGATGGTGGCCAGCGACAGTGGATTTCGGGCGAACGCCACCGCGATCGAGGTACCCAGCTCGACGCGCTCCGTGTGCTCGGCGGCGAGCAGGAGCGGCAGGAACGGGTCGTGGGCCCCTTCGAACGTCCAGATGCCCGCGTAGCCCGCGGCCTCCGCGGCGGCGGCGTCCTTGCCCATCGTGGCGAGCCCGCCGGTCAGCGTTGTGTCGATCTTCAAAACGCACGAATCCCATCACCGTCGTCTGCCGTTCGTCGCGCGGAGTCGGTGACAGCGCGCGACGATTCGACCATCACCGTATCGCTGCACAGAGCCGATCCGGGCTGATCCGGCAAACGCCGAGGATGGGATTCGAGCGGGTCCGCGGGTCAGACCGGGACGCCGCCGTAGGTCCTGCGGTGCTTGGCCTCGAGAAAGGACAGCCCACCGAAGGCGATGAGGCCGAGCGCGATCAGCATGAGCAGCCAAGGGCCGAAGGGATTACCGGCGAAATCATGCAGTACCGCGTCGATACCCTTGGCGGCCGCGGCGTCGTAGTTGACCGCTGCGACCATGGCGGCGAAACCGATGCTGATCACGATCGCGCCCCGAGCGAGATAGCCGATCCGGCCCAGCCAGATCGCGGCCTCCCGCATACCGTGCGTCATCCAGCCCATCCGAAGGTCCTCGGCGAAGTCGAGGCGCAGACCGCGCACCGTCTGCCAGATACCGAAGGCCAGGATGGCGATGCCGATCAGCAGCACGACCACCTGGCCGCCGTCCCAGCTCAGGATGCGGCCGGTCAGATCGCGGGCGACCGCGTCGCTCGGCGTCGGCGTGCGCCCGTGCATCACGAACCGCAGGGTGCCCCAGAAGGCCAGGGCATAGACGATCCCGGAGATCACGGCATAGGCGCGGTGTCCGCCCGAATAGGTCCGCCCCGCACCGGCGACCTGCACCGCGCGCCACACGGCCAGCGCGGCGAAGCCGAACACGAGAATCCACAGCAGCAGGTAACCCAGCGGCTTCGCGGCGATCGCGGCCAGCGCCCCACCGGCATCCGGCTCGTGCTCGGCCGTTCCGATCGCCAGCATGAAAGCGAGAATGCCGATCACGACGTAGGCGACGCCACGCGCTACGAAACCGAAACGAGCGACTGCTTCCACTCCGCCGGAACCAGCGGACCTGCGCGGCGCCCGGTCATAGGACCGGCGGCCCCAGCCCCGGTTTCGGACCGACCGCCACCCGCGCCGGTCGGTTCGGACCCGATCACGTCGCCGATATCTGTTCGCACTGCGAAATACGCTCATGATGTTCCCTATCTCTTCCTCTGCGGTAATGCCCGTACCGTGAGGTTCAAACACCATGAAGAGAATTTGCATGCGGCGAGATCTGCTGCCGGGCAAGCGAATGCGTCGAAAACAGAAAATCCGGTGCGGGTCAGCGGTCGACTCGCACCGGATTTCTGTTGTCTACCAGGTCACTTCAGCTCGGAACTGGTCTTTCCGAGCACGCGGCGAGCCACGATCAGCTGCTGGATCTGCTGGGTGCCTTCGAAGATGTCGAGGATCTTCGAGTCGCGGGCCCACTTCTCGAGCAGGGTGCGCTGGGAGTAGCCGATGGAGCCGGCCAGTTCCACTGCCTTGAGGGTGACATCGGTGCCGGTGCGGCCCGCCTTGGCCTTGGACATCGAGGCCTCGAGCGAGTTCGGCTTCTTGTTGTCGGCCATCCAGGCGGCGCGCAGGGAGAGCAGGTAGGCCGATTCGTAGTCGGCTTCCATGCGCAGGAATTCGGCGGCCGCGGCGGACTGGTTCATCGCGGGGGTGTCGTAGGAGATCTCGACACCCGCCTCGGTGAGCACGCTACGCAGTTCCTCGAGCGCGGCGCGGGTGACGCCGACGGCCATCGCCGCCACGAGGGGACGGGTGTTGTCGAAGGTCTGCATGACCCCGGCGAAACCCTTCTCCACGTTGACTTCCGGCGAACCGAGAATGTTGTCGGCGGGGATGCGGCAGTCCTGCAGCAGCAGTACCGCGGTGTCGGAGGCCTTGATGCCGAGCTTGTGCTCGAGCCGTGCCACCGACAGACCCGGAGCGTCACGCGGGACGACGAAGGACTTGATCGCGGCGCGACCGAGGCTCTTGTCGACCGAGGCCCACACCACGATGTGGGTGGCGCGCTGACCACAGGTAACGAAGATCTTCTCGCCGTTGAGCACCCACTCGTCGCCGTCGAGAACAGCGGTGGTGGTGACGGCGGCGGAGTCGGAACCGAAGGACGGCTCGGTGATCGCCATCGCGGCCCACACCTTGCCGAAACGCGAGAGCTGCTCGTCGGTCGCCACCGCGGCGATCGCGGCATTGCCCAGTCCCTGGTAGGGGATGGTGAGCATCAGGCCGACATCACCCCACGAGGTCTCGAGGGAGTTGAGCAGCGCGGACATGTTGCCGCCGTTGGCATTCGCGGTCAGATCCGCGTCGGCCTCGTCGTTACGGCCGCCCGCGGCGCCACCGATCTTCTGGGTGCCGGAGTCGGCGAGCCCTTCGATCATGGCGGCCATCGTGTCGAGCTCGACCGGGTACTCGTGCTCGGCGAGGTCGTACTTGCGGGAAATGGGACGGAAGATCTGCGAGGCGACCTGGTGGGCCTGGTTGGCGCTCGCCTTCAGCTTCTTGGGGAGTTCGAGATTGATCATTAGGGGGCTCCTGGAAGGTGAGAAACGGGCCTAGACCAGCACGATGCCTTCGGCGACACCGACGGAACGAAGGTCGCGGTACCACCGCTCGACCGGGTGTTCCTTGGTGAAGCCGTGACCGCCGAGCAGCTGCACGCCGTCCAGGCCGATCTGCATGCCCTTGTCGGTGGCCAGCTTGCGCGCCAGCGCCGCCTCACGGGCGAACGACAGGCCCTGTTCCGCGCGCGAGGCGCCACGCAGGGTCACCAGGCGCAGTCCGTCGAGCTCGATCGCCATGTTGGCGACCATGAAGGCCACCGCCTGACGGTGCGAGATCGGCTCGCCGAACGCTTCGCGCTCGTTCACGTACGGGATCACGTAGTCGAGCACGGCCTGGCCGGTGCCGATGGCCAGCGAGGCCCAACCCAGCCGGGCGAGCTGCACCGCGTCGCCGTATTCGGCGGCGCGGGTCTTGGCGTCACTGTCGCCGAGCACGGCATCGGCGCCGACGGCCACGTTGTCCAGGATCAGTCGACCCAGGCCCGCGGCGCGCAGGCCCATGCTCGGATCGGCTTCCACGGACAGCCCGGCGGTATCGGACTCGACGATGAACAGCGCGGGGCGTCCGTCGAGTTCGGCCGCCACGATGAACAGTTCGGCATCGGCGGCGGCCGGGACCAGGCTCTTCACGCCGGTGAGCTTGTAGCCGCTGGGGGAGCGAACGGCCTTGGTCTGCAGGGCGAAGGGGTCGAACAGCGCGCGCGGCTCGTTGATCACCACGGACGCCTGCGGCACCGCGTCACCGGTGAAGGCGGGCAGGTAGGTCTGCTGCTGCGCGTTGGTGCCCCACTGCGACAGCGCGACGGTGACGCCGCTGGGCGCCAGAATCGGCAGTGCCAGGCCCATGTCGCCGTGCGCGAGAGCCTCGGCCACCAGGGAGTTGGTGACGGCGCCTCGCTCGGAAGCCGCGCCTTCCAGCTCCTCGGGGACGTTGATCAGGGTGATGCCGAGTTCGGCGGCGCGCTCGAGCAGGTCGCGCGGGGCCTTGGCGGCATTGTCGGCGTCGTAGGCCGCGGGGCGCAGGATCTCGCCCGCGAAGTCACGCACCGTCTCGACGATCATCTGCTGCTCGTCGGTCGGGGTGAGATCGAAGTAGCCCTTGGTCTTGGCCTCGTTGTCGACCAGACGCTTGGGCTCACCGCTGCCCGCCACCTTCGCGAAGGTACGAGTGGCCGCGCCCAGGGTGCGGAACCCGGTCTTGGTGCCCTCATAGGTGACCCGCTCGATCGGCTTGCGCAGGTTGTACTTCTCCGCGAGCTCCGACCCGGTAATGGTCGTCAAAGCGCGCATCGCGGCGCCCATCCAGTCCCGTTTGGGCTGGCTGAGGCCGACCGCGGACGTGTCGTTCGGACGTCGCTTCGTCGCGCTGTCTCGAGTGCTCATCATCACCTGATTTCCTCGGCTGTCGGGGTGCCTTCGACCCCACCATCTTACTCTTCGGTAAGACTATCTTACTCCGGAGTAAGAAGTGTGCCGACCCGTGGGGGAAATGCCGGTTTCTGTCACCCTGGCCCAGTGCCCGTCATCGCGTCGGTATTCGCGCTCGTTCTGGTGGTCACTTCGGGGCGCTACGACTACCACCGCGACGAGCTGTATTTCCTGGCAGCGGGTCAGCGTCTGGACTGGTCTTACCCTGATCAGCCGCCGTTGTCGCCGTTTCTGGCCAGACTCATGGCCGCGGTCGATCCCGATTCGTTATGTGTCATGAGATTGCCTGCCGTTGGACGGTGGGCGGCGGTCACTTCGGTGTTCGTGGTGAACGCGGTGCTGTCGGCGCTGGTGTTCCTGCCGGTGTGGCCGATCGCGTGGTTGCGGGATTCGCCCGTCCTCGCCATCAACTACGACGCGGGCGAAACCATTGCCTGGCCCCGCTACGTCGAGCAGATCGCCGCCGCACGACCACCGAGGTCGCAACTCTGGCCGCAGCTGCGCACACTCGGCTGAGGGGCCTGGTCCTCGCGGAGATCTAGAGACCGTGACGGTCGAGGAAACCGGTCAGGAGTTTCTCCCATTCGTCGGGGCGCTCGACCATGACGACATGGCCGGCTTCGATCTCCGCGTATTCGGCGCCGGGGATCGCGGCGGCCAGGGTTCGCGAGTTCGCCGGATCGACCAGCAGGTCGGCGGTGGTGGCCACGACAAGGGTGGGCACCGCGATAGCGGCGAGGTCGGCGGTGGTGTCGACCGACTCGACCAGCGCTGCCTGCTGGCGGGTGCCGCCGGGAATCGAGGCGGCGGTCTGACGAACGATGTCGTCGACGGTGGCCGCGGGCAGATTGTTGACAAAGCCGGTGGAGAAGCCGGTGAGCACGGTGAGCCGGGCGAAGGATGCGTGGTCGCCGCGCTCGAGCAGGTCCTGCCAGGCCCGCACGGCCAGCCGGGCGCGATTGTCGGGAGCGGCCAGGCCCGCGGTGAGCAGCAGGCCGGTGACGCGGTCGGGGTGGCGCGCGGCGGCGCGCACTGCCACCGCGGTGCCGAGCGAGAAACCCACGATGGTGAAGGTCTCGACGCCCGCGTCGACGGCTGCCGCCACCAGGGCATCGGCGAGGCCGTCGAGATCCAATGGGGTGTCGTCGCCCGGGTAGTCCGAGGCGACCACGGTGTGCGCTGCGGCGAGCGCGGGAATCACGGTGCCGAAATTACTCTCGATTCCGCCGCCCGCGCCGTGCGCGAGGACGATGCCGGGACCGGAGCCATGGACGGTGGTGTGCAGGGGAATCGTGTTCATGGCGGCGACGTTAGGGATTGACATGGGTGTGAAGGTCAAGCCGAAGATGCCGGTGATCACATGCTGATCGGTGAATTGGCGCAACGCACCGGGGTCGCCACCCGGCTGCTGCGCTACTACGAGGAGCAGGGTCTGCTGCACCCGCACCGCGACGGCAACGGGTACCGCAGCTATCCCGCGTCGGCGGTGACCACGGTCGCCCGGATCCGGGAACTGCTGGCCGCGGGACTGAACACCGATGACATCGCCCTGCTCATGCCGTGTGCCGAGGAGGCGGGGCCGGTGCAAGCCTGTGAGATGTCGGTGCGAATCATGGCCGAGCGAACCGCCGAACTGGAACGGCGCATCGCCGACCTGGACCGCCAGAGATCCGAACTCGCCGCTCAACTCGGCGCGAGCCTCGCCCATGCGGGGGGACAGCCGCTGCCGGACCTGAAGTGGCACCCGGCATCGACCGTCCCGCACACAGGCTCTATTCGCGCACGTAGTAGCGCAGGGTGAGGTAGGCGGTGACGGCGGCGAAGACGATGCCGACGGGGGCGATCGTCAGGGCCACCACCGCGATGTCGTCGCCGGTGATGCGCGGGAAGACGTTGCTGTCGAACAGTGGGCCCAGCGCCCGGTCGATCACCAGCGGCCGGGCGATGACCAGGCCGAGGACCGCGAGTACCGAACCGACGAAGGCGGCCGCGACCGCTTCGAGGAGGAACGGTAGCTGGGTATACCAGCGGGTCGCGCCGACCAGTCGCATGATGCCGACTTCCGTGCGCCGCGTGAACGCGGCGATCTGCACCATGTTCAACACCAGCAGCATCGCGGCCAGGGCCATCACCAGCGCCAAACCGAACGCGGCATTGCGCAACCCGTCGAACAGGCTGGTGAGCCGGTCGACGAACTCCTTGTCATTGGCCACGATCCGCACGCCCGGCCGGGTCGCGAAGCTGTCGTAGATGTGCTGGTACTGATCGGCGTCGGTCATCTTCACCCGCAACGAGGCAGGCAGCGGTGAGTCGGAGATGTACTGCACCATCTCGGGCTGATCCGCGAACAGCTTCTTCGCCTCTTCCAAGGCGTCGGCGCGGTTGAGGAACTGCACGCTCTCCACGCCCGAGGTCTGCTTGAGGTCGGCGAGCAGTGACTTGCACGGGTCGGCGGCGCAGTCGGGATCGGTGTCGGAGACCGCGTCGTCGAGGTAGAAGCGCACCTCGAGGCGGCCGATGAAGAAGTTCTCGGTCTTGTCGGCCATCCGCACCGACAGCATGCCGCCGCCGAGCATCATCAGCGACACCGCCGTGGTCAGGATCATCGCGATGGTCATCGTG
Source organism: Nocardia salmonicida NBRC 13393 (assembly GCF_001613085.1). Lineage (GTDB taxonomy): Bacteria > Actinomycetota > Actinomycetes > Mycobacteriales > Mycobacteriaceae > Nocardia > Nocardia salmonicida. Next base: position 187,787 of record NZ_BDBR01000009.1, read on the forward strand.
AGATTGCGGCGCAGGCCGTCGACGATTTCGGTGAACAGGAAACTCAGTCGCATTATCGACCCACCCCGTAGACGCCGGTCGCTTCGTCGCGCACGAGTCTGCCGTGGTCCAGTTCGACCACCCGCCTTCGCATGGCGTCGACGATGTGGTTGTCGTGGGTGGCCATCAGCACCGTGGTGCCGACGCGATTGATCCGTTCCAGCAGGGCCATGATGTCGGCGCTGGTATCGGGGTCGAGGTTGCCGGTCGGCTCGTCGGCGAGCAGGACCAGCGGCCGGTTGACGAACGCGCGCGCGATCGCGACCCGCTGCTGCTCACCGCCGGACAGCTCCGAGGGCAAGCGCTGCCCCTTACCGCCGAGCCCGACCATGTCGAGCACCTCGGGCACCGTCCGTTCGATGAACTGACGTCGCTTGCCGATCACCTCCAGCGCGAACGCGACGTTCTGTTCCACGGTCTTCTGCTGCAGCAGCCGGAAATCCTGGAACACGCAGCCGATTCGCTGCCGCAACTTGGGCACCTTGCGCCCCGGCAACTTGTCGACCCGGAAGTCGGCGACCCGGATCTCGCCCGATGTCGGCGCCTCTTCCTTGAGCAGCAGTCGCATGAAAGTCGACTTGCCCGAACCGGACGGGCCGATGAGGAAGACGAACTCGCCTTTTTCCACATCGACGGAAACATTGTCCAGCGCCGGTCGCGTCGAGGTCGGGTACGACTTGCTGACGTTGCGCATGGTGATCACGGGGAGCCAGTGTAACCAGCGATGGGGGCGTCCCGGCCGGACGCGACGCGCCGATCAGCGCTCGGGTTCGGAATTCACCCAGGTCGGGACGGCATTGAGGAACGTCGTCGGGCCCTCGGCCGTGGTATCGGTGGGCTTGACGAACAGATACACGACGAACGTCGACAGCCACGCCGCCATCAGGATCGCTGTGGACTTACGTGGTTTCACTGATTCCCTCCTTACGCAGGGCCGCGGCGACGCGTACGCGCAGTTCGCGACCCACTTCGAATTGTTTGCCTGGCAATGTGCGGGCAACCATCCGGATGTTCATCACCTCGAGCGAGAGATCCTCGACACCCATCACCGACGGCTCGTCGAGCAGAAGCGGTTTGAGGCGGCGATCCTCGTAGGCCTTGGTGCAGACCGCGTGCAGGATCTCGTTGATCTTGGTGATGTCGGCCTGCGCGGACACCGGGACGTCGATCGCGGCGCGCGCCCAGTCCTTGGACAGATTGGTGACTTTCACGATCTGCCCGTTGGGGACGATGATCACCTCGCCGTCGGAATTGCGCAGCGTGGTGATGCGCAGAGTCACGTCCTCGACGGTGCCCTCGGCCACCTCGGCGGAGCCGGTGACCGAGATCTGCACCACGTCACCGAAGCCGTATTGGCGCTCGGTGATCAGGAAGAACCCGGCCAGGATGTCCTGGACGATGCGCTGCGCGCCGAAACCGAGCGCGGCGCCGAGCACCGCCGCGGGCGCGACAAGTCCGGTCACCGCGAAGCCGAGCCTGCGGAGCACCTCCATGCCGACCAGCACGTACACGATGGTCAGCACCACCCACGTGACCACTTGGGCCAGCGCGTGGCGGTGCTTGGCCGCTTCGGTGCGCACCAGGGCATCGCTGGTCTGGAAACCCGAGTCGATCTTGGTGGTAACCCGGTCGCGTAGGAACGCCGCGAATCGGCCGAACAGCATCGCGCCGACGATCAGCAGAACGATTTCGAGTCCGCTGGAACGCATCCAGTCGCTGATCTCGGGTCCGCTGCTGGCCGCGAGGACGTCGGTCATCGCGTCTCCTTCATGGACCTGCACAGGCACAGTTTCGGTTCGGTCGAACGCACACCAGAAAGGTTACAGGTCGGTCACGGCGTGCGGTCAAACGTGCTGAAGCGCACGGTTTGTGAGCGAATCGCTGGCTACGCGTCGTCCTGATCGCGCATCCGCCAACGGATTCCGGATTCGATGAACCCGTCGATGTCACCGTCGAGCACTGCGGTGGGGTTGTTGACTTCGTGGTTGGTGCGCAGGTCCTTGACCATCTGGTACGGGTGCAACACGTACGAGCGCATCTGGTTGCCCCACGAGGCGCCCTCGTTGGTCTTGAGCGCGTCCATCGTGGCGCGCTCCTCCTGGCGCTTGCGCTCGAGCAGCTTGGCCTGCAGCACGCGCATGGCCGAGATCTTGTTCTGCAGCTGCGACTTCTCGTTCTGGCAGGTGACGACGATGCCGGTGGGGATGTGGGTCAGGCGCACCGCGGAGTCGGTGGTGTTGACCGACTGGCCGCCGGGGCCCGACGAGCGGTACACGTCGACCCGGATCTCGCCCTCGGGGATCTCGATGTGGTCGGTCGTCTCCACGACGGGCAGGACCTCGACCTCGGCGAAGGAGGTCTGGCGGCGACCCTGGTTGTCGAACGGGCTGATCCGGACCAGGCGGTGCGTGCCCATCTCCACCGACAGGGTGCCGTAGGCGTAGGGCGCCTTCACCGCGAAGGTGGCGCTCTTGAGGCCCGCCTCTTCGGCGTAGGAGGTGTCGTAGACCTCGACGGGGAACTTGTGCCGCTCGGCCCAGCGGATGTACATGCGCATCAGCATCATCGCCCAGTCGGCGGCGTCGACGCCGCCGGCGCCGGAACGGATGTTGACCAGCGCGTCACGCTTGTCGTACTCGCCCGAGAGCAGGGTGCGCACCTCCATCGCCTCGACGTCGACGCGCAGTGCGGCGCGCTCGGCATCGGCGTCGGCGGTGGCTTCGGCGGCGGCCGCGTCTTCTTCGGCCTCGGCCAGTTCGTAGAGCACCGGCAGATCCTCTAAGCGCTGGCGTAGGTCCTCCACGCGGCGGAGTTCGCTCTGCGCGTGCGACAGCTCACTGGTCACCTGCTGGGCGTGTTCCTGGTTGTTCCACAGCTCGGGATCGGCGGCCTGGTGCTCGAGTTCGTCGATGCGGCGGCGTAGCTCCTCGACATCGAGGACCGACTCGACCGTCTTGAGCGTGGTGTCGAGTTCTGCGAGGTCGGCGATAACGTCAGGATGCACGATTTCCTAGGCTACCGGTCGCCTCCGACACCGCGCCCAATCGGCTCAGCTTGCGATGGACCGTAGGCCGCCGGGGCGGCGTCCGACCAGCTGGTCGAGGGCGGTCGCGCTGGCCTCGTCGGCGGGGAGCAGGACGTAGAGCGACTGGTCGTCGTCGATGGACAGATCCAGCGATTCGTAGGCCAGCCGCAGCGTGCCCGCCTCGGGATGGCTGAGCCGGTTGATCCCACCCGAAGGCGGGAGACCGGGCAGGGTCGCGAGGCGATCGGTGAAGGCGCTGCCAGCGGTAACGGTGAGTTCGTCGACCAGGGCGGCGACCATCGGGTCGGCGCGGAACGGGCCCTGCTTGAGCGAGGCGACCAGCTTGTCGGCGGCGGCGTCCCATTCCGGGTACAGCTCGCGGGCGCCCGGATGGGTGAACACGAATCGAGCGACATTGGCGGGTTCGCCCTGCTCGAACAATCCACTGGGCGCCATCAGCTTCCGATAGCCCTCGGTGCAGGCCAGGATCTCGGTGAATCGGTTGGTGATCGCGGCGGGCGCCGGTTCGAGCTGGGCGAGGACGGCCAGGATCGTGGGGCGCACCGTGCGGTTCGGCCCCTGCTCGGCGGCGCCGCAACTGAAACCGGACGCGCCTTTGGAGAGTTGGTGCAGGTGGACGCGTTCGCGAGGACTCAGCCGCAGCGTCTCGGCGAGCGCGGACAACACCTGGGCGGAGGGATGACTGTCGCGGCCCTGTTCGAGCCGGATCAGGTATTCGACACTGACGCCCGCGAGCATCGCGACCTCCGCGCGGCGCAGACCCGGCGTGCGCCTGCGTTGACCGACCGGCAGCCCGACCTCGGCGGGGGAGACCGCCTCGCGGCGGGTCCGCAGGAACAGCCCGAGTTCGTTGTCGCTCACCTCATCGACGGTACCCAGCCCGGCGCACCGGAGAGTGGCCGTGCCACTACCACTCTCAGCGTGGTCTCCCTGCGACACTCGCGATCCGCGAGATTTGGTGGCACCGGCCGATCGGGCCGGTTCGACGACGAGGAGAACATCGTGTCCACACTGAAGCTCGCGATCATCATCGGCAGTGTCCGCGAAGGCCGATTCGGCCCCGTGGTCGCGAACTGGTTCGCCGAGCAGGTCGACGACCGCTTCGAGGTCGACATCATCGACCTCGCCGACACCGCGCTGCCCGCCCTGCCCGCCGCGCCGCCCGCGCTGGACCCCGACCCGGTGCGCCCGGCCGACATGCGCGACCTCACCGACCGACTGGCCGCCGCCGACGCCTATGTGATCGTCACCCCCGACTACAACCGCAGCTACCCGGCAGCCCTCAAAGCGGCCATCGACTGGCACTTCACCCAGTGGGACGCCAAGGCGATCGGCTTCGTCGGGTACAGCGGCAGCTCCGGTGGACTCCTGGCGATCGAGCACCTGCGCCAGGTCTTCAACGAACTCAACGCCCACACCGTGCGTAACTACGTGTCGTTCCCGCGCTACTACATGCTCTTCGACGAGAACGGCAGCCTCCGGGACCCGCAGGAGCCCGAAGGCGCCGCCGAGGCACTGCTCGATCAGTTGCACTGGTGGACAAGCGCCCTGGTCGCCGCGAAAACAGCCGAGGTCGTGGCCTGACCACCGTTCTCGCACGGCTCGGCGAATACACTCTCCGCGTGGCTGCCTACTCCGCTGACCTGGACCTTGCCCTGCGACTGGCCGACCAGGCCGACGACATCTCACAGGAGCGCTTCGGCGCCGTCGACCTGAAGGTCGACTCCAAGCCCGACCTCACCCCGGTCTCCGATGCCGATCTCGCGGTGGAACAGCTGATCCGCCGCGTCCTCGCCGAGGAGCGCTCCGGCGACGCCGTCCTCGGCGAGGAATTCGGTGGAGACGCCGAGTTCAGCGGCAGGCAGTGGGTAGTCGACCCGATCGACGGCACCAAGAACTTCGTCCGCGGCGTGCCGGTGTGGGCCAGCCTGATCTCCCTGCTCGAAGACGGCGTTCCGGTGGTCGGCGTGGTGAGTGCGCCCGCACTGGGTCGGCGCTGGTGGGCCGCCGCCGGTTCGGGTGCGTGGGTGCAGGTCCACCCGGGGGCGCCCAAGCCGATCTCGGTGTCCGCGGTCGCCGACCTCGACGCCGCGAGCCTGGCCATCTCGAGTCTGTCCGGCTGGCACGAGCGCGGCCTGCGCGAGAAGCTCATCGATCTCACCGACGAGGTCTGGCGAGTTCGCGGCTACGGCGATTTCTTCAACTATTGCCTGGTCGCGGAGGGTGCGGTGGACATCGCCGCCGAGCCGGAGGTCTCCCTGTGGGATCTGGCCGCCCTCGACATCCTGGTCCGCGAGGCGGGCGGCACGTTCACCTCCCTGGACGGGCGTTCCGGTCCGCACGGCGGCGACGCCGTGGCGACGAACGGGCTGCTCCACGACGAGGTCCTGCCCCGTTTGCGGGGGTGAATCGAGTTATCCACAGGTGAGCAACTTCGGCATCCGCCGCCGTCGGCTCCGGTCGACGGGCTGCACGACCGGCGCTCGCTCGTAGGATGGCCCGGTGAGCAATTCCGGCGCCACAGCCCCCGATGTCGACGACTTCCCGCCCGAAGACTTCCCACCCGACGACGCGTATCCGTCCGATGGCGGTTACGTCTCCGAGCACGACTTCGCCGATACCGGCGGCTTCCACTTCGACGATCTCACCCCGGCCACCCCCGGCCGGGTCGCGGCTCCCGATCGCGGCGAAACCGCCGACGAAGTGCTACGCCGTGTCTTCGGCTACGACAGCTTCCGTGGCGACCAGGCGGCCATCGTCGAACAGGTCGTGGGCGGTGGCGACGCGCTGGTACTGATGCCGACCGGCGGTGGCAAATCCCTCTGCTACCAGGTCCCTTCGCTGGTGCGCGATGGCGTCGGCGTCGTCGTCTCTCCGCTGATTGCGCTCATGCAGGACCAGGTCGACGCACTGAGCGCTCTCGGCGTGCGGGCCGGGTTCCTCAACTCCACCCAGTCGCCGGATCAGCGGCGAACCGTGGAGGCGCAGTTCGTGTCGGGCGATCTAGACCTGCTGTATCTGGCGCCGGAACGGCTACGACTGGAAGCCACGCTGCGGCTACTCGACCGCGGCAAGATCGCGCTGTTCGCGATCGACGAGGCGCACTGTGTGTCGCAGTGGGGCCACGACTTCCGGCCCGACTACCTCGCGCTGTCGCTGGTGCACGAGCGCTGGCCCGATGTCCCGCGCATCGCGCTCACCGCGACCGCCACCGAGAAGACCGCCGCCGAGATCGTCGAACGGCTCGATCTGGGCGCCGCGAAGCAGTTCATCTCCAGCTTCGACCGACCCAATATCCAATACCGGATCGAATCGAAGAACCGCGCCGACCGTCAGCTGCTCGACTTCATCCGCGCCGAGCACCCCGGCGACGCGGGCATCGTCTACTGCCTCTCGCGCAATTCGGTCGAGAAGACCGCGGCCATGCTCAACGAGAACGGCATCCGCGCGGTGCCCTATCACGCGGGCCTGGACTTTCGGACCCGTGCCGAGAACCAGTCCAGATTCCTGCGCGAAGACGGCCTGATCGTGGTCGCCACCATCGCCTTCGGCATGGGTATCGACAAGCCCGACGTGCGTTTCGTCGCCCACCTCGACCTGCCCAAATCGGTCGAGGGCTACTACCAGGAGACCGGCCGCGCGGGCCGCGACGGTCTGCCGTCGACGGCCTGGATGGTCTACGGCCTCAATGATGTTGTGCAGCAACGCAAGATGATCGATTCCAGCGAGGGCGACGCCGCGCATCGCAGGCAGCTGCAACTACACCTCGACGCCATGCTCGCCCTGTGCGAGACGGTTGGTTGCCGTCGCGCGCGGCTGCTCAACTATTTCGGCCAGACCGGTGGCACCTGCGGCAATTGCGACGTGTGCCTGAACCCACCCGAAACCTGGGACGGCACGGTGCCCGCCCAGAAGCTGCTGTCCACGGTGCTGCGGCTCAAACGCGAACGCGGACAATCCTTCGGCGCGGGCCACCTCGTCGACATCCTGCTCGGCAAGACCAACCAGAAGATCACCCAGCATCGCCACAACGAGCTCTCGGTGTTCGGCATCGGAACCGATCTGCGCGATACCGAATGGCGCGGTGTGGTCCGGCAGCTGCTCGCGGGCGGCCTGCTCGCGGTACAGGGCGAATACGGCGTCCTCGCACTCACCGACGAGAGCAACGAGGTGCTGTTCGAGGGCAGGAAGGTGCCGATGCGGCGTGAGCCCGAACGCGCCGCCCGGCCCGCACGCAGCTCGCGATCGGCCAAGGCGACCGTCGACCTGCCCGCCGCGGACGTCGGACTGTTCGAGCGGCTGCGGGCCTGGCGTGCCGCCACCGCCAAGGAACAGGGCGTGCCCGCCTACGTGGTCTTCCACGACGCCACCCTGCGCGAGATCGCCGCGCGCAAACCCGCCGACCTCGCCGCACTCGGCACCGTCGCCGGCGTCGGCGAGAACAAATTGGCCCGCTACGGGGAGGGGGTGCTGGCGACGCTGGGCGAGGAGTAGGGCGCACCTCCGCTGTCGCCCCGCGCCGCCCACAAGGGTGTACACGCGCGGCGGAAAGGAACCCGCACCGAATCGGACGACCCCGAGTTACTGTCGAGTCATGGCGAATGGTGAAGGCTCGGACGACGATACGTCGGGCAGCAGCCCGAGTCCGGGCGCCGATGCCCCGACACCTCCCATGCCGCACCGCCACATCGACCCGGTCGTCGCGCCCAGCCTGCTCGGCGCCCACCACGGCGTGATCCACCGCGGCAGGCCACGCTGGTCGACCATCGCGCTGATCGCGATCTTCACCACCGCCTTGGTCCTCTACCTCGTGCTGAGCCCGGGCTGACGTCCGCGGCCCACCGACCGATCGCCCACGTTTCGGCAATTTCCTATGCGCCGCTGTCGGATTCAGTGCTGCCTCACTGATGGTCGTACTCCGCTGATCGCTGCGGTGCCTGCCGTTCGATCGTGCGCTACCTCGACCCGACATCCGATTCCGGAAATTTTGCGATGCCCTGCACCAGAATCGGCCGACATGCGCATGTGAGTTGTCGTAGCCGCAGGTCAAAGGGATACCTGCCGATGCCTCCCCGGTGCACCGTTGCCGAGCGGGACCGATCACTGTGGATCGGCCCGAGCTCGAGGAGGCGACGGCAATGGTGCGGTGGACTTGGAGTAAGCGTGTGGTGTGCGCCGCGATAGCGGTAACCGGACTGGCCTTCGTGCCGGTCCCCGCCGGTGCCGACCTACCGGCCCCACCCGGTCTCGACTTGGCGCGGGTTTTGGGCACGCCCGTCCTGCCCGGCATCTACGGCCCCGATACCGCGGTGGTGGTGCTCGGCTACGGCCTGACACCGGAGGGCACGATGCGCGAGGAGCTGGTCCGACGACTGCGCGCCGGCTTGGCCCAGGCCGTCTTCGCACCCTGGTCGCCGATCATCGTCACCGGGGGCAATCCACAAGCGGGTCTGTCCGAAGCTGACGCAATGGCCGACTGGCTGGTGGCCGCAGGCATCGACCAGAGCCGGATCCTGCGCGAATCCGAGGCCGAGTCGACGGTGGCCAATGCCCGCAACACGGCATCGATGCTGGCCGAAAGGGGTTTGCGCTCGGTCGTCCTGGTCACCTCGGAGGACCACATCGCCCGAGCCAGAGGCGCATTCTTCGATGCGGGCGTGCTCGTCGTCGGCGACCTCACCCCCGACCGCGCCCAGTGGGAATCGGTGCCGCTGCACGTCGGTGGCTTCGGCCCCCATCAGGGGAGGCTGTGACCGATCATCGCCGCGGTGTCGACCGCATGATGAGTAGTCGCGGAAATCTCGGCAATCAGGCAGAGAACCGACCTCCGGCCTCGTAACGTCGACCCATGACGCTCCACCTGTCCGACAGCGACATCCTCGCCGAGCTCGAGCCGACGGCCGAAGCCAACCTCAACGACCACCTGTCCAAGGCCAAGATGTGGCACCCCCACGACTACGTGCCGTGGGACGAGGGTCGCAACTTCGCGGCCATGGGCGGCGACGACTGGGACCCCGAGCAGTCTCGACTGAGCGAGGTCGCCAAGGCGGCGATGATCACCAACCTGCTCACCGAGGACAACCTGCCCTCCTACCACCGCGAACTCGCCGACACCTTCGGCTTCGACAACGCCTGGGGCACCTGGGTCGGCCGGTGGACCGCCGAGGAGAACCGTCACGGCATCGTCTTGCGTGACTACCTCGTGGTGACGCGCGCCGTCGACCCGGTCGCGCTCGAAGAGGCCAGGATGGCACACATGACCGCGGGGATCGCCAAGCCCGAGAAGGGCTCCCAATTCCTCAAAGGCGTCGCCTACGTCACCCTGCAGGAACTCGCGACCAGAATCAGCCACCGCAACACCGGCGCCCTGTGCAACGACGCGGTCGCCGACCGCATGCTGGCCCGCATCGCCGCCGACGAGAACCTGCACATGGTCTTCTACCGCAAGCTCTGTGCCGCGGCCCTCGAGCTCACCCCCGACGCGGCCATGCAGGCGATCACCGACGTGATCCTGCGGTTCCAGATGCCCGGTCTCAACCAGCCCAACTTCCGCCGCAACGCGGTCATGCTGGCCAAGCACGGCGTCTACGACCTGCGTCAGCACCTCGACGTCGTCCTGCGTCCGACCCTGCGCACCTGGCGGGTCTTCGAGCGCACCGATTTCGGCCCCGAAGGCGAACTCGCGCGCGAAGAGCTGCACACCTACCTGCTCGACCTCGAGGTCAAGGCGGCCCGTTTCGAAGAGCAGCGTGACCGCGCCATGGCCAGAGCGGCCGCGCGGGTCTGAGTCAGCCATGGAATAAAGCGCTGGCGCCGTCACTTACAGTTGACCGTTATGAGGGAAAAGGGGCGCAAGGTCATCGCGACCAACCGCCGGGCGCGGCACAACTACACGATCCTCGACGTCTATGAGGCGGGGATCGCGCTGGTCGGCACCGAGGTGAAGAGCCTGCGCGAAGGCAAGGCCTCCCTGGTCGACGCCTTCGCGACCGTCGACCACGGTGAGGTCTGGCTGCGCGGGCTGCACATCCCGGAGTTCAGCCACGGCACCTGGACCAACCATTCGCCGCGCCGCACCCGCAAGCTGCTGCTGCACAAGCGCGAGATCGAGCACCTGGTCGGCAAGTCCCGCGAGGGCAACCAGACGCTGGTGCCGCTGTCGATGTACTTCTCCGACGGCAAGGTGAAGGTGGAGCTCGCGCTCGCCAAGGGCAAGCAGGACTACGACAAGCGTCAGGATCTGGCTCGCAAGCAGGCCGAGCGCGAGGTCACCCGCGAAGTAGGTCGGCGGGTCAAGGGCATGCGTTAGTGCTGTCGGTCGTGCTCGCCCTCGTCGCGGCGGCGGGTTACGGAGTCAGCGATTTCTTCGGCGGGATCGCGGCGCGCAGGGTCACCGCATTGCGGGTGGTCGTGGTGTCGTACCCGTTCTCGGTGCTGTTGGTCTTGTTGATCGCGCCGCTGGTCGGCGGGCACGCCGATACCGCGTCGATGATGTGGGGCCTGGCCGCGGGCGTGGCCAGCGGCTTGGCGGTGTGGTGGTTCTACGCCGCGCTCGCCGACGGACCCATGTCGGTGGTGTCCCCGCTCACCGCGGTGCTGGTCGCGGGCATCCCGGTCCTCGCCGGATTCTTTCTCGGCGAGCGGCCCGGGTCGGTAGCGATCGCGGGCATCGCCGTCGCTCTGGTCGCGGTGGTGCTCGTCAGCCGGGAGGCGCCCGACGAAACCACCGAGGAGATCACCGGCGGCAGGCAACTGCGTTTCACCCGCCGAGTCGCGCTTCTCACCGTCGGTTCGGGCGCGGCCTTCGGTTTCGCGTTCTACTTCCTGCATGAAACCGAGGCGAGTGCCGGCCTGTGGCCTCTGCTCGCCCAGCGTGTCGCGGCGACAGCGGTTGTGTGGACCTCGGCGCTGGCAGCAGGTGAATTCCGTGGCCTGCACGGCGAACCGCTGCGCCTGGCCCTGGCAGTCGGCGTGCTCGATGTGATCGCCAACGCCGCACTGCTCTACGCCTTCCACGGCGCGATGCTCTCGGTGGTCAGTGTGATCGGCTCGCTGTATCCGGCGGCGACCGTGCTGCTGGCGATGGTCCTGCTCGGCGAACGCATCAGCGCCACCCAGAAGGCCGGCATGGTGCTCGCTCTCACGGCGGTCGCCATGATCGCCGTGAACTGACTCCCTACAGCCGGGTGCAGGGCTCGTGCAGGCCCAGTCGGGTCAGCGTCTTGCCCTGATAGCCGACGCTCACGGCCCTGGCTCCCATCGGTTCCGCCTTGTCCGGTTCGAACACCGCCGACCATTCCGTTTCCAGATCGGGTTCGGCCGCACCGGCCGGATGAATCACGACCATGCCCTCACCATCGGGTTTCATCGATCCCACGCTTCGCCGCAGGCCGGCCCGGGTGAGTTCGCCGTTGGCCGCCGCGGTCGTGAGCAGGGCTTTGAGCGGATAGGTGATCGCCCAGCCCAGCGAGTAACCGAAGTTGGCGGGTTCACCGGTGATCGCGTCGCGGGCGTGCTTGGCGCCCACGCTGTTGCCGGACCAGCTGTCGACCGGGGTCGTGTAGTTGTAGAGCGCGGTCAACGCGGGCGCGGCCGCCGATTGCAGCAGTGCCGCGTTCCAGGTGGGCAGCGAGCCGAGGAACCGGCCGGTGAAACCCGACTTCACGAGCTTGCCCACGATCTCCGCGGTCTCGCCGGGCCCGGTGGCCAGCATCACCAGATCCGGTGCCGCCTCGAGAATCTCCGCCACGGGCCCGTCTTGATTGCCGACCTCGGCATTGGGCCCGGTATCGATGCGATCGGCGATGGTCGCGTCGTTGGCCAGCGCCCACTTCAGCGCACCACTTGCGTAGTCGCCGCCGTAGTTGCCGCGATAGGCGACGACGGCGATGTTGCGTGGCGTGTAATGGGTTTCGGCGAACCAGTCGAGCCCGGTGACCGCTTCGGTGCAGTAGGAGTAGCCCGCGCTGAGCACCAGATTGCGGTCGGCGCTGCGATAGTTCCAGCCCGACCATTGGGTGGCCGCGGTGCTCACCATGTCGTCAGCGTCCATCTGATTCAGCATCGCCACGGTCTGCGCGGTCCCGAAACTCATCGACAACGCGAGCACGTTCGGCTCGATCTCCTCGTACGCGCTGCGATGGGTGCGCGGATCGTAGGAGGTGTTGCGGGTATAGGTGCTGATGTCGATGTCGTAACCACCGATGCCGCCCGCCGCGTTCACCTGCTTCCAGAACGCCACCTGACCGTCGTTCATCGAGGTGCCGAGCGGGGTGAACGGCCCGTTCTCTAGATCCGCGAGCACCCCGAGGTAGATGCAACCGCGATCGGTGTTCACCGAACCGGGGCAAGGCGTGCTGGTGACGCCCGGCGCCGCGGTGGACTCGCCCGACGAGCAGGCCGCGGCCAGCACGAGACTCGCAACAGCCGGGATCGCCGCGAATCGGCGCAGTCCACGCTGACTGGTGAATGCCATGAGATAACTCCTTGCTCCAGTCGCCCAGTACATTTCACAGTTCCGGGGCGGCCGATCGAGAACAGTACCCGCCTCCACCGGCGGTCCCACCCGGATTCGCCGAGGCTATCTGGCAGGGTTCGCTACAAGATCACTTCGACGACACCGCGAGCTGGCAGAAATAATGGGAAGAACCGAGGCCGCGCCGGTGTTAATATGACTAGCCCGCATGGTGCGGGCACGTACGGGGCTGAACGGTTTCGACTGCGTACGTTGATTCAGGGGAAGCGTGTCGGTGCAGGCAAGAGACCACCGTAAGCGTCGCTGCAACCAATTAAGCGCCGATTCCAATCAGCGCGAGTACGCCCTCGCTGCCTAAGTAGCCAGGTCGTCTCTGTCAGTCCGGGTTCGTCCCTCGACCCGGGTACTGGCATCAGCTAGAGGGAATTACCGTTCGGCTCGGTCGCGGAGTCGAAGGGGACATCAAACAGCGACTGGGATCGTCATCCAGGCTTGTTCGCGAGACTTGGAGATCCAAGCAGAGGCATAGCGAACTGCACACGGAGAAGCCCTGAAGACGCGGCGGAGGACCCGGGTTCGATTCCCGGCAGCTCCACCACGGCGGCCTTACTCGAACCGGGGTCCACAAGGACTTCGCGGAGGGTAGGGCCGCTTTTGGCATCTCTGGGCCAGTCGTCGGCCGAGCTTGTAGGTAACCTGTCGCGGCCGGTACGAGCACCCATAGTGCCGTGCAGGTCGGCGAACGGTTGGTGCAGCTGGTCGGTCTTGACGCCGTCGATGTCGAGGTACAGGTACTCGAAAAACGCACGGTTGAGCTGTCGCCGAACATCGTCGGTGTGGGTTGGATACAGCTCGCATGGATTTGCCAGTAGGTCCAGTGCCTGAATGATGACGTCCACCCCCACCGCAAGTTCGGCCTCCACAGCACCGAAGCGAAGTTGCACATGCGCTCGATCGCTCTCGATGGCTCGCAGTCGTGCCTTGATCTTGGCTTGGGCGAGGGTTCCGTCGCCGGCGAGGTCGAGCAGGCGCTCCTCCTTGGCGTCAAGCTCCGCCAGGCGCGCTGCCAGCGTGGCGTGCATTGTGCGGACGCTGGATTGCTCGTCGGCAAGGGTCTCGTCGAGCAGGCGGCGAACTGACGCCCGAAAATCGTCAGGGAGCCGCAGTGTCGCGTAGTGCTCGGCAATGGCCGTTTCGACTTGGTCGGCGGGTAGATGTGGCAGATCGCACACCTTGTCCTGTCGTCCCCGGACAACCCACCACAAGGCAAAGCCCGCATCCCCGGCCGCACCTCGTCGTCCACCGTCACCACCAGCTCCGGATATCCCTGCGCCAGAACATCGGCCACGTTCTGCGCTTGCTCCGCGCTGGCGTAGTAGTCCAGCGTCAGCGATTCCGCCTCAATGTGGATATGTCGAATCTGCTGCGTCGGTAGTCGCGTCATCGCAGCTCACCGAGGCTTGCTCGGCGACAACACCATTCGCCCACTGGCAACAAGCGTGACGACTGCGGCCTCCTTGCGTGGGCAACGGCTCGCTCGGCAGGCCACATGAATCTGCATGACGGCGTGTGCCTGTTTGACCGTGAACGGTGCGGCGGGAGGCTCGTGCGCCTCCCGCCGCACCATCGCGATGAGCTGGTACATGGCAAGTGAGTACATGGAAGCCATGGGTTCGGGAAGCTCCGGGGCGAACGGACGAAAACGGGCAGTGGTACCCGGTACCGGGGGCTTTCACCACCGGCCAACCGCCCACGGGCAAGCCGGTGCGCTGTAAGGGGTACGGCGTCGCCCGGTACCGGGTACCCCTTTGACCTTGCGCTACAGGCCGTTTCGGGCGGACCCGCGCGTTGTGGGGGTACTGTGGGCGTACCGTAGGGGTTTGCCCAGTTCAGGGCCAAAAATGTAGGTAGGCGCAGATGGTGCGAGGGCGGGAATGGACCGGTTTTGAAGCAGCCGCGCTCCAAGAAGCAATGCGTCATTCCATCCGCGAGTTCGCCACTCTCCTTGGCGTCGAAACCACCACCGTCACGAACTGGCGGAGCGGCCTGAGTTCGGTCAGGCCGCGGTCGGCAACGCAGGCCATCCTGGATACCACCTACCAGCAGCGAGCATCCGCTGAAGACCGCGCGCGGTTTGCGCAAATTGTCGCCGAGGGAGAACCGGCATGGCGGCACCGCCACCCAATCACTCGACGGCTATCCGGTCATGGCGACGGAGCCGACGCCGCCCCTGCTCCCACTGGCGACGTCCAACATGTCGAGGTTGCCGTCACCGACGCCGGAATCTCCGACGAACTCCTGACCGTGCTTGCCCGCATCCAACGCCTGAGCCGCTCAGTCGACCCGGCCATCATCGACCAACTGCACGCCAGCACCCGCCTGAGCATCGCCCAGTATGAGACGCTGAATCCGGCCAACCTGATTCCAGCACTTAAGAAGCAACGCCTGTGGCTCGACGAACTCACCGATCAGTGCAGTCACCCAGTGCAACGACGGCAGCTGTGTCGGGTGGCGAGCGAAACCTCCGGGCTGCTTGGGTACATCGCGGTCGGCCACGGAAATTTCTCACTGGCCCGCGCCTACTGCACTGAGTCCTACGAGCTTGGCGACCACGCCGAAGACGACAATCTCGCGGCATGGGCGCGTGGGATGCAAAGCTTCTGCGAGTACTACGCGGGCGACTACGACAAGTCGCTCCAGTTCGCCGAGGATGGCCTTGCCCGCGCAGACGGCGGTCCACAGATGGCCCGCTTGGCGATTAACGGCGTCGCACGGGCAAAGGGCAAGCTCGGAGATACGGCGGGCGTCCACCGGGCCGTCGGGCACGCACACGAACTCCTCGAGCATTACGGGGCGCCGGCCGGGGTGCCATCGAGCATTGCGCTGGAAAGCTACAGCCCTGCCCAGGTGGCCGGAAACGCGGCCACGGCGTACCTTTCGTTGGCGATGCCTGACCAAGTTGAAACGTACGCGAATCACGCTTTGGCCGAGATGAGCGAAACCAGCTCGCCCTGGGGCCGGTCGCTCGTGAAGATCGACGTGGCACGGTCGCATGTCCTGAGCAAAGACGCTGATCTGGATGCCGCAGCGGAGATCATGCTCGGTGCGCTTGACCCGTCCCGCGGTACGCCCATGATCCAGGTTCGCCGCCGTGGAATGGAATTCGTACAGGACGCCACAGCTCGGTGGGGTGATACCCCGGCGCTTCGGGATATCCGCGACATGCTGGTCGACAGCGCCAATCCCCAGGATGGATAGCCCGCGCTGGTCGCCCATCCAGCCGGAGGACGGGCCGCTTGGCTACTACTGGTTCCTGACGTTCGAGGACGCGCCGGAACTGCATGCGCTGACCAGCGCATGCCAGCAGGCGATCGACACGGACTACTTCGCGCTGACCCCGGTCGACGGCCTGCACCTCACGTTGGACCGCATCGCTTTCGACGGCGCTGCCAGCCCCGAACAGATTGGGGCCATTGCGGAGACCGCGCGGGTGGCGTGCCAGTACATCCCACCGTTCACGGTGACGGCGGCACCGGGAGCGAAGCTACGCGGGGCGATAGGATTCGGTGTGTCACCGACAGCCGAGATACGAACACTGCGAGGTGCGCTCCGCAGCGCGACCCTGTCTGTCCTCCCTGATGCGCCAGTTCGGGATTCGTCGTCCACGCCTCACGTGACGATTGGGTACCCGATGTACGAGGGGTTGGAAGCTGAGGCCGCTGCCGCAACCGCGCGAATTTGCGAGGCGAATGGTGGGGTGGGGGTACGGGTGGCCGAGGCGGTGATGGTGGGGTTGGAACGGCGCAAGTACCTGTACAACTGGACGGTTGCGGCGCGGGTATCGCTGAGAGATTAGCTGAATCACGGTCAGGACTCCGCGTGAGGTGCTTGCAAAACCATGCCCGCAACACCCGGCTGGCAATTTAGCGTCGACGTATCCGTCTTCGGCAGATGGCAAACGATATGCCCACCGCTATCGCGGTCACCCCGAGCGGCACAAACCTCACCCATAGCGCCGAAACGCCCCACGGCCATATGACGACGTTGTACAGGAAAACCGTCAGCCCAAAAAGCACGCCAAATCCCGCAGCCACGAATCCGGCTTGGCGCACCTCGGGACGTTTGTTGATGGTCATCACTGGCGCAACGACGATGAGGCCGATTAGCAGTAAGAGCACCAGGGCAGCCGCGTTTATGTCCAGATAGCCGACGAAACCATATTCCAACGGAACCTGTACCAGATACCACGGCAAACTGTTCAGGTGTTCGGATGTCGGGATATATTCTTTTAACGGCGTCAGTAGCCAAAATACGCCCTGTTGCCACTCAGACCCAAACCCCGGCTCCTTGGAGAAAAACGACAGGATGCGACCGAGTGAGCCGATCGCATCCTGCGTGAAGTATGAAGTTGTGTTGATCATTTGTTCCAGTGTAAATTCTTACACGAAATGAATCAAGTAGGCCCGTGCGCCCTTGTGGGAAAACTCGATCCAGTTGTTGCTGCCTTCGTCCCAAGACCAATAGCGGTTGAGTCGTGTTGGCGAGTGCTGGCTGACCAACGGGTAGTGCTTGTCGGTGAATCCAGTCACGATCGCCAAGTGGTCAATTTCCGTCTTATCGTTATTGCTTCCAGTCCAGATATTTGCCCCACCGTCCCAGTCGAAAGCGATCACATCGGCAAGCTCGGCACCCGCCGCCGTGTTGTCACTCCACGTTATAAGTTTCACGACTGCCGTCTTGGAGCTCTTCATGTACTTAGCGAATTCGTTTGCGCTAGCCGCCGCTTTACTCGGTCCCGGATTCAGAATATTCTTTGAAGCCAATTTGGACGTATCAGATGTTTTCGGTGTCCAGTCCGATGTAGACGGAAGCCCGCCATCCCATAGAGCCGAAGAAACATAAAACGTGCAGTCGCTCAACGGGAAAACGTACGGAGAGTCGTTCCACTTGATCGCCGAGTTGGCTGCTTGCAAGCGCTCGAAGGCACCAAACTTCGCATTTGCAGTTGCCGGTAGCAGTACTGAACTGAGTGCTAGTGCTCCGACGAGAGCGAGGAGCGTAGAGATCACTGCCCGAGAAGCTTTGCCGTTCATCAGGTCTCCCTCATGACATCTTGTGAGTGGACCGCTTGTTCGCGGCCGCTAGATGCCCACGGTGCGTGGCGTGCTATACCCACGCACCATGGTCTCCAAACCCCAGAGTACCTGCGGTCGATCGTGATTAGAGGACACGCCGACGACACGTCATTCAGGCGCGCCGAGTCGGCAGCCGCGACCAGCAGTTCCGGTGGGGACTACCAACCTAACTGCGCGGCAACCGCTTCCAGCGTCGTCCCAATCGCCTCCGCAATCGAGCGTGTCTCGGCCATGTCCAGCCGCCGCTCACCCGATTCGTACTTGCTGACGAACGATTAGGGCTTGTCCAAGCGCTCGGCGACATCCACCTGGGTCAAGCCGCTGTCGATCCGAAGCTGACGGAGCAACTCGCAAAACCGCAGGTAGTCGGCCGAATACAGCGACTTGTCCACCCCGAAAGACCACCCTGCGGCGGCCAATATCCCAAGTGAGGATATTTCTCACCCGGCCTCGTCCTTGGCACGGGAACCCTCTACAGGGGAGGTGAACCATGGGTGGCGACGGATTCTTGGGCTAGGAGGTAGCTCTCACGTGACCTCGGGCTGCAACGGCGAACTGGCCAGAGTCATTGCAGCCCTTGGCATTTGGGCTATCCAAGCACTGTGACGCTTAATACAATGAGTGCAACATATGCACGATCCGCTCGACCGCATCATCAGGCTCCAAACGATGATCGCCGCGATCATCGCCGCGATCGTTGTTGCGGGCGTCGGCGTGGCGTTCATGATCTTCGGCAACGGTTGCCCACTCTTCCCGAACTGTCCAGGTTGAACTTTTTCCCGTGGACCGAAGTTGGCGGAACTCTCCTCGTCGCCGGTGTTCTCGGCCTCGGCATCGACTACGCCCTCGGCAAGGATCGGGAAGCCCGCGACACTGCTCGCCTCAAGCGAGTGCTCGCCGAAACATCGCCCAACATGCGCGATGCCGTCATCCAAGGATTCGCGTTCGGCAACGACGATCTCGTCCGCGTCGCCAACCCCGAAATGCTCGACGACATCATCCGCAACAGCCTGTCGATCCGCCTGGGCGACGCAACCTTCGCTGACGAGGTCTACCGCGACATCCGTGACCAGGCCATTCGGGCACCCGAACGGCGGCACGATGCTCGCGTTGAGATTCGCTTGTCCCCGCTGTCAGGTATACCTGACAGGAGCACCGCCGGTGCTCCTGTCGAATCCGCAACCGGTTCACCACTGTTCGATGTCACGGTCCGCTGGGAGTACAGCGTCGTACCGAAACATCCAGTCCACCGATTTGCCGTCACTTCCGACCGGGCCGAGTACGGCGAAATCAGCCGTGACGACAACGGTACGTCCGCCTGGTATCTCACGCCGAAGCCCAGCCTTGATGCCGCCTCGTGGACTGCCTTTGAACTGGTTCAGTACAGCGTCAACGGGGAGGATCGCCCGATCCGTCGAGCGACGAGGAAGAACGGACAGATCTACACGGTGCCGCTGCGCCTTGATGAGTCCGAAGCCGAGGAGCCGGTCATTGTCGCGTTCACCTACCGCACGGTCACTGAACAGCGCGGCAACCTGCTGTACATCGGGATCGATCAGCCAACCCACGGCATCGACATCGAACTTGACTACAGCGACTGCGGCATCGAGCGCGTCAGCGTCCTCGGCTTCATCGCTAGTAGCCAGGCCACACGCATTGAACGCACCCCGGACTCCGTCACTGGCCAGTCCGTCCGCGTCGGCTTCGACGGATGGGCGTTGCCACGGAGTGGGTGGGTTTTGTGTGGGTGAGGGAGCAGCCCCAACCAGCGATGCCATTCCGTTCGCGAGGGTCACTAAATGAAGTAAAAACTACTTCCGAACAGGCACGTTACTCCGAACGTTGAGCGATGACCGTTCTACGGCTAGCAAACAATTAGCACACACAGCTTCGGCTTTGCACAGTCCAATCTGAATCCGCTATCATCCCTGCGTAGACCCGGAGGAGTCCACCTCTCCACGTAGTTGTAAAGCGCCAGGAAGTCCGTCTGGCAATCGCGTTGTCCGCTTTTCCGTAAGAAGATTTCGTGAGACAATAGAGGTGAAATGATTACTCGTATCATCATTAAAGGCTATCGATTGTTCGATGATTTCGAACTCGTGCCAAATGATGGTCTAAACATTATCGTTGGAGACAACGAGGCCGGAAAATCAACCCTGCTTGAAGCTATATCTTTGGCGTTGACATGTCGTGTTGGGGGGCGATGGGCGGCTGATGAGCTAAGTCCGTACTGGTTTAATCGTACGCATGTGCAAAACTATTTCAATTCTCTCAATACGAATACTCCGCTAGCGCCGCCAGAAATTCTGATTGAGCTGTACTTCTCAGATAGTGATGACAGCGTTCAAGAGATGCTTGGTGTCCACAACTCACGTCAGGACAAAGCTGCTGGCATTCGAATTGTAATCGCTCCGTCCGATATCTATCGGGAGGAGTTCGCCGAGTATATTGCCAGATATAAAAGCGATGCTGGCCGTTCCGAAATGCTGCCGACCGAATGGTACGAAATCGAGTGGCGGGATTTTTCTGACCAAGTTGTTACTCGGCGACCAAAGTCTCTCGGCGTTGCTGTGGTTGACTCTCGCACGATTCGGTCATCATCGGGTGTGGACTACCAAACCCGCGAAATGATTGCGGACTTCATCGAGCCAAAAGAGATGGCGGCAATTTCTATTGCGCACCGCAGCGCCCGACATGATATAACCGCCCAGGCGCTGGTCTCGGCCAATGAACGAATCGCAACTGAGAGTCATACATTCTACGATAAGCCTATTGCGCTCCACATGGACCAGTCCGCAGGGTCATCCTGGATTAACGGTATCGTTCCACAGGTTGCGGACGTGCCGTTCGCTATGGCGGGCCAAGGGCAACAGGCTGCAATAAAAATTGCCCTGGCTATGAATCGGACGGCAGAAAATACGGCATTCGTACTGGTGGAGGAGCCTGAGAATCACCTCTCGCATACAAGCTTAACGAAGCTCGTATCACGCATTGAAACCCTGGCAGGAAGCCGTCAGGTATTCGTCACGACCCATAGTTCGTTCGTATTGAATCGCCTCGGCCTCGACAAGCTTATTTTGCTAAGCGGCGGCCGTCATACCGCATTCGAATCGCTAACCAGGGATACTGTCACGTACTTCAAGAAGCTTTCGGGCTATGACACGCTTCGGCTTGTCCTCGCCGAAAAGCTCGTCCTGGTTGAGGGTCCCACCGATGACATGGTTTTCCAGCGCGCATTCCGAGACAAGCATGACGGGAGATCACCAATGGAGCTAGGCGTCGATGTCGTCTCGATGGCTGGCCTTGCTTTTGGTCGCGCCCTACAACTTTGCAAAGCACTCGACCGTCAAGTCGCAGTAATTCGCGACAATGACAACAAAGACCCTAGCCACTGGAGTAATAAGCTCCAATATTTTCTAAAGGCTGGTAGTCGTGAAATCTACATCGGCGAGCCGAGTGGAGGCAAGACGCTAGAACCTCAATTCCTAAACGTAAACGACGATACTGCCCTTCGTTCTCTATTTGAAATTAAGGACCCTAAGAAAACAACCGTTGAATGGATGACCTCCAAAAAGACCGAATGGGCTTTGAAGCTAGCGGAGTCGAATCTTGAAGTGAAGTATCCGCAGTATATATTGGATGCGGTGGAGTTCGTCTCGTGAATTCTATGACTCACGCGGTTGCGGGTGCACGCAAGACCCAATCCATCATTGATGCTTGCAAAAACGGAATGCCTGGATGCCGCCGCCTTATTATCACGTTTACTCTGAGTGGTCAACGTGATTTGGAGCGTCGCCTGAATGCTGAGTGCGCACCCGAGAACCGCCCAGACGTGTTGGGCTGGTATGCGTTCCTCATGCAGCATTGGGTTCGGCCGTTTCTTCCTCTTATGTACCCAGGACGCAGATTGAAGGGGCTTAACTTCGAAGGTAGTCCCGCAGTTAATAAGCAAGGATACGTATCAGCCAAAGGCGAGAAGCGCTTCCTTGACTCAAACTCGCGTGCTTACAAGATGTTCCTATCAAAGTTGGCGATGGATGTTGCCACCGCTGCCCAAGGCAGCGTCATTGAGCGCCTACAGCGACTCTACGGTGAGATATACATCGACGAGGTCCAGGACTTGACCGGGAGTGACCTCGACGTCGTTGAGTTGCTACTCAAATCGACAATTCAAGTGCATCTAGTCGGAGATGTTCGCCAGTCACTCATCAGTACTAACATAAATGACAAGCGCCTGCCTCGGTTCCGAGGCCTCGGCAAGCTCCAGTGGTTCGATGAGCTGTCAGACCGCGGCCTGCTGGCTGTCCGGCACGTCTCTACAACATGGCGGTGCAATCAGCCCATTGCGACGTTCTCAGATTCCATCTTTGGTTCGGCCACCGGGTTCCCACCAACCGAATCCTTGCAGACCGCAGAATCTGATCACGACGGTGTATTCGCAATTTCAATAGACGACCTCAATGAGTACCTTCGCGTGTTTCAGCCCGTATGCTTGCGACAGAGTATTGCAACCAAAATTTCGACTGGCGCAATCGCCGTCAACTTTGGACTAGCAAAAGGGCTGACATACAAACGCGTGTTGGTATTTCCAACCAAACCTATGAAGGATTTTCTTATCAAGAAAACTCCGCTAGCCCCAATATCTGCTTTTGGCCTGTATGTCGCTGTCACTCGAGCGGTTTACAGTGTTGCGTTTGTGCTGGACAAACCCGAAAAGACGTCACTCAACATCTGGCGGCCAGACAATCAATTGATGTTTACGATTGCGGCTCCCGAAAGGAGCCCCACTGACCTTGTGTCCGCTACCGTACGATAGTACGCGATGCCACAAGGTGCGCGCAGTTGTAGCTATTGTGGCGATTCAATCAGGAGAGTGTTCAGTGTGTGAAATTTTCGGACGGTGTCCTCGATTTCATTCCATGTAAGCGAGACCCCTTCTAGTTCGGCTCTATCATCAAAACATGGAGCATCGCCAACGTGTCCGGGCGAATCTTGTTATCTGCCAGTGAACCATCAGTGTGTTCGATAGCATTGCGGAGGTTGCGAATGCGAAATTGCACTGTCCTTGACGGTAGTTTCTTGTTTTGAATAGGGGGTGCTTCTTTGATGGATTTTAGGGCATTGGCGTAGCGGGTGCATCGCGCGAGAGCGTTGACTCCGGATTCTACATGTGATATTGCAGTAAAGAGAGTGCTTATTCGCCCCTCGTAGCGAAAAGCTATGTAGTCCTGTAGCGCTAGGCTTGCAAGTCCGAAGTCTACGATCGCCCGGTCGGTTATGCGGACGAGGTTTAAGAAGAGTTGCCGTTCATTCCAGGTTGATAGTGCGGGCGTCAGTTCGCCGATAAATGTCTTTGCAGCCACAAGCACTATCTGGGGATGTTGCAGGTCGGTGAAATCTGGAATATTGCACTCGTTGGGCAGGTATGAGTAAGTTGGTTGGCTCATGACTTAAAGGATATCTGATCAGGTAGTCGAATCGGATTCAATTCGGTGGATATGGCGTGTCCTGTTGATGCAAATGAGGAGTTTTTGTCAAATGGCAATGCGAGTCCGATGCTGGTTGGCATTGACAGGTGAGCCTCGAAATTGTTAAATGGCGACATGAAAATCGATGAATTCGCATCGTTGTCTACGGTTCAGCGGGAAACGCTGCTTGTCTCTATGGTCGTGCGCAACGCCATGGAAGAATTTCATGTCGAGCATCTGACCGACAAGCAGATGAAAGAGCTAAACCCGATAATTCGGCAGGCTGTGTTTGATGCGCTAAATCTAATTGCGCATGTTCGGGAAAATGGATCGAAGTCCGATTCAAAAGCCTTATTGCATTGGGGATTCTATGCGCAGAGTATTCCCAACTATTGGGAGGTGCCTGAGTCGGTAAGTGACGGCTTCATCCAGCACAAACTTAAGGATCCGAACCAAGTTCCCGAATGGTCATCAGCCCCGGCTATTAAACCAATCTTTGAGCGGTTCATTCAGCTTGGTGAGATGTACTACGACTTTTCCGATGAGTTCGTCCCTAACTTGGAGGACTATCTCGGTCGAGAGGTTGCACCGAATGAGGCAGACGCCAACCTCCGCTGCCGCGCGGCGCATGATGTTCTCAAGGATGAGCTGCGCGCCGTGGTTGGCGAACTTCGGTCGCGCGGCATCTCTCAGAAGAAGCTTATTGACGCGCGCGGCGAGCTGAGCCGCAACGTCTTGGCGTCGTTTTTCTAGTCGAAACGTCTACCGACGGCGCTCCGCCCGCCCTTTGGCCGCACAACTACCCCCGCCTCTTGCAGCACCCTCGCTACCGTCCGCTTCGCCATCCGGTGCGCTGTCCGCAGCTGCACCATCGATGCCCCGGCTTCGTACTTGGCCGCGATGTCCGCTACCTCCTCGGCGGTCAGCAGCTTCTTCGTCGGACGTGGTGTGCTCGGCGGCGGCGTCTGCTCGGTGCGCGGCTGCGCCGTCGTCAGGCGATCGTTCAGGCGGGTGAGGCCGTGGATGTCCTGCCACTTTTTCGAGTACTTTCCCGCAAGCTCCACCAAGGCCCTCCACCTGTTAGTACAGGTGGGGGGCTTTTTTCATGCCCGCGTACCCGAAGAGCGGGTGACAGGGGGCGTGGGTCCATCGGCTCATTGCCACCGATTGCCGCGAGCGCCGCGGCAACATCGGCGTCCAGCTCTGCCAGCTCCCACGCGGCCTGCTCGCCCGTCACATCGACCCATTCGCCGGTCGCGGAACGATTCGACCCGCCGTGACAAGCACGTTCCACGCTGCCGCCTTGCGCGGACACAGCCACCGCTCACATGCGCGATGCGTCTGCATGACGGCGTGTGCCTGCTCGTCGGTGAGCAGTTCCCGCGGCGCGCTGTGATCGAGGATCGGCGACGGCTGCCCTTGCTGGTCTGCCTCCTCGGCCAGTCGCCTCATGATGCTCCACACGGTCGGCTGTTCCGGCACGGATGATTTCGGCCCCCACATAGCCCGCCTTCTCTGTCGAGTTGAGGTGCCCCGACGCCAGCGACTCGGTGGTCAACTGGCGCCGCGGCCTATGCACAGGTTCGCGCCGAGGACCGGGACGGCGGAACAGTCGCGAGGACGTTTCGGTAGACACCTCGGAACGTCTGCCGCGTCCCGTAAACGTCCCGTACCGTTCGGATATGGCACAGCGGTTGGAAACGGCGATGCTGCGAGCTGGGCTCGACTCAGCGGCTCTCGCGGCCACGGTCGGCGTCGACGCCAAGACGGTCTCTCGGTGGATGTCTGGCCGGATTCCGCACCGGCGCAGCCGGATTGCGGTCGCGGACGCGCTCGGCGAGACCGAGAGCAGTCTCTGGCCGCAGGCGAGACCCGATCTAGCCGCCGGTAGCCCAGCAACATCGGAAATCCTCGCCGCCTACGCGCACCGGGCCGATATCCCGAACGACGTATGGACCGGGCTGCTACTCGACTCTGCTCAGCGGATCGACATCCTCGGCTACGCCTACCCGTTCGTGTTCGAACTCCTGCCCAACGCTGCCGAGATCATCGCCGAGAAGTGCGCTGCGGGCGCAACGGCCCGGATGGCTTTCGCCGACCCTGAATGCGCCCATGTCACTGAACGCGACCAACTCGAACAGATGCAGGGCACTCTCCCCGGCCGTATCCGCAACGCGCTCTCGATGCTCGGACCGCTGGACTCGACGCCCGGGTGTACGGTCGGGCTGCATCGCACCCACCTCTACAACTCCGTGTTCCGGTTCGACGACACGATGCTGGTTACTCCGTATCTGGTGCGCGCGCGTGGGTACCAGCATCCTGCGCTGCTGCTGCGCCGCCTATCGGCGCACGGCATATTCGCGTCTTACGCCGACCAGTTCGAACAGATTTGGGGGACGGTGAACCGTTATGGGCCGCAGGACTGACTACTACCGCGATCCGGCCGCGCCACAACCGAACTCACTGATACCCGGTGGTTCCGCGCTCGTGGTGGACGCTGTCGGGCGGATTCTGCTGCAACGCCGGGCCGACTCTGGCAATTGGTCATTCCCCGGCGGGACAATGAATCTCGGCGAAACCCTGGAACAGTGCGTGATCCGCGAGACCCGCGAGGAAACCGGGCTGGAGGTGACGATTACCGGGCTGCTCGGCATCTACACCGACCCGGCCCACGTCATCGCCTATGCCGACGGCGAGGTGCGCCAGGAGTTCAACGTCACCTTCTACGCCGCAGTGGCCGGCGGCGAACTGGCTGTCTCGAGCGAGTCCACTGCGGTGGAATGGGTCGATCCCGCCGACCTCGAGGCGATGCCGATGCACGACACGATGCGGCTGCGGATCGCGCACCACCTCGAGGGTCGGACTTGGTTCGGGTAGTCGTTCGGCTGCCCACATTTCGCCCACACTCTGCGGTGAGGCTGTAGTGGGCGCACTCGAGGACAGCCCGAAATTCCGCCGCGTGAAGATGGCGCCCGAGGAGATCACTCGAGGCCGACGGCTAGCGGAACAGATCACAGGCCACAAGTTCCCGCCCGGGCAGGGCGAGATCGACGCCTATCTCGCGGCAGGCCTCGAGCCGCCGACGGCGTAGCTGCCCAGTGGGCACATTTTGGGCACAATTCGTCGAGAAACCCCGTGATCTAGGGTGATTCAAAGTGATGTAATTTCGCAGTTCAAGCCCATATCGATACTTCTGCCAACACCCCGAACCGGGTTCGATTCCCGGCAGCTCCACTCAGAGCCCCTCACCTGACACGCAGGTGAGGGGCTTTTTCGTGTTCGCTCAGCGACGCAATTAGTACATAATATCCTGAATACAGATTCAGATGTACTATCAGACCATGGAATCCACGGTGCAGACCGACGCGCTCTCCCGGTTCGGGTACGCCCTCTCGGACTCGACCAGAACCAAGATCCTGCTCAGTCTGCGCAAGAAACCGGGCTATCCGTCCGAGCTTGCCGAGGCGATCGGTGTCTCGCGTCAGATTCTGTCCAATCATCTGGCCTGCCTGCGTGGATGTGGCCTGGTCGTCGCGGTTTCCGAGGGACGGCGTAGTCGTTATGAGCTCGCCGATCCACGGATCGGGCGGGCGTTGGACGATCTGGTCGGACTGGTGCTTGCTGTCGATCCGGCCTGCTGCCCGGCGGCGGAATCGGATGGCTGCTGCTGATGAATGCGATCGGGATGCCGGTGGCGCCGAGTTCGGTGCGCAAGGCGTTCTTGGCGAGCCGGATTCGGTGGTTGGTCGCGGCGACGATCAGCTACAACGTGGTCGAGGCGGTCGTCGCGCTGACCGAAGGAGCGCGGGTGTCCTCTTCGGCGTTGATCGGGTTCGGGCTGGACTCGGTGATCGAGGTGTCCTCGGCGGCAGCGGTGGCGTGGCAGTTCGCCGGGCGCGATCCGGCGGCGCGGGAGAAGGTGGCGCTGCGGGTGATCGCGTTCTCGTTCTTCGCGCTGGCCGGCTATGTCGCTGTGGATGCCGTCCGTTCGTTGCTCGGGGTCGGTGAGGCGCGGCATTCGATGGTCGGGATCGGGCTGGCGGCCGCGAGTCTGGTGATCATGCCGGTGTTGTCCGCCGCGCAACGCAGGGCCGGGCGCGAACTCGGGTCCGCCTCCGTCGTGGCCGATTCCAAGCAAACCCTGTTGTGCACCCATCTCTCGGCCGTGCTGCTGGTCGGCCTGCTGCTCAACAGCCTGTTCGGTTGGTCGTGGGCCGATCCGCTCGCGGCGCTGGTGATCGCAGTGATCGCGGTCAAAGAAGGAATCAACGCCTGGCAGGGCGAAACCTGCTGTGCGACAACATCTACCGATGTCGCCCCTCGCGGCTGCTGTGACAACGACGATCGAGGAACCACATGATGGCGATCTGCGCGCTCGTTCTGTATCTGGTGTTCGGCCTGCTGGGCTTCGGCTGGCGCAGTTGGCGCCAGTATCAGGCGACGGGGTCGACCGGTTTCCACGGCATCGGCGGGCGACCCGGCTCGCTCGAATGGCTCGCCGGCGTCGGTTTCGTCGCCGCGATCGTGGTCGGAACGGCGTCATCGTTGCTTCAGCTCGCTGGTGTCGTAGCCCCGATCGGGGCTCTGTCCGCGATACCGATTCAGGCCGGCGGATTCGTTATCCAGGTGCGGGCCGTCGAAGAGCCCTATCTGACACGGGTTCACGGCGCGCACTACCGCGCCTACCTCGCGACGACGGGACGGTTCGTCCCCGGCTTCGGACAGGCTCCGCTCTGATCCGGTAGACCCTGGTGGAGGGTGGTGCGAGTGGGCCACGTAGAACTGAGCGAATGACGCGGTATGCATACGACTCGGGGGCGGGAACGCTGGTCGCTACCTGGGGGACCGGTCGGGGTGATCTCGCCGAGACGATCGCCGAGGTGCCGGAAACGGAGCACGGGGTGGAGCTGGCGGCGGCGCTGGCGAGTCTGGCACGGTTCCAGTGGCGGACCTACACCCATCCGGCGACCGCTGCCGGGGATCCCGATATCGAGAACGGGGAAGCGTGGCGGCGGGCGGAGGAGCGCAATCGCTTCGAGAAGGTCGAAGCCGCGCTGCGCACCCCCAATCTGCCCGACGAGGACGGGTGCATGCTGGTTTTCTACAGCCCCATCGAGGAATCCGCGCACCACGTGGGTCGCGTGCTCCACGCGATCGGTGACGCGAGCCTGGTGGACCGTGTGGTGAACGAGGTGCTCACCGAGCAGGCGGCGATCATCGCCGCGGAACTGGGCGATCTGGCAGGCCGGGCCAGGCAGGCCGTCGAACTCACCCGCCCGGAGATCTCCCCGGTGCAGGTGCACGCGGCGGACAGCCTGCTGCGGGCCAACCCGTTGGGCACGATCGACCTGTTCACCGAATTGGACCCCGCCGCCGCATCGGTCGCCGCCGCGCACTGGCTGCGGGCCGCGGCGACGGTGGCCGGGGAGATCACGGGCCTCGAGCCGGTGGACGTGGTCGCCGAGGCGGACGACATCGAAGCACTCCAGGTGGAAACGCCGACCGTGGTCCTGGAACGGCTCGGCGCGGGGGAGACGCCGACCCAGGTGGTGGTCGACCTGATCGCCGATGCCATCGCCGTTTCCGAAGGCAAGGTTCGTGACCTGGACGGCATCATCGAGGCCGCGCAGGAAATCGAGGAACGCGACGACGACGACGATCCCGAAGACTGGACCGACGGCTACCGCATCTGCCGCCTCGACCCCACCCGCCCCGCGATCGATCTACTCGAAGACCTGCTCGGCGCCATCCGGGGATGTTGGCTGGTCTTCAGCGAAGCCGACAGCGGCACCACCTTCGAGAACGCCGTTCGAACCGAAGCGGACGCCGATACCTCCCGCTTGCAGTAACTCCCGATCTCCCGAAAATCCCTGCGCCGCAAGGTGATTACCGGCGGCGCAGGGAAGGGGGAGTCCGCTTGGTGCGGAACTATCCGCCTGCGCGACGGCGGAAGGTCCGCTTCCCGCCCGCCTGCGCATGCGTCCCACGCACTTTGGCGGAATTCTGGGCGGCCCCACCCGCGGAGGAGTGGCCGTTCTTCCGCTCGAGCGCCTCGCGGAACCTCCGCTTCGTCGCCTCCTCCGGAGTTTCGATCGCGTCCGCGGACTGTTCGGCGGAGACTTCCTGTTCATCGGGCATCCCTACAGCCTGCCACCTCAGTGCACGTTCGCACACCATCGGCAGGACCATCGACCTGCCCGCGACGGCCCCTCGGTAGGATCCACCGATGCGGGGCAGGCCAGGAGGGACGTGGCTTTGATCGAAGTATGGGGTGCGCGAGTCGCGGTCCGGTATGCGGACGGGCGACTGGTGACGACGCCGCTGCGCGCCGACAACGAGATCGCGCTCGACGTCGGTGTGGCCGAACTGGCCAGGATCGCGCTCGCGAACACCGAGGACGGGCAGATGGCGCTGCTGCTGTTCTTCCGGTCGGCGCAGTTCGTGGTCAACGGTGCGCCGACGGATCGGCACCCGGTGCCGGTGTTCCTCGAAACCGGCCTACGTGCGCAGGCGCAGGCCCTGATCAGAGCCGTCGAACGCGACTTGGTCAGCCTACGTAGGGTGTTTCCGCCCCGGCCTGATCTCGTTCCACCGCAATCCGTTCAGGGTTCGAACGGTCGAAGACGTCCCGATGTCACCGCGGCAGCACACCGAATGCGCCACGCGGGCAACTCCTTACGCGAGATAGACATCCTGCACAGCTGCGCCCGCACCGACGAGTACGTCCTCGAACTAGCCCAAGCCGGGCACGAAGGTGCGCCGGGTCTGGTCGCGATCACGACTCTGCGCTTGCTCTTCGTCTCCGCGTGGGCGGTCTACGAATTCCCGGTCTCGGTGCTCACCGATGCCGAAGTGCGCACGACTCCCGGACAGGTTGCCACCCTGCGAATTTCGGGCGCGGGCACCGAGCTGGACTTCGTCGACTGGGAACCCGCCGACTTCACCCGCATCACCGAGGCCGTCCGCCTGGCCTGCGAAATCGAGCACGTCGACGGATCCATCACACAGTCCATGCCCTGCTCGGCCGACCTCTTCGGCGAATGGCAACTGCTGGTGGAACGCCGCAAACTGGGGATGGTCGACGACGACCCGTTCCGCCGTCAAGCCGTGGGCATCATGCTGACGATGCCGGGCTGAACACCGGCGCACCCGGATGCAGGGCCACCCGCCGCCACGGACTCGACGGTCGAAGGTGCAGCCCCGCGATCATCCGCCTGCGTTCGGCCACTTGGCTTTTCGCGGCCGACAGGTCCTGCGTGGCCGCCCAGAAGATCGCTCCCGTGAGGAACCCGTCGCCGAACTGTCGCCAGTTGCGATAGTGCTGACGCGCCCGATCCAGCCCGGTCAGCATGTGCTCCCACGCCTCGTCCTCGGTCAGATACCCCGCTGTGCAGGCGGCACGGGCGATGAACACCAGCCGAGCCAGATCCCATGCGGTGGCGTCGATCTGCAGCGGCGTGGGCAGGCTGTCGGTGATGCCGAGCTTGATGGCCTGCAGCCACGCGTCGTAGTCGCGATCGATGCCGGCAGGCCCGCGATAGCCGCGGAAACTCGACAGCGTGTGCAGGAATTCGCGGTGTTCGTCGGCCAACCCGGACCGGTCCACCCGGCCGGTGTCGCTCGCGGCCATGACGGCGAGCGGATGGACGAGTTCGAACAGCGGCGCGTGCATTCCGGCCAGCAACCGCCGCACGGTGTCGTGCGCGTCCTCGGCGTTGTCGACACCCCACGACTCGTGCAGTCCTTCGATCGCGGTCTCCCGACGCGTCGAGGTGCTGTCGGGCTCCTCCGGCAGGAACGCGACGCCGTCGCACTGCGCGCCCCAACTGCGCCCGTAATACGCACCGACGGCCAAAGCCCTGATCCGGTCGTCGTCGATCCTCGCCCCGGACCACACGTCCGGCTCGATATCTATATCCGCTCCGGGAAACCCCGCCACCCGTGGCCGTCCACCCTGCACTGATGCTGTCGGTTGCATTGGCGCCCCTCTGCCGAGCCGAACGTCGTGGCGTCGAATCTTACGTACCTGGTGAATGCGGTGCGGCAACTGCCTGTCGGTGGGGAGGGCTACCGTCGCAAGTGTGGCGGAATACCGGGAACGCGAATCGAGACTGGACCGAGCGGTGGTCTGGTCGCGAACCATGCCCGCCCACACCGGTCCCGTCACGGTGTTCCCCGACGGCTGCATGGATCTGATCTGGACCGAGGGCACGCTGATGGTGGCGGGCCCGGACAGTCGCGCGTTCCTCGCGCCGAGCGCGCGGGCGAGCGAGTTCGTCGGCATCAGGTTCGCGCCGGGCACCGCGCCCACGTTGCTCGGGATTCCCGCGGTGGAACTGCTGAATCAGCGGGTCGACCTGGCCGAGATAGCACCCTCGCGCACCACCAGGGAACTCGTCGACCGCATCGACAACGCGCCCGACCGCGTTGCTGCCTTGGAGGCGGTCGCATTACGATTCGCCGCCGATAACGGTGCGGCCGATCCGGCGCTCACCGCCGTCGTCGATTCCCTGTCGATCGGCGCGACAGTCGCCGAAACCGCCGCTCAGACGGGGATGTCGGCCCGGATGTTGCACCGGCGTTCCCTGTTCGCCTTCGGCTACGGACCCAAGATGTTGGCCCGCATTCTGCGTTTTCAACGTGCGTTGGCGGGGCTTCGCACCGGAATTTCCGCCGCGCAAATCGCCGCGGTGACCGGCTTCGCCGACCAGGCACACCTATCCCGGGAGGTCCGTGACCTGGCGGGATGCTCGGTGCGCACCCTGCAAATCCGCTGATCGGGCGTCCAGCCGCCCGGAAAGTCTCATTCGGCACAGCGTGACGGAAGGTTTAGGCTCGATAGTGCACGCCCCGTCGCAAGTGCTCAGTCCGAACACCGACGAGAGGATGTGACCTGATGATCGATGAATCCGTGTACTCCACGCTCCGTATCGAGGCAGAACGAGACGAAATCCGTCGGCTTGTCGTCGGCGCGGTCGTCGACCGCCATCATCGAGTGCTCATCCTGCGCCGTCGACGATCGGACTTCCTCGGTGGACGGTGGGAGTTGCCCAGCGGCGTCGTCGAGCCGGGTGAGGCACTCGACGAAGCGCTGGCCCGTGAAGTCACGGAGGAAACCGGGCTGCAGGTCACCGGCGTCAGCGACTATCTCGGCGAGTTCGATTACCTGACCGGCGAAGGCGCCCGCACCAGGCAGTTCACCTTCGTCGTCGACGTGGCCGCGTCGGGACCGGTGACGCTCACCGACCACGACGCGCACCTGTGGACGAGGCTCACCGGAGAACCCCCGGTGAGCGATGAGGTCCGCGAGATGCTCGGCCGCTACCAGCGGCGTCAGCGCGACCCCCACGACTGGTCGGCCTATTCGGCGGGCAACGGCGCGTAGAGGTCGATTCCGTGCCCGTCGGGGTCGGCGAGCGAGGCGTAACGCTGGCCCCAGAAGGCATCCCACGGTGCGAGTTCGCCGTGATGGCCGGCGTCGACGAGTTCGGCGTAGAGCTTGTCGACCTCGGCCGGATCGGCGCATCGGAACGCCAGACTGCTGCGGCCGGGACCGGTCGGCGGCTGCCAGCCGGGCGTGAAGGAGGCGATCGTCGCCTCGGTGTCCAGCGCCAGCCGCAGACCACCGCCGATCACGGCCTCGGCATGGCCCTCGGATTCGGCGCCGTCCGGGAAAACCAGGCCCAGCCTGCGGTAGAAGGCCACCGAAGCGGCCATATCGGAAACAACAACGGACACGACATCGAGCTGTGGAGTCATATTCGCAGCTTAGGCACCCGAGTGGGGTGCGGTCTTGAACGAATCGGACGTCAGCGCGCGGGTACCGGTACCAGTTCGCCGAGCAGATTCCCGATCAGGATCTGCAGATGGTCGCGGATGCCGCGCACCACCTCGATAGGCTGCCCGGCCGGATCCGGCAGCACCCAGTCGCGGTAGCTGATTCCGGGAAAGTACGGACACACCTCGCCGCCTCCCACCGTGACCACTACATCCGAGATCCCGACGACATCATCGGTGAGCGGTGTCGGCCGTTCCCCGGAGATGTCGATCCCGATCTCGGCCATGACCGCCACCGCGGCGGGGTCGAGCACTGCCGCCGGTTCGCTGCCTGCGGTGCGCACCTCGATCCGGTCACCGGCCTTGGCGCGCAGCAGACCCGCCGCCATCTGTGATCGGCCCGCATTGTGCACACAGACGAACAACACGCTGGGAGTGTGGGCCATGGTCGCCCTTTCGGCGCAGGGGCGAAGTGCTTGTGGCGCTTCGGGTATCACCGTCATCATTCCACCAGGGCGCGGCGACGGGGGAGGGTGCGGGCTATCCGGCGATACTGTTGTCCGAGCAGTGTCCGCGCCGTGACGACTCAGTCCAGTGAGCCGAGCACCCGGTGCACGTAATCGTTGGCGAATACCCCGGTGGGGTCGAAATGCCGTCGGACCGCGGTGAAGCGGTCCCATTCGGGGTAGCGCGGGCGCAGTGTCTCGGCGGTCTGGAAGTGGCGTTTGCCCCAGTGCGGCCTGCCGTCGTAGGTGTTGAACACCGCCTCGCACGCGCGGAAATACGGTTCCCACACCATGCCCTGATACTGGTGCACCGCGATGTAGCAGGTCTCGCGTCCGCCTGCGGGGGACAGGAAGGCGTCGTCGGGCGCGACCCAGCGCACCTCGATCGGCATCGGTGTGCCGAATCGCCTTCCCAGTGCCAGGATTTCGCGAATCGCCTCGGCGGCGTGCGCGCGCGGGATCGCGTATTCCATCTCGTTGAACTTCACCAGCCGCGGCGTGGAGAACACCCGGTAGGAGCGGTCGACCTGCCGGTTGTTGCTACCTGCCAGGGTGGCCGCGCGGTGAATCATGGGGATGGCGGCCGGAATGCGCCGACCCAGTCTGCACAGGCCGTCGTAGACATGATTGGCGATCAGGATGTCGTTGAGCCACTCGCTCACCGTGCCGCGCGGTTGTTCCGGCGCTTCGGTTCGGTCGATGGCCTTGGTCATCGCCGTGTCGCTGTGCGGGAAGGCGAAGAACTCGAAATGATCACTGCCGTCGGCGAATTCGTCGATGTTGGCGAGCACCTCGTTCAGTGGTACCGGCCGCTCGACGCACTCCAGCACGAACGACGGTTCGAGCTGCAAGGTGGCCGCGGTGACGACGCCGAGCGCGCCGACACTGACCCGCGCCGCCTTCCAACCGTCGGGATCGGTCTGCTCGTTGAGCTCCACCAGGGTCCCGTCGGCCCGCAGCACCTCCACCGAGTGCAGTGCCGCGGAGATATTGCGCAGGCGGGCGCCGGTGCCGTGGGTGGCGGTGGCGGTCGCGCCCGCGAGGCTCTGGGTATCGATGTCGCCGAGATTGGGAAACGCCAGTCCGTGCGCGTGCAGCAGTGGGCTCGCCGCGTGCAGCGAGATCCCGGCCTCCACGCGCACGTGGCCTGCGTCGACGTCGACATCGAGGACCTTGTTCAGACCACTGAGATCGACCAGCGTGCCGTCGGTGAGTACGGCGTCGGTGAACGAGTGCCCCGACCCGGCCACGCGCACGGTCCGGCCTGCAGCGGCCGCATCGGTCACTGTCGCGGCCAGCTCCTCGACGTCACGCGGTGTGGCGACGACGGCGGGTGTGCAGCGTTGCTGGCCTGCCCAGTTCACCCAGGTGTTCTTGGTCATGTGTCCAACAGTAGAGGATGCGCTGTGACGCGCGCTACTGGTCGGACAGGTTTCGGCTCAGCGACGACGGCCGAGGCAGCCGGCGGCCTTGGCCCGCTCGACCTCTTCGTCGGTCATCGGCGAGACCAGCAGTGGCCTGCGCGGCACCGCGTCGGTGCGGACGCCGTTGAGCGTGATGGCCATATACCGTTGCCACACTTCGGAATTCACCGGACCGGCGAACTCGGCGAGTGCGTTGACCATATGGATCAGGGCGAAGAAGTCCGTGGTGGTGACGTCGGGATCGATCGCCCCGGCGTTGCGCGCGCGGTCGATGATCGCCGTGACCGACGGATGGATCCGGTTGCGCAGTTCGGCGAAACGGGCCGGATCTTCCTCGAGTTCGAGCATCACCTCGCCGAAACCGCGGTTGGTCGCCAGGTGTTTGCACGCGCTCTCGAAGAATTCGACGAGCCCGAGCCAGGCGTCCGTGTTGCCGAGGGCCGCCTCGGCCGCGTCGGCGAAGTCCTTGACGTGCTGGTCGAAGACCTCGGCGATGAGTTCCTTCTTGTTGGCGAAGCGCCGGTACACGGTGCCGACGCCGACGCCCGCGCGCTCGGCGACGTCGTCGAGGGTGATCTCGAGGCCGTGATCGGCGAATAGCTCACGGGCGGCCGCGACGATGCGTTGCTGATTGCGCGCGGCGTCGGCGCGCAATCTGCGGGGTGGTGTGGCAGTCGTCGTGGCGTGATTCACAAGTACATCCTATCAATCCGGGGATTAAGTGGAGGTCGTTTCTCCGTTACTCTGGTAGCTTCAAACGAAGCGGAGGCGGTATCTCCGATTATGCCACCAGAAACCATCCGCAGACCTACTAGGGGAGTTATGACCACCACACTCGACACCGGGCCCAAGAGCCCCGCGGATACCGGTCGCCGCGGCTCACACGCCCTGCGCTGGTGGGTGCTTGCCGTACTCGGCATCGCCCAGCTGATGGTCGTGCTCGATGCGACGATCGTCAATATCGCTCTGCCCGCGGCCCAGGCCGACCTCGGTTTCGGCGACGGTGACCGCCAGTGGGTCATCACCGGTTACGCCCTCGCCTTCGGCAGCCTGTTGCTGCTCGGCGGCAGGCTCAGCGACCTCTTCGGTCGTCGCAACACCTTCATCATCGGCTTGGTCGGCTTCGCGGTGACCTCGGCCATCGGTGGCGCGGCCACCACCTTCGAGATGCTGGTCGCGGCCCGTGTCGGCCAGGGTGTGTTCGGCGCGCTGCTCGCGCCCGCCGCGCTCTCGCTGCTCACGGTCACCTTCACCGAACCCAAGGAACGGGCCAAGGCATTCGGCATCTTCGGCGCCGTGGCCGGTACCGGCGGCGCGATCGGTCTACTTCTCGGTGGCGTGCTCACCGAATGGGCGTCGTGGCGCTGGGCGATGTATGTGAACCTGATCTTCGCCGCCGTCGCGCTCGTCGGCGCCGTGCTGCTGCTCGCCAAGCACGTCGCGACCTCGCGGCCCAAGCTCGATTGGACCGGCACCGTCGCCGTCACCGTCGCGCTGTTCAGCATCGTCTACGGCTTCTCCCACGCCGAGTCCAACGGCTGGAGCGACCCGACCACGCTGGCCTTCCTGCTCGGTGGCGCCGTGCTGCTCGCGGCCTTCGTGTGGATCGAGACCAAGGTCGCCCACCCCTTGCTGCCGCTGCGCATCGTCGCCGACCGCACCCGTGGCGCGTCGTACCTGACCGTGTTCGTCATGGGCATCGGCATGTTCGCGATCTTCTTGTTCCTCACCTACTACATGCAGCTGACCCTGGCGTACACGCCGATCGTGACCGGACTGGCGTTCCTGCCGATGGTGGCGGGCATGGTGGCCTCCTCGACCACCGCGCCGTCGCTGTTGCTGCCGAAGGTCGGACCCAAGGTCGTCATCAGTGGCGGATTCCTGATCGCCGCGGCGGGCATGCTGTGGCTCACTCAGATCGGTCTGGATTCGAGCTACGTCACCCATATCCTGCCCGCGCTGGTACTGCTGGGCCTCGGCCTCGGTGGTGCGATGTCGGTCGCGTTCCAGGGTTCGACGGCGGGTGTGCAGCACGAGGACGCGGGCGTCGCCTCGGCGATGGTCAACACCAGCCAGCAGGTCGGCGGTTCCATCGGTACCGCGCTGCTCAGCACCATCGCGGCCTCGGCGATGACCGACTACGTGTCGACGCATCAGCCGGGCCCGCTCACCGCGGCGCAGGGCGCGATCGAGAGTTACACCACCAGCTTCTGGTGGGCGACGGCCACTTTCGTGCTCGGCGCGATCGTGATCGCGGTGCTCATGCCGAACACCGTGCCCGCCCCGGCCGAAGGCGAGCCGGTGCTGGCGCACTGATCAAGGACAATCGCCCGACGATGGCCCGAACCGACAAACGGTTCGGGCCATCGTCGTTCGTCCGTGGCGGCTGCTGAAAGTTTGCCACGGTGCGCACCGCTCGCCCGAGTGTCGGTGGGTCTCGATACCATGAGCAACGACCACCACACGGATCGGCCAACGGGAGGCGAACGCATGACATCGCGGCCTCCGGCGCTCGATCCGGCCGTCCTCGCGGCGATCTCGGTGGGCGGCGGGCTCGGCGCCACCGCTCGTTTCGGTGTCGGACACTGGTGGCCGGTGCTCCCCGGCCGATTCCCGTGGTCGACCTTGGCGGTGAATGTGCTCGGGTGCTTCGCGATCGGGGTGCTGATGGTCGTGGTCACCGAACTGTGGGATGCACCGAAACTCGTGCGACCGTTCCTGGGAATCGGTGTGCTGGGGGGCTTCACGACTTTCTCCACCTATAGCCTCGAGATTCGTAGACTCATCGGCATCGGTGAGACGGGTACGGCGGTCGCCTATCTCGGCCTGTCGGTGCTCGCGGCACTCGGTGCCGTGGCAGTTGCCATGATCGCGACCCGGTGGGTCGCGCGGCGGGGGTTCACATGAATTCGACAACGGAAGGGGGCCATCCGATGGTCGAGATGTGGGCTCCCACAGCGGGAGGCGCGGCATGACGGTGGCGCTGGTGCTGGCCGGTGGCATGCTCGGCGCGCCCGCCCGGTACCTGATCGACCGGCGGATGTCGGCGCGGTTTCCGACTGGGCTGCCGTGGGGGACGCTAACCGTTAACATTGTCGGTTCGGCGTTGCTCGGGGGTTTGATCGGCGCGAGTGCGGGCAGTGCGCTGCTGGCATTCGCGGCAACCGGCTTCTGTGGTGCGCTGACCACGTTCAGCACGTTCGGGTACGAGACGATCCGTCTGGTAACCGAGGGCGCCTACGTGTATGCCGTGGGCAACGTCGTGATCAGCGTCGCGGCGAGCCTGGCCGCGGTATACGCCGCTGCGTCCCTGACCCAGTGGTTGTGCGCATGATTCTCATGACCAGCCGCGCGCAGCCGACACGGAAGGGAACACCCACCATGGCCCACGATCGCGCCGGACGGCCTGCCCGCCCGACCGACCTGGTGGACATCGCTCACCTGGTCACCGCGTACTACAGCCTCGTCCCCGATCCGGAGGAGCCGAGCCAGCAGGTGGTGTTCGGTACCTCGGGCCACCGCGGGTCCAGCGAGGACGGCGCGTTCAACGAGGCCCACATCATGGCGATCACGCAGGCGATCGTCGAATACCGCGCCACCCGTGACATCACCGGCCCGGTCTACCTCGCGCGCGACACCCATGCCCTGTCCGAACCCGCGTGGACCACCGCGCTCGAGGTCCTGGCCGGCAACGACGTCACGGCCGTGATCGACGCGCGTGGCCGCTACACCCCCACGCCCGCGCTGAGTCATGCCGTGCTGAACCACAATCGCGGCGGCACCAAGCACCAGGCCGACGGCATCGTGGTCACCCCCTCGCACAATCCACCGCGCGACGGCGGCTTCAAATACAACCCACCGCACGGCGGCCCCGCCGACACCAAGGCCACCGACGCCATCGCCGCCCGCGCCAACGAACTGCTGCGCGGCGGCCTGGCCGAGGTCAAACGGGTCTCGCTCGATCAGGCGATGAGCACCCACGTGCAGCGCTACGACTACCTCGACCAGTACGTCTCCGACCTGCCGAACGCGTTGAACCTGGACGCGATTCGCGGCGCGGGCATCCGGATGGGCGCCGACCCGATGGGCGGCGCGAGCGTGGACTACTGGGAGGAGATCGGGCAGCGCTTCGATCTCGAGCTCGAGGTGGTCAACCCGTTCGTCGACCCCACCTGGCGTTTCATGACCCTCGACAGCGACGGCCAGATCCGGATGGATCCGTCCTCGCGCCACGCCATGGCGGCCCTGGTCGGCATCAAGGACGACTACGACATCTCCACCGGCAACGACGCCGACGCCGACCGGCACGGCATCGTCACTCCCGACGGTGGCCTGATGAACCCCAATCACTTCCTGGCTGTCGCGATCGAATACCTCGTCGCGAACCGGATGTGGTGGGACGCGCTCACCAAGATCGGCAAGACCGTTGTCACCTCGTCGATGGTCGACCGTGTGGTCGGCGTGCTCGGGCGCGACGTGTACGAGGTGCCGGTCGGGTTCAAGTGGTTCGTACCCGGATTGTTCAGTGGCAGTTTGGCTTTCGGCGGCGAGGAGAGCGCGGGCGCGTCGTTCCTGCGGATGGACGGCACCGTGTGGACCACCGACAAGGACGGCATCCTGCTCGCCCTGCTGGCCGCCGAGATCGCCGCCGTCACCGGCCAGACCCCCTCGGCCAGGTACGGCGAACTGGAACGCCAGTACGGCAGCCCCGCCTACGCGCGGATCGATGCCGCCGCCACCAGCGAACAGAAGGCCAAGCTCGCGCGCCTGACCCCGGAGGCCGTCACCGGCACCGAGATCGCGGGCGAGGAGATCACCGGCATCCTCACCACCGCGCGCGGCAACGGAGCGCCGCTGGGCGGGTTGAAGGTGACCACGGAGAACGCCTGGTTCGCCGCACGTCCCTCGGGCACCGAGGACAAATACAAGATCTACGCCGAGTCGTTCCTCGGCCCTGAACATCTCACCCAGGTGCAGGCTGCGGCCGAGGAGATGGTCAACCAGGCGCTGGGCGAGTGAGCGCTCCGGCCAAAGTCCGGCTACCCGCCGAGATCTGGGTACTGATCGCGGCCGCTTTCGTGATCGCGCTCGGGTTCGGCCTCGTCGCACCCGTGCTGCCGCAGTACGCGCGCGAATTCGGGGTCGGCATCGCCGCCGCGTCGGCGATCGTGAGCGCGTTCGCGTTGATGCGGTTGTTGTTCGCGCCCGCCAGTGGGCGGCTCGTGCAGAAGCTGGGCGAGCGGCGGGTGTATCTGGCAGGCATCGTGATCGTGGCGGTGTCGACCGGGGCGTGCGCGCTGGCGCAGACGTATTGGCAACTGCTGGTGCTGCGTTCGCTGGGCGGCATCGGGTCCACGATGTTCACGGTGTCGTCGATGGCGCTGATCATCCGGGTATCGCCGCCTGCCGCGCGTGGTCGAATCTCCGGCGTCTACTCGACGAGTTTTCTGATCGGTTCGCTGCTCGGTCCCCTGGTCGGAAGTAGTTTGGCCGGGTTCGGGCTGCGCGCGCCGTTCCTGATCTATATGGCCGCCCTGCTGGTGGTGTGTGTGATCGTGTTCGCCGGGTTGCGTGAATCGCCGGTGCTCGCGCCTGAGAGCGGGGCGAAGCCGATCGAATTCACCTTCCGGCAAGGGTGGGCCGAACCCGCTTACCGGGCGGTGCTGCTGTCGAGTTTCGCGGGTGGCATCGCGGTATTCGGTGTCCGGATGGCGTTCGTGCCCCTGCTGGTGGTCGAGACCCTGCATCAGGAAATCGGCATGGCGGGCGTGGCACTCACGGTGTTCGCCGCGGGCAATGCGGCAGTGCTGTTCCTGTCGGGGCGGCTCTCGGACCGGTTCGGTCGCAAACCGTTCCTGATCGCCGGGTCGGCCATCTGCGCCCTCGGCACCGGCGCGCTCGGCTTCGCACCGACCATCCAGTGGTTCCTGGTCGCCTCGTTCGTCGCGGGCCTCGGATCGGGAATGTTCAGTCCCGTGCAGCAGGCGGCATTGGCGGATGTGATCGGGTCGCGCGCCCGCGGCGGTCCGGTACTGGCCGCGTTCCAGATGTCGGCCGATCTGGGCACCGTGCTCGGCCCGATCGTCATCGGCTGGTTGGCCGAACGCACGTCGTTCGGGGTGAGTATGGCCGTGACCGGTGCGGTGCTGGCGGTGTCGGCGGCAGTGTGGGTGTTCACGCCCGATCCCTCGCAGATCGAGCACCCCGAAGATCCGGAGCGCCCCGATCACGCGGGTGACGGCATCGACCCGCAATGCGCCTGCGATGGCAGCCCCGACGGTAAGCCGGTGGTGCGTGACGGCATGGTTCCCGCCGGGCGACCCAGCGACTACCACAAGCCCCAGTAGCAGGTCAGCGTCATTTCGGCGTGCCCGGGCGGCGAGCCGCCGTCGACTCGAGGCAGAGTGGACGGGTGAGCACAGCCGGTTCTTCGCACAATCCGCGCCCCGTTTCCAGCAACACCACCTACGCGCTGGCCGCGGTGGCGGTCGTCATCATCGGGTTGATCGTGTTCGCCGCCTACAAGTGGAGCGCGGAACCGCCGCCCGCCGTACGCAACGACGGCTACGGCCCGGTCCGCGAGGCCGCCGTGCAGGTCACCACCACCCCCGAAGGTGTCATCCGCCTCGGCCGCCCCGACGCTCCCAAGACCGTCGACATCTTCGAGGACCCCATCTGCCCCGCCTGCGGCGCGATGGAAACCGCCTACGGTCAGGAACTGGCCCAGAAGATCGACGAAGGCAAGCTCGCGGTGAACTACCACCTCGTCACCTTCCTCGATCCCCAGTCCAAGAGCAAGGACTACTCCACCCGCGCGACAGCCGCGAATCTCTGTGTCGCCCAAGCGGGTTCGGGCCCCACCTACAGCAAATTCCACGAGACCCTGTTCACGAACAAGCAGCCCGACGAAGGCGGCTCCGACCTGAGCAACCCGGCCCTCGCTACCATCGCCACAGAATCCGGCGCCCCCGAATCCGTGGCCGCCTGCATCAACAACGGCACCCAGTCCGAAGCCGCCAAGTCCGCCGCCGCGAAGAACCTCGCCGATCTCGACGCCCGCACCGACAACAAGGCCGCCACTCCCGCGATCTACGACGGCACCACCAAGATCAACTGGCAAGACGAGAACTGGGTAGTGAACCTGGCCCCATGAGCTCCCGCGTGAGGTTCGGCACATTCTACCCCTGACCAGCCGATCCTTCCCGCCCCACGGGCCACTGCACCCCCGCCCGTAACCCCACATTTTCGCCGTCTACCAGCCGATTTGTTCTCTCTCAGACGCATGGTGTAACTTCATTCAGGCAGCAGCGAGAGCCGCTGAAACAACTGAACACGGGGCTATGGCGCAGCTGGTAGCGCACCACACTGGCAGTGTGGGGGTCAGGGGTTCGAGTCCCCTTAGCTCCACAGAAATAGCAGGTCAGGCCCGGTCTCAGACCGGGCCTGA
Source organism: Nocardia salmonicida NBRC 13393 (assembly GCF_001613085.1). GTDB lineage: Bacteria > Actinomycetota > Actinomycetes > Mycobacteriales > Mycobacteriaceae > Nocardia > Nocardia salmonicida. The sequence continues at coordinate 230,104 of NZ_BDBR01000009.1, forward strand.
CCTGTTTATTGTGTCTAGCCCGCCGGTTACCCCCCGTTTTGGTCTTAGATCCTGTTTTGCCGGTGCTGCCTACGCGGTCGGGTTGTCTCCTATGTCCACCGCGATTGGGCTGTCACGTTCGGTAGCAAATTGCTTTGGCCAATCGCCATGGATGCCGCGCGGCTGCGACGGAACAGTCGATGAGCGGTGCTCGGGCTTTGTCGGCTGTCGAGCAGGACCAAACGATCGCGACACAGTGGTACCGCGTTCCCTTGTTCGGTGGGCCCGTGGTGGGGCACGTCGAGCATGAGAACGCGGGCGACCTGGTGACCTACTCTGGCCAGCAGTGGTCGAAATGAATTCGACGTGGGCTGAGGGGCGATGCCGTGTTCACGGGTGGCTTGTCCGAGTCGTTCGGGCATGGCGCCAGTGGACGCCAATACGAGATGGTTCGGTACCGGCGCAGCGCGCGCTCATCAGCTCCGGCGACGCGGCGGCAACATGCGACGCGTACGGCTCATCTGCTTGTTGTCGATACCCGAAAACGTAAACAGCAGAGTCACTTGACTCGCCGAAGCCGATTGAGTCGGGCCACGTCATCAGGCGTCGTCTGGTGGCAGGTGACGATGAGAACATGATTGGTCAGCCCGCATGCGTCGAGGTCTTCCAGGCCCGCGAACGTATGCGGGCAGACAGCGGACAAGAATGTTACGAAAACCTTTGGACGGCAGGCGAATCGACAGCCGGACCTGCTCGTAGACGAGCCGCCGACACCGCGAACGATCAGACGACCCCGCCGCCCCCGCGCGGCTCGGGTACTCGGCGCGCGACACTGGTCGTCGGCCTGTTGGCGATCGCTGTGCCGGCAGAGCGTTCGGGGTGGCAAGTCTACGACCGCGACCGTGTCGACGATGCCGAGGCGGTCGCGCTCGAGATACCCGACGCCGGAGATCGCGCCTTCATCGGCGAAGCCTGCTGAGAGAACGCCACAACCGGGGTCATTCGATGGACAAACACCGGGATTAGGCGGTGACCGTCCTCAACTCGGCCGCGACACGCTCGGACTTTGCTGGCTCTCGGGCGTACGCCATTCGCCTGGACGCAATCGGAAACCAAGGACATGGCGGGGGCGTAACCTTCAACTAGGGTGCGGCGATAGTCACCGAACAGTCCGTTGGATAAAGAGCAAGTAGGTGACGGCTTCTGCGAGCTGATCGGCCGGAGCAGGCCAAACTGCTTGCGCTGCACCGAGGCAATGATGAACACGCGCCCCTGCCGCCGCCCTACGAAGACATGCGAGGGCTGACTTACACAACTGAGTCTGACGCTATCACCCTTTTAGTGCCGAATTGATGCCGTCGGTGAAGGTCGCTAATGCGTCGGTTATCTCCGGCTCACGGTACCCAGTGCGGTAGCGAGCTTCTAGTGGGCCCAATCCTACCCATGCGACATTGAGAAGGCGTGGCCACAGTTCGCAGATATTCCTTGGAACGTATCGCACCGCTTCCTCGCCTGCTCCGAGTGGCAGTTCAGGCTTGGGAGGCACCTCCGGCAAGAGGTCAGTTTCCTCAACGATCGAAATTCTTACCCAGGATCCTGAATTGAGATCCCGTGGGAGCGACCGTACTAAACCGCACAGAAAACGATCGATTTCGTAGGTCCAACCCTGCTCGGACATCAGCGGTCCCCGGAAATTGGGAATTTCGGTCGTAACCTGTCGGATAATCTCGAATGTTGGACCATCGATGACAAAATTTACACTCGGTTGCATGGTAATTATATCCTCGCTACGTCTACTTACATTGTGTCAAACTTCTCTCGACCTTCCGCCGGTGTGAATACAGTTCCAGCAGGCGGGTCCTCGATTATCAGCGCACCCCTTTCGTTGTCCCAGTAGGCAGTCCGGCCATTGCTGAGATATCTCTGCTCAGTCGATATTTCGCCGTCAAGAACCTTGCGCACGTACTCAGCTAACCCGGTAGCTGGAACGCCGGCGACGTAATGCGACCCATCGCCTTGTTCCGCGCGCCCATTCGCGTGTTCGGCAATCTTAGTTGCGATTTCCTTCGTGACAGGATCGGTCCCTCCGAGGGCGCCGTCATCAATTGAGGTTATCAGAATCGGCAACTCGGCAATAGTCGGCAGTCCACGTGTTGTCAGCACAGCGATGGTGAAGGTGAAGCCGCTAAGCGCGGCGAGGAATGTGTTGGCGGGACCAGCCAAAGCTCCGGCAGCCTGGTTCAGGAAGTCGCTGTCCTCTTGGCGGTCGCTAGGTGTCTGTTGCTTGCTTGGTGACTTTTGCTTCGTTGGTGGCTCTTTGACCCGCACCGTCGAAGTCCCGATCTGAATAGCGGTGACGACCACCACCATGGCGAGCTGGGTGTTCATGTCCGAGCGCATTGTTGTCAAAGCAACCTTGTGGGCGTCAACTGCGGCAGCGATGTCTCGGGCGGCAGCTTCGATCTCGCCGACGCTCGTAGCGAGCGTGCGAAGGTGGCCTGCATGGTTGGGGATGTCTTCCGGGACCTTGGATCCGTAGCCACTCTCCAGTCCGGAGGCGACCACTAATAGTCGTCCCTTGCCGCCGTATACCGGGTCCGACTGAGCGAAGGTCTTCCATGCGGTTGCGGCGCGCGCGAGCTTGTCGGTGTCCCCGTCAGGGACTTCGCCACCAGCGACAAGTGCGGTGACTTTGTCCTGCAGTTCGGTCCAGTCCGTCTCGAGTCCGCGACTGTTGGTCCCCGATGATGCGACGCCGGTAACTGCGCTCGCATCATAGGGTACTTCCGAGGGGAAGCCACTGGGCAAAGCCGGCGGCTCACCCTTTTTGGGGTCGCGGTTGGCTTTGTACTCCCCGCACTTCCAGTTGTAGCCGGCCGCGGTCAATATGTCCCCGAAGTGTTGCAGGGCCTGCGCGAAGCTGGTTGCTACCAGCGTCACTGCGGCGGCGTGTTCGTCGTAGGCCTTCGACCACGTTTTGACCGCCTGGTAGCCGCCGGCCATAGCGCTGGTTTCTAAAAGGACGGTTTGCAGTGAGTTGTAGACGGTTTGGAATTTCTCCGACAGGTCGTAGCATTCCTTGGCCGCGCTCTCATAGGACTGCGGGGAGATTGAGCCCACTGAGTTCAGCCACCGCTCATTCTCAAATTAATCTCCGCTGCCGCACTGTAGGCGTCGCGGGCGGTGACTGCGGCGTTGTACATCTCAGTGATTCCTTCAACCACTGCGGCTGCCCCGGTTGCCCATTCGCGGTAGGCTTCCTCCTGGGCGGTGGCAGCGGCTCCCTGCCAGTTTTGTTGGATGGTCGCGATTCGGTGGTTGATTCCGTCGAGACTTTCGGTGAGAAACCCAATGAATCCATTGGCGCGGGTGACGAGCTGGTCCAGCTCATCGATGTCGAAAGTGAAGTCACGAGAGTTGTCGACCATCACATGTTCAGTTCCGGTAGGTCGAGCGAACTCAGGTTGATGGAATTCGAGATGTCTTGATTGGCAATGGTTTTGCTTGCGACACCCAAGAGTCCACCCATGGTGTTGAGGGCGTTCAACACGTCGGCTGCGCCCTTCTTGGTTCCCGTCCAGCCGTCCCCGAATGCATCTGCCGCGGCGCCGTTCCAATTGTCAAGGACGCCTGATACCTCGCGGTCAAGCGAATTCAGTCCGTTGATCAGAGAATCTGCGACTTGCTGGATGTAGGCACCGGCATCAGTCACCTCGCCTGGAACCATCGCGAAATCTGTTCCGGGCGTACCCGACTCAGTCGACACGCGAGCCCCCTCCTCATATATCGAGACCAACGTAGCGACACTCGGGCACGGAACGCAACAGCAAAGGTGTTGACCTGCGGGTGCTCCCCCAACTCCCCACGTCCGATCGGCAAGCGTCCGGCCAGATCCCGACACTCGCCTGCCATCTGCAGCCGGGTGGTTCGTCGCGGACTCAGGCCAGGCATGCAAGGATCGCGCGCGTGAATGCAGGGGATATCAAGGGGCGCAACCGGTCTCAACGTGGAGTGATCAATATCGCAATCGTGCTCGGTGTCGCCGCGATTGTCGGGATCGCCGCTGTCACGCTCCGGTTCGTCGATGCGGGCACGCCCGCAGCCTCGGCGCCGAGTACGACAACGACTGGCAAGCCGTCGACCCGAGGCCTAGGAGTGTTATTCAGTTTCGCGCGCGCTGATGATGGGCGGGCCGTAGCAACGCTGATCATCTACGAGGTTGTCGCGCTGCCAGGGGCCTGCCTGGAAGCGGGCGGCGAGCCGGGCCACGGAGGTCTTGCGGTGCGGTATGAGGTCGACAACCCTGGGTCACTGACCTTGTCGATCGAGCCCAACAACGCCGAGATAACCACCATCGACAAGGCGGGCGTTTCTCACCATACGAGAAACTCCAGCTTGGCGCCTGGTTGCCGGGACTACCCCGCAGCGGCCAGCGCCGCGCCAGGCCGTAAGACCGCTGGTTGGGTTGTCGTCACCATCGTTCCCAGCCGTGACATGGTCATCATCCGGATGGGTGTCCCGATGCGCATCGACCCCGCCAATCCGGTCGCGATACTCACTGGCAGTGGCAACCCCGACAACAGGGAGCTGTACCAGCGCATCAGCGCGGCGGTAACCGACATCCCTGCCGAGCCGTATGTGAACCCGTACGCCACCGAGAGCTCACGCTTGCCCATCCGTAACCTCGATGATCTGATCGAGGTGATCGACCCGGTCACTGCCGCGAGCATCCTTCTCGGTGTCGGTCCCTACGCCTCCAGCGCCTGCAATATTCTGTGGTGCAACGGAAAACCCGTCCCGGTCGACGTGTTCCGGCTTCTGCTCGACGTCAGCGGTCAGCTGGCCGCCGCGATCACCGCTGCCGGCAACGCGCCGAGGTGATCGCGCGGTGACGGCGGCGGCCGGGTCAGGATGTCATCGATCTGCAACCCGTTCACCCACCCGTGGCCTGCATGCGCCATGCTTGTCCTGTGGTTATCGCGTCTGATGTCGTCCCCGTGCGTGGCAGTGAGTACTCGGTCCTGTTGCGCCGTGTCCGGGAGGCGGACCTGCTCGACCGGCAAGTGGGGTACTACGGGTGGAAGAGCGCGCTGACCGCGACCGCCTTCGTTGCTGGTTGGGCGGCATTTTTCGCCATCGGTGACTCGTGGTGGACGCTGGTGGTCGGGGTGTTCCTGGCCGCGGTGTTCTCGCAGATCGCGTTCCTCGGCCACGATGCCGGGCACAAGCAGATCTTCGCCGGGCGGCGGGCCAACTACCTGTACGGGCTCATCGCGGGCAATCTCGCCATCGGGCTGAGCATCGGATGGTGGACCAGCAACCACAACCGCCATCACGCCCACCCCAATACCGAGGGCATGGACCCGGACGCGATGGGTGTGCTCGCGTTCTCCGGCGACCGCGCGCGGGCCGGAAAGGGTTGGCGGCGCTTCATTTTCCGCTACCAGGCGTGGCTGTTCTTCCCGCTGCTGCTGCTCGAAGGCGGCAGCCTGCACTGGAAGAGCATCGTCGCGGTGTTCCGCTGGCCGATCCCGAACCGCGTTTGGGAGGGCGCGCTGCTCGCCGCCCACTTCATCGGTGTGCTCTCGGCGGCGTTCCTGGTGCTGTCGCCGGGTAAAGCGTTGGTGTTCATCGCGGTTCAGCAGGGCCTGTTCGGTCTGTACATGGGCTCCACCTTCGCCCCGAACCACAAGGGCATGGAAGTTCTGCCCGAAGGCGACAACACCGACTTCCTGCGCAGACAGGTGCTCACCTCACGCAATGTGCGCGGCAGCTTCCTCGTCGATACCGCGATGGGCGGTCTGAACTACCAGATCGAGCACCACCTGTTCCCGTCGATGCCCCGTGCCAACCTGCGTCTCGCTCAGCCGATGGTCGCCCAGTTCTGCGCCGAGATCGGCGTTCCCTACTGCGAGACCGGCCTGTTCGAGTCCTATCGGCAGGCGATGGCCCACCTCAACGAGGTCGGCCGCCAGACTGTGCAATAACGCCTACTGACCGACCGCCTCGTTGTAGGCGGCGGTGAGTTCGGCGAGCACGCCATCATCGGGAAGCGGCGCGCCACGCAGGTGGGTGGCGCGCAGTTCATCCATGAATCGGTCCCACATCGGTGGCCCGCCCGCGGCGAGCAACTCCGCGCGCACGGTCAGCTCCGGGGTCGTGTGCAACCACCGCGCACCCCACGCACCCAATGCGGCCAGCACCGGAACGAGCTGAATCGCGGCCTCGGTGAGGTGATATTCGACCTTCTGTCGATGGCTCGGGTCGTCGTCGCGAGTGAGGAGACCCGCGGAGACGAGTTTGGTCAGGCGCGCGGCCAGGATGTTCGACGCGATGCCCTCGACGGACCCGGTGAGCAATTCCCGGAAGTGCGTCTGCCCACCGAACATGATGTCGCGCAGGATGATCAGGCTCCAGCGGTCGCCGAGCAGCTCGACCGTCAGATTGATCGGGCAGCCCGACTTGCCCGGCGGTACGGGCAACTTTCCTTGGGCAACTGGTTGCGGCATAGGATCAGTCTAGGATACGTTCGTCACTGCTTGCACAGTGCAATCAGAAAGGGCACCTCGATGGCTCAGATGGTTCGCGTTCAGAACTTCAGCATTTCCAGCGACGGGTACGGCGCGGGGGAGGGGCAGAGTCTCGACCGGCCCTTCGGGCACGCCGACCCCGCTGACTTCATGTCCTGGGCGGGCGCCACCGCGCACTGGCCCAACCGCACCGATCCCGGCGGCACCTACGGCCTCGACGACTACATCACCCGCGATTTCGCCTTCAACATCGGCGCGGAAATCATGGGCCGCAACAAGTTCGGGCCATTCCGTGGCCCGTGGGAGAACTACGACTGGCAGGGCTGGTGGGGCGACAACCCGCCGTTCCACACCCCGGTCTTCGTCCTCACCCACCACGAGCGCCCGTCATTCACCTTGGCCGACACCACTTTCCACTTCATCGACGCTACCCCGAAGGACGCACTGGCCAAGGCTCTCGACGCCGCCGACGGCAAGGACGTTCGCATCGGCGGCGGCGTCGCCACGGTCCGCGAGTTCCTCGCCGCCGATCTCATCGACGCGATGCACATCGCCGTCGCACCAGTGGAAATCGGTGCGGGCGAACGACTGTGGGAAAGCTCGAACGAATACGACGACCGCTTCCACCACGAGCAGATCCCCAGCCCGAGCGGAGTGGTACACCACTTCTTCTGGCGCCGATAACTACCGCCTGACCTGAGCAGCGGCGATAATAGTGTGGTGCCAACAGATCCCGTGCTGCTCGACAACCTGACGCTGGAACAGTCCTCGGTAGTCGCGAACAACGCGATGAATCGCGGCCGAGGACTGTCCGGCGTCAACAGCTACACCCGAGAGCTCGGTTTCGACCCCTACGAGATGCTTGCCGAACGCCTGCGCGCCGACTCTACGGCTCGGGTCACGTGGGTCGACGTCTGCTGCGGTTCGGGTCGCGCGCTGCTCGAGGCAGAGGAACGCTTCGACCGAGAATTCCCCGACGCCGACCTCACCATCATCGGCCTCGACCTCGTCGACTTCTTCCTGAACAAACCCCGCACCCCCCGTCTGCACCTGCTCACCACCTCGGCAACAACCTGGACCCCACCTCACAAGGCGGACCTCGTGACCTGCGTACACGGTTTGCACTACATCGGCGACAAGCTGGCCCTCATCGAATCGATGACAAATTGGCTCGCTCCCACCGGCCTCTTCGCCGCCGACTTCGACCCAGCCGAAATCCGCCACCCCACCGGCTCACCGGCCGCCGAGGCAGTCATCGAAACGCTGCGAGCGGCAGGCCTGACCTTCAACCGCCACCGGATCCACGGCCACGGCCGCCCTGAGTTCACCGCCACCTACCTCGGCGCCGACCCGGCGGCAGGCCCCGGCTATACCGGCCAGCCCTCGGTGGTCTCCTACTACGACTGGTGATTCCCCGCCGAAGAGTCTGTCAATGCTCGCAGAGGGAGAATTCTCGTTCGTACAGTTCGTCGTTGTGTTCGTCGATGAAGAACTTCCGCTCTCGCATCAGTTCTTCGCGGAATTCCTCGGCTTGGGCTGCCGTCATCGTCGACGTGGGTGACCACGGTTGTTGTGGCGGGATGTCGGAGGTCGAGACGATGGTGATCGACGGGTCTACCAGGAAGAAGGCCAGGATTTTGCGGTGGCCGTTTCGGGTGGGGTCCTGGAGTCGGAACGGGGCGACGCGGTGTTGGAGGATGTTCGGGAAGGCCACGCAGCGACCTGCGGTGGCCTGGACTGATCCCAAGTCCTGATTGAGGATGTCCTCGTCGGCGAGACCGAAGACCTCGCGCATTCCGGTCTCGTCGTTCTGCTGGTACTCAGGGTCGTCGACGGCGGCGCGGAAACCGAGCACGCTGTCGGTGATGTTCTCGTTGTCCCAGTAGTAGATTCCGGTGGCGACGATGCGCTCGTTGAGCATTGCTTCGACGTGCCACGAACCGCCCGGGTATTCCGGCTTGCCGGGTGTGAGGTGAATGTTGGCGAGTTTGACGATGACCTGCAACCGGCGGCCGTTGAGGTCGACTCGGACGGTGTCGTCGGCGGGCGTCGGCGGCTCGAAGACGGGGGCGTCGGGGATGGCCGGTCGGCGGTTTTCCCACCAGTGGTTCCAGGCCTCTTCGTAGGCTTCCTCGGCTTCGTCGCTCTCCCCGGTCGGCTGGATGGGTTCGCTGTCGTCGTACCAGGTGAACGGGTTCACGTCGATGCGCACGGGCCGTGGTTGCCGAAGGTCGGTGAGTACATTCGCCAACAGGGGGAGCATGCGCGCGAAGAGTTCCGGCAGTACGGATTCGAGTGCGTGATGGCGAGCCGGGTCGACGTTGTTGACGTAGGAACGGAAGGCCACGTCGCCACCGTCGGTGACGTCGACGTCGGTGGGCAGCCATTGGAACTTCTTCGAGTACGCGTACTTGGCATCGTTGGTCGCCGGGCTGGGCCACGGTGCGTCGGCGGGACGGCTGACACCGTGTACCAGGCAATACAACGACGGGTGGACGAGATTGCGCACCTGACCGTTCGAACCAGGATGCCAATCTTGTTCGGCCGCGGGGACATCCTCCAATACCCGCGCCGCCTCACCCAGTCGAGCACGCAACGCCTCGTCGATCAGCGTGTCCGACTGCCACACCCCATCGACGGCGGATACCTCGATCCCGGTCGTCTCGTCGCGCAGCCCGGCGTAGTACGCGAGTTCATCGAGCACATAGCGGATTTGGGCTTCCGTCAGGCCGAGCTCGGCCGCTTCCCGAGTCCATCGGGCGACGATGTCGGCGTCGTCGATCTTCTGATGCCACTGCGATTTCGCCCGGATTGCGCCGCTCAATCGCATCATCTCCAGCTCGCGCACCGACCGGACCGGCGCGACAGCCGCCAGATAAGCGACACGAAAGGGCAAGGGAAACGGCGCGAGCTGGGTCAATTCTCTATTCTCTCAACAGTTCTGGCGAGCGAAACGAGGCGAATGCCGCAGACGACACTAACCGACAGCAGGCTCGCCGCCACGTACGGCGGATCGTTGACATAGCGCCCGAGTGCGGACCCGTGGTGTCCGACCACGAGGTATCCGAGGTCGGTCGCCAGCGGTTTCACTGTGTTGTCAGATCATCCGAAATCGAACGACGGCGGGATGGCGACGATCGTGGCAGCCGCCCACACGCCGTACACGGGCAGGTAGTCGGTCTGCCAGCGTTCGACAGCGGCGAAGGTCTTCGTGCCGCGTACGAACCCGAAACCGAGGTGGCCCGACCAGATGAGGTTCACCAGCAGCACCACGTTCAGTCCGAGCGCGACCACCTTGTTCGGAGTGGAACCGAATTCGGCGATCCGGGTGAGCATGGCGGCCAGCATCACGACGTCGACGACCAGTGCGGTCACGACGAGGAGTAGTTGCAGGCGGTCGAAGAAGGCGGGTGGGGTCAGCGGATCGCGGGCGGAGATCGTGTAGAGGAGCAGGCCCAGGACCAGCACGAGGATCAGGTCCATCAGGATGAGCAGATCGCGGTCGATCGCGGTCAGGCTGTGGGTGGTCGCGAGGGCGGCGAGCAGCGCGAACAGCATGACGATGGTGAGCGGGGTGAAGACCCTCGTGAGCACCGGCGCGATGTTCTCCACGACGTTCTGCTTGGCCTCGACCAGCCAGGCGGCGACGATCACCGCGCCCGCGATGCCGAAGGGCAGCACCCAGTCCTCGATCACCGGCTCGATGTCGAAGTCGAGGGTCCCGAACGCGCCGACCGTCAGTCCGATCAGGACGCCGCCGCCGAGCGCCAGCAATGTCAGGTAGACGAACCATTCCCCGGTGAACCGGATGAAATCCATCCGCCGCCGCCCGGATCGCCAGTCGCCGCCCGCGTAGGCGAGCCCGACCGCCAACCACAGCAGGATCGGCGCGTGGATGGCGGCGATGATCTCGGTCGCCCCCTCGGGCTCGAACGGATAGAGGTTCAGGACCAGCGCGGTGAGTGCGAACGGCACGAGCAGCACGGCGGCCACCCGTGCGGAAACCTGGCGCTTCCACGCGAAATATGCGGCGAGGAAGGGTAATACGAGCAGGCTGAGGTTGCGGCCGAGCGCGGGGCCGTCCAGCCAGGTGAAGCCGGCCTTCACCGTTAGCGCCGCTCCTACGGCGAGGGCGAGAACCACCATCAGCTCTCGATTGCCCGCACCGCCCTCGGACTCCTCCGGCACCAGAACGAGCTGCTTCCAAAGTCTTTCGGAATGCTCGAGCGCGAACTCGCGCGAGACAGCGTCCATGCTGCCCATCCGCTTCACCGCGACGAGAAAGGCCTCGTCGCCGGACAGGCCACCGGCCTGCAGGGTGGAGATCTGTTCGCGCAGATGGTCTTCCATCTCGTCGACATCGGCGAGTGAAATCGCACGATGGCGCTGGACGTACCCGCGCCACTGATCGATATGGGCTTGCAATTCGGTCTCCATCACGCCCATCCCTTCTCGACCGGTCTGGTCGCGCTGCGCCAGACCTGTTCGAGTGCCTCGGCGACCACGCTCCACTGGGCTTGTCGTTCGGCGAGCGCGGCTCGGCCGGAATCGGTGATCAAGTAGTGCTTGCGCCGACGTCCGCCCTCGGACACCCGCCATGTCGACGACACGTGCCCGAGTCGTTCCAGTCGGTGCAGCAGCGGATACAGCATCCCGTCGGTCCACTGCATCCGCCCGCGCGAGAGCTGGTTGACCTGCTCGAGGATGGCGTATCCGTACGACTCGCCCTCGGCCAGAATTCCGAGCACCAGCGGCGTCGCCGAGGCTGCCACCAGGTCTTTGTCTATCCGCATCGCACTCCTATACCTAGAAGATCTATGTCATAACCTAGCAGATCTAGGTATATAGGGGTGAATGTCGCACCCTTGGGTGAGGATTTCGTTGAATCGCCTAACGACCGTGTGGAGGGCCCCGATGAAGTCTGCATATACGCGCTACAGCGCGTAGGGGACACAGAATCGAGGAATCATGAAGAACGCAGTTCGGATGGGTGCGCTGATCGCCGTCGCCGCGGCGTTGGTCGCAGGCTGCACTGACGAGAGTGGTTCAGGGACAACCACTTCCACTTCCCGCGCGACGGCCGTCTCGTCGACGACGCGCGCGCCCGCGCCGGGCACCCAGGCTCCAGGGGCGACCGCGCCCGAGGAGACGGCCGCACCCCAGCCCGGCGCCACCACCGAGCCGGAGCCTGAAACACCGCCGGTCACACAAGCTCCCACGCTGATCCCGGCGCCCGACACCACCGCTCCCGCCCCCGCTGACAACATCAGTGGACCGGGTCGGTGCGTAGACCCGGCCTCGACCGGTGTGCAGAACGCCCTCGCGAGCCTCGAGGGAAGCTGGGTCGCCGGACAGGCTTCCACTGATCAACCGGGCAGCTGTGGTCAGCTGTTGTATGTGCGCGCTATCGGCGGCAATTCCGCGGGTGCGCCGATCCACATCCTGTTCTTCCGCAATGGAAAGTACCTGGGCACAGGCACTTCCGAGCCGTATGCCTTCACCACCGTCGTCGGGTCGAGCAACAACGCGGTCACCGTCGACTACCGCTGGCTCGCCGGTGACGAACCCTTTGCCGCACCCCAGGGCGGCCCCGCGACGATCACCTACTCGTGGAACGGTTCGAAGGTGGTGATGGGCGGCACGCTGCCGACCGAAGTCACCCAGCCACACCGCTGATCCGATCTCGGATGCCCTGTGCGCCGGGCAGGTGGGGGTTCAGTTGTGCGGGTGTAGCACCAACACGGTGATCTCGCTGGGTGCGAAGACCCGCAGCTGCGGACCCCAGAAGCCGGTGCCACGGCTGGTGTAGAGCTGGGTGTTGTTCGCGTGCCTGCTCAGGCCCGCGACGACCGGCTGGTCGAGCCGGACGAGATAGTGGAACGGCCAGATCTGCCCACCGTGGGTGTGACCGGAGATCTGCAGTGCTACTCCTGCCGCGGCGCTGTCGGCGATCTGTTTGGGCTGGTGGGCCAGTAGAACGACCGGCAGCGAGGGGTCGGCGCCCGCGAGCGCGGCGGGCAGATCGGGGCCGTGACCTGGCAGGCCGACGCCGGTCGGGTCGTCGATGCCTGCGATGACGAGCCGGTCGCCGTCGCGGGTGAGCACGCTGTGCTGGTTGTGCAGCGGCTGCCAGCCGAGCGAGGCCATGTAGTCGATCCAGCCCTGGGCGTCCCCGAAGTACTCGTGATTGCCGGTGATGTAGAACCGGCCCAGCGGCGCCTCGACCTTGCCGAGCGGATCGACCTGCGCCTGGCGTTTCGCGACCGAACCGTCTGCGAGATCACCGGCGTGACAGGCGATATCGGGCCGCTGGGCGTTGACCACCTCGACCACGCGCTCCGACCAGCGCAGCCGGTTCAGCGCCGCGTAGTGGGTGTCGGTGACGACTACGACCCGCAACCCGTCGAGCCCCTGCGCCAGCCCACGGATCGCGACATCGACCGTGCGCACTCGCGGCACCCGACGCGCCTCATACACGCCCCAGCCGACCAGCACCGCCGAGGTGACCAGTACCCCCGCCGCCACGATGCGCGCACTGTCGACCCCGCCGACGGCCAGCGCGCCACGCACGAACAACCCGATCACGGACCAGGAGAACACCACCCACAGGACCCCGAGCAGGGTGTCGCCGACGATCACCGCCGGATCGGACTGCGCGGGTCCGTGCCCGAGGAACATCGTGAGGGGCAGGCACACGAGGGCGGCCACACAGACGGCCGTTCCGATCCAGAACAGCGTCCCGCTGCCGCCGGTCGGCGACGAGACCAACGTCCACCAGGGCATCCCGAACAGCAAGGCGAGGACCAGCGACAACATCATCAGGCGTACGGCGATCTTCACAGCGGTCCCGTTCTCGGCAGGGGGCGGCCGGGCGCGGCCACGAGTCGACCTCCCAGGGTAGCCCTCCGGCCGGGCGCCCCCTTCGCCGCGAATCCGCAGTTCCGGGCATATCTACGAAGCGGGCTGCCCCACTTCACAATTCGAGGTTCCCCGGGGATCGAGGGCGCGCTATGCTGCCCGGCAGGGCCCCGCGCGCAGGTTTCGCACCGCGGCGGGTCGAGTGGGGAAGCGGCGTGGCCGCACAACGGGAAGGTCAGTACACCGATCATGCGTGGGGTAAACAAGCTTTTTCGGGGGGTCGTGGCAGGCGCCGTGGTGGCGGTGCTGCCGTTCGGCGCGTCGGTCGCGCCCGCGGCCGCCGATGCCGACCCGTCCGCGATCGACTTCCGGGTGGAGACGTCGATGGGGGAGATCAACACCAGGATCATCCGCGCGGCCGACGGCAACACCGATCGGGTGGTCTACCTGCTCGACGGCGAACGTGCCGAGGACGACCTGAACGGCTGGGAGAAGCACACCACCATCCCGGCGCAGATCGCGAAGTTCAACATCAATGTCGTGATGCCGGTCGGTGGACAGTCCAGCTTCTACGCCGACTGGGAGCAGCCGAGCAACTTCTTCGGCGTCAACCCCGACGGATCGTTGCTGCCGAGCGCGGACTCCGGTTCGGCGATCGGCGGGTGGGAGGACACCCAGGGCAAGACCAACACCTACCAGTGGGAAACCTTCATCACCAAGACCCTGCCGGACGCCATGAAGTCCCGGCTCGGCTTCAGCTCGACCCGCAACGGTGTGGTCGGCCTGTCCAGTGGTGGTAGCGCGGCGATGTTGATGGCGGCCTACTACCCGGAGCAGTTCACCTACGCGGGCTCGCTGTCGGGCTACCTACACATGTCGATGCCCGGCATGCGTGAGGCGCTCGGCGGGGCGATGATCGCCAGCGGTGGATACAACATCGAGGCGATGGCGCCCGCGGGCAGCGAGAAGTGGAAGCGGATGGACCCGTACGGGTTCGTCGAGAAGCTGATCGCCAACAACACCCGTCTCTATGTCTCCGCCGGTAGCGCCAAGCCCGCCGATCAGGACCTGTCCTCGGTCGACGCGATCACCCAGGGCATGCCATTGGAAGCGATCGCCCTAGCCAACACCCGCTCGTTCGAAAAGCGCGTGACCGCACTGGGTTACGAGAATGTCAGCTACGACTTCCCCGACATCGGTATCCACAACTGGGGCACCTGGGAACAGGTCGCCATCCGCCTGATGCCGGACATGGCACGCAATATCGGCAAGCCCTTGCCCGCGGGCGCCACGCCGCCCGCCGGTGGTGCACCGCCCGCCGGCGGACCTCCGGCCGGTGGTCCGCCCGCTGGTGGCGAACCACCGAAGTAGCTTTTGACACCAACGAAACCGCCGCTACCCACATTCGGGTAGTGGCGGTTTCGCGCTCTCGGAGATCGGTCGGTCAGTGTTGCGACGATCAGTTCGTTCTGATCAGACTCTCGTTCGACCAGCCCCATATGGTGCTCGAACGGTGGCCGATCTCGGCGGGTGGTGCGGCGACGGTGCGGGTGAGGCGTTGGAGTTCGCCCCAATCGCGGGTCCAGTCGTCGGCCAGGTAGGCGGGGATGGTGCGTGGCTGCATGAGCATGCCGGTCCAGCCGAGGGGGCCGCCGCCGGTGTCGCCCTGCCAGGTTTCGGAGACCTGGGCGTTGAGTTTGTCGGGTTGGATTCGCCAGATCGGCATCTCCGCGACACCGTTGTGGTGGTCGAACGGGCGCTGGCACGGGAAGGCCAGTCCCACATGCCAATCCGCGAGGATCGGGTCGGTGCTGCCGACCACGGTGTTCAGGCTCGACAGTTTCGGCAGGCGGGGTGGGGTGATCGCCAGCCACTGCATAGGGTCGGGCTCCGCTGCGTCGACGACCAGTCGAATAGCTGTGGTGTCTGCGGGAATTCGGTCCAGGGCGACCGGGATGTTGCGCCAGCCCGGAGCGCCGCCGACTGATGGCGGGGTCGAATCGCCCAGGGCAGTGATGGTTCCGTCGCCGTCACGACGCGCGAACTCCACCCGCAACCGCTGACCCGGCATGCGCGAACCATCGGGCGCGGTCGACTCGATTCGTCCGGCCACTGTCAGGATCAGCACTCTGTACGCCGGGTTCTGCTGTGCGGCAGCGAGATCCATCCGATACCACTGCGTGGTCAGCTGCGTCCGCTGGGGCTCGCCAGTCGAATAACTACCGAGCACCGGCGTCCGTTCCGGGGCAAGCCCGAACGGCAATGCCGCCGTGCTCCCGTTCACACCGGCCACGGCGGGGCCGGACGCACCAGGTGCTCCCGGCGGTCCCGCGTTCGGACCGCTCGGCGGTGCCCCAGTGGAACCACCTGGTGCGGAGCCGTTCGTGCCGCCAGGAGTAGCGCCCCCGGTTGGTGCCGCGCCGCCGGGCACACCTCCACCGCCGCCAGAGTTGCCGGGTGCGCCTCCACCGGGACCAGAGCCCCCGGGTGCGCCTCCACCGGGGCCGGGTCCGCTGGGGCCAGGTCCTGAACCTGACGGTGGGGCCGAGGATTGGCCGGGTCCGGGATCGGGGGCGAGGCTGCCGACACCGTTCGGGGTGAAGCCTGTGTTCTCGGCGGCCAGGCCCTCGGCGACGGTGCCGCTGTAGGGCGTGAGCAGTGAGTCCGCGGTATTCGTCTCGACGAGAACGTCATCGGCCATCGCGCACTGGTCACCCGTCAGCGCGCGCAGATTCGACAGTCCGACCGAGTACGCCGGGTACTGCGAAACAGCTGCCACGGCAAGCGATCCCACCTCGAACAGGACCATGGCCGCTGCGGCAACGGTCAGCGGCGCGACAGCCGGGGATTTGCGATCGGGCCGGCTGCGCCGAGCGCGATAGCCACCGGACTTCAGCTGTCCGCCGCTGGCGCGTTCGAGTACGTGACTCAGGTCGGAGCCAGCTGGAACTGCGGCATCGTTGTCGGTTCCGTCATCGCCGGTGCCACCGTCGTCATCGCTCAGGTCTCGGAGGTCACCGTCGCCGACCGACGAGGCCTCGATGCCTGCGCGGTAATACTGGAACAGCGCCGCGAGGAAGGTCGCGGCCGTTGCGGCGAGGAAGAGCGTCGACACCTCGATGCCGCCGAGGGTGGGTGCGCGGTCGGGCCAGGGGACTCCGTAGCCGGAGACGTACCACCAGCCGTTGGAGCCGGTGAAGCTCACGGCGAGCAGGAACAGCACTGCGGCCGCGAACAGGGTTCGCAGATAGTTCTGGCCGAGGCGGACCAGAGCCACCGCCGTGATCGCGGCGAGTGCGGCCGCCAGGCCCGCGTAGACACCGAAGTGGTGGGTCCACTTGGTGGGGGTGAACATCATCAGCAGCAGGGCCATGAAGACGACGGCGAGGATTCGGGTCACCGGACCACGGGCGGTCGCCGGGATGCGACCGCGGCGCAAGGTCGCGACGATGCCGACCGCGAGACACAGGAGCATGGCGAGGACGCCGAAGCGACGGGCCAGGGAGCCGTCGGGGTTGACCGACAGCAGGGAATCCCAGCGGGTGCGCTCCTCGAACCAGGACATGTCGGGACCGACCAGTTGGCGCACGCGGGTAGCTTCGAGGACGGTCGAGAAGGTCTGGTCGGCGAAGACGACGACCAGCACGAGAGTGCCCGCGGCGAGGATCGGGGCCACGAGCGCGGTGTACCGGAGGAAAACGGCTCCTCGGCTGGCGCCCGAATCCGGTGTGGCGCGCGCGATGATCGTCTGGATCACCGGTCGCGAACCGGCCAATAGTGCAGCCACGCAGATCAATCCGGTGGGACCGGCCGCGAGGGAGAACGCGGCGATCAGCACCGCGACGGCGGCGGGCAGCAGGCGGTGGGTGGCGATCGCCCGTTCCATCGAGCACCAGGTGAGCAGGGCACCGACGGCGATCAGGGGTTCCGGGCGCAGTCCGTTGTTGTAGGGCAGCCAGATCGAGAGGAACACCAGTGCCGCTGTCCAGCGCGCCATTCGGCTCGAACTCACGCCGGAACCCAGGCGCGGCAGCACTTCCCGGCTGAGGACCAGCCAGCACACGAACCCTGCGAGCAAGGCGGGCAATCGCATCCACAGCCCGGTCTCGCTGACCCGGGTCATCTGCGCGAGTACCTCGTAGGGCCACCCGAACGGGGCCTCGGCGACCTGGAACCACCGATAGTAGTTGGCGGTGTAGCCGGCCTCCTTCGACGCGCGCGCCATCGTGAGGATGTAGCCGTCGTCAGAGCTGTTGGCGCCGACCACATGCCACACGACCAACGTGCCCGCGACCACCGCGTCGAGACCGGTGAACCGCCACCAGCGCGCGGGCAGGATGCGGCGCGTACGGCGACCGTCACGAGTGTCGCTGCGGTGCAGGCCGATCAACGCCAGCAGCGCGCACAACACCGCCCCGATGATCGCCGCCAGTTTCCAGCCGGTCGGACTCGACGAGAACCGCGCATCGATCTCGGCATGCAGCCGCGCGTCTCCCATCCGTCCGCGATCCAATTCGGTGAAGACCCCGACCACCTGCGGGCGCACATCAGTGTCGACGGTCGTCTTCATCGGCGACCCATCGGCCCGGGCCATCCCTGTGAGCTCGGCGGTCGTGCTCGTCGCCGTGGACACCACCGTCAACGCACCACATCGAGCATCTTGTGCACTCTCGGGAACGGCTGCTCCCGGCCCGCCGGGCCCGCCATTCGCACCGGTCGGTGGCTTCGCAGTCGATGGCGGTGCGCTGCTCGGCCCGTTCGGCGGAACCGCGCCCGAAGGGGGAGCGCTGCCGGGGGACGGCGCGCCGTTGGGGGGAGTGCTGTCGGGAGATTGTGCGCCAGCGGGGACAGGTGGCCGGTTCGCGTCGGTAGGCGGAGGTTGGGTGCCATTGCGATCGTCGGCGACCGAGCCCTCTTTCGCGGGAGCATTCCCCGCGATATCCGCGATCGGCGCGCTCAACAGCAGCTTGTCGCGCAGCACCACCGACAACGTGCGCCCGGCTCCCGGGCGGTCCTCGATGCGCGCGACCAAGCCTTTCGACCCTGCTCGCGGCGCCTGGGCGGGAACGGTGGACAGCACGGTCCCGCCTGTCGTATCGCGCAATGCCGTGCACGGAATGCTCACATCGAGCGATAGCGGCACATAGTCCACGAGCGGCGCGCTGAGTTGCATCGACTGCGGCTGCGGCCAATCAAGACTCGCGCGCTGCTGCTGAACCGGCAGTAGCGGAGTCGCCACCGCCAGCACCACACCCAGCGCCCCCGCCGCGATCCCGATTTTCTGCACACGGCCGAAGCCGGAAGAATCTCCACCCACAAACGACGATGCTAGCCCCGTGGGCGGCGCAGTTCGGTGACGGCGATCCTCGCCGCCTCACCGATCGCGGCGTCGACCACCGGCAGCATCGGATCCGCGCGTGCTGCACGGGTGAAAACCGCAACCGCTACCGGTGTTTCGCCGGGGAACTCGATGACAGCGACCTCGTTGCGGATCACCCCGATGGTGCCGGTCTTTCCCGCGACGAGCACCCCGCGATGGGGGAATCCGGCGGCGATGCGGTGCGGCCAGATCTGCTTGCTCATCACCGTGCGCGCGAATTCGGTGCTCGCGGTGGACACTATGTCGCCCGACCACAGCTTCCACAGGAACCGGGTCATCTCCTCGGGCGTGGTCGCGCTGGCGTAGGAGGGGTCGTAGGCAGAGACAGTCCACGCCTCGTCGTTGTCGGCCAGCGCCGCGAAAGCCTCTGCGGTGCTGTGGGTGTCGGTGTCGCGGACCAGGCTGAGGTGCTGGTCGGCCGTGCCGCCGACGATGCGGGTATCCGTGAGGCCCAGTTCTTGGAGGAGCTCGCCCACGGCGGCGAGGCCGACCTCGCCGAGCAGGACATCGGCGGCGGCATTGTCGGACACGGTCATCATCGATGTCGCCAGATCGCGGCGGCTCAGGGTGACCGGATCCAGCAGTGCCGCAAGGCCGGTAGGGCCGGGAGTGCAGTCGGCGGGATCGATGGTGAGCCGACCCGCGGGGTCGATCAGGCCGTGGTCGACCTGTCGCAAGAACGCAGCCAACAGCAGCAGTTTGTAGACCGACGCGACCACCACGCGGTCGTGCCCACCGACGGAGACCTCGCCGGCGGACCCATCGCAGCGCCGGGCGTGCAACCACCCGACGCAGCCCGCGTCGGCGAACACGGCACGGATCCGGGCACTCGCCGATTCCGGACCGCCGGCACCGCCGTTCCTCGCCGTGTCGAACACGCTCATCGCAGCCGCTCCCGGTACAGCACCCGATCCAACGCATCGGCATGCGCGCCCGCGTCCGCTCGGCGAATCACCCTGACCCGCAGGGCAATCGACTGCGGCGCCAACGTGAGCCATGCCACCCCCGGTGTCGGCGTCGGCGTGGTGGCGGTGACGCCGAAGCTCGTGCCCGCGGCCACGGCGGCCATCACCGCTCGATCGTCGGGAGCCGCGAGCGGCGGTGCGTCCAGTCCACGTTCGCGCAGCAGATCGATGATGCTGTCGAAGGCAGGCGGGTTCGCGGCGCGCGGTGGATGGGCGAAGTTCAGTCCGGCGAGCATCGGGAAGGTCGGTCGTTCGGCGGTGGTGGTGCGGTGCTCGGCGGGCACCACCAACCACCGCGGTATCTTCACCACCGGTCCGGCCTCCACCCCGTCGACCAGCGCCGGATGTTCGATCACCGCCACATCGCACACGCCCGCGCGCACCTCGGCGACGAGATCGACGGTCGTGGCCAGTGTCGTCGCCACGCTGCCACCGGCGGCGCGCAAGCCCGTGACACACGCGGTGACCAGACGATCGGGCAGCGCGGTCGTCGCGGCGAATCGCACGGTCCCGCTGAGCTGCGCGATCCGCTGTGATTCGGCGAGCAATCGGTCGGCGTCGTCGACGAGCAGCCGGGCACGCGGGAGTAGGTGCTTGCCCGCGGTGGTGAGTAGTGCGCCCTGGCTGGTGCGGTGGATGAGTTCGACGTCGAGATGTTGTTCGAGGCGGCGCAACCCCTGCGACAGGGGAGGTTGGGTCATGTCGAGTGCCGCTGCTGCCCGCCCGAAATGGCCCTCGTCCGCGACAGAGACGAAGAACCGGAGGTGGCGGATCAGATCCATATCGGCCATTGAACCAGCGCTCTTGCCGCGACTCGGGCGATCTGCGGTGACGAGCTGGTCGGTATCGGTCTTCCCTGTCGCCTTACCGCTGTCCACCTGCGGTGATATCGGGTGCGACTCGTCCAGCCCGCTGTCCGATATTGGCTTCGAACCGGTCCGCGATGATTGCGTGCACCGGTGACTTCCTCCACACTGACGCCCCGCCTCCGCACCCGGATCGCCGCCGTAGCGCTGGCGATCTCGACCGTGACGTTCACCGCCTGCTCGAGCAGCGACGCCGAACCGGCATCGAGTACATCGGCCACCGTGCCGGCCACCGCGACGTTCGCCGATATGGAGACGAAATACGGTGCCCGGCTCGGACTCTCGGTGGTCGATACCGGAAGCGGAGCGACCGTCGACTACCGGGAAGGTGAGCGCTTCCCGATGGCCTCGACTTTCAAGGGTCTGGCGTGCGGCGCTCTCCTGCAAGCGCATCCGCTGTCCACCGGCTATTTCGACCAGGTCATCCGCTACACCGCGGCCGACATCGTCGTGAACTCGCCGGAGACGGAGAAACACATCGACACCGGCATGACCGTCACCGCCCTCTGCGACGCGGCGATCACCCAGTCCGACAACACCGCGGGCAACATGCTGCTCCGATTGCTCGGCGGCCCAGAAGGTTTCACCGCCTTCCTGCGCACCCTGGGCGACACCGTGTCCCGTCTCGATCGCTGGGAGCCCGAGCTCAACACCGCGATCCCCGGCGACGAACGCGACACCACCACCGCCGCCGCTCTGGTGGCGAACTACCGCGCCCTGGTCGTCGGCACCGCCCTCCCCGAACCCGAACGCGACCAACTCGCCACGTGGCTGAAGGCGAGCAAGACCGGCGCCAAACGCATCAAGGCAGGTCTGCCCACGGACTGGATCGTCGGCGACAAAACCGGCAGTCCCGCCTACGGCTCCGCCCTCGACGTAGCGATCGCCTGGCCCCCCAACCGGGCCCCGCTCGTCCTCGCCGTCCTCACCACCAAGCCGGATCAGAACGCTGAACCTTCCAACGACCTCGTCGCGGAGGCAACGAAAGCCGCTGTAGCCCAGCTCAACTGATCGCGCGTGTCGAGGAGCGGACCTGTCACGCGGTCTTTCGCATGCTGAGGTGCGTATGCAAGCCGAGGCGCGCGCCGAACCCGATCAATCGCTCCAGGCTGTACACCCCCTGCTTGCCGGCGCGCATCTCATAGATCCGCGACCTGGAAACACCGAGTCGCTCGGCAGCCTGGGCAGGCGTGAGTTCCAACTCATCGATCCGTGCGAGCACAGCGTCCAGCGCGTCGGCCCAAACCCGAAGCCGTTCCGCCTCTTCCGGGGAGTCCGTGATCGCTTCCCACACATCGGACGTTCGCTGAATTCTCATGGCTTCCTATCCTTTCCGTGCATCCGCTTCCGCCGCGCGATAGCGGTCGCGGCCGACGGACAAGTCGCCGGGCGCGGTCTTCTCTGTCTTCTTGGTAAAGGCGTGGAGCACGTAAACGACATCGCCGAATCTCGCGACGTAGAACATGCGGTAAGCGCCGGTCCGGTCGCGGAATCGAAGTTCGAATGCGCCGGACCCGACAGTCGGCATCGGTTTGAAATCCAATGGCGTTTGGCCGGTCTGTACCCGGTGTAGGCCGTAGCCGAGGCCACGCTGGACCGGCTGTGGCAACTCGCGCAGCCGGTCCAGCGCGTCGCCGACCCACCGGAGCTCTTTCATGCCCTGAGTATACAGATGACATGTATACATTTGATCGCCTACAGTAGTTCGAACGGGCATTCGAACGATGGGGTTGGCATGACGGTGGAACTGGTGAATCCGGACGGGCTGCCCAAGCCCGAGGTGTATCGGCAACTCTCGGGGACTTCGCGGCGCAGGTGGAGCAGGCGTACCTCAATATCGGTACCGCGCTGGCGGCGATCGGTGGCTCGTTCGACGATGTCGCGAAGCTGACGATCTATGTCGTCGACTGGAGTGCGGAGAAGTATCCGCTGCTCGGTGAAGGTATCGCCAGGGCGGCGGCGAAGCTCGGTGTGGATCCGGTCAAGCCGATCACGTTGATCGGGGTGGCCGCGCTCGGTGAGCCGGATCTGCTCATCGAGGTGGAGGCTACGGCGGTGCTCGACTGAGGATTACCGCGCGCCCGCCATCAGGACCTCGGTCGGCGTCGAGCGGTAGCGGCCCGGGGCCGTGCCGAATTCGCGTTTGAAGGCCTTGCCGAAGGCGTACTCGGAGCCGTATCCGGTGTGCCGCGCGACGGTCGAGAGTGGGTGGTCGGTGTCGCGGAGCAGGCGGGCGGCGGTGAGCATGCGCCAGCGGGTGAGGTAGGTCAGTGGGGGTTCGCCGACCAGGGTGGTGAAGCGTTTGGCGAAGGCGGCGCGGCTGAGACCTGCTCGGGCGCCCAGTGATTCGACCGTCCAGCCGTGGGCGGGGTCGTCGTGGACGGCGCGCAGGGAGCGGGAGATGTCCGGGTCGGCGACCGCGGCGGCCCAGCCGGTCGTCTCGGCGGAGTCTGCGAGCTGGGCGCGCAGGAGATAGAGCAGCAGCAAGTCCAGCAGCGGGGGTATCGCCGCGTCGGCGCCGGGGTGGGTGTCGGTGAGCTCGTCGGCCAGCAGGTCGACCGCGGCGCGCAGCGACGGGTGCGTGCCGAGCCGGGCCGGAACGTGGACCACCTCGGGCAGCTCCGTCAGCAGCGGATGGGTTCGGTCGGCGGCGAGCTGGTAGGAACCGCACAGCAGGGTCGCGGGAACGCCCGGTCCCGCCACGATCCGGACATCGTCGGGGCCCGCGGTTTCGGTCACCGGGCTGTCGAGCTGGTCGAGCAGATCGTGGCCGATCCCGCGCGGCATGAAGACCGCGTCACCGGCGCCCAATGCCAGCGGCTCCGCATCGGGTCGCGTCAGCCAGCACGAACCCTGCAGAACCACATGGAAACCCGCGCTCTCGATGCGCGGATACGCCCGACCCCACGGTGCGTGCCGCACGAACATCCCGGAGGCCGGGCTGCCGGTCTTCGCGGTGGCCAGGACATCGCTCAGCAAATCCATGTTCGAAACGATACTCGTAGAGACGATCAGATATGCAGGAAAGATTCTGGATGATTTCCTGTCTCATAAATGGCTCATACGCTGTGCTCATCAGCCCGATGAACACAAGGAGCACGACATGAAGATCGCCGTCTACGGAGCCAGTGGCCACGTCGGAACATTCGCGGTGCGGGAACTGCGCGAGCGCGGTATCGAGGCCGTGGTCGTCGGCCGCAACGCCGCACGGCTCGCCGGATTCGACGTCGAGGTCCGCGTTGCCGAGGCCGACGACCACACCGCGCTCGTCGCCGCGTTCGCCGACGTCGACGCCGTGATCAGTACGCTGCCCGACTACACCGGTCGCGGCGAGGGAGTGCTGCGCGCCGCCATCGCCGCCGGCGTCCATTACGTCGACGTCGCGGGCGAACAGCTCTTCGTCGAGAAGGTCTTCGCCGAATTCGGCCCGCTCGCGGCCGAAGCCGGGGTGACGCTCTCGACCGCGACCACCGAAGCGGGGATCTTCGGCGACCTGCTCGCTCACCTCGGCGCCGAGCGACTCGGCGGCGCTGACGAGATCGTCCTGAGCCATGTCGCCACGCCCGGCGGCGAGGGCTCGCGCGGAAGTATGCGCACCGTCTTCCAGAATCTAGATGTCTTCACCAGTGGCGGCCTGTCATGGTCCGACGGCGAATTCCAGACCGGCCCCCAGCCCCGCCGGACCACCTTCCTGCTTCCTGACGAGACGGAACCCATTGCAGTGATGAAGTTTCCGCAACCCTCCGTGGTGACGATTCCGCGCCACACCACGGTGCGCTCGGAGGGCGTCCTCGCGAAGTCGATCTTCGAGATCGTCGGCACGGTCACCGAAGCTGATCTGGACGCCGCGCCCGAAACGCCGTCGGCCCCGGCCGCGTACTCGATGGTCGTCGACATCCACCGCGATGGCCGGGCCCTACGTGGCATCGGCAGCGGCCCCGACGCCTACCGCAACAGCGCCCAACTCGCGGTCGAGGTCGCGACGCGCATCGCGACGGGTGCGGGCAAGCCGGGTGCGCAGTCACCCGCGGAGCTGTTCGAGCCGGTCGAATTCCTCGACGCTCTCGCGCCGTTCGGCATGACATGGTCGCTGCGTTGACGGTGCGGCTACGGTGGATCGCCGCCCCCGTCGCTGCCGTGGCCGCGCTGGTCCTGGTGGCGTTCGGTGTCCGCGACACCGAAACCACCTGGTCGAGTGCCTGGACGACCGCGGTGCAGTACCCGGTCTACCAGAACTGGTCGGCGATGGGTTTCGACGACCAGACTGTGCGACAGGTGTTTCGCCTGTCGCAGGAGGGGCCGCAGGTCAGGATTCGGTTGTCGAACCGCTTCGGCGAGTACCCCCTGCCCGTGTCGGCGGCGACGGTGGCCGCCAGTGCGGGGGGCGCGGCGATCGTCCCGGAATCGGTGCGGGGGTTGAGCGTCGGTGGGCAGTCCACCTTCGTGATCGCGCCGGGGGCCGAGGTGATCAGCGACGCGGTGCGCACCGTGGGGGCATCGATCGCGGTCACTCTCTATTTCGACCGACCCACCGGCCCCGCGACGCAGCACGGCCAGTCGCTGGCCACCAGCTACCGTGCGCAGGGCGATCACGCCGACGACCCGTCGGCGGCACCGTTCACCGACACCTCGCAGTCCTGGTACTACGTGGCAGGTATCGAGACGCTGCGGTCGAGCAGCGGCGACGTCACCGTGGCCTTCGGCGATTCGATCACCGACGGCTACCGCTCGACACTCGACGCCGACCTGCGCTACCCCGACCAGCTCGCGGCGGTAGGCCACCACGGCCCGGTGATCAACGCCGGAATCAGTGGCAACAGGCTGCTCACCGACTCGACCGCGCTCGGCGACAGCGCGCTGGCCCGGTTCCGTCGCGATGTTCTCGACCAACCGGGCGTCGGTACCGTCGTCGTCCTGATCGGGATCAACGACATCGGTCTGTCGGACAGCGTGGGCCCGGACGGGGTTGTCTTCCCACCGGTTTCGGCCGACCAGCTCATCACCGGATATCGCGCGTTGATCGCGCAGGCGCGCGCGGCGGGTGTGCGCATCGTCGGCGCGACCATTCTGCCGTTCGCCGGGTCGGCGTACTACTCGCCCGAGCGGGAGCGGTTGCGCACCGAGGTGAACACTTGGATTCGGGAGTCGGGCGCCTTCGACAAGGTGGTCGATCTCGAACAGGCGTTGGCCACTCCCGGTGATCGCACCCGTCTCGCCGACGGTTTCGACAGCGGTGATCACCTGCATCCCAATGATTCCGGCTATCGGGCCATGGCCACGGTCATCGCGCCTGCTCTCGCCGCGTGACCGCCGTCTCGCCCCACCTGCCGTGACCAGGCCGGATGCTGACCCGTAGCCCAACGGCCGGTGAACCCTGATCCGTCGAGTGGCAGGTAGGGCGGGGGCTCGATATGCTCGACTCCGACTTCGAAACAGGCTGCCTTGCTGCGTGTTTGATCGACCACTGATGGCAGGGGGCCTGTGAGTACTGCGGACGTACTGCCGATGGCACAGACAGTAGCTGCGCCGAAGGCGTCCGGTGACAGCGCTGGATCTGTGGTGCTCGGCGCCGGCGTGGCGGTGGTGGCGATCGCCGCCGTGACCGCGGTGTTCGCGCCGCAGGCCGTCGGTATCCCGGTGCTCACCGCCGCTGTCGCCGCGGCACTGATCGGCTGCCCTGCGGTGTGGTTCGCGCTGCGTCAGCGCGCGCAGGCGCGCGCGAGTCTGGCCGCCGCCCAGCGGGCCGAACAGCAACTGGCTGCCACCGTGGCCGAGGCGAGCGCACGGCTGACCCAGGCCGACGAGCACACCGCCGCCTACGCCTGGGAAGCCCAGGAGAATTCGCGGCGGGGCGCGGCGGCACTGGCCGCGTTCGCCGGCGCCGCGGGCCGTATCCAGGCGATGACCACCTCGATGCTGGCCGAGCTGCGGGAGATGGAACACCGCCACGCCGACCCCCGGGTGCTCACCGACCTGCTCCACATCGACCACCGCACCGCCCAGGCGGGGCGCCTCGCCGACAGCATCGCGGTGCTGTCGGGTGCGCGCACCGGCCGTCGCTGGGCGAAACCCATTGCGATGGAATCGATTCTGCGCGGCGCGATGGGTCGGGTCGCCGGGTATCAGCGCGTGCGGCTGCGGGCGATCGCCGAGGTCGGTGTCGCCGGGCATGCCGCCGAAGGCGTGATGCACACGCTCGCCGAACTCCTCGACAATGCCTGCAACTTCTCGCCGCCCACCACCGAGGTGCACGTCTATGCCGCGGAAGTGCCCGCGGGCGTGGTGATCACGATCGAGGACAGCGGCCTGATCATGAGCGATTCCGCGCTGCGCCGCGCCGAAGCCGCCGTGTCCGGACGCGATCACAAGGGCAAGGGCGCCGACCTGGCCTCGTTGTCGGGGACCAGGCTCGGGCTCGCCGTGGTCGGGTACCTGGCGCGCAAACACGAACTCACCGTCTCGTATCGGCCGTCGGCGATCGGCGGCACCGCAGTCGTCGTCGTCGTTCCGCGAGAGCTCACCGCGCGCGCCGAACGTCGCAGTCGCAATGTGGTGGCCCCGCCGCGCTTCGCCGAGCCGGCCACACTGAGCCAGTTCGACAGCCCGATCCCGCGCAGAACCGACACCGGCACCATGGATTTCAGCGAGCCTGTCGGCGAACACGCGCAACCAGAGACCGACGGTGCCCCGGCCTCCTCGCCCATGCTGCCGAAACGTCGCAGGGGCGACACGCTGGCGCAGGTCCACCCCGAAGGCCTCGCCGCCACGCCCGCCGCCAAGGCGCCACCGGCCGAACCCACCGCCCTCGGTGCCTTCCAGCGTTCCGCGCCGGGCCGCACCATTGCAAGCCACGATCCGGGCAGCGCCGCTGCGGCTCCCGACCCACTGGAGGACCGATGACCACCACCGCCCCCGCGAACCTCGGCTGGCTGCTCGAGAAGCTGCTCGCCCGCACCCCGCGTGCCAGGCACGCCTTGCTCCTGTCTGGTGACGGGCTGAAGATCTGCCACACACCAGAACTCGACGTCGACCGCGCTGATCAGTTGGCTGCCATCGCCGCGGGGTTCCAGAGCCTGTCGCACGGGGCTTCCGTCGAGTTCGGTGACGGGCGTGGCGGAGTTCGCCAGTCGATGACCGAGTTCTACGGCGGCATCCTGTTCGTGGTCGAAGCGGGGCGCGGCGCGCACCTGGCGGTGGTCGCCGCCGAGGACGCCGATGCCGGTCTGGTCGGGCACACGATGCACGAGTTGGTCGAACAGCTCGGCGAGCACATGGCGGCCCAGCCCAGACGCGGAGCGATCGATTGACCAGGGCCGGTCGCGACGACGATCCCGACCGCTTCTATACCCTGACCGGCGGCCGAGCTCCCGTCACCGAGGACTTCGACCTGGTCACCCTGGTGGTCAGCGAGTCGGCAGCCACCCCGGGGATGTCCTCGGAACAGGTCGCGGTCCTCGACATCTGCCGGGCGCCCACCGCGGTGGTGGAGATCGCTGCCGAGCTGCGGCTGCCCGTCGGTGTCACCACGGTTGTCCTGTCGGACCTGCTGGCCGCGGGCAAGATCACGGTGCGCCCACCGCTGTCCGCGGCGATGTCGCTGGATGCTTCCACCCTCGAGAAGGTGCTCGTTGGACTTCGCAAGCTCTGAGAACGTGCCCGAGCGGGCGAAAGCGCCGCTGCACAGCACGGCAATGCACGGGTTGAAGATCGTGGTCATCGGCGGATTCGGTGTCGGCAAAACGACGTTGGTGCGCTCGGTGAGCGAGATCCGGCCACTCGACACCGAGGCCACCATGACCGATGTCGGGACGGGCGTCGACGACACCACCGGTGTGCCCGGCAAGTCGACCACCACCGTCGCCTTCGACTTCGGCCGTATCACTCTCGACGACGAACACGTGCTCTACCTGTTCGGAGCCCCTGGGCAGCAACGGTTCTGGTTCCTGTGGGACCGGCTGTTCACGGGCGCGCTCGGCGCGATCGTGCTGGTCGACCAGCGCCGGATCAGTGACTCCTGGTACGCGATCGACCGCCTCGAACACCAGGGCACTCCGTTCGTGGTGGCCTGCAACGACTTCGGTGACTCCCATTCGGCGGGCGCGGTGCGGGACGCACTCGATCTCGATCCGGCTGTGCCGCTGGTGATGTGTGACGCGCGCTCGCGCGAATCGAGCAAGCAGGTGCTGATCGCACTGGTCGAGCACCTGTATTCCGCTGTCCCACAGGGAGAAACCGTTTCATGAGCACACCGACCGGCGCGTGCCCGATCACCGGCGCGGTGCCGTTGAGCGGTCCCGAGTTCCACATCGAACCGCACGAGGTCTATCGGCGGATGCGCCGCGATCACGGTCCCGTCGTGCAGGTCGAGTTGCCCGGCGGGTTCCCGGCGTGGCTGATCATCGGTTACCGCGAACTGCACCAGGTGACCAGTGATCCGCTGCTCTTCCCGCGTGACGTGTCGCTGTGGAATCAGTGGGGCCGGGTGCCGGAGGACTGGCCGCTGCTGCCCATGATCGGGCAACCGATGCCCTCGATCTACTTCACCGCGGGCGCCGAACATCGCAGGCACCTGGCGATGGTGGAACCGGCACTGGACGCGGTCGACCACTTCGAATTGCGCAGGGCCTGTGAGGAACTCGCCGACCGCCTGGTCGACGGGTTCTGCGGTCGTGGCAGCGCCGACCTGATCGCCGAGTTCGCGGTACCGCTGCCCGCTCTCGCCCTGGCGCGCATCCTCGGTCTGCCCGACAACGATGCGGCAGACCTCGCCCTGACGATGAAGCAGCTCGCCGACGGTGGCGCCGACGCCCAGTCCGGGCACGCCCGCTTCGCCGAACACATGGCGCGGCTGGTCGCGGTGAAGCGGGCTCGTCCCGCTGGGGATCTGGCCTCGATGATGCTGGCAGACCCCGAGCCGTTCACCGACGAGGAATACATGAACGACCTGATGGCGATCGCTGCCGCGGGTCACCTCACCACCGCGGACTGGCTCGGCAGTTCGATGCGGCTGATGCTCACCGACGACCGATTCGCGAACGCGCTCGGCGGCGGCAGGCGCAGTGTCGGCGAGGCCATGAACGAGGTGCTCTGGGAAGAGGGGCCCACCTCGATTCTGGCGGGCCGGTGGGCAGCGCGCGACACCCGTCTCGCCGACAAGACGATTCGGGCGGGTGACCTCCTGCTGCTCGGTCTCGCGGCCGCCAATCTCGATCCGCATGTGCGCCAATCGTTTACCGAGGGCGGCTCCGTACCCACCGGTAACAGCGCCCATTTCGCGTTCAGCTACGGCGAATACCGCTGCCCTTTCCCGGCGCAGCAGATCGCGGAGATCATCGCCAGGACCGGGATCGAGGTGCTGCTCGACCGGCTTCCCGATGTCGATCTCGGGGTGCCCGCCGACCAGCTCACCCGGCGGCCTTCGGCTTTCCTTCGGGGCATGACCGCACTGCCCGTTCGTTTCACACCAGTTCGACCCGTCGGAGGTTTTTCGTGAGCTCGCCATGCCCTTTCGCCATCGACCCCATGGTCGGTGACCTCAACGGGGAAACCGCCCGCCTTCGAGCACTCGGTCCGATCACCCGGATCGACCTGCTCGGTGTGCCCGCCTGGACCGTCACCGATCACGCCGTCGCACGTCAGCTGACCACCGACACCCGGCTGGTCAAGGACATCAACGCGTGGTCGCTGTATGCCGACGGCGTGGTGACCACCCAGTGGCCGCTGATCGGGATGGTCCTCGTCGACCGTTCGATGTTCAGCGTCGACGGCGCCGAGCACCGCCGGTTGCGGCTCAAGACAGCCCAGGCACTGGCCCCGCGGCGGCTGGAGGAGCTGCGCCCGGTGGTCGAACAGCTGACCGCCGACCTGCTCGACGACCTCGAGGCCGCCGGCGCCGATGGCGCTGCGGTGGACCTCAAGGAGGTTTTCGCCTATCCGCTGCCGATGCGCGTGGTCGGCGACCTGATGGGCGTCGCGCGCGAAGACCACGCGCAGCTGCTCGAGTGGTACAAGAAGTTCTTCTCGGTGATGACCCCGCAGGACGAGCGCCTCGAGGTGATGAGCGGCCTCGATGTGTACTTCACCGACCTGGTCCGGCAGAAGATCGCGGACCCGGCCGATGATCTGACCTCGGCGTTCGTCACCGCCGACGAGGGCGGCGAGCCGCTCACCGAGGAAGAGGCGATCGGCAACATCAAGGCCCTCGTCGCGGCAGGACACGAGACCACCGTCAGCCTGATCATCAACACCGTGCGCGCGCTGCTCGCCGAACCCGAGCAGCTGGCGAAAGTCCTTGCCGGGGACGTGGAGTGGAAGCAGGTCATCGAGGAATCGCTGCGCTGGGACGGCCCGGTCTCGCACCTGCTGATGCGCTTCGCCACCGAGGACATCGTTGTCGGCGACACCGTGATCGCCAAGGGCGATGGCGTGGTGATGTCCTACCGTGCCGTCGGCCGCGACACCGCGGTGCACGGCGAGACCGCCGACGAGTTCGACGTGACGCGCTCGACCGCCAACCGCCACTTGGCCTTCGGCTACGGCCCGCACATCTGCCCCGGCGCCGCGCTGTCGCGTCTGGAAGCCGCGATCGCGCTGCCCGCGCTGTTCGCCCGCTTCCCGAAGCTGCGCCTTGCCGTGCCCGACAGTGAGATCGGCAACCTGCCGGTGCTCACGCAGAACGATCTGGCCGCGCTGCCGATCATCCTGAGCTGACCGGCGACGCGTCGCGCCCGGTGGTTCCTACGCCGGGCGCGACGCTATCCGTGCGCTACAGACCCAGATCGCGGCCGATCAGTTCCTTCATGATCTCGTTGGAGCCCGCCCAGATCTTGGTCACCCTGGCGTCCATCCACGCCCGCGCGACCCGGTATTCACGCATGTAGCCGTAGCCGCCGTGCAACTGCACACACGCGTCGAGCACGTCGTTCTGCACCTGCGCCGACCACCACTTGGCCTTCGCCGCGTCGACCGCGGACAGCTCACCGGCAGCATGGGCGACGATGCCCTGATCGACGAATGCCTGTGTCACTTCGATTTTGGTGACCAGCTCGGCGAACAGGAACTTGTTGTACTGGAAGCTGCCGATCTGCTGCCCGAATGCCTTGCGCTCCTTGGCATACTGCAGCGTCTCGTCCAGGATCGCCGAGGCATGGGCGAGGTTGGAGATCGCCGCGCCGATGCGTTCCTGCGGCAGCCGCTCCATCATGGCGATGAAGCCACGGTCGACCTCGCCGAGCCGGTTGGCGTCGGGGACACGCACATTGTCGAAGAACAGTTCGGCGGTATCGGATTCGGGCTGACCGACCTTGTCGAGCTTGCGCCCGCGAGTGAAGCCGTCCATCCCGGTCTCGATGACGAACAGCGTGATGCCCTTGGCCTTCTTCTCCGGGCTGGTGCGGGCGGCGACGATCACGAGGTCGGCGTTGAAACCGTTGGTGATGAACGTCTTCGAGCCGTTGATGATCCAGTCGTCGCCGTCACGCACGGCGGTGGTCTTCAGCGCGGCCAGGTCGGAACCGCCCGACGGCTCGGTCATGCCGATGGCCGTGATGATCTCGCCGGTGCAGAACTTCGGGAGCCAGCGCCGCTTCTGTTCGTCGTTGGTGAGCTCGACCATGTAGGGCGCGCACACGTCGTAGTGGATGCCGAACGAGGACGCGATCGCGGCGCTCGCCTTCGACAGTTCCTCGCCGAACACCGCGTTGAAGCGGTAGTCGCCCGCGTCGCTGCCACCGAACTCCTCGGGCACGCCGAGGCCGAGGTAGCCCAGTTCACCTGCCGCGAGCCAGGTTTCGCGGTCGATCGCCCGTTCTTCGACGAAGCGTTCGGCATTCGGCGCGATCGAGCGCTTGACGAACTCGGCGACCGACGCGCGGAAGGCGTCGTGGTCCTCGGTAAAGATGGAGCGCTTCATGGTGTCCTTTCGCTGACTTACTGTTCGGGCCGTTCGCCCAGCAGAACCAAAGACGCCCGGACAACTCTGGCCGCGTCGGGTTCCTCACCGCTGATCACATCGGTGTAGATGAAGGTCTCGGTGATCCGCACCAGCAGCAGCGCCAACTCGGGCACCGGCAGCAGCGGATCGAGAGCATCGGCCGAAATCTCTTCGGCGAGTAGTTCTTCCACGATCGCGACGATGCGATGCTGCACCGTTCCCGCGCGCGTGGTGAGCAGTCGCAGCGACCGTTCGGGTTCGCGCAACAGGAATTGGCGGAAGGCGTGGGAGGTGTTGGTGGCCTGGGCGAAATCGCCGAGGATGGTCGCGATGCGGTACGCGCCGTGACCCGGAGCCGCGGCGGCCGCGCGACGCAAGGTGGGCTCGGCGACCGACCAGATGACCTCGGCGAGCAGTTCGTCGCGCCCACCGACCCATCGGAACAGCGTTGCCCGGTTCACCCCGAGCGCGACGGCGAGTTCCTTCATCTCCAGTCGGTGCCCGGCCAGGAATACGGCCCTGGCGGCGCGGAACGCGCTCACGGCATCGGGGCGCGCCGCCGCGTCCTGGAGGCGTTTCTCCAGGGCCGTCTGCTCGATCACGTCACCTCCATGCACCGTTTCCTACAGTGTATGAACTGTGCAACGTCTGTCAATATGTTGCACTCCGGGCACAAGAACGGGCACAAAAAAACTCCCCGGTCACCATGACCGAGGAGTTCTCGTTGTAGCCCCGACGGGATTCGAACCCGCGCTACCGCCTTGAGAGGGCGGCGTCCTAGGCCGCTAGACGACGGGGCCAGAACAACAGCTCACCGGGGTGAGCCGCGCGGAACATACGATAACCGACGACCTGGTGATCGACCAAAACGGGTGGTCGCCCCGGTTGACCGCCCCTTGGCGGCGGGGCACAGTGGGGCCATGACCAGCAAAGAGCTGCGCGGTGGGGTGGAGATGAGCAATCTCGATCAGCCGCTGTTCGACGGGGCCGAGGCGACCAAGCGGGATCTGGTCGACTACCTCGAGTTCGTGGGGGAGCGGCTCGTTCGGGTGTTGCGGGGGCGGGTGCTGTCGGTGGTGCGGGTCCGGCCGGGGCAGCCGCCGTTCATGCAGAAGAATCTGCCGAAATACACCCCGGAATGGGTGCCGCGCGCGACGGTGTGGGCGGAGAGCTCACATCGCGAGGTCACCTACGCGCTCGGTGACGACGTGCGCACGCTGCTGTGGTTCGGCAACCAGCGCGCGGTGGAGTACCACCCGCTGCTGTTGCCGGTCGACCACAGCGCGGGGCCGACGCACCTGGTGCTCGATCTGGATCCCTCACCGGGGCAGACGTTTCGCGATGCGGCGGCGGGCGCGCAGCTGATCCGGGCCGCGCTGGAAGCCGACGGGCTCGCCGGTGCGGTGAAGACCAGCGGCGCCAAGGGATTACACGTCTACGTGCCGATCGAGCCCGGCGTCGCGATCGAGGACGCCGCCGCGGCGACCCGGGCCGTCGCGGCCAGAGCCGAGCGCATCGATCCCACCGTCGGAACCACCGCGTTCATTCGCGAGGACCGAGCGGGAAAGGTTTTCCTCGACTCCACCCGAGCGGGCGGCGCGACGGTGATCGCGGCATACAGCCCGCGGATCCGACCGGGAGTCCCGGTGTCTTTTCCCTTGCGCTGGAACGACATCGAGTCGGTGACCCCCGCCGACTTCACCCTGCGCACCGCCCCGGATCTGCTCGGTGATACCGACCCGTGGGCCACGGAAATGCCCGCACCGCAAGCACTCCCGGCTGACCTGATCGCCGAAGGCCACACCATCCCGATCGCCCGGGTCCAGGCCATGCACGAGGGCAAACGCCGGGCCCGCGCCCGCCGCGCCGAATGAGCACTGCCAGAGGTTGATCAGCCGCCCAGCGACGCGACGCCCGCCTGGGCGAACTTCTCGTCGAGGTCGCCGCTCGGAGCGCCTGCCACGCCGATGCCCGCGATCGGGGCGTTGTTCGCCTTCACCGGGGCGCCGCCACCGAGGAAGAGGGTGCCGTCGATGTCGGCCAGGTGCGGGGCCGACTCGAGGCGCTTGGCCAGTTCGGTGGTGGGGGCGTTCCAGGAGACGGCGGTGAAGGCCTTCTGCTGGGCGGCGTCGTAGGACTGCGGGCCCGCGCCGTCGCCGCGCAGGGTGACGATGACATTGCCGTTGCGATCGACCACGGCGACGCTCACGCGCTGGTTCTCCCTGGCGGCGGCGTCGAGGGCGGTCTGCGCGGCTTTGGTGGCGGCGGCGATCGACAGGTGGGTGGATTGGGCCAGGTTGGCATCGGCGGCGTCGACGACTACCGGGGTACGGGCCGCCGGGTCCTGATCCTGCGCCTGGACGGTCACGACGCCGACCACACCGGCGGCGACGACACCGGCGGTGGCGCCGGCGATGATGAGGCGATTGCGGGTGGTGGACTTGGCGGTCATGACTGCTCCTGCGTGGATCTCGGCCGTCCGGCGGTCTGCCGTGGCCTGGTGATATCCATCCTGTTCGCGCAGTGGCTCGCGCGGATCGGCGTACCGGCTGCACTCCGGGTACGGATCGGCCGACACCCGGGTCAACCGATCGGATGACCCGTATTCTTGGCGGCTGGCGCCGCGTGTTCTCGGCCTATTAGCCTCGATCTTCCCTCCCTCCGGGCACTCCTTCGTCGCACCCTCCGGTCAGTCCAGATCGAGGCGGCCGAGAACTGATCTTCGTTGGCGCAGCGACGCCACCGTCCGCAGAACAGAGGTGGTTCCTTTGACTCAGCTACTCGGGCAGCAGCGAGACGACACGCGACTGCTTGCTGTCATCGTCCACAGTGCCTTCTATGTCCTGCTGGCCGCTTCGTTGATGCGATGGCTGATCCGGCACAGCGAGACCCGCTCCACACCGTTGATCGTCGTGCTCGCCCTGCTCCTCGCGGTGCTGTACGCGCTGAGTGAACTGCGACAGTCGCATCGGCTGGAATGGTTCGCGCTGCTGGTGGTGAACTGGTCGGTGCTGGTGGTGCTCGCACCGAGCTTCGCCTGGTGCGCGGTGCCGCTGGTGTACACGGGACTGCGGATTCTGTCGGAGCGCGTGGCGGTGATTCTGGTCGTGGCGCTCACCGTGTTGGTGGTGTCGAGTCAGGTGCGCATCGCCGGATGGCTGGATCCGAATCTGGTGCTGGCCCCGCCCGCGGTGGCCGCGGTGACCACGGCGCTGTTCGTCGGTATGCGCCGTCAGGCGGAACGTCAGGCCGCGCTCATCGACGACCTGGTGCGGACCAGGCAGGAACTGGCGGCCACCGAACGCAGGGCGGGCACCCTTGCCGAACGGCAACGGCTCGCCATGGAAATCCACGACACCCTGGCCCAGGGGCTGTCGAGCCAGCGCATGCTGCTCCAAGCCGCCGACCTGGTGTGGGACAGCGATCCGGATCTCGCGCGCACGCATCTGCGCTCGGCCGCCGCCATCGCCGAACACGACCTGACCGAGGCGCGCCGGTTCGTCCACGACCTGGCTCCGGCCGACCTCGCCGTGGGCGGATCGTTGCCCGCCGCGCTGGCCGCACTCGCCGAACGGGAGACGAGCGACTCCCTGACCGTGGGTCTCCATATAGAAGGAACGCCGGGCCAGTTGCCCCAGCGGGTGGAGGCCACCCTGCTGCGCATCGCCCAGGGCGCGCTGGCCAATGTGCGCGAACACGCGGCGGCCACCACCGCGACGATCACGCTGACCAGTCTCGATGACCAGATCGTGCTCGACGTCGCCGACGACGGCCGCGGCTTCGACCCCGACGCACGGGTCGACCCCGCGCGACATCGCGGCCACGGTCTACCCGCGATTCGGGCGCGGGTCCGCCAGCTCGGCGGCACCTGCACCGTGGAGTCCGCGCCCGGCGACGGCACCGTGCTCTCCGCCGCCGTTCCGCTCGCCACCGGCCCGACGTAGCCGCACTACCATCGGCACCTGTGACCACCACCGTGCGCCTGTTGATCTGCGACGATCACGCTGTCGTCCGCGCCGGACTGCACGCGCTGCTGTCGAGCGCCCCCGATATCGAGGTCATCGGGGAGGCCGCCGACGGACCGACCGCGGTCACGCTGGCCGCGAGTCTGTACCCCGATGTGGTGCTGATGGATCTGCAGCTCGGCAAGGACATGGACGGTGTCGAAGCGACCCGCCGGATCACCGCCCAGCCCGCGCCGACCCCGCACGTGCTGGTGCTGACCACCTACGACACCGACGCCGACATCACCCGCGCGATCGAGGCGGGCGCCACCGGTTATCTCCTCAAGGCCGAACGGCCGGAGGAACTGTTCGCCGCGATCCACGCCGCCGCGAGCGGGCAGACCGCCTTGTCCGCGCCGGTCGCCGCCAAGGTGATGGCCAAGATGCGCAATCCCGGCCCCACGCTCACCGCCCGCGAGCGTGACATCCTCGGCCAACTCGCCCACGGCCTCGGCAACCGGGAGATCGCCCGCGCTCTGCACATCAGCGAGGCGACGGTGAAAACCCACCTGGGCCGCATCTACGACAAACTCGACGTCGACACCCGCGCGGCGGCGGTCGCGGTGGCAACCGAGCGGCGCTTGCTCGCCTGAGCCGTCTGGCGGTCCTAAGCGGGCGCCAGGGTGGCGGCGCCGAAGGACACCCGGAAGCGCTCGCACCAGATGCTGACCGACTTCACCGTCGACAGATCGGTGCCCGCGGGCAGCTCATAGTTCTGGCTGCCCTCGTTTCCCTTCAGCGAGCCGAGGTCGATGTGGCTGCCGTCGTCGAAGTTGTGCCAGTCGTCGACGATCACCGGCTGATCGGTGAGCCAGACGTGCAGGGCAGGCCCGTCGGAGGTGTTCAGGTCGACGATCCGCAGCACAATGGTGCCCTCTGACGTGCGCTGGAGCTGCGCGGTGCCGGAGGTGTCGTGCTCATGGGAGAGGAAGGCGCCCTCGGCGATCACCGGCGGTGGCGCGCCGTCCACCGCGGCGATCGGCGCCTCGTCGACGGTCACCGTGGTGAACAGCCGCCACGGCTGGAACAGGTAGAGGCCCACGGTCACGGCCGCGACCAGGCCGACGGCGATGACGGTGAACAGGGTCCGGCGAGTGCTCATTGCGCCTCCTTTTCACCCATCATCCCCTGTCCCGACGCGGGCTGACTGCCCGAATTGCCGGAAAGAAAACGTGACCGGGGTCTCGAAATCCCTATGAGCCCAGTCACATTACGGCACTATAACGACAGTAATGTGATTACGGATTTATTACGGCCGACCAGCGGTGAACAGTGTTCCTTTGGACAATATCCGCTACAAACACGTCCGTGATCGGTACGTGATCTCGGCGCGCATTCCGGCTACATTCGGTCACGGCTTGAACAACAACCCGAGCCGAATCGAATCGCAGAACGCCAGAAAGCCTGC
Source organism: Nocardia salmonicida NBRC 13393 (assembly GCF_001613085.1). GTDB lineage: Bacteria > Actinomycetota > Actinomycetes > Mycobacteriales > Mycobacteriaceae > Nocardia > Nocardia salmonicida. The sequence goes on from NZ_BDBR01000009.1 coordinate 268,026, forward strand.
CCCGCGATTCGAGGATCCCCGACATGACTGAGGGGCAGGGACGCGGTAGTTTCCATCACCGAGTCGGTGGACGCAGGCAGGAAATACTTTATGTCTTTGAATCGCAAGTTCACCACCCGTGCCCTTGGTCTTGCCGCTGTTGCCGGCGCGATGATCGCCGTTCCGGCCGGTCTGACCACCGCAACCGCCTCGGCGAACAACTGGGACGCCGTGGCGCAGTGCGAGAGCACGGGCAACTGGAACATCAACACCGGTAACGGCTACTACGGCGGCCTGCAGTTCTCGCAGAGCACCTGGGAAGCCTACGGTGGCGCGGGCTCCGCCGACAACGCCAGCCGTGAAGAGCAGATCCGCGTGGCCGAGAACGTGCTGGCCGCGCAGGGCCCCGGCGCCTGGCCCGTGTGCAGCGCCTACCTGTAAAGAGCGCTGACAAGTAAGACTTTCCTTGTCGGGAAACGAATTACCCGCTATTCGAAGCACACGTCGAATAGCGGGTTTTTTCGTTGTCCGGAGAATCCAATCGATATACCGTGAGCGATGCCGCGAGCATGCGTGAATCCGACGGATCGGACGGGTCGAGGCCGGTGAGCTCGGCAATTCTGCGCAGCCGATAGGTAAATGTATTCGGGTGTACGTGAATCAAACGTGACGCTGTTTTGCGGTCGCCGCCGTGGACGAGATGCGCTTCCAGCGCGTCGATCAGGTGCGGACTACTCAGGAGCGGAATCACCCGCTGCGCCAGGCGTTCTCGGGCCGGACCCGGCCGGGTGAGTTGGTATTCGAGCAGCAGATCGTCGAGCCGGTAGCAGCCACCGGGCTTGCCGCGTAGTCGCGCCAGCTCGGTCAGTTCGGTCGCGTCCTCGGCCGCGGCCGGAATCGCGTCGCGGCTGATGCCGGAGAATTCGGCCAGATACACCGGGACGCCGAACTGTGTGCGCAGTCGGTCGGCGAGTTGGTCGAACTTCGCCGCTTCCAGGATGTCGGTTTCGGAACTGTGACTCAGCAACGCGATGCCATGGGTGCCGTCGAAGGTGGCCGGGGTGGTGGTGCCGGTGAGTTCGTCCAACGCGCGTTGCAGCACACGGATCCGTCGCCTGGTCACCAGGTTGGCCGCGGTGCCGACGCGGGGCGGCTCGCTCAGGTGAACCGCCAGCACCGTGTACTGGTCGGCGAGGATCATGTCGGCGCGGGCCGCGAGTTCCTCGGCGGGTAGGCCGCGGACCAGCGCCGAACACAGCTCCCGGCGCGCCTCGCGTTCGGCGTGATAGATCGACTGCTCGACCTCGGTGTAGGTCTCCACGACCGTCATATTGATGTGGCGCAGCAGATCGAGCAGGCGGTTGCCGACCCGGGCCATCTCCGCGGTCTCGGTGGGCAGGGCCAGCGACAACGCCTCCGCGAACACCGACTGCGCCGACCCGTGGATCGCGCCGATCAGCATCGGCAACGGCAGCCGGTCCTCCGCGTGTCGCTCGGCGACCGGGGCGACGAACGCCGCGACCTCGGCGTAGGTGAACTCCCGGTCGGCGCCGATCGCCTCGAGCACGGCCCGCCCGCACGCGTAGATGGTCGGCAGCACCTCCGCGGTGAAGTGGCCGTCGGGAAGTTCGGCGGGCGCGTTGGCGCCGAGACCGGCGGCGAGCATGCGCTCGGAAATCTGTGGCCATCGCGTCAACAGACGTGCGGTCAGCGCGGGCAGTGCGGGAAGTTCGGAGATGGGGTGTTCAGCGAGCATGACTCGATTGTGTCCGACGACAGGCCGGTGCAGGACGATCCGATCGAGAACGAACAGAACTTGGCTCCCGCGCCAATCACGTCCAGAGTTTCTCGTTGCCCGGTGCAGTGACATCACTGTGTGCTGGGTCATAGATTCGCAGAGCGCGTCCGAGCTACCTGTTCGTCGACGCGGATCTACGGAAGTGAAACCATGACTGCAACGACGCATTCCCTTCGCCGCGCACTGTGCGGAATCGGCATCGCCGCGGTGTTGACCGCGGCAGCCTGCCCGGCCACCGCGGCTCCCGCGCTGGAGCCGACGATCGCCTCATTGGCCGAGTACGTGAACGCGGGCACGGTGCCCGCCGCCGACGGCCGCACCCCCACCGCCATCGCAGACACCGGCAGCGCCTCCGGCAGTAGTTCGGGTTCGGCGGGCAGCCGCGCCTCCGACGCCGTCGGCGAGGGCCCCGAGATGTCGGCGTACCTGCCCGCCTTCGCCTACGGCCTGCTCCACCCCGACGCGGCGCCGCCCGGCGCCAACCGCTGGGACTGCAAGCCCTCGGCTCAGCACCCGCGCCCGGTGGTACTGCTGCACGGCACCTGGCTCAACGCCTACGACACCTTCTCCTACCTCTCGCCGCAGCTGGCGAAGGCCGGATACTGCGTATTCACCCTGAACTTCGGCAAATCCGGGCTGCTCGAGGCCGGTGGACTCGGCGCCGTGCTGCCGGGCCGCTACGGGGTCGGCCCGATGGTCGACTCCTCGCGCCAGGTCGCCGCCTTCATCGAGCGGGTACGCGCGGCGACCGGCTCGGACCAGGTCGACATCGTCGGCCACTCCCAGGGTGGCACCATCGCCAATCACTATCTGAAGTTCGAGGGCGGTCAGGGCAAGGTCGGCAAGCTGGTCAGTTTCGGCGCCACTCACCACGGCACCTCGCTGCTCGGGATCGCCACGCTCGGTCGCATGATCAACAACGCGGGCATCGACATCCTGGGCTTCTACCGGCCGATCATCGGCGCGGCCAATGTCGAACAGGCCATCGGCTCACCGTTCTACACCGCCCTCAACGCCACCGGTGACACGGTGCCCGGCGTCGCCTACACCGCCGTCGGTTCCCGCTACGACGAGGTGATGAACCCCATCGACCTCGGGTTCCTGCGGGCCGGGCCGAACGCGACCGTCGACAACATCACCCTGCAGAACGGCTGCGAGCAGGACGTCTCCGACCATCTGACCATGATGTATTCGCCGCGCGCCACCTCGATCGCGCTGCGTGCTCTCGATCCGGAAGGCAGTCCCGCCTTGGCCTGTACGTTCAACCCCTGGTTCTTCGGTGGCGGCGGCAGCCTATGACCGTCGACGCTCCGGCAGCGACCCGGCACGACGCGCCTGTGCTGCCGCCCGACGACCCGTTCTATGACACCCCGCTCGGCATCGCCGCGCTCGCGCCGGGGACGGTGGTGCGATCGCGGCCGGTGGAGCTCGCGCTGTTCGGGGTGATCCGGCAGCGGATCACCGCGTGGCAATTGCTGTATCGCACCTGCGATCTCGACGGTGCGCCGGAAGTCTCGGTGACGACGGTGCTGCTGCCGTGGGGTGCTTCGGCGCGGCCCCGACCGCTGGTGTCGTTCCAATGCGCAATCGATGCCGTTGCCCCGCAATGCTTTCCGTCGTATGTGTTGCGGCGCGGCGCGTGGACGATCGGTTCGATCGCGCCGCTCGAGCTGCCGATCATCGCGATGGCGTTGGAGCGGGGCTGGGCGGTGTCGGTGCCCGATCACGAGGGCCTGGGTGGTCGTTTCGGTGCGGCGCGTGAGCCCGGATACCGTGCGCTGGACGGGATCAGGGCGGCCCTCGACTTCGCCCCGATGGCGTTGACGCCGACCACTTCTGTTGCCCTGTGGGGCTATTCGGGCGGCGGGCTGGCGACGGCGTGGGCCGCGGAACTGGCCGCCGAGTACGCGCCGGAGCTGAATATCGTGGGTGCGGCGGCGGGTTCACCGGTGGGCGACCCGGCCGCCGCCTTCGAGCGGCTCAACGGCGGGTGGTTCGCCGGGTTCCCCGCGGCGTTCATCGCGGGATTGCGGCAGGCCTATCCCGAACTCGGTGCGGTGCTGCACGATCATCTCGACGCGAGATACCGCGGTCTGCTCGGTGAAGCCGAGGAACGCAGCACCTTCGCGTTGTTGCTGCGGTTCGCGCGTCGCGATGTCACCGGGCATCTGCGTGGCGGCATGGCGGAGTTGCTCGCCGAACCCGCCCTGCGCCGCATTCTCGCCGACATCGAACCCGGCACTTGCGCGCCCGCGGCACCGTTGCTCATCGTCCAGGGGGTGAACGACGAGGTGATCGCGGTCGCCGATATCGACGCGCACGTGCGCCGTTATCAGCGGGCCGGGGCGACGGTGCGCTATCTGCGCGTGCGCCGCGGTTCGCACCTGTCACTCGAATTCCTCATCGTGCCTGTGATTCTCGACTGGCTCACCGACCGATTCGCCGGCGATCCCGCGCCGACCGGGACGTGCACCGTCGCCTCCGTCGCGCGTTCGCCGCGAGCCCTACGTACACATCTCGCGTTCGTGCGGACGGTGCTGCGCATGCTCGGCGGAATGCCGATCGGCGGGACGGAGACGGGGGCGTCACCTGAACGACCCCGCTTGGGTGGCGGCGACTCCGAACATTCGTACGTTGTCGATGATGCCTCGATCGCTGTCCGGTGATGAGTCCGTGCTCTCGCGGAGGTGGGTGATCGGTCGTGGTGCCACGGCAGCGGTGGTGCCGACAGTGAACTCATCGGTCGAGCTCACAGGTCCGCCACGTATCTGTCATCTTCGGGGTGCGCCTCGACCGCGGCGAGGTAGAGGTCGAGGCGGCGTCGCAGCTCGTGCACGGCCAATTCCTGTGCGGCCACCAGCTCGTCGATCGTCACACCGGCGGGCGACGTCACGGTCGGCCGGTAGGCGCACAGGTCGCCGCGGTTCGCCTCGATCAGCATGCGTTCCGCGGCCCGCTCCTGCTTGTCGATCGCCGTGGCGCGGCGGCGGTTGCGGGCGTCCTCGTCGAGTCGATGACGGGCGATGGCGGCGATCAGGGAGTGTCGTCGCCGATCCGCCCCATCGACCTCGCTGTCGCGTTGTCGCCGAGCCGTTTCGGCCTCGGCTGTCGCGGTGAGCTCCTCGGCGCGGGCGTAGGCGTCTCGCACGCTGTCGTGATGCTTCGCCTCACCCTCGGCGAGCAGCAATCGCGCCTGGGCTTCGAAAGACTCGGCCGTAGTCCGCAACCCCGTCCTGGCATGCGCGCTCACCTGGAACAAGATCGCCGCGGCGACAGTGAGCCGGCGCGATGCGTCGCTTCTCGAAGGTGTCATCCCCGCGTTCCTCACTACCGGTCGTCGAGAACATAGATGCGCCACGACCCGAGAGCGGTTCGCCGCGAACCGTTCGTACCCCGTACGGCATCAGTGTCGGTGAGGGGTTTCACCGACGTCGTCGCCTCACCGCGGCGGCGTCGGTGAAGTACTGCTGCCCCTGGGGGTGACGGCCGCGCCGCCGCGCGCCGAGTGGAGCCGCAGGGGGGTTCCACGCGGGTCGGTGGTGCGCCCTCCCGGGGCGCATCCGAACCCGATTGCCGGACGAACGTTTCCGGTAATCGGGGTTCGTATTCCGCGCCGCGACAGTGACGATCAGCTCAAGCCGGCGACGATCGCCGCCCGCACCGGATCACCGGCGGGCAGCCCCTTGGCCACCCTGCGCCACGCGTTGCGCCCGGCCGTGAGCGAGCAGCGCACCGCGTCGGTGACCGCCGATGTATGCGTGCTGCCGAGCGCGGCACCCGGCAACAGCGAGATCTCGAGATCCTCGGACATGGTGAGCGCCCTGGTGACGACCTGACCGGTGAGCGTGCCGTCGGTATCGGCGTAGAGGACAACGAGCAGTTCGGTGCGCTCGGCGCCGAGGCATACCGCCACTCGCACGATATCGCCCGCCGCGGCCCGAGCGCCGAACGAGTGCACCGAGATTCGCGTCTGCTCCGCGCCCGCGGGCGAGCGGGTGAACTCGATACCCAACTCCCGGTCGAGCTGTTTCTGCACCGCGCGGGTCGTCGTCTCGCCCTCGGACGACGCGGCGAGCGGTTGCACGGTCCAGCCCGGCACCGCCATCGCGTCGAGGTCGCCGACGGCGGCCGAACCGCCGCGTAACAGTCGCGCCGCGATCCGTGCCCCGGCGGCGGCCGACTCCGCGTCGACCTCCGGGCTGTCGGCCTCGGCGAAGGCGATCAGCACATCGATATCGACAGGCAGACTCAGGCGGTCCGCGTCATGATCGGGCGCCATCAGGATGTCTCCTCGTTGTCCCTGGCATCGAGTTGCGCGCGCACTGCCGCACGCAGCAACTTGGCGCCCGCCGCGCGTAACCGCTTGACCTTCTCCTGGCTGAACTGCAGGTCTCGGGCCACCTCGCCGGTGGTCTGCACATCGGCATAGCTGCCGTCCGTGGCGATCACGAAGGTCGCCCGGAGCACGGCCGCGGTCTCCGCGTGCGCGATCGAATCCAGCGCGTCACGCAGGATGGCGCGGTCGGCGAGCCGGTTCTCGGCATCGGCGCACCGATGATCCTCGAGTACCAGCACGGTCGACTCGTAGTCGACCCGGTGACCCGGGTGACGTTTCTCGGCTGTGCGACTGCGCCGGTCCTGCAGCACCTGCCACTGAAGCTTCTTGAGCACCAACGCTTTCCAGTGCCGGATCCGCTCGGTGGGCAGCGTCGCGGTGAGCTCGACCATCGTGTCCTGGGCGACATCTTCGAAGTCGCTGCGCATATCCGGGTCGAGCCGATCCAGGACGTAGCGCGCCTTGGTCGCCGCGTAGCTCGACATGGTGACCAGATCGGCGCCGAAGATGTGGTCGACGACCGCGGGACGCAGGCGTTCGGGGACCTCGCTCCACGCGGCGCCGAGCCACTGGTCCAAGGGCTCAGAACTCAACTGATACCCCCACTCGGCCGGCGACGGGCACACCACGGCTCGTTTTCTCGTCGCCGTCGATGCTACCTGCGCCGCAGGCCGGGCCGACGGGAGACAGCGGAGCGCGGTGTGGGATCGAACATGTCCCATCGCGGAGCCTCCTGTCGGGTCGATCGGCTCCTACACAGATGCGGTTGCCGCCCCGAGCGGTTCGCGTCACCGACGCCCAGACCCGCGTGATCAGGCGGGGCAGGCCGGGGAGGCGACCATGAACGAGAACGCGATCTGGCAGTACCAGGCCTTTTCGACCTTCCACTTCCCGTCCTCGGCGACGAAGTTGACGATGAGCGGGTACGGCGGACTGCCGTTGATCGACGCGGTGCCGTCGGCGAGCATGCCGGGTGGTGCGGTTCTGGTGCCCGCGATGGTGATCGCGATGGTGGCGCCGCCCTGTCGGGGGGCGTCGGCGACTCGGTTCGGCAGTTCGGGGTCGCTCTCGATGCCCTGGATGAGTTCGATCTTCTCGGCGTTGGACACCGCCGGGTCTAGCAGTCGCTGCATCAGCGCCCCGACGTCGTCGGCACTCGGTAGTGGTAGCGGCGCGGAGATCTCGCGCGCTACGACTTTCGCCGGCTCGGTGGTGGTGTCCTCGGCGGCCGAACAGCTCGCCGATACCGCGATCACGGCGAGTAGGGCCGCGACGGTCGTGGTGCGTCCGGCGCTGTGTCGTCTCGGCAACGTGGTCCCTCGGGTCGATCGATGGTGTGCTGGAATTCAATCGTATCGGGGCGTTCTCGGGAGGGTCGGGTGATGCCCGGCGGGGAGACGGGGGAGACATGGCGGTCGAATCGACGGATCAGTCGGGCGCGCTGTCGACCGATGACGCGGTGCTGATCGAGCTGACCGGTGCGCCGCAACGGTGGCTGGCCCTGTGTCGCGATGCCGTTGCCGCCGGGCCGGATGCCGCGCGCCGGCTACTGGAGCACCGGCGGGAGACCGGTGTGCTGGCCCGGCAGTCGCTGGCCCGGTGGAAGGATCTCGCGGCGGACGAGGATCTGCTCGAGGAAGAGTCAGAGGATCCCGACGCGCAAGACCGCCGGATCACCGCGGATCTGTCGGCGGCCCGCGCGATGGCGGTGCTGGCGCAGGCGCTGACCGGTTCGATCGACACCGACGACGCGTGTGAGGCCTTCCTCGATCACGCCGAGCGCGCCGGGTTGATCTCGGTCGGTACCCAGTTGCTGCCCGCGGGTATTCCGATCACCAGCGCGAATGCCCCGCTCGGCGAGATCGTGCGTCATCTGCTCGGGCAGGGCGGTCGGGCGGGGCGCGGATACGCCATCATGGCCGCGCTCGAGCTGGCCGGGCAGACCCTGGCGGTCGTGCGCAGCAGCCGGATCAGCGTGCTGTTCTCGAGCTTCGGCGGTGGCGGCGAGGTGGGCGTGCTGCGCCTCGACCAGGTTCGTGGCGGACCGAGCGGCCTGCATCCCGACCCGGCGCGGATGGGCTTCCTGCAGGCCGATCGCGAATTCACCGACAGCCTCGAAAGAGCCTGGCGAATCAGCAGATTGGCCGGCACCGACGCGTGTGTGCGGTGGTCGGTCTCGACGCACGGCAGCTCGCCGGCCAACGACATGAACGGCGCGTCGATGGGCGCGGCGTTCGCGGTCGCCCTCGACGACCTCGCCCCGCGGCACGCGCTGCTGCGTCGCCTGCGGCCCCGCCGGCTCGACCCCGAGTGCGCGGTCACCGCAGGGCTGTCGGGCGCGAACCTGACGGCCGTCGGCGGCTACGCGGGCAAACTGACTGCCGCGCAACGCTCGTCGCTTCGCGTGGTGGTCGCGTCGGAGGCCTACCGGGCAGCCGCCGACGAGGCGCCACAGAACTACGCCGACCGCATCTCGGCCGCCCGCACGGTGTCCGAAGCGATCGCGAGGACCCGCACCAGGGCGAACCTCGCGCTATGGATGGTTTCCGTCGCGGCCGGGCTGGCCGTGCTGCTGGCGGTGGGGTCGGTGACCGAACTGGTCCAGCTGCGCATCGAGAACGCGGCCGCGCGCGCGGAATCGAATTCGCGTCTGTTCGCCGGTGTCGCGCGCGGCGGAGGCAACCTCAATCCCGCACTGTCCCAACAGATCGCGCTGGCCGCCTATCGAATCGCTCCGACCGAGGAGGCGCGATCGGCACTGTTGGAGAACACCGCGACGAACGCGCCCATCCGAATCAGCCCGGGTGTCGTGCTCGGCCGTGGCGTGGTCTTCGATCCCGACGCGCCGCGTATCGCGACCACCCCGCAGGGCGACGTGATCGCGATCGGCGAAGGCGACGGTTCGGTGGAATTGGTGCGGGTGACCGAGTTCGGCGTCGACCGCTGGCCACGGTTCGCCACCGGCAGCGGCCACATCCGCGGCGTCGCGATCAGCGCGGATCACGAATGGCTGGTGGTCGCGGGCGATCTGCGATCGGCGTTGTGGAATATCGCCGACCCCGGCGCACCGCGCCTGGTGACCCAGTTCCCCCTCGCCGGTCGGTTGCCCTCGTCGGTCGCGCTGAGTCCCGACCTCGCGTTCGTCGCCATCGGCACCCACAGTGCGACGGTGTCCACCTGGCGACTCGGCGACGATCCCGCGCACCCGGTCGCCCTACCGACGCAGTCGGTCTCGGGCCAGCGTGCCGAGGTCGCCCTGAGCGATCGCACGCTGGTCGCGGCGGTGCCGTCGTTGTTCGGCGGCGTCTGGACGACCACGGTGCGCGGCTGGAACACCGAGACCCTCGACCACGATCAGACACCGGTGTTCGACCGTCGCCTCGAACGGCCCGGCGGCGCGGAGGCGAGGTCGGTCGAGTTCACCGGCGACGGCGCCGTGCTGGCCGTCGCTCTCAATCCGGGTGAGGTCGCGCGCTGGCGCATCGGCGCGAGCACCTTCGAGCCGATGCCCGCCGTGATGAGGGGCGCCAACGAATACCTCGACGTGTCGCTGACCGAAGACGGTCGGTCGGCCGTGATCGTCGGCGGGGACTCCCGGGCGCGCATCCGCGACCTGGACACCGGCGTGGAGCTGGTCACGCTCCCGATCGATATGGTCGCGCACGCCCGCTTCCTGCGCGGTGGAAGATCGCTGGTGACAACGAGTTTCGACCATGCCGTGCATGTTTTCGCACTGCCGGGTCCGGTCGTGCCGACCAGCCCGCTCACGCTGTTCCGGTTTCCGCTCGACCAGCCCGTCCTGCCACAGGAGTTGTTCCCGCACCTTCGAATGCTGGCCAGAACGCCCTTCGCCACCGATCGAACGTTGCTCGACGGCGACCCCGCCGGGCTGATCGACGTCGTCGCGATCGCCCCGGACGGGACACGGGCGGTGACCAGAACCGAATCCACGATCCAGGTCTGGGACATCGCCGACCCGGTGAATCCGCGCCGCGTCGGCGCGCCGCTCAGCGCGGCAGGCGTCGACATCCGCGCCATCACGTTCAGCCCTGACGGTGCCTTGGCCATCGGTCGCAGCATGACTCAGACCGTCGAGATCCTCGATGTCTCCGGCGAACCCCGATTGCTGTCGAGTATCCGATTCGGCCGCGGCTACCCGACCTCGCTCGCCTTCAGTCCGGACGGCAGCATGCTCGCCGTCGGCAGCCACCGCACCGGCAACGTCAGCGTCTTCGCGACCACACCCGCCGCGCCGCTGATCGCGGAACTATCCGATCTGCGAACCCCGGGCCAGACCATGTCGTTGGCCCTGAGCTCGCGCAATACCCTCGCTGTCGGCACTCTCACCGGCGCGTTCGTCTACGAGATCGGCAAGCCGGGTCGTTCGCCGCGCGCCCTCACCGTTCCGGTCGGCGCCAACGGCTCGGCGGGTTCGGTGGCCTTCGATCCGGGCGGAACCCGACTCGCCGTCGACGACATCCTCAGCGGAACCATTCTGCTCTGGGACTACAGCGACCCCGCGAACCCCACCGCTTACGCCACGATCACTCGCGGTCAACGCCACCGCCAACCCACGATGCTGGCATTCGCCGCGAACGGGGCCGTCCTCACCGAATCCGCCGTCGACGGCACCCTGCGTCGATGGCGCACCGACGCCGCCGTCGAGGCCGACCGGATCTGTGCCAGCGGCACCACCCCGATCACCCGCGAGGAATGGGCAGGCGCTCTTCCCGGCCACGCCTATGTGAACACCTGCCCTGCGCGCTGATCCATAGCAGCTCTACCGGCGGTTTTCGCATTTGTCTGTGACAGTATGTAGCGGTGCCCCTATTTCTTGGGGCAATAGAAATGTAGTCTTATCGGATGCCGCGATACAATTCTCATCGAGTTCTCAGAATTAATTAAGAAACAGTGGGTATCGCGCGAAAATGCCAGCTAGGGGCGGCGTTGTGGCCGAACTGTTACCAGTGTCACTAAATCGAGAAATCCGTAACCCGCGATGTTCAGGCGTCGATATGCCATTCGTAAGCCAGCTCCGGCTGGGCCTATGCGAGAAACAGAGGAATTACTATGATCCCCGTTATCATCGACACCGGTAGCGCTGCCCTGGGCGGCCTCTTCAATACCTTCGGCGCAGCACTGCAGGGGCTGGTCGACACCCTGTGGACCGGTTCCTTCGGCGGCTGATACAGCCCCATAGGTCGATGAAACGACCTGGTCCTCGCTAGCGCGTGACCGACGAGAAGGCCTCGCACCGGACGGTGTGGGGCCTTCCCTCGTCAGTGGGTGTGGGGGGCCCGTTCGGGCACATGCTTCGGGCCGTGCGAGTCGGCGCACGGGTGGGAGTCACGGTTGCCGATGTCGAGGAGTTCCGGGCTGGCGTGGTCGACCTGCAGGGTGACGTGCTCGATGTGGTGGTCGTGGTCGAGCATGTGCGCGATGTCCTCGCGGACCGCGTGGCAATCGCGACCGGGCTGCACGAGAACATGGGCCGACAGGGCGGGGGAGCCGGAGGTGATTTCCCAGATGTGCAGGTCGTGAACCTCGGTGACGCCCTCGCGCGCGGCCATGTCGCGGCCGATCTGCGCGGGGTCGAGGTTTTCGGGCGCGGCCTCGAGGAAGATCCGGCTCGACGCCTTGATCAGGCCGATCCCGGCCTTGATCATCAGCACCACCACGATCAGCGTGGCGACCACGTCGGCCTGGACCCAGCCGGTGAGGACGATGATCAGACCGGCCACGGCGGTGGCGATGAACGCGAACAGGTCGTTGAGGATGTGCTGGTAGGCGCCTTCGACATTGAGGCTGGTGCGATCGGCGCGGCTGATCATCCAGGTGGCGAGCACGTTCACGACGATGCCGACCAGCGCGGTGATCAGCACCAGCCAGCCGTGCACCTCCGGCGGCTCGAACAGTCGGCGGATCGCCTCGTAGCCGAGCCAGAGTGCCAGCAGCAGCAGCGTCAGCCCGTTGGCCTGGGCCGACAGGATCTCGGCCCGCTTCCAGCCGAACGTCATGCGCCCGCTCGCCGGTCGCGCCGCGAGCCGAATGGCCCACAGCGCCAGCGCGATCGAGGCGGCATCGGTGGTCATATGCGCCGCATCGGAGAGCAGTGCGAGCGAATCGGCGATGATGCCGACGATCACCTCGCCGATCAAGAAGGTGACGATCACCGCCAAGGCGCCCGCCAGCCAGCGTCGATCGCTGTCGGCCGATACCCCGTGGTCGTGCCCGTGCCCTGCGCCCATCGCGTTCCCCTCTTGTGCGGTTCGATCGGTCGCAATCATATGCACACATCGCTATGTATGCAATTCGTTCTTGGTTGGGAGTGATCGTCGCTGGTCACTGGATGTTGCCGCGTCCGATTCCAGCCTATGTCTGAGCGTACGGGCGCGGTAAGGCGCGCCGAATCACTCTCGAGAGTGAGGTGCGGTGGACTGTTTCCGGACAGACTGGCACGTCGTGGGACTACCTCGGGAACATCCATCACCGCTCGACGCGCTGATCGCCGCCATGGTGACGGCCGCGACGGTATTGCCCGCGCTCGCTGTCGGAGCCTCGTGGTGGATCGTCGAGCTGTCGGTCCTCGCGTCGGTGCCGGTGTTGTGGCGGCGTAGGGCTCCGGTGGGTGTGCTGTTCGTGGTCGGTCCGGCGATCACCGCGCTCGGCTGTGTGCACGCGTTGCCGATCCTGCCGTTCGGCACGGTCGTCTGTGTGTACACGATCGCGGCGTACTGTTCCGCGCGGCAACGACGTACGACCTTTGTGCTGGTCGTGGTGGGAATTCTGGTGTCACTACTGGTGCCACGCGAGACCGCCGACTCGTACGCCTATGCCGCGATGTCGTTCATGACGGCATGGGCACTCGGGTCGGGGGTCCGTGCGAAGCAGGCGCAGATCGACGCACTCGCCGAACGGACGCGACGCCTCGACGACGAACGCGAGGCCGCCGTGGTTCGCGAGCGGTTGCGGATCGCCCGGGATATGCACGACGGGCTCGCCCACACGGTCGGTGCGATGATCGTGCGCGCCGAGACCGGTCCGCTGCTCGATCGGGCCGATGCCGACGTGGCGTTCGCGGCGATCGCCGACGGTGGGCGTGCTGCCCTGCGGGAACTGCGCCACAGTATCGGTGCGCTGCGCGAGGACGATCCGCCGCATCAACCAGGGGTGGCCGCCATCGCCGATCTTGTCGCGCTCGCCGATCATCGGGGTCTGGCCGCCCGTTTCACCGAACACGGAGCCCGCGAGCCGATCTCACCGCAGGCTGACGCCGCCGCCTATCGAATCGTGCAGGAGGCGCTGACCAATACGGGCAAGCATGCGAAGGCGACGCGGGTCGACGTGGCGCTGAACTGGTCATCGGGTCGGCTCGGGGTACGAATCGCCGACGACGGCACCGCGGTGGAAGGCGGTCGGGTGGGTGACGGCGACCCGACGGGCTTCGGTTTGGTCGGGATGCGAGAACGGGTGCACGCGTGCGGTGGCGTGTTGCGGGTGGAGCCCACGCGTTCGGGGTTCGTGGTATCCGCCGATCTGCCGCTGGTACAGGGGAGTTGACGATGCGAGTGCTCGTCGTCGACGACCAGGAACTGTTCCGCACCGGGTTTCGGCTCATCCTGGAATCCGAACCCGACATCGAGGTGGTGGGGGAGGCTTGCGATGGTGTGGAAGCGGTGACGGCGGCCCGGCGGCTCACCCCCGATGTGGTGGTGATGGACGTGCGGATGCCGCGGCTGGACGGAGTGGGGGCCACCGCGCGGATCTGCGCGGAGACGGCGGCAAAGGTGCTGGTGCTCACCATGTTCGACATCGATGAGTACGTCTACGCCGCACTGCGGGCGGGTGCGAGCGGATTCCTGCTCAAGGACGCGCGCAGGGCCGAATTGATCGGCGGGGTCAGGGTTGTCGCCGCCGGTGACGCGCTGCTGGCCCCCTCGGTGACGCGGCGGCTGATCGCCGAGGTCGCCGCGCGCGCGTGTCCGCATCCGGAAGCATCCGCGCAGTTGGCCATGCTGACCCCGCGGGAACGCGACATCCTGCGAGAACTCGCCGCGGGTCGCTCGAATACCGAACTCGCGGCCCGGCTGGTCGTCACCGAACACACCGTGAAAACCCATGTCAGTTCCGTTCTTTCGAAGCTGGGTCTCCGCGATCGGGCCCAAGCGGTGGTCTTCGCCTATGAATCCGGGATGGTGGCTCGGGGGGACAACCAATTGCCGGGCGGTGTGAGGTGATCTCACTCGCGTGAGGGAGGTGGGTCCGCTCGTACGGGCGATGTGCTGGAGCCGCCCCCACCGCGACGATCAAGGGGTGACATCTACTGAAGAGGCTGTGCGCGAGAGGTTCTCCGGGCGAATCGAACATCGATGGCTCGGGCCGTCGACGATCTGGTTGATCGCCACCATCGGCTCGGCGGTGTTGTGGAGTATCGGCACCGGCCTGCATCCGATTCCCGGAATCGCCCTGCTCGCCCCACTTCCGGTGTTGTGGCTGGCCCCGCGGCAATCCGCGCCGGCGGTGTACGCGGCAGCGGCGCTGTCGTGGTTCGGCGGAAACGCGAGGTACTGGTCCTACTTCATCGATACCCTGGACCAACCTGCGACGATCCCGGTAATTCTGCTTGTCGGCGGCGCACTGACCTTCGGGGCGTGCATCGCCCTCTTTCGAAAGCTGCTGATACAGGGCAGGTTTGGATGGGCCGTGCTCGCCCTACCCGCCCTGTGGACCTCGGTGGAGTTCCTGGTCAGCATGGTCGGCGGGATCGGCGCGTGGTGGAGCATCGCGTACTCCCAGGCCGAGGTGGCGGCGATCGTGCGCGTCGCATCGATCACCGGCGTGTGGGGGATCAGCTTCCTGCTCCTTGCGGTGCCCGGCGCCGTTGCCGCGCTGATGGCCCCCGGAATCCGAACGGCACGCGGGTTGACGGTGGTCGGTGTGGCGGCGGGAGCGATGATCGTCGCCATCGGTGCAGGTCAGTGGTGTTCCGAGGCGGCAAGCGGCGGCCCGGTGACGAGGGTGGGGTTGGTCGCCGTCGCGCAGCCGCCGATGTACGTTCCGGTCGCCACGCCCGATGGTGCGCGGATGATCACCGAAGCGGTCGCCGCCGTCGACCAGCTCGCCGACCAGGGCGCCGAAGTCATCGTCTTCACCGAGAAGGCCTGGCATGCGAGACAATCCGAGCTCTGGTTGTTGCGCGACCCACTCAGCGCCGTTGCTGCTCGCCGTGGCGTCCATGTGGTCGTAGGTCTGGAACTCGAACAACCCAACGGCACTGTCAACGCCGCCATCGCCTATCCAGGCGAAACTGTCTACGCGAAGCGCTTTCTCGTCCCTGGCCTCGAATCCTCGCTCCAGCCAGGAACGACCTCGGTCCGGATTCCTGGTCGTTCCTGGGCGCTGGCGATCTGCTTCGACCTCGATCGCCCTGCCCTCGTCCGCCAGAACCGCACCGAGGGCGCGACGCTGATCCTCGCTCCCGCACTGGATTTCACCGTCGACCACTGGTTACACAGCCGAATGGCAGTACTACGAGCCGCCGAGTCGGGCATCGCCATCGCCCGCCCCGCCCAGCTCGGCGAACTGGTCGCCGTCGACGCACAGGGCACCGTGCAGGCGTCGGTCCGCACCGACCTCACCGAAACCCGCATGGCGCTCGCCGACATCCGCACCGCCGGGGATCGCACGCCTTACGTTCGCTGGGGCGACTGGTTCGCAGGATTGTCGATCATGCTCGCCGTGGCCGGTGGACTCGCTGCCCTCCGTCGTCCGGTCGCTCGACCGAGGAGACCTCGGGAATCGGTCGATCAGTCCTGATCGGGCCAGGTATCGGCGACGATCAACTTGCCCGCCGCCAGGATCAGCGCGTAGTACTCGGCGACCACACCGGACGGATAGGTCGGCCAGAACGACACCGCCCCGGTCGCCTTGTCGATGACGTACACCGATCCGCCGATCGGGATCGGCCGATCCGAGGGCGCGTGCAGCGGCGCGATCGCGAAAACGGTGAATCCGTCCGCGAATTCGACGATCTGCCGATCGTGCCCCGGTTGCTCGGCGGGGAGGTGTTCGGCCGCGAGGCGGGTGGCCTCGGCTCGGTCGACCGGCGTCTGCGCGTCGGTCGGATATGCATGGATGTCCACGTTGTTCGCTCCTCGTGGCGATTGTCGTCGCCCTGGTGCGATCGTGCTCGACTTCGCTCGAATGCGCGAGCCCGGAAAATAGAACGAGCCCGGCGTCCCTGCTCCCCCCTCCTGGAGCAGGCCCTGCCGGGCTCGCAAGAACTACTCTCCGGTACCGGCCCAGCAGGATCCTGAAGAGTCGCTTAACGCGCGGCGTTGTCATCGACGGGGTCCACGGCGATATCCCCATATGAAGGACAACTCCTGCGGTGCGCACTGTGCGCGCCTGTGTACCAGGGACGGGCTGGCCGAGGTGCTTGCCACCGATCGCGGTCTGCTGCACTGGCGGGCTGTGCGCAGTCTCGGCGATGCGGGCCTGGCCGAGCACGCGGTGCAGGAGACCCTGCTGCGCGGTTGGCGTTCCTGTCGAGACTTCGACGATCGCAAAGGCAGCGTGCGGACCTGGCTGCTGGCGATCGAACGCAACGTCATCATCGACATCCTGCGGGCCCGAGCCATTCGGCCCGGTGATGTGGGCTGGGACGACATCACCGAGGTATCGGTCTGTGGCAGACCGGATTTCGCCGACGGACTGGTCGACGGGCTGCTCGTCGATGACCTGCTGGCCAGGCTCCCGGAACCGCAGCGCGCGGCGGTGACCGAGGTGATTCTGCACGACCGCGGGTACCGGGAGGTCGCCGCGGATTTCGGTGTTCCGGTCGGCACCGTGAAGACCCGGGTGCACTACGCGTTGCGGTCCCTGCGGCAATTGCCAGAAGTTGCCTGAGAATCGTCACTGAGCGCTCATCTGGGCATCCGAACAGCGTCTTTTCATGCTTCCATCCAGTTACATTTCGGTAACTGTGCTTGCCCTGTGGTTGCCAACGTTGCAAGAGTGAACCACTGGGTTTGGTGTTACCAGGTGTTACCAATGGGAAGGGAGGGGTGCTCCGGTCCCGGAGCACCGACCGAACATGCAACCAAACATCATCAAGGCCGGAATCTGCTCTACCGTCTCCGCCGCGGTGGTGGTGTCGCTGTCGGGATTGATCCCCGTGACCGCCCACGCCGCTCCTGAACCGGCGACCAGCGCGCAGCTCGCCGGTAAGACGATCTTCCTCGACCCCGGTCACCAGGGGTCGGCGCATTCGGAGGACCTGAGCCGCCAGGTCGACAACGGCCGCGGCGGCACCAAGGACTGCCAGACCACCGGCATGACCTCGCTCAACGGCATCCCCGAGCACACCATCAACTGGGACGTGGCCCAGCTCGTGCGGGCGTCCCTGGAGGCGCTGGGCGCCGAAGTGGTGCTGAGCCGTGCCGACGACACCGGGTGGGGCGGCTGCGTCGACGATCGCGCCCGCGCCGCCAACCAGTCCGGCGCCGACGTGGCGGTGAGCATTCACGCCGACAGCGCGGGCCCCGACCAGCACGGATTCCACATGATCGTGCCGCAGCTCCCCATCCCCGACTCGATCGCCGACAAGGCGCAGTCCGGCGGCGGGCGACTCGTGTCGAGCGCGGTCCGTGACGCCTACCTGGCAGCGGGCTTCTCGCCCGCGAACTACGCGGGCGTCAAAGGGGGTCTGCAGACCCGCGAGGATGTGGCAGGCCCGGCGCTGACGCAGGTGCCGCTGGTGTTCGTCGAGATGGGCAACGGCGCCAATGTCGGCGATGCCGCTCGGCTGGAATCGCGCGAAGGTCAGCTCGAGCACGCGGTCGCCATCGCGACCGGCGTCGTCGGGTTCCTGCTGAACAAGCCGATCCCCGCCTACGCCGCCGCCCCTGGGCGGGTGCCGGTCGCGACCACCACACAGACACCCAAGCGCGCACCCGCTGTCGACCCAGCGCCGACCACTGACGCACCCGCGCCGCCGGCCGCGAACCAAAACGGCGCGTCCGTCCCTGACGGGGACCCCAGTGGTGCGGGAACGCCCGCCGAGGGCACGAATGGGGCTTCGGCGCCCACCACCACCGCCCCGGCTGACTCTTCGCAGCCCTCGAAGAAGCCCGGAGGGACCACGGGGTCGACCCCGGAGTCCCAGACGTCGGCTCCGACCTCGACGACAGCGGCCCCGCACGCGGTCGCCCCGGCGCAGGTTCCCGCACCCGAGCAGGCACCGGCTGATCCGCCCGCGCTGCCCAGTGGCGCGAGCGACCAGACGGCGCCGACCCAGGATCCGGCCCCTGCCGACGCCAACGGTCCCGCGACCGGCGCACCGATCCCCGCACGATCCCCGATCGCCGATCCGGTACCGGTGGCCCCCGTCCGCACCGCGGCCCCCGGCGACCCGCCCCGCACGACGTCACCCCAGGCGCCCGCCGCACCCGCTCCGAAGAAGCGCGGCACCACACCCAAAACCGAGGCGGCGCCCGAAGAGTCCGAGCTCGATCTGAGCACCCTCGGCGGCCCGATCACCACCGTCATGACGCTGCTCATGCCTTTGGCCCAGGCCCTCGGCATGGACGAATCAACCATTCCCGGCCAGCTGATCAATCTGGTGTACACCCTGGTGGGCATGGTTTTCGGTCCGTCCTGACAGTTCACCGCACCCACGCCGCCCACTCCTGATCCAGGGGTGGGCGGCGTGCTGTGCGACTGGGGGCAGGTGGCACCATGGGTGCGGTGATTCCTGTCGTGATCGTTGCTGGGTTTCTCGGTTCAGGGAAGACGACCCTGCTCAACTACCTGCTGCGCAACAATCGGGGAACCCGGATCGGGGTGGTGGTCAACGACTTCGGGGCCGTGAACATCGACGCGATGCTGGTGGCGGGGCAGGTCGACGCGATGGTGTCGCTCGGCAACGGGTGCGTGTGCTGCGCGGTGGACGTGTCCGAACTCGACGATCTGTTCGCGCAGCTGGCGCAACCGCGCAGTGCGGTGGATGTGATCGTGGTGGAGGCGAGCGGACTGGCCGAGCCTCGCAACCTGATCCGCATGGTGATCGCCAACCCGAACCCGCGTATCGCCTACGGCGGATTGGTCGAAGTGGTCGATGCCGAGCAGTTCACCGCCACCAGCGCGCAGCATCCGGAGCTGGTGACCCATCTGCGGATGGCGGATCTGGTGCTGGTGAACAAGGCGGACCGCGTCGGACCCGAGGCGCTGGCCGGTCTGCGGGCGCAGTTGGCCGACTGGGTCGGGCAGGTGCCGGTCTATGCGACGACGCACGGCCGTATCGATCCGGGCCTGCTGTTCGACGATCGGGCGCCCGATCAGCCGAAGGTGGCCGAGCAGCTGAGTTTCGACGCACTGCTCGACGAGCACGACCACGATGATCCCGACCACCGGCATCTCCATGATGACTACGTCTCGGTGTCGTTCACGAGCGAAGTTGCCTTGAATCCCCGTGCGCTGGTGGGCTTTCTGGAGGATCCGCCGCCAGGTCTGTTCCGCGCCAAGGGTTATGTGACGTTCGCGGTGGCGGGCGAGCGACGCAAGTTCGAAGTCCACCTGGTCGGCAGACACGTGGTCTTCACCCCCGGCAGCTGGGCGCGCGGCGAGCAGCGGGTCTCGAACCTGGTGCTGATCGGCGCGGGGCTCGACGCGGACGGGGCGCTGAAACGCCTGCACGACACCGTCTTCGACGGTGAGACGCTCTTGGACGAGCAGGAGATGCTCGGCGTATGGCGTTATACCGTGCAGTGACCGTCAGCCGCAGGCGTTGACCCACTCCGAAAGTCCGTCTGCGAACAACTGCCGCTTCCAGATCGGCACCTCGTGCTTGATCCGATCGACGAGCTCGGCGCACACCGTGAACGCCTCGGCCCGATGCGGCGCGGCCACCGCGACGACGATCGCCAACCCGCCGATCGTGAGCGACCCGATCCGATGTGTCGCCGCGACCGGAAGTCCGCTCGCCTGCGCCACTTCCGCGCAGATCGCGTGGAGGAAGCGCTCGGCCTGGGGGTGCGCGGAGTACTCCAGCGACGTCACCGCCTGGCCACCGTCGTGGTTGCGCACCTTGCCGGTGAACACCACCACCGCGCCGAATTCCGGTCCGTCGACTGCGTTTTCGACGGTGAGGGGGTCGAGGTCCTGATCGCTGATGGTCGCCAGCCGAACGGCACCGAAGTCACTCATGGTTGCCGCCTCCGGCTACTTGCGCGAGCAGATGATCCAACAGCGGTTCCAGCACCGCGATCCCGTCTTTCACCCCGCCGGGCGAACCGGGCAGGTTCACGACAACGGTGCGACCGGCCAGCCCGGCGACGCCGCGACTCAGTGCGGCCAGGGGGAACTTCGCGGTCCCGCGCTGCCGGATCGCATCGGCGACACCCGGCAGCTCACGATCGAGCACGGCGCGGGTGGCCTCGGGCGTCGCATCGGTGGGGGAGGCGCCGGTGCCGCCGGTGGTCACCACCAGCGCGGGCGCCGCGCTCAGCGCGTCGGCCAGCCCGGCGGCGATCTCCGCATCGGCGTAGACCAGCGGCCCACGGACCGAAAACCCTTGTGCGGTCAGCCAATCGACGAGGACGGGGCCGGTGGTGTCGGTGCGGGTTCCCGCCGCGGTGCCGGTGGACGCGACGACCACGACTGCTGTCCGTGAAAAGGTCTGGGCGTCAGCTGATTCCGTCGCCCTGGGCGTCGACATCGGGGTCTCGACACCACCACCCGCGTTCACCTGCGCCAACCGGTCGAGCGCCGGTGCGCCGGTGTCGGAACGACTCTCCGGCCGCACCCAATGCCCGTGCTTTCCACCCTCTTTGGTGACGAGCCGGACCCCGTTCATCACCGCGGCGGGGTCCACCGCCTTCACCATGTCGTGCAAGGTGAGCCCCGCGACGGCCACCGCCGTCAGCGCTTCCATCTCGACGCCGGTCGGACCCTTCGTCTTGGCGGTCGCCTCGACGGTGATGGTCGTCTCGGTGAAACCGAACTCCACCTTCACCGACGACAGCGCCAGCTGATGACACAGCGGGATCAGCTCGGAAGTCTTTTTCGCACCGGCGATTCCGGCCAACCGCGCAGTCGACAACACATCGGCCTTCGGCATGCCCTCGGCCCGCACCAACGCGATCACCTCGGCGGTGGTCTGCAATTCGCCTGCGGCGACAGCGATCCGGGTGGTGTCGGCTTTCGCGCTGACATCGACCATGCGCGCGCGACCCTCGCGGTCGACGTGGGACAACTCGCTCATAACGACAAGATTCGCACAGGGACACCGGCGGCCAGCGAGGTGACCTCGGCGGGAACATCGACGAGCACATCGGCCCAGGCCATCGCCGCGATGAGGTGTGAGCCGGGCCCCGAGATCACTTCGACCCCGTCCTCGGTCAACAGGCCGCGCAAATATTGGCGACGACCGGCAGGGGAGCGCAGCGGCGTGCGCAGGGTCGTTTCGCCGCTCACGAGTTCCGGCAGTCCGGACAGCGCGCGCACGGCGGGGCGCGCGAACACCGCGTACGACACCATCGTGCTCACCGGATTGCCGGGGAAACTGAGCACGGGGACCTCGTCGACCACCGTGTAGCCCTGCGGTCCGCCGGGTTGCACCGCGACCGAGCCGAACGTCCCGCCGAGCGGACCCAGCACATCCTTGACGACCTCGAAGTCGCCCTTGGACACGCCGCCGGAGGTGAAGACCACGTCGGCGGCGGCGGTCGCGGCGTTCAGCACCGAGGTGAACACCGCGGGGTCGTCGGTGCTGTGCGCGACCTCGACCACCTCGACACCGTCGGCCCGCAGTGCCGCGGCCAGGGCGATGCCGTTCGAGTTGTAGATCTGTCCCGGCGCCAACACGCTGCCCGCGGGCTGGAGTTCGTCACCGGTCGTGATGCAGACCGCACGTAATCGACTCAGCACCGGCACAGTAGCCAGGCCGACAGCGGCCAGCGCCGCGATATGGCGGGGGGCGAGCACCGTGCCCGCCCGCGCGACGAGCTCACCGGTCCGCACATCGGTGCCGGCTTCGCGCACGAATTCGCCGCGCCCACGTCCACGTTCGACCACGATCCGCCCGTCACCGGCCTGCACATCCTCGACCGGCACCACACAATCGGCACCGGGCGGCATCGGCGCACCGGTCATCACCTTCACCGCCGAGCCGACGGGCAGCGCGTCGGTGCCCGGCTTACCCGCCGCCACCACGCCGACAACGGGCAGCGTGACCGGCGTGACGGCCACATCGGCCGCGCGCACCGCGTATCCGTCCATCGCCGAGTTACGGAACACCGGCAGGTCGATCGGCGACACCACATCGGCCGACAGCGTGCGGCCGAGCGCGTCGGGCACCGCCACCTGTTCATCGGGGCGGTCGGCGAGCGGGGCCAGCAGCGCGGCGACGGTGTCGCGGTACTCGTCGACGCTGCGTGCCGACGCGGTAGCGGGCCGGGGAGTCATGCTGCCAGCTTAATCTCCGCCGTCCGGGCCGGTCGGGGTCGCATTGCTCACGGTGGGGGCTTGCCTGTGGTGAGCTGACGAGTTCGCGAAGAATCGGCCCGGCGCAGGGAATGTGACGGGCCTTACGGGTCATACTGTAGAGATGACGCTGGTCGAGATGGGGATACCCGCCGTGCGATCGGAGCGGCCGTCCCTGGACGGCAGGCCCGAGACGCCGTTCCTCGTCGACCGTTTCGGCCGGATCGCCCGCGACCTACGCGTGTCCATCACCGAGAAATGCTCGCTGCGCTGCACCTATTGCATGCCGGAGGAGGGCCTCCCGCCGATTCCGCGCCAGGAACTGCTCACCGCCGACGAGATCGTGCGGCTGGTGTCGCTGGCCGTGCGCGAGCTGGGTGTGCGGGAGGTGCGGTTCACCGGCGGCGAACCGCTGATGCGCCGCGAGCTGGAACAGATCATCGCGGGCTGTCATGCGGCGGTGCCCGGCACCCCGCTGGCCATGACCACCAACGGCGTCGGCCTCGAACACCGCATCCACAAGCTCGCGGCGGCAGGCCTGACCAGAGTCAATGTCTCCCTCGACACCGTCGACCGGGAGGATTTCACCCGTCTCACCCGCCGCGACCGCCTGGAATCGGTGCTCAACGGCATCCGGGCCGCGCGCGACGCGGGCATGGCGCCGGTGAAGGTCAACGCCGTGCTGATGCGCCAGAATCTGGCGGGCGCGGCCGACCTGCTCGCGTGGTGCCTGGCCGAACAGTGCGAGCTGCGCTTCATCGAGGAAATGCCCCTCGACGCCGACCACGAGTGGGCTCGCGATCACATGGTGACCGCCGCCGACCTCCTCGATGTCCTCGGCGAGCGCTTCACCCTGACTCCCACCACCCGCGTCGACCCCTCGGCTCCGGCCGAGAAATGGCTGGTCGACGGCGGACCGGCGACCGTCGGCATCATCGCCACGGTCACCCGCAAGTTCTGCGACAGCTGCGACCGTACCCGGCTCACCGCCGATGGCATGCTGCGCTCGTGCCTGTTCAGCGACCAGGAGTTCGACGTGCGGTCCGTGCTGCGAGCAGGCGCCGACGACGACGAGGTCGCCGAGCTGTGGCGTGGCGCGATGTGGCAGAAATGGGCCGGTCACGGTATCGACGCCGCCGGTTTCGTCCCCCCGGAACGCACGATGGGAGCCATTGGTGGTTGAGGTCCGCTATTTCGCCGCCATCGCCGACGCGGTCGGCAAGAACACCGAATCCCTGGACCTACCCGACGGCGCCACCGTCGCCGACCTACGGGCGACCCTCGCCGCCACCTACGGTTCCGACGTCGACGGCCTGGTCGGCGTCTGCGCCTTCCTCATCGGTGACGAACTCACGCGCGACCCGTCGGCCATGCTGCGCGACCGCGTCGACGTACTGCCCCCGTTCGCCGGGGGCTAGTCGCGCATGGTCCAGAGCAAGGCCCCGATGTGGCGACCTACCTCGCCGAACTCCCCGCCCACCGGCGCGGGGCGCTGACCAGGCTGCGTGCGCTGTGCCTGGCGGAGCTGACCGGCTTCAGCGAGGTGATGTCCTACGGCATGCCCGCCTACGAGCGCGACGGCATCGGCGAGGTCGCCTTCGCCGGTCAGAAGCAGTACATCTCGTTCTACCTGCTTCGCTTCGACGTGCGTGCGGCCTTCGCCGATCGCCTCGCGAGCCAGGACATGGGCAAGGGATGCCTGCGCTTCCGCAAGGAACCGGACTACGAACTCATTCGGGACCTGTTGCGCGCCACCGCATCCGGTGAGGGCGCGGCGATCTGTTGATCTAGTGGGCGCCGGTTCGGTGCATTCGGCTAGCGCCACCAGGTGTCGAGCGGGGTGACCGGGACGGTGCGCTTGTGGCGGGTGTTGGTGAAGATCGACTCCACCCGCGTGGCCACCTCGGGGGTGACGTCCTTGCCTTCGAGGTAGTCGTCGATCTCGGCGTAGCGCAGGCCGAGCGCGTCCTCGTCGGCGAGGGCGGGACGGTCGTCCTCGAGGTCGGCGGTGGGGACCTTGGACCAGATGCTCGACGGGGCGCCGAGTTCTTGCAGCAGGGCCGCGCCCTGACGCTTGGTGAGACCGGTGAGGGGAGTCAGGTCGACACCGCCGTCGCCGAACTTGGTGAAGAATCCGGTGACCGCTTCGGCCGCGTGATCGGTGCCGACCACCAGCAGGCTTTCCTGGCCCGCGAGGGCGTACTGGGCGACCATCCGCTCGCGCGCCTTGATGTTGCCGCGCACGAAGTCGCGCAACCGCTCGTGATCCAGCGCGCCCGCGACCTCGATGCCCACGGCGTCGGCGCTGGGGCGGATGTTCACCACGACCGTGCGATCGGGGTCGACGAAGTTCAACGCGATCTGCGCGTCGTGCTCGTCGGCCTGCATGCCGTAGGGCAGCCGTACCGCCAGGAATTTCGCCTCGACGCCCTCGGCCCGCAGCTCCTCGACGGCGAGCTGGCACAGCCGACCGGCCAGCGCGCTGTCCTGTCCGCCACTGATCCCTAGGGCGAACCCTTTGGCCGGGGTGGTGGCCAGGTAGTCCTTCAGGAAGTCGACGCGCTGCCGGACCTCCTGCTTCGGCTCGATCTCGGGCTGTACACCCAATTCGGCAATGATCTGTTCACGCAGTGTCCCCATGCCGTCTCACTCTACTTGTGGGGCAGGGGAAATGACCCGGCGAACCAGCCATTCCCAGTTGTCGCCGATCTGCTCGCGCGAGTAACCCAGCACCTCGACCTGGTGGATGATCAGCGCCGCCGACAGCGTGGACAGCAGCGAGTCGGCGATCAGCGCGACTTCACCGTCGACCCCGGCCGCGCGCAGCAGCAGCGTGACGTGCGCCTTGTGCAGGGCGTACGGCCCGCCGCCGAAACGCCCGTTCTCCTCGGCGGCCCGATGCAGATCGCCCTCGACCTCGACATCGAGCAGCCGAGTCCGCCCGAACGCGATCAGCCGCTCGACCGGGTTCGCTTCGGGGCCGAGCGGCGCCGGGCCGAACATGAACGCGGCCTGGAACTTCTGCTCGGAATGATCCAGCAGCGCCAGCATCAGCCCGGTGCGATTGCCGAATCGGCGAAAGACCGTGCCCTTGCCCACTCCCGCGCGCTTGGCCAGGGCGTCCATCGTCAGACCGTCGACGCCGTGCTCACGCACCAACTGCTGGGCCGCGTCGAGCAGCAGGGCGCGATTGCGCGCGGCATCGGCACGTTCGACGGGTTCCGCGCTGCCGGGCAGCGGCTGTCCGATCCCCAGCAGGGGCGGTTCGTCGGATCTGGGTGTGCCGTAGCTCACGCCGCTCACACGTCCTCCGCGGGAAGTAATCGGACCGAGGTCCGGTTATTGTCGGATGAAACTTGGATCATTCCACTGAGTACACCAGGAGTCGCAATGAGCGAGACCCGCATCCTTACTCTCGTCGGAAGCCTGCGCGCGGGCTCCATCAATCGCCGCCTGGCCGAGGCTGCCGTGCAGACCGCGCCCGCCGACGTCGACATCACCATCTACGAGGGTCTCGGCGAGATCCCGTTCTACAACGAAGACCTCGATGTGCCCGACGCCGTGCCCGCGCAGGCCGCCGCGCTGCGTGCCGCCGTCGCCGCGGCCGATGCCGTCCTGCTGGTCACTCCCGAATACAACGGCACCCTGCCCGCCGTGCTGAAGAACGCCATCGACTGGGCCTCGCGTCCGTACGGCGCCGGCTCGATCAAGGGTAAGCCGGTCGCCGTGGTGAGCGCGTCGATCAGCCCGAACGCCGCGGCGTGGGCGCACGGCGACACCGTCAAGTCCGTGGGCGTGGCGGGCGGCGTCGTCGTCGAGTCGGCGCACGCGCAGTTCGCGACCATCGGCGAGCGTTTCGCGCAGACTCATCCGACTGAGGACGCCGAGGCGCTGACCCAGCTCGGCGCGACCGTCCACGAGTTGGTCGCCGCGGTGAACGGCACTTTGGTCTCGGCGTAAGCTGGGCGTTCGGCAGGGCGTCGCATCCGTCACGGATGCGACGCCCTTCGGCTGTCCACGGGGTTTGCTGAAGACTCGCCGGTAGATGAAATCGTGATCTGAACCACTGTTTTCCCTGCTGGCCGGTGGCCCGTCCTGGGACTTACCGCGTGGGAATTACATCCGTGCGACTCGCAACACCTTGTGTTGTTCCCATCTGTCGGACACTAGGTGTAGTGTCTGTCGTACTGGAAGACGGTGTGAAGCCACCACTGATCGGGCCCAAGGGAAGGGGTTGCGAGCAGGGCTTTCTTCGCTAGATCCAGGAGTTTGCGCAGCATCACCCGTTCGTGCATTGCATACGGATCACAGGCTGTGGATCAGGCATAGGAGAGAGGGACTTCCATCATGACCATCACCGTGTACACCAAGCCCGCTTGCGTGCAGTGCAACGCCACCTACAAGGCGCTCGACAAGGTCGGGGTGGACTACGAAGTCATCGACATCTCGGAGAACGACGAGGCGCGTGATTTCGTCATGGCACTGGGCTACCTGCAGGCGCCGGTCGTCGTCGCGGGTGAGGATCACTGGTCGGGCTTCCGTCCCGACCGCATCAAGTCGCTCGCCGTCGCGGCTGCCTAGTTCGCGCCGGTTCGCCGGTAAGGAGGCGCCATGCCCGAGCAGATGTCTCCGGGCGGGCTGGTCTACTTCTCCAGCGCCTCGGAGAACACCCATCGTTTCGTCGAGAAGCTCGGTCTCCCGGCTACTCGACTTCCACTGCACACATCATCTGATCCGCCGCGGATCGACGAACCCTACGTGCTGATCACCCCCACCTATGGCGGTGGTCGGCACGTCATGGGTGGACAGCGTCCCGACAAGGACCTCGTTCCGCGGCAAGTCGCCAAGTTCCTCAACGACCCACACAACCGCGCGCTGCTGCGCGGGGTGATCGCGGCCGGCAACACGAACTTCGGCGATACCTATTGCGTTGCAGGAGACATCATCTCGCAAAAATGCGGGGTGCCGTATCTGTATCGCTTCGAACTCATGGGAACCGCTGAGGACGTCGCGCGCGTCCGAGAGGGATTGGGATTGTTTTGGCAACAGCAACCACAGCACCGGCAGGCAAGTCAGCACGCCTAGAGCAGTCGGCGGTGCGCGGCGAGGCGGGCGAGGTGCTCGACTACCACGCTCTCAACGCGATGTTGAACCTGTACGGCCCCAACGGTGAGATCCAGTTCGACAAGGATCGAGAGGCCGCGAACCAGTATTTCCTCCAGCACGTGAACCAGAACACGGTCTTCTTCCACAACCTGGACGAGAAGCTGGACTACCTGGTCAAGGAGAACTACTACGAGACCGAGGTGCTCGACCAGTACGGTCGCGCCTTCGTCAAGCAGCTGTTCCAGCAGGCCTACGCCAAGAAGTTCCGGTTCCCGACCTTCCTCGGCGCGTTCAAGTACTACACCTCGTACACGCTCAAGACCTTCGACGGTAAGCGCTACCTGGAGCGGTTCGAAGATCGTGTCTGCATGGTCGCGCTGACGCTGGCCGCCGGTGACGAGGTGCTCGCGAGCAACCTGGTCGACGAGATCATCGACGGCCGCTTCCAGCCCGCCACCCCCACCTTCCTCAACTCCGGCAAGAAGCAGCGCGGCGAGCCCGTGTCCTGCTTCCTGCTGCGCATCGAGGACAACATGGAGTCCATCGGGCGCTCCATCAACTCCGCGCTGCAGCTGTCCAAGCGCGGCGGCGGCGTCGCCCTGCTGCTGAGCAACATTCGTGAGCACGGCGCCCCGATCAAGAAGATCGAGAACCAGAGCTCGGGTGTCATCCCGATCATGAAGCTGCTCGAGGACTCGTTCTCCTACGCCAACCAGTTGGGTGCGCGTCAGGGCGCGGGCGCGGTGTACCTGCACGCGCACCACCCCGACATCTACCGCTTCCTCGACACCAAGCGCGAGAACGCCGACGAGAAGATCCGCATCAAGACGCTGTCGCTGGGTGTGGTGATCCCCGACATCACCTTCGAGCTGGCGAAGAAGAACGAGGACATGTACCTGTTCTCGCCGTACGACGTCGAGCGCATCTACGGTGTGCCGTTCGCCGATGTGAACGTCACCGAGAAGTACTACGAGATGGTCGACGACAAGCGCATCCGTAAGTCGAAGATCAAGGCGCGCGAGTTCTTCCAGACCATCGCCGAGCTGCAGTTCGAGTCGGGCTACCCCTACATCATGTTCGAGGACACGGTGAACCGGGCCAACCCGATCAAGGGCAAGATCACCCACTCGAACCTGTGCTCGGAGATCCTGCAGGTCTCCACCCCCTCGGAATTCAACGACGATCTGTCGTATTCCAAGGTGGGCAAGGACATTTCGTGCAACCTCGGTTCGCTCAACATCGCCAAGGCGATGGACTCGCCCGACTTCGGTCAGACCATCGAGACCTCGATCCGCGCGCTCACCGCTGTCTCGGATCAGACCCACATCTTCTCGGTGCCCTCGATCGAGCAGGGCAACAACGAGTCCCACGCCATCGGCCTCGGACAGATGAACCTGCACGGATACCTGGCGCGTGAGCGGGTCCACTACGGCTCCGAAGAAGGTGTGGATTTCACCAACATCTACTTCTACACCGTGGTCTACCACGCGATTCGGTCCTCGAACCTGATCGCCAAGGAGCGCGGCTCCTCGTTCGGTGGGTTCGCCGAATCCAAGTACGCCAGCGGCGAGTACTTCGACAAGTACACCGAGCAGGCGTGGGTGCCCAAGACCGACAAGGTGGCGCAGATGTTCGCCGAGGCCGGCGTGCGCATCCCCACCCAGGACG
The DNA here is from genome assembly GCF_001613085.1 of Nocardia salmonicida NBRC 13393. GTDB lineage: Bacteria > Actinomycetota > Actinomycetes > Mycobacteriales > Mycobacteriaceae > Nocardia > Nocardia salmonicida. Next base: position 297,395 of record NZ_BDBR01000009.1, read on the forward strand.
ACTGGCGTCTGCTGAAGGCCTCGGTGCAGGAATACGGCATCTACAACCAGAACCTGCAGGCCGTGCCGCCGACGGGTTCGATCTCCTACATCAACCACTCCACCAGCTCGATCCACCCGGTGGCGTCGAAGATCGAGATCCGCAAGGAAGGCAAGATCGGCCGCGTCTACTACCCGGCCCCTTACCTGGACAACGACAATCTCGAGTACTACGACGACGCTTACGAAATCGGCTACGAGAAGATCATCGACACCTACGCCGCGGCCACCCAGCACGTGGACCAGGGCTTGTCGCTGACGCTGTTCTTCAAGGACACCGCCACCACCCGCGACCTGAACAAGGCGCAGATCTACGCGTGGCGCAAGGGCATCAAGACGCTCTACTACATCCGCCTGCGCCAGATGGCCCTCGAGGGGACCGAAGTCGAGGGTTGCGTGTCGTGCATGTTGTGAGCTGAGCTAACGATAAAGGGCGGTCTCTCTGGGAGACCGCCCTTTTCGCGTCAGGGGGCACTGTCGAAGAGGTCGAAGCAGGACCAGCCGCCGCGGAACCACTGGCCGATCAGCTGCCAGGTCGACGGGTAGGTGCCGTCGGCGTACCGCAGTCGGAGCCCGTACGAGCATTTGCCGATCGTCGTCCGGGTGAGCCGTTGGACGATCGTGCGGTGCAGGAAGGACGCGCCGAGCCAGGCGAGGATGCCGTACAGAACGGCCGTCGTGCCGGACGCGATGTACCAGGCGGTGGCGCCGATCGCGGCGTGCAGCGCCATATCGATGAGGAACGCGGGTATCACGCCGGTCTCGTCGCCGCTGGAAGTGCTTCCGGTGAGCGGGAATTCGTCCGTCGGGCGCCGACGTGTCTCGGCAGCGATGCGCCTCGGTCGCACATCGGCGCCGCGGGCGTATCCGCTGTTCCTCGTCGCGTGCCGGGGCGGTGCTGCGTTGCTCATGGGGCTCAGCGTGGTCGACACCGCTTAACAACCACCCGCTGCCGACCTTGTCGACCTGATCACCGCGTCTCTTGCGGCGGTGCCTCGCATGAATTATGGTCTATATGACTAATAGTGGGGGTGGGAGATGGACGTGCTGGATCTGGTTGCCGCACTGCAGCAGCCGTTGTTCACGGTGCTCGGTACGGCGGTGAGCTGGACTGAGGTGCTCGGGTTCGGCAGCGGAGCGCTGTGCGTGTGGTTGGTCGCTCGCCAGCACATCGCGAACTGGCCGATCGGCATCGCCAACAATGTGCTCTTCATTCTGTTGTTCACCCAGGCCGAGCTTTTCGCCGACGCGGGGTTGCAGGTGGTGTTCATCGCGCTGGCCGGGTACGGGTGGTGGACGTGGGTGCACGGGTCCTCGCGCACCGAGCCACTGCCGGTGCGTCGGACGACGCGGGTCGAATGGCTGTGGCTCGCGGCGTGCGGGGTGCTCGGTACCGCCGCGATCACCGTGCTGCTCGACACGGCCACCGAGTCCACCGTGCCGTTCTGGGACGCGCTCACCACCGCGCTGTCGCTGATGGCGACCTATGGGCAGTGCCGTAAACGGCTGGAGTCGTGGTGGTTGTGGATCGCGGCGGACATCGTCTACATCCCGCTGTATGCCTACAAGGGGCTGTACCTGACGGCGCTGTTGTACCTCGGATTCCTCGTACTGTGCGTTCGGGGGTTGATCGCTTGGCGCCGTGATGTGGTCGAGGCCCCGGTGGCGGTCGCGGCATGACGCGGTATGGGCACGGGTTGGTTCTCGGCAAGTTCTATCCGCCGCACGCGGGTCATCACCACCTGGTTCGCACCGCCGCCGCCCGCTGTGAGCGGCTGACCGTGCTGGTCTGCGCGTCGTCGGTGGAGTCGATCCCGCTCGCCGACCGTGTGGCCTGGATGCGCGAAATGCATTCTGATCCAGCTATTTCCGTCGTCGGCGCCGTTGACGACGTGCCGATGGACATCACCGACCCCGCCATCTGGGACGCCCACATGGCGGTGTTCTTCGCCGCTGTCGCAGACCCCGTCGACGCGGTCTTCACCTCGGAGGCTTACGGCGACGAGCTGGGCCGGCGCTTCGGCGCCGACGCGATCTGTGTCGACCCGCAGCGCCTGCGCCACCCGATCTCAGCGACCGACATCCGCCGAAATCCCCTCGCCCACTGGGACTTCCTGTCCCCGCCGGTCCGCGCCGCGATGACCAAGCGGGTGGTGGTGCTCGGTGCGGAATCGACCGGAACCACGACCGTCGCGCAGGCGCTCGCCGCGCACTACGGCGCCCGCTACGTCCCCGAGTACGGCCGCGAATACAGCGAACGAAAGCTGGCCGCACTCGGTCCGGGCGGGCACTGGTCCGATATCGAATTCACCTCGCCCGAATTCCCGCTGATCGCCGCGCACCAGCAGGCGGGCGAGGATCGCGCGGCCCGCGAAACCGGCCCGGTACTCGTCTGCGATACCGATGCCTTCGCCACGACCATCTGGCACGAACGCTATCTCGGCTATACCCATCCCGGCATCGTCGCCGAGCACCGCCAGCACCTGTGGCTGCTCACCGACCATGTCGGCGTCGCGTTCGAAGACGACGGTCTGCGCGACGGCGAGCACCTGCGGCCGTGGATGACCGAGCGTTTCCGCACCGAACTCACCCGCACCGGCCGGCGATTCACGATGCTGACCGGGCCACCCGAACAGCGCCTCGCCACCGCCGTAGCCGCTGTCGACGCGCTGCTGGCCGAAGGCTGGGACATCGCGGACCCGCTGCCGGAGCGCGCCACAACCGAACGGGCGTGCACCTAGAACGCAGACCGAGCGCAACGTGCGAGTTCGTCACAGCATCGGGTGCGGGGTTGTGGTGATCGGCCCAGGCTTGGCGAACGACGGCTCGGGGCGGCCGCGAACCTTGTTACCGTGGCCGCGTTTTGCGATGCACGGTGAGAGGGAACACGGATGAAGCGCGCGCTCATGACGATGGCGACCGGGGGATTGGCGTTGGCGGCGCTCGTCGGATGTTCGAGCGAGGGGCAGGAGCCGACGGCAACGACAGCGTTGTTCGAACCGTGTACCGGAGTAACCGCGGATGCTCTGCACAAGGCCGGTGTCGACCCCGCGACGAAGGTCGCCGCCGGCGCGGTGGCTGCAGGCTGGCAGACCTGTGAGTGGACCGGCGACACCGCCTACCTGCGAGTGTTCTCCACCTCGCGAACCCTCGGGGAATTCGAATCCGAATCGGGTGAAACAGCTTTCGCCGACTACACCGTCGCAGGCCGCACCGGCCGTCGCCTCGGTGGCGCTCCCACTTCCGGCTCCTGCGACGTCCTCTTCTCCGCTGATCAGGGCGTAATCCGCATGGTCGTAGTGAACAACCCCGCCCACCAGAGCGACGACGCCTGTGCGACCCTACGGCAGATGGGCGAATCGATCGTGCCGACCTTTCCCGCCTGAACCAGCGAGAAGTCGGGTCATCGGGTCGACCGTTACGCCAATGCGGGGATCACCTCGCGTTCGAAGAGTTCGATGCCGGAGGTGTCGTAGGCGGCTTCGGGAAAGTTGGCGATGGTGTAGGCGAGGCCGAGATCCTTGACCTTCGTGAGGCGTTCGACGATCTGCTCCGGGGTGCCGACGGCCGCACTGGTGGCGAACTGTTCGTGCACACGGGCTTTGGCCACATCGGCGCCGAGGAAGGGGGTGAAGCGGTCGACGATCGTCGAGAGCCGTTCCTGCACTTCGGTTTCGGTGGTGCCGACGATGGCGTTGAAGTTCGAGCTACGGGTGATGGCGGAGAAATCGGTGCCGACCTCCTCGCAGTGCTGGCGCAGGATGTCGGACTTGCGGGCGAACTCGTCGGGGTCGCCGCTGAAGTTGGTGTAGTCGGCGTATTTCGCGGCGATGCGCAGGGTCTTCTTCTCGCCGCCACCGGCGATCCAGATCGGGATGCCGTTCTCCTGCAACGGTCGTGGGTGCACGATGGCGTCATCGACCTCGTAGTACTTGCCGTTCAACGTTGCCCGGCCGGACTGCCACGCCTGGCGGAAGATCTGCACGCCCTCGTCGAGGCGACCGAGACGTTCACCGGCGGACGGGAAGCCGTAACCGTAAGCGCGCCATTCGTGTTCGTACCAGCCGCCGCCGATGCCCATCTCCACCCGGCCGCCCGAGATGAGGTCGACGGTCGCGGCCACCTTGGCCAGGTAGGCGGGGTTGCGGTAGCTCATGGCAGTACACATCTGCCCCAGCCGCACGCGCGAGGTGGTGGCCGCGAACGCCGCCATCAACGACCACGCCTCATGGGTGGCCTCGTCGGTGGGAACGGGCGTGGTGTGGAAGTGGTCGTAGACCCAGATCGACTCCCAGTCGGTGCCGGTGTCGAACCGCTGGGCCAGCTCGCGCATCACCGACCACTGGTCGGCCGGTTCGATACCGACCAGATCCAGCCGCCAGCCCTGGGGAACGAAGATGCCGAAGCGCACAGGTTTTCTCCTGGATTGAGTAGAACTCGAGCGGCGCCACACGCCGCGGGTGTCGAGAACCACTGTTCCACTTCTGCGCGCTCAGGCAACTATTGTGCGCGCACCGCGCTGAACCCTGGACCGGCCGTTATGCACCGAAATTCGGTTGGCACGCGGGGTGAACCCGGGCATGCTGGCAGCTGTATGAACAATATTTCTCCACCCCGCCTCGGCGTCGACTTCGGCCGAGTGATCCAGGGAGCCGCGCTCACACCGGGCGCCGCGGACACCGTGTTCCTGTCGGGCGGCTTCGACGAAGCGATGAGTACTCCGCCGAGTCGTGACGCGTTCGAAGTGCTCGATCGGCTGGTCACCCGCTTCGACGGCAATGTCTGGGTGATCTCGAAGTGTGGTCCGCGGATCGAGCAACGTACCCGGCAATGGCTCGACCATCACGACTTCGCCGCCCGCACCGGAATACCCCGAGAACACTTGCGCTTCTGCAGAACTCGCGCCGGCAAGGCCCCGCATTGCGCCGAACTCGGCATCACGCACATGATCGACGACCGGCTCGACGTGCACACGATCCTGCGCGATCTGGTGCCCCGGCGGTACCTGTTCGGCGCGCAGGCCGGGCCGATCCCGGACTGGGTGACCCACACCCCCGACTGGCCCGCGGTCGAACGTGCGGTCGGTGCGGATCTCGCAGGTCAGGCGCTCGGGTCGCCGTAGGAGGCGGCGATGTCCTTGCTGCTCGGCCAGCCGCTGTAGGTGGGCGACTGCGGCCAGCCTTCGGGGCTGTCCTGCCATTCCTCCTGGCGGCCGTAGGGGAGTGCGTCGATGAGTCCGAAGCTGTAGGCGAGTTGTTCGGTGCCACGGCCGTCGGTGTGCCAGCTGCGGTAGACGGTGTCGCCGTCGCGCAGGAAGGTGTTCACGGCGAAGCCCGCGTCGGGGCCGGCGCCCATGTCGGCGCCGAACGGGCTGTCGGCGGTCGAATACCAGGTCATCGCGTTGCCGACGCGCTTCTTGTAGCTGAGTACCTCGTCCATCGGCCCCTGGGTCACGATGACGAAGCGCGCGTCGTAGCCGGCGAGGAAATCCAGTCGTGCGTACTGCGCGGTGAGGCCGGTGCAGCCGGGGCACTGCCAGGTGTTCCCCGGCGTCCACATGTGGTGATAGGTGATCAGCTGCGAGTGTCCGTCGAAGACCTCGGCGAGTGAGACATCGCGGCCGTCTTCGGCTTTCAGTGTGTAGCCGGGCAGCCGGACGGCGGGCATGCGGCGGCGCTGGGCGGCGACGGCGTCGAGTTCGCGCGTCGCGGCCTTCTCCCGAATCCTGAGCTGATCGAGTTCGGTCTGCCAGGCGTCGTGCTCGACGATGGTGGGCAATGCGGTCATGACGGGCCACCCTTCGATGTGTACGACGTGCACATTTGGTATGTTCACACCGTATACTTCATCGAAAGGGAGTTCAAGGGTTGGCCTATCACCACGGTGACCTCGCGGCGGCATTGGTCGAGGCCGGGCTGGAGCTCACCCGGTCCGGCGGTCCCGACGCGCTGACGATCCGCGAAGTCACCCGCCGGGTCGGCGTCACGCCGAATGCCGCCTACCGGCACTTTCCCGACCGGCGAGCGCTGTTGCGCGCGGTCTCGGCCGCGATCGAGTCCAGGATGGCCGAGGGTATGGAGCGCAGCCCGGCGGCGCCGCGTGCGAGTCTGCGCGCGGTCGGGCTCGGCTACATCGGCTTCGCGCTGCTCGAACCGGGCTGGTTCGCGGTCGCGTTCTTCGGCGCCGGTGACATCTCGCCGGAGTCGGTGGTCGACTCGCCCGCCTACCTCGCCCTCGCCGACGCGCTCGACATGATGGTGCACGTCGGCGACCTCGCTCCCGTGGCGCGCCCCGGCGCGACCTGGAGTTGCTGGTCCACCGTGCACGGATTCGCGGAACTGGCGTTGCGCGGGCCGTTGCGGCACCTGGACCGCGCGCAGCTGTGGCCGCTCGCCGAACAGGCCGTCGACACCGTCATCGCGGGGCTGCCGCGAGCAGTGTGATCGGTGTCACTGTGGCCAGTGGTACGCGAGCTGAAGATGAAACAAGTGGGGCTCGCATGTAGTCTCATAAGTGGAAGGGTGTGCCCGTGTGGGTACTCCAAGCGATTCGCGGAGAGATCACCCGCGGCGACTGCGAGGAGGTGGGGTTGCTATGCGCAACGAACCTCCCAGTCGAAGGCCGCGCGGCGTCGCCCCTTCGTCCTTGCACCACACATCCTGACCTGTTCGGTCCGGTCTGTGCGTGTCGGCCTCGGCGGTGGACGCCCCGCGGTGTGAACCACCGTCACTCGTTCCACTTCTCGCACATCCTGTAGCTGTGCCGCAGGCGTGTGCGCTGTCACGCCAGAGGACTCGATCATGTCGAACGTCGATCTCGTTACCGCCCGTCATGTACCCGCCGAAACCGTTGTGCCCGAAGTGATTTCGCCGCGCCGCAGGGCCGTCGAAGACCATGCGGTCACCGAGGCGCTCGAAATCCTGTCCGAGTCGGTGCGCGACATCGTCGCGACCCACCGGGTCTGTAGCGGCCTCGACTGGCTCGACAACCGTCCGCCGCACGTCATCGCCGACGCGCTGGCGCGCATGGACGCCGTGCAGGCCGGTGTCGTGTTCCGGTTGCTCGACAAGGAGCGCGCGCTCAGTGTGTTCGAGGAGCTCGAGCCGGTCGACCAGCAGCAGATCCTGCAGGGACTGCGCGAGAAGAGCTTTCGCGATCTCGTCGAGGCGATGGACCCCGACGACCGCGCCCGCATGCTGCACGAAGCGCCCGCCAAGGTCGCCAAGAAGGTACTCGCCGGACTGAGCCCGCGCGAGCGCCGGATGACGGCCACGCTGCTCGGCTACCCCGAGGGCTCGGTCGGGCTGTACATGACGCCCGAAGTCGTTGCGCTGCCGGACAATCTGACCGTCGCGCAGGCGCTGGGTTGTGTGCGCGCCAAGGGCGGCAACGCCGAGACGGTGTACACGCTGCCCGTGGTCGATCGCGGCCGTCGTCTCACCGGCATCGTCGAACTGCGCGAGCTGGTGCTGCACTCCCCGGACGCGATGGTGTCCGAACTCGTCGTCACCGAGCCGCCGTTCGTGCGGGCCACCGATGCCGCGGAGAAGGCCGCCCGGCTGATGAGTTCCACCAACCTCATCAACCTGGTGGTCGTCGACAGCGAGGATCGAGTGGTCGGGCTGCTCACCATCGACGACGCGATGGAGGTGCTCGAGGCCGCCGACAGCGAGGACGTCGCCAAGCAGGCCGGTTCGGCGCCGTGGGAAGGCCATTACATGGCCGCCAAGGTGTTCCAGCTGGCGCGCTACCGGGCGCTGTGGCTGACGCTGCTGCTGTTCGCGGCCACGCTGACCGTGAGCGTCACCGACATGTTCGCCTCGACCCTCGAACAGGCCGCGAGCCTGGCGCTGTTCATTCCGCTGCTGATCGGGGCGGGCGGCAATGCCGGTGCGCAAGCGGCGACGGCGTGCGTGCGCGCGCTGGCGGTCGGCGAGGTGCGCGTCTCGGATCTGTTCAAGGTGATCTGGCGCGAATGCCGGGTCGGGCTGGTGCTCGGCACCATGCTGGCCGCCGCGGGCCTGCTGATCGGCACGGTGTTCGTCGGGCCGAAGATCGCCATCGTCGTGGCCATCACCCTGGTGGTCATCTGCGGTTGGGCGGCGACCATCGGCGGCACGATGCCGTTGCTGGCCAAGAAGTTCCGGATCGACCCCGCGGTGGTGTCCGCGCCGATGGTGACCACGCTGGTCGACGCGACCGGGCTGATCATCTACTTCACCACCGCGAAGCTGGTGCTGGGAATCTAGCGCTGCGGGAAGAGCGTGAGCGTCTGCGCCATGACGTCCTTGGCGACGTCGTCGGTGGCGGCAACCACCTCGACAACCGGAATACGCCTGCCGAACGCGGTGGATTCGGCGGGCAGTTCCGGGCCGACAGCCGCGGTGTAGATCGGGATCGAGCTGTCGTACACCGAGACCGAGCGGTGCACCGTGCGGCCGTCGATTCGGTCCTCGGTGCTGTTTGCGGCCAGATATTCGGGCACGCGGTACTCGTAGCTCACGGTGATCTTCTCGCCGCGGTAACCGAACAGGCACTGGGTGAGTCGCTGTTCGTCGTCGGGGACGGCGCCGGCCAGCTTGCCCCGGACCGTGCACGGATCGGCGCCGAGCAGCACGGTCGGTGCGGTGTCGGGGGAGGTGCCCTGCGGCGGTGATTGCCGCCAGCGGTCGACCATGCCTGGCATCAGTTCGTCGGCGACGATGCAGGGGTTCTTGCCCGGGGTGGAAAGGCCGAGGTAGAAGGCCGCGCTGGACGGGAACTGGGCGGTCGCACCGCAGGCGCGTGGTTCGCCGGTCTCGCGATCGGGAACCGTGCGGACGGTCGCGTCGCCGATCTGCCGCATGATGCCTCGGCCGCTCGTGGACACACTGCTCAGCAGGGTGGCGTGCCAGGTCAGGGTCGAGCCCTCGCCGGCTTTGTCGCTGCCGAGAAGGGCCCGGCACGAATCCAATCCGACGGTCACGCTCTTGACCTCGCCGAGCTTCGCCAGGACCTCGCGCGGTAGCAGCGCGCAGACGTCGACCTGGCGGGTCGCCTGCGCTACCTCGGCGCGCTGGTTCGGATCCTGAGGAACCTTCGACCAGAACTCGGGGGGCTGGGCGGGAATCACCGGTGCGGGCGGCGGCGGCAGTTCCCCGTAGTCGGGGGGTTTGCCCGCGTCGTCACTCCCACATGCGGCGCACACGAGCAACGCGGCAGCGGCCAGCGCCATCCTGCGATACATCGGCACCCCTGTCCTCGACAGATCCGGGCCCGGACTCGCGCCCGACCACCGAGTCTGCCCGCGACGGCAACATTCGTGCAAACATCGCGCCGGGTCGTTCTCAGAACGTTGTCGTCAGCGCACCAGCGGCAGGGTTTCGCGCATGACCTTCTCCGCGATCGCCGAATGGGCCGTGACCGAAACCGTCGGCACGCGCCGACCGAGCAGCGCGTCGGTCGGCCCTGGCGCGAGGCCGGGGCCGACGACGGCCGACAGCGACGCCATGTCGGCCTGGGCCGTATCGAATCGGTACACCTGGCGGGAACCCACGGTGAAGGCCGGGGTGTCGTCGACGATCGAGCGTTCCTCGTTGTAGTCGTAGGTGACGATCGCATCGCGCCCGTCGACATTCAATTTGCAGGTGGTGACACCCTGATCTGCCACCGGCACCCGGACGCCGAGCAGCGGCGCGACCGCGCACGGATCGGCCCCGGTGACCACCGCCCGGTCCGAATCCGGCGAGGTACCCTGCGCGGGCTCCTTGCGCCACTCGGTCAACGCGATCCGCACCAGCGTCCTCGCCGACGTGCAAGCGTCCTGCGGCGCCCGCACGCTGAACGACAGATCGGCCCCCGCCACGAACCGCGCCCAAGTCTGGCAAGCCCCGCGCACCTGTGGATCAGCCGACGCCGCCGGCTCGTCGTTGAACAGCACCCGCACGTCCCCCATGGACTCCTCGTCGACCGGCCCGTCCATGCTCGGCTCACCCTCGAACATCACCCCGGTACTCCAGGTCGCGTCGATGCCGGTGAGATGACCCGGTACGGAGATGCTGAGTCGGCACTGATTCGGATGCACGTTCTCGATATCGCGCACGGTGCCGAGGGCGCCCAGCGCCGCGCGGGGGAGCAGGGCGCACACATCGATCGCCCTGACCTTGCGCAGTGTCGCGAGCCTCTCCTGATCGGAAACCGCTGCGGTGGACCAGAAACCGCCCTTGGGCATGGAGTCCGGTGCGGGTTCGCTCCCGCAGGCGACCATCGTCAGCACTGCGGCGGAGAGCAGGATGAGCTGTCGCACAGGGGTTCTCCTCGTCCGGTTCAGGTGGCGGGAAATTCGGGGCCGACCACCACGGTGTAGCTCGTGCCGTCGACCACGTGGGCGGCCCGGCCGTCCAGTCCGCGCAATCGCATCGGAAATCCCCCTCGCGCGAGACAGTTCCCGCTCCTGCAGACCCGCTTCGAATGCCAGTGTGCCGGAATTGGCGCCCCGCACCCGCACCGGGCCCAGGCGTGCCGGGCAGTGGCGGCGCTCACCGGTGAAGTGGGAGCCGGCACACATGTGGCGAATCACTGGCGATGCGATGGTGGTGAGATCGCGATCGTGCCGCACAATGGGGGCCGCGTGTGTGGTGTGGGTGTTCGGCCGGTCGGGTCGAGTTCTCCGCGCTGCAACACAAGCTGTAGTGCTCCCCGAGGTTGTCACCCACTACGAGTAGTGTTCGTGGGTGAAGGGCTTCGCGCACGGCGGCGGGTGCGGGTCAACAGGTCTGGCGGAAAGGTGTGGAGGCGGAATGAAGCTCATCGATCGGGCGTCGGCCATCAATTGGAATCGGGTGCCCGATGAGAAGGATGCCGAGGTCTGGGATCGGCTGACCGGCAACTTCTGGTTGCCCGAGAAGGTCCCGGTGTCCAACGACATCCCGTCCTGGAACACTCTCACCCCGGACGAGAAGCAGCTCACCATGCGGGTCTTCACCGGCCTGACGCTGCTCGACACCATCCAGGGCACCGTCGGCGCGGTCTCGCTGATCCCCGACGCGATCACCCCGCACGAGCAGGCGGTGTACACCAACATCGCGTTCATGGAGTCGGTGCACGCCAAGAGCTACAGCTCGATCTTCTCCACCCTGTGCTCCACCAAGGAGATCGACGAGGCGTTCCGCTGGTCGGAGGAGAACCGCAACCTGCAGCGCAAGGCCGAGATCGTCCTGGGCTACTACAACGGTGACGACCCGCTCAAGCGCAAGGTCGCCTCCACGCTGCTGGAGAGCTTCCTGTTCTACTCCGGCTTCTACCTGCCCATGCACTGGTCCTCGCGGGCCAAGCTCACCAACACCGCCGACATGATCCGCCTGATCATTCGCGACGAGGCCGTGCACGGGTACTACATCGGCTACAAGTACCAGAAGGGCCTGGAGCTGGTCTCCCAGGCCGAGCGCGACGAGCTGAAGAACTACACCTTCGAGCTGCTCTTCGAGCTCTACGACAACGAGGTCGACTACACCCAGGACCTCTACGACGAGGTCGGCCTCACCGAGGACGTCAAGAAGTTCCTGCGCTACAACGCCAACAAGGCGCTGATGAACCTCGGCTACGAGGGCCTGTTCCCGAAGGACGAGTGCGAGGTGAACCCGGCCATCCTGTCGGCCCTGTCGCCCAACGCCGACGAGAACCACGACTTCTTCTCCGGCTCGGGCTCGAGCTACGTCATCGGCAAGGCGATCAACACCGAGGACGAGGACTGGGAGTTCTGAGCGAACTCGACTGGAACGGCGGCGGAGCGTTATCCGCCGCCGTTCCGCTGTTCCGGGGTGGTCGCGCGGGTGAATCGCGCGGCGAGCAGGCGCAGGTGCTCGACCAGTTCGGGGCCGTGTTCGATCTCGAAATCGGTGTCGAGGGCGCCGAGCAGGAAGGTCAGGCCGCGCGGGTTGTCGGCGCCGATCTCCAGGCGGCAGGTGTCGGCGTCGATCGGTTCGACGGTGCCGTAGGTGGCCGCGGCGCGGGCGGGTTCGGAGTCGGCGGGCACGTGTAGTCGCACAACGGCGCGGTAGGGCCACAGCTGGGCGACACCGTTCGCCACGTGCGCCGCGGCGTCGCCGCCGGGGATCTCGCGCGGCGAAAAGCGTGGGCCCACCGGAATTCTGGGCTGCATCCGGTCCACACGGAAGGTGCGCCAGTCGTCGCGGTCGAGATCCCAGGCGACGAGATACCAGCGTGGGCCCCAGGTGACGAGTTCGTGCGGTTCGGTTCGCGACGGGATTCGCGCCCACCGCTGCGATAGTCGAATCGCAGGCATTGACGGTCGCGGCACGCGGCCGCGATGGCGGACAACACCGCCGGATCGACATCGACGCGGGCCCGGCCGGGGGTCTGGACGGTCGAGACCTGCATGGCGTGCACGCGATGCCGCAACCGGGTCGGCAGCACCTGCTCGAGTTTGACCAGCGCGCTGAGCGCGGTCTCGCCGATGCCGCTCACCCCGCTGATCGAGGCCGTGCGCAGGGCGATCGCCATCGCGACGGCTTCCTCGTCGTCGAGCTGCAACGGCGGCAGCTGCGCGCCCGCCTCGAGGTGGTAGCCGCCGTCGATGCCCTTCACCGCGCGCACCGGGTAGTCCAGCGCGCGCAGTTTGTCGACATCGCGGCGCACCGTGCGGGTGCTGACCTCCAGGCGCTCGGCGAGCTCGTCGCCGGACCATTCGCGCCGGGTTTGCAGCAGTGCGAGCAGCCGAAGTAGCCGCGCCGAAGTTTCTTTCACGAATTCGACTCTGCCAGTTCTATAGGACAGAAGGTGTCCGCTTGTGCTCATAGTGTTGTTCTTATGAGCAACGAGATCACCCCGTTCCACATCGAGATCCCGCAGTCCGAGCTGGACTACCTCCAGGCCCGGCTGACCGACGCCCGCTGGCCCGCCGAGCAGCCGGGCGCCGCGTGGAGTCGCGGTGTGCCGGTCGCGTATCTGCGCGAGTTGGCCGAATACTGGCGGACCTCCTACGACTGGCGCGCCGCCGAGGCGGAGCTGAACAAGTTCGCGCAGTTCACCACCGAGATCGACGGCCAGCACATCTACTTCCTGCACGTTCGATCGGCGAATCCCGATGCCACGCCGCTGATCCTGACGCACGGCTGGCCGGGTTCGGTCGTCGAGTTCCTCGATGTGATCGGCCCGCTCACCGACCCCGCGGCTTACGGCGGCGATCCGGCCGACGCCTTCCACCTGGTGATTCCGTCGCTGCCCGGCTTCGGGTTCTCCGGACCGGTCACCGAGGAGGGCTGGGATCCGGCCCGCATCGGCAAGGCGTGGGTCGAGTTGATGAACAGGCTCGGCTACGACAGCTACGGTGCGCAGGGTGGTGACTGGGGTGCGTTCGTCACGCCCGAAGTGGGACGCGCGGGCGGCGACAAGGTGATCGGCGTGCACGTCAACGCCGCGACCTTCGGGTTCATCCCGTTCGGCCCGGTCTCCGACGAGGAGAAGGCGACGATGACCGCGTCCGAACTGGCTCGGCTCGATCGCCTCGCGCAGTTCAAGAGCGAGGGCAACGGCTACTTCCGGATCCAGGCGTCCCGCCCGCAGACCGTGGCCTACGGCCTGCACGATTCCCCGATCGGCCAGCTCGCGTGGATCGTGGAGAAGTTCAAGGAGTGGACGTTCCCGGCCGCCGGCCTGCCGGAGGACGCTGTGGATCGGGATCGGCTCCTGACCAACGTGATGCTCTACTGGCTCACGGGCACCGCGGGTTCGTCGGCCGCGCTGTACTACGAGGCCACCCACGTCCGCTCCTGGGAGACCACGCCGCTCACCACGCCCACCGGCGTCGCTGTGTTCGCCGAGGACGTCGCGATCCGGCGCTACGCCTCCGCGGACACCGACATCGTGCACTGGTCGGAGTTCGACCAGGGTGGCCACTTCGCGGCGATGGAAGTGCCGGACCTGCTGGTCGACGACATCCGCGCGTTCTTCCGCGGACTGCGCTAGTCGCCCGCAGCGACGGGTCGGCGCGGTTTCTCGGCAGAGCGGGCGGCGTCGACCCCTCGTCGGCGCCGCCGAGTTCGGTCAGCCCAGCGCGGCCAGGCCGCGGCGGTCGATCTTGCCGGTCGGGGTGCGCGGTAGTTCGTCGACGAACAACACATCGCGGGGGGCTTTGAAACGGGCGAGGTGGGTTTTCACGTAGGTGCGGACGGTGTCGGCGTCCAGCTCGCCTGCGGCGACGACGAACGCGGCGAGCCGCTGGCCGAATTCCTCGTCGGGCACACCGATCACGGCCGCTTCGGTGATCGACGGGTGCTGGTAGAGCAGGTCCTCGATCTCGCCGGGGAAGACGTTCTCCCCACCGGAGACGATCATGTCGTCATCGCGTCCGTCGATGAAAAGCCTTCCGCTGGAATCGAAGTGACCGAGGTCGCCGGTGCTCATCAGGCCACCACGGATCTGCTTCGACCCGCCGCCGGAGTAGCCGTCGAACGCGATGGTGTTGCCCACATAGACGGTGCCGACCGTGCCGGGCCCGCTGATCCGGGCGCCGTCGGCGTCGTAGAGCGCGACGGTGATCCCGACCGGCGCCTTCCCCACGGTGCCGGGGGCGGCGATCCAGTCCTGCGGGGTGGCGATGGTGGCTGTGCCGGTTTCGGTGCAACCGTAGAAGTTGTACACCACCGGGCCGAAGGTCTCGATCGCCCTGGTGCCCAACGACGAGGGCAACGCCGCCCCGGCGGTGAACACGATCCGCAGGGAGCTGGTGTCGTTGGCGGACAACAGCTCCGGGTCCAGATCGAGGATGCGACGCAGCATGGTGGGCACCAGCACGACCATGTCGGCGCGATGCTCGGCGATCTGGGCGAGCGCGCGGGCGGCTTCGAACCGGCCGTGCAGCACGATCGTCGATCCCAGATTCAGCGAGAGGATGAACTGGGACAGCGCGGTGCCGTGGAACAGTGGCGCGCACAGCAGCACTGTCTGCCCGCGTCGCAGGGGCACCCGGTCCACGAATTGCGCTGCGGCCAAAGGGGATTCCACTCGTCGCGGTGCGCCCTTGGGGGTGCCCGTCGTTCCGCCGGTGAGCAGGACGAAGCCACCCTGCTGTGCGGGCGGACTCAGCGGTGCGGCGGTGGGTCGAATCATGGTGTCCAGCAACTTGATCCGTTCGGGCAGATCGTCGGCGACCACGGCCGAAGCCGGGTCGAGCACGAGAGCCCTGACGCCTTCGCGTTCCAGTACGTCACGCAGCTGTGCCGCGCCGAATCCGGTATTGAGCAACACCAGGCGCGCGCCTAGTTTCGCTGTGGCAGCCATGGATTCGACGAGTCGCACCCCATCGGGGCAGAGCACGCCTACCGTGTCGTCCGCGCCGAGGCCGTCGGCGTGCCAGGTGGCGGCGAGCGCGTCGGTGCGTTGGTCCAGCTCGCGGTAGGTGATCCGCTCGTTGCCGCAGATCAGTGCGATGCGGTCGGGTGTGCGCTGTGCCGAGGATCTGATCCCACCGGCGATCGGGCCGAACGCGCGCATGGTGCGGGCGGTGCGCAGGATCTGTGCGGGGTTTCGCGGATCGATGATCCCGGCCCTCGCCAAGGCGCGAATCTGGCGCAGCGAGGTCGTGGCGGCGCTCAACATACTCGCGGCCCCGGGTCGGCGCCCGCGGCGACCGCGAGCAACCAGGCGACAGTGCCCAGCTCGGGGACGATCTCGGCGCTGATGTGCTCCGAGAACGGCACTCGGATCATCCGCATGTTCACGCCGCGCGCGCAGTAGTCGGCGGAGATCTTGTCGATCGCCAGTTCGGCGGGCAACAGCTGATCGGTGGTCGAATGCCACATCAGCAGCGGGATATCGGGGGTGTTCTCCGGTGCGCCGAAACTCGCGGCGGACAGGGCGGGTAGCGCGGCAGCCAGTGCGGCGTCAGGGTCGGTCAGGTACTCCGCCATCGGGCGGAGCAGGGTGGTTGCCACGGAGGTGTAGAGACAGCGTTCCCGCAGGTCATCTGCCACCCGGCGGCCCTCCGGAGTCAGATACTGCTGCAGTTGTCGCTCGAACTCTGGGTATTCGCGGGCCAGTCCGAGCACAGCCAGCCAGCCGGTGAAGTTGGCTTGCGGCTGCCGGCCCGAGATCGCGAACGGTGCGATGGCGACCTTGTCGCCCGGGATGCCGCCCTGCGCGCTGCCCTTGATCTCGAGTTCGGGGGCGTAGTGGCGGCGTTGCTCGGCAGCCGACGCGGACGCGTTGCCGCCACCGGAATAGCCCCACAATCCCACCGGTGCGGCCTCGAGCCCGAGTCCGCCGCGCTTGGCCGCGCGGATGCCGTCGAGCACCATCCGGCCCTCGCTGGGCGACATGATCGTGTTCTCTTTACCGTCGAAATCGGTGATCACCACCGCGGCGCCCGCGGAAAGGAACTGGCCCATGATGGCCACCTCCTTCTGGATTCCCGCGCGCAGGGTGTAGGACGGATTGCACTGCTGGCCGAGGCTGTCGATCGCCTCCTGATACGAAATCAGTGGGCGCGCACCGGGGCCCAGCCACGGGATGCCCGGTATCAGCACGGTGGTCGCGGTCGCGATCGGGTTGTCGTGCACGTCGGAGGTGCGCAGCAGCAATTGCGTGGTGTGCACCGGGGCGGGAATGCCGAGCACGTGGGTCTGCACGACCCGGCTGCGGATCACCTCGCCGTTGGCATAACCGGTGAGATCAACCGGATCGGCGTACCAGGGGTCGTGCTTCGGTGTGGGGATCGGCACGACCGCCGGATACACCTGCGCCTCGTTCGGCAGTGGGGGCAGTTCGAAATCCTCGGCGTTCGCGGGCCCCGCTGCCACCAGCGCTGTTATCGCGAGCAGAGGCAGGGCTCGGGCGCCGAGCCGTGGGAGCCGGGGCGACCGGCAGGTGGCCGTGCTGCGCTGCATGGCATCTCCTTCGATTGGTGATGCTGATTACAGCACGACGTCTTGTTAAGAACAAGAGTCCTTGTTTTTATTTGGCAATCTGTAGGCTGAGCTGCGTGACGTCGACCGACAAGAGCCAAGTCCGCTCCCGGCGCATCCAGGGCCTGGACGCCGAGCAGCGCCGTGCGCGCAGGCGTGAACAGATCCTGGCCGCCGCCTTCGACCTGATCGCCGCCGACGGTTACGTCAACACCGCGATCGAGCAGATCTGCCAGACCGCCTTCGTCGGCAACAAGGCCTTCTACGAGCTCTTCGACAGCAAAGAAGACTGCTACCTGGCGCTGCTGCAGCAGCAGAGCGAACTCTCCAAGGACAGGGTCGCCGCCGCGCTGTCGGCCTCCTCGGGCGCCCGCGACGACGTGGTCGCCGCCGTCATCGGCGCCTTCGCCCACTCGATGGTCGACGACCCCCGCGTGGCGAAGGTGACTTTCGGTGAGGCCAGCGGCATTTCGGCCAAAGTCGAACAGCAGCGCCGGGCCAACCGCCGCTGGGCCGCCCAGTTCCTCGAAACCCTGTGGCGCGAATACGGATTCGTTCCCCCCGAAGGCATCGGCGTCGACCTGCACGCGCTGGCCGTCTCCGCGATCGGCGGCCTGTTCGAAACCGTCGCCGACTGGCTCCACACCGACGCCGGTGCGACAGGCGACATCGATGTGCTGATCAGAGACCTCACGGCCTTCATCGAAATCGTGCACCTGGGACTAGCCGCCGCCGCGAACGGTCCAGGGCGCTGAGGGTGCAGTCCCGAGGACAAATTTTCCGCGCCACGGAGGACGATTTCGGTGAGGGTTCGCCCTCTTGTCGTTTTATGGCGACAAATGATATTGTCTTCATATGGCGACAATCGAGGTATTCCGAGCGGACGACCTCGGCCCTGCCTTACGTGAGGCGCGAATTGCCGAAGATCTGACTCAGCAGGGCCTGGCCTCGATCGCCGGAGTCGGTCGCCAATGGCTCAATGCGTTCGAGGCCGGGCAGAAGGGCTCCGCCCCGCTGGACATGGTCATGCGTGTGATATCCGCCCTCGGTGTATCAGTGACGCTGTCCCGCCGAGCACCGGAACTCTCATTCCAGGTCGATGACGAGCCCATCGACCTCGACTCTCTTGTCGACGGCCCGCACCAATGACGCAATCGAACGATCACGTCCTCTATGTGGTGATGAACGGCCGGGTGATCGGCGATATTCAGCGCTCGAGTCAACGCAGAATGAGGCTCCGTTACGCGGAACATGTGCCAGGCCGATTCACTCCGCTGTCTGTGTCGATGCGGGGTCCCATGGGCCGCTATCGGGAGAGCGTCCTGGCACCTTGGCTGGAAGGGCTGCTTCCGGACCGTCCAGAAACCTTGCGCCAGTGGCGCCGTCGATTCGGTATCGCCGGTGACAACAGTTCCTTCTCGCTGCTCCGACACGTCGGCGAGGACGTTGCCGGCGCTGCCCAGTTCGTCCGACCGGACCGGCTCGACTTCATCCAGGAACGGCAAGGTGAGCTCGGTGAACTGGGGCCGACTCAGATCGCGGAAATGCTGCGCCGAGCGAAGGCTGACCTCCCGATCTCGGCCGCTGACGACACGTCCGGCAAGTTCTCGCTCGCTGGAGCCCAAGCAAAGATCGCCCTCCACCGGACCCTCGATGGCTGGAGCGACCCGGCTGGTGCCATCCCGTCGACACACATCATCAAACCTCCCGTCCCCAACATGCTCGACCAGGACTTAGCAGAGGCGGTCACTCTGAGAACTGCGGCCGACCTCGGTCTTCGCGCCGCGTCTTGCGCCATCGAGGAGTTCGATGACGAGCGCGCCATCGTCGTCGCCCGCTACGACCGAATTCTGCGTAACGACCAGTGGCAACGCGTCCATCAGGAGGATATGTGCCAAGCGATGGCGATCTGGCCGATTCACAAGTACCAAAGTCAGGGTGGCCCAGGCGCCGAGACGATTGCGGACCTCATCCGCACCAGTAGTCATCGCCCTGAGGAGGACAACCGCCGTTTCGCGCAGGCACTCGTCTTCAATTGGCTGATCTGCGGCACCGACGCGCACGCGAGAAACTATTCACTGTTGCTCAGCGGTGAATCGGTACGACTCGCACCGCTCTACGACCTGAACTCGCACCTTGCTTACTCTGACGGCTCGGGCAACGACCTGTCCATGAGCATGCATGAGCAGTTCCGCGCCGAACAGATGACCGTGACCGACTGGCTTCGATTCGCCCCCGCCATTCATGTCGAGCCCGATTGGTTGCGCGAGGAGATCGACCGCCAGTCCGACGGGTTGATGAACGCCATGACGACTGCTACCCAGCAAGACGACATCGCGCGATACAACAGCCCGACGATCACGAGACTTCTCAGCAATACAGAACGATGGATCGACAGGGTGGTTTCGGGACCGCGATTTCAGCGCTGACCGACGTGCAAAGCCGTTGGTCAGGGTGCGAATCCGATCAGCTGTAGGCCTGCGGATTTGTCGTCGAAGGGGATCAGGATGATGCCGGGGGCGGCGATGATCTGGGAGGCCTGTCCGGATCCGAGGGGTACCGGGGGCGTGTTCTCGACGAGGTCGGCGCGTCGCCACGTACGCAATTGCGCATCACCGACAGCGATCAATTCGTCGGTGAGCAGTACCGAGTCGAACGGTGAGACACCGCCCAGCCTGGCATCGGGGTCGGTGAGCGACCGGTCTGGCGCTCCGCCCTGCGACAGCGTGATCCCAGTACTCCAGGAGTTGGTGACGAGGGTGCCGGTCGCCGGATCGTTGGCGATCACCTTGACATAGTCGGCTGCGACGGGGGCAGTACCGAGCAGTCCAGGAGCCGAGACGACCAGGTGGTCGAGTGGTGCGTTCCGGTAGGCCCAGTCAACCGACAGCGCGTCCTCCTGTACAGAAACCTTCGGTGCGCGATCGGGGTCGGGATCAGGGAGATCACGCTTCGCCGTCTCCGCGCCCGTGGCTGGATCTAGCGCGAGGACGGTAGTCCACGCGGACTCCTTGTTTCGGCATACCCGCACCTGGTAGACCGCAGGGGAGGTGATCGCGATCCGCGACGTCATGTTGTCGCAGCCATCCGGTGTGGCGGGCTCGGACCACATGTGTCGCCCGGTGCGCGCGTCATACCGGGCGAAGTTGCCGTACGAACCGCCGAAGAGTTCGTCGTCGACCAAGGCCAGCATCGGTTCGCTCGAGGCGCCGAAGCCGCTTGCGACTCGCATCGCGGATCTGCTGTCGTCGGCGAATTCGGATTCGGTCCAGAGCTTTTCGCCAGTGGTGGCGTCGAATGCGATCCACCCGAGGTGGTTCCAGCTGGTGAGGACGGTGTTCTCGGAGGGGATGGAGAGCAAGTTGCTTTCCTCGTGGTGCACGCCGTCTTCGGCTGCGTCCGGTCGTAGGTAGTGCCAGCGGGCGCTGCCGGTTGCTCCGTCGTAGGCGGTGATGCCGGTCGGCGTGCCGATGATGAAGCCGGGTCCGCCGACGACCACCCTGCTCTCCTTCGGTAGAGCGATGCGAAATCGCTCCTGCCCGAGTCGATTCGGGATCGGCGGCGCGACTACCGAGGCGGCGATGCGATGGTCGATGAACCGGTCGTCGTCACCGACCCACAGTGCTCCACCGGTGGTAAGCGCGCACAGCAGCAGGCCGATCGTGGCAGGCACCGCGATCGTGCGCGCCGTCGGTGTGAAACGTTGTGCGGCGGTGAGGGGATAGCTGACGACAAGGATGCCGAGGCACACGAGAACCCAGGCGGCGAGCGCGGTGGGCAGCTGGGGAAAGGCCGCGTAGTGCTCGAATATCTGCTCAGCGACGGACGGGACGTGTAGTTGCATCGTGCGCACGATGGCGGCGGCCAGGACCAGATATATCGTCGTGCCGGGGTTGCCGAAACCCGCTGCGCGCAGTCGTCGCGCCGACAGCAGAACGGCAGCAATGATGAGCAGTGCCACGACGCCGACCACGATGGCGGACATTCCCACGGCATCGGGTAGCTCGGCTCGAGCATCGTCTCGTGGCGTGGCCGGATTCGCGACGGCGAGGAACCGACTGTAGAGGCCGAGAGCGACACCACCGATCAGTACCGCGGTACCGAGGGCTGCGGTAATCGTTGCCAGCCGCGAATAGTCCGGTAGCCGTGGCAAAGACGTAGTCCGGCTGTTGTTCATCGACCCTCCCCAGCGATGGCGCGACAGAGTCGCGTCCTGAGGATA
Organism: Nocardia salmonicida NBRC 13393; assembly: GCF_001613085.1. Taxonomy (GTDB): domain Bacteria; phylum Actinomycetota; class Actinomycetes; order Mycobacteriales; family Mycobacteriaceae; genus Nocardia; species Nocardia salmonicida. The sequence goes on from NZ_BDBR01000009.1 coordinate 318,556, forward strand.
GCGGGCTCACGGCTACCGACCGTTCGGGAGGCAGTACCCGCGGGCTCTTCAGCGGGGTGCTGGGCCGCCGGGGGGTGGGCCGCCCGGTGCGCCGTTGCTCGAGGGCGGCGAGCCCGGGAAACCGTTGTCGGACTGGGTGTTCTGGGATTTCGCTGCTACGCCGACGGTGAGGGAGACGGACATGGTGGTGGTGGGTGTGCCGGTGATCGTGGCCAGTTCGGCGTCCCAGCCGTCGCCGAAGACGCCGTCGGAGGACAGGGTGACGCCGGACAGGTTGCGGGTGCTGTTCACGTAGCCGGGGTCGGCGTCGAAGCCCGCGGTGCACGCGTCCTGGGGGAGGGCGATCTGGGAGGTGAGGCGGGCGTTGTCGCCGACGACCGCGGTGGAAAGGGAGTCGTAGACCTCGAAGTGGATGTGGGGCCAGCGGCCGGCGTAGCAGGCGGGGAAGATCGAGGTGAACCGTACGGTGCCGTTGTCGTCGGCCACTTGGACGCCGCGCAGGTAGTTCTGTTCGGTGGCTCCCTCGGTGTAGAGCGAGTAGCGGCCCTCGCGGTCGCAATGCCACACGTACACCGCCATTCCGGCGCCTGCCGCGTTCTTCACGAGGTCGCGCAGGTTCAGGGTGAGCGTCATCGGAACACCCTGGGCGGTACCGGAATACGCGCCGAAGCTGGTGGTGATGTCGGAGCGCACCACGCCGGATTCGATCAGGACATTGGGTCCGTTGGAACCGTCACCGGGATAGGGGCCCGCCGTTTCCTGCGGCGCCGCCGCAGACGCGGAGGTGGTGGCCTCGGCCGAGCTCGAGCCCTTGCTGTCGGTCGAGGTCGCGCAGCCCGCCGCCGCTGCCGCGACCCCGGCGACGCCGAGAAAACTCAACGCCCGTCGGCGTGACATCACTCGGAGATCGTGCCCGAGTCCCAGATCGTGCTCACCCATCGCTGCTCCTTCGCCGCTGTCGTGTTGTCGACCACGCTGAGTACGTGGACCGCGCCGCGACTGCGAATACGCTGGGAGTTAGCTGCGAGTCAATCGGTGACGTAGCCGTTGAGGCTGTTGCGGAGGTCGGTGAGGACCGCGCGGGCCGCCGTGAGACCTGTCGTGTGCCAGACGTTGTTGTCCACCGCGAAGACACGCTTGTCGGTGGAAGCGCTGAGTTCCTCGAAGGGAGTCGAGCGCAGGACCTGTTTGCCGTGCTCCTCGCCGTCGGGGCCGTCGAACATCACGTAGATGACATCGCCTTCGGCTTTGGTGGCGAGGTCGGCTTCGGTGATGTCGAAGGACCGGCCGCGCTGAGCGGTCGGGCGTTGCACCCCGACATCGGAAAGGACCTGGGCGGCAAAGGTTTCCGAGCCCTGGACCTGGGTGGCGTCGGCGGTGAAGCGCAGCACCGAGGCCTGCGACTGGGTCGCGTTGAGGGCGGGGCCGAGGTCGTGGGCCTCGGTGAGGTAGTTCCGCAGGGCGGTGTCGGCGGCGTCGTCGCGGTTCATGCCCGCGGAGTAGGCGGCGAAATCGGACTGCCAGCTACCGCCCGCGCCGATCAGGACGGTGGGGGCGATCTTGCTCAGTGCCTCGTAACCGCCGGCGGCCGGGGCGACGTCGCCGAGGATCAGGTCGGGCTTCAGTTCGGCGATCCGCGCCGGATCGGGCTGACCGATCGGGCCGACGCTCGGCACCTTCACCACGCCGTAGCCCAGGTACATCGGCTGCGAACGATCGCCGTCGAGGGTGACCGCGCCCGCGACCCGCTCCCACAGGCCCAGCGCGCAGGCCGCGTCGAGTGCCGAGGTGGTGAGGACGACGATGCGCTTCGGGTCTGCGGGAACCTGCGAGACCCCGGCGGTATGGGTGACCGTGCGGGTCGCGCCGGAGCCCGCATCGGGCGCGCTGGGCAGCGGGCACGCGGTCGCGGTGTCGCGATCGGTGCCGACCACCCCCGCACCCGCGATATTCGTAGTGGTGCGGATGATCGTGCTCGCGTCGTCGTGCTTGTCCGCGCAACCCGTGGCGAGCAGTGCGGCACACAGCAACGCGGCAGCCGCGACGACACCGCGCGAGCGGACAGCCTCGGCGGTGCGACTCAATCGGGTGCGGTCTCGGGCGCTCACCGGCATGCGCACGAGGGTACTGCGTTGCTCCAGGTGCGAGTGCCGCGGGTTCGCGGGCCGGACTACCGGCGGCTCGCGCGCCGGAAGCCGATGGCCGCGGGCACGGCGAACAACAGCAGGGCCGCGCCGGACCAGGCGAGGGTGAGCAGCAGGGGCCGGGCGATGGGACCCTCATCGGCCAGGCCGCGCATCGCGTCGACGGCCACCGACATCGGCTGGTTGGCGACCACCGGCTGAATCCAGGTCGGGAAGGCGACGAGCGGCACGAATCCGGTGCTGAAGAACATCATCAGCGAGGCGAGGATCGTGATGCCCTCGACCAGTGAGGCCTTCGCGCTGTAGACGGCGACGGCGGTGACCATGGTGGCGAAGGCGAGTCCGAACACCACGGGGATCGCCAGGAATACCAAGGCGGCCAGTGGACCGTGGTGGAAGCGGAAGCCCAGCAGATAGCCGACGATCAGCACCGTCACGGTGCCCAGCAGGATGCGGCAGCCCTCGGCGAGGATGCGCGAGATCAGGCCCGAGGCACGATGCACGGGCAGCACCCAGAATTTGGCCAGCAGGCCGGCGTCGCGTTCCCGGCCGAGCAGCACGCCACTGGCCACGGCGCCGGACAGCGCGCCGACAAGGGCGACCATCGGGACCGAGCCGTAGAGGGCATCGTCACCGGTGAACTTCTCGATCTGTCCGCCCACCACGATGTTGAGCATCATCAGCAGCAGACACGGGATGAACAGGGTCTCCAGTAGCGTGACCGGGTTGCGTGCCCAGCGCACCAGCAGCCGTTCGGTCTGGATCAGCGTGTGCCGCAGCAGCGACACCGCCGAGGTCTCGAGTTGTTCCGCCATCAGGCCCTCCTCGAACTCAGCCGGATGGCCACCGGCGTGCAGATCGCCAGCATCCCGGCAAGCCACAGCAGCGACGGGGTCACCAGCGACCAGGTCACCGTCCCGGCATTGCCCAGGGTGTCACCGGCCAGCGCGCGCAACACGATCGCGAACTGGGAGACCGGTTGATTGCGGACGAACCACTGGATCCACTCCGGGAACTGGCTGGCGGGGGCGAGCCCGGTCGAGAGCATACCGAAGATCAGCGGGGGTAGCAGCAGTGCCTGCGAGGTGGCTTCGGGGCTCTTGGACAGCGTGCCGATCACATCCGCGCCGAGGGTGAACGCGAGTCCGATGAGGACCGAGAACGCCAGATACCCGAGAGTGTGCATGGCGTCGAGCCGGAACCGGAAACCGATCACATAGCCCGCGGCGATCCCCGCGGCCAACGAGATGAGCAGCCGGAACAGGTTGGCCGACATCCGTGCTGCGACCGGAACCAGCGGGCGCAGCGGCATCGCGCCGAAGCGGCGGTTGAGGCCGGCCACGGAATCGGTGGCCGAACGGAACGCCGCCGAGATGGCGGTGAACGCGGCGGCCTGCAGGATCACCAGCGGCATCATGTACTGGGCGTAGCTGCTGAAACCGTTGCCGGAGAACGTCATCACGGTTTTCAGCGGGATATAGAAGCTGGCCGTGAAGGCCGCGGGTGCGAGTACCGAGGCGAGGAACTCGCCGGATTTGATCGAGGGCACGATCAGCCGGGTGCTCAGGACCCACCACTGCTGCACCGTCTCCGGTGTCGCGCGCGCGGAGGTGTTCCAGGTGGCGGCGGTCATGCCGTGGCCTTCGAATCGTCCTCGTTCGAGGCCAGATGACCGGTGAGCTGCAGGAACACATCGTCGAGCGAGGGCCTGCGCAGGGCGATGTCGACGAGTTCGACCGAGGCGCTGTCGAGTCGGCGCAGGGCCTCGGCGAGCGTTTTGGCACCGTCGGGCGCGGGGATGGTGATGCGGTCCGATTCGGGAGTGAGCGCGGCCAGGTTCTCCGCGGGAAGCAGCGAGCCGAGCGCGGCGACGATGGTCGGCAACCCTTCCAGGTCCAGCGGCACGATCTCGCAGTAGCTGCCGCCGGTGCGATGTTTCAACTCGTCCGCGGTGCCGGAGGCGATCACCACGCCGTGATCGATCACGATGATCTGATCGCTGAGCGCATCGGCTTCCTCCAGATACTGGGTGGTGAGCAGGGTGGTGATGCCCGCGGTCTTGAAGCCGCGCACCAGGTCCCAGACGCCCTGCCTGCTGCGGGGGTCGAGTCCGGTGGTCGGCTCGTCGAGGAAGACGACATCGGGTCGCACCACCAGCCCGCAGGCGATGTCGATGCGGCGGCGCATGCCGCCCGAGTAGGTGCCGACGCGCCGGTTCGCCGCCTTCTCCAGGTCGAATTCGCCGAGCAGTTCTCTGGCCCTGGCCTGCGCCGCCGGTTTGCGCAGCCCCATCAGTCTGCCGAACATGACCAGGTTCTCGTAGCCGCTGAGCATGTCGTCGAGCGCGGCGTACTGCCCGGTCAGCATGATGCGTTTGCGGACCGCGGCCGGGTCGTCGACGACATCGTGGCCGGCCACCACCGCCCGACCGCTGTCGGGCGTGACGAGGGTGGACAGGATGTTCACCATGGTCGTCTTGCCCGCGCCGTTGGGACCGAGGATGCCGAGCACCTCACCGGGGGCGGCCTCGAAATCGACACCGCGTAGGGCGTGGACGTCGCCGAAGGACTTCTCGATCCCTTCGACCACGACACCACCGGTGCGCGGGTTGCTCTGCACGAGAGTGTTTTCGACGCTCATATCCGGTCTCCTGCTTCCAAGTGGTCGTCGAGCAATGGTGAGATCACCGACAGTGCATAGGGATTGGTCAGTTCGTCGTGGGTCACATCGACGTCGTGGTTGGTGATGTCGCCGGTGACGTAGGCCCGCCAACCGTCGGGCCCCATCCATTCGGCGGGGTCCACCGTGGCGCTGAAATAGACGACGTCACCGTGGTAGACCGGCCGCTGATATCCGGTCCGCGTGCCCGCGGAGGCGTTGTAGGAGCCCGCCATTCGCTCGATCGTCGCCGCGTCGACGAGTTCGACCCCGCCGAGCCGGGCGGTGATGAGCTCGGCCGCCTCCTCGGCGCTCGACTCGGCGGGGACGTCGTCGATGCCGAAGACGGCGCCGAAGGTGTTGATGAACGCGCCCGCCGACAACCGCTCGATGGTGTCGCCGTCGATATCGGCGGTGTCGGTGTCCAGGAGCGCGACGACCCCCACCTGCTCGCCCGCGGCGGACAGTTCCACCGCCATCGCCTGGGCGATGAGACCGCCGAACGACCAACCGAGCAGGTGATAGGGGCCCCTCGGCTGCACCGCGCGGATCTCGCGCACGTAGCGCTGGGCGAATTCCTCGATCGAGCGTGCCGACGGCTCGCGACCGCTGAGGTCGGGGGCCTGGAGTCCGTAGATCGGTCGCCCCGGCCGTAGCTGTTCGGCCAATCCCAGGTAGCTCCAGGACATTCCGGAGGAGGAGTGGACGCAGAACAGTGCGGGTCGATCCCCGCCCGGTCGGATCGGAAGCAGCACATCGAGGCCGAGGCCGCTCGGCCCCGGCTCCGCGATCGCCGCCGTGTGCGCGGTCATGGCGGCGGCTTCGTCGGCCGAAGCGGCCTGGGCAGCAGGGGTTTCGGCGAATCGTGCTGCCGCGCCGAGCGCCTCGACCCACAGATTCGCGAGGTCGGCGACATCTTCGCGGGCCAGAAGCCGAGCCGCGTAACCGAAGTCGGCCTGGAGGCGGTCGCCGACCACCATCGCGTTGATATCGATCGCCGACATGATCGGTACCTCTGGGTGTTCGGCCGCCTCGAGATCGCCGAGCGCGTCGGTGGGTAGCCAGCCCAAGCCCTCCAGTCCGGCGGGTGTGTCGACCGAGGTGTGCCTGCCGAGATAGTTCACGCAGATCTGACCGGGGAGCCGCGCCGGGAGTTGTTCGGCTGCTTCGGGATTCAGATAGCGCAGCAGACCGAATCCGATGCCCTTGTCCGGAACCGCGGCGAGGTCGTGCTTGGCTCGGCGGATGGCCGTGCCCATGGCGGGTCCGCCGGACAGGGCGTCCTCGACGTCGATGTCGGCGAGGTCGAGACGTACCGGGTACAGGTTCGTGAACCAGCCGATGGTCCGGGACAGGTCGGCGCCGGGCACGACTTCCTCCTGCCTGCCATGTCCTTCCAGGCGCAGCAGCGCCGAGGGTTCGTCCACGCCTCTGCGCGCACGCCATCGCACCAGCGCCAGTGCCAGAGTGGCCAACAGCGCGTCGGTGACGCTGCCGTGGAACAGGCGGGGCAGGGTGGTGAGCAGAGCTGTGGTGGTGTTCTCGTCGACCTCGATGTCGAGGCGGCGGACCGTCCGCCCCTGGTCGATGGCCGGATCGAGGTGGCGGGCACCGAGCAGCGGGTCGGGGCCGTTCACCACCTGTTGCCAGTACGGGAGTTCGGCCAGGCGCCCCTCGGACCGGGCCTGCTCGGTCAGCGCATGCGACCAGCGCCGCATCGAGGTGCCGATCTCGGGCAGTGCCGGGGTGGCGCCCGCCGCTACCTGGGCCCAGACGGTGATCAAGTCCTGCACCAGAATCCGCCAGGAGACGCTGTCGATCGCGAGGTGGTGTGCGACGACGATCAGGCGTCCCGGTCGGGTGTGTGAACCGGCGTCGCCGACGGGATCGAGCCAGACGAATTGGAGTACGACGCCGTCGGCGGGACGCAGGCGGTTCATCGCGGAGTCGAGTTCGGTCTGCGCGTATTCGCGCAGGTCGATCGAGTCGGTGGCGTCGAAGGCCGTGCGGTGCACGAGTGCGTCGACGTCCACCGAGCCGGGGTCGGCCACCTGTAGCCGCCAGCCGTCGTCGTCTGCCCACAGGCGTGCCCGCAGCATGTCGTGTCGGTCGATCGCGGCGGTGAGTGTGGTGACGAGTTGCGCGCGGTCGATGCCGATCGGCAGTTCCAAGACCGCTGTTTGGGCGAACCGGTCGAAATCGCCGCCGCGTTCGATCATGTACCGGACGATCGGGGTGAGTGGCAGGTCGCCGGTGCCGCCGCCGGGCAGTTCCTCGAGTGCCTCGAACGTCTCGGCGGAATCGACAACCGCGCCCAGCGCCGCGACCGTGCGGTGTTCGAACACCTGCAGCGGTGTGCAGTGCACCCCGCGCAGCTTCGCCTGGGTGACCAGCTGGATGGCGAGGATGCTGTCGCCGCCGAGGGCGAAGAAGGAGTCGTCGATGCCGACCTGCGCGCGGCCGAGCAGTTCGGCGAAGACCTCGGCGAGCACCAGTTCGGTCGGCGTCTCCGGGGCGCGGTACGGGGTGTCGTCGGTGACGAACACCGGTTCCGGCAGTGCTTTTCGATCGAGCTTGCCGACCGCGTTGATGGGGATCTCGTCCAGGACGACAAAGGCGGCGGGGAGCATATAGGCGGGCAGGGCGTCGGCCGCCGTGGCACGGATGTGCGCGATATCGAGCTCGGCGCCGGGCATCCGCACCAGGTAGGCGGCGAGGGTGGTGGAACCGGTCGGACCCGGAATGCCCAGTGTCACAGCGAGATCGACACCATCGATGGCGCCGAGCACCGCGTCGATCTCGCCGAGTTCGATGCGCTGGCCACGTACCTTCACCTGGAAGTCGGTGCGACCGAGGTATTCCAGCGCCAATCCGGCGGGCCTGCGAATCCACCGCACCAGATCGCCTGTGCGATAAAGGAGTTCACCGGAGCCGCCGAACGGGTCGGCGACGAATCGCGCTGCGGTCAAGCTCGGCCGGGCGTGGTAGCACCGCGCGAGGGCGGTGCCCGCGAGGTACAGCTCGCCCGCGACGCCGACCGGTACGGGGCGCAGTCGGTCGTCGAGGACCAGTACCGCCGCACCGCGAACGGGAGTGCCGATGGTGACCGGTGCGGTGGCGGAGAGCGGCTCGGATCCTGTTGCCCAGATGGTGTATTCGGTCGGGCCGTACAGGTTCACCATCGTGCGACCGCCCGCGTCGCACCAGCGGGCGACCAGATCGGGGCCGACCGCCTCACCCGCGACCGCGAGGACCCGAAGGCTCGACACCTCGGCGGAATCGATGGTGGCCAGTGCCGACGGCGTGATCACCATGTGGGTGACCGACTCGGCGGCGATCAGTTCCGCGAGCGGCGCGCCGCCGAAGACCTCCGGCGGGGCGATCACCGAGGCCCCGCCGCCGCCGAATGCCATGAGCGCCTCGAAGATCGACGCGTCGAAACTCGGTGAGGCGACCTGCAATACCCGGGCGTGTTCGTCGAGGGTGAGGTCGGCGCGCTGGGCGGCGACCAGGTCGGCCAGGCCGCGATGGGTGACGGTGACGCCCTTGGGAGTGCCGGTGGAGCCGGAGGTGTAGATCATCCAGGCCGGGTTCTCGACCCTGATCGGGACCGGCAGGTCCTCGGTGGTGAGGTCGGCGTCATCGGTGGCGTCCAGGCGCGCGGCGAACTCGGCGTCGTCGAGGATCAACCAGCGGGTGGTGTCGGAAAGCTGTGGTCGGTATTCGGCGAGGGTGATCCCGACCTGGGCACCGGAATCGGTGAGCATGTGGTCGATGCGGTCCGCCGGATGCTTCGGGTCGACCGGCAGGAAGGCCGCGCCCACCTTCGCCGCTGCCCAGATGCCGGTGTGCAGCTCGGCGCAGCGGGGCAGGCCGAGCGCTACCACGGTTTCGGTATGGGCCCCCGCCTCGATCAGCAGCCTGGCCAGCTGGTTCGACCGGGCGTGCAGCGCGCGGTAGGTGGTGGTGCCGGGTATCCGCGCGGTGGCGCCGGTGACCAGCGCGGGCCGGTCGGGGAACGCGCTGGCGGTGGCGGTGAGCAGCTCGGCCAGGGTGGTCGTTCCCGCGGTGGCGGGACCGCGGACCGGAATCAGCTCCGCGCGTTCGGCTTCGGCGAGGATGTCGATATCGGCGAGGCGGATGTCGATGTCGGCGAGGACGGTGGACAGGACTTGCCGCCATCGTGTCGCGAACGCGGCGACCGTGCTCGCGTCGAACAGGTCCGTCGCGTAGGTCAGGACGCCGTCGATGCCTTCGGGTCCTGTTTCGCCGAACCGTTCGCGCAGGTCGAGCGTGAGGTCGAAGGCCGAGGAGCGGCGGTCGAAGTCCTCGACTTCGAAGCGGAGTCCGGGCAGTTCGAGCACCGGCTCGATGAAGTTCTGCAGCGACAGCGATACCTGGAACAGCGGGTGGTGGGCGGTCGACCGGGTGGGGTCGAGTGCCCCGACGAGCTGCTCGAACGGCACGTCGGCGTGGGCAAAGGCGTCGAGATCGGTGGAGCGGACCGTCGCGAGCAGTTGCCGGAAGCCGGTGCCGGGATCGACCGGCGTGCGCAGGGCCAGGGTGTTCACGAACATGCCGACGAGGTCGTCGAGGGCGGCTTCGCCGCGACCCGCGATCGGGGTGCCGATGACGACGTCGCCGGTGCCGCCGAGCCGGGCCAGCAGGACCGCGAGTGCGGCGTGGACCACCATGAACACGCTGACGTTGTTCGCGGCGGCGAAGTCGATCAACGCGCGATGGGTCGGTGCGTCGACGGTGAAGTCGACGTCGTCACTGCGCATCGACTGCACCGCGGGGCGGGGGCGATCGCTGGGCAGTTCCAGGGCGTCCGGGGCGTCGGCGAGGTTCTCGCGCCAATACTGGATCTGCTGTGCGGCGACGGAGTCCGCTTCCGTGCCGGTGCCGAGCAGTTCGCGATGCCACAGGGCGAAGTCGGCGTACTGCACGGCGAGCGCAGGTCGGCTGGGTGCCGCGCCCGATACCCGCGCCGAGTACGCGGCCACCAGGTCGGTGGCCAACGGCGCCATCGACGCGCCGTCGGCGCTGATGTGGTGCACCACGAGGACGACAACATGCTGCTGGGCGGCATGGGAGCCGTTGGCGGAGCCGGCGGAGGCCGCACCGGTGAGGCGGTACAGGCCGACCCGCAACGGGGGCTCACGGGTGAGATCGAATCCGGTTCCCGCCAGTTCGTTGATCCGATCCCGCAGTGGCGCACCGTCTTCGGTATCGATCAGCGGCATCGCGGGGGTGGAGCCGTCGATGCCGACGACGACCTGGCGTGGGCCTTCGGAGTCGGCGGGATAGCGCGTGCGCAGGCTTTCCTGGCGTTCGACCACGTCGGCGAGTGCTCGGCGCATGGCCTCCACGTCCAGTGATCCGGTGAGGCGAAGGGCGATCGCGATGTTGTAGGCCGACGACTCCGGGTCGAGCTGGTTGAGCACCCACATCCGCTGCTGGGCGGGGGACAGCGGGATGCGGTCGGGGCGCGGGCGCGGGGCGAGGGCCGGGCGACCCGCGCTGCCCTCGGCGGTGGGGACGACCCGCGAGGACAGCTGGGCGACGCTCGGTGCGTCGAACAGATCACGCAGGGCGATGCCGGACCCGAGTGCCGAATTGACCCGGGCCACCACCTTTGTCGCACTCAGCGAGTTGCCGCCGAGCTCGAAGAAGGACTGGTCGACGCTCACCCGCTCGCTGCCGAGTACCTCGGCGAACACCTCGGCGACGGCCTGTTCGATCGGTGTGCGCGGCGCGAGATAGGACTGCTGGGTCACCGAGAAGTCCGGTATCGGAAGGGCTTTGCGGTCCAGCTTGCCGACGGGGGTGAGCGGGATGTCCTCCAGGACAACGACATAGGCGGGCACCATGTACCCGGGCAGTTCCGCCGCCACCTGCGCGCGCAGTCGCTCGGTGTCGAGTTCGACAGTCGGCACGGGAAGCACGTAGGACACGAGCACGGTGGCGCCCGCCGGTCCTTCGCGCCCGATCGTCACCGCGTAGTCCACCTCGTCGACGCGCGAGAGCACCGCGTCGATCTCACCGAGTTCGATCCGCAGGCCGCGAATCTTGACCTGGAAGTCGCTGCGGCCCAAGTATTCCAGGGTGAGCACGTCATTGTCGCCCGCGACCCAGCGCACCATGTCACCGGTCCGGTACATGCGTTCCCCGGCGATGCCGAAGGGGTTGGCGACAAACCGGCTCGCGGTCATCTCGAACCGGTTGAAGTAGCCACGTGCCAGCGCGGGACCGGCCAGATACAGCTCGCCCGCGATGCCGATCGGCACCGGCCGCAACCAGCTGTCCAGGACCACCAGCGCCGCACCACGAATCGGTCCGCCGATGGTCACCGGCTCGCCCGCGACCAGCTCGGCGGGGCCGGTCGCCCAGATGCTGAACTCGGTGGGGCCGTAGAGGTTCACCATCCGCCTGCCCTCGGCCCACTTCTCGATGAGCTCGGGGGTGGCCGCCTCGCCGGCCACCGACAGCACCCGCAGATCGGTGAGATCGGTGGGTTCCATCGTTGCCAGCGCCGACGGGGTGATCACCGCGTGGGTGACCCGCTCGGTGCGCAGCAGCGTCTCGAGTTCGGCGCCGCCGTAGACCTCCGGCGGCGACACGACCAGGCGTCCACCCGCCGCGTGCGCGGTCAGCATTTCGAAGACGGAGGCGTCGAAACTGGGGGAGGCGACCTGCAACGCGCTGGCAGACGGGTCGAGTGCCAGGGTTTCCCGCTGGGCGGTGACGAGATTGGCGATACCGCGGTGGCTGAGCAACACCGCCTTGGGCTTGCCGGTGGAACCGGAGGTGTAGATCAGGTAGGCGGTGTGATCGATATCGATTGCGCCGCCGCGTTCGTCGTCGGTGATCGGCGCGTCGGAGACCAGCATGGCGCGGCGCATAGTGTTCAGGTCGTCGAGCAGCAGCCAGTCGATGGACCCGGGCAGGTCGTCGCCGGTGGCCGTCACTGTGACGCCGATCGGGGCCTTCGAATCGGTGAGCATGTGCTCGATCCGTTCCACCGGATAGCTCGGATCCAGCGGAACGAACGCCGCACCGGTCTTGGCCAGCGCCCACACGGCGACTACCGATTCCAGTGACCGGGTCAGCGCGAGCACCACGAACACCTCGGGGCCGATCCCGCGCCGGAGCAGGACCCGGGCGAACCGATTGGACCAGGCGTCGAGTTCGCCGTAGCTCATCCGCAGCTCTCCCGCGCTGACCGCGATCGCGTCGGGGTCGATGCGCGCGCCCGCCGTGAGGACGTCGGCCAGTGTGCGCATCGGCAGCGGCGGTGGGCCGTGAACCGGTGCGAGCGTGGCCGTTTCGGCATCGCTGCAGGACCGCAGCTGCGACACCATCGCATGTGGGTTCTCGCCGAGTTGGGCGAGGAGTCGGATGAAGCGGTCGAGGAGTGACTGCGCCGCAGTGTGTTCCAGCTGATCGGCCATGAACTTCACCGTGATGCGCAGGGCATCGCCGGCACCGGCCTCGCCGCGCAGCGGAATCACCATGAGGTTCAACGGGTACGGCGTCGCGTCGGTGCCCTCGATATCGAGCACTCGCATGCCCGCGATATCCAGGGCTTGGGACAGCGCCTCGCGATCGATGGGGTAGGACTCGAAAACGGTAAGGGTGTCGAACAATTCGGCCAGACCGACGGCGCGGTGGATGGCGGCGAGGCCGACGTGCTGGTGGTCCATGAGCCGCGCTTGTTCAGCCTGCACGCGTGCGAGCAGATCGGAAACCCTCTCCGACGGATCCAGTGTCACCCGCACCGGCACGGTGTTGATGAACAGCCCGACCATCTCCTCGACCCCGGGCAGTTCCGGCGGCCGACCGGACACCGTGGCGCCGAAGACCACATCGGTGCGGCCGGTGAGCATGGCCAGCAGCATCGACCAGCCGGCCTGGACCAGGGTGTTCACGGTCGCACCCGCTGCCCTGGCGGCCGACTCGAGGACCGCGACCGTGTCGGCGGACAGATCGTGCGAGAGCATCCCGGTCTCGGTCGACTCGATCCCCGCGAGCGTGGGGACGGCTCGGGTCGGCGTGTCGATCCCGGAGAGGGCCAGTTTCCACGCGTCCAGCGAGGCTTGGGCGTCCTGGTCTTCGAGCCAGGACAGGAATTCGCGGTAGGACCGGGCGGGCGGCAACATCGACGCGTCGCCCGCGGTGACATACAGGGTGAGCAGTTCCCGAACCAGCAGCGGTGTCGACCAACCGTCGAGCACCAGATGGTGATTGGTCATCACGAGCCGGAAGTGCTCCGGGGCGGTCCTGATCAGCGTGAAGCGCAGCAGCGGGGGATTGGTCAGGTCGAAGCGGGTCAGCGCGTCGAGTTCGATCACCCGGTCGAGTTCGCGCGCTCGCTGCTCGTCGTCGGCGATCTCGGTGAGATCGATGTCGTGCCAGCGGATCTCGGCCGAAGACAGGACCAGTTGGCGGGGTCCGTCGTCGGTCTCGACGAAGGCCACGCGCAGATTCTCGTGCCGATCGATCAGCGCCTGTGCCGCGCCGCGCAGCCGGGTGGCGTCGACCGTGCCAGCCAGGGTGAGCAGCGATTGGACCGTGTAGCCGTCGGCGGTGTCGGAGTCGTAGAGCGCGTGGAAGAGTAGGCCGTATTGCAGCGGTGACAGCGGCCAGACATCGGTGAGCTTCGGGTAGGTGTGCTCCCAGCGTTCGATCTGTGGCTGATCGACCATGACGAGCTCGAAGTCCGAGGGGGTACGGCCGCCCGCGTCGCCGGATCCGGCGTGGGTGACCAGCGCGCGCAGGGCCTGCGACCACAGCTCGGCCAACTCGCGCACCTCGGCCTCATCGAGCAACCTGCTCGCGTAGGCCCAGGTGACCTCCAATCCGGCATCGGTGAGCACCGCGTTGATATCGACGACAGCGGCCAGCGGCGCGCGGTCGTCGTTGGTCGCGGCGAAGCGTTGCGGTACCCAGGGATCGCTGCCGGTCACCGCCCTACCGAGATAGTTGAAGCTCAGCTGGGGTGTCGGCGCGTCCGCCAGCGCCGCGGCGGTCTCGTCGTCGAGATAGCGCAGCAGGCCGAAGCCGACACCGCGATCGGGGACCGACCGCAACTGCTCCTTGGTCACCTTGATCGCCGAACCCGCCGCGCGTCCACCGGCGAACGCGTCGCCGAGATCGATCTCGGTCAGGTCGAGCGCGACCGGATACACGCTGGTGAACCAGCCGACGGTGCGCGCGACATCGGCGCCGGGCAGCAGGGATTCACTGCGGCCGTGGCCCTCCAGCGTCAGCAGGGCGCCGGTGCGTTCGCGCCACCGGCACACGGCCATGGCGAGCGCCGCGAGGAGCACTTCGTCCGCGCCGCAATGGAATTGCTCGGGCACCGCGTGCAGCACGGTGTGTGCGAGGTCGGCCGGCACCGTCGTCTGCCATTGCGCCATGGTGGTGACCACGTCGACGGCCGGATCGAAGGTGGCGGGCTGTGAGGCGAGGGCGAAGGACGGATCGGGTGTGGCCAGGATTCGCTGCCAGATCGGCAGTTCGTCGATGCGCGAGGCGGCGTTCTCGACCTGGCCGTGCGCCCAGCGGCGGAAGGAGGTGCCGACGGGGTCGAGTGCGCCGCCGAAGGCCGCGGTGGCCAAGTCCGGCAGCAGGATTCGCCACGAGACGCCATCGGTGACCAGGTGGTGCAGGACCAGCCAGCACAGTGGGTCGGCGTCGGCGCGTTCGATCATGACGAATCGGGCAACAGCGCCCACGGTGGGATCCAGGCGATCCGCGGCATCCTGGAGGGCCCGGTCGACCCTGTCGTCGGTGTCGGCTCGGACCACGTCGATCAGCGTCGCGGCGTCGACCGAACCACGTTCGGCGACAATCCATTCCCAGCCATCAGACGTTCGGCGCAGCGACGAACGGAGCAGATCGTGGTGTTCGAGCAGGACCTGTAGCGCCGCGGCGAGCCTCGGGCGGTCGAAGTCGGCGGGCAGCCCGATGAGCACGGCCTGCCCGTAGCGACCCCAGGTGTCGCCGTGCTCGACCATCGCGTGCACGATCGGGGTGAGCTCCACCGCGCCGACGCCGCCACCCGGCAGTTCGTCCACCACCACGACCTCGGTCTCGTCCGCGACCGCGGCCAGCGCGGCGACCGTCTTGCGTTCGAAGACATCGCGGGCGCTGAACGAGATACCGGCGGCCTTCGCGCGCGAGACCAGCTGGATGGAAACGATGCTGTCGCCACCGAGGGCGAAGAAACTCTCGTCGACCCCGACGGTGTCGAGTCCGAGTACTTCGGCGAACAGGGCTGCCAGAGTCTGCTCGCGCGGCGTGGACGGCGCGCGGCTCGTGACGGTGCGGGCGGTGAAATCCGGTGCGGGCAAGGCCTTTCGGTCCACCTTGCCGAGGGGGGTGAGCGGAACCTCGTCGAGAACCATCACCACGGCGGGCACCATGTAGGCCGGAAGACGTTCACCGACAGCGGCTTTCACCGCTTCGGGATGGACCTCGGCGCCCGGCTCGGTCGTGAGGTAGGAGACGAGCGCGGTCGCGCCGGTGGCGGTCTCGACGCCGAGGGTGATCGCGAAATCGATCTCGGGAAGTCGCTGCAACGCGGCGTCGATCTCGCCCAGCTCGATCCGGTAGCCGCGCACCTTCACCTGGAAGTCGCTGCGGCCCTGGTATTCCAGGGTGAATCGCCGGTCGCGGTCGGTCCACCGCACCAGATCGCCGGTGCGATACATCCGCTCGCCGGGCGCGTGCGGGTTCGCGACGAACCGGCTCGCGGCCAAGCCGCTGCGCCGGTGGTAGCCACGCGCGACGCCCGGCCCGGCGAGATACAGCTCGCCCACGGTTCCCGCGGGGACCGGTCGCAGCCAGGAGTCGAGCACCAGACCCGACACGCCACGGACGAGGCTGCCGATCGTCACCGGGGCGCCGGGGACCAGCGGTTCGGTCAGGGTCGTGGTGACGGTGGTTTCGGTGGGGCCGTAGCCGTTGATCAGGGCGCGCCCTGCCCACTTCGACACCAGCTCCGGCGGGCAGGCGTCGCCGCCGACGACGATCGTGCGCAGATCGGGCAGGGTCGCCGGGTCCAGGGAACCGACGACGGCCGGGGTGACATTGAGATGGGTGACGCGATGCGTGCGCAACACCTGCGCCATGTCCTCACCCGCGTACGCCGACGGCGGGACCACCGCGAGGGTGGCACCGGCCGCCAGGGTCACCAGGATCTCCTCGACGGAGATATCGAAGCTCGGCGACACCGCGTGGGCGACGACGGAGTCGGCGTCGACGCCGAATCCGGCCCCCGAACTCGCGGCGAGATTCGCCAGGCCGCGATGCGAGACCAGGACGCCCTTGGGCAGCCCGGTCGACCCGGAGGTGTAGATGATGTAGGCGACCTGATCGAGCCCGATCGCGGCGGTTCGCTCGGCATCGGTGATCGGGGCGACGTCCTGTGCGGCGAGGTCCGCGACAGTGGTTTCGGCGTCGAGTGCGAGCCAATCGACCTTGTCGGGCAGGGACTTACGGACCTGGGTGACGGTCAAGCCGGTGACGACACCGCTGTCGTCGATCATGTGCTCGATCCGGTCATCGGGATAGGTCGGATCGATCGGGACGAACGGCGCGCCCGTCTTGGCCACCGCGATCGTGGCGAGCACCGATTCCGCGGAGCGCGGAATAGACAGCGCGACACCGTGTTCGGGGCCGGCGCCCGCGGCGATCAGCAGGCGGGCCAGGCGATTCGTGTACTCGTCTACTTCGCGGTAGCTCAGGGTGTCGTCGGCACCCCAGCGCAGGGCGACAGCGTCCGGATCGATCGCGGCGCCCGCGGCGAGGATCTCGGGCAGGGTCTTCGGCTCGACCCCGGCCGGGCCACGCGCGGGCACCGAGGCCGCCTGCTCGGCGGCCGAGAGGACCGGCACCGTCGACAGTGGGGCATCGGGTCCCGCGACGAGAAATCGGTGCAGGAACATCAGGAAGCGAGCGTGGTGGGCCGCCAGCTCGGCGTCGCTGTAGAGATTGCCGTTGCCCTGTAGATCGATGTGGGTGCTCTCGCCGCCCACGCCGGGGTACAGGTTGACGAACAGGTCGTCGATCAGGCCCGAGGTGAGCACATTGAGCCGTCCGACCACCGGGCCGAGCGCGATCCTGGTGTCCACCATCATCAGATTCACGGCAGGACCGAACGACGCCGCCTCGTCCATCGCCCAGCCGAGATCGCGGACGATGTCCTCCTGGCGATATCGCTGACGCCGCAACGCGCCGGTCAGTTCGGCCTGCACCGCCAGGATCGCCGCGCCGACGGTCGTCGTGGGATCGAGGGTGACCCGCAGCGGCACGACATTGGCGAGCATGCCGCCCGAACGGCGCAGGGTCGCCGAGGTCCGCGCGGACACCGGCAGGCTCAAGACCACCTCCGGTGCGCCGGTCATCGCGGCGAGATAGGCGCCGAACGCGGCGACCACCGTGGGCGCGACGCCCGAGTTCACCGCGGCGGCAACGGAATCCAGCAGGGCGGTCGTCTCCGCGGGCAGGGCGCCCGAGACCCGGTTGGGGTGGCCGTCGACCTCGGCGTCACGGCCGGCGAGGGTAACCGGATCGGCCAGGTCGGCCAGGTGGTCGCGCCAGTACTCGCGGTCGGTCGCGAAGCGGGTCGAGGTCCGGTAGGCCAGATCGGCTTCGACGATCTTCTGCAACGGCTCGGCTTTGGTCGGCGGCGGCTCGCGGCCGTCGAAGGCGGCGTTGTAGAGCTCGCCGGTGCGCTGGACGAGGGCGAGCGCGCCCATCCCGTCCAACACGATGTGGTGCATGCGCGCGTACCAGAACCAGCGGTCCTCGGCGACCCGCAGCATGGCGAGGCGGACCAATCGGTCGCGCATCACGTCCAGCGGTGCGGTGTACTCGGCCCGCATCCAGGCGTGCGCGGCGGCTTCCGGGTCGGGGCGGTCGCGCAGATCCACTCGGGCGATCTCGTCGTCGAGGGACAGGTCGACGATCTGATGTGGCCGGCCGTCGACGTCGACCAGTCGCAGGTAGCCGGTGCCGAACTCACGGCCGGTCTGCCGGACCGCCTCGGTGAGCAGCGTGTGGTCGATCTCGCCGGACAATTCGACGTATTGGGCGATGGAGATGGGCGTATCGCCCGCGATGTGCTGGGCGAACCAGATGCCGCGCTGGGCGGCGGACAGCGGAAAAGGGCCTTCTGGTGCGATCATGAGCGAACCTGCGTTCTCATGTCTCGAGCTCGGTGTTCACGATGTGTCCCGACCGTCGCGTAGCTACCTGGGTGGTAGTACTCGCCGTTGCGTACTGCGCTCTATGTTCATTCTGAACCAGCGCGGACCACATCGGAATGGGTTCAGGAGACTGCGGCCAGTTCGGTGGCCGCCAGCGGCGCGTCGGAACTGACCAGATAGCGCTGCAGGGTCGAGCGATCGTCGAGCACCAGCCAGTTGCCGCTGTCGGCGAACTGGGCCCGATCGGCCTTGGTGGTGATCCCGAAACCGGTCGCGGCACCCTGGGCAGGCGACACCGGGATCGCACCGATCTTGCGCACCGCGGCCTCGGCGACGACCGCCTCGATCCGGGGACCGACCGCGACGGAGATCCGGTCGCCCGCCTCGGCGCCGCGACCGAGCAGCACGCGGGCCAGGCGGTTCGCCCAACGATCCAGATCGGCGTCGGCGAGCTGCCCCGCGACGATCGGCGCGTCGGAACGGCGACGCAGCTGGATGACGTTGTCGGCGGGTGCGGTGACCACGGTGCTCATCGGATTCCCCTTGAAGGCTTGTCGGCGGGTGTTTTTGCTACACCTCTAATCTCGTCTTCGAGAGGGGAACCCGACAGCAACCCCAGCGTTGGTGGGCCGACTCCAAGGGGGACCGATTACCACCCCTAGGGGGTCGAACCTCGGTCAGCGGGCGTTTCCGCCGATGCTGAAATGCGCGCCCGTGGGGTCGATCAGGCCGGCGAGGCGGCCGTAGGGGGTGTTCATGGGTTCGAAGGCGACGGTGCCGCCGAGGGCCACCGCGTGCTCGGCGGACTTGTCGACGTCGTCGGCGCCGAAATAGACCGTCCACGAGCCGGGGATGCCCTCGGCGAGGTGGCCGCCCGCGTCGAGGACGCCGCCGCCCATGGGCGGGACGGCGTGAATGGTGGTGTAGCGGAAGTCCGCGGTGTCGGCGATCGTCAGGGTGTCGGCCCAGCCGAAGACGTCGCGGTAGAAGACCAGGGACTCGTCGTAGGCGCGGGTCGTCAGCTCGAACCAGGACGGGACGCCGACATGGTCGGTCCAGGTGCCGTCGGCGACGATGCCGACCGCTTCGAAGCCGGCGAAGGTGTCGGCCTGCCAGACCCCGACACCGATGCCGCCGACATCGGCGAGCACCGCCATCGATCCGAGATCGGCGACCGCCATCGGCTCGACGATCACAGTGCCGCCCGCCGCGCTCGTCTTCGCCGTCGTCGCCAGCGCATCGGGGGAGTTCAGATAGACGGTCCAGCGGTCGGGATAGGGGTCGCCGGGATCGTCGTGGCGGCCCATCGCGCCCGCCACCGCCCGGCCGTCCTTGCGCAGGGTGGTGTAGCCGCCGAATTCCTCGCCGCCGCGATCGGCGGTCCAACCGAACAGTTCGCCGTAGAAGGCGATCGCGCGGTCGAGATCGGTGGTGTACAGATCGACCCAGGTGGGATCACCGGGTTTCGGGGTCAACGACATGACTTCTCCTCGGCTGAAGGGGGAGCTCGATCGAGACGCTGGCACGTTCGTGTGTCGGCATCGATCATGACGCGCCGACCGCCGAAAAGTCATCGCCGACAACCATTGCACCCACGCGACCTGCGGAGGAAGATCGGGATCGCGAACTACGGCGCGCCGAATACGACACAGAGTAGGACCCGCGCGGAATGCTGCGGCAGCACGGTTTACGATTCACTCCAACGCATGTCTGCTGCTGTCCGTCCTTTCAGGCACGGCCGACGCTGCGAGTGACGTACAGGCATCTTCAGGAGGATCAGTGACTGCGGTAGAGCCCAGGCCAGTCCCTCAGTTGGAAGCGACTCGACCGTATCCGGCCCGGACCGGGCCGAAGGGCTCGTTCCTCTACAAGGCGGTCACCACCACCGACCCCAAGGTGCTCGGCACCATGTACCTGGTGACGGCGATCAGCTTCTTCATGATCGGCGGCCTCATGGCGCTGCTCATGCGTGGTGAGCTCGCACGTCCGGGTCTGCAGTTCCTCTCGCCCGAACAGTTCAACCAGCTGTTCACCATGCACGGCACGATCATGCTGCTGTTCTACGCGACGGCGATCGTGTTCGGCTTCGCCAACATCGTCCTGCCGCTGCAGATCGGCGCCCCCGATGTCGCCTTCCCGCGACTGAACGCGTTCAGCTACTGGCTGTACCTGTTCGGCGCCTCCATGGCGACCGCGGGCTTCGTGACCCCCGGCGGCGCGGCGGACTTCGGCTGGACGGCCTACGTGCCGCTGAGCGACATCCTGCACTCGCCCGGTGTCGGCACCGACCTGTGGATCCTGGGTCTGGCCGTGTCGGGTCTGGGCACCATCCTCGGTGGCGTCAACATGCTCACCACCGTGGTCTGCCTGCGCGCACCCGGTATGACCATGTTCCGCATGCCGATCTTCACCTGGAACATCGCGGTCACCTCCGTGCTGGTGCTGCTCGCGTTCCCGCTGCTCACCGCGGCGCTGTTCGGTCTGGCCTACGACCGCCACCTGGGCGGTCACATCTACGACCCGGCCACCGGCGGCATCCTGCTCTACCAGCACCTGTTCTGGTTCTTCGGCCATCCCGAGGTCTACATCATCGCGCTGCCGTTCTTCGGCATCGTGTCGGAGATCTTCCCGGTGTTCAGCCGTAAGCCGATCTTCGGTTACACCACGCTGGTCTACGCGACGCTGGGTATCGCGGCGCTGTCGATCGCGGTGTGGGCGCACCACATGTACGCCACCGGCGCGGTGCTGCTGCCGTACTTCTCCTTCATGACCTTCCTCATCGCGGTCCCGACCGGTGTGAAGTTCTTCAACTGGATCGGCACCATGTGGCGCGGTCAGTTGACGTTCGAGACACCGATGCTGTGGTCGATCGGCTTCCTGGTGACCTTCCTCTTCGGTGGTCTGTCGGGCGTCATCCTGGCCTCGCCGCCGCTGGACTTCCAGGTCACCGACTCGTACTTCGTCGTCGCGCACTTCCACTACGTGCTCTTCGGCACCATCGTGTTCGCGACCTTCGCGGGTATCTACTTCTGGTTCCCGAAGATCACCGGCCGCATGATGGACGAGCGTCTGGGCAAGTGGCACTTCTGGACCACCTTCGTCGGCTTCCACACCACCTTCCTGGTCCAGCACTGGCTGGGCGCCGAGGGCATGCCGCGTCGCTACGCCGACTACCTGCCGTCCGACGGTTTCACCACGCTGAACACGATCTCCACGATCGGTGCGTTCATCCTGGGCTCGTCGATGCTGCCGTTCATCTGGAACGTCTTCAAGAGCTTCCGCTACGGCGAGGTCGTCACGGTCGACGATCCGTGGGGCTACGGCAACTCCCTCGAGTGGGCCACCACTTGCCCGCCGCCGCGCCACAACTTCTACGAGCTGCCGCGCATCCGGTCCGAGCGTCCCGCGTTCGAGCTGCACTACCCGCACATGGTCGAGCGGATGAAGTCCGAGGCGCACGTCGGCTGGGGCTCGGGTAAGCACAGCACGCACGTGTCAGAAGGCGCGCTCGCGAAGAAGTAGGACACCACCGAACGACAGGGTGTGCACCTGCTGGGTGACCAGCGGGTGCACACTCTTTTTGTGGGTAATCGAACGGAGCAGATCGACTTGGCCGACACCACAGTTCTCGTGACCGTCACCGGCCCCGACCGACCGGGCGTCACATCGGTGCTGCTGGCGACGTTGTCGCGGCACCAGGTGAGTTTGCTGGACGTGGAGCAGGTGGTCATCAGGGGACGGCTCACCCTCGGGGTGCTGGTGTCGTGCCCCAACGACCCCGAGGCGTTGCAGGACGAGCTCGAAGAGGCCATGAACACCGTCGGCATGCAGGTCGACGTGTCCGTGGACGCGCAGATCGGCAAGCCGCCGATGTCGACCCACGCGGTTGTGGTGCTCGGCGCCCCGGTCACCGCGAAGGCCTTCAGCGCGATCTCGCGGGAACTGGCCACCGGCGGCGCCAATATCGACTCCATCCGTGGCATCGCCGACTACCCGGTGACCGGCATGGAACTGATGGTCACCGCGACCGACACCAGCGACGAAGGCGACGCGCGGCTGCGCACGGCCCTGGCCGAGGTCGCGGTCGCCGAGCGGGTCGACATCGCAGTGGAACGGGCGGGCCTGGCCCGCCGGGCCAAGCGCCTCATCGTGTTCGACGTCGACTCCACCCTGATCACGGGCGAAGTGATCGAGATGCTGGCCGCGCACGCCGGTGTGGAGGACCAGGTCCGCGAGGTCACCGAGGCCGCGATGCGCGGCGAGCTCGACTTCGCCGAATCGCTGCGTCAGCGAGTGGCCACCCTCGAAGGTCTCGACGAGTCGGTGATCGAGGAGGTCGCCGACCGGATCGAGCTCACCCCGGGCGCGCGCACCACGATTCGCACCCTGCGCAGGCTCGGCTTCCGCTGCGGCGTGGTCTCCGGTGGGTTCCGGCAGGTGATCGAGCCGCTCGCGCACGAGCTGGAACTCGATTTCGTGCAGGCCAACACCCTGGAGATCATCGACGGCAAGCTCACCGGGCGGGTCGTCGGCGAGATCGTCGACCGGGCGTTCAAGGCGACCGCGCTACGCAAGTTCGCCGCCGAGGCGGGGGTGCCGATGGAGCAGACCGTCGCGGTCGGTGACGGCGCCAACGACATCGACATGCTCAACGCGGCCGGGCTAGGCGTGGCGTTCAACGCCAAGCCCGCGCTGCGCGAGGTGGCCGACACGGCGCTGTCGCATCCGTACCTGGACGCGGTGCTGTTCATCCTCGGCGTCACCCGCGACGAGGTGGAAGCGGCCGACGCGCGTGACGGTGGCGTACGCCGGGTTCCACTGCTCGGCCGGTAGCGTCACGCGGAATCGCGACCTCACCGACGTAGAGTGACCGCACAGGCACGTCGTCACCGCTCGTCATCGGGAGGTTGTTGTGCGCAGGTCATTTCTCGTCCTGGTCGCCCTGGCGGGTCTCGGCGGATTGACGGCCGGATGCGGTGGCGACGAGACCGAACCCTATGACGTCACCCTCCAGCCGACCGCCGTTCCGCAGTCCGCGGTCGAACCGCTGATGATCGAGCTGGCCGCCAACGGCAGCACGGTCGTGGCCACGGTGGGCCAGCGCCTGCTGGTGCGTCTGCCGCGAGATCCCGCGTCGACCGGTGAGTGGGGCCTGGTCAACGTCGAGAAGGGCATTCTGATCCCCGACGGTGGGCCGACCAGTGAGGGCAACGCCACGGTGTGGCCGTTCCGGGCGATCGAGCGGGGCGTGACCGCGCTGCAGTTCACCTACGGGCCGTCCAGCGAACCGTCGATCGGCCCCGAGCCGACCTTCATGGTGGATGTCCGGGTGAGCTGAACGCGGTAAGGCCACGCCCCCCGCGATTAGGCTGGCGGGCGGACCGGTGTCGATCGAACGGGTGTTGTGGCATGAGTAGTGGGTTGGAAACCGAGGAGCAGGCCGAGGCGACGGTTCGCGACGAGGCGGCCGAATTCGCCGCTGCGCATGCGGAATTGGCACAGGGCTACGGTGGCATCGGCGACCCCGACGATCCGGCGATGGTGCAGGCGATGCAGATGGTGTTGCACATTCCCAAGGTCGATCCGCCCGCCCGCAGCGCCCTGCTGGAAGCCGCGGCCGCCGCGGCCGTCGCGGTGTGCCTCGACCCACGGTCGGGGCCGGGTGGGGAGTGGGAGCCGCGGTATCTCGCGTGGAAGCGGTCGCGGATCAGGAAGGTCGCCCGGCGCGCGCGTGGCGCCCAGTGGGTGGCCGCGGGTGACGTCGACGGGGTGACTGTCGATGTGGACGGCGCGCAGGCTCGTGCGTTCGTCCCCGGTCCGGTCGGGGAGATCGATCAGCGTGTCCGCAAACTCCAGATCGGCGGAACCGATCTCGAACACGACGAGCCCGGCCCGGTGGATCCGACGTTGCCGGTTCTGTGGGTGAACGCGGCGTTGAAGATGTCGGTGGGCAAGGCGGCCGCGCAGGTCGGGCATGCGAGCATGTTGCTGGCGGGTGCGTTGCCGCTGCACGAGGTGGCCGCGTGGGCAGGGCGCGGGTTCCGGTGCGCTGTGCGCGACGCGGACGAACAGCAGTGGGCGGGTTTGGTGGCCGAGGTGGCGGCGGGTCGTGCGGTGCCTGTGCGCGACGCCGGTTTCACCGAGGTGGCGCCGGGCTCGATGACGGTGATCGCGGTGCCCTCACGGGAGTGATCGCAGCCGCATACCAGACGAATCCGACAGCTACGTTGCGGTTTTCGCGACTCGCCGCGATAACGCGGTGTGGCGTGGGTGCCCCGGGGGTATACGTAACGGACAGCTTGGCACGTCGAGGTACAGGGAGGTTCCGCGATGATGACGACAATTGTGGTGATCCTGATCGTCTGGGTCGCGCTGTCGGTGCCTGTCTCTTTTGTCGCCGCGCGGATGTTGCGTAGCGAAGTTCGCAATGCGAATGACCCGTTGACGACCAGGATCGACGAATCTCGTACGGGCCGGTCGCTGCGCTGAGAGCCCGCGTGGGCCAAGATGGAGCGCGTGTCGCAACCCGATCCCGATTTGCTCATCGACTTCTCCGACGTGACCATCCGCCGCTCGGGCCGAACCCTGGTCGGCCCTGTCTCTTGGCAAGTAGAGCTCGACGAACGCTGGGTGGTGCTCGGCCCGAACGGCGCGGGCAAGACCTCGCTGTTGAGAATGGCCGCCGCCGAACTCCACCCGACCTCTGGTAACGCGAATCTGTTGGGGGAGACGCTCGGTCGCGTCGACGTCAGCGAACTGCGACCACGCATCGGCTTGTCCTCGGCGGCGGTGGCCAGCCGGATCCCGGTGGACGAGAAGGTCAGCGACCTCGTGGTCTCGGCCGGCTACGCGGTGCTCGGCCGCTGGCGCGAGCGCTACGAGGACATCGATACCGAACGCGCCGTCGACATGCTGGAAACCCTGGGCGCCGAACATCTTTCCGACCGCACCTACGGCACCCTGTCCGAAGGCGAACGCAAGCGGGTGCTGATCGCGCGCGCACTGATGACCGATCCGGAACTGCTGCTGCTCGACGAACCGGCCGCGGGCCTCGACCTGGGTGGGCGCGAGGAACTCGTCGAGCGTCTCGGCGATCTCGCCGCCGACCCCGACGCGCCCGCGATGGTGTTGGTGACCCATCACGTCGAGGAGATCCCGCCCGGCTTCACCCATGCGCTGCTCCTCAAGGAGGGTGAGGTGGTCGGCCAGGGGCTCCTGGGCGACGTGGTCACCGCCGAGAATCTGAGCAGAGCCTTCAGTCAGTCGATCGCCCTCGACCGGATCGACGGTCGCTGGTTCGCGCGGCGGGCGCGCCGTTCGGGTGGGCATCGGCGCCGGAACTGACCGCTGAGGGGAATCTCTCCGCACCGTCGACCAAGCGGGCGTTAGGGTGCTGAGAGGTCGGCTGCGCTCGCAGGAGGTAGCCGATCGCGGCCGGGAGGCCGCGGTGTCGGTCGCCGAGCAGTCGGTTCGGTGGTGGAGAGGAACGGTATGAGTGAGTCCGGGGTCCCCGCGCGGGACGCGTCGACCGTGATGCTGGTGCGTGACGGCGAGGCCGGGATCGAGGTGTTCCTGCAGCGTCGAGTCAAGGCGATGGCGTTCGCCGCGGGGGTGACAGTGTTCCCCGGCGGTGGTGTCGACGCTGCCGACGGCACAGCCGATATCGCCTGGACGGGCCCCGAACCCGCGTGGTGGGCGAAGCGTTTCGCCACCGACGAACAGACCGCGCAGGCGCTCGTCGCCGCTGCCGTGCGGGAAACGTTCGAGGAATGCGGAGTGCTGCTCGCCGGTCCGACCGCGGACACCGTCGTCGACGACTCGGCGCGCTATCGCGAGGCGCGGGGCAAGCTCGAGCGCCGCGAACTGTCGCTCGCCGATTTCCTCGCGAGCGAGGGCCTGGTGTTGCGCGCCGATCTGCTGCGCCCGTGGTCGAACTGGATCACTCCCGAGGCCGAACCCCGCCGCTACGACACTCGCTTCTTCGTCGCGGTGCTCCCGCAGGGCCAGATCGCCGACGGCGCCACCTCCGAGGCCTCCCAGGTGATCTGGCGGACCCCGCAGGACGCCCTGGCGAGCTGGCGCGAGGGCGAACACGTGCTGATGCCACCGACGTGGTCGCAGCTCGACGCGCTGTGCGGGTTCGCCGACACCGCGGCCGTGCTGGCCGCCGAACGCGTCATCGAGTCGATCATGCCGAAGTACTCGCCGGGAGCGGGCGGTCGTCCGCTGTCGGACTTCCCCGACAGTGAACGGTATTTCGACGAACTGCCGCAGTTGGGTGCATTCGGCGGCCGGTAGGTTGTGGCCCATGGCCGAATTCGTGACCCTCGAACTGCCCGCCGAGCCGACCACCCGTGGCGTCGCGCTGTTGCGCATCGATCGTCCGCCGCTGAACCTCGTCGACGCCCAGCTGGCCCGTGAGGTGGCGGCCGCGGCGGCCACGGTAGCCGAGCATCCCGGGGTCTCTGCCCTGATCGTCTACGGCGACGAGCGGGTGTTCAGCGCGGGCGACGAGATGTCGGAGCTGGCCGCGCTCGACGCCGGACAGGCCGCCGCCATGGCCGCCGATCTCCAGGCCGCGCTCGGTTGTCTCTCGCGGGTTCCGCAGCCGACGGTCGCCGCGATCACCGGCTACTGCCTCGGCGCCGGTCTCGAACTCGCGCTCGGTGCCGACCACCGGATCATCGGCGACAACGTGAAACTGGGTCTTCCGCAGATCAAAGCCGGCCTGATCCCGCTCTCCGGCATCCGCAGGCTCTCACTTCTCATCGGCGCCAGCCGCGCCAAGGACATCGTCTATACCGGCCGTTTCGTGGATGCCGAGGAAGCCGCGAAGATCGGGCTGGTCGACGAGGTGGTAGCCCCCGACGACGTTCTCACCGCCGCCCGCGCCTGGGCTGCCCAGTTCGTCACCGCCGCCCCGCGCGCCCTCGCCGCCGCCAAGGCGGTCTTCGAATCCGGGCCGCACGGCCACTCCACCGCCGTCACCGAATGGTCTGCCCTGTTCGACACCGACGACGCCCGCCTCGGCACCCGCACGTTCGCGGCCGACGGTCCGAACAGCGCTACCTTCACCGGAAAGTAGCAACTTACCGATAAGTTAATACCCGTTCCGGGCCGACCGGACGAGTGAAAGGGCCGTCCCTCGTCCCAGCAGCGGCGTGCCGAGACACACATATTAGGCTGGCCTCTATGACGGTCCATCCCGACGACCCGGCGCCGAACCCCCACGCCACCGCGGCCCAGGTCGAAGCAGCGCGCAAAGACACCAAACTCGCCCAGGTCCTGTACCACGACTGGGAAGCGGAGACCTACGACGACAAGTGGTCGATCTCCTATGACGAACGCTGTATCGCGTATGCGCGCGGCCGGTTCGACCTCGCCGTCGGCCCGGCTCCGCTGCCGTACGAGCGCGCGCTCGAGCTGGGCTGTGGCACCGGATTCTTCCTCCTCAACCTGATGCAGGGCGGCGTCGCCAAGTCCGGTTCGGTCACCGACCTCTCGCCCGGCATGGTGAAGGTCGCGCTGCGCAACGCCGAGCACCTCGGTCTGGATGTCGACGGTCGCGTCGCCGACGCCGAGACCATCCCGTACGACGACGACACCTTCGATCTGGTCTGCGGCCACGCCGTGCTGCACCACATCCCCGACGTGGAGCTGGCGCTCAAGGAGTGCCTGCGCGTGCTCAAGCCGGGCGGACGCTTCGTGTTCGCCGGTGAGCCGACCACCATCGGCAACATCTACGCCCGTCGCCTCGGCCAGGCCACCTGGAAGGTGACCACCGAGATCACCAAGCTGCCGTTCCTGTCCGGCTGGCGTCGTCCGCAGACCGAGCTGGACGAGTCCTCCCGCGCCGCCGCGCTCGAGGCCGTCGTCGACCTGCACACCTTCGACCCGAGCGATCTCGAGAAGAAGGCGAAGTCCGCGGGTGCCGTCGATGTGAAGGCCACCACCGAGGAACTCGCCGCCGCCCTGTGGGGCTGGCCGGTGCGCACCTTCGAGGCCGCCGTCCCCGACGAGAAGCTGACCATGCCGTACCGCCTGGCGCAGTACCGCGCGTGGCTGGGCCTGAGCTGGCTGGACGAGAACGTGCTGCGCAAGGTCGTGCCGCGCGAGTTCTTCTACAACGCGATGATCACCGGCGTGAAGCCGGGCGCGGCGCAGAAGTAGGTGGGCTACCGCTTCGGCCGCGACGACGTCGCCTATCTCGGCAGTGCGGCAGGCCGTGCCGCGCTCGCCGAGGTCGACCGGCTGGAGCTGACCCCCGCGACGCACCTGCGCGATATCGAGCAGGTGCGTCGTTCGCACGGTGACTCGGCGCCCGCGCTGATCGAGACCGTGCGATTGCGTCGCAAGGCCGTGGTGAAGCTGCCCGCGGCGCGCGAGTGGTTGTTCACCGACGACTCACTGCAACAGGCGACACCCGCGCTGGTGGCCCGGCATCGGGCCGCTCGATTGGCCGGTCGCGCGGTCCACGACGTGACCTGCTCGATCGGTGCGGAACTTTCCGAGCTGGCGGCGGCCTGTCCGGCGGTGGTCGGCAGCGATCTCGACGATGTCCGCTTGGCCATGGCCGCCCATAATCTCGCAGCGGTCGGTCGAAACATTGTGTTGGCCAAGGCCGACGCCCTCGTCCCGACCACTCGCGGCACCGTGATCATCGCCGATCCGGCTCGCCGAGCAGACGGTCGCCGGACCTACGATCCCGCGAAGCTCCAACCCCCGCTGCCGGATCTGCTCGCCGCCTACGCGGGCCGCGATATCGCCGTGAAGTCCGCTCCCGGCCTGGATTTCGATCGCCTCGGCTGGGACGGCGAAGTGGAGGTCGTCTCCCTCGACGGGGCCGTGCGCGAAGCCTGCCTCTGGTCACCCGGCCTCACCGAGCCCGGCGTCACCCGCCGCGCCACCGTCCTGGACTCCCGTGGCGGCGCGACAACTCTCACCGATGCCGCCCCCGACGACATCCCCGATCGCGCCCCCGGCGAGTGGATCATCGACCCCGACGGCGCTGTCGTCCGCGCCGGCCTCGTTCGGCATTACGCCGCGAAACACGGCCTCTGGCAACTGGACCCACAGATCGCCTACCTCACCGGCGACACGGTCCCCACGGGCATGCGCGGCTTTCGCATCGAAGGCCGCTTCGAACTCCGCGAGAAGACCCTGCGCCAGGAGCTCGCCCGCCGCGACTGTGGCTCCCTGGAAATCCTCATCCGCGGCGTGGACGTCGACCCCGACGCCCTGCGCAAGAAGCTCAAGCAGCGGGGCTCGACGCCGTACACCCTGGTGATCACCCGTATCGGCCGAGCCGGTGTCGTGTTCCTCTGCCGAGCAGTCGCGCCCACCCGCTGACAGCTCACGTGTCGGTGACCGCACCTAGTCTGTCGTCAGAGACAGCCGGACACGAAAGGTGCGCACGATGGCGGATGCGGTGGCCGAGACGGAATTCCCCCGGGGGATCGGCAAGGTAGCGACGCGAGAGCTGGCTGCGCACGGCTATACCAGCTACGCACAGCTCACCCAGGTCAGTGCGAAAGTACTGCTCGCCATCCACGGCGTCGGGCCGAAATCCATCCGCATCCTCGGCGAGGAACTGGCGGCCCGTGGGCTCGCCTTCGCCGACTGAGGCGCGGGCTCAGGCTTCCATCTTCTTGACCACGCGCTGCACGGTGAGCCAGGTACGGGTGGTGATGTCCTTGCCGTAGGTCTTCTCCAGGCGGGCCATGAAGTCGGGGGTCGTGCCGGTGCTGTTGTCGAGGACGGTGAGGAAGGCGCGGGCTTTGCGGTCGTAGCCGATGACGCGGGTGAGGGGGTCGTCGTCGAAGGCTTTGGTATCGGCTTCGCGCATCTTCGCCTTGAAGAAGGTGACGGTGAGGTAGGAGCCGCGTTCGTGGGGGAGGCCTTCGAAGGGGTCGCGGTCGAGGAGCGCGCGCAGTTCGGGACGACTGCGGATGATGGTGCCGCCGGGGATGCCGAGTTCGGCGTTGAGTGCCTGCTGAATGCGGGCTTCCAGGTCGGCGGGGTCGTCAGCGGCGCGGAAGACGACATTGCCGCTCGTGAGCACCGAGGCGACCTTCTCGAAGCCCAGCCCCTCGAACACCCCCCGCAATTTCTCGTTGCGCATGTTCGGGTTGGTCGGCATGATCCCCCGCAGCAACGCCGCATAACTCTCCACGGGCTGACCGTACCGACCCCCACCGACAGACACTTCGCTTCCGATGCCCGTGTCCGCGAAATGCTAGGTCTCGGCCGCGGCCTTCTTCTTGCGCTCGATGTCGGCCAGCGCCGCCATGTAGGCCTCGCGCTCCTCGGCGCTCGCATCCCAGGCGACCTTGCGGTTCTTCACGACCTTGGCGGGAGCGCCGACGGCGATGCTGAAGTCGGGGACGTCCCCACGCACCACCGCGTGCGCGCCGAGCACGCACCCACGCCCCACCCTGGTATCGCGCAGCACGGTGACCTTGGCCGCGATCCAGGTGTCGGGACCGATGCGCACGGGGCTCTTCACGATGCCCTGGTCCTTGATGGGCATGTTGATGTCGTCCATGCGATGGTCGAAGTCGCAGATGTAGCACCAGTCGGCGACCAGGGTCGACTCACCGATCTCGATGTCGAGGTAGGTGTTGACGACGTTGTCCTTGCCGAACACCACCTTGTCGCCGATGCGCAGCGAGCCCTCGTGGCAGCGCAGAGCGTTGCCGTCACCGATGTGCACCCAGCGGCCGATCTCCATGCGCGCGAATTCCGGGGTCGCGTGGATCTCCACATTGCGGCCGAGGAAGACCATTCCGCGCAGCACGATATGCGGGTTGGCCAGGCGGAACTTGGCGAGGCGGTAATAACGCACCAGGTACCAGGGGGTGTAGGCGCGGTTGGCGAGCACCCAGCGCAGCGAGTCCCTGGTCAGAAATCGGGCCTGCTGCGGATCGCGGCGGCGTGATCCACGCCAGCGCGCGCTCAGCGGCGCGCCCCACATGCTCGTCACGAACTACTCTCCCGTCATGATCCGCCGGGCCTGCCCCGGGGATTCGGTCGTCGGGTACACAGAGTACTTTCGCAGGGCACACTTACCGTGCCATACCCCGATTACACAGGGAGATCAGCAGGTGCGAACTCGGACTCGCGTCGTTGCCTCGCTCGCTGCCGCCGGTGTGGTGGCGCTGGCCGGGTGCGGTACGGATGTGGACGACATCACCGTCGGCGCCGGAAAGGGTTGGCCCGCAACGCATCACGACGGCGGCAATGCGAGCAGCAGTCCGGTGTCGGGTGCGGAGTCGGTGTCGCTGAGCTGGTCACGTCCGGTGGGTGGCCCGATCGCCCAGCCGTTGACGATCGGCGCCGACGGCCAGATGTTCGTCACCACGAGCACCGGCAACTGCGCGATCTTCTCCTTCCAGATGCTCACCGGCCGCAAACGCTTCTGCAACCCGCTCGGACCGTCGACGATCGAAGCGCCGACGGTGCTCGACGGGGTCAGCAATGTCTACGTCGGTGACGACGGCGCGGTGAATTCGTTCAACTACCTCGGCCAGCCGCGCTGGCGCACCCCCGTCGCGGGCGTCCCGGTGGCCATCCAGTTCACCGGCGACGGCAAGCTGCTGACGGTGACCCAATCCGGCCAGGTCGACGTGCTCAGCCGTCAGACCGGCGGTCGTGAGGTGCCCACGGTGCAGTTGCTCGGCGAACCCGACTTCCTGAAATACCCGGGCCTCACCCGACCCGCCTCCGGCGACGGCCTCGACGACTGCCAGGTCGGCGGCCCCCGCTGCGCCGTCGCGAACACCACCGCCGTCGACCCGTCGACCGGCCGTTTCTTCGTCACCGTCTGGGAGCCGGGCAAGCAGGCCGCCGCCCTGCGCGCGATGCGCTACGGCAACGGCGCCGTGACCCAGGAGTGGAGCGCCGAGATCCTCACCGGTGGCAGCGCGACCAGCCCGACCCTGTCCGCCGACGGTGACACCGTCTACATCGGCGACAACAGCAAGCGCCTGATCGCCCTCGACACCGCCGACGGCGCCACCCGCTGGGTTCAGCCCCTGCCGTGGGCCCCTCGCGGTGGCATCTCCGTCGCGGGCGATCTGATCATCCCGGCGGGCGACGACGGCTACCTGACCGCACTGCGCGACAACGGTGACAAGGCCGAGATCGTCTGGGAGCGCAAGGATCTCACCCTCCGCGGCACCCCGGCACAAACCGCGGGCGACATCGGCTACACCGTCGCCGCCATCGGCGCGGGCCTCAATCTCATCACCTTCGACACCGGCACCGGCAACACCGTCGACTCCGACCCACTTCCGGCGGCCACCGGCACCACCACGGGCACCTCCATCGGGCCCGAAGGCGAAGTCGTCGTCGCCACCCGCCTCGGCGAGATCTTCGCCTTCACGCCGGACGCCTGACCGGGCCACCTCAGTACGGGTTGGCTCGGTCCTGCCAGCGCGCGTCGAGTTCTGTCGCGCGCTGCCGGGTGAAGGAGATGCGCGCGGGGTCGCCGTCGGCGGTGTAGCGCTGGTCCGGGTTCGCGGCGAGCCAGTCCAGCCAATAGACCGAATCGAACGGGACCGCACCCCGGCCCGATCGGATACGCGGCACCGCGCCGGGGTCGACCGCGCCGTACGGGGCCGGGGCGGGGTTGGAGCCGACCAGCATCACGGCGTCGAAGCGGTAGGGGGTGCCGTCCCAGGCGCCCGCCGTGGCCAGCGCGTGATCGCGGGGAAAGACGCCGAGCGGAAGCGCCATTGTGCGTACGGTGACGCCCGGCGCGGCCGTGGTCACCGCGCGCACATTCTGCACGAGTTCGCGCTGCACATTGTCGGCGTTCAGGCTCGCGAGGTTGGCGTGATCGGCGGTGTGCGCGCCGATTTCGTGGCCGTTGGCGATCAGCCATGGCAGCGCGCGCGGGTCGCCGCCGAAGGGGTCGTTGTTGACGTAGAAGGTGGCCACCGGCCGGAAGTCCGGGTAGCGGGCGCCGAATTCGGTGAGGATGCCCGCGGCACTGTCCGGGGCCACCGCGCCGGAGTCGGTGAAACCGACTTGGCTGCTGGTGGAATCGTCGAAGGTCAGCACCACCGGGTGGGTGCCGGCGGGCAGGTCGAGGTCGCCTGCGATGTATTGCGCGGCGGTCACCGGGCGATAGTTCTCGCGGTACAGCCGTTCCAGTTCGTCGCGGAACTCCGCCGGGGTCTGGTCGTATTCGCCTGCCGGGTTCGGTGCGATCTGGTGGTACATCAGCACCGGAACGAATCCCAGTTCGTTGGCGGCGATCTCGGCTGGATTCGGTGGTGCGGGTTTCGCTGTCGTCACGGGCGCGGCCGGTTGACCCGTCGACGCCGCTTCGTTGTCCACCCCGGCACACGCCGTGAGTGCGGCGGCCAGCGTTACCGCCGACGCGAGCCACAACATTGTGTTCGAACCGCCCATCATCAATGCGATATTACGCCGCGGCGACGGATTACAGTCGATCTATCGATACCGAGTACACCCTGTCGGAACTGCGAAATAGTTGGCGCGTCAATGTTTTTGGAAGGCGGTGTTGACGTTGGGATTGCAGCTCCGATGGGCCGATCGACGGCGATGGATGGCCCCGGTGATCGGTGTCGGTCTCGCGGCGCTGGTCGTCTCCCTGGTGGCCGGATTCGCACTGAGTAGATCGGCCGAGTTGCCGTCCGCGGACACCGTGCCGCCGACGCTCCGGATGGCGCCGCCCGAGCCCGTGAGCTCCTATCGTGCGCCGGTCGTGGTGCGCGGCACCGCCGTCGACGCGGTGCGCGTATCCATCGGACCGGATTCGGTGGTCCCCGCCGCCGACGGGACATTCGAGCTCTCGGTGCGATGGGCCCCGGCTTTCGAGGTCGTCGCGGTGGACGCCCAGGGCAATCAGGCCGGCAGCACCCTGGTCACACAGAGCACCCTGCCGAGGATGCGCGCGGTGCACGTCACCGCGCACGCCTGGTCGCACGAGGGCCTGCGCGAAGCTGTCCTCGACCTCGCCCGCGAAGGCCGTATCGATACCGTGCAGCTCGATATCAAAGACGAGGACGGCGTGGTCGGTTACGCCTCCCAGGTACCACTGGCTGTCGAATCCGGCGCCACCGCAGCGATTTACGATGCCCCGGCCGCCCTCCGGCAATTGCACGACATGGGCCTGCAGGTGGTCGGCCGCATCGTCGCGTTCCGCGACCCGACTCTCGCGAGCTGGGCCTGGCACAACGGACGGCCCGACTGGGTTGTCCAGAATCCTTCCGGGCAGCCCTATTCCAGCCACTACGGCCCGGTCGCGTTCACCAATTTCGCCGATCCCGAAGTGCGGCAATACAACATCGCTCTCGCGGTGGAAGCCGCACAGCTCGGCTTCGACGGCATCATGTACGACTACGTCCGCCGCCCGGACGGCAGCCTGACCAGCATGAATTTCGCCGGACTCGCCACCACGCCCGCCACCGCGGTCGCGGACTTCCTCGCCGAGAGCCGCTACCCCGTGCACCTGGCGGGCGCGCACCTGAGCGCCGCGGTCTACGGAATCGCCTCCACCCGCCCCGACGAGATCGCCCAGGACATCCCCCTGATGTCGCGCAGCGTCGACTTCGTGGCGCCCATGATCTACCCATCGCATTGGGGCCCCGGCGAATACGGCGTCGCGAACCCCAACGCCCAGCCCTACGACATCGTCTTCCGCTCACTGCAGGACTTCCGAGCGGCCACCGCGGGCACCAGCGCGAAAGTAGCCCCCTGGCTCCAAGACTTCAGCCTCGGCGTCACCTACGGCGACGCCGAACTCCGCGCCCAGATCGACGCCACCCGAGACGCGGGCATAGACAGCTTCTTCCTCTGGAACGCCGCCACCCGCTACCACGGCGGCGGCCTTGCCTCCACCCTTCCTGAGCCGCCCCGCAGGTGAACGCCCCAGGATCTCGCACATCCGCTGAGCGGTCGTAGAACTACTCGACCGGCTCCGTCGCAGTGACCTCGGCCTGTTTGGGGGCCGCGGGAACCCACTCGCGCAGAGGTTGCACCACCGATCCGTAGAAGGCGTCGGTGGCGGTCGTGACGCTGGCGATGAAGCTGGCCGCGGTGCCGGAACGTTTGCTGCCCATCGGGAAGGTCTGTTCGAGGGTGAACGAGACGATCGGGCTGGTACGGCCGTCGATGAGTGACTTGGGGGTGGTGCGGACGGTGTCGAGGAATTCGCAGGTTTCGTTGCCACGTTCGGCGAAGACGGCTTCGACCTGGACGCGGCCCGACGCGTCGGTGAGCTGCTTGGTCAGCCAGGACACCCGCCGGGCCTGGGTGCCTTCGTCAGGTGCGGCGATGGTGGTGCGGCAGCGGACCTTGTTGGTACGCACATCAGCGATGACGGTGAGGTCGCCAGCGGTTTCGGGGATACGGAGGACGGCTTCGAACGAACCGTCGGTGGCCAACCGGTCGGCCACGGCGGCGGCGCGCGCCGCCGGATCGGACTGGAACTTGCGGGCGAGAACATGCTTGACCTCGACGCCGAGCTCGGCCGTGAGTCGCAATGCGAGGTGCCTGCACAGCGCTACCCACGTGTCGGCGACCGTCAGCGCTTTCGCATCGCCCGCCCGCAGGGTGCCCTGGGTGACGGAGTCACGGACTGTGACCCAGTGCCTGCCCATGTCGACGAACTCGGCTGCGCCCGAACGGGGATGGTCGAGGAAACGCAGGAACTCGGCGAGAATCCACGCTTGCAGGGCGTCGTCGATGCCACCGTGCGTGGCGAGCATGCGCGCCTCGTGGGCCACTTCGGCCCACGACAGATGGCGCAGTGCGACCTTCGTCAGCTTGCGGCGGTCCACTTGGACAGGCAGTTCGCCCGGCCCGGCGGGGATGTCGTTGGACAGGCTGACGACGGCGTCGTACTTCTTTCGCCGCGCGACATCGAGGTAGCTCTCCAACTGATCACGCCGGAGCTTGCCGTTACCCGTCTTCACTTCCAGCAGACCGGTCCACTGCTTGGCGCCGCGACTC
Source organism: Nocardia salmonicida NBRC 13393 (assembly GCF_001613085.1). Lineage (GTDB taxonomy): Bacteria > Actinomycetota > Actinomycetes > Mycobacteriales > Mycobacteriaceae > Nocardia > Nocardia salmonicida. Next base: position 354,557 of record NZ_BDBR01000009.1, read on the forward strand.
ACCTTCAGCACCGCATCCGGGATGACCTTGGTATCACCCGTTTCGTACTGCACTTCGAAGTAGCCCTCGAAAGCCCCTGCGGGCGCGCCCATCCGGGCACAGATGGCGCGGGCGAATGGCCGGACGGCCTGCATGGTGGCGATGAGCGCGGAGGTGGTGCGCCGCTCCTGCTCCTCACCCGCTCCCACCCCGATGACCGAGAACAGGCGAGCTGGTTGCCAGGCGTCGGATTCGGCCTGCCGGAATTCGATCGGTCTGGTTTTGCGCACCACGCGCCTGGTGGTCACCACGCCACGAGCCGGTGCCTGAACCGCCCGTGACTCGGGAGTAACGACTTCCGGCTCCGCTGTCTCGACGGCCGCGGGTTCGGGGTCCTCGACCGCGACACCGAAATCGGTGGCGAGCCCGCACAATCCCGAATCCCATCCCTGCCCGACGGCGCGCACCTTCCAGCTGCCGTCCCGTCGATATATCTCGCCGAACACGAACGCCGACTCTGTATCCGCGTCGGCGGTGAGATATTCGGCCAGCGAGTGTCCGGCGGGATCCATGACGTGGAACGCGAGTTTGCCCAGCGCCCCGAAGGTGCCTTCGCCGACGCTGCCCGCCAGCGCAATGGTGTGTACGTGTGCGGGAACCGCCGACAGCTCGATCGAGATTCTGGCCTGTTTTCCCTCCTCGGTGGCGCTCGTCCCGAGGAAACGCACTGAGCCGTCGGATGATTCGGTCTGGTTGTAGAAGACGAAATCAGCATCGGATCCGACGCGCCGATCGACGCCGAGTAGCAGCGCGGAGGCGTCGACCTCGAGCTCGGGTTCCGGCCAGCCGATCACGATGTCGATGCGGTCGACATCCTCGGGAAGCGGAATGTTCTGGCCCTTGGACAGCAGTGGAGACGTCACAGTGGCGGTTCACCCTTCGATGGTCGGCAGTCAGTCGCAAGGCTGATGCAGCCGACCCACTCGCTGACCCCCTTGCCGCACACCGCGATTCCGGGCGGTGCCGAGGGTTGTCGGCGGTGAAACCTACTGTGTTACACAGATCACGTTTGAAGTATTCGGCGAATGGTAATCGGGCTTACTTCGGATCTCGTTCCGGGAGTGGGCGTTCCACGATGTCGGGGCGGCCGAGGGAGGTGCGGACCCGGCGTTTGGCGGCGGAGTAGACCTGGGCGGTTTCGGCGGCTACTACGTCCCAGGCGAAGTCGGCGGTGAGGCGTTCGCGGGCCGTGCGGGCGCGTGCCTGGGCGGTGGCCGGGTCGTCGAGGACGGCGCGGGTGGCGTCGACCAGGCCGTCGATGTCGGCGGGGGCGAAGGAGGCGCCGGTGACGCCGTCGATCACGGCTTCGCCGAGGCCGCCCGCGGTGGAGGCGATCAGCGGGACGCCCGCGGCGGCGGCTTCCAGGGCGACGATGCCGAAGGGCTCGTAGCGGCTCGGCAGGACGATGGCGTCGGCGCCGTGCAGCCAGCCGAGCAGTTCTTCGTGGCCGAGGCTGCCGACGAAATGGACGGCGCGGGCGACGCGGTGCACGCGGGCGCGTTCACGCAGCCACTCGAACTGGGTGCCGATGCCGGCGATGGTGAGCGTGGTGCCGGGGTGGGCGCGGCGGATGCGGGGGAGCGCGGCGATCGCGTCCTGCACGCCCTTCTCGTACTCGAGGCGGCCGACGTAGAGCAGACGCGGCGGACCGGAGCGTGGCGCGCGGGGACGGAAGGTCCACGAGCCGACGTCGATACCGTTGCGGATCACCGTGATCGGGGGAAGTTCGGGTCCGTAGAGGCGGTCGACCTCGTCCTGCATGGAGGTCGAGCAGGTGATGAGCTGATCGGATTCGTTGGTCAGCCACCACTCGACCGAGTGAACCTGCTTGTTGACCCGGCCCGAGACCCAGCCGCTGTGCCGCCCGGCCTCGGTGGCGTGGATCGTCGAGACGAGCGGCACGTCGTAGTACTCGGCGAGCGCGATCGAGGGGTGCGCGACGAGCCAGTCGTGCGCGTGCACCACATCGGGCGTCCAGCCCTCGCCCACGCCGGGCTTGCCCAGTGCCACCCCGGCACGCACCATCGCGTGCCCCATCGCCAGCGTCCAGGCGAGCATGTCCTCGCCGAAGTCGAAGCAGGGCGGGTCCTCGGCCACCGCGACGACGAGCACGCCGTCGGCGATGTAGGAGTGCGTGGGGTGGCTGACCGAGTCGGTGCCCGTCGGCCGGCGTGCCAGGACGACGACCTCGTGACCGGCCGCGGCCAGCTCGACGGCCAGGTGATGCACATGCCGACCGAGCCCACCGACCACGACCGGCGGGTACTCCCACGACACCATCAAAATCTTCATGCGGATCCTTCAACGGCGGCCGACGGGACAGCGGTCGGCAACCGCCGCGCGTCCAGACCAGGGAAGAATCCGTCGGCCATCGCCCATCCTGCCGCGAGACGGGTCGCTTTGGCGAACTGTCCGGCGCCGATCGCCTCGGCGAGCTCGCGGACGGCGTGCGCGTGTTCGTGCGCCCGGTCGCGGGCGTACCCGGCGGCGGAGTCCTTGCTGACCATGAACGCCCAGTCGCTGGACACGGTGAGGATCGCCTCACGCAGCAACTGATCGGCGACCGGGTCGCGCAGGGAGCCGTCGCGACGCACCTTGTCGAGGGTGTCCAGCGCCAGGCGAACGATGTCGGCGTTGAGCTCGACGAGGTCGGCCACCTGGTCGCCCGCCCACACCCGCCAGTCCTTGCCGGAACCCCACGAGGAGTCGTTGAGCTGCACGGGTTCGCCGACGAAGCCGTGCTCGCGGGCATCGGCGAGGGTGCCGACCCGCACGCCCGCTTCGGGCAGCGCGCGCAGCACCTGCTCGAGCCATTGCGGCCCCTCGTGCCACCAGTGCCCGAACAGTTCGGTGTCGAAAGCGGCCACCACGAGGGCGGGCCTGCCGATCCGCGCGGACTCCTCGATCAGCCGCGCGCGGACGGTCTCGACGAAATCGGCGACGTCGCGGGTGACCGCTTCGGTCGCCAGTTCGGGATCGTAAGGGGCCTTGTCAGGACCGTCGACGGTCTTGCCGGTGACGCGGGAGGGTTTGAGCCCGGTCGCGTGGTCGTAGTGATGGAAATCGCGGTAGGCGCTCTGGCCGGGGTAGCCCTGTTTCGGCGACCAGACCCGGTAACTCACGGCCAGGTCGCGCCCGAAGGCGAGGACCTCGGAATCGCGGACCGGCCTGCCGAGCGAGGTGTCACCGCGCAGCGACGGACCGTCGACCATGAAGTGGGTGATGCCCGCGGCGTCGTAACCGCGTTCCATGCCGGGGGTGTAGCCGCATTCCGGCGCCCAGATGCCCGTCGGCGTGGTGCCCCAGCGCAGTCGCGCGTCGGCCAGGCCCTCGGTGAGCTGGAACTGGCGCAGGCGCGGGTCGAGCAGCGGCTGGAACGGGTGCGCGAGGGGCCCGCCGAGGAGCTCGATCGCGTCGGCGTCGATCAGCGAACGCCATACCGGCGAACCGCCGTGCTTCCAGTTCTGTTCGAAATCGGCCAGCGCTGTCGCGGCGAGCCGATGTTCGTGACGACCCAGCGCCACGTTGCCCGACATCGACGCCTCATCGGCGCGCAACTGCCAGTTGCCCAGCCAGTGGTGCATGCCCGCGAGGCAGTGCGGATCGTCGAGCTGCGCGGCGAGCACCGGCGTGATGCCGAGGCTGAGCAGATGCGAACGTCCTTCGGCGGCAAGGTTTTTCAGCGCCCGAACCAGCGGCAGATAGGACGCGGCCCAGGACTGGTAGAGCCATTCCTCGCCGACCGGCCAGCGCCCGTGATGGGCGAGCCAGGGCAAGTGGGAGTGCAGGACCAGCGTGAACTGACCCGGCACGGCGGAGCGGGAATCGGTCAATTTCTTGCCTGCCCGACCTCTGCCTTTGCGGCGATCGCGACCAGATCCAAGCTCGCGTCGATGTCGCCTTCGCGCAGGTCGAAATCGTCGATGGTGACGGCGGCGACGTCGGCGGTGAGGTCGGCGGGCCACGGCTCACCGGCCAGCGCGCGCTCGATCTGGGCGTCGATGAACGACCCACCGTGCTTGGCGTCCAAGGCTTTCAGACTCGCGCCGTGGTGCACGCCCAGCATCTCGGAGACGGTGAACCCGGCCTCGACGAGCAGTTCGGTCAGCTCGGCGGCACTGAGTTCGCGGGTGTGGAACGGGTTGAGCGGGGTGTCGCGACCGGGGGAGAAGGTGATCCGATTCGGGGTGCTGATCAGCAGCACGCCGCCGGGGCGGAGCACGCGCAGGCATTCGCGCAGGAACTGTCCCTGGTCCCAGAGGTGTTCGATGACTTGGAAATTCACTACGACGTCGACGGATTCGTCGTCGAGGGGCAGCGCGGCCAGGTTGCCCTGGATCATCTCCACGCGCGGGTAGCGCGCGCGGACGTGCGCGACGGCGCTCTCGTCGTAGTCCAGACCGGTGACGCGCTGGGCCACGCCCGCGATCATGTCGGCACCGTAGCCCTCGCCCGAGCCCGCCTCGAGCACGATCTTGTCGGTGCAGCGGTCGAGCAGCCGGGCATAGGCGATCTCGTGCCGACGGAACCAGTAGTTCTCCTCGGCGATGCCGGGCACCGTCCGCTCGCCGGTCAACGGCAGTGGTTCATGTGTGGCGGCCACGGGTGCGGCAGGGATCACAGCCTCGCTCATTGGTCCGAGGTTACTGGTACCGCCGGTTCACGCAGGAGTCAGGGACCTCTTGCGCAGGTAGGTTACCCACGAGTAACTTAGCGTAGGGTAGTGTTCCGATCTGAGCTAGATATCTCACACGGACGTACGGCTGAGCTCGTGCGGCCCCACCACACACGTGTCCCCAGAAGGAGGTCGACGAAGACCGATGCCGAACATCGTCGTACTCATCAAGCAGGTCCCCGACACCTGGTCCGAGCGCAAGCTGACCGATGGTGACTACACCCTCGATCGCGAGGCCGCCGACGCGGTGCTCGACGAGATCAACGAGCGCGCCGTCGAGGAAGCGCTGCTGATCAAGGAGGCTCAGGGCGGTGAGGTCACCGTGCTGGCCGCCGGTCCCGACCGCGCCAACGAGGCCATCCGCAAGGCGCTGTCCATGGGCGCCGACAAGGCCATCCACATCAACGACCCGGCGATCCACGGCTCCGACGCCGTGCAGACCGCCTACGTGCTGGCCGCCGCGCTCGGCCAGGTCGAGGGTGTCGAGCTGGTCATCGCCGGTAACGAGGCCACCGACGGCCGCGCCGGTGCCGTGCCCGCGATCATCGCGGAGTACATCGGCATCCCGCAGCTGACGCACCTGCGCAAGCTCACCGTCGACGGCGACAAGATCACCGGCGAGCGGGAGACCGACGAGGGTGTCTTCAAGCTCGAGGCGTCGCTGCCCGCGATCGTCTCGGTCACCGAGAAGATCAACGAGCCTCGCTTCCCCTCCTTCAAGGGCATCATGGCCGCGAAGAAGAAGGAAGTTCTGGTCTTCACCCTGGCCGACCTGGGCGTCGACCCGGAGACCGTCGGTGTCGCCAACGCGGGCACCAAGGTCACCAGCGCCACCCCGAAGCCGGCTCGCACCGCGGGCGAGAAGATCGCGGACGAGGGCGAGGGCGGCAACCAGATCGCGTCCTACCTCATCGGTCAGAAGATCATCTGATCCGGCGCCGTCCGAGACTTCTAAGGAGAAAGAACTAATGGCTGAAGTACTTGTGCTCATCGAGCACGCCGACGGTGCCGTGAAGAAGGTCAGCACCGAACTGCTCACCGCCGCCCGTGCGCTGGGCGAGCCCAGCGCCGTCGTGACCGGCCCCGCCGGTACCGCCGACAAGCTGGCCGCCGCGCTGGCCGCCGGTGGCGCCGAGAAGATCTATGTCGCCGAGTCCGACGACATCGAGGGCTTCCTGGTCACCCCGAAGGTCGACGTCCTGGCCGGCCTGGTCGATTCCGCCGCGCCCGCCGCCGTGCTGGTCGCCGCTTCCGCCGAGGGCAAGGAGGTGTCGGGCCGCCTCGCCGCGCGCATCGGCTCCGGTCTGCTCGTCGACGTCATCGGCGTCAAGGCCGACGGCACTGCCGTGCACTCCATCTTCGGTGGCGCGTTCACCGTGGAGGCCAAGGCCACCGGCGACGTGCCGGTGATCTCGATCCGTCCGGGCGCCATCGAGTCCGCTCCGCAGGCCGGCGCGGGCGAGCAGGTCGTCGTCGAGGTTCCGGCGCAGGAAGACGGCGTCGTGAAGGTCATCTCGCGTGACCCGATCGTCGGTGGCGACCGCCCCGATCTCGCCGAGGCGAGCATCGTGGTCTCCGGTGGCCGCGGTGTCGGTTCCGCCGACAACTTCTCGGTCGTCGAGGCGCTGGCCGACTCGCTGGGTGCCGCTGTCGGCGCCTCGCGTGCCGCTGTCGACTCGGGCTACTACCCGGGCCAGTTCCAGGTGGGCCAGACCGGCAAGACGGTCTCCCCCCAGCTCTACATCGCACTCGGCATCTCCGGCGCCATCCAGCACCGCGCCGGCATGCAGACCTCGAAGACCATCGTCGCTGTCAACAAGGACGAGGAAGCACCCATCTTCGAGATCGCCGACTACGGCATCGTGGGCGACCTGTTCAACGTCTCCCCGCAGCTGACCGAAGCGGTCAAGTCCCACAAGGGCTGATCGCCACCCGGTCGATTCGACCCCGGCCCGCGAAACCTGTTCCTGCGCCAGCGCAGCCCGGTTTCGCGGGCCGTTGCCGTTTGCCGATCCGATCGTCAGGCGTGGCACCGTACTTCGGTGAACGTCGTCGACGGCCGGTAGCGTGCATGGTGTGTTGGAATCGGGGGCGGGCTTCGCTGGATATCGGTTGGAACGGGTGCTCGGGAAAGGGGGGATGGGGACGGTCTATCTGGCCGAGCATCCTCGGTTGCCGCGCAGTGTCGCGCTGAAATTGTTGAATCGGGAGTTCTCTGCCGATCAGGAATTGCAGCGGCGGTTCGAGCGGGAGGCTGATGTTGTTGCGCAGCTGGATCATCCGAGCATCGTGGGGGTGTACGACCGTGGCCGCGACGACGGGTATCTGTGGATCGCGATGCAGTTCATTCGCGGAACCGATGCCGCCACGTGGGATTCGCGTGCGCACGAGTCCGGGGTCACCGCACGCCTGATCGGTGAGACGGCGTCGGCGCTCGACTACGCCAACCAGCACGGAGTGCTGCACCGCGACGTCAAGCCGGGCAATATCCTGATCGCCGATGCCGAGCACGGCCGCGAAATCCGTGCGGTACTCACCGATTTCGGGATCGCCCGGGTCGCCACCGCCAATACCCAGCTCACGGCCACCGGTACCTTCACCGCCACCCTCGCCTATGCCTCACCCGAACAACTTTCGGGCGAGATCGTCGACCACCGCAGCGACCAGTACTCGCTGGCCTGCACCCTGTTCGCGATGTACGCCGGGCATCCGCCCTACACCGCGACCAACCCCGGCCAGGTGGTAGCGGGACACCTGTCGCACCCGGTGCCGCGCCTCACCACGGTCCGAACCGATCTGCCGCCCGCGGTCGACGGCGTCATCGCCCGCGCGATGGCCAAGCGGCGCGACGAGCGGTTCGGCAGCGCAACGGAATTCACCGATGCGATCCGGGATGCCATCGAGGGTAGGCATGTCGGCGCGCCGACCGTGCGTCAGCCGTGGACCGACCCCGCGCGCCAGGTCCCAGGATCCGGTGAACACGCGCAGCGACCGTGGACCGATCCCGCCCAGCAGTGGCACGGCTCCGGTGGACATCCGCAGCAGCCCGCTCTCCCGGCGCATGGTCACGGTGTACGGCAACACAGTCCGCAGGCGCAGGGCTCCGGTGGGCACCTGCAACCGGGCTGGGGTCGTGCGGAATACGGTGCGCCGGTGGGCGATCCGCGGATGTACCCGATGGCGGGCAATCAGTGGTACCAGGCGCCCGTCGGCGGCCCGGAGCCGTCGAAAGCCACCGCGTTCTTCGTCGGCATCGTGACGCTGCTCTTCAGTCTGTCGATCGCCGCCTTCCTGGTCTACGGCATCACCGAGACACTTCAGGAGATCGACGAGGGCAAGGATCCGAGCGGATCCTTCATGGCGATCGCGATTCTCACGGTCGTCGTCGCGTTCACCGGCATTGGCGCCGTCCTGCTGCTCTGCGCACGCACCGCCGGTCGTGTCATGTCGATCATCTCGGCGGTGCTCGTCGGGCTCTTCGCCCTCTTCGGGGTCATCGGGTCTGCAATTGGCGAAGTCTATGCCGCGACCGCGGCCGCCGCCGCGGTGTTCGTCCTCGCGGCGGCGTTGGTCGGTTTCGCTGCGTCATCGTCGACCGGGCGCTGGATCCGGTATCGCAAGGCGGTGCGCGAAAGTCGGTGGCGATGAGGGGAAGCGACATGCGCGGTGGTCAGTAGGGTGGGTTGATGTCGTTGGGGCGTCTGCCGGTGGTGTTGCCGTCCTCGGTCGAGGACACGGTTCGCGCTGTGTTCGGGGCTGCCGGGGCACGATGGATCGATGAGTTGCCCGATGTCGTGGCGGGGCTGGCGACTCGGTGGGGGCTGACGGAGTTCTCCGCGCCGTTCGGTGGCGGAACGCATGCCTATGTCGCGTCCGCGCGGCGCGAGGACGGCGCGTGGGCGGTGCTGAAGGTGCCGATGGTCGACGAGGAGAACCTCGCCGAGGCCACCGCCCTGCACAGCTATGACGGCGACGGTGCGGTCCGGCTGCTCGATTTCGATCCGGACAGCGGTGCGCTCCTGCTCGAATGGGCGCGTCCGGGAACGGAATTGCTCACGCAGCCGGGGTTCCCCAGCCTGGAGGGTCGACCGGCGAACGCCGACAAGGTGGCGTTCGCCTGTGGGCTGTATCGCCGACTGCGACGACCCCCGACCGCGACTCCTGTCGGCTTCCCGGAACTACCAGAGGTCACCGACATCGTGGTAGGTCTCCGCGCACGCCTGGCCGATCCGGAACCCGCACTGGCCGAACACATCTCGCCGCTGCTCGGAGAGCGGGTTGCGCACTGGTGTGCCGAATTGAGTGAGCCGACCGGCGAACTGCTGATCGTCAACCGCGACACCCACCTCGGCAATATCGTTGCCGCCGAACGCGAACCGTGGCTCCTGATCGATCCGAAACCCTGTCTCGGCGAAGCCGCCTTCGACGCGGGCTTCCTGATCATGATCCAGGTGCAGTCCACGCCGACCCCCGAGCACGCGGGCGCCGTTGTCGCCACGACCGCGCGGCACCTCGATGTGCCGGTCGACCGCGCGGGCGGCTGGGCCTTCCTGCGCGCGATCGAGGAGATCGTCTGGTCGGTCGAGGACGGCGACGACGAAACTCTGCCACTGCACCTGGCGGTCGCGACGGCGCTGGCCGACGATCCATGGCGATCCGGCGTCCCGACCTGAACGGCCGGGCCACACGCGGGGTCGCTCACGGTCGGTGCAGAGCGTCCAGCAGGGTCTGCACGATCGGATTCTCCCTGGCCTCCTCGCGCAGGACAGCCGACACCGGGATGCGCAGGCGGTGGTCGGTGAGGTCGAGGGTGAGCAAACCCTTCGTCGGGCCCTCGTAGAGGATCGTCCAGGATTCGGGACGGTTGAGCAGTTCCATCGTGGCCGTGTGGTCGGGCGGGATCGGCGGGCCGAAGGTGGGGCCGGTCGGCAGGTCGGCGAAGGCCGAGCGGATCAGTGTGTGCAACAACACCTGTTCCTGCTCGGGCGGGAGCAGCAGGGGATAGGGGCTCAGATCGGCGAGGGTGACCGCGCCGCGTCCGGCCAGCGGATGACTGCTCGAGATGGCGATCACCAGGTCCTCGACCCACAGCTGCTCCACCGCGAGACCGGGCTGGTCGACGCTGCCGCGGATCAGCGCCAGATCGCAGTCACCGTCGGACACCGCCGTGATCCGCTGACGGAACGGTTTGATCACGTACTCGATCTCGGCGTCGGGGTGCGCGGCCCGCGCGGTGGCGATCGCCGACAGCGACGGCGCGGCGAAAGACATGTTCGCGGCGAGGCGAATGCGCGGGCCGGTGGTGCGCACGGCGGCCCGGATCGCCGATTCCAGACTCAGCATCTGCTTGGCCAGCGGCAGCAGCCGCAGGGTCGCGTCGGTGGGGACGACGGCGCGGGTGGTGCGCTCGAACAGTTGCGCGCCGAGGTCACGTTCCAGTCTCGCGATCTGATGGCTGATCGCGGACTGGGAGATGAAGCAGCGGTTGGCCGCGCGGCTGAAACTGAGCTCCTCGCAGACGGCCACGAAGTAGGCCAACTGTCGAAGTTCCACCAGGTACCTCCCATTGATTAGTTATGCAGATAAGAGTCATCTCTATTATGCGCCCAGGCAGTGGAAACATCTTCGTTCCGCATCGCGTTTACTCATAGGAAAGGATTTATTACCGATCTGGAACGCGATCTTGGAGCGAGTGATCATGGAACACACAGATGTCGTCATCGTCGGCTCGGGCTTCGGAGGCCTGGCCGCAGCCAAGCAACTGGCCAAGTCACGAGTCGGTGTCGTGCTGATCTCGAGCACGCCCGAGCACCTGTTCCAGCCGCTGCTCTATCAGGTGGCGACCGGTGTGCTCGCACCCGAGGAGATCGCGCCGCCGATCAAGAACGTACTGCGCCGCCACCCCGAGATCGACGTCCGCCTCGGCAAGGTCACGGGCATCGACGCCGACAACGCGGTCCTCACCTACGAGACCGCCGACGGCCCCCGGCAGATCGCCTACGCCTCGATGATCGCCGCCACCGGCGCCAGCCAGAGCTACTTCGGCCGCGACGACTTCGCCGAGAAGACTTACTCGCTCAAGACCATCGACGACGCTCAGCGCCTGCGCGACCAGATCGCCCACGTGTTCGCCCTGGCCGAGAACGCCGACGAGGTGACCAGGCACCGGCTGCTCAGCTTCGTGGTGGTCGGCGCGGGCGCGACCGGCGTAGAGGTGGCCGGCCAGATCAAGGAACTCGCGAAAAGGCACTTCCACCAGCAGGTCTCGGTAACCCTGGTCGAGGGCGCCGATGCGGTGCTGCCGCCCTTCGGCGGAGGGCTCTCGGAATACGCGAAGCGCTCGCTCACCGACAGCGGCGTCGAGGTGCTGCTCGGCACCTTCGTCACCGATATCGACGAGGGCAAGGTGACAGTCAAGGACAAGGAGGGCATGGAGCGCCGGATCGCCGCCGAGACCGTGGTGTGGTCGGCGGGCGTGCAGGTCGGCGGCTTCGCGACCCTGCTGGCCGAGGCCACCGGCGCCGAGACCGACCGCGCGGGCCGCCTCCTGATCAACCCCGACCTGACCGTCGGCGGCCACGCCGACATCTACGCCATCGGTGACATGACCTCGCTCAACGGCTACCCCGGCCAGTCGCCGGTCGCCATGCAGGAGGGTCGCCACGCCGCCGACATCATCCGTCGCAAGAAGGACGCGGGCACGCCCTTCGTCTACTGGGACAAGGGCAGCATGGCCGTGATCAGCCGCTTCAGCGCGGTGGTGAAGCTCAACGAGCGCGTCACGTTCAAGGGCACCATCGCCTGGGCGATGTGGCTGGCCGTGCATCTGATGTACCTGGTCGGCTTCCGCAACCGCTTCGCGGCGGTGGCGGGCTGGCTGGTCGCGTTCATCGGAACAGCGCGCCCGGGCTTCGACGAGATCGAGCGCGCGGAGGTCGATCGTACGAAGGTCGAGCCCGTGAAGGCTGCGCCGGCGAAGGCCGATCGCACGGATGACGCCGCCGAGGTGACCGACAAGGAGCGGGTGCACGTCTGACCCGGCCCACGAAACAGCCCGCCGAGGAATCGGCGGGCTGTTGTCGTCGCGCGACCCTCGAAATACCCGATCGCGCACCGGGTCCAGCGCCGAAATCGGGCGTGTTCGGCTAGAAACCCGCAGGTGGGCGAACGATGGGCAGCGGGTCGGTAAACGCCCGGTGTGACCCCCATCTCGTTCACCGAACGGGCATCGGCACGACACTGAGGTGTCGCTCCGATGCCAGCTCGGGCTGGCTTCATCAGCAGTATGACAATTTCGTCCGTGTTGACCGCCCCGGCGCCGGACTCCGGGGTGGGGAAATCTCGGTACTCCTTGGTCGTCGCGTCTGATGCCGAGCACCGGGAAGCCGCGCAGCGACTGCGCTACCAGGTGTTCGCCTCCGAACCAGGTTTCCAGATGCCGGAGAACAGCACCGGCCTCGATGCCGACAGGTTCGACGAGCACTGTGACCACCTGCTGGTTCGGGACGAGTTCTCCGAACAGTTCGTCGGCTGCTACCGCATGCTGCCGCCGGACAAGGTCGACGCGGCGGGCGGGTACTACACCGCCACCGAGTTCGATCTGACCCAGCTCGATCCCACGGGCAACCGGATCGTGGAGATGGGCCGGGCCTGTGTGGTGCCCGATCACCGCAACGGCTCGGTGCTCACCCTCATGTGGGCGGGCATCCTGCACTACATCCAGCTCACCGGCTACGACTGGGTGATGGGCTGCGTGTCGGTGCCGATGCAGGATTCGCCCACCGATCCGGCCGGGGTGAACGTGCGCGGCGTGCGCGACCAGCTGCTCGGCCGCCACGCCTGCGACCCCGAGCGTCGCGTGCACCCGTACAACCCGGTGATCGTCGACGGACTCTCGCTCGACCAGATGATCCCGCCGAGTCGTCCCAAGATGCCGCCGCTGTTGCGCGGCTACTTACGCCTCGGCGCCGAGATCTGCGGCGAACCGGCACACGATCCCGATTTCGCCGTCGCCGACTTCGTCGCGCTGCTCGGCATGGAAACCATCAACACCCGGTATCTGGAGCGGCTGCAGAGCGCGGCCGCCAATTTCGACGGGAAGTAAAACCATGGTGTTCGACGCGCCGCCCGCAACGCACTCTCATTCGTGGATGCCGTCGAGCCCCTGTGGTTCCGGCTGCATCGAGCCGATCGACGAGGTCGGCACCGCCAGGATGTTCGCCCGCCTGGCCGGAATCGCCGGGCTGGTGCTCAGCTTCCCGGTGTTGACCGTGGCCACCCCGAAGTCGCGCCGCGAGCAGGTGCAGCGTCGCTACGCCAGGGCGGCGCTGGGTTGCCTCGGGATGCGGCTGCGCATCATCGACAACCGCGCGCCCGAGCAGAGCGCGTCGGCGGAGGGCTTCGCCGATACCGGCACCGCGGTGATGATCGTGGCCGGGCACATCGGCTGGGCGGATGTGGTGGCGCTGGCCGCGGTCCAGCCAGTCAGCTTCGTCGCCCGTGCCGACATGGTCGAATGGCCGCTGCTGGGCAAGCTGGCGAAGCTCACCCGCGTCATCCCGATCGAGCGGGCACGTCTGCGTGAGCTGCCCGGCGTGGTCGCGCAGGTGGCCGATCGGCTGGCCTCCGGTAACCGGATCGTGGTGTTCCCCGAGGGCACGACGTGGTGTGGCCGGGCTTACGGCTCGATGCGGCCCGCCATGTTCCAGGCCGCCGTCGACACCGCCACCCCGGTCCAGCCGGTGCGTTTGCGCTACCTGGACAGCGACGGAATGCCCTGCACCGTACCGGGTTTCGTGGGCAGCGATACCTTCGCCGATTCCGCGAAGCGAGTACTGCGCAGCAAGGGCATGGTCGTCGAGATCGTGCTCGAGCCGCTCGAACATCCCGGAGTCGACCGCCGGGACCTGGCCCGGCGCTGCGAGACGGCGGTGCGCGGCACCGACCGTTCCCGCCACGGCGTGGCCGATACCCAGTGGATCGAAGCGGGCAACACCCGCGTGCAGGACCCCTCGATGGCGGAGCAGGAGCAGATTCGCCGACCGGTAAGGGCTACTGCCTGGTAACCATTTCCGTTCGCATTCATCGACTGCCGGAGGCCGTGTGCGCGGTCTCCGGTTTTGTCGTGTGTGGCGGGCGAATCGTCACAGATAGCCAGGTCCATGGTGAGGCGGCGCCTCGGCGGAATGTGAAAATCTCGCGTCCGCCCGAATGTCCTTCGCCCTGCGTATGACCTGCGTATGAGCTGTGTAACAAACTGTTCAGTCGGCTATACCCAGCGATTTGTGAGTTGAAACGACCAAATTGCCACGACATCAAAATTGATGAGATATTTGCGGTACCGTCACGCAGGATTTTTCCGATACCCCCGTGTAGCCGAAAATCCAGGCGACGTGAGAGATGTGCGATCGCATGCTTGATCCATGGTGAAGGGAAGCGTTTCCGGTGACTGAGCAAGCTCCTGGCGTCCGCCGACGAGCCACGCGCCGGGTTCGCCGTGCGCCGGTGTCGTCCACGCTGCCGCGGCTGCTGCTGGCCGCCGTCGAGCGAGCCCCGGAAGCGCCCGCGCTGCGGTTCGACGGGCAGACCCTCACCTACACCGAACTCGACCAGTGGTCCTCGCGCCTGGCCAGGGTGCTGATCGCGCGCGGCCTCGGGCCCGGCGACCGCTTCGTCCTCGCGCTGACCCGCTCGATCGAGTCCGTGGTCGCGGTGTGGGCGGCGGCCAAGACCGGGGCCACCTTCGTGCCGGTCGATCCGCGCTACCCGGCCGAACGAGTCGCCCACATGCTCACTGATTCCGGTGCCGGGTTCGGGCTGGCGAAGGCGGCGGACGCGGCACGTCTCGACGCGGGAATCCAGTGGCTCTCCATCGATTCCGACGAGTTCCGCGCCGAGTCGGCCGCGATGTCGGACCAACCAGTGAGTGCGGGCGAACGCCTGCGCAGGCTCTCCCCGGACGATCTCGCCTACATCATCTACACCTCCGGCTCGACCGGCGTCCCCAAGGGCGTCGCGGTCACCCACACCGGCCTGGCCGGGCTGTGCGCCGAGCAGGTCCGCCGCTTCGGTATCACCGGCGACTCGCGCACCCTGCACTTCGCCTCGCCCAGCTTCGACGCCAGCATGTTGGAGATGCTCCTGGCGATCGGGGCGAGCGCGACGATGGTGATCGCACCGCCCGATGTCTACGGCGGCGACGAACTGACCGAACTACTGCGCGCCGAACGCGTGACCCATGCCTTCATCACCCCCGCGGCCCTGGCCGGGCTCGACGCGGCGGTGCTGCCGGAACTGACCGCGCTCGCCGTCGGCGGCGAGGCGTATCCGCCCGAGTTGATCGCACAGTGGGCACCGGGCCGCGCGTTCTTCAATGTGTACGGCCCGACCGAGACCACCATCGTCTGCGCGATGAGCGATCGACTGACCGCCGACGACGTGATCACCATGGGCGACACGATCCCGGGAATGACGGCACTGGTCCTCGACGGCCGCTTGCGTCCGGTTCCGGACCGTGTGCCCGGTGAGCTCTACCTCGCGGGCGAAGGTCTGGCCCGCGGCTATCACGACCGGGCCGGGCTCACCGCGAGCCGGTTCGTGGCCGACCCGCTCGGTCGCGGCAGGCTCTATCGCACCGGTGACCTGGTGCAATGGGTTCCGGTGCCCGGCGGGGTCGGCCTGAAATTCCTCGGTCGCACCGACGCACAGGTGAAACTGCGAGGCTTTCGCATCGAACTCGGCGAGATCGACGCGCTGTTCGCCGCCGACGACACGGTGCGCTTCTGCGCCACCCTCATCAGAACGCTGCCCAGCGGGGAGAGCGCGCTCGTCTCCTATCTCGTCGCGGCCGCGGGCGCCACCATCGACACGGCGGCGCTGACCAGGCTGGCCGAGCAGCACCTGCCCCAGCACGCGGTGCCCGCCGCGATCGTGGTGCTCGACGAGGTGCCGCTGACGCCGGTCGGCAAACTCGATCACCGGGCACTGCCCGCGCCGGAACTCGTCGCGCGCGAGTTCGTCGCGCCACGCGGCGCCACCGAACTCACGGTGGCGGAAGTCTTCGCCGAGCTGCTCGGCGCGGACCCGATCGGGCGCGGCGACGATTTCTTCGCCCTCGGTGGCAATTCACTGCTCGCCACCCAGCTGGCCGGTCGCCTCGGTGCCGCGGTCGGTGTGCGAGTCCCGGCCCGCACCGTTTTCGAACACGGCACGGTGGCCGAGCTGGCGACCGCGCTCGACGCGCTGGTCGGTGACGCGTCGGTACGCGTGCCGCTGACCCGGCGTGACCGCGGAGCGCACGTCCCGCTGTCGCTCGCCCAGCAGCGCATGTGGTTCCTGGCGCGACTGGATCCCGAATCCAGCGCCTACAACATCCCGGTCGCGCTTCGCCTGTCCGGCCGACTCGACACCGCCGCGCTCACCGCCGCGCTCGACGACGTGCTCGAACGGCACGAGGTGCTGCGCACGGTGTACCCCGAGCACGAGGGCGCCGGCTTCCAGCAGGTGCTGCCCCTGGCCCAGGCCGGTCTCGACGTGGTGGTCGACCCGATCGCGGAATCCGACCTGCCGAGCGAACTGGCCCGGCTGACCTTCGGCGGGTTCGATGTGTGCCGTCGAGTTCCCGTGCGCGCGGCCGTGTTCCAGCTCTCCGCGACCGACCACGTGCTGGCCGTCGTGGTGCACCACATCGCCACCGACGGCTTCTCGCTCGGCCCGCTGACGCGCGACCTGATGACCGCCTATGCCGCCCGTGCCGGCGGCGTCGCGCCGGGCTGGGAGCCGTTGCCCGTGCAGTACGCCGACTACACGCTCTGGCAGCAGGAAATGCTCGGCGCGGCAGACGATTCCAGCTCACTGCTGGCCGCGCAGCTCGGGTTCTGGCGCACCGCGCTCGCCGGTGCCCCCGCTCTGCTCGAGCTGCCCACCGACCGCCCGCGTCCACCGGTCGCGGGCACCCGCGGTGCCGCACAGGACTTCGCTGTTTCCGCGCAGGTGCATACCGCACTGGAAACCCTTGCGCGCGAACACAACGCCTCGTTGTTCATGGTGGTGCGTGCCGCGCTGTCGGTGCTGCTGGCGCGGGTCGCCGGGACCGATGACGTCACCGTCGGCGCTCCTGTCGCGGGCCGTGGTGAACCCGAGCTCGACGATCTCGTCGGCATGTTCGTCAACACCGTCGTCCTGCGCACCCGCATCGACGCCGCCGAATCCTTCGCGGCCCTGCTCGATCGGGTCCGCGATATCGACTTGGCCGCCTTCGCCCACGCCGATGTGCCCTTCGAACGGCTGGTTGCCGAACTGGATCCGCCGCGCACCCAGGCCCACCACCCGCTGTACCAGGTGGCGCTGTCGTTCCAGAACTTCGGCGCCACCCGCCTCGAGCTGCCCGAGTTGACGGTGTCGGCGGTCGATCTGGGCGAGGAAGCCGCGCCGGTGGACCTGCAGCTCACCGTCGTTCCGCTCGAGGACAGCGACGGGCCCGCCGGTCTGCGCTGCTCCTGGCGCTACGCCACCGACCTGTTCGACGCCTCGACCATGGAGACGCTCGGCACCCGCCTGGCCGGGCTGCTCGCCGCGGCCGTCGCCGCTCCGCACCGGCCCGTCGGCGACCTGCCGCTGCTGACGGCGGACGAGCTGACCGAGCCCTCGGGCGAACTCCGCCCCGTCGCGGACTCGACGTTGCTCGACGAATTCCGGGCCCGTGCACAGCATCGTCCGGACGCGCCCGCGGTCACCTTCGGCGAGGTCACGCTGAGCTACGGCGAGCTGGCCCGTCGCGTCAACCGACTGGCCCGGCTGCTCGTCGCCGACGGCGTGGGTCCCGGAAGCACTGTGGGCGTGGCGATTCGGCCGTCGATCGAGCTCGTCGTGGCCATGTACGCGGTCTTCGCGGCCGGTGGCGCCTACGTGCCGCTCGATCCCGATTCACCCGCCGAACGTCGCGCCGATATCCTCGCCGCCGCGCAGCCGGTGTGCCTGCTGACCACCACCGCCGACGCGATCGAAGCCGACGGCCTGCCGGTCGTGTCGGTGGACCGGGTCGCGCTGTCGGCCTTCTCCGACACCTGGCTGACCGATGCCGACCGCCTGCGCCCGCTGCGCACCCTCGACCTGGCGTATGTGATCTTCACGTCCGGCTCGACGGGCAAGCCCAAGGGCGTCGGCGTACCGCATTCGGCGATCGTCAACCAGGCCGCGTTCATGGTCGGCGAGTACGGCGTGGGGGAGTCCGATACTGTCCTGCAGTCGATTCCGTTCACCTTCGACGCCTCGATGATCGGTTTCGCCACCCCGTTGCGCGCGGGCGCGCACATGATCGTGGCCGCTTCGCACGGGCTCACCGATCCGGCCTATCTGGCCGAACTCATTGCCCGCCACCGCGTCACCGGCACCACCATCGTGCCCTCGGTGCTCCAGATGCTCCTGGATTCCGCGCCGACCGGCGCCCTGCGATCGGTGCGCGCGGTATGGGTCGGCGGTGAAGCACTGCCGAACGCCACCATCGAACGCTTCACCACTGTCACCGCGGGCCGACTGCACAACCTGTACGGTCCCACCGAGGCCACCGTGTCGATCACCGGCGCCGACGTGACCGAGGTAGGCGACGGCATCGTTCCGATCGGCGTGCCGCACTGGAACTCTCGCGCCTACGTTCTCGACGCGCGGCTGCGGCCGGTGCCCGTCGGCACGCCCGGCGAGCTGTATCTGGCCGGTGCGCAACTGGCCCGCGGCTACCTCGGCAGCCCCGACAAGACGATGGAACGATTCGTCGCCGACCCGTACGGTCCTGTCGGCGAACGCATGTACCGCACCGGCGATCTGGTGCGCAGGCTGCCGTCCGGTGACCTGACCTACCTGGGCCGCACCGACGTTCAGCTCAAATTGCACGGCCTGCGCATCGAACCCGGTGAGATCGAGGCGGCGCTGCGCACGCATCCGGCGGTCGCGGGTGCGGCGGTCGCGGTGCACCACGAGCAGCTGGTCGGCTACGTGACGCCCCTCGGTGCCGCGGTGGACACCGCCGAGGTGCTGGCCACCATCCGAACCCTGTTGCCCCCGTACATGATTCCGCACCGCCTGCTGGTGCTCGACGAGTTCCCGCTCGGTGCCACCGGCAAGCTCGACCGCAAGGCGCTGCCCGCGCCCACCGTGGAGATCCGCGAATACCAGGCGCCTGCCACCGCCGACGAACAGATCGTCGCGACGGCGATCGCTGAGGTTCTCGACCTCGAACGGGTCGGCCGCGACGACGACTTCTTCGTGCTCGGCGGCACCTCCCTCGCGGCGATCCGGGTGCGCGCCACCCTCGCCGAGCAACTGGGCATCGAGGTGCCGCTGCGCCTGCTGTTCAGCTATCCGCTGGTCAGCGACCTGGCACTGGCCCTGCGCGACGAGTCCTCGGCCTCGGCCGCCGGGCCGGATCCGGCCGTAGACGCGATCCTCGACCCGTCGATCGACCTCACCGGCTGCGCACCACAGCGCATCGGCGCACCGGCCACGCTGCTGCTCACCGGCGCCACCGGATTCCTCGGCAGCTTCCTGCTGCGCGAACTCCTGGAGCAGACCTCCGCGACCATCCACTGCCTGGTCCGCGCCACCGATGACGCGGGCGCGGTGGATCGCATCGTCTCGACCGCCGCGAAGTACCGCATCGACCTGACGCCCTACGTCGACCGAATCGTCGGCGTACCCGGCGATCTCGCGCAACCGAACCTCGGCATGGACCCGCTGCGTTTCGCCGAACTCGCCGCGAGGGCCGACGCGATCTATCACAACGGCGCGCTGGTGAACCACCTCGAACCGTATGCGCGGATGCGGGCGGCCAATGTCGGCGGCACCACCGAGGTGTTGCGCCTGGCCACCACCACCCGGGTCAAGCCGATCCACTATGTGTCGACCCTGTCGGTGCTGGCGGGGGTCCCGCAGGCCAACGGTGTGCCCGCCGGTCTGCCCGGTTACGCGATGACCAAGTGGGTCGCCGAGCAGCTCGTGCACACCGCGATCGAGCGTGGCGTTCCCATCGCCGTCTACCGCCCCGGCTTGATCACCGGTGACTCCCGCACGGGCGTGGCCCCCGCCGAAGACGCCTGGTGGACGATGTTGCGGTCCATGCTGGTGCTCGGGGTGGCTGTCGATGTGCGCGCGATCGCCATCGAGATGGCCCCGGTCGACCATGTCGCGGCGGGGATCGTCCGCCGATCCCGCCAGGCGGCGGCCATCGGCAATATCTTCCGGGCCGCTGGCGCGCAGGTGCCGCTGCAGGTCGTCTACGAGGAAATCCGCAGCCGCGGTTACCGTTTCGACTTCATCGACCCGATGGAATTCGGCCTGCAGCTCTCCACTGCCGCCGAACGCCCCGACGCGGACCCCATCCTGGCTCGGGCCTCCGCGCTGAGCGGCAACTACGCGGCCGCTCTCGCCAAGGCGAACCCGGTGGCGGTGCTGAGTGAGGTGGAATCGGCCCCGGTCGAGCCCTTCCGCGGCCTGCCGATCGAGTTCCCCGCGGTCGACGCCGAGGTCATCGCCCGCTACTTCGACCACTACATCGACATCGGCTTCTTCCCCGCGCCCGATGCCGAGAACCTGGCGCGGGCCTGAATCCAGGACCACTGCTGTGGCGGAGGCGTCCCGCAGGAGCACGAGCTCCTGCGGGACAGCGGATCACTTCGCGTAGTCGTAGAACCCACGCCCGGTCTTGCGGCCCAGTCGGCCCGCGTCCACCATCCGGCGCAGCAGTGCCGGCGGCGCGTAGTGCGGCTCGGCGAACTCCGCGTACAGCGACTCCGACGCCGCGAGGGCGATGTCGAGGCCGACGGTGTCGAGCAGCGTCAGCGGGCCCATCGGGTAGCCACAGCCGCCCTTCATCGCCGCGTCGATGTCCTCGGCGGTGGCGTAGCCCGACTCGAGCATCCGAATCGCGGAACAGAGGTAGGGGATGAGCAGCGCGTTGACGATGAACCCGGAGCGGTCACCGGCCTGCACGGCCATCTTGCCGAGGGTGTTCTTCACGTAGTCGGTGACGGCCGCGGCCGCTTCCGGCGCGGTCACCAGGGTCGAGATGATCTCGACCAGCGGCATCACCGGCACGGGGTTGAAGAAGTGCACACCGACGACCCGCTCGGGCCGCTCGGTCGCGCCCGCCACCTTGATCACGGGGATCGAGGAGGTGTTGGTGGCCAGGATGCCCTCGGGCTTGACGATCTTGTCCAGCTTGCCGAAGATCTCGTACTTGAGCGCCTCGATCTCCGGCGCCGCCTCGATCACCAGGTCGCGATCGGCGAACTCGTTCATGTCCAGGGTCACGCGCACCCGCGCGAGCACGGCGTCGGCCTCGTCCTGGGTGATCTTGCCCTTGGCGACGCCGCGGGCGATCGAGGTGGCGATCCGGTTCTGCGCCGCCTCGGCGAACTCCGGCTTCGTCTCGAGCACGAGCACCGAGCTGCCCGCCTTGGCGCACACCTCCGCGATACCCGCACCCATCGTGCCGCCGCCGATTACACCGATCAACTCCATTGCCGAACTCCCAACATCGCATTGCCCTGGTTGTCCCGGGGATTATTTCACCCGGGCTGGCACTCAGTGCCACAGGCTGCCGGAACGTGAGCTATCGCACGGGCCGGACATGCCCCTGAACAGGGAATTCGTCAGGCACGATTCACTTACTCACCGGGTACACCGCGTCGACTTCGACTTCGACCAGCCATCCCGCCACCGGCAGACTCGCTACTTCCAGGGCGAAGCGGCTCGGCCGTGCCGCGTTGCGGACCAGGGGCGCGGCCGGTGCCGCGGTGCCGAGGGGGACCAGCTCGGTGTCGCCGGTGGTGAGATTCGTATTGGCGAAGAACTGCCGGTAGGCGCGGTTCCAGCCGGCGTAGTCGGCGCGGTCGGTGCCGGGGGCGTTGTCGAGGAACACGCGCATGCTGATCACGTTGTCCAGGGTCAGGCCCTGGGCTTCGAGGTTCTCCCGGATTCTGGCCAGCACCGACATGCCCTGTGCTTCGGTGACGGTGACACCGGCGGGCAGCTTCGCGTCGGCGAACTGCTGGGTGTCGATGAAGGATTCGGGGCTGCCGGTGGGGGCGGCTTTGTTGGTGGCGGTGGGGCCCAGGCCGCTGGTCTTGTAGACGGCGGCGTCGGCGGCGATCGTCACGCCCTGGGCGATCATCGGATTCGCCTGTCCCACTTCGAGAACCGACGTACTCGGCGCACCGGTCGGCTTCGACTCGACCGGATCGGCTGAACAGGAAGTCAGGGCGAGCGCCGCGAGGGTTGTCACGGCCAGGGTGATCGTCGTTTTCATGGTCGATACTCCTTGTCGGGGTGAGAGATTCAGGCGGCGACGCGGGCATGCAGCGCGGTCACCACATCGCGGGCGGAGGTGAAGGCGCCGTGCTGCCAGGCGATCGCATTGGACAGGTGGTCGCCGGCGAAGTAGATGCGCTCCACGGGGGCGAGGAGTTTCGTGTACTCGGCGGTGGCCTCGCCGCCGTGGGAACCGCTGCCCGACCAGCCGACCCACGCGCCCTCGGAGTACTTGGTTCGTCGCCAGCTGCCGGAGAACGACGAGGCGATGTCGCTGCGGTACCTGTCGCCGTGGATCGCCGCGCCTTCGTCGACGGCTTTCGCCAAACGTTGCCGGTGCGTGAGTGATTCGAACCCTTGATGGCGTTTGCCGGTGTTGTAGTAGCCGACCACCACGCCACGGTCGCCGTTGTAGTGGTCGTACGGGAACATGATCTGTGCGATGTCTTTGTCGGTGTTGCTGGAGCCGCCGTAGATCCGGTCGTCGAGCTCCCACCAGCGGCGCGAGTATTCGATGCCGAGCTTGCCGGAGGACACCGGGATCGCGGCCTTCAGCGCGGTGAGTACGTCGGCGGGCAGGTTGTTGGCGAGGCGACCGACGAGATTGGGCGGCAGCGT
Source organism: Nocardia salmonicida NBRC 13393 (assembly GCF_001613085.1). Classification (GTDB taxonomy): domain Bacteria; phylum Actinomycetota; class Actinomycetes; order Mycobacteriales; family Mycobacteriaceae; genus Nocardia; species Nocardia salmonicida. The sequence goes on from NZ_BDBR01000009.1 coordinate 377,190, forward strand.
GCAGATGCAGTAGTCGGCATCGAGGGACATGTTCGTGCCGTCCTGGGTGTATTCGATCCGCACACCGTCGGGGGTGTTCTTCATCGCCGACACCTCGGCGCCGAAATGGATGCGCTCCTTGCCGATTTCGCGCTGGAAGGCGGCGTAGATGCGGTCCATGCCGCCGACCGGAGTCATCATCATCATGGCCTGGTCGTAGCCGAATTCGAAGCTGAAATTGCGGCCGAGGCCGCTGCGGATCGTGTCCGACAAGGGAAACGGCGCCGGCTGTTCGCCGAAGTTCAGGCCCGCACCGGGCTCGGAGGTGTAGCCGCGCCGGGTCGAGCCGAGATAGCGGCCGTCACTGGAGAGGTCACCGAAATCGCGCAGGAACGAGGACAGCGCCTCTTTGTCGGCGCCGGAGAGTACATCGTCGAGTGCGCCACGCGACGCTGCCTTTTGCAGCAGCTCGGACATGTAGCCGTACATATCTGCCTTGGCCGCGCGGTATTGCACCGACTGACCGGAGATCGAGGTGTCGCTCCGGTAATTCACGAGGGTGTTGGCGTTCTGATTGCCGAACGGCTGGATCTCGACACCGAGTTCGCGACAGTAGTCGAGGGTGATGTGGCTCTGCGGGATTCGCGTGGCGCCCAGGTTGAAGTAATGCCCTTCGGCGAAGGTGCAACTCTGGGTTTCGCCGTTGAGATCGGTTTCGGTGGTGCCGTTGCGCACCGACCACACCCGCCCGCCCGCGCGCTTCCTGGCTTCGAGCACGGTCACGTCGTAGCCGGCTTTGCCCAGTTCGTAGGCCGCGCACAACCCCGAGGGCCCGCCGCCGAGGATCGCCACCTTCGCGCCACCGTCGGCCTTGCCGATGAGGTCGCCCATGGCGGGCGAGCGGAACGACACCTGCGCCGTCGCGGGCGCGAGGCCGAGGGTCGACATCGCGCCGTAGGCGAGACCGGCACCACCGGTGATGCCGAGACTCTGCATGAATGATCTTCTGGTGACTGCCATGGGAAGCTCCGTCCGCCGCGATATCCGTTCTGCGACAGCGTCCGTCGAGGGTGGGTCGGTGCCGCTACGCCGTGGAAAACGTTCACCGATCGGTGAGTGAGATCGCCGTCGGCACTTTCTCGCTCGGTGTCCATCGCTTGACTCGCGCCCGCAATACCCCCGAAACCAGCTCTGGTTAACCTCGCCCGCACCGGCAACTGGGAGGTGTGTGGTGACGGCATTGGCCGACGCGGTCGCGCGGTCGTTCGCGGCGGGGGAGCCCGAGCGACCTGCGGTGTCGCCGTTGCGCGCGCTCGGGCGCAGGCAACTGTCCGGGGTGGCGCTGCTCGGTCAGTCGGTGGCCACCACCGCGCCCGCCGCGTCGATGGTGCTGTTGCCGGTCACCATGCTCACCCACGACACGCTGCTGCCCGGGGTGGTGACCATCATCGTGGCCACTCTGGTCGTCACCCTGATCGCGTTCTGCGTCGCACAGTTCACCCGGCGGCTGTCCGCGGCGGGCGGCCTGTATACGTTCGTCAGCCATGGCGCGGGACCGCGTGCGGCGCTGACGTGTGGTGTCGGAATGCTCGTGAAGTATCTGGGCAGTGCGTCTTTGACGATGTATCACGGGTCGCAGACCGCGCTCGCGTTGGCGGCGCAACTGGGAATCACGCTGCGCGGCTGGCAGATCGGGGCGGTCTACCTCGGCATCGCGGTGCTGGTCGGGGCGGTGCTCGTGCGCGGCGTGCGGTTCGCCGCGATCGCGATTCTGGCGGTCGAGGCGTGTTCGCTGGCCTTCATCATCGGCCTCATGCTGGTATCGGGGCCCGCCGTCGCGATCACGCCGACCGCACCGAATGTTCCCGCGGTGCTGGCGATCGCGATGTCGGCGCTTTTCGCGCTCGCGGGCTTCGAGAGCGCCACCTTCTTCGCACCGGAGACGCGACGTCCGCTGGTCACCGTTACCCGCACCGTGCTGCTCACCCCGGTCCTGTGCGGGGCACTGTTCATCTTCGCGTCGTGGGCGGCCTGGTCCGGGCATGCGGGAGCGGTGGTCAACGCGTATCTGCACGGGACGGCCAGTGGGTCGAGTCTGCTCGTGGTGATCCTGCTCGACGCGGGGCTGACGTGCTCGTGGCTCGGATCGTCGATGGCTTCGTCCAACGCGGCGTCGCGACTGGTGTATTCGATGAGTGTGGAGGGTGTGCTGCCGCGGCTGCTGAGCCGGGTCGGTCCGCGGTTGCGGACCCCGCACGTGGCATTGGTGCTGATCATCGGCATAGTCGCGACGGCCGGTTCGGGTTTCGTCGCGCTCGACGGTGTGCCGGCCGAGGCCAAGACTGTTATGCGCACGGCGCTCGCTCTGTCCTACATCCTGGTCGCGGTGGGGGCTGTGCTGTTCCTCGGCCGTATCCGAGAGCTGAGCCGGGTCGACCTCGTCGCCGGGTGGGTCGGCAGTGGGGTGCTCGCTTCGGTGCTGCTCTGTCTGACGGTGTCGGATGCGAGCGACGGTGTGCTGGTCGTGCCCGCGACGGTGCTCGCGGTGCTGGTGGTCGGTGCCGCCTGGTATCGATATCTCCGGGACACCGATCCCCGAACCCTCACGGGCATGGGTGTTTTCGACAGTCCCGAATCCGCTGACGTGCTGCCCGGTGCCGGGGTGTTCGCCGTCAACGCCCGCGGCGCGATGGCCCTGGTGGGGGCGGACCGCGGCGAACAGTGACAACGACGACCCGCCGCGACGGCCCGACCGGGCACGAGCCGAGGGCTGTCCAGAAGGCATTGGCCCTGCTCGAAGCGGTGGCGCAACTCGGCTCGGGCGCCACCGCGAAAGACATCGCCGCGCAGACCGGCATCGCCCCCGCGACCGCGTACCGCCTCCTGAATCTCCTTGTCGCCGACGGCTATCTGGTGCGGATCGAGGACCTGTCCGGCTTCGCCCTCGGCCGCCGTACCCGCGAACTCGCCGGGGCGGCCGCGCCGGAGCCTGCCTCTGGCAATCCCCGCATCCTCGGCGAACTACGCGCCCAGCTGCGCTTCGGCATCCATCTCGCCTCCTTCGACTGCGGCCGGATCAGGATGATCGACAAGGACCCCGACCACGAGCTGAGCGGGGAGAAGGTGCTGGTCAACTATCCGCACGCCTCCGCGATCGGCAAGATACTGATGGTGCGGCACCCTGAATTCGCTGCCGAGGCAACCCTGCGCAAGGTCACCACCTTCACCATCACCGAAGCTGCCGACCTCGCCGCCGAGCTTCGCCGAGTCGCCGCGAACGCCGTCGCTGTCGAGGTGAACGAATGCCGCCTCGGCCGCAGCGCTGTCGCCGTTCCGATCCGCACCGCCGACGGCACCATCACCGGCGCCCTGGCCGCGATCGGCAAGACCGGCCGTCTGCCCGTGCACGACCGCGACCTCATCGACCTGCTCACGTCCTCCGCCGACCAGCTGACGCTGTGACAGCGGCGCTATTTCTCGCTGTCCGGCTGTGGTCGAACGGTGAGGATCTGCTCGGCGCGCCCGACTGGGCCGCGGATGTCGTGCAAGACGGTGCTCGTGATGCCTTGGCCGGTGTGGCCGAAGGTGACAGTGGTGTCGAGGCCCGTCCACCCCGCCTCGGGTTGCCGGTAAAGGTGAACGGTCAGATCCAGGTTGGGGAACATCCATTTGGTGGGTTCTTGGCGGACCGCGATGCCGTTGGCCGTGTCGACCAGGGCTACATACGACGCCAGGGCGCTTGCCTTTTCGCCCGCGACCAGATCGAGAGGTGTGGACAGCCACGCCGTGGTGCGTCCGGGCTGGGGGATACCGACCGGCCGAGTCTCCAGTGAAGCGACATACCCGCCGGGCCACACGGAACCGAGCGGCCACGGCGACAGCGATTCCGGCGCGGGGAGTCGGTCCGGCTCTCCGCCCGCGACGGCGCAGGTGTCCTCGGCCGTCATCAGCCAGGCGCGCGCCGACACAGTGACACGGCCCGCGATGGTGACTGTCGCCTCGACGAGTTCGATCGTTCGACCCGGACGGATGGTTTCCACGTGAATATCGAACTGCTCGAACGTGTTTCGGCCGAGAATGTCGAAGCTCAAGCGGCTGATCAGTAGCTCGGCTCGTCCTTCGTCGGCTCGCGCTCGTTCGATCTCGTGGACCAGTAGCCCGCCGAGCGGGCTGAAGTGCTGCTCATCGACAGCCCAGGCCCCTCTGGCGTGAACCGTCGGCACGAAGCTGTGCGCACCGACCCGTTCGAAATAACTGGGTCGCGGTTGCGCCGTATACGTCACCGGGTTGCGCCTTTCGATCAATTCTCGTTCTCGCCACCGATATGACCACACGGTCATATCGGTGACTCGACTGTAAGCTGGGGCGGTGCGTCAGGCAACCGGCTCGGGGACCAAAGGGGTGCCGCGTCAGGAACGGGAGCGACGAATACTGGCCGCTGCCACGCTCCGTTTCGGCACCGACGGATATCGGCGAACGTCGTTGGAGGCTGTCGCCGCGGAGACCGACATTTCCAAGGCGTTGATCCTGAGCTTGTTCGGCAGCAAGGACGCCCTGCATCTGCGGTGCGTGCAAGAGGCGGGCGAGGTGCTGGTCACCGCGATCACCGGAGTGCTCGCCACCAGTCCGGCCGAATACATGGCTTCCGACACCCTCCGGTGCATCTTCGAATCACTGCGTGACCGGCGATACGACTGGGAACTGCTCCACGACACGACGGTGCTGGAGACCACGGCCGGCGGGCGGGCAGCGCTGACCTATCGCGCGTCGATCCGCGCACTCGCGATGGACGGAACCTTCGCGTTGCTCGGTCCTCGGGGCCCGGTGGATCCGACCGACCGCGAGATCCTCGCCGACGTGTGGCTGGGGATCCTGTCGGCACTGGTGAGCTGGTACCAACGCCATATCGATGAGGTGAGCATCCCCGAGATGCTGGTGCGGTGCACCACGGTCGCGACAACCGTCGGTGATGTCGCGTCGATCGCGGGCCGGCGATCCGGTGGGAGCGCCGACCCCGACGAGCGTGCAGCGGTTTCGGTTATCTGACCGGCGTCAACTCCGGCTCCGCGGATTCTGGTTGTCCGCGTCCGAGGATCGAGTGCCTGCGACCGTACGCGAAGTAGACGATGACACCGAGTGCCATCCAGATCACGAAGCGCAGCCAGGTCTCGATCGAGAGGTTGACCATCAGCCACAGGCAGGCCAGGGCGCCCAGGATGGGAACCACCGGTACGAACGGGACGCGGAATCCGCGCGGCAGATCCGGACGGGTCCGGCGCAGCACCAGCACCCCGATCGACACCAGCACGAAGGCGACCAGCGTGCCGACATTGACCATTTCCTCCAGCGTGCCGAACTCGACGAAGCCGGCCAGCAGCGCGCACACCACACCGACGAGCACGGTCAGCCGAACCGGCGTGCCCTTCTTGCCGGTCTTGGCCAGACCTCGGGGCAGCAGACCGTCACGGGCCATGGCGAACAACACCCGGGTCTGGCCGAGGAACATCACCATCACCACGGTCGACAGCCCGGCCAGCGCGCCGATGGCGATGATGTTCTTCACCCAGGTCGCGCCCTGGATGGCGAAGGCGGTGGCGAGCGTGGCGTTGCCGTCGGCGAGTTCGGTGTAGGACACCATGCCGGTGAGGACCACCGAGACCGCGATGTAGAGCACCGTCACGATCGCCAGCGACGCCAGGATGCCGCGCGGGATGTCGCGCTGCGGATTGCGCGTTTCCTCGGCGGTGGTGGCCACTACGTCGAAGCCGATGAAGGCGAAGAACACCAGGCTGGCCGCGGCGAGCAGTCCGTACCAGCCGTAGCTGGTGCCACCGGATCCGGTGAGGAAGGCGAACAGCGACTGGTGCATCCCCTCGGCCTTCTCCGACGGTTGCGCGGGCGGGATGTAGGGCGTCAGGTTCGACGGCTTGAAATAGGTCGCGCCGACGACCAGCACCAGCGCGATCACACCCAGTTTGATCGCGACGGCGACGGCCGATACCCGCGACGACAACTTGGTCCCGGTCGCCAGCAGCACGCCGACCACCGCGATGATCAGCACCGCGCCCCAGTCGAAGGTCACCGATCCGAGATGGATCACCGGCGCCGAGGACCCGAGCACTTCGCCGAGGTATTGCGACCAGCCCTTGGCGACCACCGACACCGCGATCGCGAACTCCAGGATCAGATCCCAGCCGATGATCCAGGCGATCACCTCACCGAAGGTGGCGTAGGCGAAGGTGTACGCGCTGCCCGCCACCGGCACGGTCGAGGCGAACTCCGCGTAGCACAGGGCCGTGAGCCCGCAGGCGATCGCGGCGAAGACGAAGGCCAGCGAGACCGCGGGTCCCGCCACCGTGCCCGCGGTGCGCGCGGTGAGGGTGAAGATGCCCGCGCCGATCACCACCGCGACACCGAAGATCGTCAGGTCCTTGGCCGTCAGATCCTTACGCAGCTTGGCATCCGGATCGTCGGTGTCGCGGATCGACTGTTCGACGGACTTGGTGCGGAACAGTCCGCTCTTCGACATCATCGCAGCGACCTCGGAATGGCATCGAGACGGCGCTCGGCGAAGCGGTTGGCGGCGGCGCCGGTCCCGATGCCCTCGGTGACGGCGGCGGCGATGATCTCGCGGCAGCGCGGGTAGATGTCGGCGACCTCGGCTTCTACCTCGGCGGGCGAGGCGGCGCGCAGTTCACCGGCCACCTGGATGAGGCCACCGGCGTTGGCGACGAAATCGGGCACCCAGACGATGCCGCGCTCGGTGAGCGCCCGCTCGACTTCGGGGGTCGCGAGTTGGTTGTTGGCCGCGCCGCAGATCAGCTTCGCCTCGATCGTCGCGGCGCCGGCCGCGGTGAGGGTGGCGCCCATGGCGCACGGTGCGTACACGTCGACCGGTGCGGTGGACACCGCCGACAGCAGCCGCACGGCAGGCAGTTCGTCGGTGATGCGCGCCAGCGCCGCCTCGTTCACATCGGTCACGCAGACCTCGGCGCCGTCGGCGAGCAGCAGGGCGGTGAGCTCGCGGCCGACCTTGCCGACGCCCTCGACGCCGACCGTGCGACCGGCCAGTGTGGGTGCACCCCAGACGAATTCGGCACCGGATCGCATCGCGTGGAACACGCCGAGCGCGGTCAGTCGGGCGCTGTCACCGCTGCCGCCCGCGCCGACGCTGCGGCCGGTGACATGGCGGGTGTGCCTGCCGATGACGTCGAGATCGTCGGTGCCGGTGCCCACGTCACCGGCGGTGATGTAGCGCCCACCGAGGGTTTCGACGAAGCGTCCGTAGGCGGCGAGCAGGTCCTCGTTCTTCATGGTGGCCGGGTCGCCGATGATCACCGCTTTGCCGCCACCGAGATCCACCCCCGCCGCCGCTGCCTTGTAGGTCATGCCCCACGACAGTCGCAGGACGTCCTGCAACGCGGCGGATTCGTCGGCGTAGGGGTAGAAGCGGGTACCGCCGAGGGCGGGGCCGAGCGCGGTCGAGTGGATGGCGATGATCGCCTTCAGCCCGGACCTGTCGTCCTCGCAGAACACGACCTGCTCGTGGGCGCGGGCACTGAGCTCGTGCGATCGGCCGAAGACTCCTGCCTCGGTGTGCGCAACGGTCACTGTCGATTTCCTTTCTTGTTACCGCGCAGCAAGGGTCGTGCCCGGCGTGCGACGGTGTTGTGGTGGTGCCGCGGGTATGCGGCGGTGTGGGTGCGTGGCAGGTGCCGGAGGGCTTCAGTCCTCGATGCCGAGATCGCGCAGTCCGGCGCGGTACAGCTCGACATTGCCGAGTTTGATGTCCTCGTAACCGCGCACTACATCGGTCAGTGCGGCTGCTGCGGTGGCTGTGTCGTAGTTCTCGGTGGTCAGGCCATCAGCCAGTCGTCGCACCATGTCGGTGTAGTGGGCCAGCAGTTCGCGTTCGACCTTGCGGACGTGGGCGTAGCCGAAGGGGTCGAGCATGGTGCCGCGCAGGAACTTACCCTTGGCCAGAACCTTCAGCGCCACATGCGACTTCGGCCTGAGTCCGATCTTCTTGTCCCGACCCAGTGCGCGCAGCATCGGCGGGTGCAGTTTGTAGGTGAGCTTCTCGCCACCCGGCACCTGGGCTTGCACGTCGGCGAGGAAGTCCGGGTCCACGAGCAGTCGGGCCACCTCGTACTCGTCCTTGTACGCCGTGAACTTGAACAGCCCGCGTGCGACCGCCTCACTGAACTCGGTGCGCTCGGTGACGGAACGTTCTGCCGCCCAAACTGATTCGACCGTCTCGAGGTAGCGGCGCGCCACCTTCGCGTTCTGGTAGCCGATCAGCTGCGCTGCTCGAAGTTCCACGAGCCTGCGCACCTCGCCCTCGAAGCTGGTGTGTGCCAGCAACTCCGCGGGCGCCACCGGCTGGGTGCGCCGAGGCCGACCGGTTTCGACCGCCGCCGCGAACGCCGCCGGATCGGCGACGGCGACCCGCCCCCACCGGAACGCCGCGATGGTGGCGTTCACCGCGACACCGTTGATCCCGATGGCTTCCTCGATCGCCGCGACGGGCAGTCGCAGCCCGCCGGTCTGCACGGCCGCGCCGACGATGAGGAAGTTCGCCGCCGCGGTGTTCCCGAACAGGGTCAGCGCCGCCGCGAGCGCGTCGAAGTGACTGATCGAATTCGTCACCGTGGCAAGGCGTTCCAGCAGCGTTTCCGTCGCGGGGTAGGCCACCGACTTGTCGAACACCATGTCGCCGGTCGGGGTCTGACTCGTCGAGGCCACGGCCGTGGTGCTCGCCGCGTCGCCGTACTGGAGGTATTTCGGATCGGTGGCGGTGAGCAGGTCGACGGCGAGCAGACAGTCCGCGCTCCCCGGGGTGAGCCGGTTGGCGGGCTCCAATTCCGTTGCGGAGAAACGCAGGTGCGACAGCACGGGTCCGGCCTTCTGGCTCAGGCCGATCTGGTCCAGGCTCTCTACCTCGTATCCGGCGCGCAGGGCGGCGGTGGCCAGCACCTGGTTCACCGTCACGATGCCGGTGCCGCCGATGCCGGCGATCAGTACGTTCTGGGTGCGTTGCGGTGCGTCCACGGCCGGATCGGTCACCGCGGGCGGCTCGATGGTTTTGCGCGGCTCGGCTTTCCCCTTCTCCGGGTCGACCTCCACCGTCACGAACGACGGGCAATCGCCGTCCAGGCAGCTGTAATCGGTGTTGCACGAGGTCTGGTCGATGCGGGTCTTGCGCCCGAATTCCGTCTCGACCGGCTGCACGGACAGGCAGTTCGACTTGGCGCCGCAGTCGCCGCAGCCCTCACAGACGGCCTCGTTGATCACCACCCTGGTGTTGCGAACCGGCAGCGTTCCGCGTTTGCGCTGCCTGCGGGCATCGGCGGCGCAGTGCTGGTCGTAGATCAGCACGGTGACGCCCTCGATCTCGCGCAGCATCCGCTGCGCCTCGTCGAGCCGGTCGCGATGCCACAGCAGCGTGCCCTTGGCCAGCGCCCGCTTGTGGTGGCGCTTGGGATCATCGGCGCAGATGATGATCTGTCCGACGCCCTCGGTGGTGAGCTTGTGGGTGAGCTGGGCGACGGTGATCCCGCCCTCCACATCCTGGGCGCCGGTCATCGCGACGACCTCGTTCCAGAGCAGCTTGTAGGTGATGTTCACCTTGGCCGCCACGCATGCCTGCACGGCCAGCTGCCCGGAATGGAAGAAGGTGCCGTCGCCGATGTTCTGGAACAGATGCGGGACGTCGGTAAACGGCGCCTGCCCGATCCACTGGCTGCCCTCACCGCCCATCTGGGTCAGCCCGGTGACCGCGCTGTCGGTGCGCCCGGACATGGTGACCAGCGTGTGGCAGCCGATGCCGCCGCCGCCGATCGAGCCGTCGGGCAGGGCGGTGGAGCGGTTGTGCGGGCACCCGCTGCAGAAGTAGGGGGTCCGCTTGGCGGAGAGGACTTCGAGCGGAAGTGCCGGTGGCGCTGCCCGTTTCAGCTCGACCCGCCCGCGCAGCACCCGGCGCAGCGGGGCGAGCAGGCGTCCCGCGGTGAGTTCGCCGTCGACGGGCATCAGTCGCGCGCCGCGCTCGTCCTGCTTGCCGAGCACCTGCGGCGCGTCCGTGGTGCCGTAGAGGATCTCGCGGACCTGGGTTTCGATGAACGCGGTCTTGTCCTCGACGACGATCAGTTGCTCCAGGCCACGGGCGAACTCGGTGAGCGCGGCGGAGCCGAGCGGGTACGGCATGCCGATGCGCAGCAACCGGATTCCGGCCCGGTGCATGGTCGCGTCGTCGACGCCCAGATCCAGCAGGGCCTGGCGGACGGCGTCGAAGGTGGTGCCGGTGGCCGCGATCCCCACCGTAGCCTCGGCCGGGTCCACCTCGATCACGTCGAGGGCGTTGGCCGCGCCGTAGGCGTGCACCGTCGCCCAGCGCGGTCCGTACAGGTCCGCCTCGGCGAGCACGCTGTCGGTCGGCGCCGCCATCGGCCGCTGCCGGTAGACGAACGGCCTTCCCTCCCAATGCACTTCGGGCACCGTCACGGCCAGGTCGGCCACGCCAGCGTCGACCGTCCAGGCGCCGTCGGCGACATCGGCGACGATCTTCAGCGCCACCACACAGCCCGACGCCCGCGACAGCGCGATGCCCTGCATGCCCAGGGTGATGATCTCCTCGGCATTGCGCGGGAACAGCACCGGAACGCCCATGGCGGCCAGCGAGCGTTCGCTCACCGCGGGCACGGTCGACGACTTCGAGGCCGGATCGTCGCCCACCAGCAGCAGCACGCCGCCGCGCGGGTTCACCCCGTACATATTGGCGTGCCGGATGGCGTCGGTCGCGCGGTCGACGCCGGGGCCCTTGCCGTACCAGACGCCGACAACGCCGTCGTGGGTCGGCTGTCCGGCGGGCAGCTCGGCCTGGCTACCCCAGACCGAGGTGGCCGCCAGCTCCTCGTTGAACCCGGGAACGAAGGTGATGTCGTGCTCGGTGAGCACCTCCGGCATGCCGAGCAGCATCTTGTCCACCCCGCCCAGCGGGCTGCCCTGGTAGCCGGAGACGAATGTGGCGACGCGGCGACCGGCACGGATATCGCGCACGTGCTGTTCCACCATCAGCCGGGCGATGGCCTGGACCCCGGTCAGCAGCACCGGGCCCGCGCCGGAGCGGTAGCGATCGGCGAGGTCGTAGGGTGCGGCCGGGTCGGCCAGCGGTCGGGCGGTGGAACAGACGACGCTGGTCATGATCACCTCACTGCGCGAAGGAACTTGCTATCGGTGCAGCGAAATGTGCCGGTGATAGGTGATCTGTGTCAACAGTCGGCTAAAAAGTTGATCAGACTGCTCAAAAGTGATCTGCGCCACTGACTCGAATGCGTCAATCTGCTCGAGTCGCGAGACCTAGGTCACATCGCGGGTGTTCGTCAGATGCTCGACCAGGGGCAGGCTCCGGTACCCGATCGGGGTGGCCAGCGCGAGCATCGTCTCGGTGTGTTTCACGCCCTCGATGGCGTGGACCCGCTGGATGATCTCCAGCAGGTCCTGCTGGGATCGCGCGGCGATGCGGACCAGCAGGTCGGCGCGGCCGGTGGTGGCATGCACCTCGAGTACGTGCGGGAACCCGCGCAGCGTCTCGATGATCGGATCCAGCTTGTTCTGGTCGAGTTCGATGCCGAGGAACGCGTGCACCGCGAACCCGATCGCCTGCACATCGATATCGGGCGGATACCCCCGCACGGCGCCCGAGGCCTCGAGCCTGCGCATCCGCGCCTGCACGGTATTGCGGGCGACCCCGAGCCGTTGCGCCAGCTCGAGGATCGGCGCCCGCGGATCACGGGCCAGTTCGGCCAGCAACGCGGCATCGAGTGCGTCGAACTTGATGGTCATGGGCGCATTCTGACACGCCGCGAACCGGCTGACTTCACACCGGACTCAGCCGTGCAGGGTCGGTCGGTAGACGAGTTCCTGGATGTCGCCGTCGAGCGTGCGGTGCTCGAGCAGTTCGAGGTCGAAGTCGGCCGCGCCCCGGAAGATCGGGTCGTCACCGGTCTGTCCGGTGATCACCGGGAACAGCGTCACCTGGACTCGGTCTACGAGTCCCGCGGCCATCAGCGCCCGGTTCATCGACAAACTGCCGTGGGAGCGCAACGGCACCGCGGACTCCTCCTTGAGCCGGGCGACGACATCGATCGCGTCGCCGCGCGCGATGGTCCCGTCCGGCCAGTCGAGCGGCCCCTCGAGGGTGTTCGACACCACCGTCGCCGGGAGATCGCGCATCCGGGTGACCCAGGGGTCGCGCACCTCGTCCACGTCGCCCGCGGCCAGCATGTCCGCGAACGCCCGATAGGTGTTGGGCCCGAAGATCATTCGCTGCTCCACCTCGAACAGAGCGAGGCGGTGGTCGAGCAGTTCGGGGCCTTGCTTGCCCCAGTACCCACCCCAGTCACCATTACCGTTGTAGCTGCCGAAGCCGTCGAGGCTGGAAAAGACATCGAAGGTGTAAGTGGTCGCCATCGGGTTCTCCTGATCGTCTGCGGGTTGTATCGATGCAGACGAGCTCACCCGGGCAAACTCATCGCCCGATGCGGCATTCCCCGGCCGATCGGGTTACGACGGCCCGAGGAGGGTGACCGCTTGCAGCGCCAGATGCAGCTCCGCCGACTGCACCGGGTCGGCGGTGTCACGGCCGGTGAGGTCGCGAATCTTGCGCAGGCGGTAGCGCACCGTATTGCGGTGACAGTGCAGCTGTTCGGCGGCGGCGGCGGTCGATCCGCGGCATTGATACCAGGCGTCGAGCGCCCCGATCAGATCGTCGCGTTCGGCAGTGGGCAGTCGAAGTACGGGCCCGAGGATCTGGGTCGTGGCCCGCCGACTCGCCTCGGGCACCGTGACGAGCAGGTGGGCCACGGGCTCGCTGCCGAATCGGACGACGGTGTGCGCGCCGGGTCGCGCGCTGCGGGCGGCGAGGCGTGCCTCGGTCAGTGCGCCGGGAATGGCGGTCGGGCTGGTGAAGGGGGCGCTGAGGCCGGTCCGCCCGTCGACGAGCTCGGGCAATGCGATGGCGGCCCGTTCGACCGCCACGGGCGTCGCCGAGGACAGCAGCCCGGTGTGTGAGTCGATCTGCGAATCCCACACGGATCTGGCGCCGAGATCTCGCAACGCGCCGACCAGGCTGCCGGGGAGGGTGGCGCCGGGGTCGGTGGTCTCGATCGACACAACCGCGAACGTGCCGTTCTCGGACAGGCCCAAAGTGCGCAGCGCGGTCAAGGTGTGCGCGGGATTGTCGGAGTGGTCGTCGAAAAGCGTACGGACCAAACGGTTCTGGGACTGCGCGTCGACATGCGCGAGCATGATCTCGGTCTCGCGGTATGCCTCGACAGCCGCGTCGGAGAACGAGTCGATCAGTTCCCACAGCGCGGTGGCGAGGTCGTGCAGGCGCGGATCGCCCGGACCGGTGGACCGGGCCGTGAGTTCCTCCCAGAGCAATCGGCCGCCGAGCCGGAAGGCGTGCAGCAGCGCGGCGATCGGGACTCCGCGCTCGGCCTTGAGTCGTCCGACCGCGCGCGCGGTGTGCAGCCGCGTCGGCTCGGCGCCGGACAGGGTGGTGATGATCGCCGTGAGGTTGTCCAGGCATGCCTGCTGGAGTTCCTCGGCCGTGAGCAGCCCCGGATCGGCATAGGAACGGTCCGCGGCGGCGATGCGACTCACCAGCTCCTCGGCCAGCTGCTCGACCGAGTCGAGCAGCTGTGCGGCCGGCTCGAAGGTCGACGTGGCGGTGGTCGGCGGTGGTGCGGTCACCCCTCGATGTTAGGTGACACGACATGATCCACGCCACCATAGATTTGTGCACGGGCACATCAAGTGAATCGACCAGCGGAGTCGACACCGGTCGTACTCGGGATCGATGGCCAGAGCGCGCAGATCTCGACATGAGCCGCATCACGTCGTCGTTGTGCTCGCACACAACTGAGGTGGGGGTCGATCCGCAACGAGCGCACATGGTGCCTGCCGGCTCGGCGGCGAGAGAATTGATCCATCTCGTCCGCTGCGCCGTGGACCGTACCGAACAGTTGTGGAGGATCGTCAGTGGTCACCAAGAAGGCAGAGTCCGCCCGTGCCGCGGTCGATATCGCGTTGTCCGAACTCGCCGAAGGCGAGAAGAAGTGGGCGGCCACCTCGCTGTCCGACAGGCGTGCGCTGCTGGATCGGGTGCGTGAGCTCACCGGGCGGCACGGTCAGGAGTGGGTCGCCGCAGCCATCGGCATCAAGGGGCTCGACGCCTCCTCTCCGTTGGTCGGTGAGGAGTGGATCTCGGGACCGTATGTGATGGCCGCCGGACTCGGCGCGCTGGCGAAGACGCTCGACGTCCTCGCCCGCGGCGAAAGTCCGCTCCACAACGCCTCTTTCGGTGTCGCGGGCGACCGGATCACCGTCGATGTGCTGCCCGCGAGCCCGTTCGACGCGCTGCTGCTCAACGGATTCAGCGCCGAGGTGTGGTTGCAGCGCGGCGTCAGCAGTGCCGCCGCGAAGGCGAATGCCGGTCTGGCCCAACTGGACCCGAGCCGAACACAGGGGATCGGCGCGGTGCTCGGCGCGGGCAACATCACCTCGATCGCGCCGTTGGACGTCCTCTACGAGCTCATCGCGCACAACCGGGTCGTCGCGCTCAAGCTCAACCCGATCACCGATCCGATGCTGCCGGTGTTCACCAAGATCCTGGCCCCGCTGATCGAGCTCGGCGCGGTGCGGCTGCTCACCGGTGGCGCCGAGGTGGGCGGCTATCTGGTCGACAACGATCTCGTCGACCACGTGCACATGACCGGCAGTGCGCGCACCCACGACGCGATCGTCTGGGGCGCCGATGCCGAGGCGGCCGAGCGGAAGCTGGCGGGCACGCCGAAGCTCACCAAGCCGGTCACCAGCGAGCTCGGCGGCGTGTCGCCGACGATCGTGCTGCCGGGCGACTGGAGCGCGGCCGATATCGGCTACCAGGCCGAGCACGTCGCCACCCAGCGCCTGCACAACGGCGGCTACAACTGCGTCGCCGCCCAGGCGCTGATCATCTCCGCCGATTGGGCGCAGAAGGACCAGTTCCTCGCCGCGCTGCGCGACGCGCTCGCGAAGGCGCCCGCCCGTCGCGCGTACTACCCGGGCAGCGACGATCGCGTGGCGCGGGCCTTCGAGTCCTATCCCGGGGCCGAGCGGCTCGGACCGAGCGGTGAGCGGCTGCTGGTCACCGGGGTCGCGCCGTCGCCGGTCGAGCCGCTGCTGGCCGAGGAATACTTCGCGCCGGTGCTCGGCGTGGTCGAATTGCCCGGAACCGGCGCGGAATTCACCTACGCGGCGGCTCGCGCCGCGAACGAGGCGTTCGTCGGCACGCTCGGCGTCAATGTGATCGCCGCGCCCGCCACGATCTCCGAGCTCGGTACGGCCTTCGACGAAATGATCGAGGATCTGCGCTACGGCACGGTGGCGATCAACGCGTGGACCGGCGTCGGCTACCTGACGCCGACCGCGTCGTGGGGCGCCTTCCCCGGCCACACCGTCGACGACGTGCAGAGCGGCATCGGCGTCGTCCACAACGCGTGGTTGATCGACCGGGTGGAACGCACCGTCGTGCGCGGCCCGTTCCGTCCCGCGCCGCGGTCGCTGCTGCGCGGCGAGCTCGCGATCTCGCCGAAGCCGCCGTGGTTCGTGGGCAACAAGACCGCCGCGAGTACGGGCAGATTGCTAGCCGGGTTCGGCGCCGACCCCGGCTGGCTGCGCCTGCCCCAGATCTTCGCTTCCGCCCTGCGCGGCTGAGCCCGACTTCCTTGGAGAATCAGATGAACAACAGCATCGCCGACTACGTCGTCGTCGGCACCGGTTCCTCGGGCGCGGTGCTCGCGGCACGGCTCAGCGAGCGCTCGGCCACCAGCGTCATCGCCCTGGAAGCCGGTCCCGAGGACAAGAATCAGGCCGTCCACATTCCGGCGGCGTTCTCCAAGCTGTTCCAGACCGACCTCGACTGGAACTACCTGACCACCCCGCAGTCCGAACTCGGTGAGCGCCAGATCTTCTGGCCGCGCGGCAAGATGCTCGGTGGGTCCTCGTCGATGAACGCGATGATGTGGGTCCGCGGTTTCGCGGCCGACTACGACGAGTGGGCGCGCGCCGCCGGGCCGGACTGGTCGTTCGCGAACGTGGTCGAGTACTTCCGGCGCATCGAGTCCGTCGAGGACGCCACCGAACCCGACGAGGGTCGCTCCGGACCGCTGCGGATCTCGCACCAGCGCAGCGCGCGCCGGTGGACCGACGACTTCCTCGCCGCGGCCGAGCACGCCGGTTTCAAGCGGGAGCGCGCGAATCTGCCCCAGCCCGAAGGTTTCACGCAAACCATGGTGAGTCAGAAACGCGGCGCCCGGTGGAGCACCGCGGATGCCTATCTGAAGCCGGCGCGCAAGCGTTCGAATCTGACCGTGCTCACCGGCGCGCAGGCGACGCGGATCCTGTTCGAGGGCACCCGGGCTGTCGGCGTCGAATACCGCAAGGACGGCATCACCCAGATCGTGCGCGCGAGTAAGGAAGTGGTGCTGTGTGGTGGGGCGATCAACAGCCCGCAGCTGCTGCAGCTCTCCGGTGTCGGTGACCGGGAAGAGCTCGGCCGCCACGGCATTCCGGTGGTGCACCACCTGCCCGAGGTCGGCCGCAACCTCACCGATCACCTCGTCTCGCTGCTCGGCTTCGCCGTCGACTCCGACACGCTGTTCGACGCGGAGAAGCCGTGGGAGTTGCTCAACTACCTCGCCCGCCGCAAGGGCATGCTCACGTCCAATGTCGGTGAGGCGTACGGCTTCGTGCGCAGCAGCCCCGAACTCGAACTGCCGGATCTCGAGATCATCTTCGGGCCCGCACCGTTCTACGACGAGGGGATCGGCGTCGCGCCCGGCCACGGGATCGCGGTGGGCCCGATCCTGCTCCAGCCGCGCAGCCGCGGCACGGTGACCCTGGCCTCTGCCGACCCGACGGCCAAGGCGCTCATCGACCCCAGGTACCTGTCCGACCCCGACGGCGCCGACCGCGCCGCGCTGCTCGCCGGCCTGCGGATCTCCCACCGCATCGCGACCGCCGAGCCACTGGGCTCCCGAATCGGCGGATTTCTCCGGCCCAGACGCGAGCAGTCGACGCTCGCGGAAACCCTCGAGGAGGCCCTGACTTGGCAATCTCACACTCTTTACCACCCCACCAGCACTTGTCGGATGGGTACCGACGCAGCCAGTGTCGTCACCCCTGACCTGAAGATCCGCGGCCTGGATGGTCTGCGCGTGGCCGACGCCTCGGTGATGCCGACCATCATCCGCGGCCACACCCACGCGCCGTCGGTGGTCATCGGTGAGAGGGCAGCCGATCTCCTCCGCTGAAACCGCCGTCGCTCAGAGGGTGAACGTCAGGGCGTCCGGTCGAAGGTAGTCGCCGGGATCGGAGAGGAAACGCAAGGTCGGGCGCCCCTGCGCGGGAATGCGTTCCAGCTCGCCGCGCAACGTGTGCTCATAGGTGTCGCCACGCGCGGTGAAGCCGGGAAGCCAGTTGTCGTGATGGCTGGGCACGAACATCGCCGGTCTGATCGCCTCGATGTACTGGCGCACATCGCGTAAACCGTTGAGCGGCTGGTTGAAACCCTGGATGGCGCCCAATTGCACGTCGCTGCCGGGCAGCGCTCGCAGAA